>CALRWB020000007.1:0-167723 GCA_943371815.1 Chitinophaga pinensis | reverse complement strand
GACATCACGGAAGTCGTCATCGGGAATACAACCCTAAACACACCTGAAACCATTCCCTTTAGGATTACCAACCGCAACCAATTAGCCTTCATAAGCGGATTTAACTCAACCCAATACAATGCCTTCTTCAGCGGAAGAGATCAGGTATCTATAACCCTCAGCGCCAGCGACGGCGGAACTAGGCCTTTCCTCAAAACCTTTATTCTTTCAATCCCCAATAACACAAATAACGCGCCCACCGCACTTACAACAGAAGTTGCACTAAGCCCCATTCGACAGGGAGATTCACTCTCCACACTGAATGGCAGCACCATCAGCAGTCTATTTGGTGGCCCCTCGGTCTATTCAGATCCACCTGCATCAGAAGAAAGCAGTAGCTCTAGTCGCGCCATAGGTGGCGTTGCAATCGTCAGCAACTCAGCTAGTGTTGCGCAAGGGGCCTGGCAATACAAAATATCAACCAACTGGATTAATCTTCCAGCCGTCTCTGAAGCCCTTGCATTCGTTCTCCCCGCAAATGCCCAGATTCGCTTTGCACCAACAAGCACTTTTATTGGGTCTCCAGGCCTACTGGGTGTACGCCTGCTAGACAGCAGCAATCCCACCCTAACGGCATCCGCCGTTCAACTATCATCACCCCTGCCCACTGGTGGCTCAGCCGCAGCAAGTACAGCCATTGTCAGCCTAAGTCAAATCATTACGGCACCACCCACCTCTCTAACACTCAGTGGAACTGTCATTCCGCTGGCGACCAACCTAACCGCTCCCATTGCAACAATCATTGGCAATGACTTAGACACCAACGAAGCATTCCTCACTTACAACATCACGCAAGTCATAATCGGGGGGGAGACACCCCTAAACACACCAGAAACCATTCCCTTTAGGATTACCAACCGCAACCAACTAGCCTTCAAAAGCGGCTTTAACTCAACCCAATACAATGCCTTCTTCAGTGGAAAAGATCAGGTATCAATAACCCTCAGCGCCAGCGACGGCGGAACAAGGCCTTTCCTTAAAACCTTTATTCTTTCAATTCCCAATAACACAAACAACGCGCCCACCGCACTTACAACAGAAGTTGCACTAAGCCCCATTCGGCAAGGAGATTCACTCTCCACACTGAATGGCGGCACCATCAGCAGTCTATTTGGCGGACCCTCGATCTATTCAGATCTACCCGCATCGAGTGAAAGCAGTAGCTCTAGTCGCGCCATAGGTGGCGTTGCAATCGTCAGCAACGCAGCTACTGCTGCGCAAGGGTTATGGCAATTTAAAACATCTACCAACTGGATTAATCTTCCAGCCGTCTCTGAAGCCCTTGCATTCGTTCTCCCCGCAAATGCCCAGATTCGCTTTGCTCCACAAAGCACCTTTGTTGGGTCTCCAGGTCTACTCGGTGTACGCCTCCTAGACAGCAGCAATCCCACCCTAACAGCATCGGCCGGCCAACTTTCATCACCTCTGCCCACTGGTGGCTCAGCTGCCGCAAGTGCCGCCATTGTGAGCCTAAGTCAAATCATCACAGCACCACCCACGTCGCCAACATTAAGTAGCAACACAGTACTTAAATCAAATGATACCCCGGGCTCGTCCATTGGACAGCTAATAGCCAATGATCCAGATACACGCCAGATCGATCTTCTCTATACAAAAAATGGAAACAGCGAAGACAACAACCTAATCAATATCAGCACAAGTGGCGAGATATCGCTAAGCCCAACAATTACCGCAGAGCAACTAAATGCGATTAGGAATAAAGGCTTCCTAACTGTCAATGTACAAGTACAAGACGAAACAAACAACACAAAACAAGCAATCCTAAGAATTGCAGCACAGAGCGGAGACAATATTGCACCAATTGCAGGCAAAAAGCAGGTTGATTTCAACCTTGGCAATACTCCAATGCCTCAAGGCACGAGTGGAGATAGCAATATCATCTATCGCACAATCGAGGAACTCTTCGGGTCGGGTAACGGAGTATTTAACGATAAAACCACCGCCGGAAACAGCTTCCGCACATTTAAAGGTGTCGCCATTGTTGCCAACGCAGCAACAATCAATCCACTCAATGGGAAATGGCAGTATCGCTCAAGTGGGGGAACTTGGGCAAACCTACCTAGCGTTAGCGAAAACATACCATTTATTCTCTCCTCCACAAGTGAAATACGATTTAAAGCGGCATCTTCGTTTAGCGGCAGTCCAGGTGCAATCTCGGTCAGACTTCTCGACAACAGCAAGTCCTATCCAGAGGGATTGCTCGATTCACAGTCCCTACTGACGTCCGGCTTCTCAGGTGCAGCGAGTGCCGAGACCGTTCAGCTCCAGACGTTTATATCCCCACCCCCACCCAAAGCGCCAGAAAATATCTACTTCACCACCAAAAGTAATATCCTCAAGGAAGGGGATGGATCTGTTTCAGCTGGAACTGTACTTGGCACATTTTCAGCACAAGACCTAGATACAAAGCCAAAAGATCTCCTATTCAAGAATCTTACCGCGGCTGGCACTACTGACCCAGGAGTGATCGCGAAACTAGTGATCACAAATGGCAATCAGCTAACCGTCGCAAAAACAATTAGCTCAGCTGAGCTAGATTCCCTAAGTTTTTCTGTTTCCGTACAAGATGATACGAGTCCTACACCTCTTGAACTTAACTCGCTATCAGTAGGCAAGACTTTCAAACTGAATATACCTTCACAGGTTGACAACACACCCCGGACCGAACAATTCATATTGGCGCCTGCCGCTGACGGGTCCGCTCCGATTCCATTCTCTGCAACAGACATAGGAGGCACGCTTACTTATAACCCTGGACCTACATTAACCACAGAAGACTTCGCATCAATAACAGCAGATCTAGGAGCAGACTCCTCCGGAGGCAAGGTTGAATCAATTAAGTCCTTGGCTCCGCTAATCGAGTTCAGCCTAACTCTAGACACGCCAGGATCTGTAGCACGCTTCGAATTCCAACTTGATTCCAATCTTACTTGGGCAGACCTTCAAAAAATAAAGTATCTAAAGCAATCGGCAACAGGAACAATATCTGTTTTTGAATACAAGCCCGATGATTTTGGCGTAAATGTAGGCGCAAGACTAGAAACAACAGGGAACGTAGCATTGACTGCCGATAATTTTGTAAGTGGTATCCCGGTTTATCTTGCCGTCTATATCCAGGATAATGGTTTAGGCGATGACGATTCAACGTTTGGAACCATCCTTGACCCTGGCGCTCCAATCTTTGTGACCACCGCCGCAACAGCCACTGCTACCAACTCCGGTGGCGGCGGTGGTGGCGGTGGTGGCGGCGGCGGCGGTGGTGGCGGCGGCGGCGGCGGTGGTGGCGGCGGCGGTGGCGGCGGCGGTGGTGGCGGCGGTGGCGGTGGCGGCGGCGGTGGCGGTGGCGGCGGCGGTGGTGGTGGTGGTGGTGGGGGTGGTGGTGGTGGCGATACAAGCAGCGGTGGTGGTACCAGCAGCAACGCAAGCACCACGAGTCTGGGGATCTTCGAAGTAGCCAATATCGATGAGGAGAATCCCGCCGCAGCAAAAACAGATGGTTCAGATGGTGAGGGCACAGGTACCCTGGCAGCTGTTACCAGTGACGTGCAGACGATCAGCGTCACCGATGATTCCAGAGGCGGCGGCCAAAACCAACAACTGGTGCAGGGTCTCAAGGAACGGTCTCAAGATGACCTCCGCGCCTGGGCTCGGCGCCTTGGATTAATTCCGGGATGGAACCCCATAGGAGGCATGGATAACAACGGTCAGCCATCCAACATGAAGCCATCGGCCCTCGACTTCATCAACAAGAGACTGGGCATCGATCCCGAGCAAAGCACTAATCTGCTTAATGCACTGATTTTTAGCGGTGCAAGTCTTTTCATCATCAACAAGACAAATCCAGGATTATTGAGGAAATGGGCAGACGCCTTTAGCAATGGTCAAGCCAAAAAAGAAGCAACACAAAACCGCGCAAATCGGGTCATTTCAATTTTCCTGATGAGAAATACAAACAGCCTCGATCGACTGGTGGCAGCCGAGCTAAACGACGATGGCATTGAAATCCTTGCAGAAGAAAAAATACTTTATAGTCTAGATAGTGCGGCCAAACGCGATCAAGCAAGCTTTGATATTCAGCTGAAAAAACTATGCCTAAAGCTAGAGAATATTGGATTAACGACCCACGATCTTCTCCTCATTGATCCAGAGATCAAAGCAGATCTAGCTATCGTTGAGCACCTAGGCCGGGAAAGCAAAATCATGGCACCGAGTGGCCTTCGCTCCGTCGTCGAAGGACTTTCATCCGCCGAATTGGAGCAACTCCAAACCTGGCTGACAAAACCCAGTGCGAATCCACTGGATGCACATCCAATCTCAGTGAAGCTACAAAAACGTCAGCTGGAACTTGGTCGTCAGCTCAGTCCAGAGAAAGCAAATGTTGCAAGCCTGATTGAACTCAGCCTTGCGATAGGAGTGCGATAGCCATCCTTAAGATTTGGCAAAACCAAACCTTAAGATCTCTTCGTTACTATTTGCTTGTCATCCGCCAAACACCATCCCAATCGCTGCCAGGGGGATCCAGCTTCAGCAATTCAGTTCGCTCAAGATAAATCTGACTAAGCTTGTCTCCTGGATGAAGTTCAATCGCACGGTTAAAACCACCCATGGCCTGGTCCCACTGCTGGGCGCGGTAGGCCTGTAGGCCTTCACCATAGGCCTGCAAGACCAAATCACGGGCAGGGAATCGCTCAGGACTATAGGCATCCAACACCTGATGAATCTGGACCGGTTGGGACTTACCCTTAACAACCACTAAATCAGCCTCACGCATGCAATAACTTGATGCAAGACGGTTCGCCGTAGCCTCGCTGATCAACAACTCCGCCCCATAAAACTTACAAGCCGATTCAAGCCTCGAGGCCAAGTTCACGCCATCACCGATAACCGTATAGTTCATTCGCTTTGGCGAACCGATATTGCCGCTCACAACTTCATCGGTATGCAAACCAATGCCAATATGAACGGGCAACTGGTTATTGGCAGCCCGGTTAACATTAAACTGATCAAGACTTGTCAACATGGCAATGCTCGCGCGCATCGCGCGATCTTCATCACCATCAGCGGGTATGGGTAGTCCGAAAATAGCCATGATGGCGTCACCAATAAATTTATCCAACATGCCACCTTCATCGACAAGGCAATCAACCATCAAAGTGAAATAGTCATTCAACAAACTCACCGTGCCCTGGGCTCCAAGAGCCTCGCTAATGGATGTAAAGCCTCGGATATCACTGAACAAAACAGTAGCCATACTCTCGGTACCTCCCAAACCCTGGCTCCCCCCACTCAGCAGCTGTTCCGCAACGACAGGATCCATATAACGGGCCATCGTTCCCTTCATACGCTTCTCCTCACTGATATCTTCCACCATCAACATCGTGCCAATTTGACCAATGCGTTCATCTCGCAAAGGCAGTATGGAAATGTTTGCAGAGAGTTCCTTATCGTGCACATTCAACTCCGTATCCATCACAACATAGCTTTCACCACTTTTGTTGACGCGCTCAAAGCGTTCAATGAGCCACCGATTTGGTCCAACAAAAAATTGAACGGCTTTTTTTCCGACAACGCCGGAGGGATCAACCCCGAAGAAGGCACAGGCAGCTTGGTTCGCCGTGCGAATCAGGCCGTTATCGGCAATCGTAATGACGCCATTACTCATACTTTCTAGAATCGATTCAGCATAATTCTTCATGGTCTCAAGATCGCCATAGCTTTGGCGAAGTTGGCCAGCCATGGAATTAAACGAAATCGTAAGGTCATTCACCTCATCAACACCCGTACCCCGCAGCCGTTGATCCAAATCACCACGGGCCATCGCATCAGCCGCAGAGGCCACGAGCCTTAGGGGGCGGCCCACGAGGCCGGCCGTAGCTCTACTGACAAACACCATCAGCCCAAAGGTAAAAAGCAGGATCAAAAAGCTATTACGCATCGTGCTTTTTACACTGCCTAAATAGTTATCTTCTGGCGTCGCCACGATCACCTGCCATGTCGTTCCTGCAGGATCACTCCATAGGTTGGTAACCAACATATAGGCCTTGCCATCAATATCACGGCGCTCGGCAAACTCGAGCCCAAAACGATCACGCACGGCTTGAGACGCACCACGAATCAATGGATCGGCTGCTGTGGCAGCAGCCTGTCGCTGCACGACACCATTGACCACACGGAATGCCTCTTGCTTCGTAGATGTAGCCACTAAAAAACCACGACGATCCACGATCGTCACAGCAGCACCCTGACCAATCTCCAACCCACGCAAAAACTGAGCAATCTGGGGCAGCTGAATATCACCACCAATCGCACCCCAGGGACGATTCAGGGGGCCCAATGGTTGGGAAGAACTACTTGGCGTCCCAGTCGGTCGAAGCGCCTGACGAAACCATAGTTCGTTGCGCACATCAAAGGGGGTCGATCCCAAAACCTGGAGCCGCGATCCCGTAGAAGAGGTCTGCCAGGTGGTGAGTGGACGCAAGCCCAAACCTGCTGGTTGAAAACTAAGCTGAACCCCGTCATTCTGATCACGCTGAACCAACAAGTAGGCGCCATCCAGCGTGCCCACTTGAATCGATCCCATGCCGGGAAAGGCTTCCATTTCAGCATGCAAAATCGGTCCCAACGCCTCCAATTGGCCTGGAGATGCCAGGCCACTGGCAAAGAGACGGTTGTTGATCGTGTTGATCTGGCGGGGAGCGCCAATCCTGGTATCCAGTTCCTGGACAACCCGGCCACCGATCTGCTCACCCACCTCCTGGGTGAGCTGATTGATGATGGAGGCAGCCATGCGGTAGCTCAACCCCATCATCAAGGTCAAAGCCAGAATCAATTGGCCTGCAAAGGGGGCAAACATCAGCCCAGAAAGACCAATCCGCTCGGGCCAAAGGCGCTGAAACCGTTGCCACCTTTGCCACAAACGGTCAGTCGCAGACCTAGCTGGCATCGAAGTACCTTGACGGGGGCCAGAGGAACCAGCCCCCGGACTGATCAAGGGATCAGGTGTTTTCATAGCCCTCTAAGCAACGCTGCTGTTCAAGGAGTTGTGCCAGGGGCCTTCCAGTCCTCCCATTCCACCTCCACATCATTGAGGGAGGCTGGGTCAGGGGGCGGAATCCGCGATACCAAGTCAACCGGCAAACCCAATCGCTGGAACACCTCTTGCCGCTGTTCTTGGGCCATGCCGCCAAGGGAGTTGACCACGTCCCGAATCCGCTTTTCCTTATAAACCATGCTCATCAACACCTCTTGCTCAGAAGCGTCAAGGGTTTCAAACCATTGGATAAAACTGCTGACTTTTTCGCTGGTGGATCTACTAGCCATGATTTAAAAGCGGTAAGACGCGATGTGGGAGGAAGGGGCCGGCGTGTTCCATAGTAGAAGAAAAATGGCCGTGCCTTGCAATGCAAAAAACACAGACATGTCCAGAACACAGACATGTCTAGAACTGTGACATGTTTAGACCCCAGCCGTCCCTAGTTCGCAGCTGAACGGATTCGGCGTAGGGAATCGAAGGCCTTCTCAACAGCATCCGTCAGAAGTGTGATGACCCGTTTTTCACGCAGCACCAAATTAACCGAGACACTCTGCCCTGAGCGCACCGGATAGCGAATGCCATCCTTGCTCAGGTACTGTTGCTCAAGCGACACATAGGCAGGGAAGCGGGGCTGGGGATTCTGCTGATCAGCCGGCAGAGAATCCGTAGCAACCGACTTCAACTGGCCTGGAATCGAGCCAAACTGGGTGAATGGGAAGGCGTCCACGCGGACTTGGGCGGTCTGGCCTGGCCTAGAGAAACCTACATCCCGGTTTGTAAGGTAAACCTTGGCCTCCATGGCCCCCCGGGGAACAACCTTCAACAGGACTTCATTCGCACTGGCTGAATACCCTGGACTGGATGGGACTAGATTAAAAACCAAGCCCGTAAGGGGTGAACGCATGACTTCATACTGCTGGGTTTTATTCACCTCCACAAGCTGACGCTCTAGATCACTGATGCTCCGCAGGGATTCCTGTTGGGTTTTGATCTTCTCTGCCTGGACCTCACGAATGTTGGCTTCGGACTGAGCGACTTCAGAGCGCAGCTCCTGCACCTTATTTTTTTGCTGCAAAAGCTGGACCATTTGGATGGCTCCCTCCCGAACCAAAGGAACCAGCTTCTCCTCAATCATGGCCTCAGTATCGGCAGAACCTTGCAAACTTTTTTTCTTGGAAAGCAAGCTTTCCTGGCGTGCCTCATAGGCGCGGTTCTGTTCAAAAAGGCGCTGCCGCTCCAGCCTGATTTGATTGGTGAGAGTGGTGAACCGCTTCTGGCTCACATCGGGATCAAATTTCAAGAGCGGCTGGCCGGCCACAACGGTAGATCCCTCTTTGACGAAGATCTGACTTACGACGCCAGGGGCAGGCGCCATGATCGGCCGGGCAGCGCCCTGGGCCTGAAGATCTCCCGTAGCTACAACAACTTCATCGATCTTGGCAGAGCATGCATAAATAAAAGCAAAACTTGCCGTTCCGATGATGCTCCAAACCAACGCCTGGCTCCAAATCGGCGGCGGCTTCAATCTCACCTCCTGGTAATCCAGGGGGCGCACCAACTTTGAAGCTGATGAATGGCGAATTAGATCGCTCACGCTAATGCAGCCTCTTGCTGATTATAGAGAGTGGCGTAACGACCTCCCAGACTCATCAGTTCGGCATGGGAACCGCTCTCAACAAGCGAACCCTGGTCCATCACCAAGATTCGATCAGCATGGCGCAGGCTGCCAAGCCGGTGGGTAATAAAGAGCACAGTACTGCCCCGGTAGACCTCCATCAAATTGCGGGTCAATTGTTTCTCGGTATCCACATCCAAGGCGCTTGTTGCTTCATCCAACACGAGCAACCGTGGTCTCTTCAGCACCATCCGAGCGATGGCTATCCGTTGGCGCTGGCCACCGCTTAACCCAGCTCCCCGCTCGCCCACCGAACTGCTGTAACCCGCAGGCATGGCCTGGATGAAGTCATGGGCACAGGCCACTTCACAAGCTCTCGAAATCTCCTCGAAGGAGGCGTCGGGCCTGGTAAGTGCCAAATTTGCCATAACGGAGCCGTCAAAAAGCAAACTGTCCTGGGGTACTACACCAATTTGGGCTCGCAAAGAATAAAGATCAACCTTGGATATATCATAACCGTCAATGCGAATCGTACCCTCGGTTGGATCATAGAGGCGAGTCAACATTTTCAGCAATGTGCTCTTTCCGGAGCCACTGGTTCCTACCACACCAACAAAAGATCCCTCAGGAATTTCGAAACTCACATTCAACAGCTGGAGTGGGCCTTGGTTGGCAAAGCGAAAATTGACAGCTTCATAGCGAATGGCTCCATGGATCGGAGGAAGGGGAGGCAATTGCTCACCGGCAATTTCAATTTCTTCGGGATGGTCCACAATGTCGGCTAGCCTTTCAAGGGAAAGGGATGTTTCCTGAAAGTTCTGCCAAAGGGTTGCCAATCTGAGCATTGGACTGGTCACATAGCCAGCCAAAATCCTGAAAGCGATCAGCTGGCCCAGGGTTAATTCTCCCTTCAAAACAAGGGTGGCTCCAACCCACAAAACAAGGAGTCCGGAAAGCTGCTCCAGGAAGTTGCTAGCCGAACCAGCTGCCGTACTGGTGAGAGTATTATTGAAACCAGCCTGAATTTGCCCGCCATAGAGTTGCTGCCAGCGCCAGCGGCTGTGCAATTCCATGCCCTGGCCTTTGACGGTTTCCATACCCCCTAGGGTTTCAACCAAATGACTCTGCACCCTGGCATTGGCTTCGGCTTGATTGCGAAGCTGCCTTCGAATCACAGGGGCAGCGGCAATGGTGAGGGCAATGAAAAATGGCACAACGGCCAAAGCCCAAAACGTAAGCTGCACGCTATAGAGCAGCATGACAGCAATATAAATCAAGGAAAAACAAGCATCCAAAACAACCGTGAGGGCTGTTCCAGTTAGGAACCTGCGTATTTTCTCAAGTTCATTGATACGACTACTCACTTCACCAACGGGACGCTTGGCGAAATAACCCAAAGGGAGCCTAAGTAAATGGTCGATAATGGTGGCACCCAGGGAAATATCAATGCGATTTGTCGTATCGGAAAAAAGATAGGTTCGCAACGACCCCAAGACAGCCTGGGCCACAGCCATGCCCACAAGCAACGTGCCCAACACATTGAGGCTACTGAGATTGCCCTGGCTTATCACCGCATCAATAATTTGCTGAACCAACAGTGGATTGAGAAGCGCAAACAATTGAACAAAAAAACTTGCAATCAACACCTGGATCAAGACGAGCCGATGCTGCATCAGTGCGGGCAAAAACCAGCTCAAGCCAAAGCGGGCCTTGGGGGTGTTGGCACTTCTCTCCAGGCAAAGCACCGCCAACTTTCCTTCCTCGTTGAAATCGGAGAGGTCGGCATAGGCCAGTCGTCCCTGCTCTTTGCGCGGGTTACCCACCAGGGCTTCCAAGGGTCCGGATTGCCAAATGACGAGGGGATGCCCCTCTTGCACCATCACCGCTGGCGTTGGCAGACGCTGCAGCTGGGCTTCGTTCACCTCCAGCATGGAAGCCCTCAGCCCCATCAGGTCACAAACCGCGGCCAACTGGATCAGGGCAATACTGTCTGCACCCTCGCGCTGTAACTGATCCGCAAGGATGCGCCGCAACACATCCCTGCGGAAGGGCAAATCGAAGTGCCTGGCCAGCATTCGCAAACAGGCCAAGGGCTCATCAATTGGCCCATCCCCACGCATGTGGGGAAAAGATCCATCATCGTTAAGACGACCGTACCAATCCTCCAGGGCATCGGTTTGCCGCTGGAACGCAACAATCGAGCCAGGGCTTTCGACCCATTCCGGATCGAGGACGGCACTGGCTTCAGCCGTATCACCATCCAAATCGGAATCCACCACCATGGCGGCAGGTAGCCGCAAGGGGGGCCACGAGGATGGCTGGGCTAACAAGCGACCGGGCAGCTTGCCCCGCACTGCGAGCTCAACGGGGCCTTGAACTTCTCGGCCTGGCTCGAGTCCTTCGAAGTTGTCTGAGCTCACCAACCAGGAGGTCCAGCCCTCGGGAAAGCTGTGGGTTCCGGGGGGCAACAAGAGGACCTGCTGCTCTCCTGGCGCCTCCTGCATCTGGTTGGCCGCCCAGTCCCGCAGGGTAGACCTGCTAGGCAATTCAGGGCGACGGCTCGCCGCCGCCGCCGCGTACAACTCTTCAATGCTGGGGCTGGAAAAACTGGCATTCAGCGAGGGTTGTGCACCCAGCGCCTGCAAAAAGTTTTCCGCAGGCAACAGCCACAGCTGGGTCGGCAGGGAAGCCGCCAAGGCATGTCCTGTCACTCCCCTGAGCAGGGCTACCTGGCCCACCATGGAGCCGGCACCAATCCGCTGAATGGTGAAAGGTTCGCCCTTTTCATCCCGGCCCAAAAGCCTGAGCTGCCCCTTCACCACCAGGGCTACGCCGGGGGGGAGGCTGCCGTGGTCGTAGAGCTTTTGACCGGGCCGCAGCCGCAATGGCTGCAAGGATTCAGCCAAAACAGCCTTGATGGCCTGAGGAAGCTGACCAAACGGGCTCCACCCATCAATAACCCTCAGTGCTGCAACGAGTTCCAAGGGCTAAAAGAAAAAAAGGGGGGGGCGTAATCGCCCCATACGGGAGCACTTCGGTGCATTTTGCCCTATTCGAACAAGATGGGGAAGGCGTCGTGGTCGGCCAGAGAACCGGCAAGCGACAAAGGTTGGAGGCGTTGAACAACCAGCCAACGCAAACTATTGACGTTGCCTCCCAGCCCACAGGATTTGAGGTCGGATCTAGTTTCTAGGATGATTTGGTCTGCCTGTTTTGGAGCAGCTGCAGAATGGCCCGCTCACCCTCGTCGAGCAAGAGGCGCTCCTGCATCCCTGGATCAAACGTGGCGCCGTGCATTTTTTCAAGGCGCACAATCACCCACCAACCCTCCAACGCCTTTGGCGGCCAGAGTTGGCCAGGCTGGCTCACCTGCAGCAATTTGGCCAAGCCAGGGTGGGGCTGGGTGAGGGGAATGGGGCCAAGAAGGCCTCCGCTCTCCCGTTCTAGACCCTCTGAAAATTCCGCGGCCAACGCCGCAAAGGTCGCCTCCCCTTCTTTGATTTGTTGATAGAGCTCGGAAGCAAGCTCACCATTACGGAGGCGCAGCAGCGAATAGGTAACTTGGTCCAGTTCAGGCTTGCGTTTTAAAAAGATCGTCTGCAATTCTGTACCCCAGCGCTCCTGGCACCACAGCAACCACTGGAAGGAGCGGGCAGCCATTCGATCGACATCCTCCTCCTCCAGTCCATGCTGGTCCATCCAGCCTTGAACCTCCTCGGGGCTGGCCAGGTTGTGCTGGCGTTCCCACTCCACCCGCAACGCCGTCAACTGATCGGGTTCTGGCAGGGCCCGATCGGCCAACAATCCGTCAATACAGCGTTCTCGCTGAACCCGCTCAAGCAAACCCCACCGCGACAAATCCCTCGTGCTGATCCCATTCGATTCGGTGGATGGGGGGCTGGACACGGTGCTCAAATCAACCAGAAGGAACCATTGAACCTAACGATGGCACGGATGGTTGTGTCTGATTGATATTACGGGCTTGGGGCCCACAGGTGCCGATCGATCCCCCTTGCCCTACTGGTTGAGCTTCAGAACGGCCATGAAGGCTTCCTGGGGCACGTCGACTTTGCCCATGGCCTTCATGCGTTTTTTGCCCTTGGCCTGCTTCTGCAGGAGTTTTTTCTTCCGGGAGATATCGCCGCCATAACACTTGGCAAGCACATCTTTGCGAATGGCACTAATGCTCTCGGAGGCAATCACCCGGCTGCCAATGGAGGCCTGGATCGGGATTTTGAATTGCTGGCGAGGGATCAATTCCTTGAGCTTTTCCACCAAGCCCTTGCCCACGTTGTAGGCCTTATCGCGGTGAACAATCGTGGTGAGGGGATCGGCTTTTTCAGCATTAATCAGCACATCAAGGCGCACCAATTCGTTCTTGCGGTAGCCAATCAGGCTGTATTCCATCGAGGCATAGCCCTTGGTGCGGCTCTTCATCTGATCGAAGAAGTCGGTCACCACTTCCGCTAGGGGCATCTCGTAGTGCAGGGTGACCCGATCGGTGGTGATGTATTTCATATCGATGTACTCACCCCGGCGCTCCTGGCACAGCTCCATCAAGGTGCCGTTGTAGGTATTAGGGGTATAGATTTCGAGCTTCACGTAGGGCTCTTCAATCGATTCGCGCTGCTGGGGGTCAGGCAAGGTGGCCGGGTTGTCCACCATCAAAGTGGATCCATCGAGCATGTTCACCAGATAGATCACCGATGGCGCGGTGACGATCAAATCCAGGTTGTATTCCCGCTCGAGGCGTTCCTGCACAATTTCCATGTGCAACAGGCCCAAAAAGCCACAGCGAAAGCCAAAGCCCATGGCACTACTGGTTTCGGGCTCATATTTCAAGGCCGCATCCGAGAGCTGCAGCTTGTCGAGGGCCTCGCGCAGGTCGGGGTATTGGTCGGCATCGGTGGGGAAGAGGCCGCAAAACACCATCGGCTTGGCCTCGGTATAACCGGGCAGGGCCTCCGTGGCCGGATTGCTAACCAACGTGATCGTGTCGCCCACCCGAGCATCGGCCACGGCCTTGATCGACGCCGCTAGGTACCCCACCTCCCCGGCATGGAGTGACTCCACTTGACGCTGGTCGGGCGCCATCACCCCGACTTCGTCGAGCTCATAGGTTTTCCTGCTCGCCATCAACAGCACCTTGTCGCGCTTGCTGATGGAGCCGGAAATCACCCGGAAATACACAATCACGCCCCGGTAGGGGTCGTAATACGAGTCGAAAATTAGGGCCCTAAGGGGCTCGCTCACGTTGTCGGGCGGAGGAGGCACCCGATCCACCACCGCCTGAAGAATGTCGGGAACACCCAGGCCTGTTTTGGCTGAACAATGGATGGCGTTAGAGCAATCCAGGCCAATAATCGCCTCGATTTCTTCGCTGATCCGATCCGCATCGGCTCCCGGCAGGTCGATCTTGTTGAGAACGGGGATGATCTCAAGATCGTTTTCGAGCGCGAGATACACATTGGCCAGGGTTTGGGCTTCCACGCCCTGGCTGGCATCCACCACCAAGAGAGCCCCTTCACAGGCCTGCAGCGAACGACTCACCTCGTAGGAGAAATCGACGTGGCCAGGGGTATCGATCAGGTTGAGGATGTAACTCTCGCCATCGGCGGCGGTGTACTGCATCCGCGCCGCCTGGAGTTTGATCGTGATACCCCGCTCGCGCTCCAACTCCATGTTGTCGAGGAACTGCTCCTGCATGTCGCGGACCGCGACCGTGCCGGTTTCCTGCAGCAGCCGGTCGGCCAAGGTGGATTTCCCATGGTCGATGTGGGCAATGATGCAGAAATTGCGAATCCTGGAAACGGGCACATCAGTCATGGCTGCAATCCTAAGGAGCCAGGCCAGCCAGCTCCAGCTGCGGATTCCTAAGCTCCAGGGATCGAAACCCACCAAGCCCTAGCCCACGCCATGAGTACCGACAGCCCCAGCTCTCCAACTCCCACCACTGAAGCCACTTCAGAAACCACTGCCTTAGCCAACGATCCCCGGGCCCTCACGATGGAAAACGTGGAGCGCACCCTCGATGAGGTGCGTCCCTATTTGATGGCCGATGGCGGCAACGTGGAAGTGGTGGAAATCGACGGACCCATCGTGAAAGTGCGCCTCCAGGGTGCCTGCGGCTCCTGCCCCAGCAGCACCATGACCCTCAAGATGGGTATCGAGCGCAAGCTGCGCGAAGCCATTCCTGAAGTGGACGAAGTGGTTCAGGTGCTCTGAAACCCTGCCCGCCGAGCAACAACCCGCAGATAGGCTTCGGCCCACCCGATCCAAAGCCGTGCTCGACCAGCGTCTGCTGCGCGACAACCCCGCGTTGATTACCGAGCAGCTGGGTCGTCGCGGCATGGCGCTTGACCTCACCAAACTCCAGTTGATCGCCAAGCAGGAGCGCGATCTGCAGGAAGAGCGCAGCAATCTCCAGGCCGAAGGCAACCGAATTGGCAAGGAGGTGGGTGGCCTGATTCAAGCGGGCGAAGCCCCCAACGGCCCCGCCGTGCAGGGTCTGCGCGACCAAGGCAACCGGATCAAGCAACAGGTGTCGGTGCTGGAGGAAGAGGAAAAACAACTCCAAGCCAAGCTGCGCGACCAGCTGGCCGCCCTGCCCAACCTGCCCTCGCCCGATGCCCCCGATGGCAGGAGCGAGGCCGACAACGTTGAGATCAAGACCTGGGGCTCACCCCGGCTGGCAGCTAGCGGTGAAACCCTTGAAGAGCACTGGCAAATCGCCGAGCGCCTGGGCCTGTTTGAAACCGAGCGCTCGGTGCGGATCGCCCAAAGCCGCTTTGTGACCTTGATGGGCCAGGGGGCCCGGCTCGAGCGCAGCCTGATCAACTTCATGCTCGATTTGCACGCTGGCAAGGGCTACCGGGAGGTTTTGCCGCCGATCCTGGTGAACACCGCCAGCCTGACTGGCTCGGGCCAGCTGCCCAAATTCGCCGAGGAAAGCTTCCGCTGCGCCGACGACGACCTTTGGCTCACCCCCACCGCTGAAGTTCCCGTCACCTCCTTGCATCGCGATGAGGTGATCCCCTCCGACCAGCTACCGCTCCGCTACGTGGCCTACAGCCCCTGCTTCCGCCGGGAAGCGGGGTCCTACGGCCGCGACACCCGCGGCCTGATTCGCTTGCACCAATTCAACAAGGTGGAGCTCTATTGGTTCTGCCACCCCGACCACTCGGGGGAGGCCCATCAGCAGATCACCGCCGACGCGGAAGCGGTGCTCGAAGCCCTGGAATTGCCCTACCGCAAAATCGAGCTCTGCACCGGCGATATGGGCTTCTCGGCAGCCCGCACCTACGACCTGGAGGTGTGGTTGCCCGGGGCCGGCGCCTACCGCGAGATCTCGAGTTGCAGCACCTGCGGCGATTTCCAGGCCCGCCGCTCGGCCATTCGCCTGAAAGAGGGCAAGGGCACCCAATTGGTGCACACCCTTAATGGCAGTGGCCTGGCCGTGGGCCGCACCATGGCGGCCCTGCTCGAAACCGGCCAACAGGCCGATGGCAGCGTCAAACTTCCGGCCGCCCTCGTTCCCTACTTCGGTTCAGACACCATCGGACTGGCCTAGAGGGCCCGGATCAGCAATCGGGCACAGCCCAGCGGGCTTCGCCCCAGAATGGGTCGATTAAGGGCGCTGCCTGCATGGGGGTTCTGACCGCACTGGCGATCTTGGCGGGCTTGGTGGTGGTGCATGAAGCCGGCCACTTCTTTGCCGCCACGTGGCAGGGCATTCGGGTGAGCAGTTTCTCCATTGGCTTTGGCCCGGTGCTCTTCGAGCGCCAGCGGCGCGGCGTGCAATTTGCCCTGCGGGCCATCCCCCTGGGGGGCTTTGTGGCCTTCCCCGATGACGACGAAGACAGCCCGATTGCCAAGGACGACCCCAACCTGCTGAGCAACCGCCCCCTGCCCCAACGGGCCCTGGTGATTGCCGCCGGCGTGCTCGCCAACCTGCTGCTCGCCTGGGCCGTGTTGATCGCCCAGGGCTACCTGGTGGGCATTCCCTCCGGCTTCAGCCCCACCCCTGGGGTGTTGGTCTCGGCGGTGCAGCCCAACCAGGCCGCAGCAGCAGCTGGCCTCAAGGCGGGCGATCGCATCGTGGCCCTGGCAGGCCAGCAACTCGCCGGCGGCCAGGACGCCGTCGCCGATCTGGTGAGCACCATCAAAGGATCTCCAGATCGCACCTTGACGCTGCTGGCTGAGCGGGATGGCAAACAGCTCAAGCTCAAACTCACCCCCACCGACCTAGGAGGGGTGGGGCGCATCGGCGCCCAGCTCCAACCCAACGGCAGTGAAGCCTTCCGACCCGCCAAGGGCCCGCTGGAGCCCGTACGGCAAGCCAGCCACGACCTGGCCCTGCTCACCCGCCGCACGGCGGATGGCTTTGTCACCCTGGCCACCCATTTCGGCGAAACCGCCGGGCAAGTATCTGGGCCGGTAAAAATCGTGGAGATGGGCGCGTCCCTGGCCAAGCAGGGCGGCGGCAGCCTGTTTGTGTTCACCGCCCTGATCTCGATCAACCTGGCGGTGCTGAATGCCCTGCCCCTACCCCTGCTGGATGGCGGTCAATTCGTGCTGCTGCTGCTCGAGGGGGTGCGAGGCAAGCCCCTGCCGGAGCGCTTCCAGATGGCCTTTATGCAGTCGGGCTTTGTGTTTTTGGTGGGTTTGAGCGCGGTGTTGATCGTCAAAGACACCTCCCAGCTAGCCGCTGTCCAGCAGCTGTTCAACCGTTGAAGGGCGCCAAGGTGCGCGCACCGCTCATCCTTGAACGGCTGGGCGAGCTTTATCCCGAGGCCACCTGTTCCCTGGATTGGCGCACGCCCTATGAATTGCTGGTGGCCACCATGCTGTCGGCCCAATGCACCGATGAGCGGGTCAACAAGGTGACCCCGGCCCTGTTTGAGCGCTTCCCCGATGCCGCCGCCGCCGCCGCGGTGGAGCCGGGCGACGTGGAGCCCTACGTGCAATCCACTGGCTTTTTTCGCAACAAGGCCAAGGCCATCGTGGGTAGCTCCCGTCTGCTCATGGAGCACCACGGCGGTGAGGTGCCCCAAACCATGGAGGAGCTGCTGGTGCTTCCTGGGGTAGCCCGTAAAACCGCTTCGGTGGTGCTCGCCTGGTGTTTTGGCATCAACGCCGGCGTCACCGTGGACACCCACGTGAGCCGCCTCAGCCAACGGCTCCGGCTCAGCAAGAAACGCACGCCCGCCCAGATCGAACCCGATCTGATGAAGCTGGTGCCCCAGAGCGAATGGCAAAACCTCTCGATCCGACTGATCTTCCACGGCCGGGCGGTCTGCAATGCCCGTAAGCCCCAATGCGGCAACTGCCCCATTGGCGATCTCTGCCCAATGGGGGGTCAGCTAGCAAGCTAAGATCAGGGATTATTAATCCGATAGCTCCAAAGCCAGCATGGCGAAGAAGTCGATGATTGCGCGCGATGTCAAGCGCAAAAAAATGGTGAATCGCTTCGCCGGCAAGCGCGCCGCCCTCAAGGCAGCCTTTGATGCGGCCGCCGATCCCATGGAGCGCCTGGAAATCCACCGCAAGATTCAGGGCCTGCCCCGGAACAGCGCCCCAAACCGAGTGCGCAACCGTTGCTGGGCCACCGGCAAGCCCCGCGGCTACTACCGGGATTTCGGTCTCTGCCGCAACCAACTGCGAGAACGGGCCCACAAAGGTGAGCTGCCAGGCGTGGTCAAGTCCAGCTGGTAGTCAGCTGCGATCGATTGGATCCTTCCGATCCCCCTGATCCCTCCGATCGACCCGATTCCTACCTCCATCAATCCCCGCCCGGGAGCACCAAGGCGCCGCAAGGCGCCTTTTTGATGGCGCTAAGGCGCCACAAGGCGCCTTATTGATGGCCAAGACCCACGCCCAAACCAACCCAAGCCTGACTGTCCGCAGGCCGTCAAGTCCAAATGCGAGAATGGGAGTTGACAACAAAAGGACATAAGCACACGTGCAAGGACAAACTCAGTCGATCTCCTTCGATGGTCGGGAGATCCGACTGACCACAGGTCGGTTCGCTCCCCAAGCGGGGGGTTCGGTGATGGTTGAGTGCGGAGATACCGCTGTTCTGGTCACCGCCACCCGCTCAGGAGGGCGCGAGGGCATCGACTTTCTGCCCCTCATCTGCGACTACGAAGAGCGGCTGTATGCCGCCGGTCGCATCCCTGGCAGCTTTTTCCGGCGGGAAGCCCGCCCCCCCGAGCGGGCGATCCTCACCTGCCGGCTGATCGACCGCCCCATGCGGCCGCTCTTCCCCAGCTGGATGCGCGACGACATCCAAATCGTGGCCACCTGCCTGTCGCTCGACGAGCGGGTTCCACCCGATGTGCTCGCCGTGACCGGCGCTTCGATGGCCACCCTGCTGGCCAAGATTCCCTTCTACGGACCCATGGCCGCCGTGCGCGTGGGCCTGCTGGGCGACGACTTCGTGCTCAACCCGAGCTTCCGTGAAATCGAGCGCAGTGAGCTAGATCTCGTGGTAGCCGGCACCCCTTCCGGCGTGATCATGGTGGAGGCGGGCGCCAACCAGCTGCCCGAGCATGACGTCATCGAAGCCATCGACTTCGGCTACGAGGCCGTCGGCGAGCTGATCAAAGCCCAACAAAACCTGCTCAATGAACTCGGCATCGAGCAGGTGGTGCCCGAGCCCAAGCAAGAGGATTCCACCCTGCCCAAATTCCTTGAGAAGGAATGCGGCAAGGGCATTGGCGAGGTGCTGAAGCAATTCAGCCAAACCAAAATCGAGCGCGATGAAAAGCTCGATGCCATCAAGGCCCAGGTGGGTGAAAAGATTGCTGCCCTCAAAGACGGCGATGCCATCAAGGTGGCCGCGAGCAGCAACAGCAAGGTGCTGGGCAACAGCTACAAGAGCCTCACCAAGAAGCTCATGCGCGAGCAGATCATCAAAGACGGCAAGCGGGTCGATGGCCGCAACCTCGACGAGGTGCGTCCGATCAGCGCTGCCGCCAGTGTGCTGCCCAAGCGCGTCCACGGTTCGGCCCTCTTCCAGCGCGGGCTTACCCAGGTGCTCTCCTGCGCCACCCTCGGCACCCCCAGCGATGCCCAGGAGATGGACGATCTGAACCCCACCACCGAGAAGACCTACCTCCACCACTACAACTTCCCCCCCTACTCCACCGGCGAAACCAAGCCGATGCGCTCTCCTGGCCGTCGGGAAATTGGCCACGGTGCCCTGGCAGAGCGGGCCCTCGTACCGGTGCTACCCAGCAAGGAATCCTTCCCCTACGTGCTGCGCGTTGTGTCGGAGTGCCTGAGCTCCAACGGCTCCACCTCCATGGGTTCGGTGTGCGGCAGCACCCTGGCCTTGATGGATGCGGGCGTGCCCCTGAAGGCCCCCGTGAGCGGCGCCGCCATGGGCCTGATCAAGGAAGGTAGTGAGGTGCGCATCCTCACCGATATCCAGGGCATCGAGGATTTCCTCGGCGACATGGACTTCAAGGTGGCTGGCACCGAAAAGGGCATCACCGCCCTGCAGATGGACATGAAGATCACGGGCCTTGAGATGGCCACGATCGCTGAGGCCATTAACCAGGCCCGCCCCGCCCGTCTGCATATCCTCGAGAAGATGCTGGAGGCGATCGACAAACCCCGCGACACCATGTCGCCCCACGCCCCACGCCTGCTCAGCTTCCGCATCGATCCAGAACTGATCGGCACGGTGATCGGTCCTGGCGGACGCACCATCAAGGGCATCACCGAGCGCACCAACACCAAGATCGACATCGAAGACGGCGGCATCGTCACGATTGCCAGCCACGACGGTGCAGCCGCGGAAGAGGCCCAACGCATCATCGAAGGCCTCACCCGCCGCGTCAGTGAGGGTGAAGTGTTCCAGGGTTCCATCACCCGGGTGATCCCGATTGGTGCCTTTGTGGAAATCCTTCCTGGCAAGGAAGGCATGATCCACATCTCCCAGCTGTCGGAAGCCCGGGTGGAGAAGGTGGAAGACGTGGTCAACGTGGGCGACCAGGTGACCGTGCGGGTGCGCGAAATCGACAACCGCGGCCGCATCAACCTCACCCTGCGCGGCGTGCCCCAGGCTGACGCTCCCGCCCCAGTCTGACCAACACCTGATCAGGCCAGCGGTTTCACTCCCCTTAGCCGGCCCCGAGGGGCCGGCTTTTTTGTTTAGGGGGCAAAACCTAGAGCACAAAACCCGAATCGATCACCGCCAGCGCCGCCGCCGCTGTCGCGCAGAGGGCCTGGTGGCTGGGACCATGGCTGGCGATCAGGCAGCCCGCCTGGCGCACATCGCCGTTGTTGTAGGTGAGGGCCCTGCCATCGGCGTGGCTAAAGGCACCGCCGGCCGCCCGCAGCACCGCCTCGGGGGCGGCCATATCCCAATCCTTGGGCGCACTCTTGCCAGAAAGCGAGATGTAGAGATCGGTCTCACCGCGCAGGATCGTGGCCACCTTGCCGCCCACACTGCCCATCGCCTTGGTGTCACCCAGGGCCAGCGCTGAGAGCAATTGCTCCAGCCGCTGGTCGCGGTGGTTGCGGCTCGCCACCAGCACCAACTCAGCGAGCTCCTGGCGGCTGCTGAAGCTCACTGGGAAGCGCTCGCCCGCCCGGTTTTCCCGCCAGGCCTCCCCGCCGGATCCCGTCAGCGCAGGGAGCACCCCAAACCACAACTCCCCCAGTTCCGGCAGCAACACCACACCCAGCACCGCCTGCTGGCGGTGCACCAGGGCCAGGTGCACCGCATACTCGCCCGTGCCCTGTAGAAAATCCTTGGTGCCGTCGAGCGGATCGAGGATCCACAACCAGTTAGCCACCAGACCCTCGCCGGCTGGCAAGTCAGCCAGCTGCTCCTTGGCCGTTTCCTCGCTGAGCAGGGTCCAATCGGCCCCGGGAAAGGCGGCACCCAAGCCATCGAGCAGCCATTGGTTCACCGCCAGATCGGCCGCTGAAACAGGGCCCTCACCGCCATCGTCGACGCTCAGTGCCTTGGCAAAGCCGTAGGGGGGCTGCTCACCTCGCCCGTAGGCCAGGAGGATGTCGGCAGCACCCCAACTCAAGCGCCTTAACTCCGCCAGGAGGGCATCAAGGCCGATGCCCGAGGGCAGAGCAAGGGGAGCCGGCATCATGGGAGGGCTGGAAGCAGCATTGTGCAGGAGCCGCGTGCCGTGCAAGCCACCGAACCCGCCGCCGGCGTGCTTTATCTGGTGGGAACACCAATTGGCAATCTGGCCGACCTCTCCCCCCGGGCCCGCCAGGTGCTCAGCGGCGTGCAGCGCATCGCCTGCGAAGACACCCGCCGCAGCGGGCTGCTGCTGCACAGCCTGGGGATCAAAAACCGGCTGGTGAGCTTCCATGCCCACAACCAAACGGCCCGCATCCCCGACTTACTGGCGGCCTTGGAGGCCGGTGAAGCGATTGCGGTGGTGAGCGATGCCGGTCTACCCGGCATCTCCGATCCAGGCGAGGCCCTGGTAGCCGAAGCCCGCAACCAGGGCCGCACGGTGATTTGCATTCCAGGCCCGAGTGCCGTCACCACAGCCCTGGTGAGCAGCGGCTTGCCCTGCGGCCGCTTTTGCTTTGAGGGGTTCCTGCCAGCCAAGGCAACTCAACGGCGCAAAAAGCTTGAGGAGCTGGCGGGGGAGGAGCGAACCGTGGTGCTGTTTGAAGCGCCCCACAGGCTTGTTGATCTGCTGGAAGACGTTTTGGCGGTGCTGGGCGATCGGCCCCTGCGGGTAGCCCGGGAGATCACCAAAAAACACGAGGAGCAGGTGGGGCCCACGGTGGCGATCGCCTTGGCGCACTTCCGCCAGACCCCCCCGCTGGGGGAATGCACCCTGGTGCTCGGAGGCGCGCCCCCAAAAGCAGAGCCCATCTGGGATCCCAAGGCCCTACGCCAGGAGCTGCTAGGGCTAGTGCAAGGGGGCATGGGCAGCAAGGAGGCAGCTAAGGCCTTGGCTGATCGCAGCGGCCACAGCAAGCGGGAGCTCTACGCCCTGCTGCATGCCAGCGAGCATTCCAGCCAGACGGAGGCGACCTAACCAGGCAAACTCTCAGGGCTGGCTGGCTCGTTGATGGCCCCGATGGTTGTGGTTGTGCGCCTGCGATTGCTGCTCTCCAGCCTGATGGGCGGCGGCATGTTGCTGCTGATCCTGTGCCTCGGGGCCCAAAACCTCGATCAGCGCACCAGCTTGAACCTGGCTACCAGCCGCACCGCCCCCCTGCCGACGGGATTTCTGGTGGGGCTTGCACTTGTGGTGGGCGTCATCAGCGGCGGATGCACGGCCGCCCTGCTGATGCCCCAGGGCGATCAGCTGCCGGGCAGGGAATAGAGGCTGCCTTCCATCACCACCCGGGTGATGCCCTGGGCCACCAGATAGGGGGCCGTGCGCTCCAGGATGCGGGTGTCGGGCACCTTGATGACCCGCTGGGTACGACCGCAATGGCGCTTGGCCTGGCGGGGGTTGGCGAACACCATCAGGGCCTGGCGTCCTTCTTCGTCGGCGGGGAGCTGGCCGAGCTCGGGGAAGTCGGACAGGGGCTTGGCTTGGAGCTCAACGGCCTTATCCACCAGCATGTAAACACTGGCTGGTAGCGCTGCATCACCCAGGGGCTGGCACAGGACCGGCTGGAAGCTTTGCCCCACCAGGGCGATGGGCACGGCCACAAAATGTTCGACGAACGCATCGCTGTCACCTTCTGAATCGTCAGCGTCTAGATCGTCGACATCGCAGTCGTCGGCATCGCTGTCCTCGCCGAAGTCATCGGCATCGGCAATGGCCAAGACCAACGGTGCCTCTGGGGCGAGATCGGAGTCCAACCCAAGAGCTGTATCGAGCGCAGGAGGGGTAACGCGCTCGGGCGCGGATTCCAGTTCGCGTTGGATTTCGGCCTCGGCCGCCCGAGGGTGCAATCCAGATGGCAAATCAGACTCCAACGCAATCTGGGGGCTGGCAATCTCAGCCCCTTCTGTTTCTTGTGGTGGTTCTGGTGCCTGTGGGGCAGCTCCATTGAGCAGGTCCCCTTTGATTTGCGGGGCCTTGCCGCCGCCTCTGGCCCGTTGCTGTTTGAGCTGTTCGTAGTCCGAAGGAGCCAACGTGGCTTTCACCACGCGGGTCACCGTGTTGAGGCTGCAGCCATAGGCCTCGGCAAGCTCCTGGCTGGCCGCCCCATCGCAGTAACGAGCCACCAGCTCGCTTTTCTGGCTATCAGTGAGCCGGGTGGCCGCCATGGAGCACGAGCTAAGCAGCAATCCACTCTAGGCGCCCCCTGTGGCGTCGCTGGCACAATGCCCTTGGCGCTGGCATCAGCGTCACAGTGCTCCCTTAGCTCAGCCGGATAGAGCAGCTGCCTTCTAAGCAGCCGGTCGTGTGTTCGAATCACACAGGGGGCGTTTCAATCAGGGTCTGCTTTCTCAGCCCCAAAAGCTTTCTGGCACAGGCTTTTGGGTTGACAGGTTTTGCCGGCCCCTGCTCGCGTGTGCCAGGCTGTGAGAAGGACCTTCTCACATACCTTCTCACATGCCAGCGGTCCCGCAATGGGATGTTCTGCTCCGCGGCGGCGTGCTGCGGGCCCTCGGCCAGAGGGGCTGCCGAAGCGGCTGGACGGTCTCGAACTTCAGGGGGAGGGCCCGGCTTCACATCACGGCTCGCGCAGGTGATGGGCATCGCAAGCAGCTGCTCCTGCCCTACCCCTGGGAGTCAGACCAACTCGAAGCCATCCGCGACGGCGTGTTGACGGTCTACGAGACCTTTCAGAACGGAGCCCCTCTCGAGCTGGCCATCGCCGAGCTGAGTACAGCGAAGGCTGAGGCTGAGGCCAGGCGCCAGGCAGAAGTCCTGGCAAGCGAGCCCTCAAACGTGCAGCCGAGTGTTTCACCTCCCACGACAACTAGCCGATCGGTCCCGATTGACTGGGCCGGCCTGATCCGCCGCTACCAGCAGCACAAGCTGCGCAGCGGCGAAATCAAGGAAACGACTTGGGAACGGCTTTACAAGCCGCGAATGGCACTGCTCCTAAAAACAGCGAAAGGGCCACCGGCTGCCCGCGATGCAATCCAACTGCTTGAAGCGCAAGCTGATCTTTGGAGTCAGCGCCCTGGCTGCCGAACCAGAAGACTGCAAATTCAGTACACCGCTGCTCTGCTGCGTTGGGCGGTCAGCCAGAAACTGCTTCCAGCCCAATGGGCTCCGCAGCCTGACCTCTCAACAATCATCGGCCGGTCACGGGAGAGCCGAGCGGTCACCACGCCGATTAGCGTGGCAGACATCCTGGCGATGGTGCAGGCCATACCGGACCCGCGCTGGCAGTTTGCCTTTCAACTGCTCAGCGCCTTTGGACTGCGACCCGAAGAGCTACAGCATCTGCAGCTTCGCCAGGGACGGCTCTGGTGCACCTATGAAAAGGTTGCCTCTCGAGGCAAAACCAAGCCCAGACCCCTGCGGCTGCTGCCCTGTGACCAATGGGCCACGGAATGGCGGCTCCTCGAGACCTTTGATCCGGCAAAGCTGCCCCCCATGCGAGCCGGCTTCGGCTCGGATTCCTTTAGTCGCTACCTCCTGCGGCGAGAGCACTGGCAACACCTTCGCCAGCAGTACGAAACCCAGGGAGAAAAGTTGGTGCTCTATTCCTGCCGGCACAGTTACGCCCACCGGGCCCACGTGATTTGTGACCTCCCTCCCAAGGTGGTGGCCGCCGCTATGGGTCACAGCGTTCAGACCCACCTCGCCGCATACAGCCGCTGGTGCGGGGATGACGTGGTGGATGACGCCTTCAGCAAAGCAGCACAACGACTCAATAACAGGACGTCGTGAACCTGTTGCCGTGGGGAGCTACTGCTCTCCTGATGGCTTGATGTAACCAGTGTCGATCAAAAAGGCCCGCAAGGCTTCCGGGAAAGAGGTGTAGACAATTTCCCGCCCCAAGCACTTGCCGTTGTCATCCAGGTTGTCTTTACATTCCTTCAGCCCCCAGTTTGAAGAGGAGTCGTAACGCTGGGTCATGCGATCCCAGCCGTCATACAGCTCGCCCACCAGCGCCTTATTGGCGACGTAACCGGCCAGAAACCCATTGGGTGATTCATTGTTCTTCTGCTGGAACCATTCGGCCATGCGCTGCAGGTTGCGGCGATGGATCGGCTTGAAATCAGGACGATGGGAGACATCCACAAACGCATCGCCTTGCAGCTCCCAGATACGAGCAGGGGCTGTACTGCAGGCGTAGCAGGCAAAGCGGTAGAGGAACCGGTTGTCGACGTCGACGATCAGGAAGCGGCCATTCCGCAACGGATCCTCTGCCGGTGAATCCCCTCCATCGAAGGGCCCAAGTGTCACCTCGCGCCAGATCTTCCCGCTGCGGTCGCTAGTGAGAACCTGAATCTGATTGCAACAGTGCGCTCCACCGGTGAAGGAAGAGAGAAGAACTTCGGGATAGGGGTTTGCCGGATCCATCTCTGCGATCTGAACCACCGCAGCTGGACTGCTATCCCATTTCTCAGCGCCCACGAGGCGGCCGACTTCGATCCCATTCACACGAACGACAGCCAGCGGCTTGAGCACATTCGAACCGGCCTCGTTGATCCGCCGCTGCTGCTGCGCGCTGACCTCCAAGGCGCCGCTGCGCAACGAACCGCTCATGCGGTTGTTCTGGTAGTCCATCTTCAGGACCTGGGCGACAGCCGGACTGCCGCAGAAGGCTCCCAGCCCGATCAGACCAACAATGAAACGAGCTCGCAGAGACACCAGGGAATAGGCAGGCAGCTCATCTGAACCATAGGAAGAGGGGCCGTGCCTGCAACCCCTATCACTGCTTGAGATGGCGGCGGCTCCAGCCGGTGATCGAGGCTTCGATGTTCTCCCCGTGCCACTGCAGGGGGCCTTTGCCTTCTGTGCAGCCCCAGCGGCGGAAGTGCTTGCCGGGTTGCAGCACCCCGCGCAGCCGCAGCTGGCGAAGGGTTTCGCGGCTGATGCCGAGCAGAGCACAGGCTTCAGCTGTGCTGATCCAGACCCGCTGGCGGGTGGTCATGACCTGGGTTTCCATCAGCCCCCCGCCAGCTGGGTGCGGCAGCGATTGAGCGTGTCGACCAACCAGCTGCGGCGGTAGCTCTTGACCTGGCGCGGCGCCCCGTCAACAAACTGTTGGCGACATGGGGGTTCTGTGCCGAACTCCTCGCGGTAGGCCCTGGCCACTAGCTTGCCGGCAGCGCAGAACTGGCTGCGCGGCAGTACTTGCTGGAACACCTCCAGCCAGGCATCTCCCAAGGTGAGTTCCTCATCAGTTGGGGTGCCTGCCAGCAACCCAGCGCTGGCGGTGAGTACGTTGCTGCGCACGATGTCCTTGAACAGGAGCTGGTCGCGCTGATCCAAGCCGCCCAGCCGCTCAAACAGATCGATGCTCCGTTCAACTAGGGCAATCACCTCGGCTTGCCTGATCCGAGGTGATGGTGTCTCTACTGGAGTCGGTTGAGCCTGCTGGACGCTTTCCAGGAACCAGCCATCCATCCACACCGCAAACGGCGCGCTGATCCAGCGGGCCAGGTCGACGGCGACCTGGGGATGGACCCAAGTGCCGCCGCCCCCGGCACCGCCTGAGCGGGACTCAACGAGGGCGTGGACGGAAATTCCGGCCACGCTTTCCAGAGCATCCAGATAGTGCTGGCACCGGTCGGACTCGCGATAGTCCTTCCATCGTTTGCCATTGGCTTTGCACATGGCCGTGGCATTCACGTAGCCATCGCTGGTGCGCCGAGAGATCGGGGTGCCGTTCCAGGAACGGGAGTCCAGAGCGTGCTGACTCATCGAGACAACAGGCGTGGTGAGAGGGGACGACGTCGTTGTGGTGTTCATCGGTCTGAGGTCGGTGAAATGTGCTGGGCCCCACTGGCGGCGACGCCGGCGACAGGGGGGAAAGGGCTGTTGGTGCTGACGGCTTCCAGCCGCGACGGCACGGGGCCAGCGATCACCAGCAGCAGGGTGCTCAGCTGAAACAGCAGCCCCACCAGCACCAACAGGCGCATTGCGGTGAGACTGTTGACCGTGACGGCCACTGTTGTGGGCCGGCGGGTGCGGCAGAACGCCGGAAGCTGGGGGCGGCGCCCAGCGCCGCTATTGCTGATCAGGTGAGGAACAGCCATCAGAAGGCGGCCTCCTCGTCGTCATCCACATCCCAGCCGCCAGCAGCGGTGTAACCCTCCTGCTCCTCGAAGCTGTCGGTGGGATCGACCTGCTCGTAGGGAACGAACTCCACGACCTGAACAGCCCGGGGCTGGAATGTCATGCCGCAGCCGTTTTCGCCATCCCAGTCGTAGATGTCGAAGGCCACGACCACCTTGGAGCCGTTGCCGATGGCCGCTCCCTCCCAGGGCTGCTTTTTGGCATCGACGATGCGGGGCCCCTCGGACAGGGAGCCATCACGCCGCTGAAACTGGGGCACCTTGAAGCGAACCGCGGTGAGCTCGCTGGGCTTTTCCTTGTCCGGCTTCCAGGGGAAGCCCTTTTCAGCGCGCCGCTTGCGGCTGCCATGCAGAGCGATGAACTGGTCCTCCATCGCCAGCAGAAAGGACTGGGCCTGCTCGTTGTTGTTAGGGAGCAACAGATCGCAGGTCCAGGCTTTGGGTTTGCTCTTGTCGAGCTGATGCCTCGGGGTGATCAGGTGGGCCCAACGCACTTCGGCGAGGGGCGTGCGGAAGATGTCTTTAGCCATGGGATGAATCGGTGGAAATCGGGTGTTGATCGAACGGCAGAAGCGGCGGCAGGCCAAGGCGCTCGCGCAGCAGGTGATGCACCGCTCCGCTGGCCGAGAGGTTGCGGGTTTCCATCAGCTCGCGCACCTGCAGGTAGACGTCGGTGCGTACCTGGGTCTGGATGACGTGGCGACCGGCCAGTGAGCGGGGCTGCTCGCCGTAGCGACGGGGCCTGCTCATGGCTCTACCGGCGTCTGGGCCCCTTCGAACTCTTCGAGGAAGCGGTCGATGAAGGCGCTGTGCTGGTGCTGGGTGATGCGATCACCGATCGAGCGGGCATTGCGCGGCACCTGGAAGTGCTCACGGAACGCAGTGGTCAGCTCTCGCCGAGCAGCCTGGGGAAGCGCAAGGATTCGCTGGTGCGTGGCCTCGATTTCCTGGGCCGTGAGTGGCTCCAGAGCGACATCGCCGCCACTGGCGGCCGCACAGGCCTCGGACGCCTCAGAGGAGGACGCCTCCGCGGCCAGAACAGGATGCCGCGCACCAGCAGAAGCAAGCTCAGCCACCGGATTCGCCTCAGGCTCTACAGGCAAAGCCTGTTTCGCCAAAGGAATGCCCAGCAACATGGCAAGCATCCAGCCAGAAGCCTGAAGCGGGTCGTCGACTTCGTCGGCCCACTCTTCACTGCTGACTTCAGCGCCACCAGCGTGCATCACCGTCACCCGCAGCTTGTTGCGGCCGCGGATGTCGACCAGCTGGCTGCTGAAAGCAATGCCCTGGGCAAACGCCGGCCTGGCCGCTTCGACTACGGCGGCCAGGTCAAGGGATGAAACGGCCTGCACCCGTTCCTGGAAGGAGGCCAGGGCGGCCGTGAGGGCGCGTTCGGCGCCGCCTTTTTCGCCGAGCAGCTCAAGGGCGCCGGCTGGCACGTCTGCGCGTGTGGGGATCTGCGTCATGGCATCAGAGTGTCGGGCTCGTGCCCGCTAGCCTGAACTTAGCAGCTTTCTAACGCGAGCTGCAATCAATGGGCATCCTCGGACTTGTCCGGGTTTACTTGTTGCGGTGTCGGGTGGACGGCCGGGGGAGGTCAGTCAGCTCGCCTGTTTCCCAGGCCCGGATCCACTCGTCAGGCAGGAACTGCTCGTCCCGCAGCCAGAGCTGCGTCAATTCCGACGAGGAGTAGTCGTCGAGGGACAAAACCTCTCGGAATCGCTTGCGGTACATCTCCGGCACCGACCCGACGAGCTCCTCCAGCGCGATGGTCACGTCTGCCTCGCGCTTCTTGATCACACGACGCACGTGGCGCCTCCACTTCTGGCAGAGATCCTCCGCTTCCTTCGACGAAAAAGTGGGAGAGAGAACTGCCTGATAAGCCTCCGGAACGGCCAGATATCCGATGTAGCAGCTCCAGAAATCAACGGTGTTCCAGGGTTTTCCGTCGTTGCCCCGCAAAGGCTCGGCATATTCGAGCTGTTCTCGAATGCGTTGGGATTTCACTCCCTCGAGGCGCCTGCCGCCCAGCAACCTGCGGTTCAGCTCCTCAAGCTGGAAGAAGGCTTTCTGGCGCAGCTCGCCTGCCTTGCCTTGCTCGATGACCGAAAGGTTGCCGTAGGAGATGACTTCGAAATTTGCTTCCGCACCCCACTCGCAGGCCGTGTACTGGGTCCAGCCATTGCGGCGACGCCAGTTCAACAGCATCTTTCCGAAGGCCCGGCGGGACTCCTGCTGCCAATCGAGGACGGCCTGGTAGGAGCGTTCCGTCAGGCCCACGTCGTAAGTCATAGCCCAATCTTACGTCCTGCTTGCCATCGCAAGCCAGATCCTGTCATGACTTGGCGGCGTGGCCGCAGCTCCCTCCGGGCTCGGCCAGCAGCTGCCTGACCTGTTGGCCACTGATGACTCGCCCGGTCTGAACCTGGAACTGCAGGGCCAGCGTGTAGGGGTGCGAGCCAGGATTGCTCTGGGCCAGACCTTGCAGCTGCCGGCGAAGCTCAGGCCGGATCATGCTGCGGCTTGGGCCCAAGCAGCCCTAACCAGGACTGCTTGGGCCTGTTCAACCGAGCGGCAGACCTCAGCCAGGCCGCCGAGCTCCTGCACCACCTGCAGGAATGCGCGCTGCTCAGGGCTGACAACCCCGCAGTGTGTCTTGATCTCCAGGGCAACGAACTGGGCGATGCGCTGACCGACCATCTCTGGGGTCACCTCCAGCGAGCGCAGACCAATCAGGTCACTGCTGCCCTTGCAGAGCCCAAAGCGCAGGAAGCGCCCCTGCTGGTCGACCAGGGCGCCGGTGTTGTTCCGCCAGAGCCGCACCACTCCGCGGCCGCAGGCCTGTCGGATGCGCTGCTGGATCTCGTGTTCGCTTGGTGAGGAGGCCATACCTCCTGTTGCCGGGCTGGCTTAGCGCTGCTGGCGCGCCGCCCAGACGTGCCTGGCCCAGCCGGGTTTGTAGCCGCGTTCCTGCTCCCGCTGCAGCAAGTCCTCGAAGGTGCGGCAGCCGGCTGCCGGGTGCGTACGGCGTGGCCGGGCCTGCTGGAGTTGGGGGCGGTGCCGAACCGACCCGGTGATCTCGACCAGTTCACCCTCAAGCAGTTGGAGCCCACGGCGCTGCTCATCGCGCTTGTCGGCAAGAAACAGGTGGCCGCAGTCGGGGCAGACCTGTGCGGCACTGGGGCAGCTGCAGAAGCAGACCGGGCAGTCCTTGATCGGAATCGAGACGCCCTCCCGGCGGCGGCGGCCAGCCAGGTTCCACGCGCGCTCATCGGTGGGCAGGCCATGGCGATGGGCGTTGCCGACGTGATCGAGGATCACCGCCTCCTGCTTGCGAGGTGCGGGACGCAGGGCCCGGCCGACCATCTGCAGGTAGAGCGACAAGGAAGCGGTTGGGCGCATCAGGATCGCGCCGCCCACTGAGGGGATGTCGGTGCCCTCGGAAATGATCATGCAACTGGTGAGCACCTCCACCTCTCCGGTGCCGAGCCCGGCGATCAAGCGTTTGCGCTCCTCGGCTGACGTACCGCCGCTCACTGACGCGGCCCTGATCCCCGCAGCGCGGAAGGCGCCAGCCATCTGCTCGGCGTGCTCGATCGTGCAGCAAAAGCAGATGGCCGTGCCGGGGTGCAGCCGGCGGCGGTAGTGCGACACCGCATCACCGATCGCGGCCCGGTCCCCGAAGGCGCGCGCCGCCTGCTCCAGGTCGTACTCACCCATCCGCTGGTGGAGTTCGGGACCCTGCCCCTTGCTGTTCCTGGCACCTGGCCAGGAGAAGACCTTGGGCCGGGCGAGCCAGCCTTGCTCCACCAGCCAGGCCGCAGAGGGCCCCAGCACCAGGGCCTCGAAAAAGCCGCCGGCCTCTACGCCCAACCCTTTGCCATCGAGGCGTTCGGGCGTGGCGGTCTTGCCGATCAGATGCGCCTCTGGCCAGGTGTTGATGATCCGGCCCCAGACGTTGCCTGCCACCAGGTGATGGGCCTCGTCCTGAATGATCAGATCCGGCGCTGACAGCTGCCCCAGCCGCCGGGCCACGGTCTGCACCGAGCCAACCGCCACCTGCCGGCCCTGCAGCCGGTGGCCGGGGGCGACCACATCGGGCTCGAGCCCCCAGGCCCGAACGGTGCCCGTGAGCTGCTCGATCAGCTCGGCCCGGTGGGCCAGCACCAGCACCTTCCTGCCCTTGCGGGCAGCGCCGCGGGCGATGGCGCCGATGGTCTGGCCTTTGCCCGCGCCGGTGGGCATGACGGCACAGACCCGCCGGTGGACCTTGAGGGCCGCGCGGAGATCGGCCAGCAACTGCAGCTGGTAGTCACGCAGAACGATTGGCGGCACTGGAAAAGAGCGAGCGGGATAATTACTAGCCGCTGGCCTCCTTTGGCTCAGGCTAGCGAGGCATGGCCAAAGCTATTAGGCTGCAGATCACGAGCAATGGCCTGATGCCCGACTACGCCCTGCCGGTGAGTGTCTCGATCACCCAGCAGCAACTCGCCTGGCTGGATGCCCGCAGGCGTCACGGCTCCCTCAGCCGCTCGGCGGCACTGCGGCAGGTGCTGGATGCCGCCATGGACCGCGAACTCCTGCTGGACAGACCGGATCGGGCCTCACCGAATCCCGCCGCGACCTCAACCGCGAGCAGGTGAGCCGGAACCTATGGCCTCTGATGCCATTGCTGCGGCCCGGGGCCGCTGGCCGGAGATCCTGGCTGCCCTGGCGGGACTGAGCAGCGAGCAGCTCAGCAATCGCCATCAGCCCTGCCCGCTCTGCGCCGGGACGGATCGCTACCGCTTTGACGACAAGGACGGCAGCGGCTCCTGGTTCTGCAACCAGTGCGGCGGCAAGGACCAGCGGGGCGGTGCTGGCTCCGGCATCGACCTGCTGATGCGCCGGCAGGGCTGGAACTTTGTGGAGGCAGCCCGGCAGGTGGAGGCCTTCCTTGGCCTGGTGCCTGATCACCAGGACACCCGTGCCGATAGGGGCACCAGTCGAAATGGCAAGCCCTGGCGCATGCCCGAGAAGCCTCCCGCCGATGCCCAGCCACCGGCGTTGAACCGCGGGGCCACCGCCCAGTGGGACTACCGCAATGGGTCCGGGGAAGTGCTGTTCTGGATCCAGCGGATCCGGCTGCGCAGCGGCGGCAAGGCCTTCCTGCATCGCGTCTGGCTGGACGGGGCCTGGCATCGACCCAGCCGTCGCGACGCCTTCAGCTGCGACTGGCCCACCCCCAGGCCGCTTTACGGACTGCCGGATCTGCTGCAGCGCCCCAACGCTCCGGTGCTGGTGGTGGAAGGGGAGGGCACCGCCGATGCGGCTGGCCGCCTGTTCCCGCAGCACGTGGTGCTCACTTGGGCCAACGGCTCCAAGGCGATCGCCAAAGCGGACTGGACACCGCTGGCCGGCCGCTCGGTGACGCTCTGGCCCGATGCCGATGCCGCGGGCCTGGAAGCCATGCAGAGCCTGGCCGTTCTGCTGCACCCGCTCGACTGCCAGCTGCAACTGGTGGCCCTGCCGGCGGACTTGCCCCAAGGCTGGGACCTGGCCGATGCCGACTGGACACCCCGGCAGGCCGGCCGACAGCTGGCGAAAGCAGCCCAGCCATGGAGCCCCGCTGACGCGGGCGCTGATGGCGATGACGCTGCTGCTCAGCCAGTGACAGCGCCTGCTGCACCCCCAAGCCCGGGCACGCCTTTTCAGTGCCTTGGCTACGACGCGGACGCGAACTTCTATCAACCGGGGAGCACCGGTCAGGTGATCCGCCTGCCCCGGGGTTGCCACACCGCCACCCACCTGGTGGCCCTGGCACCACTGGAGTACTGGGAGAGCCTCTACCCCAGCCGGACCGGTGTGAACTGGCCGGCAGCAGCCAGTGATCTGCACAAGAGCTCGGCCGCGATGGGGATCTTTGCGGTGGAGCGCATCCGCGGCCGCGGGGCCTGGTGGGATGAGGGCCGCACCGTGCTGCACCTCGGTGATCGCTTGATCACCCCCGAGGGGGAGCACCCGATCACCAAACCCTTCCGCTCGCGGCACATCTACCAACGCCTCAAGCGCCTGGAGGGGCCCTGCGGCGTTGAGGCCCTGACCGTGCAAGAAGCAGGTGTGATCGTGGGCATCGCCAACCGCTTTCGCTGGGAGGTGCCGGCCTCCGGCACCCTGCTGCTGGGCTGGGTGGTGCTGGCTCCGATCTGCGGAGCCCTGCGCTGGCGCCCCCACCTCTGGCTGACAGCGGGTGCCGGCTCAGGCAAGAGCCAGATCCTCGATCGCTTCGTGGCGCCGCTGCTCGGCGATTTGAGCTTGGTGGTGGTGGGCGCCACGACAGAGGCGGGCCTGCGCCAGACCATCTGCTGCGATGCCGTGCCGGTGGTCTTCGATGAGGCGGAGAGCAACGAGAAGGGCGACCAGCAACGGATGCAGGCGATCCTCTCGCTGGCGCGGGTGGCCAGCAGCGAGAGCAGCGCCGAGATGCTCAAAGGTTCCCCCAGCGGCGATGTGAGCCGCTACCGGGTGCGCTCGATGTTCCTGATGTCATCGATTGCCACGGCCCTCAAGCAGGGGGCCGACAAGAGCCGCTTCGCGCAGCTGACCCTGCGCAGCCCCACCGAGATGGGCAAGGAGGAACGCGAGGTGCACTGGCAGAGCCTCGATCGCGATCTCGAACGCCACATCACTCCGGAGCTGGCGCGGCGTTTGATCGCCCGCACCGTCTCGCTGATCCCGGTGATTCGCCAGTCGGTCGTGGTCTTCTCCGCTGCGGCGGCACGGCACTTCGACTCCCAGCGCCTCGGCGATCAGTACGGGACCTTGATGGCCGGAGCCTGGTCGCTGCTCAGTGATGCGGTGCCCACCCAGGAGGAGGCGGAGCACTGCATCGCCTGCCACGACTGGGAGAGCTACAGCCAGAGCACCGAAGTGCCGGATGAGGCCCGCTGCATTCAGACGATCCTGCAGCGCCAGGTGCGGGTGGAGACCGACGACAAACCCGTCACCCGCACGATCGGCGAGCTGGTGGAGCTGGCGGCTTGCCACAGCAGTTGCATCGACGTGAGCCCGGGTTTGGCGGCCCAGACCCTTGGGCGCCATGGCCTGCGGGTGGATCAGGACCGGCTGCTGGTGAGCAACACCGCCAAGGCGATTGAGCAGTTTCTTGCTGATACCGCCTGGCAGAACAGTTGGCCCGTGGTGCTGCTGCGCCTGGCCGGTGCGCAACGGGCCGGACCGGTGCGCTTCTGTGGCGCCGGCATGGTCAGCCGTGCGGTCGCCATTCCCCTGGGCGAGCTGTAACGAACAGCCGTCACAAACGGGCCGGACATAACAGCAGCGGTAACGCCCAGATCAACTGTCTCGCAATCGATCTGGGCCGCTGTAACGATGTAACGCTCCAGGGATCCGATAGAGCCCCCTATGAATTCAACGACACATGCACACCCTCCGAATCAGCCCCTGCTGCTTGCTAAAGCCTCTATCTCTGAAAAAGGGTTACAGCGTTACAGCCACCGCTAGAAGCTCCTGCCGGCAAGCCCTCTCGGCTGTGACGCCCATCGTCACGCCGCGTCACAACTGAAACGGTCATGGTCACCACCACCTCCACCTGGCTTGACCCCATCCCCGGCCTTTGGCGGGATGAGGAGGCCCATCGCTATTGGCTGGGCGATCACCTGTTTCCGGTGTCGATCACCGGCGTTCTCGCCCATGGCCTCAGCGAGACTGCCAAACGGGCGATTGAGGCCAAGCGGCCGATCTGGGAGCCGCGCGGCACCACGGTGCACGCGGCCCTGGAGCACTACAGCCAGGCCCGATTCCTGGTGGGCAAGAGCGCCAGTGAGGCCCTGCTGGACGCCGAGACCATGCCAGGCCATCACCAATACCGGGACTGGATCCTGCCGCTGCTGCAGCTGCCGCTCTGGGATGAAGTGGCGGTGATCGCCTGCGAACGACTCACCTGCTGCCTCACCCGCAACGTGGCCGGTGCCTTCGATGGGGCGTATGCATCACCAGTGCTGAGCGAGCGCCACGGACAGCCGGTGCGGGTGCTCTACGACCTCAAGACCCTCTCGGCCCATGGACGCCCCTATTCCACCGCCGCCCAGCTGGGGGGCTACATGGTGCTCGAGGCCGCCCAGGGGAACGACTACGAGCTGGGCCAGACGATCTGGAGCAAGCCGGGCGAGGCATTCACCAGCAGCTTCTACAGCCGTGAGCAGTGCCTGGCGGCCTGGGCTGCGGCCTGGAGCCGTTACTGCATGAGCCATCGACCTTTCTGACGCCCCGGCATCCGCGAGGCAACTAAGGGTATTGGCTTGCATTACAGAGCCGCTAGAGTGAACTGGCTCGGAATCATCCGGGCTAATGATCTGGTGATCTCTGATGGCGGACCTCCTGCTCGCTGCTGCTCCATCGACGCTCTGCGCGGATGCGGCTGATCTCGATGCCCTTCTGGATGCCCTCACCGTGATCAAGGCCCGGCAGAAGGAGCTGGAGCAGCAACTCGAGCCCCTGCTGGAGACCCTCAACACGGCGATGGCCACCGGTCAGCTGGATCAAGCCTTCTCGTACAACGACTGGGCCTTTGCCCACAGCCCCGGGCGGCTGACCTACGACTTCCCGCCGGCGGTGCAGCAGATCGAGCAGCAGCTCAAGGCGGCCAAGGACAGCGCGATCCAGCAGGGCAGTGCCACCGAAAAGCGTGGCAAACCCTTCTGGACCATCCGTGCCCCCAAGACGCCGGCACTGCCGTTCTGAGGCCATGCCGCAGCACTCCCGCCCAAGCAGCGCCGCTGATCCGGTGGAAGAGCTGCGCTCTGCACCGGCTGAGCAAGACCCCGATGGCGAGGCGGTGTGGGAGCCGGTGGCGGTGGACCCAAGCCGGCCAATCAGCCAGACCAACCCGCCACGGCGATTACCCCATCACGCCCAGACCCCGAGGGCCACTGCCGGAGAGGTGGAACGGCGCATCGCAGAAGCCCAGCTCTGGATCGCCCAACGCCTGCCTCTGGTGGAAATCAGGGCGAAAGCGGGCCAGAGCTGGGGGGTGAGCAACGTCAAGACCGTCAATCGCTACCTCGATCTGGCTCGCGCCCGAATGGTGGAGGAGCTGATCTCCGACCGACGCCGTCACCAGGCCGAGCAGATCTTTGCCCTCAACGACTGTGCCCGCCGCGCCATGGATGCCGATCAGTTTTCTGCGGCGGTGGGCGCTTTCCGGGTGATCGCCGAGATCGGAGGGCTGCTGCGGGCGCCGATCAAACCGGCAGAGCCCCATGGGGGCGGGGCCAGAAGCTGATGGCCGGCCTGATTCTCGATCCTGCCGGCGACCTCTGGGACGACTGGGGCCTGCTGGATGTCCCAGATCCCTGCCGCCAGCAGAACACACCGCAGCTTCAGCAGATCTTTCGGGATTTCATCGTGGCCGCCTATCCCGGCTACGCCTTTCACACCTGGGCCGAACGACTGATTGCCCTGCTGCAGCGCGTGGCTGATGGGGAGCTCAACCGCCTGATCGTCTGCTGCCCCCCGCGGCTGGGTAAGTCGCTGCTGGTGTCGAAGCTGTTCCCTGCCTACTGGGTGAGCCGCTATCCCACGCGCTTTTGCGCGATTGCCTCCTACTCAGCCGAATTGGCCTATGCCCATAGCCGTGAAGCACGGCACTACTACCGCGCGGTCGGCCACCCCCTCTCAAAGGACTCCACTGCCGTGGGTAACTGGCTGACGCCCGAGCGCGGTGGCTGCATTGCTGCCGGCGTGCGCGGGCCGTTCACCGGCAAGGGTTACGCGCTCGGGATCATTGATGACCCCTACAAGGGTCCAGAAGACGCCAATTCCGCCGGGCAACGCCAGAAGCTGATCGAGTGGTTCCAGTCCGTCTGGCTCACCCGCGCTGAACCGGCCCCACAGGGGCCCTCGCGATGGGGTTTTGCAGGCGCGGCCCAGGTGGTGGTGCTGACCCGCTGGCACCAGGACGATCTGATCGGCTGGCTGCTGGAGCAGGAAAGCGGCGACGCCCCGCAGCGCTGGCAGGTGCTGAATCTGCCTGCCATTGCTGAACCGCCCCAGCAGCAGATCCAGTTCCCGGCCACCTGCACCATCGAGCCGGACTGGCGCCAGCCCGCTGAGCCGCTCTGCCCAGAGCGTTTCCCGCTGGCGGAGCTGGAGCAGATCCGCATCCGCGCCGGCAGCTATTGGTGGAACGCGCTGTACCAGCAGCGCCCCTCACCAGCGGAGGGCCTGCTGTTCCAACGCGCCTGGATCCGCACCACAGCGGGCACCCCTGCCCCAGACGGCCGGGCGGCGCAAAGACCCTTTGCGGCAGTGGTGCTCAGTTGCGACCTGAGCTTCAAGGGGGGAGAGGCGAACGACTACTGCGGCTTCTGCCTCCTCGGCCTGCTGCCGGATCAGGAGTCCCGCCACCCGGCTGCCCAGGCCAGGGCAAGGGGTGAACAGCTCCACCCCAGTGCCGCCCGAGTGCGCTCACCAGTCGAACAGCAGGAAGGTGTCCACCGGATCGAGGTGATCTGGAGCCAGCACCACCGCCTCGACCTGCCGGGAGTGATGAACTTCCTCGGCCAGACCCTGGCGTCGATGGGCAAGGCCCTCAGCCCTGATGCGGTGCTGATCGAGGACGCCGCCAATGGCCCGGCCGTCTGCCAGCTGCTGCAGCGACAGATCCCTGGGCTGATTGCCGTGCGGCCCAGCGGTAGCAAGGTGAGCCGCGCCCATGCCGTGGCCCCGCTGATGGAGGCCGGCCAGCTGGCTTTTCGCAGCGGCAACGACGCACTGATCAGCGAGTTGCTGGGTTTTCCCAACGGAGCCCATGACGACCTGGTGGATGCCTTCGGCCAGGGCGTGATCTGGCTGCAGAGCCAGCACTGGCGCAGCCAGGGCAAGGCCACGCCCCGGCCATTGCTGTTTTCCCGCTGAGGGACATCCCCCCATTTCTGATGAACACCCCACCACACGCCCACCGCCCCAGGCCCCAGCAGGCCACCGCTCGCGTGACGACATCAGGTCGTGCTCGCGGGCCATTGCGCTCACCCCATGCCGTTGCTGATGCCTTGGTGGTGGAGCACCTGCCCTTTGCAGCGAAGGTGGCGGCCAACTACGCCCGCCGCACTGGTCATCCCAAGGAAGATCTGGAGCAGTTGGCGGCAATCGGGCTGATCAAGGCCTCACGCCGCTACGACATCCACCGCCCGGGCCGCAGTCCCAACCACTTCATCGCCTACGCCCGGCCCTTCGTGAACGGTGAGATCACCCACTACCTGCGCGACAAGGGCTTTTTGATCTCGGTACCGGGCCGCTGGCGGGAGCTGCATGCGCGAGGGCAGAAGTTATTGAGGGAAGGAACGCCGGCGGATCAGATCCCATCACTGCTCGGGGTCAGCCTGGAGCGTTGGGTTGAGATCTCAGCGGCCTGCGCTGTGCGGGTGGTGGCGATGGCGGTGCGTGAGGCAGATCCAGAGCTGGAGTGAGCAGCTCCGCAAAAGGGCGCCTCACTGCTGATTCACAAAGACAGCGCTGTAGCTGTCCGTCAGTTCATCGTGATACCCCCTGCCGATTTCTGACGATGAGCGCACAACCACTGCCAGCCGCTCCCTGAAGGGCTCCTTCAACTGGAGGGGCAAGCCGCAGATCGCTTTGACAGCACAGCGGGCCATGGCCAGCAAGGCGCTGTAGGAGCCCGCATCGATGTCGCCATAGCCCATCGTGAAGGCATTGCCCTGCTCCAGAAAGAAGACTATCAATTCGGCATGGGAGACTGGATCAGCAACCGCTTTGCAGAAATCAGCAACGGCCTTTTTGGCTTTGGCGACTTGCAGAGTGCGCTCGTGCAGCACTTCCGGATACGCGCACTCGGCGATGATCTTCTTGCAATCTTCCATAACGGCCTCTGCATCCGCCAAGTGGGCATGGAGAGAGGCCTGGTTCTGCATTGTGAACATGTAGAACTGAGCGACAAGACTGAGCAGCTCTTCTCTGCCAGGCTGGACAACAGAAGGTTTAAATGATGACCACCTCTACCGGGGCAAGATGGAGGTCAAGCAAAAAGTTGGGAAGTCCACTTCTTAAGGTCGCGTGTAATCAGTTCGCGCGCAAGGAGCGCTACAAACGAAATGCACTCGAACTTTCGAATATACCGCTATTTAGCCTCGGTATACAACTTAGTGTTGCTGTAAATAGAGGCACCATGCAAATCAGGAAATAACGTCAAGTGGTTGATATTCATCAACTCCAAGCCTGCCAGGACGCTTTCCCTCTCTTCGCTTGGAAGGATAATCTTTCTGACAATCGGCTCAGTCGAGCCTGAGTATTTGCTTCTCACAAGCTCTTCTATTGCCTTGCCGCTTTCGGAATATGTGAAGAGACCATTTTGGCTTATCACTCTTGCATTCTCGTCTGACGACGGAACAAAAAACTCTATTTCGCTTTGAAGCCCACTCGCCAGCACCCTCTCTTTGCTGAGCGCAACGACAACTCGTTTCTTGGTGTCATCAGATCCGGTTTTAAAGAATGAAAAATATGCTGCCGTGTATGGAGAGTTACTCCAATCAAGAAGCGGCGTCAACAATTCAAAATGCTGCCCAATTGACCACCACTCCTTATCGTCTGTATATGTTGGCGGGTTTGCGCCGCGTTTCCCTCGAATTGCGAGCTTAAAGCGCTCTAGCTGAGCGCTTCTTATCTCTTTTGTTCGAGCCTTATCCTTTACTTGCCTATCTATCGTGGATTCGAGCTTGTACACATCTTTCCTGTGACCGCGAAATACCCAGCTAGAGCCGGGCGGAAAGTGAAGCTGCACATAGTCGATAAAATAATTCCACTTCCGAATATGGACTTCCTCAATTCCATCTTTGACCCCTGTCGGGGTCCATCGCGGCCTATTCCCTTTAGTCATGATTTTCGTTTTTTCAAGGGCTAAATTGATCAGAGACGGTCACGAAAACAGCCCAAGCAGGCAGAATACTTTTCGATAATCATTTACAGAGCATCACCTGAGCGGGTCTGATCTGGCTGTAATTGCTATAGCGTAAAACAAGTATTGATTGACTGTAAGCGCGGTTCACGAGTCTGAAAACCACCCAGTCCCAAGTTCCTGGCCTGTACGCACCTCAATGTCGGCTCGGAGCTGTGGCTTTGCGCGGGGTGTGTCACCGGCAATAGCTAGCAGCCGCTGATCGGGCTTGTCCCCGTTGACCCCGGATCCACTCCTATGGCCGCTCAACCCCACCCTGGCGGCGCTGTTCCCTCGCCTGGAGCTGATCCAGGACTGCTGGGACCTCCTTGCTGACCGCAAGGAGCACTACTTGCCCCGTGGCGAGCGCGAGCCTTTATCTACCTACCGGCGCCGGGTGGAGGCTGCTCTGCCGTCGGGGTTCTTCCGCGATGCCCTACGGACCTTTGCGGGAATGCTGGCCTCCAGCCATTGGCGCGAGTTGCCGGCCACGCTTCAGGCGGTGATCAGTGACGTGGATGGACGTGGTACCGACCTGGGCGTCTTCCTCGAGCGAGCCGACGTACTGGTGCTCCGCGATGGAGCAGCACTGGTGGTTGTGCTGCCGCCCCAGCACCTTTGGCCCAGTGAGGGCGATCGGCAGCAGGCGCTGCGCCATGGCGATCGCCTCTCCCTGCCGCGTCTTGCTCTTCTGGAGCGCCGTGACGTCCTGAACTGGCACCTACCCGGCCCCCAGTCCTTGCCAGACACGGTCAGCTTCCGGATGCCGAACCCAAAAGCCCAGGACGAGTCCCTGGAGACGGATCGGCCCCAGCATCGGTGGCTCTACGGATCCGTTGGCCTCGATAGCGACGGCATGAGCCTGGAAACCATGGAGCTGGTAGCTGATCCACAGGTCCCGTCGGGTTGGCGGCCCCATCGCACCGGGCTGCACCACTACCGCGGCATCAGCCAGTTGCCCTTGATTTGGTACGCCAGTGATGGCGCCGCTTTTGGGGAAGGCGACCTGCCGCATCTCGGCCTGGCGCATCAGTACCTCAACCATTTCCGCTGCCAGAGCGACTACCAGGAGCTGCTGTATCGAACAGCCCTGCCAGTTGGAGTGCGGACGGGGGTTGTCGGCCCCATGGGTCATGGCAGCAGCGAGCCGGTGGTACTGGGCCCCAACAGCGTCATCGATCTGCCGGAAGGCGCCAGCTTCCAGTTCGTTGAGATCCAGGCCCGCTCGCTTGCCGAACACCGCGCCTGGCTGGAGTCGCTGGATCAGGCCATGCGCCGCGATGCCCTGATCCCATCTGGCGCCCAAGGGGCACCGCGCACGGCGAGGGAGATCTCGATGGCGGCGTCCCAGGCCTATGCGCTGCTGCAGAGCCAGGCGATCCAGAAGGCCTCGATGTTCTCCACGCTGCTGGAGCACTGGTGCACTCTCACCGGCGAGGCCGTACCCCAGCGGGATGGCCCGGCCTTGCTGGTGGAGATCAGTCCGCTGGCACCGGCACCCAAACCCCAGCCGACGGTGACGGAGATGCTGCAGCTGCATGAACGGGGCATCGTCACCGACGCAGCCCTGCGGCAATGGCTAGGGGATCTTGCCGGTGTGACACCGGTTTCTGCATGACCACCAGCATCAACTTGCCCAGCGCACCAATCGGTGCGAGCTGGCAACCCGGCGATCAAGAAGCGATTCGCCAGGCCCTGGCCCTACCAGCGACAGTGCCCTGCCTCGATGCCATCGGCCGGGCAATGGCAGTTCTGGAGCGCAACCACGTCGCCGGGGTGCTGAGTGCTCGGGCCCTGCTGGACGCGGTAGCGCTGATTGATCAGCAGCTGCTGGGGGCTGGCCCTGAGCAGGAGCAGGCGATCGAGAGGCAGTCCCATTCCGGACCGATTGCCGGCTCGGTGGCGGCCGCCGGGGATGCGCCCCTGCAGAAAGCGGATGTGATTGCTTACGACACCGCCTTGCTACGCCAGGAGAGCGAAACCGTCTACGCCAATCCCCGCTCCAGCTCGGTGGCCCTGCTTAGCCAGCGGCGGCGCTACGGCGAGCAGCTGATGCTCCTACTGCCGGGGCTGGCCAGCTGGGTTCAATTCACCGCTGCCGCCACCGGGATGCTTGGCACGACGGCACTGCTGCGGGGCTAAACAATGGCACTGATCAGTCCGCGCCGTTTCACGAGCGGCCGGCACCAGGGCAACGGCGGCGGCGGACTTGCCTTGCTGGGGGGACCCACACCCCTGCAGCAGTTCGCAAATGCCCGTCTGCTGCTGGGCGAAAACGCCAATCCCGGTGACACCACCTCTGCCGTAGTGGCCAGCCACGTGCTCGAGTGCTTTCTGGAGCGGTCCAACTACATCTCTGCCAAGGAGAACGGCCCCGGTGTGGAAACCGGGGACTTCACCTACAACGGTTATCTCTGTCGCACCGCCCGCCTGCCGCCTAACCCAGGGTCGATCTGGCTGAGCAGCGACTTGGTTTGGCAGCACCACGGGCGGCGGGTGTCCTCCAGCGGCACCACTGTGGTGGCCCCTTGCGAGAGCGCGATCTGGCTTGGGGATCTCTCGCTGCTCACCCCCGAAGGTGATGCCGCAGTGGACCCCTACGCGCAGTACACCGCGTTTGTGGTGCTTGAGTTCGGCGCCAGCTATGGGTCCGGCGGCATCGGCACCCTGGTGCAGCCGCTGATCGGCGAGCGGATATTTGGAACCCTTAAGCCGAATCGAGTCGTCTGATCCGCCGCTCGGCAACAGGTGATGGCAGCGCCGTGATGGGCTGCCGATCCCACTGACAGCCGAGACGGGTCATGGCCACCAGCACTACCGATCAGGTCGCATCAAGGGGTGCGATCAGCAACACCGACCAGCTTGAACCGCACTCCTACAGCGACGATCCCCAGGACGGGGGCGAGGCCGATGCACGGGCAGGCAGTAGCGAGACCTACTCCGCAGAAGCCACTGATCCTGCCCCCGGCGGCCACGACCTGGCCCCTAAAGGAAAAGACGGTGCCAGCGAGGCTCTTAAGGCCGAGCGTCGCCGCACCAACCATCTTGAGAAGGAGCTGCGGGGCCTGCGTCAGCAGCTGACCCGCTTCTCCGAGATCAACCCGGAGGAATACTCCCGGCTGCAGGAAGCCGAACGGCAGAAGCAACTGCTGGAGCAGCAGGTGGAGCTGCGCGAGCGGCAGATGGAAGAAGCCTCTGCCAAGAAGGTGGCAACCGTGGCCGCAGAGCGGGATGGTGCCCAGGCCCAGGTGCTGGCCTTGCGCAAGGAACGGTTGCTGGAGCGTGCTTTCTCAGAAGCCGAAGGCCGTACTGGCGGAGACGGGCGTGGCACGTTCTTTGATGTCTTCAAGGGTCAGCTGGGCGAGAGCTTTCGCCTCAGCACCAGCAAGGACGGCACCGACGTCCTCGAACCGCTCGATGCCCAGGGCCAGCCCCTGCTGGGCGACGACGGTCGGCCGATGACGACCGCGGAGTTCCTTGATCAGCTGCGCATCCATCCCGTCTACGGCTTCCTGTTCCAGCAGCGTGGTGCCATGGGTGGGGCCAATGCCCTGGCGGCAGCACCGGCAACCGCCGGTGGTTTTGGGGAGGTGCTGAACCCCCACGCCATGAGCGCCAGTGAGCTCTACCGAGCTGGCTTCCTGACCAACGGCAGGGGTCCCCACCGCTGATCGCCAGCTGATTCGTCAGGTCGCCTGGATGCGGCGTCGCCCGAATGGCACCGGAATGAGCATGAGGCGGGCCAACCGGTGGCAAAAGCCACTTTCGCCATGAACCCCGCCTGACTTCCCAAGTCATTCAAGAACGCAACCGAAGCAATATCAACAAGCATTCACATCGCGCCTGCAAAGCCATAAGACTTATTTGTTAGAACAACGACTGGCGGCAACCAGCCAAGACAGCTAGCTCTATCATTAAGCCTACTCATTAAAGAAAGATCAACGTTCATACGCCAAATCAATCCTAGGGCAATTTGACACGATCTTTCATCTTAAAACAAGACAAGAAGGCCGCGCATCAAGAATCGCACGAGAACAAAAAAGAAAGGTTATTAACAGTCGTAAAGACTACTACTGGCGGATTGAATGGTCAAATACCATAGAATCAAACTAGATTAAGCTATGCCATCAAAAGCCAAGCGCAGGACCAGAAGAGAGGCATACCCAAAAAGCGAAATCTTGTACATATTGAATATCATGTCAGGAATACTTGCGACTTTCTCATTGATACTATTAAATCCAACTATTGCATCTGCATACACTAAAAGCTCTGCAGACAAGCCGACCAAGGGAGAGTTAGCACCTTGCGGGCCTTCAGCACTATTAAACAAAAGAGATCTGAACAAAAAAGAGGAAATGCAAATAAGCTCGATAATTACCGAGGTGGAATCGCTTGAAAGCAAGGGACTTTATGAGCAAGCAGCTAACCATTACTTCGATGCCCAAAACATTATAATTGATGCAGAAGGGTCCTGCAGCGTCAATAGTGGACGCTTCAGGCTGGTCTATGGCTCAAAGCTGTACAGAGCATTTAGGCTTGAAGAAGCCGAAGAACAGATAAGAAAGGGGCTGGAGATTCTTCAGGTTCATAACTTGGCAACCAAGGAAACATGCGAAGAAACTTCCGGCGGAATACTATTTCTAAGCGAGATTTACACCAAAAAGATAGATAACAAATCATTCGCTGATGTCGTTGTCGGAGGGTGGCCATTTCTCAAGAAGTGCCTGGAATCCCAGGGAGAAGTGACAAAGCCAGCATTGTTTAACGTCTTCATTCGGCTAAGCAGTCACATTTTTGACGGTTACATAAGCGATGCAACAGAGGCGTTGAGGAATGAAAGGGCTACACAGGCATTTGACGTACTCAACAAGGCTTACAACGTAGTAGATGGAAAGCCTACGCAGAAGCAAATAGCCGATATCATGCTAAAAGAGGGATATTTCAAGTACATCATGGCAGGTCTTGAAAAAAACAACAAGCGGGCTGATCTCTTGTTAAGAGCCAAGGATGCAACCACTCAAGCCATGCGCATACAAACTGGGCTTAATGAGCTGGAGAGCGCCGAAGGATCTGCAAACCAGTTGGCCTACATACTTGAATCGCTTGGAGATTATTCCCAGGCCGATAATATCTACAAAAGCCTTATTGCCAGAGCCTTGGATAAACCGCTTAAGGCGACCAGCATTAGCGAAAACTACAACCTTCTGTCCGGCTATGCAATGTTTACCAAGAATTGGAAAAGCAAAATAAACTTTAGAAAGGCATTGCTTATGCTCAGACAATGGGAGCATGTAGCCCTTAAAGCACTCCTGCCATCGATAACTCCCAAAGAGAGAATTGAGTATCTCAATTTATTTTCCCAATCCGAGGCTGTTGCCGCACGCGGTTTTGCAACAGGTATTCTTAGCTCAGAAGAGTATCTAAACTCTTTCCTGCAGCTTCGTTATTCACTCATCGAATCGGAGATTATTGCGTTAAGGATGAGCATTAAAAAAATATCTCCACTCGCAACAAATACCACTGACACTTTGGCCAGGCAAATGGCTACATCGGACATTGACTATACAAACCAGATCAAAAAATCGCTCAGGGAAAATGAGCTATTTATACAGTTTATTGAGCCTTCTCCTGGAGGCTATAATACGCTCATATCAACAAATGAGATCGAGACGAAGAATCAGGCATTCGTGGTCAGAAATAGAGGAGGCAATGAATCACTTTTAGCTTACAAAACCTGTGAGAAAAAATTATGCATCAGATTAATTTCTGAGGCCTTGAGATCATCATCCCAAGGGCTCGGGGATGCATCTCAAAAGTGGCGGGTGCTACTAGATAATCTTTTCACTCCCGGACTCATTAAACAGATTCAGGAATCGAAGCAGGTATATATAGGACTTGATGGACTACTTCAAAGAATACCCATTGGCATTATTCGGATACATCTTGAGTCAAAAGGGGTTGGATCCCGTCGTATTATTGCTGTTCAAAGCATGGCAGATATTGGGCATCATGAACGAAACATGCAAGGTGGTGATTCAACCGTTTTCTACTCCCCTGAATTTGGAGAGAGCGCTATGTGTACATCCAATGCATCCTGTCAAAAACAATGGAAGGAACTTGTTTATTCATCAAGAGAAGGCGAGGTTGTTTCTGGCATTCTGTCCGCACATAAAGTATTTGGTAAGCAGGCCAGCAAATCCTCGATGCTAGCCATTAAAAGCCCGAAAGTTCTTCACATATCCACTCATGCTGGTTTCGCAGAGGAGACCACTGATGAACGCAGTAGAACTCAATCTGAATTCGGAGGGCGGCAAGTATTAGACGGCCTATACAACATTTATATTGTTGCAACAGGAGCCAATGTCTCGCCGCCTGAATCGTCGATCGTCACCTACAGAGATCTTGCAGGTTGGGATTTAAGAGGGACTTCACTTGTTGTAGTTTCTGCGTGCGAAACAGGCCTAGGTGGATCCATAAGGGGGTATGGGCTTTTTGGTATGCACCGTATTTTGTCGTCGGTTGGGACCGAATCTACACTCTTATCGATGTGGAAAGTAGACGATGAAGCAACCTCGGTACTTATGAGTCTATTTTATAAAAGTCTGAAGGATGGTGATTCGCTCGATGAGGCCCTAGCTAAAGCCCAAGACAGGATGATTAAGGACCCGGAGTATGCTGCTCGGGGTTGGTCTAACCCTTATTACTGGGCGGGCTGGCAAATAGCCGGCAAGATGACTCCTGTATTCAAGAAATAGTTACGGAGTACTTTCGGAACTGCTTTCCTACCCAATAAGGCCTCAGATCCGATAAAAGCTATACCAACTGCTTTAAGCGGTGCTAGCTTTTCATCGCTAATTTGCAAGCCTCGGAAGAGAAGCCTGTGCAGAATTGATCAGTTACTAAAGGAAGCTCATTGCCAATGTTTTTAGGGTTGCATTCAGCTGTAATCAAGTCTCACCCTCCTGAAGCAATAGAAGAATCAGATGTCGCAAATCATGGCTGGCCTCGAGTTGCTCCAGCAGCCAGCGCAATGCCGTCTGTTGCCTGTCAAACCCCAATTCACCGCAAAGATCGTTGAGTAGGGACTGGAAGGACTCTTGCTGGATATGAAGATCAGTCGCTGGGGCGGCTCTGCGCTGAAGAAACGACGGGAGCTGCGGTTCTCGTAAATTACTTGCAGATCCTGTATTTACACCCATTATCAACACCTCATTGAGGAAGGTTTAACAACTCTCAGAACCTTGCCGTCACCCGCCCGGCTTCAAAAGCACATCGCACCAAGATGACTGGCGAGGCGGCGGGTACCTGTGATGCAAACACGAGGCCTAGGCCCACAACAGCACATGCTTCAAGAACACGACCAAGACCATCGACCTGAATTGAAGGCTGCGCAACGTTTTGATTGTTCATGGCTCTGGCAGCTCATGCTGTAGGAGGGACGTCTACTCCTTGTTCCAAGTCTCTGAAGCTGATTCCACTTGCGATATGGCGCCTGGAATCCGCTGGAATGGTCTGTGGCTCACGCAGGTGAGAAGCAAGGGCTGTTCCCCTCCTCGCGCCGTGCGGGTCACATCTTTTCTTGCCGTCTCATTGCTGATTGCCAGCCAAGCATCTGCCTCCACCAATAAGGCCCTGTGTGCCGACACTCTCTGCACAATCGGCCTGGATGCCAATGGCAACTCATCACCGAGGAGCCTCCTCTCCACGGCACGGATTGCCCAGGGGAGAACCGGTGGTCAAGAGGGGTACAACGCTGGCCAGGCAATGCTGGTGCACATGTTGGTGTCACAGCTGGCTGCATGGGTGTTGGTCTGCTGCTCGGGAGGAGCGGTACCTGGAGCAATGGGCGGCTATCAACCTGATTGACACGGCACAGGTGGCTGAGCAGCTCAACCAACGGCTCTTACCAAACCCCTGATCCACCGTCATGGAATCAGGGCGCCAAACCCAGAACGAGGAGGAACCGTTCAGCCCGCGGCCCTTGGCCGTCCGACCCATGAAAGCCTTCCTCACCCTGCTTGCCGCTGCAGCGACCACCGTCGCCTCCTCTACCACACTTCTTGTTGAGCCTGCTACCGCTCAATGGGGTTCCTACGGCCTCAGCCAGCAGCAGCAGCGGCAACAACGCAGCAACGGCTGGAGCAGCGGCGATTACTTCGGTGCACCCCAGCAACCCCGGATTCAGCAGCAGCCCTATGACGGCGGTTACACGCCCGGACTTCAGAACAACGTGCGCTACCGCCAGAACAGCTGCGCCACATACCTCAACTGCTGATCTCCCATGACCAGCCAAACTCCCTTACGCATACTCGATGTGCCCGATCCAAATGGCGCCCCGCCATTCGATCAGTGGGCGATTCTCAGCCAGCGCCACCCCCTAGTGCTGGCCAAAGAAGCTCCTGCGGCCTTGAATCCTTGGTCAAGCCGCAGATCAGACACCCTGCTCATGCCCTGGTCAATGGCCTTGCGCTGTGCACAGCGCCTTGTTTCAGACGGAGAAGCGGTTGTGCTGGTACGTGGTAATGCCGAAAGTTGGCAGTGGCTGATGCTGGCAACCGAATGGCCAAGCGGTGTAGCACTGTCTGATTAAAGAGCATCCTGGATGTATAGCTATTGATTGACTAGATTCCATTACCTTTTCATAACTTCGACTTTGGGATTGACACATGACTTCCAAGCCTGACGCACGCTACATACAGCTACTTGGCCAAGATAAGCAGCCCGGTGCCCTTCTGGTTTCCTATGGATTGAAATGCAGTGCAAATATTTTGCAGCGCTGGAGGCAGCGGCCAAAGGATGCTCCGAAAGGAATTGTCAGTGCAGAGATTGTTGATCTTTTTAGCCGCTGCATTCCCGCTATTCCTTCCGCCTTGAGCAAGGGAAATCTGTTTCAAGTCGTTGGCACTCCTGAACTGCTTCAAGGAATCAATGCCGGCACACATACTCTGATGCAGACTTCAACAGGAACGCTTGGCACGGTTGTCAGCAGTTCATCTGGCCAGATTGCGGGGCAACTTCGCTTTGCACCCTCAGCGACAATGGCGCCCGTGCTTGGACCCACCCTTGCTTGGTCGTTGCTAAATGCCGTAGCAGGCACCGTTCAACTTCAGCGTATCAATGTCAAGCTTGGCGTTCTTATTCGACAAATTGAAACCCTTGGGTTTCGGCAAGAAGCTGAGGTCATGGGAAGACTTGCGATGTCAATCAACGTGCTTGACGAGCTGTTGCATGAGTATGGGCACACTGGCAACCTTAACAAGCTAGCCACAAGTCGCCTTGCAGAAGCAGAAAAGGAGGTTGGCTCGATTTATGAACGCAACAAAATACTAATTGAAGATTTTTCGTGCAGAGTCGATGCCACGCTTGACTCCCATGGAAAGACTGGTGCCGAGCAAGCAGCTGCGATGCTTAATGAAAATGCTCATATGGCTGTTCAAGACATGCAGATTTTCACTGCTCTTATTGCAGCAAGAAATCGTGTCACTCAGCTCCAGATCTACCATGACCTCATAGAGCAGCCTTCTTTCGCGGATAAGCGACTGGACATCGCAAGCACGAGGATTGACGAACACAAAAAAATTATTGAGCGATGTAACACCGTTGAGAGCCTTCAATCTCACGCCAGACAGTGCATTAATCAAATGAATTGGTTTCAAAGAAAGTTTTTTGATAGATCAACGGTGAGAAAGGTTGAGGAGGCCGTTTCATATGCTTATCCTCGCCAGTCTTCCGTGCCAGTGATTGACGTCACGCCTAGCTTCTGCTTTTGGCAAGATGAACAAGGGACGATTCAGGCCAGGCTTGCGATGCAAGATTGAACATCCTTAGAGCTTGGCGCGGATCTTCAAGATGGCAGCAGCCAACAGTTCGATTCCACATCAACTTGTGCTGCTGCTCGCAGAGAACTCAAACGTCATACGCCCTTGCTCTTACAACAGCTGGCCGGCCTGTCATTGAGCCGGTCATGGGCAAGACAAAGGCCCGGCGATGCCGGGCCCGATGCGATAGCCAACAGGACTCAGAGCACCGAGACGGTGCCGAGGCGCTTGGCGGACAGCTTGCGGGCCAGCTGATGGGCCAGCTCAGCCGGGATGAAGCGAGGCTTCTTCACGGGGCACCCGCGGCGGCCATAGAAGACCGTGAGCCGCTCGGCGCCGGCGATCTTGAGGCCATCGGGATAAATGTGCAGCACCAGCTGACGGATCGGACAGGCCAGAGGAGCAGAGGAGGCCATGGAAAGGAAGCGAGGAACAACCCGCCCCATCGCCACGGACGACACGGCATGGCAAGGGCCGCGCAGCGGCTCGCGTCAGCCCTTGCCATGGAGGTGCGAGCAGGGCATAGCCCTGTGCTCCGGGGCAGTGCTGGTGATTCCTCGCCGCCCCCATGACCGGATGGCTACCGGGTCTGGTTGAGACAGCAGCAGCAACACAGGATGTAGAACATGTCGATGACGGCTCCTGAGAAAGCCCACAGCCAGCGCTATACCGATGCCCTGGGCTGGGCGGCTGAGCTGCATCGCGGTCAGCGGCGCAAGGGCAAGCCGGTTCCCTACATCGCCCACCTGATTGCTGTGAGTGCTCTGGTGTGGGAGGACGGCGGCAGCGAAAACCAGGCGATCGCTGCTCTATTGCATGACGCCATCGAGGATGCGGGCCAGAGCCAGGCCTCGATTGCCGCACGCTTTGGCGAGGAGGTGGCCGCGATCGTGATGGACTGCACCGACACCGCTGGCCCCGTGGAGCCCGGCGCCGAGAAGGAACCTTGGCTGCTGCGCAAGACCCGCTACATCGCCTCGCTGGAGGAGAAGCCGCAGACCTCCCTGCTGGTGACGGCAGCCGACAAGGCCCACAACGCCCGCGAACTAGTGCTCGATACGCGCAGCAACCCTGGTGGCTGGGAGCGTTTCACGGCTGGGCTGGAAGGCAGTGTCTGGTACCTGCTACGGGTTCAGCAGGCCCTGAGCCATCGCTTGCCGGACAGTCGCTCCACCGCCCTGCTGGCAGAAGCGGTGCAGGAACTGCTGAGAAGCGAGCCCTACCGGCGCCTGGTGCCCCATGGCATCGCTCCGGCGGTGTGGGCCGCCAGTTACCTGAAGCGACCAGAGGCCCATCCCCAGCCTTGAAACTTCCGCTGGCCACTACCTACTCAGCGGCCAGGCTGGATCAGTTGTCTGGATTGCGGCGCCGGGCACCCGCGATGCCGCCGCCACTCAGCAACGCCAGGCTGGTGCCAACGGCTGCCTCAAAGGTCTGCTGCAGGTTCTCGGCGTAGCTACTGCAGACCGGACCAAGCCGCCGCTGCAGGCCAAGCCAGAAGCAACCGCCAAGGCCAGCGGCATAGAACGCGAACTGGGCAATGAATATCCCAGCCACGGCCCGCAACAGGAAGCGCTCGCGATCAAACCCATCACTACTAGCCATGGCACAGCTCCTCTGACTCAGGGATGGCAGGTGAGCAGCCAGCCCGTGCCAGGGCCATCGACCTGCCAGCGCGGCAGCCAGTTCTTCCAGCTGTAGTGCTGGGCTGCACCGTTGGTGTTGGCGGTGTAGCCGCCATGGACCAGATCGGCCTCACCATTGGGGTCGTTGTGGATGGCGGCTGTCTCGGTGAAACCGATCACCACGCTCCAATGACCGCCGCCACTGGGGGCTGAGGCAGGGCCGTGATGCAGCCAGCCCACCGCCACCGGCCGACCCAGCTTGATCTGCTCCTCCAGTGTTGTGCGATGGCCGTTTGTGGCGAAGTGGGCGGTCAGCCCCAGGGACCGCAACGCCGCCAACTGCGCTTCTGCCGAGGTGGTGTCGCCGTAGCGGGCTCGGATGACGTTGTAAGCGTCGTCGCCGGAGACCTTGCCCCAGAAGCGGGCGAGCATGGCGCAGCTGCTGGAGAAGCACTCGCGGTAGCCGGTGCCGCTGGCGTTGTCGTTCTGGTTTTCCCAGTCCACCGGTAGCGGATTGGCATGCGCTGGCGGTGCTGACGAGAAGGCCTGCCGCCAGGGGGCGGCCTCAGTGAGGATCGCCGGATCGGCAGCCATGACCGCCTGGCGCAACTGCTCGATGCCAGAGAGCTGCTGAGGTTGGCCCTTCCAGTGGTCCCAGAACTGGCGCCAGCGCTCAGCGCTGAAGGGCGCCTGAGCTCCTGGAGATGCAGCGGGGTTAGTCGTAGGGACAGGTGTGCTGGGCGAGGTCGACATGGCAGCAGGACAGTCCTCTGCTGTTGCCGTTTCGCCAATCCAGCCAGCCACTTTTGGCGCAGACTGTCGACCAGATCATCCAAATCGGTTGATGTGCCTCACACCTGAGAGCCACGATCAGTACTGCCAGCTCGCGCGCAATCTCGACGACGAAAAGCTGCTCGAGCTCGATACCCACTACCGGCAGAACTCCGGGACATCGGTGGACTGGGAGCTGCACGGCATCGTGATGGGCGAAATCCACCAGCGCCGCGAATTCAGGCGACAGCAACTCGAGCGTTCGTTTTGGCTCGCCAGCCGTCGCGGACGGTTCATTGAAGCGATCAAGCGCTGGCTGATCAGCCGGGGGCTTTGGAGCTCGGCCGATCGTGGGCGCAGGCCCCTGCTCTCACTGATCGGCCGCAGGCTGGGGGTGCTCTGGCCCAGCTCCCGGAGCACCAGAAGACTAGCGATCAATACGCTGCCAGGCCGGCAGACCCCGCTGGAGCAACTCTGAGGGGATGGAGGTGGGCGGCCCAAAGCTCTGAGTGCAGTTGCTCGGCAATAGCCCCTGACATCACTGGGGCCTGCCCCCACCTGTGCCATGGGCCTCACCCTGATCGAGGCAGCCAAATACGAGCACCGTCTTGAGCACCTCGCTGTGCTCAAGACCTTCTCGGAGGGCGAACTGCTCGCCCGGCTGCCGTTCATGAACATCGCCGGCAGCGGCCTCTTCTATTCCGCTGAGCAGGAACTGCCCTCGGTGGGCTTCCGCGCCGTGAACGAGGGTTACACCCAGAGCTACGGCGTGGTGGACCAGCGCGCAGAAGCGGTGCATCTCTTTGGCGGTGACGTGGATGTGGACCGCTCGATCGTGGACCTGATGGGCCCCGAGGCCCGCGCCAGCCAGATCGAGATGAAGGTGCGCTCGATGCGCCTGACGCTGGAGGCGACCGTGATCAACGGCGACACCAGCACCAACCCCAGAGCCTTTGACGGCCTGAGCAAGCGGCTGCCGCCCGGCAACCCGATGGCAATCAACAACGCTGCCGGCGCCATCCCCGGTGCACCACTGAACTTTGATCGGCTTGATGAGCTGATCGATTCGGTGAATGCCTACGGCGGCAGCAAGGTGCTGGTGATGAGCAAGGCGATGCGCCGCCAGCTCAATGCCCTGGCCCGCTCAACCATGGGAGGCGGTATCTACCAGACCAGCACTAACTCCTTTGGGATGACGGTGCACCGCTACCAAGACTGCGACATTCTCACCGTTGACCGCGATGCCCAGGGTGTCGAGGTGATGGGCTACGACGAGGCGGGCAGCACCAGCTCGATCTACTGCTGCACCTTTGGCGACCAGGGCGTCACCGGTCTGCAGGGCCCCTTCCAGGGCCGCTACGGCATCTCGGTGCGGGACTTGGGCGAGGTGCCAGATGCGCCTGTGTTTCGCACCCGCGTCGATTGGTACGTGGGTTTTGCCGTGCTGCAACCACGCGCCACCGGCCGACTGTTCAACATCACCCCCGCTGCCTGAGCCATGGCCCTCTTAAACGGCAACCCGCTGATCGATGCGGAGACCACCCTGGTGGGTTGGACCAACCGCAGCGCTATCCGCGATAGCGAGCACACCTTCCTCTCCGGTGAGGAGGTGCTGCTCAACACCAAGCTCGATGCCGCCTCGCGCTTCTCGCTGGTGGCCTCCCACCCGGGAGCCCCAGCAGAGGTCGAGGTGGAGCTGCTGCTGGCACCGGTGCTACGCGACGGCACCACCGGCAGCTGGATCAGCGCCATGCGAATTGCGCTACCGGCAGAAGGCGGCCGGGTGGAGGCTTTCCTCTCTGGCCATGGCCTCCAGATCGCTCCAGCGGATCTGCCCCACCTCGATCTGCCGGCGGTGTGTTTCGCCAAGGCGCTCGTGAGCCCGACCAACCCGGCGGGCATGCACGTGGGCCTGACGGCCACCATCGCCGCCTGATCCCATGGCCCGCAAACGCTCCACCAGCCCTGCAGAGGAACCGATAGCAGAAGTGCTGCCGTCGCAACCCATCAAGGCCCAGACACCGCCGGCACTGCCGATCCGGCATGACCTGGTGGATCCCACCGTTCCGGCGGGCCTGTTGCGCATCAGCAACGGCAGCCAGGAGCGCTTCATCTGGCCGGTGCACCTGAGCGGCTGGCAGCAGCAGGGCTGGTCCCTGATTGCCGCCGCCACTGGCGTTCAGATCACGCCACAGCCGACAGCGCCTGCAGCAGTGATCGAAGTGCCGCTGGCAGCAGAGACGCCAGAGCCGAGCACATCCGAGCCAGCCCCAGACGGCGCCGAGACCGGGGCTGTGGACAGTTGGGAGGTTGAGACCAGCGCCACCAGCGATTCGCTGCTGCTCGACGACCCGCTGCTTTGAGGGGCGGGCAGCGGCTGCTTCACAGTTGAGGTGAGTCCTGCTGGAGCAGTCGCTTCACGGCTGCATCCAGCGGCGGCAGGTCGCTCTCGACGGTTCGCCAGACCCTGCTGAGATTGACCTTGAGGTAGTCGTGAATCAGCACGTCTCGCATCCCTGCGATCTGCCGCCAGGGGATGGAGGGATTGGCATCCCTCAGGTCTTCGCTGAGATTCTTTGTGGCCTCGCCAATGACTTCCAGATTGCGGATCACACCGTCCTGAATCAGGCGCGATGCAACAAATTCAGCCTCCCCGGACTCTGTGTACTCAGCGATGCGATCTAGGCAATCGCGAATGCTTTCAAGGTAGAGCCGATCCTTGTTCACAGACCCACGGCCTGCTGCAGGACTTCAGAGCGAATCAGCGGATGGAGCGAATCGGGCTCGGCCACATCAACCGGGCAACCAAGCAGTTGCTCTAGCTCCTGACCAATACCCACCAACGCCAGCAATGACTGACTTGGCGGCAAATCGACCAGCAGATCGAGGTCGCTGTCCTCGTGCTCCAGGTTGAGGGCCACCGAGCCAAACACCCGCAGGTTGGAGGCCCCATAGCGCTGGGCAACCTCCAATACGGCAGGCCGGAGCTTCTCAAGACGCTCGCGGATGCTGGGTGTGCCCGTGTTGGCGATGGTCATTGGTCCATTCTGCTCGGGAATCGGCAATAGCAATCGGTCCCTGGCGAAATCCTCTGGCCGGCGCAACACTCAAGACAACGCCCCCGCGCTTGGCTGCCAGCAGTCCCGGTGCAAGCGGCGGGGCGGCCGCTAGCCCGCAGCTGGTCCGCCTGCTGCCGCCCCTGGGCTGCCCGGGCGAGAGCGTGTGGGTGCCTCCTGTGGAGGTGATCCGCTGGGAGCAGCAGGGCTACCGCCGCGCTCCCATCCCCGCCGCACCCCTGGAGCTGGCCTGGCTACCGGCTTTACCTTTGCCGCAGGACCCAAATGGCAGCACCGCGGTGCTGCTGGTGCTCCAGGCACGGCCGCCGCTGCCAACGGCGCTGACGCTTCACTGGGGCGACGGCACCTTTGAAAGCTGGGCCTGGCCCAGCGGCAACACCGCGCCGCGGCTGCGCCATGACTACGCCTGCGCGCAGGACCTGCAGGTTTCGGCAGAACTATTCGGCAGCGGCATCAGAGCCGAGCTGGCGGTACATCTGCTCGGCTGCCCGATCTGGCCGCCACCACCTCCCCTGCCGCCGGGGGCGATTCAACCGCTGATCCCCGGCAGTGGCCTGCTCGGCCAACCCTTTGATGGCCGGCGCCGTGAGCAGTGGCAGCTGCAGCGCTGGAGTGGCGGTACTAGCAGCGGCGGCGTACCCGCCAGCGATGGTTCCCGCATCAGCTTTCTTAGGGCTGATGGCATCTGGGCCATCCCGCCAGGCAATAGCGGCGGCACCCGCTGGTGGAGCGGTGAGGGACCTCCCGGCGTGCTGCCTGATGCCCAAGCGGGCGACTACTACCTCAACACCCGCAGCGGTGATCTCTACGCGTTCTCGGCTTGAAGCGAGTTGGACATGAAGAAGGGAGTGATGTCCCTAAACGGAGCTTGCATGTGCCGCTCTCAGGCAAGCGTTATCAGGCGCCGATTGACGACAACTTGCTCTGTGGAGAGCAGCTTGGCCTCGATGCTGCTGATCGACTGACGGGTCTCGATGGCGGTTGAGCTCGCCACAGAGCGAATGATCCGCCGCTGTAGGGGCTGACGGCGCGCCAGAGCGCGCAATCTCAGGAGTTCCTGATCTGCTGCTGCCATCGCTGACCTCAGTTTCCCCATTCTCCCTTTGACCGCGATGAGAGGCCAGTCCAGCTGCTGCAGTTAGGCGGCAATAGCAGCTGTCCCCCTCTAGCGGCCAGCTGGACCGCAGTCGTACGGCCATGCCCTGGACACGCAGCACCAACCTCAAGGGCCCCTCGATGCTGCGGTTGGCGCGGCTGCCGGCGGCACTCAGCACGGCCTCCAACACCAACTGGCTCAACCTGTTCACCACACCGCTGGCGGCGCAACAAGTGCTCTCCTTCTCGGCGGAGCTCTACTTTTCCAGCGGAGCCAACAACACCGGCCTGGTGACCACCATCTCAGGACCCGCCACGCCGCAGGCAGTGATCCACAACCTGGTGACGGGTGAATCGCTGACCACCTTCCGCAACCTCACGGCCAGCAGCTACGACACGCCCCTGATTGGCACCAGCTCCGCGGGAAGTGCGGTGCTCAGGGCCCAGGTGAGCGGCACGGTGGAGAACGGCGCCAGTGCCGGCAACCTCAGCCTGCGCTTCCGATCGGAGGTGGCCGGAACAGCGGTAACGGTGCTGCGCGGTTCCTGGTGGCAGGTCCTGCAGCACTGAGCTGGGCTCAGCCGCGGGCAACAAAGGCAATAGGAGGTGTGCTCTCACCGGCCGTTGGCCGCTTTTCTTCCATGGCGTGGATTCCTTCCGGTTCACTCAAGGGTCCGCAAGGTGATCCCGGCCTGCAGGGGCCCCAGGGGGTACAAGGCCAGCCCGGTGCTGATGGTGCCCAGGGTGTTCAAGGCCCCCAGGGACCAGCCGGGTTGCAAGGTCCCGATGGCCCAGAAGGAGCGCAGGGCCAGCAGGGCATCCAGGGTGCCCCCGGCCTGGGCATCACCTTCAAGGGGCATGTGGCCACCATGGCGGATCTGCCGGCTGATGCCGCCCAGGGCGATGCCTACATCGTGCAGGCGGATGACTCCTTCCGCGTCTGGGACGCAACCAGCAGCAGCTGGGTGGATGGTGGCTCAATCCAGGGCCCGCAGGGGATCCAAGGACCTCAGGGACCACAGGGCCTGCAGGGAAATGCCGGATCGCAGGGAATACAGGGCCTACAGGGACCGGCTGGCCCCCAGGGCAACCGCGGCACCGGCTGGTTCACCGGCAGTGGCGCACCAACCACCGTGCCCGGATCCGTGCCGGGCGATCTGTACCTGGATCAGACCAGCGGCGATGTGTACGTACTGAGCTGAGGCCCGGCGCCGCGTGCTGATCACGCCCGCCGGGCCGTGGTGAGCTCAGGCCAGCATCAGCCGGCGCTGCGCCTCGAGCTGGGAGCGCCGCAGCAGCTCCTGCTCGGCCAGCAGCCGCTCATCGAGCTCATCGATGCGCGCTAGGCACTGCTGGATCGCCGGGAGCACCTCCTCCTCCAGGAGGGTGATCTCCTCTTCTCCATAGGGCTGCTCGATCCAGGTGCGCCGCAGCGCCAACCCGCGCCGGCGCAGCAGGATCTCCTGCACTGAGCGGAGCGTGGATTCCAGCAGCAGGAAGGGATCTTCCTCTGGCCGGCAGAACGGTGATTCGGCAGAAGCCGGGATGCCAGCAGCAGAGCGTGTGGCCATGACGATCGGCGCCGAGAGCGGCGCAGCGACGGGACCGATCCCAGCGGAGGCCTGACTTCAGGAGGGCCTCAAACTGGAGAGGCCCAGAGCAAGCTCTACCAAGCAGGGACAAGGGGCTGCAGCCCCCAGCCATCAGAAGGGCAGCCGGCGGTTGGCATGCCGGTGAATAGAGGTGTGAGAAGGAGGGCAAAGCGTGGCCATGGCGGAACCAGCGCAGGAACCCACCTCCAAGCGGGGAGGCCTGCGCGGCAATGTCAGGGGGATTACTCCCCGCCGCTCTCGGGGCAAACCAGATCGGCAGCTTTGCGGGCATCACTGAGCACCTGCAACAGCACCCGGGGCGACTCACGAAGAAGCTCGATCCAATGGCCCAGATAGGCGGCGTGATTGGCCATCGCACTGCCGATCTCGAGGCGATCGCCGAGCAGCACGGCGCCCAACTCGGCCACCAACTCCTCGCGGGCATAGGCCCGGCCGCCATCGCCTCCTTCGCCCATGCCACCAGAGAGATCACGGGCCAGCCGGGAACTGTGGCCGGTGGAATGAATCACCTCATGGGCCCAGGTGGCGTAGAGGGCTCCTGCCGAGTGGAAGGCGGTGCGATCAGGGAGCTGGATGCGATCGGGCACCGGCAGGTAGCAGGCTCGATCGCCCGCGAAGCAGACCGGCACTGCCCAGCTACTGAGCACGGCATCGGCTGCCACAAGCCGCTCCGGTTCGGGCCGCAGCACAGCCCCCTCGGCCTGGCGGCGCTTCTGGATCAGCGCCTCCAGAGCCTCGCCTTCCAGATCGGCGGCATTGAATAGTGCCACCGGCCGATAGCTGACCCAGCTGGGGCCAGGCTGAACCGACTGCTGGCCATCGGCGCCAGCTAATACCTGGCCACCCTGAGCAACTGAGCCCGGCTTCGCCAGACGGCTTTCGACTCCCTGATGCACCTGGGGCCGCAGCACATGCACCGCTTTGCTGCCCTTACGGGGAAAGATCCCCAGGGCCTTGGCCTCCGAGAAGCCACACCAGTAAGGCAGGGCTGATCCCAGCAGGTGCATGCCCAGGGTGAGCAGGGCCGGATTGGCGCCGCGGTAGCGGCGGCCGGAGAGCAGATTCACATGATGGCCCCCCGAGGCGGCATCCCACTCCCGCCGCCAGGGGGTGGTGCCGGCCTCCAGTAGGGCGACCAGGGAGGCCACAAGCTTCTCCTCAGGGGAGACCTTGGCAGCAGCAGCTCTCTTGGCTGACCGAGAGGAACGGGATGGTGAAGCAACAGCCACGGGTGGACAAGCGCAGGACCGCAAGCGCCAGCGCGGCCAGCGGCAAGGGCCGGCCACAGCGCTCCGTCAACCCAGTGCCACCGGCGTCTCATCACCAGTGGTGGGCCGGCTTGCGAAGCCCTTGCGCGGCCGCGCACGCTGAGGATTCCTGCGTGCGGCCAAGTCAACTGACCCATTCGCAATAATTGCGTCAGGGCAATGGCAAGACCTAAAACCAAGCCTCCGCCTTGCCAGAAACTATGCAAAAGCTGCATCATTTTGCAACCAAATAGACAACCGCAGCTGATCAGACTGGGCTGGGAACAGTTGTGAGCATCTTTTACCGCTAAAGTTTTGGCCCAATGCAGGGCCTTGCCCGTAAGGTACGTGGACCTTGAGATAGCGGCCGAAAAGCTACCGCCGCCAGTTAGCGATGTAGAAGCGTTGATTCCGCCTTTCCGCTCAGCGAAAGATTTTCCAATATCTCCCAAAGCCAAGAAGCTTCCTGAGCTCTATCCAGCTTGTAGACAGGCACTTGTCGATGCCAACGCAGCAAGAGCGCTCTTGCGACTGAGAATGGCAAAGAAAAAAAATGTAATTAGTATCATCCGAACTGAAATTGAACGACTCGAGCAGGATCTGGCGCTTGAAGCGAATACGCGATTACAGCTACATGCGATGAACGAGCAGCTGCTTTGTGCTCTTCGTGAGATGGAGAAGATGGCGGATGATGTGAGCACGACCATTGCGGCCGCCCATGGGGGGCGGCGTACCGGCCTAAAGGCTTTGATCGACCAGTTGAAGCATCTGGTCAAGAGCTGGAGGGCGTTCAAGCTGAACCAACGGGCGGAGATCGCCAAAGGGCTTGCTGCTGGGCATGATGCTGAAAGCAGCCGCTGACCTCGTGCCCGATCGCAGCATCGCCTCCCACGGTGATTCGGAGTCGATCGCAGATCTATTTCTTGCTGCTAGCCGTGAGCTAGCCAGTAGTGATGCCCGTCTCTACCGCTCCTTGGGTCGACATCTGAGTCTTACAAGGGAGTTGCTTGCTCAAGAGGAAAGCCTGGAAGTTTCTGCTCTGCAACAGCAGAAACTTCCAGGTGCGTTTGAGGGAGAACACAGCTATGAGCGACAAACCAGGCGCTCTCTGCAAGAACTCTGCTGCTTACATGGGATCGCAGGATATTCGCGCATGCCCAAGAAGGTCATGATCGAGAGCCTTATAGCCAAGGGTGTTCAAGCGCCTCAGATCCCGCTGGAGGCGCTGACCAAAGCTGAATTGATCGACGCATTGCGGAACCTGATCAACCGCGAGCATCATGCCGACTGACAGCGACCTAGACGACCTCATTGGCCTGCCGCTGAATCCAGACCCGCTGGAGCTGGAGGTCTTCTATCAGCAGTGTCGAGCCAAACTAGTTACGTCCAATCGTTCGCGCAGTTCTCTCAAGGGTCATGATGCTCGTAGAGGTGCTCTCCTTACTCAGCTCCAGCAGCAGTTGAATGAGCTTGAGGTGAGCCTCCAGGAAGAGGCTGTCTCCCGCTTGCGTTTGCATGAACTCAATGCTCATGTTGCTGAGCTCGTTCGTGACCTAGAGGAGGGTCTGGACCAAGCGGCGACGATTGTTGAAGAGAAAGGCGAGGCAGGCCTCACCAGCTGGGTTGTCCGAATTGCCAAACTCTTGCCGATTGCGCTCCGCCTTAGGGAAGTAAAATCCTCCGCACTTCGCTTATTGGGGCGAGATTCAGGAGGTGCTGATCCTGCACTGTTGACCCCACAGACGCCATCGATTCCTGTAGTCGAAGAAGACCCAGCAGTTATCAACGAGCAACTCGAGTTACCGCTGCCACCTGGAGCAGCGCCGCTCACAACACCTCCCAACCCTGCCCAGACAAAGATTGCGCAAGACGTTGCTAGTGCAACAGGTGGGCACTTTGGTCCACTTGTTCTCAAGGATCTGACCGATGCCTACGGCCTTCTAGTCCTGCACACCGAAGGAGAAGCTGTTCCGGAGGGTTGGTGCATTAACCAAAACTCACCCTGGTTGCCTGGGGCTCCATTGTTGGCATTGGAGAACCCTGATGAGCCAAGCGATGCTCCGGTTGAGGCAGCCCTTGAGGCCTTGAGTGAAGGTGCTGCTGTGTTGCCAAAGCTGCGACCTTGGCTGGATGCAGGAATCCTGCCTTTTGCTCGTGATGAAGCACTCAAGCAATTGCGCCTGGTGACCTTTGAGGCCATCCGATTAGCCACGCATGTACTTGTCACTCAGCAGCACGCCTGTCGATTTGAAGAGATCGAGGCGGCGCCGCTGTATCTCGACCTGGATGATGATCTATGGCTCGGATTTTCGCTCCCTTATGCGGAAGAGCAAGAGATTCTCCGCACCTTGGTGCAGCGTCCTGGTCAAGCGGCAAGTTCGGGTCCTCGATTAAGCAATCGCGGTGGTGTGCGAATGCCCGATGGACAGGGCTATTTGGCAACTGGTCTTGGGTTGCCACTGCTGGGGATCCCTCGGAATGTGGATCCAGCACTGGTGCAACTACTCCTGCCGGATGGTTCATCACTCTCCTATCAAGTTCACCAGGTTGATCAGGAGGACAGCTCACGCCGCTTGTACCAGCCCTCTCAACAGGACCGTCGCCGTTCTGCGTTACCGGCAGGAACGGCTCGCTTTGTGGTTTCACAGGAGAACGGACCATCGCTGGAGCGGGCGATTCAGCTGACTGCTCTGCCGCTTTACGTGAACTTTCAGCGTGGAGCCACGCTGGCCTTCCGCGAGGACTGGGGAATGAAGCTGGGCCCGCTGGCGCTGCCGCAACCTCCTCGGGGCGGCCAGCCTGCTGATCAGGAGGCACAGCGCTGGGCGCGTCAGCGGCTCAATCAAGGGGATCTGATGGTCAATCCTCTGTTTGAGCAGCAGATGCTGGAGAGCCTTTGCGCCCTGTTCCAGAGGAGAGTGTCGATTCAGCGGCGTGAATTCTTCCAGCTCTATGGCCAGCTCCGCAATAAGCCGGACGAGTGGCCGGGCTTTCCTGAAGGAGTCATGCGGGGCTGGTGTGAGGGCGGGTGGATAGAGGAGGGCATGGAGCTGGGCAAAGGCCGGTGGCGGATCCAGCCAGTGGATCCCCGCCTAGTGCGCATCCACAAGAACAGAGTGCAATTGGTCGGGCTGTTGACAGCGCGGGGGCTAGTGGATCTACTGGCTTGGGCTCATCAGTTGGGATTTACTGTGCAGGCTGTTCCACCCTCCTGCGCCGACATGCCGCGGGGGTGGCGGTTCGTCGGAGATGTGGATCTGCTTGCTGCGTCCTCCGGCTTACCCCTGATTGATCTGGGGGATTGGGTTCTGGATCCGCGGCAACACAGCTGGATCGTTGATATCCCATTGCCCAGTGACAGCCCCCCATGGCCTACCGGGCTCAGCACAAGGCTTCTGTCAGATGCCATCTGCGGGAGGCGTGGGCCGGACGGGCACTGGAAGCCAAAACATCAATTTCCCGAGCGAGGGCGAGCGCCAATCAGTCAGACGATCCAAGTGGAAACGAGCCAGTACGGCAAACGGCGGTGGCTCAGCCATGACCCAGTCAATAGCTCGTGGTTTAGCAGCTGCCATCGCAATCGAGCCTCGCTGCATGCACTGAATGTTGCAACGGATGGCTACTGGCCCTTTGGCTTCACCGACCCTGAAACAGCCCAATTGGATCGTCTCTATGACGCCGAGGCTTATTTGCCTCTCCCTCTGGGGCGCTACGCGGCGCTCACAGGCAGCAGGATGCCAGGCCCGACCCGCCATCAACCGAAGGATCACACGTACCGCTATCACTTCGATCGCAGCTTCAGGGTTTATCAGGCTGACCAGCGCATTCTTCCCCTAACTCCCATCCCTACGGCGCCCTGAAGCCGCAGTTGGATCCCGAGCTAGGCCGCGATGCTGGGGTTGGCGCGTTCCTGGATCAGGCTGAGCAGGTCGAAGATGTCCCCAGCCTCCTTTGAAGAGAAGAGGCTTTCAGGACCCATGGGGGCAAGGTCGCTGAAAGGCGGGTCGTAGAGACGCACAGGATCCATCACACCGCGGCTGGTGAGCTCATCGATGATCTCGTTGATGAAGCGGATCTGGGTGGCCGTATGGGTGCCTTCAGCCAGGAACTCAGCGAACAACTCCTTCGCGGCGTTGCGATCGAGTCCGACGAGGGAGCGAATAAACAGGCCCAAGCCATTGCTTTCCTCTGCGGCCCGTTGGATTGCTTGCTCAGTGCCGACTCCATGGGAGAGCAGAAAGCGCTGAAGTTCGTCGAGGTCCGCCGGTGTGAGCGGTTGGTTGCGGCGCAAGCGCTGCATGGTGAGGTGATCTTCATGGGCACGCAAGAACTCGCGGGCGCGCAAGCGGAATTGCTGAAACTCGTCCCGGCTGAGCAGGGCGGCGGCATCCAGCTCACGCAGCTCACCAAGCTCATCGGCGAAATTCGTGTAGAGCGGTTCCTGGGCTGAGGTTTCAATCAGGCCAACCAAGGCACGGAGGTGACGCCGCACCTCCTCGAGCATGGGCACCGTGACGTCCTGCCACCACTCATCGGCAAGAAGATCACGAATCAGCTCCAGCTCGGTTGCCACCTGGGGGATGTTGGCCCGCGCCTCCAGTTCTGCGGCCAGGCTGCGCACCTGCTGCTGAAGGCGGGCGAAGCGGGGCTCGCCCCGCAGCAGGGTGAGCTGCAGGGTGTAAAGCAGCAGATCGAAGCGACGGGCATTCGCGTCGGTGTCACCCTGCTGCTCGGCGTAGGCCGAGGGGACGGAAGCCAGGGTGGCAGAGAGAATTTGATGATCGTCAGGGCTGAGCGTCGCCCAAGACTCGTCCTGGCGGAACTGCTCCACCAACTGCAGATGGGGACGCACAACGAAGTTGTCGGCAGGGCAGGCCGCCACATGGCAGCGCAGGAGATCGGCGAGCGTTTGGCGATGCAGCCTCAGAGCGTTGGCGTAATCGCCTGGCTCGGACGACAGTGACTTCTGATCGATCGTGTCGATCAGCATTAGGCGACTGCGAAACAGGCGGGTGCTGAGGGTTTCCGGAGCGGCGGTGGACTCTGCGCCGCTTTGACCCAGAAAGTATTCAAGGTTCTGGCAGAGGTCGAAGATCCAGAAGCACTCCTTGTCGCGTCCAGGCCCGAAGAGGTCCTTGCAGGTGCGGGTGCCGCGTCCAAGCATCTGCCAAAACTTGGTGCGGGAGCGCACCGGCTTGAAAAACACCAGATTGACGATCTCAGGGATGTCGATCCCGGTGTCGAGCATGTCGACGGAGATGGCGATGCGCAGATCGCTGCCTGAATCAGCGAACTCATCAATCAGCGATTGGGCGTACTTGACCTGGTTGTCGATCACACGGGCGGCCTTGCCAGCGAGGTGGGGGTAGTGGTGATCGAAACGCTCACGGATGAACTCGGCGTGCTTGTGGTTGCGCGCGAAGACCACGCTCTTGCCAAGACGATCGCCGGAGGCGTCCTGGCAGCCCTGGGTCAACAGGACTTCAAGGCCCTTGTCGACGGTGTCGGCGTTGAACAGCCAGGCGTTGACGGCGCCGGAATCCACCCGACCGGCGTTCTGCACAGACTCCTCCCAGTCGAGAAGGTCCCATTGGGACTTCTCGACGTCGCTGAGATCGGCATAGCTGATGCCCTCACGTGGGAAACGCAGCGGCACGGAGATGGGCTTAAAGGGCACAAGGAAGCCATCGGCAACGGCCTGATCGAGGCCGTACTCATCAGTGGGCAGGCCGATCTCCCGCTCGAAGAGCTCGTAGGTGTTGCGGTCGATCTCCTCGCGTGGGGTGGCGGTGAGACCGGTGAGCAGCGAGTCGAAATAGGCAAAGATCGCGCCGTACTTCTGGTAAACGCTGCGGTGGGCCTCGTCGATGATCACCAGATCGAAATGCCCGACCCCAAAGCGCTTGACGCCGTGGGAGTCCTCTGCATCGATGAGGTTCATCATCGTTGGGTAGGTAGAGAGGAAGACGCGACCCTCGCCACCTTTGTTGGTAACGAGATTCACCGGTGAGCAATCAGGCAGGAAGCGGCGGAAGGCGCGCTCGGCCTGGAGGACGAGCGAGGTGCGATCGGCGAGGAACAGCACCCGTTTCACCCAATTGCAGCGGGTGAGCACGTCGGTGAGCGAGATGGCGGTGCGGGTCTTGCCGGTGCCGGTGGCTTGCACCAGCAAGGCCTTCAGTCGGCCCTGCTCGAGGGATTCGCAGATGGCTCGGATCGCTCGCTGCTGGTAGTAACGCCCCGCAATGGCAGTGGAGATCGTGGCCTGAGCGGGGGGCTGACGGATCTCCCGACGGCGGATCAGGGTTTCGAGCTCGTCTTTTTTGTAGAAGCCCTGGACCTCCCGGGGCGGATAGCGGAGGTCATCCCAAAGGCGGTGCCGGTAGCCGTTGGACAGAAAGATCAGGGGCCGCTGGCCGTAACGCTGCTCCAAGCAGTTGGCGTAGAGCTCCGCCTGGCGCTCACCATCACGTGGATCGCGGCTGGTGCGCTTAGCTTCCACCAGGCCGAGGGGTTTGCCGTCGTCGCCCCAGAGCACGTAATCCACGAACCCTTGGCCCGTGGCATTGGGCATGCCCTGCACCTCGTGCTCATGGGTGCAGCTCTGGCCGTGCACCCAGCCGGCTTCCTCGAGGTAGTGGTCGATGTAGGCGCGACGGGTGTCGAACTCGCTCAGGTCAGGTTCGGGCTGAGCGGCAGCCTCGTTGGCCTTGCGCAGAGCGGTGATTTCCTGGCGCAGACGGTCGAGTTCCTCCTGGGAGGCCAGGGTGGCCAGGCGTTGATCACGCAATTGCTGGTCACGCTCAGCGAGCTGATCGGCAAGGGCCTTCAGCTGGTCACGGCTCTGGGCCTGCTGGGCGGTGGAGGCATCACGGCTGGGCAAGAGCTCAGCGTTGAAGCTGACCCCCCGCACCCGCTGTGGATCTCGGCCGTAGGTGAGTGCAAACCAGCGCAGCACTTGGAACAACTCCCGAGCAGCCAGCACGGCATCACCAGGGCGAATCGGGTCGCTGCGATGCACGGCCTTGTTGCCGAGGTCTTTGAGTAGACGGAAGCGACGCATCTGGTCGCCGGCCACGTCGCAGAACACCCGCGCGTACATCAAATCTGCCAGGGTCTGGGCGGCCATGGGCCGCTCCAGCTGCCCATCGTTGTCGTAGACCCACTCCACAAGCAGCTCAATGGTGCGGCGGGCGTAGAAGCAGGCGGTGCGCGGATCATTCAACGCGAACTGCTCGACACGCATGGCCTCTGCATGGAGCTCGGGCCAATCAGCGGCAATCAGGGCGTACTGGGAAGCTGTTGCGCTCATGGATGCACCCGGTTAGCCCATGCCGCCATTGTCGTCCAGCTGTCTATTCAACGACTGGCGAATCAAGCCCAATGCATAGGGAACCTCTTCGAGATTGGAAACCCCGAGCTCTACTTCCCCGTTGCCCCAACGGCCGATGCCTGCCACATTCTTGGCGAGACCTTTGGGGTCGTCGAGTTCGGCAAAGGGCATGTTGAGACTCAGGCGCAGTCGCTTTGCCTGGGGAACGATGTCAACGACGTTGGTTTCGCACTTGTAGGCGACATAGAGCTTGAGAACCTCTCGGATGACATTGGCATCGAGGGCCAAGATGCCGTTATCAAGGGCATCGAACACCACCCTGATATCTGGATTGGCCAGCTGGGGGTGGTCCGCCAAGGTGTAGCTGACTGCTGGGCTAGGCCGCTTGGGGGCTTGATAGAGCTCGAGCTGCTCATCACTGAGCGAGGGGCAGGACCAAACCTGAAGGGCTAAATCAGCTAGATCTGCTCCGCGTTGCTGGATGGCGGGGACATCCCAAACCTCCACTTGCCCAAGGCCTTGGTTGAGGCGCAGGGGGCTTGTACGGAATCCACCTGCAGCGTGGTCGCGCTTCTCAAGGAAAGGACGATCGCTGAGCTCGGGGTTGTAGCCGGTGAGCGTGAGGTTGCCGAGGCGATGGAGCCATTCCTCCTGAATCGAGACCCAGTCAGATCCAAGGGCATCGCGCCAGGCGGTTGATAGATCTGGGTTCTGGGGAAGGATGTGCTCGATCGTGTAGTCGGCTACGGCAATGGGTTCCTTGCGCTGGTGGTTCTCAAGCCGGCGCAGCCAGTAGCTGCAGCTCTTGTTGAACTTGTAGAGGTTGCGGGTTTGGAGATCACGGCGGAACTCCTCATCGGAGGGGAAGCGCCGGTAGGAGGGCAGATCCAGTAGATGGGCCTTGAAGCTGGGTAGGTAGTGGCCGACCTCGCGGCGCAAGGCGCGGCTGAAGGTGGCAAATGTCTTTTGCTGAGAGTTGGAAGGGATGGCACAGATGGCCCGGCGGAATACGTAGGCCTCAAGCAACCGCAGGGCTTCCAGCAATTCATCGCGGCTGAGCAAATCGGCCTGGTGGTCGCCATAGAGCTCCAGCAGCAATGGCGTGACCACGTTCACCTTGAGTTCGCGGAGGTCGTGAAAAGCCTCCTTGAGTTGGGGATCGATCTCCTGGCCAAGGGCCACACGGCAATAGCGGATGGCGATGGTGTGGAGATCGCTCAACAAGGCCTCGATGCCCGCGGCTTCAACTGCGGGCCGACAGGCGTAGACCTTGAAGGTGTCGTAAACCTGATTCAGCAGGGGCACCTCGCCGGTTTTGAGGGTGAGGACATCACGGATGAAAGCGCTGAACTCATTACCGCTGTAGGCCTCCTGACCGAAGGCCAGCTCCATCGGCCGCCAGTGCAGGGTGTAGAGCCGCTCCTGCAGTTCGGGCGGCTGGCCCATCAGCACGTAGTTGCGGATCAGGTCGGCCTGGGAGAGTTCCCGGCCGGTTGAGTTCATGCTCTCGAAGATCAGCTGGGGATTGTCTTGATCTCTCGAGAGGGACACATCCACAACAAGGAGCTTGCTGATGCCCCGGCAGACAACGGCAAGATCGGTGGCGGGATGGCGTAACTGCTCCAGGAAAAAAGCGTGGTTGTCTTGGATCCGAATCGAGGGCTCTTGTGGTTGCACAGCCGCAGTTGGATCCACCAGGGCCATCAACGTGACGCGGTCGGTGTCGGAGAGCAGCAGCTTGAATCGCCTATCGCCTTTTTCCAGGGGATTGGTGAGGTAGTACTGCCGGATTTTGGCGGGGGCAAAACCATCAAATGGCTCCTGCTGCTCCTCAGGGAGCTCAGTGAGCACATCCGCCATGGCCGTGAGCAGCAAGGTGACTGTGGTGAGGCGCTGCTGGCCATCAATTACGAGCTTGGGGGCCTGTACCGCGATGGTTCCTTGGCCATCCTCGATGTAAACAACTGAGCCAATGAAGTGGACACCGATCTCTTCTGTGGCACCAGCGCGGAGGATGTCAGCCCAAAGCTGCTCGCATTCCTTAAGCGTCCAGGAATAGGTGCGCTGATAGATCGGGATGATGAACTGGGAGACGGCGCCCAGGATCTGAAGGAGCTTGGCTTCCGTGGCCTTCATGATTGGATCTCACCGGAGAACATCTTGCTCTCAGAAGATTTCAATAAGGCCTGCAGCTCAATAATTCGATTAGATAAGGAGCGAAAGCTACTCCTGACCTTTAATATCCTTGCAGTAAAGACTTTTTGCTCCGCTGTAGATGGCAGGAATACCGGAAGAGCTCTTATTTTGCCTTGGAACAAGTTGGCCTGGCTTGAGGCATTCGCAGATCTTTGCATGCATTGCTGCAGGTGTCTTGTTCGAAGTAAGGCTTCAAGAAAAAGAGGCATCACTTTCGACGCAATAGGCCGAGCCATGGCTGCACTACGGACCATGGCGAGTGGTTCGTCGGTATCAACAACAGCCACCCTCCCTATTGACCCTGAGCAAGAAATCAATACGTCACCACGAACAGGGGCACAGCGTCTGCCAATCCGCGCAAATTCTTCTATGGAAACGTAATCAACATCTTCAAAGTCGAGCCTTCCATTCCTTATATTTCTTGCAGATAGAAGCTTTACTCCGCTTTCGCTTCGGAAGGGAGTCTGATGTTCGCCGTCAGTAATTTGAGAGCAAATGTCTTCTAATTTTAAGATTGGATACTTTGCGGTCGCACGATCAAAACTTCCGAAGGAATGGTGGAAGATTGATTCGTGAAGCTGTTCATTTAAAGCGCATGCATCTTTTGCATGCTGCAATAAGCGATTGATTTGATCAAGAATCGACGCGATACGCCGCTGCTCCTCCAGTGGGGGGAGTGGGATTTCCGAGGATTTAATGATTGAGTCTGAAACTGCTGGATAGCTTGCACCAGTGGCTTTAGAGACCATATCGCCAACAAAAGCTTTTGACTGAACCCAGTGAAAAAGATAACGTGAATACAGAGCCTGTTCATCGGGTCGCAGAACGCAAAAGCCAGTTGATGCGATTGAGCCCTCAAGTTCATTTGGTACATATGCCACGCAGTTTAGGTTTGGTCTTACAGTTGAGACTAGGATATCCGCGGTCTGAATAATTTGCCTTGCTCGGCTTGGAGCTGCTGAGCAGGCAATAGTCTTAGGCTCAGTTATCCTCTTTTGATTGGTATCAACGGAGCTTATGTCCACATACGTAAAATCTTCGGTAGTAGAGGTCGAGGGATTCCAATTGCTTACAGGAAGAATGAGATCTAATATCCGCGCATTGCCATGCTTCATCGCAACATCCCCTCCAACTCTTCAATCCCCCGCATGATCTCCTGTTCGATCGTGCGCAATTCGGCCAGGATCTCCAGCGGCGGTCGGTGCTCCACTTCCTCATGCACCAGCTCCTTGTAGCGGTTGAGGCTGAGGTCGTAACCCTGGGCGGCGATTTCTTCTTTGGGTACGCAGAAGCTCTGGGCGGTGCGCTCACGGTTGCCCTCTGAATCCTTGCGTTGGCGCCAACGGCTAAGGCAGTCAGGCAGGTTGTTTTTCTCGTGTTCGCCATCGCTCAAAACTTCTTTGGGTGCGGGCCCGAGTTTCTCCAGGGGCAGCAGGGGATTGCGTTTGTCGTCGAGGCTCCAGCCGTCGGCCGTCATGTCGTAGAACCACACCTGATCGGTGCCGCCTCGGCCAGTTTTAGTGAAGAGCAGGATCGCCGTGCTTACGCCCGCATAGGGGCGAAACACTCCACTCGGCAACGACATCACCCCTTCGAGGAAGTGGTCCTCCACCAGGGTCCGGCGCAGTTCTTTGTGGGCCTTAGAAGAACCAAACAACACGCCATCGGGCACGATCACCGCCGCCCGGCCGCCGGGTTTGAGCAGCTGCAGGAACAGGGCCATGAACAGCAGCTCGGTCTTCTTGGTTTTCACCACCCGCTGCAGCTTGCCGCTGGTGCTCTCGTAATCAAGCGATCCCGCGAAGGGGGGATTGGCCAGGATCAGGGTGTATTTGTCTTCTTCGACGGAACCGTCTTCTGAAAGGGAATCGCGATAGCTCACATCGGGGTTTTCAACCCCATGCAGGAGCATGTTCATCGCGCCGATGCGCAGCATCGTGTTGTCGAAATCAAAGCCATGGAACAGGCCATGGTTGAAGTGCTCGCGCAGCTCAGGATCGCTGAGCACCTCTGGGTGGTGTTCGCGCAGGTATTCACCCACCGCCACCGGGAAGCCGCAGGTGCCGCAGGCCGGATCCACCATCACATCCCGTGGTGTTGGCTCGGTCATCGCCACCATCAGTTCAATGATGTGGCGCGGTGTGCGGAATTGGCCGTTGGTGCCGGCGGTGGCCAACTTGCCGAGCATGTACTCGTAGATGTCGCCCTTGGTATCGCGGTCCTCCATTGGCACCGCATCGAGTAGCTCCACCACCTTGGTGAGCAGGGCCGGGGTAGGAATCGTGAAGCGCGCGTCCTTCATGTGCGCTGAGTAGGCCGAGCCATCACCGCCCAGCTCCCGGAGGAACTTGAAAACCCCTTCACTCACCACCCGGTACATCGAGGCGGCCTCGCCCAGCTCCTTGAAGCGGCTCCACCGCAGCTCTTGGCTGTCGTCGGGAAAGATGCGGCGGCGCATTGGCTGCCCCGAACGCTGGCTGCGCCGCTCCTCAAGAGTTTCCAGCTCATCGAGCCGGCGAATGAAAAGCAGGTAAGTGAGCTGCTCCAGCACCTCCAACGGGTTGGCGATGCCGCCGCTCCAGAAGGCATCCCAGATCCGGTCGATCTGATTGCGGAGCTCACCGGTAAGCACCGAGGCCGCCGTGGTGCCGGGGGCGATGGCGGATTGGGGGGCTGGCGCGGCTGAGTCGTTGCCGCTGCGGCGGGTGCGGGTGCCTGCTGCTCTAGCAGCCGTTCGCGGAGGCGGGTCGATCCCCGGCGCTCTCAGGCCGCCGCCGGGGCCTTTCACACCCTCGGCGGCACCTAGGGCCAACACCTGGCCCTTGATCTCCTTCAGCTCCTCCTCGCTGATGGGCTCTCCCGCCTCGCGCTCAAGGGCGGCGCGGATCTCGTCGTTCGTGATCCGACTGCCGTCCTCCGGGATCAGGGCGATCAGGTCGTTGACGAGGTCGGCAAGAGCGGGCATTGGAGCGGGTGAAGTTGGTTAGCGATTGGTCTTGGTGGCCTTAGTCCTTGCCGCTGAGGTCGAGCACGGTCCAGGTGGTTTCCCAGACCGGCCCACAGGCCATGCCGAAGCTGTTCACTTCAAAAGCCACCCAACCGGGTTGCTCCACACTCTTCAGGAAAGCCCCTACATCGAGATCCGCTTCGTCAGCGTCCACCTGGTTGATGTAGGCGTCCCAGGCTTCCTGCAGCTCGGGGGCCAGGTTGAGCGGTTCCGAAGGCACCTCCTGGTGCCAGCCGCCACGGAATGTTTCGGCGTTGGTGCCACCCTCCTCCCCATACACCGCCTTGCCGGTAGCCGGGCAGAAGAAGTTCCAGTGGCCGTGTTCGAGCCTGATCAGTTGCATGGTTCTAGGGAGTGCTGCGACGACTATGGGGCCTATGGGCAGGCGGGATGGCTTATCTCGTGCGAAAGACCAGTGGAGACTGGTTCGCGAATGAGTTAGCTCGAGCCAGCCGACGGGCTAAAACTATTGAGTCTTGATAATGCGTTCAAGACTCCGCTGGATGGGTGCGAAATTTCCGACTCCTGATCAAAGTGGTAGGAAACCCACCTTGCGCTATCCCTGTCGACACGATTAAAGATAAAGCAGGCTACCGCTTGGCGCTCAGGCGACGGGATTACTTCTACGAATGGCTGGAGTTTTAGGCCTGTACGACATACCGAGTCAAATAGGTACAGGCAGTCTGCTTCCAGGGGCATAATTGATTCATAGACACGCTCTTCGAAGGGAGAGCTCCGTGTCCCGATGATTCTTTTGCAAGTGATGTAATAGACGCCCGCCTTGAAGCGAATCGCCCCGGGCTGCAATAGTTCATATCGGTTCCATCGCCGCCCAAAAACGCTTCTGAGTTGATAGACGAGGTCTAGCAGCTCCTCATGTATTTGCTTTGCTGCGTCCTCTCCGACTGCGCCAGCATGTCCAAGGTTGTCATTCCTAATCTTGTTTGCCGACTGAAGCACCTGTAGTAGCTTCTTGTGTGAAAGCATTTCAAGGACCTGTCTTTCTGGTGTCCCGTAGATTTGCCCAAGAATACTCATCTCATCTGCCTCTTCATCAGCCTTCCTTAGGGCTGTCGACGATGCTGAAGCCAAGCGTTCTACGACAAGCTTCCAGGCACCAAAGGTCGCTCGCTCGAGCGAAAGGCCTTGCTTCAATAGCTTCGTACTTAGATCCTCGCCGATGCGATCCCATTCGCTCTCATTGCTCATGTAAGCGCTGAGATGGATCGTTGCGATGAATGCCGCAGTGGCTTCGAAAAAGTGAAGCAGCATCTGATAGCGTTCGCGATAGGAGTCTTTTGCGGCATGATGCCTCCACAAGATGGAGGCCAAGGGGAATGGCAGTGATTCGAGCCAGTCTTCGTATCGATCTTCTTGGTTGATCGATCTAATACGCGACAATATCTCTTCCGGGGATTCTGACCAGTCGCTCAGGGAGCTTTCGAGCTCATCTGCTTCTGACCTCACTCTTTGAAGATAAGACCAGCCGTCGCATACGCATCGTTGCTGATCCTTTGCGGGAAGATAAATTGTTGCCTCGACTAAAGATGCGACCCGGGTCCGTGGAATCGTGGAGCCAGCTTGCAGAGAGCCAAGGGTTAGCTGCCCTATACGGCTCTCATTAAGCCAATATTCGAAAAATGCTGGTTCAACCAGATCTGTATTAACTTTGATATGTGCTACTTCCGAGATTTTGGAGAATCTCTCGTTTTGGCGGCTGGCCTGTGGGGTTCCAATCAGCTTGACAAAAAGACTTGAGGCGTCTTCTTTCAGTGAAGACTCTTTTGGGGCCCGGCCAGCTCGTAATACCTCATAGCCCATGATGATGTCACTCCCATTGTGCGAAGCCCATCGCCACTCTCTTGCAAGCCGCTCTAGTTGCTCCCGAGCTGCGAAGCTTTCAAAGCCTTGAAAGCTTCGCAGCTCGCAAAGGCGACCGAGCGATGGGTCTCCTTTGGATTTTCTGCGGTGAAGGTTGCCAAGAAGATGATCAAGGTGAGTGGCTTCATCCTTTAACTGGCCAATAAAAAGGTCGCCCTGCTCACCGCGAACGATAACAAGCAAATAGGTAGCTATTGAAGTGTTATGCCTTGTCCCTCTTGGAGCTTGAATGCAAGCAGAGATCTTGAAGCCAGACTCATGGAGGTTGTTCAGAAATTTTTCTCGCTGTCTTTCGAGAAAAAATGAAGGCGCGACCGTGAAGATGGCCGTCCCGCTCGGATTTAATGCCCCGAGCGAAGACAGGATGAGGGCAGACGTAAAGTCATTCGTTGCAGGCTTCTCATGAAGGGCCTCCAAGTGATGACTCGTCAAGCGTAAATTGATTGGCGGGTCGCAAACGATCATGTCGTATTTGGACTCGTTCTTTTCGAGGCACGAGAGGGCTTCTCCTTTGATTACATCAATAGCGCCTCCCCAGATCTGATTGGCTTTTTCGGCAGTTTCAGTATTGATCTCAATGCCTTGCAGGACCTGAGCCTCAGCGGCAGAAGATGCAGCAGCTAATAAAAAGCCATAGCCACAGGTGGGATCCAGAAGAGATTTTGGCTTAATCCGTTTAGCCAGCCCTGCTACGAAGTCGGCAATCAACTTTGGAGTGATGTATTCCGCATATACCCGTGCAAATCCATCCTTGTGCATACGGTCTTGGTTAAAAATCTCCTGGACTCTCGCGATAGCAGCTTCAACCTCAGGGTTTGGCGACTTCTTCTGCCCTACGCTATTTTGAATTGACAACCCGGTTGTCAACCCTATCCAGCTTCCTTCTAATTGTTGCGGGTTAATTGAGGTCATGCTCGTGTTTTTATTTGGCGAGTACACGTGTTGTTCATTGGCTTTAAGTCATGATCCAACTTTTCTTTTTCGACGTTTTGCCCCCTGCGCTGCCATCCACTGACGGGTGCGGCCGGGACGTCGTGTGAGGTTGAAGGTGTCCCAGCAAAGAACACCTTCACCGGGAGAGCCCTCCCGCAGCTCAGCAGCAAATTCAGCCAACGGGCCGCTTTCCAGACCCCAGCGCCAGAGGGGATGCCGCACGATCACCCACGGCCGCTGCGGCCTGCCCGATGACGGCAACCGGAATGCAACCAGCTCAAGGCCCGAGGAATGCGTGCTTCGGATCAGATCACTCTTTGCGCCTCCCCACAGTTCCAAGTTCAGGAGAGCCGCACGCTCTGCGTGTGCAGACCAGTCCTGGAGCGGCCCCCAGCTGAAGTCACCATCGAGGCCGCACAACCAACTCGGCTGCACAAAGGCCCGTAGATAGGCCAGTGCCAGACGCCAGTCGAGCAGGCCATGGAAATACTGGTTCTCATAGGTCTTGAGGCAGTCGTAGCAACTGTCGAGGCAGTCGCCTTGATGGGAGCCTTGGCTCCACTCCTGCGCTTCGTTCAATAAGCACTGCTCGATGTACTGCAGGATCGGTGGCACAGAACGGCGACCCTCGCCCAGATAAGCGCTGAAACCAGCGCCGTTCACATGGGCATCCACGATCTGGATGAGTGGCAACAGGGCCTCGCCGGTGCCAAACGGCCGCGGCTCCACTCCCTCCAAGGAGCGGTGATCGATGTCGAGCTCGCGGGTGGCCCGAGCGATTAACAGCTCGGTGGCTGAGATTGCCGCGGCGCGGACCCCTTGCCAGTAGTTGATACCCTTCGGTGCATTGGCGCTTTCTGGTTCAGCAGATGCTCCCGGCAGGCTCAGATTGTGGCCTAGCTCAGCGATGGCCAGCTGAGGGTTCACCGCTTTGGGCAGCAGATAGAGACCGTCTGTCACCCGAGGTGCCACCAGAAACACCTTGTCGATCACGCTCGGATCGTCTGGTTGCTCCAAAGGCTCGGCGAGGATGCTGCGGATCGTGTCGCCGCTGAGCATGCGCCGATCGATCGCCTGCGCCTTCAGCGCCGGTTCGTCGGCTGCCCGCAGCACCCTGTTGGCATTCATACGCCGCAGCTCGCCTTCTCGCCAGGTGAGCTGGAAGCCATCTCCCTGCGGTCCGCGGTTGAGCCGATACACCGTGCAGCCAGGGTTGGTCAGCAACTGCAGCTCAAGATCGCCGAACGGGCTCTGTTTGGACCACTGCTTCCAGGCCTGCGCTTGCGGCGGAGCAGCATCAGCGCTCAACGCATAACTCTGACTGCCGCTGAGGCCATCTAGATCCCTTGATGGCGTGAAGTCGGTCCGGAACGCAGCCGGCTCCAGACAGCTCCGGATTTCCCAATCCTCCGCAGCCGACGTGGTGCGGCAACTCGGGCAGGTCAGTGCGCTGTCGTCCCTTCCCTCGGCGACGTCTTGCCAGGCGCCGCAAACAGGGCAACAACCGAGCTCCAGCCGTAGATCCCATGGGCGATCCTGCAGCGTTCTGAGCTGGGGCCCTACCCGGCCGATGCGTGGGCTGAGACCAATGCAGCGATGCTCCTGTTTGTCATGCACCAACACGTTGCCTGGTGCGAATTCGTAGATCGCCACCTCCAGGTCGCGGTTCAGGCTGATCGTCTCCCTCTTGCCGCGGTCTTGCCCCACCACCAGATCGCGCACACGGGTGGGAAGGCCATACATCGGCAGAACACCTTCATTAGCTAGATGGGCTGCTAGGCCTGAGGTGTTCGCACCAATCCGTTGAGATCCGGTGGCGACGGTGGCGACCAGAGTCGAGACAGGTTCTAGAGGCAGTTTCTCGGTATCGGGTAGCTCGGTCTGGCGGTGACGATCCAGGGCGGCCTGGGTTCGCGCTGCCTGGTCGGACGTGGCCTCGAGGGCCTCCTGCAGCCAGCGCCGCCATTGAGTCCGCAAGGCAGGATCTGCCATCGCTGTGGCCGGAATGAAGTCGCCATGCACATCCACGGGGCGAACCAGATCACCTGCCCAGAAGCCGTGCTGCGCACGTTGCCGCTGCTCAATCCAACGGAAGGCCTGGATCAAGCGGTCCTTGCGCAGCAGTCGCTCCGCAATCCGAGCCAACCGTTTCACCAGGAACGGTGGCGGGGGTGAGGCGCCAGTAATGATCTCTGGATTGCGGAAGTAGTGCAGGTCGTGGCTGCGGGATCGGCACAACGTGACCACAAATGAGAACGACTGCCCGCGGCGACCAGCCCGACCGACCCGCTGCTGATAGTTGAAGCGCTGCGGTGGCATGTTGGCCTGCAACACCGCCTCCAATGGACCGATATCGATTCCCACTTCCATAGTGGTCGTAACCGACAGCATTTCGATGCCATGCGGCTCAAGATCGTGGAGGCGATCCTCTTCAAGCCGGATCCCGCGGAACTCCCGCTGTCGGCTACCCGGATCCACTGTTTGCCCCGTGAGCTCTTCACAGCGGAGGCGGAACAACTCATTGCCCGAACTGCCAGCCTTGCTCCAGGCATCAATCGTGCGCCGCAGCCGCCGGCCAAATACATGGCTGCGGATCAGGTCACCACGTAGGCCGCTGGCCTCTGCATCCAGAGTCGTGCCGCAGCGAGTGCACGCGCCGATCCCGCGATGGAGGTGCACACGCCCACAGTTCGCGCATCGCCAATAAGGATCGCTATCAGCGGGCAGCTGAAAGCCGATCCGTGTGAGCTCCACGTAATCGTGGTTTGGGCTCGAGTGAGCGCCGTAGCGGCGAAGCAGGGCCTGGGCTTTGAATAGGTAATCAATCGGTTCGCCCCCTTGTTTTTCGGCAAACTTCAAAAGAAGCCGCGAGATATTCGAGCGGCCACTCTCCAATGAATCAGCATTAATTGGAGCTTCCTTTGTTGGCCAAGGGCACGGGGCGTAGCGGTAGTCATCGGCATAAATCCGAAGCCAGGCTGCAGCCCGTTGGAGCTCATCCGCATCAAAAATTTCCTCCGCCAACTGTTCAGCTGTCGGCAGAGGTACCGGGAAGGCCAGGCCCGTGGCCTCAATCGCAAAGTAGCTCTTGTGGAAAACCACATCAGCCAGAGCTTTCAGTACCCGCCGGCGCACCATGTCGCCAGCAGCTCGGCTGAAATCATCCTTTGTGAGGCCAGCACCCGATGGATTACACCAGAGGTATCCCTCTCCATCAGGGTCCCGCTCAAACAGTTGCCACCAGCGCAAGCGGCGCGATGTTTCCGTCGCCACCCAGCTCATGCCTCGATCATCAAAGGGATGCACGCCAAGAGCAATCAGCTGCCGAAGGAAAGGTCGAACCTTGTCGCCAGGTTTTGGGTCTTCGATCTCCAGAATTTCGCTGAAGGGGATCACTCCCAAGGCTTGTTGCTGCAGCGGTACGGCAAGTTGTTGGCGACGTTCAAGTAGGGGGCGCACCGCCGGCGAATCGTCAGCACGACCAGCCGCTCGCAACGACTGAATGACTTCATCCAGCTCGTTGAGCTCTTGTTGATCGGGATGGTCTCCTGGGGTATGGCGGCGGCGTTCGGCATCCACCTCCATGAGGGTGACCATAAGCACCTCTCGCAAAAGATCTCGGTGATGCAGGTGCTCGACATCCAGGGCTGTTCGCGCTGCGGTCTGGCGGCTGTCGGCGAAGCTCACCAGCTTCGGTGCTTGATCCTTGCCACGGGCCAGGGCGTCGTAGACCTCTGTGGCCAGTAGTTGGGTGGTGCGGCTGAAGCCTGGCCGCAGGCTCTGGATGGGTGAGTACTGGATCAGGCTTTTAGTGAACCCACGCCGTTGGGCGTAGTCGCTTTTGCAGCGCGGGCAACGGCAGGGCCTGTGGCTGGTGGCGCTGCTGTTGTTCAACCCACGAACGTCTGCACGGCTGGTGCGCTGGAACAGATATGCCGGCTGCCAGTCCTGATGGCCAGGCTCCTGTCGGTGAAGAACACCGCTGACGGGATCCAGCCAGACCGGCAACCAGGTCTCGTTGTTGTCGGGATCGGCTTCGGGGAAAGAGTTGTCGTCCTTTGGCCAGACAATCGCGTAATCCTCGTAGCTGAGGTCTTCAAAGCGCTCTGCCAGCGGCTGGTCGGGTAGCCGTTCGGTCTCAGCTTCATGGGGCAGCAGCTCCTCAACCTGTTCCTGTCCCTGCTCTTCGTGACGCCCTCGGCCTCGAACACCACCCAGGAAGGTTTCGCCGCAGCATTCGCAGTGCAACAGCTCAAACTGTCGCCTGAGCTGTGCTCCACCACTGGAGCCGGTCTGCTCCAGTCTTCTGCCCGCCAGGTTGAGCGAGAGCGGTCCCTGCCAACGAATGGCATCATCACCATGCCGTTGGCCTGGGGGGACAACACTGGCGTAGAGGCCTTCAGGGCTCTTGAAAAAGGTATGCAGGCGGAATCGTGGCAACGCCGCACCCTTGCCAGAGGCTCCCTCACCGGTGCAACCCACAGCGGCACAGAGCAGCCGCAACACCTGTTCCACATTCCGTTCAGCCCAACCATGGCTTGGCCAGATCCTTGCGGCGATTACGTCGATCGGTGTAGCGCGGGTGTGATCGGGTGCTTCAGGATCGCGGCACGCTTGCACAAGCGCATGGCCAGCGGCTTCAGCGAACGTCAGCCAGCGACTGGCGGGATCTTCCGCCTGCGGAACCTGGAGTGCATCGAGCAGCTCCGTTCGCTCTGGTGTTGCACTGTCCAGGGCATCCAGTGGAAGGAGAGCGTCGCTGTTGTCTCCAGTGCCAGTGGCTTGCCAGAACCGCCTGCAAGCCAACAGCACTTGTTCTTGATCCGTGGGAAGCCCCCAACGGCCCTTGGGTTCAGGAGGCGAAACCACCTCTCCTGGCACGATCGCCTCCCGCCAATGCTCTCTCTCAGATCCAAAGGCGAGCCCGAAATCAGCGAAAGCGTCCCGCAGATAATCAAGGCTCTGTTCGGCACCATCGCCTTTGGAAGGCAACGAAGCGCTGGAGGCCAACAGGCGGAGCTGCTTGTGACGCTCAGGCTGATCAAGGCCTAGACGGACCAGTAGAAGCCGCAAGAGGTACATAAACTCTGTGCCTTCGCTGCCCCGCTGGAGGTGCAATTCATCGATCACGAGGGTGAAGCGATTGCGCGAATCGCTGGCCAGCCAGTCCCTGGTCTGCTCCAGCATCCGCTGCTCACTAGAGCGGCTCAGCATGGCGTTGAGCATGCTGATGTTGGTGATCAGGATGTCAGGCGGTGTCTCCTGCATATCCCAGCGAGAGAGCATCTCAGCCCCATCCGTAGAAGGGAAAGCAAAGGCCGTTTCTCGCTGCTCGTCGGTTTGCGCCCATCCCGCCTGCTGATCGGGATCAAGCTTCAGTTGAGAACGAACAGCGCGCTGCAGATCCTCCATCTGCGCATACGCGATCAGCATTTCTTCGACGCGTCGCTGACGCGACGACTTCACCTGCTGCTTCCACTTCGTCAGGGTCTGAGTGCTGGCGCAGCCAGGGATCAGATCCTTGAGCTGGCTGGTGCCGCTGCCTGTCGCAAGTCCAGCCAGAGACCGTTCGTGCTTGCGCCAATAACAGGGACCGCCCGGTGTCTGGCCGGTGTATCGCCCAAAGAAAATCCGATTTCCGTTTAATTCTTCTGCTAAAAGCTCCCGAGCATCCTGCGAGTCGATCGCGGCACGTAAGCGGGCCATCTGGTCTTCGACCAGAGCATTCATTGGATAGAGAACCAGCGCCCGGATGGCAGCCGGACGGGTTTCACCGGCTCGTTGATGGCGTTTGTGGAAGCCGTCCCATTCCAATCCTCGAATCTTGATTCCCTCCCGGAGGCCATAGACACCATCGCGATCACGCTCCGCGAAGGGCTTCCCCTGTGGATCACTCCACCATCGGTGCTTTAGATGGCCCGGCGCTGGTCTGCTCCATCCCCCTCGCTCTCTCTTCGCTTCGTCGAGGATTGTTGCGAGCACTGGGAGCAGGAATGACTCTGTCTTTCCCGACCCAGTGCCAGACGTCACGATCCCAGCTTGTCCGTCACGCACCCCCTTAGCCAACATCTGAAGTTGGTGGCGGTACGGGCGAAACAAGGTGCCCTTGGGGTCACGCCCAATGAGGCCGCAGCCAATGAGCTTGAGGAAAAGCTCGCGTGCCTCTGCTGCTAACGGGGCCAGCACAGCCTGATCACCCGTCTCGTCAAGCAGATCTTGGAAGTTGCGCTGGTCTTTTGCCCACTCCGGCTGGGGTTCTAATAGAGGCACAGTGCAAAGTGCCCCAGCAGAACGGAGAAGCTTCTGACGCTCTTCGGCTACACCCTGGACTTCGATCCGGAACGCCGTGTCCAGGTAGCTGAGGTAAAGCTCACGAATCCGTGTGAAGGCTCCGATTGGATCGTGCATGCTCCTCTCGCTTATCAGCGCAGGTCGGCGCCTAGGCAAGCCAACTCCAATTCTGGTGGCAGACGCGGCGATTTGCCGCTGATCTACAGCCTCTGCAACGCCGTTCTGACCTTTTATTCATGCAGATCCTGCATTGTTTGCGCCTTGGCGATCTGCACCCGCAGTAGGCGCAGGCATTGCATGGCCGCCTTGGTGTTCACCGCCCCCTGCGGCAACAGCAACCAGACCTGCTCGATCAGGGGTGGTTGGTCGGCCAGGGGCATCAGGCCATGGACTGCGATCCATGCCGTTCCCAGCAGGTCTGCGCAGATCGGCATCGCTAGCTTCCGGTCTCGCGCCCGCTTAATCCAGGCCGCCGGGTCCTGGCAGGCCGCTGGCTGCTGCTCCACCGCAAAGCCATGCCACTCCACCGCCTGCCGCAGCTGCGGTGTGGCTCCCTTGCGAGGTAGCAACACCCTCCGCGTGGCTGGCGTGGTGGCCACCAGCTGCAAGCTCAACTGACCAAGGGGGAGCGCGGCTAGCCCATCCCATTGCGGTGCCTGGCCAGAGAGGAGCAGCTTCTCCAGGCAGAAAGAGCTCACGATGGCTGCATCGAGTAGGCCATGGCGCACCAGCTCAGCCCAGTGCTCCCCACTGCGAAACCGGGGCGGCACCCGCTGAATCCCAGCCATACCCTGCAGCAGGCGTTGGTGCAGCACATCGGTGCCGATGCGCAGCAGCCCCTCCATCAAGCGGTGCTCCCGGTAAGCCAGCCGCAAGTGCTGAAGGCAAGCGTTGTGCCCATGGCGGCACACGGAGGATCCCTGCCGCGGAGCCAAGCGGAACTGCAGCTGCATCAACTGCAGGCTGCGGCACACCGTGCTCTGGTGCATCGCCAGCTCCGACCCGGCCTTGGCCTGGGAGCCAGCCAGTTCAAGAAAGTCGAGGATGTGCAGGTCTTCCAGCGCCGTAGGTGGCGCGTAACTGCTGGATGGAGGACTGCTGGAACTGGCCACGGTTGACTTGAAAGTTGCTGGCTGCAGCGTCAGCGCTGCAGGGGCAATCCGAGTTGTTTTTCGTGCGAAAGAGAAGCCGCCGGGTCAGGATGCGGCTTCGGTTTCGGGGTGTGAGTTGCCGTTGCCCATGACGCCTGTGCTGCGCTGCCACCTGCTGATCGGCCAGCCCGCCAGCGGCAAGACCACCCTGGCCAAGGCCCTGGCGCCCCTGCTCAGCGCCCCGGGTGAACCGCCGGCGCAGGTGTTCTCCACTGATGCGATCCGGGCGGAGGTCTTCGGGGATGCGGCGGTGCAGGGCCCGTGGGTGGACATCCAAAAACGGCTACACCAACGCATTCAAGAAGCGGTGGCCGCCGGAATCCCGGTGATCGTGGATGCCACCCATGCCCGCCGCGCCTGGCGGCTGGCGATTACGCAGGCGCTGCCCCTGCCGGCACCGGTGGAGTGGATCGGCTGGTGGCTTTACACCGATCTGCCCACCTCGTTGGCCTGGAACGCCAAGCGCGAGCGGGCTGTGCCCGTACCAGTGATCCAGGAGATGGCCGCCGCTTTGGCCGATCCCCACTTCGGGCCATCACGGGCGGAGGGTTTCGCGGCCATCTGTGCCGTGGTGCCCACTCACCACAACGATCTGGCGGCGGTGCTGCAGGCCGAACTGGCCGGGATTGATCAGCGGATTCGCTCCGCCACCAACCGGGAGCGCAAGCTGCAGCGCCACAGCTACTCGCGCCTGCTGGATCTCGAGCGGCTGCTCCATCTGATCCGGCTGCTAAGCACCTGGCCCGATCTGGCTGCCACAGACCCCGCCAGCGCAGAAGAGCTGGAGGCGATCCTTTCGCCCTTGCCCCAGGGCGATCTGGCCGATCGGGCTGCGGCCTTTCTGGGGAAGCTGCACGGAGCCTGCTTTGCCGATGCCAGCGCCATCCGCAACGACTTGGCCTGGTTGGAAGCCAACGGCTTCTGCAGCGCGATCCCAAGTACCTCACCGGTTCAGCTGGCGCCATTGCCGCGTGCCGCTGGACCCATCCATGGCGGGCTGCCGCCAATGGGTGATGGACCGGTGTTTGTGCGGGTGATGACGCTGCTGCGCCACCTGCTGCAGGTGCCCTTTGACCGGCCAGCCGAGCGGGGTAGCAACCTGCACCAGCACCTGATCACGGCCACCGAAACGATCCCCGGCGCCTACCTGCCGGGCGAAACGGCGACCCTGCGTAAGGACCTCGAGAAGCTCCTCACCCCCTACGGCTTCCGCAACCGCAACGACAACGTGCGCCATGGCTACTGCCTGGGGACCGCGGTGCTCTCACCTGCCCGGTTGCGGGAGGTGCACAACGTGGTGCAGCAGGCGGCCGGCCGACTTGCAGACCCATCGGCGCAGGACCTGCTGGCCGAGCTGGATGAACGGTTGGGCTGGGCCGGCATCAGCGCCAATGGGCTTCCGCCGGTGCGCAGCTATGCCCGCCATGCGGTGGTCGACACCCAGCTGGTGCGGCGCAATTCACTGGCCGCACCAAGGCGGGCAGAAGCGATAGAGGCGGCGATCGTTGAACACCGCCGCGTGCTGCTGCAGCGATACTCCGGCGTGGGCAGCTTTGCCGATAGCCCCGCTGGTGAGCTGCGGGTGTGGCCGCTGCAGTTGATCTTTCACAACGTGGGCTGGTATCTCGTGTTTGAAGAGGACCAGGTGGGGCGAGAGCAGGGGTTGATCCGCAGCGAACGGCTCGATCGCCTCGCCATGGCCCGTTCTGATGGCGACCTGCGCCGCAGCGCAGAGCAGCACTCAGCCGCCATCAACCGGCTGGAGCACTTGCTGCACCACAGCGGCGGTATCTACTTCGGGAGTGATCTTGAGCAGCAGCTGGTTGTGGCCAGCAGCTCAGCCCAGCGCCGCAACCCAGTGCTGGTGACCCTGCGGTTCTGCTGCAGCCCCTGGGCCTTTGCCTTCATTCGCGAGGGCCTGCAGCGCTACCCGATCGAGCACACCCGCTTCTCCAAACCCCTGCCCGCAGACAGCTGGTGGCATCACCCCAAGGCGCCGCATGTGCTCGACCCCGGCCCGGCCGATTCCAGGCACCCCTACCCGGTGGAGTTGGATCTACCCCCCTGGACCGTGGCAGCGGACATCGACCTACGCAGTTGGCTGTTCGCTTTTGGCGGCGGCATTCGCATCGAACATCCCGATGCCCTCAGGCAGGAGCTGGTGCAGCGATGTCAGGAGGCGATAGACGCCAATGATGGGCATCCAAAACCAGCTGCTGCAGAGCAGCCTTCCCGGCGAACTGACTTTGCCAACCGCCTGCATCTAGATAGGCGATTGTTGTAATCAAACCTGAACGAAACAAGATCCTGAGAGATCTTGTTTTGATGCGGATTTCGCATGGGTACAACCATTCATCACGACACTCCTGAATGACGCACTTAAGCGTCTACATAAGAGCGGCAGATGCCGGCAGGACTTGAGGCATTGACCCATCACCAAAGCCAGAGACCAGCCATGGCCAATAGGAGAATTTAAGTCGTGAAATCAAAGCAAGTTCCCCTCAGCCTGTTATCCGCGGCAGCGCTGTTGACCGGCCAGTTTCCTGTGTTAGCGAATGACCTTCCGCTGTACTGCAAATATCGGCCAAGTCGCGGACTCACCCCCGACCAAGAGGCCCTCTGCTCAGCGGATCCCCTCGCCGCAAAGGAAGCCAAGAAGAAAGCCGAGGAATTACAGCCTCCGACCTATCCCTTCTCGCGCGCGGGTTTTCAGACCGTTGAGCCAACTAGCGGGAAGCAGATTGGCTTGACGCTGCTATCCAAAGATGGAAGTGAGATCGCATTTGATTACGCCAAGAATAGAGACGGCTTTGCACTGAAACCGGGTGAGATTATCAGCTGGAAATCGGCAAATGCAGGTTCTGGAACCGATGCCAGTACCGCCGTGAGCGTCGCTGTCGCAGGTGCCTTGTTCTTCTGGCCGATGATGCTGGCAGCCCCATTTATGGTCAAGAAATACACCATCACGGGCTTTCAGGTTGAATACATTGATCCATTCGGCAAAGATGTCAGTCTTGACTTCGCCACTATCGAAAGCCCCAAACCAGCGATGGAGCTCCTGCGGTTTTCCACGGGTTTAGCCCCAGGCACGAGGCGAGGACCTGAAACCACCAAACCCCTTTACGAAGCAGGGCTCAAGCAATCGATACTTGAGCTGGAGGCATTAAAGAAACCTCTTCTGGTTGTGAACAACAAAAAGCCGTGGTGCACAACCATCAAGCTCAGCGACAATTTAAACAGTGCCGCCTACAAAGACATGGTTGAGCACATCAATGCTTTGCGCAGAAAGCTGGGGTTGCCGCCCGTGCAAGACATGGCATCCACGTCGACCGACCAGCAGTGGGAGGCCTATCTCGATTCCAAGCCGGGCCTCAGGCAATGGGCAGCGTCCTACAAGCAACAGGCAGAAACGCTGAGACAGTGCTAACGGATCGACGCGGGCATAGGCAGCGCCTCTTGCCCGAAGACCATCCCTGAATAACAGAGACGGAGGAACTGGCTACGGCAATGATGCAGAAGCTGCATCATTTTGAATGCAGCCCACGGTTGACGCGAGGCGCAACGACTCATTGAAGCCGGAAGGCCACAGGTGTTGGCGCTAGATCGAGGGTCAGCACTTGCGAGATGGCGTGAATCCCGAACCTTGCCGATCTAGCTGGAGCGCGGATATCCGTGAGCAGCCGCAGATAACAATGTAGGAACTGCATCGAAATCATGCGATTGATCAGCCGCAAGGGCTTACACCGTCGCCAGACCGACGCGACACGCCAGATTCGCAATCGTCACACCAACTCAGACTAAGACGGCTGAGGAGAAAGCAAGACCCAATGCGGTGCAGTTGATCTCAAAGGCACCAATAATTTTTTGTTATACGGGCCCGTGGTGCGCAGCCTGCAAACACTCGCGCTAAATAATCACCAGCGCGCGATTCTAGGCCCACCCACCAAACATTTAAGCTTTGCTTCAGGGTCTGGTTGGGAATTGACACTGCCGATGGTGGCAACGGGTGGTTCAAGACCTAACCGGTGCTGATAGAACTGATGGGCGCCTTGGCAAGGGGCGGCACTCCCGGTCCTGGCCGGGCGACACGGGGAGTCCCGGGCTTTTCGCAAAGAAAAGGCCCAGGGAATCTCACCTCCCCAGGCCTCCCCTTCAAGGGTGCTGCTTTCTGTCAGCAGATTCATGGTGACCCATCAACCGCCTTTTTTACACCGTCCGCGACACATCTCAGGAATTGACCCCAGCCCCTTGACAGGGCTGTCACGTCGGGTCAATCCATCTCTACCCAGCCGGCATCGTGCTGGCGTGGCATGCATCGCTTCTGATGCTGCTGCCCCGCACGGCACTGCACTCAGCGGAGGTGACCTTCATGGCTAAGCCTCTACCAACCCGTTGCCTCCTGCATCAGGTGCTGTATCAACGCACATCGCCCTACGGCGTTCCCTACGCCGTAACCCTGATGATCGATCCGGCCGGCAACACCCATACGGCACTGGCTTGCAGCAAGCTCTTTGGCGACCTCGACAAGCTCAGCGAACTGGAGGGCCGCGAGGTCAACCTGCTGCAAACCCGCAGCGGATTGAAGCTCAGGCCCTGGGCGGAACAGTCCATCGAGGCAAGCGACAACTGCGATGAAACCTGTTGTTCGTCGCCGTCCATGGAATTCGACGCACTGCCAGACCCGCTGTTTGCAGCAGACGATCCGCCAGCGAGCCGCAGGGCTCCGAGCACAGGTTCGGCAGCCTCCGCCCTCACGGACCTGGCCACCACCGTGGCCAACCTGGCCCGGGATCGCAAGCTCCCGACGGCCATGTGGATTCACTTCCCCTAGCGGCGATCCCCGATAGCGCCCCCTGATCAAGCAGTCCAGATCAGGGGCCCCCCACCGATGCAATCAGCGCAGGCTTTCGCAGGCCTCGCCATCGCCGTTGCCATCGAGATAGCTGTGCCCCTGGTGCAGCAACTCCTGGGCACGCTCGTAGGAGCCGATCTCGCTGCAGCGGTATCGGCGGCCTCCTGGTGTGGTTCCATCGCTGATGTGGCGACCCCGGGGGCTCCGGCGGAAATCCCAGGGGCGGGTGATGCCGCCCTCCACCTGCCACACCCCAAAGCGATGCCGGCCGGCGCGGTATTCGGCGTCCTGGTACTCCCTGGCGTTGCAACCGCCCAGATACTGGCGGTAGGCAAAGGCCTGACCGTCCTCTACCAGTGCAAGGTTGAGGTTGATGTCACTGATCACCTCGGCCACCGTGCGGCCGTAGCGATCGGTGGTTTTGATGTTGAGGCTTACTTCCCTGCCAACCGGTAGGCGCTGCTGCAAATACGCGCGAGCCTGCTGGCCGTAAGGGGTCTGAGCGATCTCAGGTGCATCAATGCAGGCCAGTCGCACGGTGAGGGTCTTGCCCGCCTGACGGACTCGGATGGTGTCGCCATCGCCGATGGAAAACACGGTGGCCCTCATGCTCTGGCCATGGACCTCAGCCGGCCAGACCGTGGACGCCCAGAGCGCTACACCCAGCAGAACCCACCTGACCATCGCCGAAGTTTGCACCGGCACTGTTTCCATGCAGTTCCTGCATCGCCTGGGTGAGCTGCAGTGATTCACGCCAATCTGGAGCCCTACTTGTGCGTGCGATGAGCCGCAATCCCCTGCTAATCGCCTTTGCTCTCTCGGCTCTTGCAGCCGGCAGCGCCCTGGCCCAGCAACCGGTGCAACCCCTGCCAAAGGTTGGCAGTTGCCCGCTTGGCTACTACAGCTCCGGGAGCTACTGCGTTCCCTCGAGCGGTGGCAACAGCAGGGGAGCGATCGAGAAGAGCGGCAGCTGCCCCTTGGGTTTTTATTCCTCCGGCAACTACTGCGTCAGTAGCCCTTCAAGTAACCGCGAGGCGATCCAGAAAACGGGCAACTCCTGCCCGCTGGGCTACTACGGCTCCGGGAATTACTGCGTGAAGAGCCGCTGAACCATGGGCTTCCGCTTCCGCCGCTCTGCCCGCCTGGGTCCACTGCGCTTCAATTTCAGCAAGGGAGGGCTGAGTTCGATCTCCGTTGGGGGCCGCGGTGCTTCCTTCAACATCCCGATGAACCTCAATAGTGGAGCCCGAACCACCGTGGGGTTGCCAGGCACGGGCCTCAGCTGGAGTGCGGAGCCTGCATCGGGTCTGCCCAACAGCCGCCGCCTCCGGTCCGGTCAGCTCGATGCACTCAAGCAGACGCTTCTATCGGTGCTGCACCAGGATCTCTTCTCTCCAGGTTCCCCAGGGGAGCAACTGTGGGAGCAGGGCCTGGTCAGCCGCCTGCTCGCCAATGGCTCCCTCCCGGCGCGAACGACCGGTCTGCTGGCGTTGATCGAAACACAAGAGGCGATGGAGGCCTATCTACAGCGCGCCCAGGGGCAGGACGATGCCAAGCGCCGCGCCCATCGCTGCATCACCGCCGTACAGGAAGCCCTACTGCTGATCGATGGTCAGCGGATGTTGGGATGACCCTGGATCCCCGTTCCATGCCGCCGTTGGTGAGGGACTTTGCAGTGGCCCTGAGCTGTAGATCCAGAGATCAAGCCTGGCTGCACCTGCACGGCCATGAATGGATTGATTCCCTCCTCGAGCCCCAGGTGTACTGCTCAGAGCGGTGACGTCTTTCCTGAAACTGATGGAGGCATGATGCTTAGGTTCAAAGTCATTGGGGTGAGTCCTGCTGCAATCCGGCTGGTGACAACAGGAAAGCCATACATCTGACTTTCTGAACTAAAGACAGAAAAACAACATCAAGCAAATTACCAACAGATTGGTCAAGACCAATGACATTTCAAGCCCTCCCTTCCACAGTCACGCTGAGGGCTTGTGGGTCGCCAGAAGGACAAAAACTTTGTAGAAGAGGACACAGCCAGATCCCAACAGGGCCTAGAGCCTCTCGGGGTTTGGCAAGAGAGCAGATCGGCTGAACAGGCTGCAAAGATGAATTCATAAACTTGGCTGGCGTGATTGAATAGAAGAAAGAGCTACCAGACCTGAAAGGCTGAAGTAGCTCTACGCAGAAAGTGAAGTGCCTGGATCAAGAGCATTTCGGCCAGTTCTGCTTGCAAATCTGGGACTAAAACCAGAGCCTCCGATTTTGTTCTGCTATTTGCTGGCTGACAATCCTTCCCAGCCCTGTTGCGTAGCCATTGTCAACCCCGACACTAGCCTTGGGCATGCCAAGTGAAGAGGACTTGGCCGAAGCAACAAGCTTGACTGCCTTAATACGAATTTCTTACATGGGATTAAAAATTAAAGGGAAAACAAGGCTGCCCCCCTATGCCTACTTTTAGTTAAGGCCGGCTCATCGTGCTTCCGAGATTGCTAGCAGATCAACCCAATGCCTGAGCAAGCAGCCCAGGAACTGCTGGACCACGTGAATTCAGTTCAGTCCACAATGGATTTTTCATGCTTAGATCTGCCATGGCCGTCTGTGCTGCTGATGTAGATCCTGCTGCAACAAACACCATTCGATCAACTGAGCGATGAAAGGAAAGAAGATTGACACCTGAATCATTCACAATCTTCATCCCAGAAAGATTGGTAGAAGATCCAATCCAATGACTAGACAAGCCGATTGGAATGGAAGTGGAACTAGGCCTGAGTGTCAGCCCAGTCAAATGATCTTTAGAGAAACGGACAGGAACGAGAAACAGGGGCAGCAATGATGAGAGAGATCCTTCCTCGAGAAGCTGGAGAGGATTTGCTGCTATCGGGTTTGTACTGACGCAACAAAAGCTATCGGCGGGATTTGAGGCACTAAGGCAATAAAAATGAATGTGCCATTTGTTTTTAGAACGGAAGCGGCCAATGGCTTCAGGAGCCTGTTGCAGGGCTGGTGCCACGACTCCCTCGATGACAATTCCAGCAAAGGCCTGAAGCAGAAGATTTGTTTTGAAGCCCATGACAAGAAGAAATTGGTAGTGTTATTTTAATTAAAAGCACATCACTGCGTTGCCAGAAGACACGCAGGTGGTGCTGCCATAGTTATCGGAATACATTCCCCAATTCCTTCCACCAAAACCCATGCCGGAGTAGCCACCAGGGCCATCAACCATCAAATAGCTGCTGGAAGGAGATTCATAGCCGTAGTAAGACAGCGGATAGGCTTGTGCCACATTGCTTCCAGCCATCAAAGCAAGAGGTGTAGCAGCGATCAGAGCAAGGATGCGAGTACGCATTTTGGTTAAGTAGTAGTGAGGTGTTTCCCTCCGGACACCTACCTCTAGTTCTGGCGGAAGTCAGGTGATTCCAAATCCCTCCAGCGCCCGCACCTATCTCACCGATCTAAAACACCTACAGAATGACCAGCAAAACTCCACCTGGCATTTTGGTGATCTTTTTGCATTCAACTGATGCCACCATGGGAACAGGATTATCAGTCAAAAAACAAAGTCGCGTCTGATCAAACTGCTCTGGGGGAACAGCTTCTACGCTTCGTCCTTGGGGGCAAAGCAGTTCTCTAAGCAAGATACTGATAGTGGCTCCATAGGATCGCAGGCCCCAGGATTTCCTGATGCCGTCGATCTCGCGTAGAATCTCGCCATCAAGCTCAAGCGTGAACCGTTTGGGCTCCGGGAGTTCCTGCATAAAATAGCCTCTGCTTAGTTGGTAGAGATCTAGACCTGTTTACTGGAATGATTCGGAGGCGGCAGTTCGGTTGCCCCATGGGCGAGGCAACTTGAGCGGCATCTCAACACCAGGAGTTTTGACGTGGTTGGCTATAACGCTGATTCCCGTATGTCTCTTGGCGATACTGTCGGCTCATTTGGTTGTAGGGATTCATCTCATTGTTTCTGGAAGACCCATAACCATTGTCCCGATTCCACTGCTGTTATTACTGAGTGTAGGGGTTGTAGTACTGGGCTTTTACTTGGGGAGGAAACAAAGCTACTGGTAGAAGCAGGGCAGTGACTTCGATAAAGTGGATCATTTCTTTTGGGGGTTGTTTTGAGCGGGTAGCTTCAGTTCTTGCTAATTGCCAAAAATGTTCCACCCACCGCCAAGTGTGGGTTGAACCTGGGTGAAATGTCCTTGGTTATCCATGATGTTGTAGCCCCCAGCCAAGGTGCGGTTGACTTGGGTGAAATGACCTTTGTTGTCCCAGATATTGCAACCACCGCCAAGGGTGGGTTGTACCTGGGTGTAATGACCTTGGTTGTCCATGATGTTGTAGCCGCCACCAAGGGTTGGGCGGATCTGCTGGAAAAACATGGGATTGTTGATGGGTGGAGGGTTTTCCCTCCGGACACCTACCCCTAGTTCCAGGTTTCTTCGGGTGATTCCATTTGCAATCCAGCTAATGGTTCATAGTTTAGGGACGGTGTCAGAGCCCTGCTATTGGACGCCAATCGCCAGTTAGCTGCCAGGCAGCCCAGTAGTAAGGATTTTGCCAGCCTTTCTCCTTCGACAACCTCCCCTCTCTAAAATCAGACTGTGTATTAATTAGGGCTTCACTTCGAGCTTCACCAGTCTTCAAACGCTTATAAAAAATATTCATGAATGCGGCTGTTGCATTGTCATCAACTTTCCATAGCGACAAGAGAGTACTATGTGATCCGGCGATTGATAGTGCACGTTGAAGCCCGTATACACCTTCTCCACTTTGTATCGTGCCATTGGCCGTTTCGCAAGCAGAAAGAACAACTAATTCTGTGCCAGTGAGGTTCAGCAGAGAGACAGAGCTGGCAGTCAATACTCCACTACCGAAATTATTGCCAGTTAATCCAGCATTGGCACCGGCCAACACAACTCCACTATGGCTCATTGGATCATCGCTTGATGCTTTTTCAGCTCGATAAAAAAAGCCATGAGTAGCAAGATGCAATATATTTGGACTCTTCATGGCTTTTAACCTTGTATCCGTAGCCTCGTCGCCAGTTACAAGTTCACCCTTTAATGTATCCGCAATTTGTCGCCCTTCCACCAACGAACCAGGCAAAATCGCCCACCCACTTATTGATCCTCTTTCGTTATCTTTTTTGCCAGCATTAGTATGTGGTTCACCACTTAGACCCTTGTTGTAATTCGGATTTGCAAAAATTACTGGCTTCCCAGTACTTGATGAATTAGATTTTTCAAGCACAAGCTCTCGGGATGTTGTCAGCAACCTTAGCTTCTTGAGTCTTGACTGGAAAATACTTAGGGCGGCAAACGGGACTCTATGGAGCTCTCCGTCTGGTACGAGATAAATTTCCTTATATGGAGCGATTATTTTCATTAGAGGCTTGAAAACCAAAGCTTCTACTCTATTGAGTTGCTCAGTTGAATCAGAAAGATTTTCCTGGGCAGAAACCAAAGCCTCGTCTACTATTTTATCTATTTCTTTTGCCTCGCCAAGGTCAAAATAGCTAGTGTTCAGTCTCGCGCTGTAAACAAGTGCCAGATAGCGCGCATTGCTCCATCTTTCGGATCGTGGTTTGCTGATGTCCCAGGGCCGATACTTGACAAGCTCAATAAGGATTCCTCCGCTTCCCATTTTCTTGCCTATATCTTCGCTTGACACTAATAATGGCCTAAGAGCCGGCATTCGCGAATACAATTCACGCTCAAATTCATTTTTTTTTAAATTTAATTCTTCTTTTCTTGATGGGCTCACTAGTTCGTTAACACCTCTTTGGTGAAGTTCATCCAGCTCTTTGATTAATTGCTTACCCTGCTTGTCTCCGGGGTTAAGCACCACTTGCCTTCTTGCTAACTCTTGAATTAGCCCATGAGTATTTATTCGAGCAAACAATGCAAGTTCATTCGCTTTCCCAAAGCCATTCATCTTTTTCATGTAAGAGTATATTGCCTGGATATCACCTTCAATACTATTTGCCGCTCCGACTCTCTCTCTTTCTGATAGCCGAGGAAGTATTGTCTGGATCGATTCAGAAATCTTAGTTACACCACTTTTGGCAATCAAAAACGCCTCTTCTGCTTTCCCCAGATCTATTAACATAGCAGCTTTGTTTAGCTCCATTTGCCCAATAAATGGGTCATAGACTTTAGTTATTTTTTGGATCCTTTCAGACTCGCTAATTTCAGCGCTTTGTGCTGCTAATTCAGCAATTCCAGTTTTCCTCATATTGAATTTAACTGCAGCCATTAGTTGATGTATGATTATGGTGTCTGGGTCATTATTGCCAAGTACATCGACTGCGATGCCATTGGCTTTCATTAGTGCGCTTATAGCCTCCTGATACTTGCCAATTTCGTTGTATTGGGAGGCAATATTTAGGTATCCAACAGCAACTTCTCTGCTGTTGCTGCCGAAAATCTTTTCTGCACACTTTAGTGAAGATTGGAATGCTTCTAGCGCTTGCACGTATTTATCAAGTCCTTCATAAGACGAGCCTTCGTTTGCATAGATTCTGTACATAAGATATTGATACATGGGGGGCTGCTTTGAGCTTTTGATTATCATTTCGGCTTGCCTGGCCATTTTTAAGCCACCTATATAGTCTGATCTCCTTTGCATTGATATGGATTTCATTAACAATATTGAAACTTCTGCGGTTAGCCTGTCTTTCTCTTCGCCAGCTTGCATCTTAGAAACTAATTGGTCGCCCTTTGTTATTAATTGGTCGGCTTTCTCGAATTTATTTGCTTCCGAGGCTATCCCTACTGTTTGCTCTATGATAAGTATCAGATGATTTAGGCTCCAATTTGGTTCTGCGGGGCCAAGCCTTAAAATCTCTTCTCTGCTGTCAATCGCCTTTTCTATTTCTCCTCTCTTATACAGAGCCCATCCTCCCCAGTCAAGGGAGTCTAGATATAGGCTTTTTTCTAATTCGGTCTTATATTCCCCAACGCTTTCTTTAATTTCAGCTGCGAGCTGAATAATTGCATCCCAGTCATTTCGTTTCACCAGGCAGTTCTGTATGTATTGTAGATCCACTAATGACCTAATTCCATTGCCGTCTCTTCCTTTTTTGGCAAGACTTCTTGCCTTCAGAAACAAGCTTTCAGCATCTCGCAGATCTAATTCTTTCTTCTCCAACTCATGTTTTTTGCATTTTTCATTTGCTTCAGAAACTAATCTAAAAAAAATCGGCCTTGAATCTGGCTCGGCGATGTTGCTTTTTTCTTCATTATTGCTGTTAGCTACAATGGCATGTGCGCATCTTGCCTGAATTCCATTGGCTACTATAGCCAAGGTGGAAATCATGAGAACAACCCGCAGGGCAATCGGCTTCATCCTATCCATAGCGTTACAGTCTATACGCTCTATCATGTCGCATGATCTTACTGCGTGTTCGGTTTTGATAAGCCACTTATTTATTTTTTGTGCAGGTCTTTACGGAGATCAAGAGGCTTGAGTCCACAGGAGTTATCAAAGCCAAGCCCATCCCCGCAGCACAATCCTGGCTAAACCAGCTTGGATGGATAGGGGAGTAACCCACTCCAGCGCAGGATAGGGAACTGCTGACAAGATGCCTAGCGGAGCCTGACCCGTTCCCCCTGCTCTGCATGCGCTGCAGACTGAGTCACCCCCTCGAGGCGTGGATGAGAGCAACCCATGAGCAATGGTAGAAAAGTGCCAGCTTGGATCTAGGGGCTATGGCCAGCTATGCGCCAGACGTGTACAGAAGAATACTCAATAAATACTTAATCAAATAATCTCAGATCTGACTTTTTTGAAGAAACCACGTATCTATACAGATGCCTACACAAAATAAAACCCACCCGCGGATAAAATGCGGGTGGGAATGGAATGAGAACAAGGCAAGATCAGCAATAGATATATTGAGCACAGGAGCCAGAGCGATAACGGATGTTCTGGTCCATTCCGGGTGAGTAGTCATTGCTTACACGCTGATACTGACTCCTGGGACCGCCACCAGATCCGAAATAGTCGCCACTAGACCAGCCATTTCCACGCTGGAGCTCAATTTGTTGGCGGCTCAGTCCGTAGGTAGCCCATTGAGCAGATGCGGGTTGAACTGCGGTTGCCGAGATTGAAGCGATGGAACCAGCAACTGCGAGGAAACGAACAAGGCTTTTCATGATCTGAGTGGCGAGCGCCAGTGATCGGTACGCACTCCTCTCGTTCGAACGTCAGGCGGGTGATTCCAAAACGGCTAAACCATTGTCACCACTGGTGTTAGAGACCTTTGATAGGCCGCCAATCCCCTACCAGCTGCCAGGCTGCCCAGTAATACGGCGAACTCCAGACCGATTTGGATTGGGGATCACGAACCTGTCCGTCGCGGAACTCCTTCTGGGTAGCGGCCAAAGCGTCGCTTCTTCCCTCTCCTGCCTTAAGGCGCTTGTAGAAGCGGGTCATGAATTCAGCCGTAGCCGCATCATCCACCTTCCAGAGAGAAAGGAGAGTGCTTCTGGCGCCTGCCACGGTTAGCGAGCGCTGTAGCCCGTAGACACCCTCACCGGTGCGCACTTCCCCCTGGCCTGTGGAGCATGCCGAAAGCACTACCAGCTCAGTTCCCTTGAGGTTCAGCGTCACCGCCTCGGCCGCGGTCAGATATCCGTCGTCGTTGGGGTCGAGGTCAGGCTGGTTGGCGCCGGCAAGTACCAAGCCGCTGCGCAGTTGGGGGTCTTCCTGGCGCAGGGAGCGCAGCAGCGGCGACCCCTCCTGGATTGCTCGCATTCCTTCTGTGGGTTTGGTCTCCTGATCAGCGACAAAGAAGCCGTGAGTGGCAATATGCAGCACCCTGGGGCCCTGCAGGCGTTGCAGCGCCGTGGTCGTGGCTGCTGCCCCGCTGGTCAGCCCGGTAGCCAGCAGCTTCGCCACCTTTTGCCCCTCAAGTTCTGAGGCCGGCAACGGATTCCACTGGTTGCTGCCCATCTCCGCTGAGCGTCGCTGAGTCATGGTGGACACCGCATCGGGCTTTCTGGCTGGCGGCGGCTTGGTGCTGGGGCGCTCGTAGTTGGGATTGGCCATCACCAGTGCTTCACTGCCAGGCGGTGCGGGTTGTTGGAGCCGAACTAGTTCCCGGCCGGTGGTGAGCAGCCGCAGCTGCACCGCCTGAGCCAGGGGTGTACCCATTTGCTGCGGGGCTGGCAGTGCGGCAAACGGCACCCGGTTGAGCTCACCATCAGGGGAGAGAAACCATTGGTGGCTGTCAGTCAGCTGAGGCAATAGGGGCTTGAGCAGTTGGATGCTTAGCTGAGCCCAGATCGACTCGGCATCAGAGAGTCCATCCGCCGAGGCCCTCAGCCCCTTATGCACCTGCGCGTCAATCGCCGCTGCTGCTCCGAGAGGCACTGCGCTGATGCTGCCGTTGGGTTTGAGCACAAGGGCGATGTACTGGGCCGCGCCCCAGCGCTGGTCTTTTTGCTTACGCCCGTCAAAGGGCTGGTAGCGCTGGAACTCCACCAATGCCCCATCAGCCGGCAATGCCTTGGCTACCTCAGCGGTGGTTACAGGGTGAAGCTGCAGCTCTGGGATCTGTCGGTAGATCTCAGCCTGCAGTTTGCCCCGTTGTCTGGCCACCTCAGCGCGGCGATCAATCGACAACGTGACAGATGTCAGTTGCTGGGCCAGAGCCTGCAACTGCTTCACCTTTATGCGATCAACACCAGGTGAATTGAGCAGCAAGGCCTGACTCCGTTCAATATCCCGAAGCAAGCCTTGGCGGTTGAGACGGGTCTCCAGAGCTAGTTGGACCGCGGGTGGGTAGAACTCAATCATCCCGAAGCTATATTCCCTTTCATCCCCATCCCCTAGTTGGCGTAATTGAGCGGTCCGATCTCGCTCGGGAAGCAGCGGAAGTTCTTTTAGATACCAAGTTGTCTTTGCCTTCGCAGATTTATCAAGAAAGATTAGGGCGCTGCTGTGCTGACCTTGTTCGCCTAGAAGGATCGCCAGCTTGCCAAGCGTTGTGGCGACATCGGGATGATTTGCCCCCAGAACACTTTCACGGATGGCCAGTGAGCGTCGAACGAGTGGCTCGGCAGAGCTGTATTGCCCATGATAATAGAAAACCTCTGCCAGGTTGTTGAGGATAGCTGCGGTAACGGGGTGATCCGGCCCGAAGACTTTTTCTTGAATTGCCAGAGAGCGTCGATAGAGCGCCTCGGCTGCGGCGTACTGACCTTGGTCGCTCAGAAGCAACGCCAGGTTGTTGATGAGAATGGCTACATTGGGATGACCCGGTCCTAATGCTTTTTCTTGAATTGCCAGAGAGCGTCGATAGAGCGCCTCGGCTGCGGCATACTGACCTTGGTCGCTCAGAAGCGACGCCAGGTTGTTGAGGACAGGTGCGTCGGCGGGGTGATCCGGCCCGAAGGCTTTTTTGTGAATGGCCAGAGAACGGCGATAGAAAGACTCGGCTGCTGCGTACTGACCCTGCTTGCTTAGAAGCATTGCAAGATTATTGAGAATTAACGCAACATCGGGATGGTCCGGACCGAGAGCTTTTTCGTTGATGGCCAGTGAGCGACGGTAGAGAGGCTCGGCGGCACCATACCGCCCTTGATTCTTCAGAAGATCTGCAAGGTTGACGAGACTGGTAGCGACATCGGGATGGTCCGGCCCGAGAGCTTTTTCGCTGATGGCCAGTGAGCGCCGGTAGAGAGGCTCGGCGGCACCGTACCGCCCTTGCGCGTTCAGTATCAAAGCCAGATTATTGAGACTCGACGCAACATCGGGATGGTCCGGCCCGAGGGCTTTTTCTCGGATGGCCAGGGAGCGGCGATAGAGCGGTTCGGCAGCGGCATACCGTCCCTGTGTGTTCAGAAGAAACGCAAGGTTACTGAGGCTGTTAGCTACATCGGGATGATCTGGCCCGTGCAACTTTTCAACAACGAGCAATATTTGCTGCCAGATGGTGGCCGCAGGACCAAACTTCCCTTCTGTGCGTAGTTTTTCAGCCCGCTCAATCATCGCCTTCAGATCAGGCTGATTACCGGTGCTTTGGTTGACATTCGCCTGTGCCACCCTGGCAGTAGCTGCATAACCCGGCTGTACTGAGACCAGTGCCGCAGATGCCATGAGGCTGATGGCGAGCCCCTTGTGTACGAAGCCTAAGGATTTACCTGTCATGGCCACCATCTGCAAACCTTTTGCATAGCAAATGGCCTCCTGGTTCCCCTTGTTGCTTCGCATGGCCTGCTCCCTGGCGAAATTACACGCGACATCTGCTCTGGCCGTATTAGACGAGGAGCAACTAAATCAAGCCCAGTAAAAATTATTGGATAAGCTGTTGCTGATTGAATCACCAAAGCGTCAACACAAGGAATGTGGCGGCGGATGAAGTTGCAAGCCATGTCAATCCAAAAGGGCCGCCACTAAATGCAACTGCAACGACGGGTGCTGTTCTGAGGTTACGCCGTAATGCCGCATATCTCAACGGTTGAACCAAAAGAAAGCGGGGACTAAATCGACCCACTTTTCGTCGGGTTGTGAATTGCCTGGGCTACCTACCAGCCGAAATAGCTACCGCTCCTGTAGCCATTGCCCTGTTGACTGGGCATCTGACGTTGTGGGCCGAAGCTTGGTTGTTGCATCACGGGTCGGTTGGACTGGTAGATGCCTCCGGATTGGCTGGGCCTCATGAGCGGGCCGCTTTGCCTTGGCTGCTGCCAGCCACTGCCATAGCCATACATCTGGGCCTGGGCTGGTTGGGTAAGAAGCCCGGCAACGGCGGCAGCAGCGCCCAACAGGAATGGGGTCAATCTGGGGATGCTCATCGGATGCGGTGGCCGCAGCCACGTTGCGAGTACCCCTCCCTCTTGTTCTGCCTGCGTCGGAGTGATTCCAGATCGCTGTGGACTGGGCAAAACCAGCTTCGCTTTCCTACGGTGCGCCAGACCTGCAGGGCTGCAATGGGGCAATACCAGGAGCTCTGCAGTCTCACGACCACTGGAATCAAGCCCAGGCTTTTGGCAGACGCCGCCCAGTATTTGGGCCAGGGCCATGACCAAGAGCCAGAGCCATCACGAAGCTTTGATACTGCGTTGCTCCTTGCGGGGATGCGGGACGATGACCCACTGCCCTTGCTCTGCCTGCGCTGCCGCATCAGCCATGCTCTAGAAGCCTGGCTTTGTGCAACCCACAGAGCCAACAAAGAACGCTACGGGCTTGAGCTGTTGGCCATGGCGAGTTACGCCCTCGACGATGAGGGGAAGCTCACGCTCCGTATTGGGCCTGATGATCTGAAGCCCTTTGCTCATACGCAACTGGCATTGCTTCCCAAAGGGATGAACACGCCCTTTTCGGCTGAGATCCTGCGCAGTTACGACTCAGCACTCTGCGGGCTGCCCCATTGGGCAAGGCTCAAGATTCAGGCAAACAACGAGCTGAAGGCCTACTTCCGGCAGCACGGCTTGCTTTTGATCTCAGACTGGGCCCTGTTGCGCAACAGCAGCCCAAGCCGGGTCCGCCAGGCCTGCCAGGAGCAGCTGAGAACAAATGACACCGTCGTTTCTTTGTGTGCGCTGCATAGCCGATATGGACCTTTGTACGACGCCGCTAAGCGCGACTACAAAACCAGAACCGGCAAGTCGTCGGGGTGGCAGCCCGATCCAGCGTTCCTCCGGGAGCTCGCTCCTGATCAGGATCCCTTCGCGACCACTGAACGCCTGAAAGCGATCGCCAAGGCCGTTCGCCTGTTGTTGACCGGCAGCTCCAACCAAAGCCTCGATCAAGCAGCTGAGGTTGGCTTTGAGCCCGTCGATCCCAGCTCGCAGGCCAATTCAGATGATGACGTTGGCCCATCTAGTGGTGAGCTCAAAGCGCTGGTAAGCGATGCATTGCAACGGGCCATGGACCAGCTCATGCCAGACGTCCTGGCTGCGAGTGGGAAAAACGCGGAACTCCTCCGCTGCCTCTGGGCTGGCTGGTCAGCGGGGCTCACCAATCGTCCTCTAGCCGAGCGCTGCGGCACCACCTGCGGGACGGTGAGCAAGAAGCTGCGCCCTACCGAGCACGCGACCATCCTTGCGACGGCCGCAGCCCAAGACCTCAAGCGCCATCAAGCTTTTGCTGCCGTCAGCCAGTCCGTAGAAGGGGCTGAACGCTTGGTTGCTGCCCTTCGGAATCACCTGCTGGAGCCAGAACGAGAGGGAGATGTCGCCCCCCTACGCCGCTGGATTCAGCAATACCTCAACCAGCCATGAACACACCCTCTTCCGCAGAACCGCTTGATGTGATGCCGATGCCCCCAGGGGCAATCGAGTTGGGCGAATTGCCCTTGGCGTTTGCCCACGAAGACCGGCTTCTTGCCGTGGCTGCCCTCAAGCAGGCCATGGATGATCGGAACCTTGATTTGCCTTTTGGTCCAACCATCGAACCCGAGGATCCCGCTCGGCTGTTGAGCTTGAACCGTTTCTCGGTCCAGCTGGCGACCACTGGCATCACCAGTGATGAGGTCTTAGTCAAACGATCCTTTTGGGAAGACTCAGCCCTGGCCCCGCAGCTCTTGCTTGCTGCTGCAGTGGATGAGGAGAACAACGTCGTCTATTTCCCTGGGGTCCTGACAGGGGAGGAGCTTCTGGCTCAAGCCAAAAACGCTGATTCCGACTCAGCCGCTCTTGTGCTCAATACCGCTTGCTTCAAAGGGGGGATTGATCGGCTGTTGACCTTGGTTCAGCTTCTTGAACCTGCCGCTCTGCCCCGTCTGGCCCTTCCAGCTGATCCCATCACCGCCTTGCAAAAGACGGTGGTTTCAGTTCTTGATTGGCTGAACGGTCAACTCGATGAAAGCCTGGCTGCCCTAGGTGGTGGCTTGGTTCCCGTTACAGCCGGTGCAACCAGAAGTGGGGTTGGTTTGCCTCCTGTTGAGGGGGCTCTGGCCATGGTCTCTATTCCCCTTGGCCTGGCAGATGGGTCGCTTGTCACTGGTCTGGCAGCCCAGCGGTGTCTTGAGCGATTCGATCTATCCCTGATCCCGATCCACCCAGATGGTCTGTATTTACGCCTTGCACCTGCACTGATCGGTGACCTTCTTCCCGATGGCCTGACCCTGATTGCGCGCCAGGGGGAGCACGTTCAATCCATCACCAGTGAAAACAGCGACAACTTGGATCTGAACTTCCCCTCCAGCTCCGAGTTGCTGGCCGTTTCGGTTGCTTTTGGATCCAGTGAACCGATTGAACTGCCCTTGCTGCAACTGCCTAAGAGCTGATGGAGTCCTTTGATCTGCAGCTGCACAGGGCTGATACCGGCCCTGTCGTAACGGCTTTTTTGCAGGGTCCTACGGGTAATCGCTCCTTTGGCTTATCCATCCCTGATCAACTGTTCCGCTCTCGAGACCTCTGGATCGACAAACTGATCCTGCATTTGGAGCAAGGCAGGCCAACAGCTGATGCGGTGCGCCATTACGCCGAACGCCTGTGTGTGTTGCTGGGCGAATGGCTAGAAGACGGCAGCTGGCTACCGCTGCAGCAGGCCCTGCAAAGCCATCCAGGCTTGCCGCTACGGATTTCTTGCTTCGATGGAACGGGCCAACTGGCCCTTCTTCCTTGGGAGCAGCTTCCTCTTGCTCGCCCCATTTGGCGGCTGGGTCAAGCCAGCTGTGCTCTCAAGTCAAATCGATCTTCTGGCCGTCTGACCCGGGTTCTGCTGCTTGTCGGCAATGAACGCGGTCTCGATCTCAGCCCAGAACTGGAGCGTTTTTCAGCCCTCAAGCGACAGGGACGGATCCATCTCACCGTGTTGCGGGGGGCTGAGTGCCATCCATCTGCGATTCGATCTGCCCTGGCTCAAGCCAAAGGGTGGGATTTGCTGGCGTTCTTAGGCCATTCCGATGCCGATCCCTCCACTGGTGGGCGGCTACTCCTTGGTGATGGCGGCTCGATAGCAGGGGCGTCACTCACACCGGAACTAAAAACCGCCGCCTCCAATGGTCTGGGTCTAGCCGTTTTGGCCAGCTGCAGCGGGCTGGATCTGGCCCAAACCTTCTGTGGCGCTGGAATTCCCTGGACCCTTTGCTTCCGCGAAAAAGTCCCAACCCAGGCTGCTGCCATCACAGTGTTGAGCCTGCTCGAGAAGCTGGAAGCAGGAGTTCCGTTTGCCCATGCCATAGGAGCCGTCCGTGATCTACTCGGCCGAGAAGGCCCGGCCACCAGCGAACTACTCCTTAGCGCTGTGAGCTGCACCGATGCCACGGGCTTCACCCTGCCTCTCAGGAAGCGTCAACAAATCAAGCTTCGCCTAGCGAGCAGCCAAAAGCCCCAGCTTGTTGCAGCGGCTATTGCCGTGGTACTCGGCGCCACCAACGATCTGGTCCCCTGGAACCCGGTGAACTTGGGATTGCTTGATCGACGGTTGAATGTCCAGCGCGTATGGCGGCAGCTCACTCACCAGGAAGGTCCAACAACTGCGGCGCTGCCCCTGCTCATGCTCGATGCCAAGGCCTATCAAGACTTCGGTGTCGATCCCAATCAGGAGGGCGATCAGGTTTCCCGCCAGGTTTTAGCCAGGGTTCTGCAAGCCGCCCCACCTGAACGCGTCCCCTCTGTAGCCCTGGACTTCGTTCTGGATTCCAAGGGATCCGAGCCAAAGGCCTACCAGGAATTCCTGACAACGATCAAGAAGCAACGGCGGCCAAGCCTTTTTGCTGGGTACTTCGGGTCCAAAACAGATGCAGCTAATTCTGGAAGGTCGTCCCATCCATTAAAGGAACTGACGGCTACAGGGCTTCAATCCTTTGATCTGTCAGTCGAAACAAGTTCCAATCGGGCAGAGGAGAAGTTGGTGCCACTTCAGTTGCACCATGGTTTATGGGGAAAACACTTTGCAGTCGCAGTCAGCAAAAATCCAGTAGGTCAAATCCCGTCAGAATCAATCATCGACTGGTCCATCAACTGGCAAAGCATGATCACGCCAATGCGTGATCGTCAATCACTAGAAAAACTCAGAGCCCCGATCCTGCTTGTCGGCAGTAATGGCTACGGCGTTAATACAACCAACAGCAGGAAGGATGTCTTTGTGGCCCCTTGGGCAGCCAAGCGGGCCCTCAGCAGTCTGGAGCAAGCGGATTCAACAATCCCAGGTGTCTTGGTGCAGGCCGTCCTGGCCCAATCCGTTGCCATGCACCATTGGCTTACCCCCCTGCTTCAAAGTGCCACGGCCGCACTTGCTGCAGGTCTTGGGGTGGTCCTTGCAGCAGTGGAGACAAGGCGATCAAGACAACTTCTCTGGCTGGGAGTCATCGCCATTGCCACTACGGTGGTGGCCCTGCAAATTGCAGTGACGCCCCTGGTGGGAGGCACACTCTTTCTCATCCCCCTGGTTCTGCCACTAGCAACTCTCACAGCCGTCGTCCTGAGCAGGCGTTGAAAGATGAAAAAAACCTCCTCCTACCGGGCAACAGCCAACAGCAGACTCAGCCCTTGGCTTCTGGGACTTTGCTTGTCAGGCCCATTGCTATTGCCCCAGCTCAGTGCGGCATCAGCCGCTAAGCCCGCGAACAAGCCAAAACCTCCTCAGCCCAGTCTGCTTGAGCAAATCAGGGAACTCGTCGGAATCGGCACCCCCAGTGCGGTGGGAGGCAGTCGTAGTAGTAGCGATGGCAGTGTTTGTGTGGTCTCGCCAGGGGCATCTGCCGCCGAGATCGGATCAGGATCCAGCCTGCGGGCATTGGTTAGTCGACCAACAATTGTTGTTAAAGGCCCCTTAAATGAGCTTCGCCTTGAGAACCAAGATGGGATTCTCTGGCAAAAGCTAGCGTCCAGCACCAAGAGCATCGAAGGACCCATTGCCTGGCCTATTCAGCCCCTGAGTCCAAACCAGAGACTCACATTAAGAGTCCGGCCAAAGGGAGCCTCAGGGGGTGATTTTGCTAGTTACAACTTGGTTGCAGGATCATCTGAAGTCATGTCAGAAACGGAAGCCAAGATTCGAAAATTGGGATCTGATTTACAGGCCTGGCGCGGGGCAATCCAATCGGCACTGAATACCAAACAGCAAGGTCTTGCCCTGGCCCTGTTGTTCTCCGATAAGGCTCCAGAAGGCAGCGCCATCAAGCAGCTTCAATCAACAGTGATTCAACGAGCTTGTCGATAGCCAATCACTGGCTGTTGCACTGGGTCACCAACCGCCCCATGTAGTCAGTCCCAGTAACGCAATTGGTCTGTGATTGGTTCGGGTCAACACCATAGTCAGGGGTTGGAGGATTAAGTAGTTGCATAACAGTCTGTTGACTGCTCTGAACTGATTGACGAGTGCTATCAATGGCCTGCTGATTGAGCTGCTGCTGTTGGATTTGAACTTGAGAGCGCTGGTAGTCAGTCATCCGTTGACCGCCGCCGCCACAAGCAGTACAGATTCCGCAAAGGATGAGAACGGCTGCGCCCAGTGCTGGCCAGTTGTTGTTTTTAGTGGCTTCCATGGTCCTTTTGCTTGGGTGAGGTTGCGGCCGGTGGACTTTTGTCCCGTGCTGCTGCCCTCTCTTCGTTCTGGTTACTTGAGGGTGATTCCACATCCACTTGGAATCAGCAAATCGGCCTCGGAACTAAAAGCAGTGGCAGAAGCAAACAAGCATGGAGACCCAGGAAAACAGAGTCACGCTGGAGGTCCTTGAAGCCTTACCGCTGGACCTATCGGCATTTCCAGATCACAGTGTGGACTGGCGTGTTTATCAATGGATTGAGTCGGCGAAGGAGTACGCCGAAGCAGATGAGCTGAAGTTAGCCATCAAGGTCTTGTCTGCCGGAATGGACCAGTGCCAGAGGCACCCTTTTTGCCTGTATCAACGAGGCCTTTATTACGCTCGTCTTTCTTGGTACAGAAAAGCAGCTGATGATTTCAGGGAGTGCATTTATCGCGAGCCTAACTTTGTAGACATCTGGCATTCGTATGGCTATGCCATGGCAAGGCAAGGGAACCACAAAATGGCAATAGCGGCATATACCAAGCTTTTGGATTGCAAGCCCGAGACGCGAGGGGTTCACTTACTCAGGGCGGCCTCTTACATGCTTGAAGACAAGATCACTTTGGCGCTGGAAGACATTGAAATTGCAAAGCTGAGAAGAAGTCCCTACCTCAGAAGACTGGTCAAGCTCCTCCTCGAGGAAGCCCGGCAACGTGAAGAGAAAAAGCTAAACAAGAAGAGGCCCAGAAAGCAAGACAATCCCGCCATCAATTGCGAAGCAATCCAATGAGCTTCATCTGCACGTCAATACTGGCGATATGTGCTCAGCAATGGCTAGGGATCGGATATGTCGTCTTAAAGGGTGGCAATACGTTTGTGTACTCAAACTTTAAAACCGAGTACATTTGCCAAGCGTCGGGCAACATCTATTCCTGCCAGAGCTCTCCTGTCGAGGCATCGCAGGCACCGACCGAAAGACCTTAGCAGTTCGTCCGCTCTACTCATTTCAACCATTTCCAGCCCTGTCATGAATCCCGAACCCGAAGAAAGCATTAACCACGATTCCATTAATGTAACTGTGCGGCTAAATTTATCTCGCAAAACCTTTGAGAAGATCAACGGCTTGCGCGATCATTTTGGCGTAAAGACCAGGACGGAAGTGGTCCAGCGCTTACTAGAAGAGTTACTGCAAGATTGATGTCTAAAGCTGCCATCGTGGAATGGAAGGTGCATGGCCGCTCGGACTCGAAACGACTACACCAGCGCTGAGCCCTGGGCGGCCATGCACCTCAGCTAAATTTAACCCACCAGCAGGCGTCGTGGCATAGATGCCTCCCCAATTACTGCTTTCAGCTCTGGCTAAACCTGAAAGCAGGGCTGGTGAGTACTCCTTATAAGGATGGATTTCAGCCCTCTGTAGAAGATTCTTTTTCGCCGCCCAAGGGAATCAGTTTGATTTGCTTGTTGCCCAGTTTGATTTCAAATTCGTCACCGGGCTTGAGATCGAGCATGGCGGTGTAGGCCTTTCCCACCATGAGATTGCCATTGAACTGCACTTTTGTTGTGTGGCTCAGCTTGCGGCCACCCTTGCCAGTGCCCCGACCGGCGCTATCGGTGCCGAGGTTCACACCCTTGGCGCTTAGCAGCGCCTCGTAGAAGGCAGTGAAGTTGATGCGCTCGCTGCCATCTTTTTTGGTGCTCACATAGCCGCATTCGCGCACCAACTCGGACTTGGAGATATCGCCTAGCTCTTTTACCTTGGCGAGCAGATCCGAGCCGGTGAGCATGGGAAATCAAGTCGAATACGTTCTTTAATGTAGCGCCCATCAGTGGGGCTGGTATTCGATTTCTCACCGTCATCGCAGGCTGCTCAAACGGTCTGCCCGTAGGAAGGTCCACGGTGGCTACAAGGCCCTGAGCGCTGCGCTCCAATAATTCGAGCTTTTTGCATTACTCCTCCGTTTTTGGTGTGCAGGTTCTGTCTGTACAGGTGCTCAGCGCCGCCAGAGTCCCAGCCATTCGTTGTCGCGCTCGGGGGCTGAGCCCTGTGCTGGCTCCCATATCTCCTGGTGGAATCCGGCCTCCCCCAGCTGCTGCTCCAGTAGCGCCGGGTCGCTGCCCCAAGGGGGACCATCCGGGCGCTGATGGCACCAGAACAGACCCAGCAACCAGCCCCCAGGGTCCAGCAACTTCTGCACAGCTTCTAGATAAGCCCCGCGCTGAGCTGGATCGATCGCGCAGAAGCAGGTGTGCTCCAACACGCCCTTCAGGCTGCCGGGGTTGATGCCGGCTGCCGCCAGTGCCATCCCGTCAAATAGATCAGCCTGTAGCCAGCGCAAATCAGCGCGATCGGAACCGTGCACCGCTTGGGCGCGATGGATGGCCTCGCTGCTGAAGTCCAGCCCGATCGCCTCGTAACCCAACTCGGCCAGTAAGGCAGCCTCATGACCTCGGCCGCAGCCAGGAACCAACACTCGACCCGGTGGCTGGGGTGCTCGGCTGTCAGTGCGCAGAAAGGTCTCCAGCGGTGGCGCTGGCATGCCCAGCTCCCAACGATCACTGCCCTCGCGGTAGCGCTGGTCCCAGTTCGATACGGCCATGGTGCGGATCCCAGCTGCACAGCATTCAAAAGGCGCCCCGTGGGTGGACGCCTTAGCACCGGTTGCGGCAGTCCATTCCTCACACCAAGGCCTGCCGATCGAGTGGCTGTGGATTCGCGGATCGGCTGTCTGGAGCCTGACAGGAAAGGAAAGGGATCCCATCTCAGAGAAGGGATGCTTGGAGCTTGACCTTCTTTGCTGTGATTCCAGCTCGGGCTTAATAGCCCAAGATTTATGGAGGGATTGGACAAACAACTCAGGGCTGCGCCTGCTCAGGTCTGTCTTTGAAGTACGTGCTGCATCACATCCAGCAGCCCATCGGCCAGGGGACGATGGCTACCCAGATGACTGCTCCAGATCGATCCAGACAGCAGTTCCTCTGGGCTCACCAGGGCCATGTCCTGGCCCTCCAACAGCCGCAGCTGCTCCAGAGGCACCGATAGCTCAGAGTGGAAGACGTGGGCCGTGCGCCGATGGATGTGGTGCACCATGGTGAACTCCAGCTCGTTTGGCTGCCAGCTGATCTCCTCTAGGAGCTCCCGCCGCAGCGCCTGCTCCGGCGTTTCGCCGGCATCGAGGTGCCCACCAAAGAGTCCCCAGCAACCGGGGGCGACGATGTTTGGGATCTCGTCGCGCAGCTGCATCAGCCAGCGACCATCCCGCTGCAGCATCGCCAGGGCAACTTCAACGGCCATGGGTCAACCTCAGGCAGCTGAAGGCCGGCGCTGCTGCGTGGCGTAGAGAGCGGCCCCGCCGGCCGCCAGCACGAGGCCACCGCTAATGGCCAGGAACACCAGGGTCTGCAGCAACAACAGGGTGATACCCAGTGCTGAGCCAGCCGCAATCTGCACCCTCGCCTTGATCAGCAGGGTGAGCAATAGAAACACCGTGGCCTTGAGGGCCACCACCTTGGCCGTGCTGAACGGACAGAACGGGTTCAGAAGCACAGCGAGACCATGACGTGCCCACATCGTGGCGTGCAGAAGCCAACGCAGTGGTTTTTCAGGATCGGGGTGGTTTCGGCGGTATCCACTGCGGCACACAAGCCCGCCAGCCCTGCCGCAGCTTCTGGGTCCAGAGCTTGATCGCCTGCTCCCTCGTCAGCTCCCTGCGGCGTTTCAGCAGGGGCGCGGCCTCCCCAGGGATCAACTCCCCGAGTGTCACCTCCAGGCTCTGGCTCCAGCGGTCGTAGCGGCGCGGCTGGAAATGCAGCACCTGCCGGCCGTCGCTGATCCAGCCCTCTTGGGGAGAGAGCGGCACCCGGCCAGGCCTGTCCGTGACGTTCATCGGGAGCTGCTCAGGCCACCTCCGGCGCCCACCCCTTCTGGCGCACCATGTCGTCGGTCCAGCCCTGGCAGCGGCTGGTGAGGTGCTCGCCATGGGCGATCAGCCCCTGGTGCAGCTGACAGGTGAGCACGGGGATGCAGTTCGCACCGGCGTGGTGCCGGAACCAGTGGCAGGTCATGCAGACCTTGCGGCTGCGGGTCTTCACCAGCACGTCCCCATCGAGGTACGGCCACTCCTCAACAGAGGTTTCGAGCCTTGCAGTCAGCTCCATTGACCGGGGGAGAGAGACACCCATGAACCACTCTTGATGCGTACGCCTGTACTAGCACGCCTCCAATCGTCTGGCTGCCGCGGTTTTGCTGGGCCGATCTCGCGACGGTTGACCCACCTGCTATTTTTTTGGGAGCAACACCCTCCAGGCCTCTGCCGGCTCCCGGCATGCCCAAACAGGGGGGTCACTCTTCCCAGCGGACGTTTGTTGAGGTATTCCAAGCCTCCGCTGAACATTCCAGACCAGCTCAAGCAGTTACGCGATCGAGGTCTGCTGGTTGGGTCAGACGACCTAGCGCTGAATGCTCTCGAACTGATCGGCTACTACCGCTTGAGCGCGTATTGGCTGTTTTTTGAAGAACTTCCAGCTCCAGGGGAGACCAGAAGCCATCGTTTCAAGCCTGGCTCCAGTTTTGAGCAGGTGATTGAGCTCTATGACAGGGACCGTCTGATTCGGTTGCTGGTGATTGACGCCATTGAGCGAATCGAAATCGCCGCCAGATCAGCTTGGGTTCAAGAGCTGAGCATCAAGCATGGCCCCCACTCTTACCTTGAGCAGCAGCTATTTAGGCCTGACTTTAATCACGAAAAACAGATCAAGCAGCTGCGTGATCAGCTGCAGCAAAGCAATGAAACCTTCGTGATTCATTACCAGCAGACCTACTCAGAGCCCGAGCTTCCCCCGATCTGGGCAATGACGGAGCTGATTTCCCTTGGCACGCTGCGCGTCTGGATTGCTGCAACAGAGCTGGACAGCAAGACCAAGGTGGCGCGATCCCTGGGAATGCCGACGGCCCAGGTGCTGAATGGTGTCTTGCACTCCCTGAATCTGCTCAGAAATATCAGCGCCCACCACGGCCGGCTCTGGAACCGTCTCATCGTCAAGCGGCTCCCGAAGATAAAGAAGCTCCAGCACCTCCTTGTGCTGGATGATGTTGACGAAGAAGGCGTCCAGCCATCCAAGAATCTGTACAACTACCTTGTCGTGATGGCCATCATCGTGCGCAAGGTTGCGCCTCTCAGCACCTGGCCCTCGCGCATGGCGAAAGTCATTTCACCAATGCCAAGCGAGCAGCAAGCAGCCATGGGCTGCCCTGTGGGCTGGCAAGAGCAACAGATCTGGAGCTGACCGGTCCCGTCTACACCCATAGCCCAATGAGGTGGATCCACTTCGGATCCGCTCATCTGGCCTCTGACGCAGCTCCAGCCGCTACCGCGGGATGCCTGTCGGCGGTGTGCGACACGAGAAACGTCTCGATCCAGTCGTGGTGCCGCCGCTGGCAGATCCGGTCGGCGATCGAGGGAGCATCAGGCGGCACCTGGAACCGCTTGCGGAATGCCTTGGTGAAGCCCTCCAGAGCAGGGCGGGGCAATCCCCGCACGGTGGCCAGGATCTTTTGGACAGTGGCTGGATCGAGGGGCTCCAGGCCCACCTCTGCCATGGGCTCGGCAGCGGCACTGTTGCGCTGAGGTGCCGGTACGTGGCGGGAGGACGTGGGAGCGATGGAGCTGGTGACCTCCCGCTGCTGCTTGTCGTAGAGCGCCAGGCCGAACGGATTGCCAAAGGTCATCAAGGCGCGCTTCATGGCGTCGGTTTCGGCCTCCTTGAGGGCCGATTCATGGGCCTGGCCCAAATCGGCGTCGATGCCGTGGCCGGCGCCGCTGCCTTCACGGATGACTTGGCTTGCCGCATCTGCACCAACGCAGATGCGAACGCGGGCGGTGTAGGTAACGCCCCAGCCGGCGCGGTTGCTACTGCCGAGGGTGCGCTCCCGCTCAGCGACGCACTGCACGGCAATCGTTTCGCGCTGCCAGCCGTCAAATCCAAAGATACGGTTGGCTTCTGCGATTGCTTGCCAGCCCTCCAGATAGGAAACCTTGGCGCGGCCCTGCTCGCGCTGCTTGACCTTGGCGCGATCGAGTGGAGCTGAAAGGGCAGCGATCTGGTCTGGGGAGAAGACGGTGGTGCTCATGGCGATGAAGCAGAGAAAGTGAGTGCTGGTGAAACGAAACGGGCCTGCCCTTGCAGCGGGCCCATTGACGGACGACCTGTGGCCGTCAGTGGATACGCCAGGAGCGGCGGTTGAGGAGCTGAGCACCGGTGATCTGGCGGCCGGCCTTAAGGGCGTCCTTGATGGCGAACTTGTCCGGTTTGGTGGTGGTGGTGACGGTCAGCCACTCGGAGTCGAGGGCGTCTTCGTCATCGATCACCACTGACTGGGATTTGCGGCTGCTGAGCTCGTGATTGGGGAAGGAGAAGCGGGTGGCTGCCGGCTGCAGCTGGGTAAGAACGAACACCAGCGATTCCTCCAGGGCATCGGCCCGGCCGGCATCGGAGCGGGCCAGATCGGTGAGGCGCTTGGCCTGCTGCTGGCGGTAGGAGGCCTGGGCGCGCAAGTGCTCGATCACCCAGCAGGTGGCATCGGCCTTGGCTGCGAGGGCAGCCTTATTGCCCTCTTCTGACAAGAGGGCCGCTTCTAGCTCAGCCAGAGCTGAGGCGCGCTGCTCGGGGTCATCGGTTTCCAGCTGCTCAGCAAGCTGGCCGATGGCGCTGGTGAGCGCCTGGGCCTCAATGCCCAGCTGCCAGAGGGAAGCAGATTTGCCAGGCGCACCTTGCGGTGCGACGCGCTGGAGGGAGCAGGACGGACCTGCCGCTGATGGGGCTGACTCGATGACAGCAGCGGACGCGGGGATAGGGGTGAGAACAGCCATGACGGGGAGGGGGAATGAATGGATCGGAGACAGAACGCAGCGCCAATGGCGCGGAAGGCTTCAGGAGTGGGCAGCGGCGGGGGCGGCCCAGAGCACAGCCGATGGGCTGACTTCCACAACCGCAATGGGCACCGGGGAGCGGGAAGCCATGCGGCGGGCCTGCTGCACTAGCGATGCGGTTCCTGCGCCACCCGGGAAGGCCACCACCAAAACAGAGGCGCTCGAACTGGGGGAGGTGTGAGCCAACGCCCGGGCAATGGCCTCCTGGAGTAGCTCGCGATTGCGCATCGGCCCGGCGGCCCGGCCGTGGAGCAGCCACTGCGCCGGCATCACCAGAGACGGCCAGCCCAGCTGATGGGCCGCACGGCCGATGGCAGCATCGGCGCCACGGGCACCGCCATGGAGCAGCAGATGGACGAGCCGGCCGCCGCTACGGGCGAGTAGCTCTGCGGCGATCCGCTGATGGGACCAGGCCAGATCGCGGCCTCCACCGGCAGCGATCACAAGGGAGCGAGCAGGGCCCGAACTTGGCTCGGATGAATGACAGATAGCCATGGAATCAGTTGCCGAAAGTGACAACTGATCGGGGCATCACAACCGCTTAGGAATACGCAGCCTTGATGGCGAGATCAGGGGATGAGGTTGCCGCAGGCGATGGGCTTGGGGCCTTTGGCGCAGCCCTTATTCTACCAGTACAAATGCACTTTTGGGCGAGCGGAGCGACTGCGGGGCAATGGATCTGCGCAAAACTTAGGCAAATGTGGTAGCTCCAGCTTGCTGAGAATCAAGACCTCTAGATCCGGGCCGAATCGAGCAGCGCCCGCGCAGCCGCGCAAGGAAAGATGGAGCCTCACCCCGGCTATTCACTAGCGACCGGCCGCCAGGCCACCGCAGCCGCGGGAGAGCGGCTATGCCCACCACCTCCCAACACCGACCCCGGAACGGAGGGCGGCGGCTGGCCAATGCACGCCACGGCCCAGCCGTGGCACGCTGAAGGACGGCCGTCACCGACCGAAGCATTGCGGTGTCAGCGGAGCCCTGCGACGTGGCCGCCAGCAATCCCGACACGTGGAGAGCAGAACGATCAGAGCCGCTCCGCACCCTCGAGCGGCACGCCAAAGTGAGCGCCTTTCTCGAACATTGATCCCGCTGTCGCCTTATTCAAGGAATCGGACTTTCTCTTGAATATGGCGACTTGGCGCTCCTTGCTTGCCTCGCCACAGACTCGAGACTGCGCGCTCGCAACCACTCGCCCCCTCTATCGAGCAGCTGCTTGCAAAGCAGATGCTCGATACCAAGACGCTTCCCTGGCAGGCTCCGACGAACCTGAAACCCCAAACCTTCTCACATTCCTTCTCACACCCAAGGCAGCCGCACACCAGATACCAGTCAAATCAAGAGCTTTTAGCGTTTAAGACCAGAGTCTTCTAAGCAGCCGGTCGTTGGTTCGAATCCAACAGGGGGCGTCTCAAAAACCAAGGCCAGTGACGTGGACCCCAGAAACTGAACCAGTTCTTATGAGAGCTTCCATACCGGCCAGAATTGGCCAGGAGAAGCCCCATGAAACGCAAGCGCCACAGTCCCGAACAGATCATCCGCAAGCTCCGCACCGCGGAGCAACTACTTAATCAAGGCCAGAGCGTCGACGATGTCTGTAGGGCTTTGGAGGTCTCGGCCCCGACGTATTACCGCTGGCAGCAGCTGTACGGGGGAATGAAAGCCACAGAGGCCAAACGCCTCAAGGAGCTCGAGCTGGAGAACACACGGCTAAAGCGATTATTGGCAGACGCAGAACTCGATAAGGCCATGCTTAAGGAGCTTGCCGAGGGAAACTTCTAAGCCCGGAACGTCGTCGCAGGGCCGTGGTGGTTTTGCAGGATCGATTCCGGGTTTCCCAGCGGCGTGCCTGCCGGTTGACAGGTCAACACCGCAATACCCAGCGGCGCCCTGTGCCGATGGTAGACATCGAGGAGCAGAAGCTCAAACGGCGGATCCGTGAGCTGGCCCGGCGCCATGTGCGCTGGGGCCGGCGGCTGGTTTACCGGCGACTCCGGCTGGATGGCTGGAGCGTCAATCACAAGCGGGTGCAACGGATCTGGCGTGAGGATGGTCTGCAAAGGCCCCTACCACGCAAGAGGAAACGCTCCCGTCCTGCCGGGGGTAGCAGGGAGCTATTGAGGGCCGAATACCCGCACCACATCTGGGCGATCGACTTCCAGTTCGATCAGACGATGGACGGGCGCAGGCTCAAGTTCCTGAACGTGATTGATGAATACAGCCGCGTCTGTCTGACTATTCGGGTAGGCCGCAGGTGCAAGGCTGTTGACGTGATCGACACGATTGAGGATCTCCTCAAGCTGTATCCAGCGCCGACCCATCTGCGGATGGACAATGGCCCTGAGTTCATTGCCCATGCCTTGCAGGAGTGGTGCACAGGCAATGGTTCAGCAACGGCATACATCCCGCCAGGTTCACCCTGGGAGAATCCATTTGTGGAATCATTCAACGGCCGATTCAGGGATGAATTCTTGAATATTGAGCTTTTCTCATCTTTACCAGAGGCAAGGTTATTGGCAGAGCAGCACCGAATCGAGTACAACGTTTACAGACCGCATTCGGCGCTCCAGGGGCGTACGCCTCTGGAAGTCCTCCAGCAATGGAAAGTGGCCTGATCACCCACCAGCTCTCATAAGAACTGGAGCAGCAAAAGGGGTCACGTCACCAGCACTGGATGAGGTGATCTCCCGATGGCCTCAGGATCGTTAGCCACACTTTGGTTCATGGGGTGGGTCAAATCATGGTGATAAATGCGGATGGATAGAACCAGCACCAGATCACCGGCATTCCAAGCTCAACTCCAATCGTCTCCCCAGGGGAAATCTTTCCAGACATCTTGGGGGCTATGAATTCAGCCTGGTCACCTGATGGGCAATGGATCGCCTTCGCCAGTAACCATTGAGGCAACGACGACCCATAGGTCATTCGCCCCAATGGCACAGCAATACGGCGGATGCTTGAGACTCCTGAAGACGAGCTTTCAGATGGTTGGGGGCCACGCCCCTGCGCAGGGACCCGCGCCTGCGTTGGCGAACATCCCTCATTTAATCCTTGTTCAAGCTTTGGCTTTGAGGCGGGCTCATCCGCCTTCTCAGATCAGCTCTGAGCGCCTCGCCGTAAAGACGCATTGAATTTCTCCATCAAGCCCCCCCCTGGCAGGGCAAAGGGATCGAATAGAGAGGCGTCATCTTTCGAGAGAGAGAGAGGGGGGGGAAAGAACTAGTTATCTCGTTGTGAGCCTAACCTTCCAACTTATCCCGGACAGGAATGCATACAAACCTTAGCGATGATTACCTGTAAAAAATTTTGGGATTACTGAAATTCCCAGCTGGGCAATGCGAAGCAATGCTTTCTGGCGATTATTAACTCCCAATCGCGAGAGAAGCTTTCCGCTATAGGTTTGAACAGTTCGCACAGAAAGACTTAAGCTCTCTGCAACTTCACGGTTGCTCAAACCCAAAACATAGGCCTCGAGCAATTGTTGATCTCGCAAGCTCAAAGAAATGTGCCGGGATGGGAGCTGCTCCACTGGAAGCGAAAGTTCATTGATCAACCTTGTGACCGAAGGACTCCGGTACGCAGTGCCTGCAATCATGGCCATTAAGCCCTGGGCCAAAGGATTTACTGGCAAGAAAATATCGCAATCCGCTATGAATACATCGACATCTTTCCAGTCATATTTTTCAACCAATGCTAAACAGTCAGTCAGAACCAATATCTTTACAGAAGAAGGCAGTTGCGAGACATATTTAGCCAAATCCGCATATTGGGGCTCCTCTGTTTTTTCGTGGATGAATACAAACCCAGGCTTAGTATTTTTTAGCAAATCAATGGCCTGGGACGGCGAAGTTGCAGCACCAAGAAAATCCCTAGTCCTTTTTATGGATTTGTATGCCAGGGCAGCCTCAAGATTACTTTGGCTAACAACAATGAATGAAGGATCAAAGCCCTTTGCTAGGCATGCGAGCAGGAATTTTGCTTCGTCTTCGATGAAAAGTCTTTTAAAATCGCTCCGGTGATTAATTGAATGGTCGGCATCTTCCAAAATCAAGAATTCACCCTCCACTGCAATAGGGCTTGAAGTTACTAATTTTAGTCCATAGGCTTTGTCGAGCGTGCTCCGCCGGAATCTCCTGCTGGTTCTGCTGGATGGTCTTGGGAAGGGGGGTAAACCTGGCTCAGAGCGGGACTGACACCTCGCCGATGACGTGACAGGCGATCCTCCGTCGCTGCGCTAGTGCCCTGTGTTCCCACAGGTAAATCCCCTGCCAGACCCCTAGAAGCAGGCACCCACCATCAATGCTCAGCGTCATGGTCTGGGCGGTGAGGGCCGTGCGGATGTGGGCAGGCATGTCGTCGTCACCCTCGTCATCGTGCAGGTAGCGGGTGCGCTTGCCGTTGCCGTCCAGGGGACCACGGCCATCTTGCGGAACCACGGCATCCATCCAGGCCTGGAGATCCTGGAGCACCCGGGGATCGGCGTTCTCGTTGATGGTCAGACTGCAGCTGGTGTGCAGGCAGCTCAGATGCAGCACGCCCCGCTGGATTCCGGTGGAACTGATCCAGCGGTTGAGCTCCCCGTTTAGGCGGGTAAAGCCTTTCCCTTTGGTCGGGATAGCAAGCTGGTGCAGGACCTGTTGCATGAACCAGAAATGGCAGATTTGCATCGTGGTGAATCACCGGAATCACCGGCAGGCCCCACTTTCAACGCGATCGGGCCGATTAAACCTGGCCAAGGGAAACCAAACGGTTGGAGGTCCCCATGAGGGAGTAATAGGGTGCAAAATGGACGCCATGCGCCCAATTCGAACACGGACGAGACTGATGAGTCGCAAGATCACCGCTTTGATCGCCACTTCTCTCTTGCTTGCCGCAGTACCCCTACCGGGCCGTACCCAGGGCTTCGATTCCACAACCCACAAACTTTGCAGTGAAGCGAGGGATTACATGGGTTGTGTAAAGGCTAACACCAAAAGCACCTCCGGGGATGGCCAAAAGGCAAAAACGGCGGAGAGCCAACTTGTGGCCACGCCCAACAGTTGCCCAACAGGCTATGCCTATTCAGGCGCCGGCAATTGCAAAAATGTTCTGTGTACCTGGGAGGCCGGAGACGACCAAGGCCTAGCCGGCAAGGCCTGGAAATGCAGTGGTGGCGTGCAGAAACAGTTTCTGCGCTGGGGAAACAACGTTGTCAAAGCAAATGTTGATTCTAAATGTCCTCCACGTCAACCTCGAGTTGGCTGGCAATCGACCTGCGAAGAGCGCTAGGGAAACGCTGGCCAACGTGGGGGCTCCATGACCGATGGGTTCCCGGACCTCCGCGCTAACGCCACAACCCCAACCCCCGGAGGCAGCAGCAGTGATCTGGCCTATCCCTTGACGGACACGTTGAAACGATCCAGTTCACACCACCCCAGATCCCATCTCAAAATCACGCAGCTGGCGGCGCGATTGATTACCACTCTTGGGGGTCTCAATTTTTATCTTGTTCCACGAAAAACGCCAGGTCCCCCAAGACCTGGCGCAACAAAGACAACGTCTGAATCCCCTGGGCGAGTCCTTCACCATGGAGGTGAAGGAGCTTGCTCTCCAGGCTGGTGGCCCTATCGAGCAATTGCCCCCAGGGGCCCTCGCTTCAGGCAACACCAACCCGTCATCCGCGGTGCGACTTGAAGATCTGCTCCGTGGGATGGCTTTCACCCACCAATTCGCTATCCATGCCACCGAGGGATGGGGTGAGATCAACCTGGCCATGCACCTGATGCTCCTGGCTGCCCACCAGATCACGTTCACCTTGACCGGCTGCATGGGCACCAAAGACAACAGCGTCACTGGTGGAATAACCGCCATGGCCGCCACCAGCGTGGGAACCTCCCAAACCGGTTAGCTGTTCACCTTGGGAATCCTGAAAGGAACCAATGTGGAACCGCTCAAGCTGGTCGTGGACATAGCGATTGATTTCCCTGCCGAGATCGCCATTGCGAATGGCATCGAGTTTTTCAAAAGCATTCTTTCCATCAAGGAAATCAAACAGGCTTTGGCCAATGGCCTGGGTAGAACTGGACATAGAATGTTATCCGTTGTGTAGGGATCGGAATCAGCCTTTGATTCCTTTCGGTTGACCCAATCAGCATCCGATCCGCTGCACATTCGTGACAAGGCATTTGTAAATCCATTTACTGAGTTCACGCTGAGAAGGCGGCGATTGCTTGTCACCCCATCGACGCCTGGAGCTTGCCAAGCACCTACAGCAGCAGGGGTCGTGGCTTGCCGCCGCCGCGGCCTATGCCGAGCTGGCGGCGCTGGTGCCCTCAGACCACCGCTTCCTGGCCAACCAGGCCAATGCCCTGTGGTTGGCCGACCTGCCGGAAGCCGCCCATCACTGCTACCGCCGAGCCCTAGCCCTTCAACCCGACTGCGCCATCAGCCGCCGCGGCCTGGCCAGCTGCCTGCGGGACCTCAATCAATTCGAGGAAGCCCTGGAGCTCCACCAGCTCCTGGCCCAGCAAATCCCCCTGGCCTCCCCTGATGGCCAGGCCAACCTTTGGGCCCACAGCCAGCTGCTGATGGGCCTGCAGCGCTACGGCGAGGCCTTTGCCTTGATGGCCGCCCGAACGATCCCTCCCAGAACCGCCCCCAACCGAACCACCCCCCAAACCCTGATGGGCGACTTGGTCCTCGTCAGCGAACAGGGCTTGGGCGACAGCCTCCAATTTGTGCGCTTCCTTCCCGGCCTGGTGGGATGGCGCCAGGCCGCTGGCCTGAAGGGAGGGGTACAGCTGCTGGTTGAACCGGCCCTGGTGACCCTGTTCATCGAAGGGCTGGCCTGGCTCGTCGATCCTCCCCGGATCCTTCCCAAACCCCCAGCCGTGAGCAATCCGAGCCAGGCCCTTTCTCTGCTGGATCTCCCCCACGCCCTCGGCGGGGATCAGGCCCTGCCATCAGGGCAGGGACAGGGCTACCTGCGCTCTCCCCTCTGGAGTGCAACGCCCCGCTGGCTGCCCAGAACCGCTTCTCCCAAGGCTTCGCCAACGGAGTCGCCAAAGACCAGCGGCCCAGCCATTGGCCTGGTGTCGGCGGCGGGCCGCAAACTCGATGATCCCTTCTGCGCCCGGGAGTACCAGAAGCGAACCCTGCCGGAGCGGGAGCTTTGGCGGCTCGTGGAAGGCCTGAAGCAGCAGGGCGCCCTGGTTTACGACCTGCAATTCGGCTCCGACCAGGCCCGCCACGGGGCCCTGGCCCTGGAGCTGATGGATCCGGGCCTCTCCCTCGAAGGGTTTGCCACCACCGCCCGGGTGCTGGCCCAACTGGATTTGGTCATCACCGTGGACACGGCGATGGCCCACCTGGTGGGGGCCATGGGGAGGCCTGGCTGGGTGCTGCTGCCCTGGAGCGCCGACCCCCGCTGGCTCAGCGCAACGCCCACAACACCCTGGTATCCGAGCTTGCGGCTGTTTCGCCAGGGGCGCGGGGGCGACTGGAACGGCGCTGTCGATCAGCTGTTAGCAGCCTTCCGCGATGCATTCCCTCCCTACGGTCAAAGGTGAGCTCCCCCGCCCTGTCCAGCCATGGCAACTTTGCTCCAGCGGTTGGGCTGGGGTCGTCCCCACCACCGGGAGCCCACCCCCTCCGTTCACTTCAAGGACCACAGCAACGCGGACATCCCCCAGGGGATCAACGGCGCGAAAGCAAAGGGGATCAACGGCACAACCAACCATCCAGACGCCGAAGGTCACCCGCCCTTGGATCCATCGGGCCTGGTGATCACCCCCTGGTCGGTGGCCCGCCTCGATGCCATCGCCACGGCCGTGATTGAGCGCCCCGACCATGCAGCGCTCGAATCCGCTCGCTCAGCTCGCACCTGCCTGAGCCGCCTGTGGCTGGCCACACCGGTGGACGGCCTCGAGTCCCTCTTTGAGGGGGATGTTGGAGAGGTGTATCGCAAATTTTTAAGGGGGGTTCTACCGGCCCTTCCCCTGGATGCGGCCGAAACCACCTGGAAGACATCCCTCTGCGAATACCTGCTCGGCGGCTTTGAGCGCAGCGGCAGTCTCAACGTGCTGCTGGCCCTGCTGCCCTACATCGATCGGGAGGGGTTGCAGGTCACCGACCCCTTCCACCACCTACCCAACTGGCTCCTACCCCTCTATGCGGAGCGGTGTGATCCAGCCATCGTCGACCCGTTGGAGCCGACCATGACCCACGCCCTCCCCCGGCTCCAGCCTGGGCGGCCCATGGCCGCGATAGCCGCCAGTCCCCTGCCAATTCTGGCCCCCATCACCGGGGACGCCTGCATGGCCCTGATCGCCGACGCCGCCTTCCTCGGACGGGTGAGCGCCTTGATCAACCTGTACGCCATTGACCCCCACGACCCCGAGGTGGGCCGCGACCTCAACCGCAGTCGCCGTCAAGTGGCCCAGGTCTGGCTCGACGTGCAGGCCGACCAACTGGAATCCCTCTACCGCACACCCTTTGGCCAACTCACCGACAATCTGATCGCCTCGGACTTCGCCAAGGACCCCCTCGGCAAGGACGACATCACCATGCGCCATCAACTAGCCCAGGTGGCCTCCGACCTGCGCGATCCCCATGCCCTCAATGCCCTCATGGCGGCGCTGCTCTACTACCCCATCAAGCAGGTGAAGCTTCCTGCCACCAAAGACCTCCTGCCGCCCTGGCTCTCCCAGGGACTCTCCCGGCTCGGCGCCAACCTTGAGGCTGACTAGCGATGGAAGGGTGATTAGCGATGGAATTCCGACCAGACCAACCAGTAGATCAAGACAGCCAGTAGGGGTGTCAGCAGCAGGGGCAAGAGCGCCATCCCCCCCAACACCGCACCGGTTCGAAAACCGAGCACCAGCACCAGGCCGACATCAGCGACCACCAGCACGGTCACCCAGGTCCTGGGCTGTCTAAGAAGGACCATGTGGCGTTGCCGCGCCCGCTGGCGCCGCTGCCGCCCCTGGTCTTCCGGCGGCAAGAATTCAGCCCAATCCCAGCGTTCCATGGTTTGAAGGAATGGTTTAACGAAATCGTTTATCGGAGGCGCTCCAAGCTGCGGCGCTTGTCCTCAAAGAAGGACGTCAACACACTGATGAATGGCCGCTCCCGCAAATGGATGTCGGCGGTGAGGGTCATCCCGGCCTTGAACGGCACCAGGCGGGTGCGGGCCACCAGGTTCTGGCGCGCCAGCTTCAGCGACACCGGAAAAAACAGGCCGGTGGCATCGGTGCCCAGGGTGCTTTTCATCTCTTCGGGGGTGAGGGCATCGGAGCCAATCCTCGTCACCCAGGCCGGCACCCGGCCGTAATCGTTCGCCGGGTAGGTGTCGAGGGAAATGTCGGCCTTCTGCCCCGGCAGCACAAAGCCGATCACCTTGCTCGGCACCAAAACCCTTGCTTCGAGGGAGTCTTGGGGCACCACGGTCATCACGGCCGTACTGGCTGCCACCACGCTGGTGGGATTGACCCGAAGATCGAAGACCACCCCGCTGGTGGGGGCCACCAACTGGCCAAATTGAATCTGCTGCTTCGCTTGGCGGATCTGGCCATCGAGGTCACTGACCTGGCGCAAGTTCGTCTCAATCCGCCCCCGGAAGTCGGCTTCTGGACCGGCCTTGACCTGAATCGAATTGGCCTGGAACTTGGCTAGGGCGCGGCGTTCCTCCAGCAGCCTTGAGAGCAATTGATTGGCCGTATCCCGCGTCTGCAATTCCTGGACGGCACTCACCGCCCCTTTGCGGGCCAGGGCCTGGTAGCGGTTGGCGATGTCGTCGGAAGAGCGCCACGACTGCTCCAAGCCAGCGAGCCGTTGCTGGCTTTGCAGGATCTCCTGCCTGGCGGCTTGCTGGCGGCTGGTGAGATCGGCGCTGTGGTTCCGCAATTCCAGGTTCTGGTTACGCGTGAGGCTGCTGGCCGGTCGATCGCCAAGGGCCGCAGCGAAAATCTTGTTTTCACTCAGCAACCGACTGCGCACCGCTTCGGCAACGGTCAAATTGCTGCGGGCCTCGCGCAGGTCAAAACGAACCAGCAGCTGCCCCTTCGTGACAGCTTCGCCCTCCCGCACCAGGATCTCGGCGATCACCCCGGCCACGGGGGCCTCCACCAGCTTCACCTTGCTGCTTGGCTGCAACTTGCCCTGCACGGCCACGGTCTCCCCGAGGGGGGCCACCAAGCTCCACACCAACAACAGGGCTGTGCCGCCCACAAAGCTCCACACGATCACCGTGGAAGCCCGCAGGCTCTTGCGCAGCAGCACGGGCTGGTTGAACTGCCAGCTGTCGCTGGGCTGGGGCGCTGGGCTACCAGGTGGGCCAGACCCTGGGCTGGAGGGCTTGGTTGCGGCACCGCCCACCAGGTCCACCGGGGGCTTGGGCGAGGGGGATGCCATGTCAGAGACCCTGCTCATGCTGTTGGCTCTGGTAAAGGGCGTAGTACCAGCCCATGCGGGCCATCAACGCCTGGTGGGTGCCGGCCTCCATCACGGCCCCCCGGTCCATCAACACGATCATGTCCGCCGGCTGCACCGTGGTCAGCCGGTGGGTAATGAAAAACACGGTGCGGCCGCGGAAGGCCTCCAAAAGGTTGAGGCAAACCTGCCTTTCGGTGCGGGCATCGAGGGCACTGGTGGCCTCATCAAGGATCAGCATCCGCGGGTTCTGTAACACCGCCCGGGCCAGGGCCAGCCGCTGCCGCTGGCCACCCGAGAGGCCCGCACCCCTCTCGCCCACGTCGGAGTTGTAGCCCTTGGGCAAGCCCATGATGAAGTCATGGGCACAGGCAATCCGGGCGGCCCCGATCAGTTCGGCGGCACTGGCATCGGGCTTGACCAGCAGCAGGTTGTCGCGAATGGTGCCATCGAACAGCACGGTGTCCTGGGGCACCACACCGATCTGGCGGCGGAGAGAATACAACTCCACCTTGTTGATATCCAGCCCATCGACGAGCACCCGCCCCGCATCAGCCCTGTAAAAGCGCGGCAGCAACTTCAACAGGGTGCTCTTACCGCTACCGGAACCGCCAACCAAGCCCACAAACGATCCCGTGGGTACTTCAAGGTTGACGCCATTCAGGATCGGCTCCTGATCTTCGCTATAGCTGAACACCACGTCGACAAATTGAACCCGACCCACCATCGCTGGCATCGGAATATTCTGGGATTCGGCCTGGCTTTGCTCCGTTGGCCGGTCCACCACGTCGGCCACCATCCGCAGGGAGGCGGTGGATTGCTGGAATTGCTGCCAGGTCTGCACCATCTTCACCAGGGGGCCGGTGATGTAGCCACTGAGGATGCGGAAGGCGATGAAGCCGCCGAGGGAGATTTGGTTGCGCATCACCAGGAAGATGCCAACCCCAACCACAACCAGGCTGTTGAGATCTTGGATGAACCCAGCGAGATTGCCGAGGGCCTCCCGGGTGACCTTGAGTTTGAAGTCCTCGCCGATAAATCTGGAATAGCGGTTCTGGAATTCCCAGCGGGTTTTGAGCTCGGCGTTTTGGGATTTGATCGTCTGAATCCCGGTGATCGATTCGTTGAGATAGGAATAGGTTTTCACCGCCTCCCCCATGCTGCGGTTGATCTGGCCGCGCACCACCGGGTTGCTGACAATCGCCAAAATCAACATGAGCGGCACCGTGGCCAAGGTGGCCAGGGTCAACGGAATGCTCAAGCTGAGCAGGACAGCCAGATAGAGAAAGCTGAACAAAAAGTCCACCGTGGTGGTGATGCTCTGACCCACCAGAAATTCCCGCAACCGATCCAGCTGGTGGAAGTAATGGATCACCTGGCCCACGGGGCGGCTATCGAAAAACCCTTGGGGAAGCCGCACCAATTGATCCAGAATCGTCGACTTGGTGGCCTGGTCGATGCGGTTGGCCGTATCGGTAAAGATGTAGCCGCGCAGGGTCTTCAAGACCCCCCGAACCACCGCAGCCAACAGCAGCACCGAGGAAATGCTGATCAGGGCGTTGAGGTTGTCTTGGTGCACCACCTGGTCAATCAACTGCTGCAGCCCAAGGGGCGTCACCAGGTTGAGCAGATTGATCACCGTGGAGAGGGCCAGCACTTCCACCAGGGAGCGGCGGTGCTCCTTCAGGAAGGGGCCATACCAGGCCCAACTGAAGCGCTGCTGTTTGGCGTCATCCTTACGCTGCAGCAACAGCAACGGCACCTTGCCGCCCAGGGCTTTGACCAGCTCGCCTGCGGGCACACAGATCGGCCCCAGTTCGGGCTCCAGTAGCCGCAGGCGACCATCCGGCTCCACCCCCTCGAGGATTGCGAACTGACCGTCGCGCTCTAGCACCGCCGGCACCGGAACCCGGACTAGCCGGTCCATCGGTAGGGGCGCCAACATCACCCGCAACCCCAGGGCATCCAGAAGCTCACCCAGGTTCACCAGGTTCAGGTGGTCCTGGCGCTGCAGCATGGCGATCACCCGATCCCCCAAGGCATCGCGGTTGATCGGCACATCGAAGTAGTTGGCCAGCGTGGTGCAGATCGCCATGGGGATCTCCTTCGGGCCACTGGCCCGGCGCAGGGAGAGCTCCCCGGGCATGGTGGGAGTGGGGGGGGGAGGCTCGGGGGAGAGGGCGTAGGCCCCGCCCCCGGGAACGGCCGCCTGCACCGACCTAGGCGCCAACGCCCCTGGCGCGCGCCCAATCACCAAGGTCTCGGCCCCGGTCGGCATGGCCGGGGGGGCTTGGTCAGCGTGGAGCGGTAGCCCAATCCAGCGCAACCAGGCACTGCCGGGCTCTGGCGCGTCCGCGCTCTGGCCCGGGAGCCAAGGCTGGCCCAGCGGGCCGCCGCTACTGAAGAACCAGTCGCAATCAGCGGCCAGGTCAGGGGCTTGGCCCTTGGACGGCCAGCTGCGCACCCGGCTCTGCCGCAGCAAGGTCGACCAGTCGTGCTGGGTCAACATTGGACTGGCCTGCTCCCGGTCCACCGCTGCCAACACGTGGTGCAACTCCGCCGCGGAGCCGTGGTTGGCATACCACTCCTGCAACGCGCCGTTCTCCTCCAATCCATGGCTCCAAACCCCGGCCGCCAGCGCCAACACCTCCGCCTCGGTGGAAGCCCGCAGGTGCTCACAGGGGTCCTGGCGGAGCAGGCTGCTCCAACCACAGCTATCCCCCTGCTGGAGGGTCTCCACCGTGTGCAGTTCACCATCGAGGGGGTCCACCGCCAGGGAGCGCAGGCTGCCGCTCAACACGAACAACACCGCATCTGGAAGCACGTCCGGGCGCAGCACGGTCTGGCCCAGCCGGTAGGTGCGCAACTCCAACGCCAACTCCAGGGCCGCCGCCTGGTCAAGGCTCAGGCAATCAAAGGGGCGATAGCTGCGCAGCAACTGGCCAGCCGCTCCAACCGTTGGTGGCCGTAGGGCGGAACTGCTCATGGCCCCAGGGGCTCCCCAGGCACGGGAACCGGATCGGGCTCACCGCCTTGGAGGAGCACCTCCACCTGCTCGCCCAGCCATCGCTCAAACAGTTCATGCAGCATTTGGGCCCGGGTTGGGGCATCCAATTGGGCCGGCAGGAGCCGCTCCAACCGCACCACCAACCAGACATCACCAATGGCAAAGGTGGGCCAGATCTGGCCTTCCCGTCCCACCCGCAACCGCTTGGCCAGCTCGGGGTGGGCCGCCGTCATCGCAATCGGGCCAATCAGGCCGCCGGTTTCGGTCTCGGGCCCCTCACTGAACTCCTCGGCGAGGGAACGGAAACTGGCCCCCTCCTCCCGGACCCGCAGGTAGAGCTCTTCAGCGAGCGCCCGATCGCTCACCCGCAGCAGGGAATACACCACCCGATCCAAAGCATCCTTGCGATCCAGGAAGCGGATCTCCACCTCCCCATCGAAGCGCCACGCGCTCCAGCGCCGCAGCCGCTCGGCCAGGCTCGCGATGGCCAGCACATCCTCAGGGCCCCAGCCCCGGGCGACCAACCAGGCCTGGCGCCCAGCCGGGGAACTTCCCGCTTCGCTCTCCATCAGGGCCGAGGCCAGGGCCTCTTCCTCCTCCGGCGCCAGGGGCACCACCGCCGCCACGGCCTCCTGGACCTGGGCCCGGGCCAACTCCCGATTCAGGCCATGGCGCAGGATCAGCCGGTTGGCCTCCTCCACCGACAGCAGCGGCTTGCCAGGGGCAAGGGCAATGGCCCGATCAGGGGCAACTCCAGAGAGGGTGGGTTGGGCCATCAGCCGTCCCCCCGCACGGGCAAGCCCACCTGGCGCAGGGCCCGGGCCATCAGGGCCAAGCCGCGCTCACGGCCGTAGCGGCTGCGGCCATGGGCCAGGGCAGCCAGGCTCATCCGCTGCCACAGGTCGTCGCTATCCAGCAGGGCTGAGAGCTGCTCCAGCCATTCGGCCGGGGTCTCGGCGATCAACACCTCGTCGCCATGGCGGAGCTCCGTGCCCTCGGCAGCCACCGGGCTCAGCACCTGGGGGATCCCCCGGGCGAGGGCTTCGACAACCTTGCCCTTGAGGCCAGCTCCGCAGCGAAGGGGGGCGATGAACACCCGATGGTTGTCGTAAATCGGTGCGGTATCGGCGACCCATCCCTCCACCCGCACCCCGGCGTGGTCGGCCCAGGCCCGGGCCTGCTCCGGGTTCAGCCCACTGCCATAGAGATGCAACACCAGGGCGGGATGCCGCTGGTGCACCAGCGGCCAAACATCCACCAAGAACGCCCCAATCGCATCGACGTTGGGGGGATGGCGATAGCTACCCAAAAAGGCCAGACCCTCGCGGCCCTCCAAGGGGGCGGCTTCTCGAACCGTCTCCACGACCCATGGGCAGGGGGATGTGGAGGCCCGGCCGAGGCTTTCGGTTTCAATCAGGCTTCGCTCCAAGGCGCTGTAGCTGAGAGTGAGATCGACTTGGGCCATCGCCGCCAATTCCTCCCGGCGGGTTGAGGCCACCGCCTCCAGGGCCCGCCCATGGGCCTCTTCCTCCAGCCCCGCCACCAGCGCCTGACGCAGCTCGCGGAGGTAGTGGAGATCGGCATTGCAGAACAGCAACTTCGCCTTGGGGGCCTGCTCCTTGATGGCGGCAATGTGATCGCGAACGGTGGTGTAGCGGGTGATGTAGATCAGCTCAAATTCCCGCCCTCGGGCCCGCAGAAACTGCTCCACCGACAGCACAAAGGGCGCATGGATCGACTCAATGCCGCTGCGCTGGAGCTCTTCGCTGTAGGCCCCCAACCAGGCCAGGTTGGCCGGCAAAAAGGTGACCTTCCATCCCAGGCTCTGGAGCAATCCCATCTCGTTGAGGGCGGCCTGGCTACCGGCATCGCGATCTGGCTGGGGAGGGGCATGGTCGAGCACCAGGGCGCGGCCGATGATGCCGCGATCCTTCAGCCGTTCCGCCTCCTCCTTGGAGGGTTCCCCCGAGGGCAGCAGGGCATGGTGCCACTTGTCTCGAAACAGGGGCGCATGCTCCAGTTGCAAGCGTTTGACGCTTTGGGCGTCTGTGGTGTCAACGCCGGAGGTGGTGCCCTCATGGTGGACAACCCGGGCTAGGGGGGCACAACGCACTTCCAGACCCATCGCCCTCACCTTGAAGGCCAAATCGGTGTCTTCGAAGTAGGCCGGAGCAAATTCGGGGCTAAAGCCCCCCACCTGGTGCCACAGGGCCAGGGGCATGGCCAGGGCTGCTCCGCTGACGTAGTCAACCTGGCGGGTATAGCTCCCTTTCGGGTCGTAGGGGTTGCCGCCGCGGCCGTAATTCCAGGGCTGGCCCCCGCCCCAGACAATCCCCCCCGATTCCTGCAGGCGGCCATTGGGAAAGATCAGCTGGGCGCCCACGAGTCCCGTAGCCGGCCAGCGGTAAAAGGGCTCGAGCAGTTCCTCCAACCACAGGCAACAGGGCTGGGTGTCGTTGTTGAGCAACACCACATACTCCCCGCGGGCCAAGCCCACACCGCTATGACAGGCCTGGTTAAAACCCGTGGCCTGGCCATGGCGCACCACCCGGCATCCCTCCACATCCCGGGCGAGGGCCTCCGTGGTGCCATCGCTCGAGCCGTCGTCCACCACAATCACCTCAAAGGGCACGCGGGTTGGGGCATAGGCCAGGGCCAGCAGGCAGCGGCGCGTTACGCCGTAGTGGTTGTGGGCCGGAATGACAACCGAGACCCGGGGCTCCTCGCTGGTCGGCAAGGCCATGGGAACTCCCAACGGACTGCTGGGCGGCGTGGCTGCCCCCGCTGCCGCAAGCAACTGGTGCAGGCGGGGCAGCTCTGGGGACAGGGGAGCCCCGGCGGCGTCAGCCCAATGCAACCAAGTCGTCAGGCTTCGATGCTGCTCCCGGACCAGGGGATTGAGCTGGTCGGGGAAGGGAGGCTGGCCATGCTCCAGCAGGGCGGGCCAGGGGGTGAGCTCAAACGGGGCCAGCTCAAGGCGGGCATCGAGGCTGATCCCCCCACCATCGAAAAGCTCGAGATGGTGGGGGCCGCCATCACAAACCTGGGCTGGAAGGGCCAAATGGAAGCGGCCCTGGCTATCGCACTGCAGCCGCTCCCTGATCGTGCCGTCGATCAGCAGCGACAACGCCTGAACCGGGGGTCCCCAGCCGTGAACCCAGGGCCCTTCCAGGGGATGGAGGCCACCTGCGGCTCCAGTGCCACCGGCACCTCCAGCCCCACCAACCCTGGCTGCACCCTGGCGCCCCAGGGCCTCGAGTTGGCGATAGCGCTGGGGATTGAGCCGCTGGGGGCTACCACTGAGTTCCACCTCCCCATCGGGGGTCAGCACAAAGGCCCGCAACACGCTGCCCGTGCCCCGCACCGGCAGGGGCACGGGCAAGGGCCCCTCCACCAGGAAACCGCACTGGGGTGGGCGGCCCTCAAGCTCGAGCTCGGGCCGGTATCGGTTCGCCGCCACCTCAGCCATCGGCCAGCTCTGGGCTGGAGGCATCAGGTCTTCCACCACCAGGCGCACCTGGGCCGGCGCCTGGTGATCGGATGGCGCATCGGGTCGAGCATCGGATGGCGCCACAGAACAAGCCCAACCACTCAGTTGGCCGCCATCCATCAAGTCATCGAGCCGGCCAACCCAGGATCCCCGCAGATGGGGGGCAATCGCCAACGGGAGGCTGGTCGGCACGGAATAGGGCCTTCATCGGGGAACGATGTCCACAAACTATTGATGCCCCACGGGATAGGGCTCCGAGATGCAGGAGCGCGAAATGAAGGCCGTTGAAGTGCTGCGCAAACAGGACGTTCCGCGCAAGCAAGCGGATGGCCAGTCCCCAGCCCTGGGGATCTGGCTGCCCCTGGAGACCATTTGGGAGATACCCCTCAGCGAACCGTCACAGCTGGTGCTGTGGCGCTATCTGCTCAGCCAGCTCGACGATGGCAAAGGCAAGAGCTACGGGGATAGCGGTGGGGATGGCGGTGGGGATGGCGGTGGGGATGGCGAGGTGGATAGAGATGCGGACAGCGATATTCGTGCTGCCCTTTTGGCATCCCTTTGCGGGCTAGAGCCCCTGGTGGCTTGCCAGCACCTGGAGCACGGAGGCTGGGACGCCGCCGAAAGCGACTGGTGTGCTGCTCTGGAGCACCACCACCAGCTGCAGGAGCTCAAGCCCAAGGCCGCCCAAGCCCTGGGACCGACCTTGGCCGAGGGGCTGGTGCAAGTGCTGGCGCGGCTGGATCAGGTGCTCACCCATGGCCAGTGGACGCCCCCAAGCTCCGGTTACGAGGTGGCCCGCCTGCATGGATTGGCCTGCGATCTGATCGACGAGATCCAAACCCTGGGCCAACCGCTACCCAGCTGGTTTGCCGTGGTGGAAGAGGGCCTGGTGCGCCGCGGCGCCCTGGCCCTGCTCGAGCAACCGGACCGGAGCTGCCAACAACGGGCGGTGGCACTCCTGCTGCGGCTGGCGCAACGGCTGCAGCCCGTGCCGGATTGGCTACCCATCCGGGTCGAGGCGGCCCTGATCGGGCTCCTCACTGAGCTCACGGAGCAAACAGAACCGGCCTACATCCAGGCGGCCATCGCCAGCTTGGTGAGGAGCTGCCGTCAACTCACGGAGCTCGTGGCCGAACCGGCCCGGCGCACCGCCATTGCCGAAGCCCTCGAGCGCGCCCACTTGGGCATCGAGCTGCCCCTTGCCCAGTCGTACCCGCACGAGGCCTACCCACACAAAGCCCAGCCCAAACCGGCCTTGGCGCCGGAGCAGATCAGCGTTCTGGTGGAGGAGTGGCTGGAGGACACGGCGATGGAGGCCCCATCGGTGGACCTGGGCCTGGTCTGGGTCCCAGGGGCCCGGGCCCTACCCCAGAGCCCGGGGCGGCTCGACCTCAACCTGGCCGCCCTCACCAGCCCGGGGGCTGCCAATCCCCAAGCGTTGCAGGGGGGAATCGAGGCGTTCTTTCAACCCCTGCAGGCCCCCGCACGAATGCGCAGCTTTCGCCTGCGCCAGCCCCTGGCCAGCCTGCTGGAATCCCTGGCCCACCTCTGGGGATCGGGGGGCAGCCTCAGCCCTGCGGACTGCACGGCCCTGGGCTGGGCCCAGGGCATCTGGAACCGCTGCGGTGGCCCCGGGGCCCTGGGATGTCCGTTGCTCCCATCCAATGCTCCTGCGGCGGTATTCGAAGCCGGCCACTGCGTTGTGCAACCCAGCGCCATTCAGCTGGCCGGCCTGCGCAGCTGGCTGATGGATCGCGAGGGGATGGAGAGCGCCCTTGGCACCATCCGCCGCCATCACAACGACCCCAGCTTCATGGGCCAGCAACCGCACCAGGCATGGGGCGACCCGGGCGATGCCCTGGGGAGCCTCTGCCAACTCCAGGTGGAGGAAGGCTTCTATGCCCATGCCGCCAACCCATGCGCCAGTCTTGGGGCCTGGGCGGAACCGAGCCTGGCCCTGCTGGCCAAAGCCCAGGTGGTGCTGGATCCCCAACTGCCCGGGAATGCCCTCTTTGCGGTACTGCAGGGCCTCGTTCAGGAGCAGGGAAAGCTGCCCAACCTGGTGAGCTGGCCTGGGGAAACGGCGTTCTATCACTGCCTAGCAGGCCAGGAAGTGCTGCTGATCAGCCCCCTCGCCGCGGAAGTAGAGGAGCAACACCGCAGTGGCCGGGCCTTTGATCTGTTCACCGACCAGCCCATCGCCCCCTACGGACTGCGTTGTTTGCAGGGGCCCGACTCCCTCTATCCGCGCCGCCCCGACCAAGGGTTTGAGGCCAGCCTGGCCCAATGCCTGCAGGCCATCGACCAGAAGGCCCGCGCGTTGCCCTTCACGGTGTTCCTCACCGCCTGTGGCGCCTACGACCTGCCGCTCTGCGATGCCATCCAAGGGCGCTATGGCTGCACCGCGGTAGCCATCGGCCCCAACCTCCATGCCCGCTTTGGCCTAGAGCAGCCGGCGAGCCAGGGGTGGCGCCTGCTCCAGCGTCGGGCCGATCGCTGGCAATGCCTACCAGCCGCTGCATCTAGCCGTCAGAACGCCAAACCATGAACACACTGAACCCATTGGCATCCCTTCGCCTTGCCCCTATCCGCCGTGCAAGCTATCTCCAAGCCCGCGCTACGGCCCGAGCTGCTGGCGCTGCACGATGACCATCGGCGCTTTGACAGCTTCGAGCAGTTCCAGGAGCAATTACCGGAACTGATGCGCCTGGGGAAACACATCGAGGCAGCCACCACCTGCGTGACCTTGCTCGGCCTCTTCGAGCCGCTCACCCGCCAGCTGGTTGAACCCAGGCAGATCGCCTTAGCCGGAACCAACGTGCGGGAGTCGCTGGAAGCCTCCGGCTGCCTATCGCGCCATCGGGGCCTCACCCGTGTGCTCGAACACCTGGGGGAGTCACCGGGCAGCTTGAACCGCATGGAGGTCTACATGCCAGAGGCGGCCACAGCCTTTGCCGCCTGGCTACGCCGCCTAATCCCCCAACGGCTCACCCTGAGTGACTTTCTGCAGGACGCGGAGCTCTCCCCTGCAGGTGATCGGGCCCATCAAGACCTCTGCGCCTTGAGCTATGCAGCGGGAAGCTTCGATCTGGTGATCTGCAATGAGGTGTTTGAGCATGTCTACAACTTGCCCAAAGCCCTGGAGGAAATCCATCGGGTCTTGAAGCCGGATGGCCGCCTCGTCGCCACCTTTCCCATGGCCTTTGGCCAACAGGAGAGCGTGATCAAGGCGGAATACGTGAGCCACCTGGAGCCGGCGCTGTTTCGCGGAGAACCGGAGTATCACGGCGATCCGATCCGTCCGACCCGGGGCTCATTGGTGTATCAGATACCGGGTTGGGAGATTCTTGATCTGGCCGCCACCATTGGCTTCCGTTCGGTCGCGATCCACCTGATCAGCAGCTGGAAACACGGGGTACTCGGATCGGATCTTCCCGGAGTGCTCGTGGCCGACTTCCAGCGTTGACGATGGATTCCATCGCCGATTTGCCGCGGCTGCGCCGCGCCCTCCTGCTCACGCCCAAGGATCCAGATCGCTGGCAGGAGCTGATCGACTTGATTACCACCCTCGGTGGCGGCCAGCTGCTGGGCGATATCGACATGCTGTTTGTCTCCCCACTTTCCCAGTCGACTAACGCCCAGGCCATGGGGATGGCTGGATCGGCGGCAGGGCAGATCCTGGAGCAGGGGCTCCATGCCCACAGAACGGGGGACCTGGCCGGCCTGCAGCTGGTGATCGGGCGCCTCGAAAGCCTCGACCCGGCCAATCCCTGGCTGCACGGACTGCGGGGATTACGGGCCGAGATGGGGGGCGGGGATGGCTACGCGGAATTTTCCAGGGCCCTCGAGCGCGAGCCCAGCAATGCCTGGTTCCGCTACTGGAAGAGCATGGCCGCCCTGCGGCGGCGCGACTGGATCGACTTCTCCTATGAAGCGCTCTTACTCACAAGTTCAGAGACGATGGAGCACCAATCCCTCGTCCTTGCCGCGATCTATCACCTGATTGCCGCAGCCATCGTGAACCTGGAACCCCAGCGCTGCCTGGACAACGATATCCGCGTCTTTGACCTGGCCCACCCCGATCGGATTTGTCACAGCTCCGAGGATCTGGTGATCGTGATTCTGCGCTTCTTCAACAAGGAGCGGCGCAAGCTGATCCGGATTCTTCTCGACCACATCAACGCCGTTGGGGCCCATAACTGCGGCCATGGCCTGGTCCTGCACCATTTGCAAGACCAGCTGCGTTGGCGCGTGATCGGCCTGGCCGAACCCGCCTTAAGCGCCAGCCTCTTCGGAGCGTTGCAAACACGCCTCCAGGCGTTACCGATGCTTCGCAGTGCTCCTGTGGAGGTGGCCAGCCTGTTGCCCCAGCGGCCAGGCCTGGTCTTTGGCGAAGACCGCCTGCGGATCTGGTGCGACTACAAGCTTCAGCTTGGGAGGACGCCCCAATGACACCATCTCCCGAAAGAAAACCATCCTCTGAAAGCAAACCCCCAAAAGAACGGCTGGCGGCGCTGGCCTATGGGCTCGTGGATGTGATCGGCGTCTCCGATCGCTTCACAACCCAGGCAGCCCACGAACTCACCAGCGGCCTCGACGGCCTACAAGCCGGCGATTTCAGCCTGGAGCTTCAGGCCGGCCTCGGCGAGGCGCTGTTGGTGGCCTTTTACAAGGCCCTGGCCCTGTTCAAGCCAGGCCAGGCCAACTTGAACCTCGTGACGGATCTCTACCTGCGGCATCGATTTCTCTGCTCCGTTTACGACCTTGTGGATCGAAGGGCCCTGGCTTTTCAACTGCGCCATGGCCTCGATCGCGAAATCCAAGAATCCGCCAGCCTCCACGCCACCGCCAGGCTGGCAGAAACGCGCCGGGCCGAGGCCCTCAGCTTTGGCACCGTTCTCGCCGGCTATTTCGGGATCGCACCTGCATCCCCAGACAAGCCTGAAACCCGCCTCGAACTCAAGCCCTGGTTCGGCCACCTCTGGACCTTCGAGCCCCAGGGGGGTGGGCCAGGCCCCCTCGGCCATCTCTATCTCCTGGCCCCGCGCAAGCACCTCGGCATCGCCTGTGAAACCAGCCTCTGCCAAATGGTGGCCAGATTCCTGCCCTTTCTGGGCGGCATAAGCCCAGCAGAGAACTCCCTGCTCTGCGCCCCCCTGGGGACGCGCAAACTGTCCCTCTCCAAGCCAGGGCACCTCAGCAGCTCCACCTACTTCGATGGGGCCAAACCCGTGGCCTTTTCCTTAAACCGGGCCATTGAGCCCTATCTGCTGCTGAGCCAAACCAGGCTGGAGGGCCCCGCAGAGCTGGCCACCAAGAGCCTCCATTTCGCTCCAGTACTCGACAGCCTGTCGTCGCTGGTGTATCGCGACCCGGACGACTACAAACTCGGGGATACCGCCTTTCAGCACCAGCCCCTCCAGCTCCCAAATGCAACACCCATCTCAGGGCAGGGACGCAGGGCCGGCCTGCTGAATCAAACCACCGTTCGCTCCGCCCTTGTAGAGGGCCTACTCATCCAGGCTGAGCAGACTGCGATCGAATTGAGTCCGTGCCACCACCTCTGCGATCGCTATGCCCGGATCAACGGCTACGCGGGCCATGGTCCATCGGGGGTCATGAATCAATCGGTGCTGATCACCAGCCAAGGACACCTGTCCACCTGGCGCTACGAGCGCAACTTTGATAGTTGGTCGGGTCGCAGTGCCGATGTGGCGCGCCACCCATCGTTGAATTTTCTAGCCATTCAAGACCGTGGCGCTGGGCCCCTACGGCTCCAACCCCTGACCTACGGAGGCTTCCCCAGCGAATGCAAGGTGGAAGATCTACGCCTCTTCGCCCACCAAGGGGAGATCTACGCCACTGCAGCCCTGATCCTGTCGCGCTCCCGCTACCGCGACTGGCTACCGGACATCTCCGCTGAAGCAGCCGCCAACAACACCATCGATGACATGCTCGTGGTGCAGGCATGGGGTCAGATCGATCTGCAGCGCTGCACCTTTGCCTTCAAAGGACTGCCGTTGCTGGAGCCGATGGGCGGGGCTGGCCAGGTGTCCCACAGCATCCCAACAGCCTTTGAAAAAAATTGGCTGATCCACCCCCGTGGCGATGAAGCCTGGCTGTTCTATTCCGTCCAACCCTGGCGCGTTTTCAAAGCCACGTCTTCCCTCGGCCATTGGAGGCTCCAAGGCGAACGCTCCCTGGCGCTACCGCCGGGGATGAAAGGGCCCCTGCGCAACAGTGCACCTCCCTTCCCGATCCCGGAGCAGGGGGGCATTCGGCGGCTAGGCCTGGTCGTTCACCAACGACGATCTGGCACCTACGTCTACGACCAGTACCTGATCGTGCTCGATGCCGAAACCCTCGATCCCAGCCTGATCAGCCGCGCACCGATTCTGTCGGTGAATGCGGCGGGCCTCGCCAACGATGCAGGCTTCCGCAAGAACGATGGTGTTTGCTACGTCAGCTCGGCCCTGGTGGTGGATCAGGAACTGCGCCTGTTCTTCAACCTGTTTGATTGCCGCACCTGCGTGATCAGCCTCGCCATGCCGGAACTGATCGCCAAGTTGGATGACGGGCAAGCTTTTGCCCAGGTCGATCTCACCTAAACCCCCATCGGATTCAGGATGGGCTTCGTCCTCATGCTGGCTCAGTCCCAAAGCCGCGGCTGGGCGAAGGCGGTCAGGATCGACTCCCTGGCGAGCCGCTGGGTTTCGGCAACGGAGGTAGTGTACTCCAACGACTCGACCTGCTTGAGGGTTTGAAGGAAGCTTGGAACCGTGAGCTCCTCAGGCAAAACAGACACAAGACCCATTTGCTTGGCCAGGTCCTGATTTTTCTTGGAAGTGCCCAGATTCATGACGGGCACGCCCGCCGCCATCGGGAAGATTAGGCCGTGGAACTTCATCGAAATGGCGAGATCGAAATAGGGCATCAAAGCCAGGATCTCAGCAGGTTCGAGATAGCGGTTAACCAAGTTGTAGAGAGGCGCATTGCGCGATGAACGGGCCAACTGATAACCCACAAAAGAATCGATCGAATTATACCAAAAACTCAGGCTAAAGAAATAAAGATTGTAATATTGGAGAAGCTCATCCATGGCCATGCGCAGGTGGCGCACATACATCTTATCCGCCGCCTCCCGCTCGATTCCCTCCAGCACATTGGCAGCACCAATCGTCTTGTAATCGTAGTAGTGATCCGAGAGAAAAATCGCCACATTTTTATTGCGTAACTGGGCTGGCGGCATGGTGTTCTCGCAGCATCCCACCATGCACTCCAGCAGCTTTAGGTTTCGGGCCTGGGGCTCCATCGCCTCAATTTGGCTCACTTGCCTAGGCAAAGGAGCAAGGGAGTGGACAATATCTGGCAGAAAATGGAATGGCCCTCCGGCGCCCAAATCGGCCAAAAGCTGTGCATCCGCCTCACTACGGATCCAGCAGGTCTTCGCATACTCAAGCGTTGCCGTATAGCGGCTCAGCAAAAATTCCTTGGATCCAATATCGGCGCTGATGATGTGAAAGGGGGTTGCCGGTGGAATGTGTTCCCAGAAATAGGGTTCACCAATGATCGCGCCACCTCCAACAATTAAATGGGCACTCCCATCAACCACCTGGCAATGAATCTGTTTGACCAAATCAAGGTTTCCAGCCAGTTCCGAAGGCCGAATGAAACGCAACGCGGCGTCCTTCGGCAACAGCTCTTGGAAGGCAAGTTTGAAGGCCTCATCACCGGCATTTTTAGATCCATAATACCCAAAGATGTAAAAGCTTGACCTCTTCATTGTCCAGCACAATACGCACCCTGCGCATTAGCCTAGATAGGCCATGCGATACCAATTGGTTTCAACCATGACACCTACCGATCGACGGTACATCTGCCGCATTGTAGGTAACATTCATATCGTCAGTCATGCCGGGATTGATGGTGGCGCCGATCAAAGCCATCGTGAGCTCTACCGCCAAATCAATATCCAAAATGCGGAAGGGTCGATTGCGTTGCTCCTCCGGGGGAATCGCCGTTGGGCTGACTTCTTGGGCAAACAGGGCCGGAGGCAGGGTGGCCAACAGCCCCGCCCCTTCACACTGCTGACGATGCCAGCTGGCAATGGCTTCAGCGTCGACTGATCCCACCAGCACCAGCCCAGGGATTTGGGGCCTCAACCAGCCCACCTTGTGCTGCATGGTTCCCTCGTGGGTCACGTAGAAGCGGATTCCCTCAGTGCGTTGCAACCAGGCCGGAAAGCCCAACCCAGAAAGGCTCTCCAGCTGGGATTTGCCACAGGCCGTGATGATCCGCCCAATCCGGGCGGTGCAGGCCTGCTCCCGCTGCTGGACCAGCCCGACGCCGCGGCCATGGCCTTGGTAGGTAAATCCGTCCAACACCATCAGGCCGGATGGATAGGCCTGCCGCAGGGCTGTAATCAGGGCCGCGTAGTACTGCTCCTCATTGGCCAATTCCCGGCGGCCCGGCCCCCGCACGCCAAGCAAAATCAGGGGAGTATCCCGATCCGCCGGCAGGGGTTCAAGGGGCTCGGCCCGGAGGGCCGAAAGCACCGTGCGGCGGGCCCGTTCCGTCACCAGGGTGCCCCCTAGGCGAATGCTCGTTCTCTGGCCCAACACCTGTGAATCCAGACAGCACACCCCCGGCAACGTGCCCAGGGCCAGCACCGTGTCCGTGTCCTGCACCACCTCCAGGGGTTGCCCTGATCCGAGCATCTCCAGGATGGGATCGAGCTCATTCCAGAGGAAATGGGCAAAATTTTCGTTGCCGGCCCGCACAATCGCCGGCCCCAACGGGGCGCCCAGCCCATCGTTGGGGCCTGGGGCTTGGAGCGGCTGGCCCGTCAAGGCATACCCCTCGGCGCACTCGCTGGAGAGCAACACCTGCACGAGCCCGTCCTGGCAGCGGCGGAGCAACAGGCGGTTGCGATCCAGATCGGCCCTGCAGCCCACCAGCTCATAGGTGCCATCGCCCAACTGGAGCTGAAAGCCCTGGCCCCGAAGAATCCACTCCTGGTAGCGGCGGATCGAGCGGGGATGGACCCAGCGATCCAAAACCTGAAGGTCCACCGCCGGCTTATCCGTAGGGGCCGAACATCCCGTGGTTGCCGCCACCTCCCGGGTGCAGATCGCTGCCTGCTGGAGGCCGGATGCCGCCAGGGCCTGGCCGAGGCATTGGAGCGCCGCCGCCTGGGCCAGGGCCTCGAGGGTTGGCGGAGGGGCCCCCAGGGATCGGGCCTGGTCGAGGGCCTGGCGGGCCCGGCGTTGGCGACTGGCCGGACTGCCCTGGAGGGGATCCACCATCAGGGCCATCGCCCGCCGTAACCAGGGGCCGGGATCCCGGGCTTCGCTGGATGAAGGCATTAGCTCCATTGATTGAGCCAACGGTGCCGCCAGGCCCCCGCCGGGCTCCATTGGCTACCCGGCCCCCGCTGGCGGTGCAAATACCAGAGGCGATTCAAGGCAAAACTGCGTTGGTTATCCCGAGCCAGGTCGGGCTCATCGGCCAGGGTGCGGCTGCCCGTGGGGTTGGTCTGGGCCATGGCGGCATGGGCAAAACTGCCGTCCACCCGCTCCACCCCAGGGTTGGCCAAGAGTCGGTCCCGGTAGTCGAGGTCCTCGCAGTAGGCCGGATAGAAGCGCTCATCAAAGAGGCCCACCCCATCCCACGCCAAAGCGGTGAGTAGGAATGCCGAGAAGGCCCGACTGCCGGGCAGCAGGGCCATGAACTGGGGGCGACTCCCATCCATGGCCGCCAAGGCCCGGGCCAGCAGCCCGCTCGGAAACACCACGTCGTGGTTGACGATCAGGGCCAGGGAGGCGTCCGGGAAACCCAGCAAGATCTGGTTCCAGGCGCTCGCCACTCCCGCATTGCCAAAGGGGCGCGCCAACCGCACCCGGCCCACCCCAGGCAGTCCTTCCGCGACCAGACCATCGAGGGCCTGGCGCAGGGCCTGGGAGTTGGGATCCCTGCGCCCGCCGCTCTGGTCAACGATGGCGAGGGTGTCGATGGGCACATCAAGGCTCGCCAACAGGCGCCGCAGATGGTCCAGGCCATTGAGGATCGGCACCCCCACCAAGGGGAGCACACCGGGCTCGGGCCGGGGCGGCCGAAGCCGGGCCAGGCCCTGCCAGAACACCTCCAACAACTGGCCATCGGCATTGCGCTCGCTCACGTTGGCCAAACTGCGCCACAACGGCTCGCAGTAGGCCCCCGTTCGGGAGGCCTGCTGGGGCAGCTGGTCCAACCACTCCAGCAACCAGGTCAGAACCGCTGATCGGGCTTGGCCCCACTCCCCCAAATCCAGCAACAGATCAATCGCCCGGGCCCTCTCCCCCGCTTCCAGGGCGGCCAGGGTGCGACCAAACGCTTCAGCAAACGGACCTTCCCGCCCGCGCCAGGCCTCAAGGGCGAGCCGGATGGCCGCTTCCGATTCCATCAGCGGCGAGGCCGGACCAGCCGCTCTCTGGCCAGGATGTGTTTGCCCAACTGAAGGCCCACCTGCAGGCCCCCGAGCCGGGATCGCGCCAAGACCAGCCTGCCGCCGTGTTGCCGGCAAAAGCCCTCAGCGATAGCCAGACCCAAACCCCGATGGATGGTTGGGATCGGCAAGCTGGAGGAGGAGGAGGTGGTGGCGGTTGTGGTGGTGGAAGAAGGCGTGCCTGTCCCCACCATGGGGGCGAGTCCATGGTCATCAACATTGATGGCGATATGGTCAGCACCGTTCTCAAGCGACACCACCACAGGTGGGGAGCCGTACTCCAAGGCGTTATCGATCAAGTTGTTGAGGCTGCGCTGCAGCAAGTGCCGATCCAGCCGCAGGCAGACCGGCGGCATCGTGATCTGAACGCGATCCGGGCCGTAGCTCTTGGCAAGCTTCCGGCAGAAGGCCTCCAAATTCACCTGTTGGCGGGGGGGGGGATCGGGCAGCTTGATCGCAATCGCGTCGAGATCCCGGTCCAGGGCCAACAGGGCGTTCAGGTCAGCCTGCAGAGCAGCAAGTGTGTCCGGGTTGACTCCTCCCCCCTGCTGAAGTGCCCCAACCCGCAACTGCAGGCGCGTGAGCGGTCCACGGATGTCATGGGCGATTCCATCGAGGCGCTTTTGGCGCGCTTCGGTCGTGCGGTTGAGCTTCTCGAGCAGGAGGTTGATGCGATGGCTCAGGAGCAGTAGGGGAGCGATGCCATGGCCAAGATCCAGGCGTACCCGATGTCGCACGAGCATGGGAAGGGCAAGCAGCAGTTCATTGAGCGGCTGCCACAGCTGGCGCCAGAGGAAGAGCAGCAAGCCCAGCAGGATGCCGAGACTGAAGCTCAAGCCAATCACCAAATCCCAATCCGGAGTGGCGTGGCCAAGGAGATGGCGCAGGGCCAAGCCAGCCGCCACCAGCATCACACCCCCGGCAATGCCGACAACGCAACAGACCAGCAGTTGTTTGCGGTCATTGGCATTGAGGCGAACCGATCTCCTCATGGGCGGCCAACACCACGGGCCGGGGCGTTGATCTGGCTAGGGAGGTGCAGGGCGTAGCCCTGGCCCCTCACCGACTCGATGGTCAAGGAACCGTGGGATACCTCCTCCAGCAGCCGTCGAAGCCGCCCCAACCGCACATCAATGCTGCGACTGGACTCCACATGCACCTTGCTGCCAATGGCATGGGCAAGTTGGCCGCGGGAGACGACCTGCCCGATCGCACGGCACAGCTCCAACAGCAACCGGCTGTCGCCGGGACTCAGGGAAAGCGACCCACCACCGGCAATCTCCAGGCAGCACTGGTGGGGCGAGAAGCACACCTGCCCAAGATCGATCGATTGCTCATGCAGGTAAGGGCCCTCCGAAAAGCCCTTGCGGGCCCCAAGCAAATGCTCACAACGCAAGAGCAATTCCTTCACAAGGAATGGCTTAACCAGATAGTCCTGGGCGCCCATCTCCAGGCCGAGAATCCGATCCGAAGGGCTACCCATGCCCGAGAGGATCAAGATGGGAAAGGAATGGCCCAATCGGCGCAGGCCTCCGAGAACATCTTGACCTGTCTGCTTCGGCAAAACCTGGTCGAGGATCAACAGATCCGGTCGGCCCCTTGATAGCGCATCAAACATTGGGGAAGGATGGTGAAAAACATGCAGATCCCATTGGCATGCCCCCAGCTGGGGTGCCACCAAACGGCAAAGCTCAAGATCGTCCTCAACCCACCAAATCGTGGCGCCTGGATAGTCAGAGGCAAAAGGCCGTGAAACCATCGGCCTCACGACGTTGACCTCTTGGGCCTGCGCTCGCACGGGTTCAACTGGAGGCTGCGTGCCAAGAGCATGGGGGGGCAGGGCGTGGGCACCCAGATCGCGATGCTCTAGATCAAAACGACCTTGATCGAAATGGCCTAAATCACCATGTTCTAAATCACGATCACCCCGATCCTGACGGCGTCCAAGATGTTGCTGCTCGGGCACATTTCCAAAGCCAGCTCACTTCAACCATAAGGAGCACACGAGAATTGAACGGGGAAACCTGCAGCAAAGTTGGCGCGTAAAACAGCCAAATGGGGCCCATCCACAATCGCGATCGCCGCATCAAAAACGAAACCATGGAGCCCATTCAAGGGCGAAAACAAGCAGCGCAGACCTACAATGAACGGACATGGTCATCCATCAATGCATCTCAACCAAAGTGATTCAAGCCAGGCCGAAAGGTTTTGCTCGCTCCATTCCCTTCACTATGTACTACCAGACAACCAGACAGTCCTGATGCTGTCGGGGATAGTAGACCTCAATTTAAGAGCACCAGGCTGGTCAGAAGAAGCCGCAAATGCAAGTAACTATCGTGAAGAGCTTATACTTGATCTTGCACTTCCTACTCAATTCCTGGGAACCAGCCAAAGCTTCAAGATCAACCAGGCCGTCCCATACCTAGGGCTGAATAGTCTTAGCGGAAGCGCGAATACCTCCTGGGGTGTCAATAACTTTTCAATCGAAACAGAGAAGCCAGTGATCCAGGCGATTCGCCTCCATGCCAAGCTCGAGGTCTCACGCAGCTCCGAAGTACTCCAGCGGATCGCCTATCAAGTGACCGCGATTGGCCTGCTGTCACACTAAAACTTAGTCTAGTCATCAATCTTCAAGAGACAAGCCAACATCCCCTGACAGAACTCAAGAGTCCTGGGCTTTCATCACCATTGCCTTGGCAGCTAAATCGCGCTGAAATTGCAAAATTTCAAGCTCTAACACTCCTTCATTGATGTCCAGAGCATGGGCAATTGCCCGGAGCTGCCGCTCTTCGGAGCCCTCAATCACTCCATCGGCACAAGCCACGCGGAAGGCAGATTCAAGAATCATCTCACGACCATTGTCATCCAGACAAGAACGCTCCCGCTCCAGACGAAGGATCAATTGCCCAAAAGGGTCAGCCGTTCCAGGTTCCATAGTCGATAGAAGCTGAAAGCGTTCTTGAGCCAAACTATTCAACAGATCGAGATCAGCAGGTTGGCCCATAATCTCAGAATAAGCCGCCGCCATACTTTGCAGCTCTTGATGATTAATTTCACCATCCGCCAAACAAATTGAAAGCATGCAGTCGAGCATCAAATCTCGAATTTTCGTAGCATAGAGATCGCCATAAGAGACAGCCCAACAAAGATCGGAAAGGTCACGTTTTTTTCGGCTATTTTGCGAAGCCCGAGGATCACGCTTGCATCCGGTTCTGCCGCCAGAAAGACTGTCGTACATATGGAAAGTAAACCGATTGACCAATTGCCTACAAAAAGCGACCCCCCGCACAGAATTACCAAAGGGATCAAGGCGCGGGGAGAAGGTTGCAAAACCCATTAAATTAGGGACAACAACCATCACGGCACCAGCAACCCCAGACTTCGCTGGCAGTCCTACTTCCAAGGTGAACACACCAGCGTTGTCGTACATCCCTGCAGCCTGCATGACTGCAAGCGTTTTTTTAACCACTTCTGTGGTCAGTATTTGCTGACCAGTCGTCGGGCAAACACCACCATTGGCAAGGGTGGCCGCTGCAACAGAAAGCATATTGGCCGTCATCTCTATGCTGCAACATGACAAATACACATCAACCATCTTGTGAAGGTCAACTTCCCCGGGGAGCCCCTTACGACCCTTCAATAAATAGGCGATGGCAAAGTTATTGTCCGCTGTTTCCCGCTCAGAAAGCATCGTTTCCTCGCTGTATCTCACTGGCGCCGATTCACCACAAAGTCCGGACCAAAGGTCCATAATCTCTTGGGTAATCTCTCGCGAGTTTTTTTGAGGCCTTAGCGATGCAACCAACCCAGCCATCATAATCGCCCCTGCATTGACACAGGGATTGAACGGCCGGGAATCAGGCAACAAATCCAGGGAATTAAATGGTCGACCAGAGGGCTCAACTCCTACATACTGAGTAACGAATTCAACATCATTCTCCTCTAGGGCGAAGGCGTAGGTGAGGGGCTTAGACACCGATTGAATCGAGTGATAAATGCCCACATCTCCAAGCTCGAGGCGCTGGCCATCAACAGTACAAACAGCCACACCCCACTTTTCAGGGTCGGCATCTCTCAAAATTGGAATATAATCAGCATTATGGCCCCCACAGTCGGGCTCGACCGCATTAAATATTGTCTCGATATCATTGCAAAAGTCTCCCCAATCCGGGATGACAAGCTGATTCGTGAAGGCACGATTGACCATTAACAATTCACTGGCAACTGCAGCCTGAAAAGACTCAAATGTGACTGGGGCATCGCCAAACTCTGCAAGCTTTGCCATGGTCTTGCTGAGACGAAAATCATCAATCTTGATGCCGCTCATCGACACCTTGTCCTTGATCCGCTGGACCGTTGTAGTACCGCCAACTGCTACAGAATCAAATAGAGCTTTTAGGCGGTCCATGCAGCTTCACTTCAATATCAACACCTATCCCAGCCCAGAGGCGCCCCCTCCCACGGTAGCCATCGCTACAAACAGAGCGAATGACCTGGCGAGAAAACACGCCTAAGCGATCAGGGCGGGAAGCTTGGAGGCATCAAGACTCGATGAAAATTGGTAGAGCCAGCAACCACCCATCACAAAGGAGCTTAAAATAGAAGACTCTAAGAACAACCGGCCATGGCTCATATCATTTCCCACTTCTGGCCAGGTGCAACTGAAGAGCAATATTGGCAGGAAAGCAAAGTTGTCCACCCAGATGGAAAACTTCCGCAAGGCAACCTTTACTTCGCGGCAGGACAAGCCGATGGAGGCGTACTTGTTGTGTCAATATGGGACAACGAAGAGAGTTATCTGAAGTTTGCCAAGACAATCCTTTTGCCAAAAATCGATGCTCCCGGCGGCTTCGAGGGACGTCCAGAGGGCTGGGGGGCTGCAAGTTTTGACCTAAAAATTGCCAATGGTGAGCAAGTCTAAGTCACCACCAAGGTCGACAGAATAAGCCTATTCAATCGGCCCTCACTTGATTCAAACCAAAGCCATACCCTCACACGAGACCTTCCTTCCAGCCAGACAACAGGAGATCAATGGAGCAGCCACAGTTTGAATTCAATCAAAAACAGAATGCTGAGCTTGAGGAGCTTTCGGGAAAGTCTAAAATTGCCGCGAGTGCCATTGGCTTACTCGTTGTGCTTGATGTGGTCTCCCAATTCTCATCCACCGAAACATCCTCGGGACTAGCATCTTTCCTAGCCATCGCCTCATTTCTTGCCGGAGCCTATTCGTGCTATGCCCTGATTTGCAGCAGTCAAAGACTCAGCAAAGCAACCCAAACCAATGGCGAAGATCTGAGGCTCCTCTTTGGCAGCCTCCAGTACTTTGAAAATTGCTTCATAGGCCTCGCCCTTGCCATTTTCTTTCACCTAATGATCCACTTCGTTAACCACTAATTAGTCACGCCAAGGCTCATCAAAATAAAAGAGGCATAATTAATAATTTTTAAACAACTGCGCTCAACGCCTCACTGCCACAAACCTGGCAAAATCTCCGCAATCCAGAAGTGGTGGCACCACAGGACGTGCACACCTTGAGGAATGGCTTTGTTGAACGCCCATCGAGTGCACCATCACGCAAATCAATCCGATCCATGACCTCTCTTAGGGCAGATTCACTGAACAAACCAGCATGCTGGAGCAGCTCTCGCATGGCCTCAATCATCAGGGTCATCCGCTGCAAGCGATCTTCCATCGATTGACAGGCGAGCACAAGATCTTCTGTGCCAATGTCTTTGAGGTCTTCGGGAAGGGGCGTCGGTGGTAGGCCCCTCCAGTCCCATGGCTTGTCACTGGATTCATTCATCGTTCCAGAACATTGAGACCTTGAGCCATCAATCCGATGCAAGAAATAGAAGCCCACAATACAGGAAACAACATAATCTTGGCATTGTGCCTAGCTGCCAGGCAAGCTTTTCGCCAACCTCACCAATGGTTGACGTCATGGTTGACGTCGAACTAGTGCGGCCAAACCCCACGCAGTTGACCCAAAATACCAGCACCTGTGAGCAACTCCGTCGTAATCGCTATCACAAACCCCAGCATGGCCAGGCGGCCATTCCAAAGTTCAGCTTGCTCACTCCATCCCCACTTAATCTGACCATTCGTTGTCACCATCTGTCCGTCCTTGAAGTGAAATGTCTCCCAATCCTTATGGGTTTCCCTGCAAATTGATCAAGCTTGCCCACATCTGCCGCATGCTTAGGGGGTGAAGGTGCCATCCGATGGCAGATCAACAGCTACCAACTTCCAATTTGAAAAGCCCCGGCGATCGAAGGTCAAACCTAGGGTTCGGTTGGATTGGTCCTTCGTGGTCACTACAAAGGTGTTCCAGGAGCGATAGCCAAACCTTGTCTTGGCCAACCCCTGGCCCAGCGACTCCAGTTGCGCAATCGGCCTTGATCCACCAGAGGGGCCCTGGCTGCGCAGCGCATCTTGGCTGTTCAACAGGCCTCGAACTCCTTCAGGGGTGGCGACGGTGTCGACCAACCCATTCACAAACGGCTCCATCACCAGAAAAGCCAACCCAGCCAGCCCATTGGTACCTGGCTTCTGGTAGCCGCTTAGCCGGTAGAGGGCAACCTGCTGGGCCTCAGCCTTCAAGGACGACCGCAACGCAGGGAAATCGATCAAGCCATTGACGGCCACCGCGTTACCGGTGGCGATGGCGTGACTGAACTGCCCCACCACAACCAACGGACTACCCCAATAGACAGCCGCCGTGGCAACGATTGCCAGGCCACCAAGCGACTTCAACACGGGCCTCTTGCCTAAATGTGCATGCACCGATGACAGCCCGGCTGGCTTCAGCAGCTGCTTGGCTCGATCAAAGCTCAAGAACGGGCGGGAATCAACGGCTGGAGGATTGGGGGGAGCCTGCTGAAATTGGGATCCAAGATCAGCAAGGTTTGGTGGCCCATGGAATCCAAAGAACTGGGGCTTCCCAATGGAAAAGACCTGCTCGCAGCAGAAAAACTGAGCCGCCAGCAGGGGAGTGGCCTGAGCCTTGAAACCCTCGAGGCGGACTGGCGCCTGGATCAACTATGGGGCAAACAACGCAATGCACCGCCGATGGCCCCAGCAGCGGCCCTGCTTCGCAGCCTCAAAGCCACCCTGTCAATTCGCCCCGGCCCCGGGCCAACCAGCCTAAGAATCCACAACAGCGTCCAATGCGGCATGCTCCAGCTCCATTTCGAAGGCCCTGGCCACCTCACGGGCAAACGCCCGTTGCTGGTGTTCTGGTTTGAGCAGTTCGAGGTGCGTCTAGGCCCCTGGATGATGATCCAGCGGGCGCTACCCAAGCCAGCGGAAACAAAACTGCCCTTCTTTGCCCTGATCAATAGCGGCACAAGCTGCAGCAACGGCAAGGAGCGCTGGTTGGCAGCCCGGGGCCGGGGCGGTGGCCTAGCCCTTTGGCAGAGCTAACGGTCCGAATCCCCCTTCTTCTGGGGTGGGGCCTGCGACCACAGGGGTTCTTGAACTTGGAGATTCATCCCTACTCGTTGAAGCCCCCCATCGCGTTGTATCCCTCCTCCGGATCAAACTCATTCCAGCCCGGGCTCGCCTGGTCAAACAGCCCGTAGCGGGCCGCTTCGTCGTTGAAGCGGGTATTGCCCGTAGGCCGGGTATTGCAGCTGACCGCACCGCCAGGCAGGGTTTGACAATTGTCAAAGACAACGCCGGCATACACCGGAGTGGCGCAAGCCACGACCAGACCCCCACTGGCAAGGGCCAACCGCAGCAAGCTTCGAGGCACCAATCCAGTCCAAATCAAGGCAATCCATAGCAAACCCATCGAATCCCCATCAACGGCCTATCCGGCAACACGATCGCTCCGGTGGGGAGCTCCCCTGAGATGATGGCACCGATTTGAATCCGCAGCGATGTACACCGATTGGACTGCCGTGATCTTGCTTCTGCTCACGGCCGCTCCCTTGGCCGTCGTGGTCGCAACGGCCGGTTTCTTTATTTGGCGCCAGAAGAAAACCCAACAGCGTTGACCCCAAGCCGCTGGTTTGGGGAGCCTCCCCTCGGCATCTGGAGCACGTCGGCCGTTGTGATGGCTCCTGACAATCTGGAGATTTTGCCCTGGCCAAGGCACGCAAGACAGGTGCGGTAGCGCCGATCGCTCAGGCGGAGGATGCCGCTTCCGCCACATTGCTGGCAACTTTCGCTAGGAGCCTGGGGGGACAGTGACCCATCCGATTGGGCCGATACCTTCACGCCTGACTTCGTTACCCCTGCCTGATTCAACACCTCTTTCTGATTCCACACCCCTGGCTGATTCAACACGGTTTTATTGCCTCAACAACTGTTGTTCTGACTAGTTTGACCGAATTTGATCGCATTAATCCGGAAAACTTTCTTAAGCCTTGGGATTCAAAATCCAGTACGAATGCAGCATTCAAAGGCCCTGGCGTTGAGTTCACCAAGTAGTTCCTGCGCGCTCAACTGACTGCCCTGGGGCACAAGCCCTGCACTGGCAGCCAGTTCACCAATCACGGCAGCAGCCATCAAACCCCTGCTCCGAAAACCCGCCACGCCATCCGATCCGTCGCGCTTGCAGAGCCGGTGGCCCAAACCATCCCGCCAAAGCGGCACATGGCCATAGCGCGGCGGGCCCGCACCCAGTTGGGTCATGACCGCCACCTGGGCTGCCGTGGAACTCCAGAGGTCATCGCCACGGAGCACATCACTGATGCCCAGGGTCAATTCATCGACCGCGGTGGCAAGGTGATAGGCCAAAAATCCATCGGCGCGGCGGAGCACCACATCCCCCACCGCTTCAGGACCATCCACATCGCCAGCCTCTCCGTAGCGCTCCAGCCACCGGAGACGACCCCGGGGCACCTGCAGGCGCCAACTGGGCAGCCGTTGCTCCACCACGCCCCAGCCATGGGAGGCCCCCAGGCAAAAGCCCGGATAAACCGAACTTGTGCCATGGGGCGCGGAGATATCCGCCAGCAAGCGCCGACTGCAGCGGCAGGGGTAGAGCAGTCCCTCGCGCCGCAGGGCCGACAACACCGTGGCGTACAAACCGCGCCGCCGGCTTTGCCAAATCACGGGCCCATCCCAATCGAGGCCGAGCCACTGCAAATCAGCCTGGATCGCCGCCGCCGCGCCAGCCCGGTTACGCGGGGTATCGAGATCGTCGAGCCGCAGCATCCATTGGCCACCGTGGAGGCGCGCCTCCAGCCAACTCAACAGGGCCGTACGCAAATTGCCCCGGTGCAGCGCACCGGTGGGCGAGGGGGCAAAACGCCCCCGATAGACCTGCTCGCGCTGCGAGAGCCCTGAATGAATCAGGCCGGCCACATGGCTTGGCAGGCTTGGCAGCAGGGAAGGTAGGCCGGAAAACGCCATCAAAAAGCGGCCCTGAAGGGCCGCTGGGAACGAACGTGTCGGGCTGCCAAGACCACAAAAAGGTGGGAAAGCAAAGCGAAGCGATCGTGGACTGGTACTGGTCCCGAAGGATCAACCCTGAACGCGGTCTTTGAACATTTTGCCGGCGGTGAAAGCAGGCACGCGCTTGGCAGGGATCTTGATTTTTTCGCCGGTTTTAGGGTTCAAACCCTGACGAGCCGAGCGCTCACGGGGCTCAAAGGAGCCGAAACCGAGGATTGAAACCTTCTTGCCTTCCACAACAGAATCAATGATGGTTTCGATGGCGGCATCGACGACTTGGGAGACATCGGTTTTGGTCAGCTCAGTGCGAGCAGCCACCAGGTTGACGAGATCAGCTTTGTTCATGGGAGCAGGAAACTTAGGAATCGGCGGTCAAGTGGTTGAGTCTTAGCCGGGAAGCCAAATGCTCCGACCAGCCGCGGTTCTCGCCAATGGTATGGGCCTTCGCCGTTGTCTGCAACCCAAACCAATGCTGCCGCAGGGCTTCTGGTGATTATTTCCACCAAAACAAGGCCCAAAAATCGCCGTCATTGATCTAAACGGACATCCCAGCCAAATCGACCAAGTCCAGTTGGGCCAAGGCTTTTGCCCCGTCCATCACCAATTTCTCCCCCCGCAAAGCCCCGAGGCCCCCTCCGGTGGCAATCCACTGGGGACTTTGTAACGGCAACCAGTCCCTGAGGCGCCCCAGACTCGCCAATTGGCGCGGCCAATGGAAGGTGCGCGCCGTGCGCAAGGGGGCGAGCTGGCCTGGGGCTACTGGCAGCAGCAAGCGGCCACACAACAGTCCATCGAGGCCCGCCGGATCCGCAGGGGAGCCAATGCAGACATGCACCACGCTGGCCCCCGGGGTTGGGCCTGGCGTCCAGAGCATGCGCACCCCAGGCCCCAAGCGATGCTCCTCGGAGAAGCTGGTGAGTTGCTTGACCCCAGGGAGCAGATAGGCCTCCTGCTCCTGCACCAGCACCCGCCAGCCAAGGGCCTCCTGAAAACGGCGGCAGCGGCCATGGCCGTCACGGCTGGTGAGCACGAGGGTGCCTGGACCCACCGCTGCCGTGCGCTGCGCAAGCATGGTGAGGTTCGCCTGGTTGAACGCAGGACAATCCACCAACACATCGCCATCGCTGCCCAAGGCATCCGCTTCAAGCAGCCAACTGCTCCCCCCTTGGCTCTCCCGACTCGGGGCGAAGAGCCACAGTCCTGGCCGGATCGCTGCCGGCGGCCGACCAACGTCAGAGGAAAGGGTTTGCACAGAAATGGAGGCTGAGCCGCGATCAGCTGCCTAGTTTGTGGGAGCCCAGGCCCAGCCTGTTGTCTTCGCTACCCCCTATCCATCTCGGTCGCCCCTGGCCCCTGGGGGCCACACCCACCCCGAGGGGGGTGAATTTCTCGGTCGTTGCACCGCTGGCCAGCCGGGTGGAACTCCTGCTGTTTGATCACCCCGAAGCAAGGGAACCCCAGCGGGTGGTGGAACTCGACCCGCACCACCGCTCTGCCGACCACTGGCACGTGGAAGTGGAAGGTGTGGGCATTGGCTGCTGCTACGGCTATCGGGTCTTTGGCCCCCTCCAGGCCGGCGGCCATGGCTTTAACCCATCGAAAGTGCTACTCGACCCCTGCGCCCGGGCCATTGGTGGCTGGCAGGGCTACGAGAGGGGGGCTGCCGTGGGAGCGACCCCAAACACCGCCTCCTGCCTCAAGGGCGTGGTCACAGATCGGGACCCCTTTGATTTCAACCGTGCCCCCCGACCCCGCCACAGCTGGCAAAAAACCCTGATCTATGAGTTGCACGTTGCCGGCTTCAGCCAGGGGGAGGGCTGCCCGGTGCCACCGGAACGGCAAGGAACGCTCCTTGGACTCATCGACACGATCCCCTACCTCCAGGAGCTGGGCATCACCACCGTGGAGCTGCTGCCGGTGATGGCCTTCTGCCCCCACGATGCTCCGCCTGGGCGGCAGAACTACTGGGGCTACAGCCCGTTGAGCTGGATGGCTCCCCATCCCGGCTACCTTGTCGGCGACGACCCCCTGACCGCACGCCAACAGGTGCGCGACCTGGTGACCGCCTGCCACCAGGCGGGAATCGAGGTGGTCCTTGATGTGGTTTACAACCACACCACCGAGGGAAACCAAGCCGGTCCCACCCTGAGCTGGCGGGGCTTCTGCGACCCCCTCTACTACCAGCAGAACGCCAAGGGCGACTACCAGGACGTGAGTGGGTGTGGCAACACCATTGCGGCCAATCGCCCCCTGGTGCGGCGGCTCATCCTCGAATCCCTGCGCTGCTGGGCCACGGAACTGGGGATTGATGGCTTCCGCTTCGACCTGGGCATCGCCCTGACCCGCGGCGAAGGACTAACTCCCCTTGACCAACCTCCACTGTTTGAAGAGATGGAGGCTGATCCTGAGTTGGTCGACCTGAAATTGATCAGCGAGCCCTGGGACTGCGGCGGCCTCTACAAATTGGCCGACTTTCCTGCCCGTCGCGTGGCCACCTGGAACGGCCGCTTCCGCGACGACGTCCGCCGCTTCTGGAATGGCGACGAAAAAACCTGCTGGGCGATGGGACAACGGCTGGCTGGCAGCCCCGACCTCTATACAAAATCCCCCTCCCGGCCAGGCCAGGGCATCACCTTCCTCACAGCCCACGACGGGTTCACCCTGGCCGACTTGGTGAGCTTCAGCCGCAAGCACAATCTCGCCAATGGAGAGGACAACCGCGACGGTGATAACCACAACAACAGCGGCCATTGGGGCGTGGAGGGACCCACCAGTGATCCCGCCATCACCACCCTGCGCAACCGCCTCCAACGCAATCTGCTGAGCAGCCTGCTGCTCGCCCCTGGCGTGCCCATGCTGCTGATGGGTGATGAGGTGCGACGCAGCCAAGGGGGCAACAACAACTCCTGGTGCCAGAACAACCCTCTGGGGTGGATGCACTGGCAAGCCGACCAGGACGATGCCTCCCTGCGCACGTTTCTCCAACGCCTCATTAGGTTGCGCAGCCACCTAGCCGGACTGCTCAACCCGGAACTCGCCCATCCAGAGCGGGGGGCCAGCCCGTCCACTGAAGAGTCAGAACTCTGGCGCCAATGGCATGGCGTCGAGCTCAACAAACCCGACTGGGCCAGCTGGTCCCACACCCTGGCCTGGACCCTGAACCACCGCAGCCAAGGTCCGCTGCTTTGGTGCGGCATGAATGCCTATGGCAAGGCCATCCCCTTCGACCTGCCGATCTGCCCGTCCGGTTGGCGTCGGGCCATCGACACCGGCCTGCCCGCCGGCGAAGACCTACCCGCCCAACCCGAACCCTGGCACGCTCCCAGCGCACCACTGGAAAGCCGCAGCGTGATGCTGCTGGTGGCCAGCCCCCTGCTGGAAGGGGTGACGCTCTAAATCTGAGACCCAAATACCAACCAGGATGGGGAACTCAAAAGCGGGCGGCGGGAATCGAACCCGCATCATCAGCTTGGAAGGCTGAGGTTTTACCACTAAACTACGCCCGCAGCAGTGCAAACGTACCATTGAGAGGTGGTTTGCAGGCCACCCGCGGCGAAAATCCCGACGCGAGCTGCAGCATTATGGCCTCCGCCTTGCCCCAATCAGGAGTTCGCCCCCTTGGCCATCACCGATGCCGCCGATCTGCGGGGTTTTCGCCGCCAACAACTGCTCTGGTCCTATGGCCTCGGTGATGCCGGCACCGGCATGGCCGCATCGCTAATCGGGTTCTATCTGTTCATTTTTTACACCGCCGCCGCCGGCCTGCCGCCTTGGATGGCGGGCCTGGTGCTCATGATCGCCCGCCTATGGGATGCCCTCAATGACCCCCTGGTCGGCTGGCTCAGCGATAAAACCACCACCCGATGGGGACCACGGATCCCGTGGATCCTGATCTGCGCCATTCCCTTGGGCGCCGCCATGGCAGCGATGTGGTGGCTGCCTCCAGGCCCCCTGTGGATGAAGTTTGGGGTGTTTGTGGCCATTTCAGTCGTGGCCAACACCCTGTACACCTGCGTCAACCTTCCCTATGCCGCCCTCGCCGCCGAACTGACCACGGACGTGGGGCTCCGAACACGCTTGAACACGGTCCGGTTCACCGGTTCGATCCTGGCCAGCCTGCTGGGAATTGTGATTGGAGCCCTACTCCTCAGCGACCACGACAACCCAGCCAACTATGGGCAGATGGGAATCCTCTCTGGCGTTGTCGTGGCCCTGGCCAGCCTGCTTTGCGGCTGGGGCCTCGCCCCCTCGGCCCGCAACTGCCAGAAGCCGATTAGCCATGCCGGTACCACCAGGCGACTGCTCAAGCGTGTGCGCCAAAACCGTCGCTTCATGATGGTTTTAGGGCTCTATCTCCTGCTCTGGTGCGCCCTCCAGATCATGCAAACCGCCGCGCTGATCTATCTGCCAGTGGTGATGCACCTCCCAGAGGGCTGGAGCAACTGGATCCTGCTGCCCTTCCTGCTCAGCACCCTGGGTGGTCTTTGGGTGTGGAACGCCGTGGCCCAAAGCCATGGCCGCATCAGGGCCCTGCAATGGGGGGCAGGCCTTTGGATTTTGGCCTGCACCATGGCCATGCTGATCCCGCCGCTGGATTCGGCGATCCCACCCACGGGATCTGCCAGCAATGCCGTGCGGCTAACTCTCTTGCTGATCACCATTGTGATGGCTGGAACCGGCGCCTCCACCGCCTACCTGATTCCCTGGGCCTTACTGCCGGATGCGATCGATGCCGATGGGGAAAAACCCGCTGGCCAGTACAGCGCCTGGATGGTGCTCGCCCAAAAACTCTGTATCAGCGTGGCCCTGTTTTTCTTTGGCAACCTGATGAGCCTGAGCGGTTATGTGGCGGCCAAAGCGATGGCGCAACCGGACAGCGCCCTGATCGCCATTCGCTTGTGCATGGGCTTGATCCCCGCCATCCTGGTCGTACTGGGGCTTGTGGTGATGCGACGCTGGCCCGAGAAAGGCCTTCATCTTTGCCACCACCTTTCGTGAGCTACCAGCTGCCATGAGCCAACCCCTGCCATGAGTGGTTTTCCCCGAACAAAACGACGGATCCAGGCCCCCCGCTGGCTGCGGAGACTGGGGGCCAGCCTGTTGATCGGCGGCCAGGCCATGAGTTCCATGGCCAAAGGTCAGATCAACTTCAACGACCTCACCCTGCAATTGCAGGAAGCCGGCCCCGGAAGCTTTCTGATTGTGTTCATCACGGCGCTAGCCGCCGGCACCGTGTTCAACATCCAAGTGGCTGCTGAACTCACCAAACAGGGGGCTGGCTCCACCGTGGGCGGCCTACTGGCCATTGGCCTCTCCAGGGAAATTGCACCCTTGCTCACAGCCACCCTGCTCACCGGCAAGGTGGCCACGGCCTATGCGGCCGAACTGGGCACCATGAAGGTGACCGAACAGATCGATGCCATCACCATGCTGCGCACCGACCCGGTGCAGTTTCTGGTAGTTCCCAGGGTGTTGGCCATGGTGGTGATGGCCCCTGTGCAATGCCTGCTGTTCTTCTGGGTTGGAATCTGGTCAGGCCAGGTGAGCAGCACCCTGCTGTACAACATCCCACCCACCGTGTTCTGGACCTCGGTGCGCACCTGGATGCTCCCGAACGACCTGCCTTCGATGCTGCTCAAGGCTGTCGTTTTTGGACTCCTGATTGCGGTCATTGCCTGCGGCTGGGGGCTCACCACCAAGGGAGGACCGAAGGAAGTGGGCACCAGCACCACCGGGGCGGTGGTCATGATTTTGGTCACGGTCGCCGTGGTGGATGCGCTGCTGACCAAGTTGCTCTTCGCCTAATGGACGGTCAACCAACCGAGGATCGCCTGACCCATCCGGGCAGTCAGGGCGTCGTTCTTGCACCCCGCTATGGCGTACCCATTGGTGTGGTGGTGCTGGGACTGGCCTGCCTTGCCCTACCTACGCTTTGGCCTGGAGCCCTTTGGCTCGCCGGAGGCCTGGTCGTCTTCGGACTTTTTTTGCTCTTGCAGACAGCCCTCTTGCGCCTGGAATTCGCCCCAGATGCCCTGCTGGTTTGGCGCCAAACCAGCCTGCTGAGGCGCTTTCCCTACACCCACTGGCTGGGCTGGAAACTATTTTGGCCCGGCCTGCCCATACTGTTCTATTTCCGTGAACAGGGCAGCATTCATCTGCTTCCCGTGCTGTTTGATGCCTCAAGCTTGCGCGAGCAATTGGACCACCACCTGAGTGCGCACCTCAGTGACCTGGATGCCAGCGATGCCTGAAGAGTCCCCGGACGCGAAGGTGGCCAACCAAGGCCCAAACCCTGACGCGCCCGGTCCCACACCAGACGAACAAGGTCCCAAACCTGACGAACAAGGTCTCAAACCAGACGAACCCGTGGTGGCCCTAGCCCTGACGGAACTCCGGCAACAGCGGGACGCTCTGCAGTCTGAAATCAGCGCCCTAGAAGGCCGCAAAGCCCAGATTCAAAAAGAAATTGAATCCAGCTTCGCCGGCCAAGCCGATGGGGTTGCCCGCCGCATGAAGGGATTCCAGGATTACCTGGTGGGCGCCCTCCAGGATCTAGCCGTAGCAGCGGAACAAGTGGAACTGGTGCCCCAACAGGTGCTGGTCCAACCCTCCCCCCTCGATGCCGCAGCTGCAACGGCTGCCAGCCTGACCAACGGGGAAGCGATTGCCGCCCCTGCGGTCGCTGGTGCAGCGGGTTTGTTTAGCCAGGACGAGAGCCTGATTCGGGAACGGCTGGCCTCCTTTGGTGGCCAGCCCGACTTTTATGCCGATACCTGGAAACTCAGGCGCACCTTGGACGCCCCCGGAGCCGCCTATCTCGACGACTGGTTTCTTGGCCAGGGGGGCCGGGGCGCCCAGCCCAGCACGGGCAGTCGCAGCCGCAATGCCCTGATGGCCTCAGCAGCGATCGCCATCCTCGGGGAGCTCTACGGCGATCGCTTCCAAACCCTGGTGCTGGCCGGCCAGCCGGAACGGCTCGGGGAATGGCGGCGCGGGCTTCAAGACTGCCTGGGCCTATCCCGCGAAGATTTTGGCCCCACCAGCGGAATCGTGCTGTTTGAGCGGTCCGATGCCCTCATCGAGCGGGCCGATCGGCTCGAGGAGCGGGGTGAACTGCCCTTCATCGTGATTGACGCCGCCGAACAGGTGGTGGATATTCCCGTCTTGCAATTCCCCCTCTGGCTGGCCTTTGCCGCCGGACCTGGCGAAATCAGCACCGAAGAAGAGTTCTACTAAGGATCCCCATGCCCTCTTTTTTTGCCATCCCCGTGCTTGTGGCGGGCTACCTGCTTGGCTCCATCCCCAGCGGCTTTCTCGCCGGACGCTGGCTCAAGGGGATCGATATCCGCCAGGAAGGTTCGGGCTCCACCGGCGCCACCAACGTGCTGCGGGTGGTGGGCAAAGGACCCGCTCTCGCGGTCTTTGTGGTGGATGTGCTCAAGGGCGCCCTGGCGGTGCTCCTGGCCAAGGCGGTGCTGGAGCCCCTGGGCCAGCCCCTCAGCGCCAATGGCTGGCAAATCGATGGCTGGATCGTTTTAGCGGGCCTGGCTGGATTGGCTGGTCACATTTGGCCCATCTGGTTGGGCTGGAAAGGCGGCAAGGCCGTTGCCACCGGCCTAGGGATGCTGCTGGGGGTGTCTTGGCCGGTGGGACTGGCCTGTTTCGGCATCTTTCTTACGGTGCTGAGCTTCAGCCGGATTGTGTCGCTATCCAGCGTGGTGGCTGCCCTGAGCCTGCCCCTGCTCATGCTCGGCTCCTTTGGCAGTGGGGGAATTCGCCCCGCCTACCTACTCCTGGCCGTGCTCACGACCGTGCTGGTGGTGTGGAGGCACCGCAGCAACATCGAACGGCTTTGGGCCGGCACAGAACCAAAGCTGGGTTCGAAGAAACCGGGCCAAGGAGCCGGCTAACGGGCTCGCCAAAGGGCAGGTTTGGGCCCTAGCCCAACTCCTGGCTGCGCTCAGCGGCGGCAACCACAGCCTCAAGCAATGCCGATCGCACCCCAGCCTTTTCCAGCATCCTCAGCCCGGCAATCGTGGTTCCCCCAGGACTACTCACCATGTCCTTGAGCTGACCGGGGTGGAGCCCTTGCTCACCCAGCAAGGCTGCCGTTCCCGCCAAGGTGCGGTGGGCCAAGCGATGGGCCAGGGTTCGCGGCAGCCCTGCCGCCACGGCCCCATCCGCCATGCCCTCGGCCACCAAGGCCACAAAGGCAGGCCCCGATGAGGTGAGCGCCAAAAAGGCATCGAGCTGGGCTTCCGGCAGCTCATGAACCTCGCCCACCAAGGCAAAGAAAGCCCCAACCCAGGCCCGTTGCTCCTCCGAAACACCGGCACCAAAGGCCAACCCCGTGAGGCCCGCCCGCACCAAGGACGGGGTATTGGGCACGGCCCGCACGCAGTGCCAGGCGGGGAAGAGGCTTTGCAGCCGCTCCAACTTGACGCCTGCCAACACCGAGATCAAGAGCCCCTGCTGGCCAGCGCCAACGGCCAGGGCCACCTGATCGAGCTGTTGGGGCTTGACCGCGAGCAACACCACCGGGGCTGCCCAGGCTTCCGTGGGGTCGGTGCCCACGGCCAGGCCATGGGCCTGGGCCAACCGAAGCGCCGACGCTTCACTGGCGACGACGGCGCGCACAGCGGGGGCCTCGACCAGGCCAGCCTCAAGCAGGGGAAACAGCAAAGCCTGGGCCATGCGGCCCAGGCCAACCACGCCCAGGAAGGGGGTGTTAGTCAAGGGGATACTCAGATAGCGGTGTCCTGGCGGCCCCAGGCAGGACTTGGCGCTGCCTCGAGGGGCTCGCTCACCTCACGGTTGACGATCGTGGGAGAGGAGGCTTCATCGCTGGAGGCCGTGGTGACAGTCACGCAGCTGGGGGCAAACAGGAAGATGCTTTCACCGACCCGCTCTTGGTGGCCATCGATGGCAAAAGTACCGCCGGCCACAAAATCCACGGCCCGCTGGGCCTGATCCGGCTCCATCATCGTGAGGTTGAGGATCACGGTTTTACGGTCCCGGAGGGCCTGAATGGCCCGGGGCATTTCGTCAAAGCTGCGCGGCTCCATCAAGGACACCTCGGACGAGCTGGCCGAAAGCCCGGGCATGCCGATCACATTGGTGCCCGCAAACGGATCTTCCGGGTTGAAGCTGGACGTCAAAGCCAGAGCATTGGAGCGACTGGTGGGAGCGGGCTCATCGAACTCACCGCCGTCGTAATCAAGCTCATCGTCATAGTCGCCATCGAGGTAGTCATCTCCAGAGACAACGGCACGCAGGCGAGAAAACAACGACACAGAGAAAACCTCATGGGATCCTTATCCACCTAAATAACGTCTTGCCTCAATGAAGGCAAGGGTTCCAGCAGCAAATTCGTTGTGATTAGCCAGGCAATGTGGATCGCTGACCAAACACTCCACTGCCAATACGCACCAAGGTGCTGCCGGCAGCAACCGCTTGCGGCCAATCGCCACTCATGCCCATCGAACGCTCAGGCAAGCCCAAGTGATCGGCCAGCTGGCTGCAGTCGTGAAACAACGCAAGTCGCTCCTGTTCGTTGCATCCCATCGGCGCAATCGTCATCAAGCCCACGGGCTGCAGGGGCTGCAGGGAGCTCAGCTCGGGCCATTGCTGGTTCAGAAGCTCCGGGTCAAAACCGGTTTTGTTGGGATCCGGGCGGCATTTCACCTGAAACAACACCCGCGGGCTCAGCCCTTCTTCGGAGGCAATGCGGGCCAGCCGCTGGGCCAATTCCAGGCTGTCGAGGGAGTGGATCGTGCCGAAATGGCGCAACACCTGGCGAGCCTTATTGGCCTGCAAGCGTCCGATGAAATGCCAATCCAAGGGCTGCAGATCTGCCAGCTCAGCCTGCTTCGCGATGGCCTCCTGCACCCGGCTTTCGCCAAAGCTGCGCTGGCCCAAGGCCACCGCTTCACGGATCAACGCCGCGGGATGGCCCTTACTCACCGCCAACAGGCGGGCTCCCTGGGGAAGGACGAGGCGAATGGCGCCCAACCGTTGGTTAAGGGACAGGGTTTCGCCGGGCCCCGGATCGTTCAAATGAAGGTTTGATCGAACAATTGGCGCCAGTAGCCATGGACCTGGGGCCCTTCCCGCCGGGCACGGGCCAGATTTTGCTCGGCAAAATGGCGGGCATCCATCAGGGGCACCACCTCAAAACTGGCTCCCTTCGGCTGAAGGGTAACTACAAAAAAAATGCGCTGGGCATAGAGCGTGGCGAACAAATCCCGGTCCTCAGCCACCTGGGCGACCCGGTAAAGCATCCCAAACGTGGGATGGTTGAGGTATCGCTCTGTGCTCACTCCGTCTGTAGCGCTTGTGCCATTAAAGGGCACCGGCTTTCCAGCGCAGCAGCAGCAGCGCCACCAAGCCTCCCAAACCGCACACGTTTGGAAGCAAGGCTGCGGGAGCCATTTGGTGCAACTGATCCGCCGGCACCCAATAGCCACCACGGGCCATTAAGGCTTCCGCCCCTTGCTCGGCCCGCAGCAACACGTTGGCCAGGAGCCTCTCCCCCAGGGCCAACACCAAGCCCAGGCATCCGCGCCAACCCAAGCTCTTGAAGTTCACGGCCCGGGTGGCCAACGAACGCAAAAGATTTTGCAGTTCTTCTTGCACCAAGGGCAAAAAGCGCAGGGCTAACAACAAAGTGAACCCCAGGCGCTCCACGGGCCATCCCAACCTGGCCAAGGGGTGGAGCAGCCAACTGATCGCCCACACCAGCTCCTCAGGCGGGGTGGTAAGAAGCAGCAGGTTGGCGCTATGGACCAGGGTGAAGAGCAAGGTGGCGCCGTTGAGGCCCAGCTCGGCCGAGCGGCGGCTCACCGAAATCGGGCCCCAGCGCGCCAGCTCCCAGGCTTCCCCGGCCCTCTGGGGCGGCGCACTCTGGGGGGCTCCTGGGGCCAGCCGCACCTCGCTGGGCGGGCGTTGCAGAGGTGCCGCCGGGGCCGAGCCCTCGGGCAACACCGCCGACAACAAACCAACGAGCACTGCCAACACCACCAGGGCAGGCAGGCTGCGGCGCCAGAGCCGCCAGGGCAAGCCACTGGCGGCTGTAATCAGAAGCAACAGTCCCACCAGGGCAAGGCGCCAGATTGGACCGGCCAGGATGGGGGTGACTAAAAAGGCCAGGGTCCAGGCGAGCTTGAGCCGGGGATCGAGCTGCCGCAGCCAGCTACTGCGGCCCCCCTGCTCCTCGGCCACGAATTGGCCGATCGGCAACTGCCGCAGCCAATCCATCAGCGGCGCGCTTCCTGGCGGGCCAACTCCTTCTCGGCATCCCGCTGCTGCTTGCCGCGCCAAAACAGCTTGATCGGGGTGCCCTCAAAACCCAAACCTTCGCGGATCTGGCGTTCCACGTAGCGGCGATAGGTGTCGCCAAAGAGCTTGGGCTCGTTGACAAACAGGGTGAAGCTCGGGGGGCGAACAGCCACCTGGGTGCCGTAGTAGATGCGGCCCTGGCGACCACCGCGGCTCGTAGGAGGCGAGCGCCAACTCACGGCCTCCTGGAGCACCTCATTCACCACCGAGGTGGACACCCGGCGGCGGTGCTGCTCCACAGCCAGCAGGGCCAAGGGGAAAATGGCTTGGACCCGCTGGCCATTGAGGGCCGAGGTAAAGAGCATGGGCGCCCAATCAAGAAAGTAGAGCTTGGCGCGCAGCTCCTTTTCCATGGCCGGCATGGTGTGGCTGTCTTTCTCGATGGCATCCCATTTGTTCACCACCACCACGCAGGCGCGGCCGTCTTCTTCGATGCGGCCGGCCAGGCGCTGATCCTGTTCGGTGACGCCATCGAGGGCATCAATCACCAGCACGCAGATATCGGAGCGCTCGATGGCCTTGAAACTGCGGTTAATGCCGAAGTACTCGGGGCCATAATTCACCGAACGGCGGCGGCGAATGCCGGCCGTATCCAGCAATTTCCAGGTTTTGTCTTCCCGCTCGATCGTGGTGTCGATGGTGTCGCGGGTGGTGCCCCGGATCGGGCTGACGATCGCCCGGTTCTCCCCGCAAACCGCATTCAGCAGGCTGGATTTGCCCACATTGGGCCTGCCAATAATCGCCAGCTGGATGGGCTCCTCCTCGCCTTCGATCAACTCGGTGGCAGGCAAAAAGCTGATCACCTTGTCGAGCAGATCGCCGGTGCCGGCACCGTGGATCGCTGAGATGGGATAGGGCTCGCCCAAGCCCAGGGTCCAAAAATCGGCCGCCATGGCCAGGCCCGCATCCGGCGACTCGCACTTGTTCACCGCCAGCAAGGTGGGCACCCCCTGGCCCCGCAGCCACTCGGCGATCGATTGATCCGCCCCGGTCAGACCCTGTTGACCATCGACGATCACCAGGGCCACGGAGGCTTCCGCCAGGGCGAGATTGGCCTGCTCGCGAATTTCGGGCAGGAATTCGCTGTCGTCGTCGAACACCAAACCGCCCGTATCCACCACCTTGAAGGTGCGGTCTCCCCAGAAGCCCTCCTGGTAGGTGCGGTCCCGGGTGACCCCGGGTTGGTCGTGAACGATGGCTTCGCGGCTGCGGCAAAGCCGGTTCACCAGGGTGGATTTGCCCACGTTGGGCCGGCCAATGATGGCCACTACTGGAAGCGCCAAAACGGCTTATCCCTGTCTACTGGTCTTGAGTTGACCCTACAGAGCGGTGGTGCCCGTCTCCAACCCCCCTGCCAGCCATGGCAAAACAACGGGCTCATCCCACGGGTAAATCGCCCGGGTGGCCGGCCACCGGATTGGCGGGGGCATCCCTTAAGGCCGGCAGGGGCCCTGTTTCCGCCAAAGGCTCACCCCGCCCGGCCAGGTGGGCCAGCAACCAATTCACGGCGGTGGCCCGGCGGGTGCGCCTGGGGTAGAGCTCCCCAATGGTGTAGCCGGCAAAGCCCAGTTGCTGCTTGAGCAATTGCTTGTGCTCTTTGGCAATCGAGCGGGTGAGGCGCACGCTGGGGGGCCGCTCGGCAATGAACTGGGGTTCCACCGGGAACGACTCCCGCCAATCGGCGCTCGCCCCGGGGCCGGCGCTCCAAACGCCGGAGCCATCGGGGGCGTAGCCCAGGCGCGGCCAGATCAATTCACACACGAAGCGATCGCTGGTGCGGTCGGCCAAGACCGCTTCCAGCAGCGCCCGGCTCAGGGGGAAGGCCTCGGCCGTGACGGCGGCTGGCACAGGGGGCAAGGCAGCGGGCCCTGAGAATGGATCCACGATGGCCCTCTTTTCAAGTCCACTCCAGCTGGCCGGCAATGGCACGCCCCGCGCGCTGGGCTGCCGGGTGTTCCAGTCCCCGCTGGCGGGGGTGAGCGACCGGATTTTTCGCGGCCTGGTGCGCCGCTGGGCCCCCGAGGCCCTGCTGTTCACCGAAATGGTGAATGCCACGGGGCTGGAGCTGGGCCACGGCCGCCAAAAGGTGGAGGAGCTCAGCGAGGAGCAGGGGCCCGTGGGGGTGCAGCTGTTTGATGTGCGGCCGGCGGCCATGGCGGAAGCCGCCCGGCGGGCCGAGGCCGAGGGCGCCTTTTTGATCGACATCAACATGGGCTGCCCGGTGAAAAAGATCGCCAAAAAAGGCGGCGGCAGTGGCCTGATCCGCGATCCCGAGCTGGCGATGCGGATCGTGGCGGCGATCGCCGCGGCCGTGCGGATCCCGGTCACGGCCAAAACGCGGCTGGGATGGTGTGGCAGCAGCGCCGATCCCGTGGGCTTTGCCACCCGGCTGCAAAACGCCGGGGCCCAACTGCTTACCCTGCACGGCCGCACCCGGGAGCAGGGCTTCAAGGGCCAGGCCGATTGGGCGGCGATTGCCCAGGTGAAAGCGGCCCTCACCATCCCAGTAATCGCCAACGGCGACATCCAGACCGGCGCCGACGCCCTGCGCTGCCTGGCTCTCACCGGTGCCGATGGGGTGATGGTGGGGCGGGCCACCATGGGAGCCCCCTGGATCGTGGGCCAAATCGATGCGGCCCTCACCGGACGCCCCGAACCACCAACCCCCGGGCCCGCAAAGCGGCTCATGCTCGCCGCTGAGCATCTCCAGGCCCTGGTGGCCGCCAAGGGGGAGCACGGCCTGCTGATCGCCCGCAAACACATGGGCTGGACCTGCCAGGGGTTTGCCGGCGCCGCCCCCCTGCGCCAGGCCCTGATGCGGGCGCCCACCTCGGCTGAGGCCCTGGCCCTGCTCGATCAGGCCCTACGGCAAGAAGCTCTAGAGCAAAAAGCTCTACGGCAAAACCTCGGGCCAACCCTGGCGGATCAGTAGGAGGGAGAAATAGGGCTGCTCATCAGCCGGCATGGCAGCGGCGCTCACCAGGAGCTGGTCGGGCCAGCCCACCCGCTGGGCAAACAGCGTCCCCTCCAGCAGGCCGCGGGCGCCCAGGGCCTGGCGCACCCAGCTCCAGCGGTGGCCAAGTTTGAGCAGGGCCAGGCTCCAGTGGGAGGCCGCAGCCTGCTCCAGCAGGGCCTCCAACTCCGCCAGGGTGTCGGGGGTGGGGCGAATCAGCAGGCCCTCCTGCTGCAAGGCCAGGGGCCAGGGCATCGCCAAGCTCGAAGCCGCCGCCGCCGCCGCCGCCACCGAGGTAATCCCAGGGATCACGGTCACCGGGCAGGCCGGATGGCGCTCCGCCATGGCCAACAAGACATAGGAGGCGCTGGCAAAGAGGGAGGCATCCCCTTCACAGAGCAGCACCACCGCCAAACCCTCGGCCACGGCCGCCGCCAACTGGTTGGCCCCGTCATGCCACGCATCGATGCGGGGCTGGGCATCGGCCACCATCGGGAACAGCAGGGGCAGCCGCCTCTGGTGGCTGCCAATCCATGGCGCCGCAATCGTGGCTGCCATGCCAACGGCCCCCTCCCGCGCCACGGGGTAGGCCACCACGTCGGCCGCCCCAATCGCCCGAACAGCTGCGACCGTCAGCAGGTTGGGGTCGCCCGGGCCCACGCCCACCAGGGTGAGGCCAGGGGCCCGGCTGGAGGGATCAGTCAAGGGCTGGCTGCGGCCATCGGCTCTTTCTAAGGCTGCGGCCATTTTCTAGGGTTAGCCGCAGCAGGGAAAGCCCCATGAGCCTTCTGGCCATCTACACCCATGCCAGCGACCCCGGCGACGCCTCAGCCGTTGGAGCCCCTGGCGCGGCTGGCGTTGCAGCGCCCCTACCTGAGCTCATCACCAGCGACGCCTCCCTGATTGCCGCCGAGCTCGCCCCCCGGGGCGTGAGGTTTCAACGCTGGGAGGTCTCTGTCCAACTGCCCCCTGGCGCCGAGCAAGCCCAGATCCTTGCGGCCTATGCCGCGGATGTGGCCCGGGTGCAACAGGGCGGAAGCTTCCCCACGGTGGATGCGATTCGGCTCGAACCCAGCCACCCCGACCGAACGGCCCTGCGCCAGAAGTTTTTAGCTGAGCACACCCACAGCGAAGACGAGGTGCGCTTCTTTGTGGAGGGTCGGGGCCTGTTTTGCCTCCACATCGGCGAGGACGTACTGCAACTGGTCTGTGAGAAAAACGACTGGATTTCCGTGCCAGCAGGCACCAAGCACTGGTTCGACATGGGCCCCCAGCCCGAATTTTGTGCCTTGCGTTTTTTCGACAACCCCGAGGGCTGGGTGGCCAGCTTCACCGGCGACCCGATTGCCAGCCGCTATCCCCTCCTCGATGAATTGATGGACGGCAGATAGACAATCGACGGCAAATACCTTCAGGAGTTTTGAACCCCAAAGGAGTGGAATCGCACCTCCTGGGGGCCTGCCAGCACCCCCTGCAGCGCCGCCACTTCCGCCGCCGCCAGCTCCTCCAACCGAGCCACGGTGGCTTGGCGGCCAAAGCCCTTTTCCGCCAACATCCAGTACAGGCCGAAGTGGCGGGCCTCACTGGCCAACAGCTCGCCATACAGAGCCCGAAGCTGCAGGTCCGGGCTGTGCTCGGCCAACAGGGCCATGCGCTCATGGCTGCGGGCCTCGATCAAACCAGCCACCAGGAAGGAATCGAGCCGGCGCTGGGGTTCATCGCGGCGCACCTGCTTGGCCAAGCTGGCCCCATAGGGCGGCGGCGCCAGGGGCCTGAGGGCCTGCCCCCTGGCCTGAAGCACCTGCAGCACCTGCTCAAAATGCTCCAACTCCTCCCTCGCCAGGGGGCTCAAGGCACCGGCTAACTCCTCGTCGCTCTGATAGCGAAACATCAACTGCAGGGCCACCCCGGCGGCCTTGCGCTCGCAATGGGCGTGGTCGATCAACACCAGCTCTGGCTGGGCGATGGCCTGCTTCAGCCAAGCATTGCTGCTGGGGGCGGCCAGCCACTTCACCCGGGCGGTACTCGCAAGAGCCATGCTCAAACCGGGCGCAGGTGGCTCACCAGACCTTGTAAGGCCAGGCGGTAGCTGGTGGGGCCAAAACCGCAAATCACTCCAAGCGCCTGATCTGCCAGATAGGAGTGGTGGCGGAACGGCTCGCGGGCATGGGTGTTGCTGAGATGGACTTCCACATAGGGAATGGCCACCGCCAGCAGGGCATCGCGGAGGGCTACTGAGGTGTGGGTGAAGGCTCCGGCATTGATCAGGATGCCCGCCACCTGGTCCTTGGCCTGGTGGATCTGGTCCACCAGCGCCCCCTCATGGTTGCTCTGATAACAACGGATCGAGGCACCCAAGGCCGCGGCCTGGTGGGTCAGATCAGCGTTGATCTGCTCGAGGGTGGCACTGCCGTAGAGCCCGGGTTCGCGGGTGCCCAACAGGTTGAGGTTTGGACCGTGGAGGGCGAGCAACTGCATGGAAATCAGGGTGGGGCCGGCTGGTAAGTTCTTTCGGTGTGGTTCGGGTCGGTGCCCGAGTGGTTAATGGGGGCGGACTGTAAATCCGCTGGCTCTGCCTACGTTGGTTCAAATCCAACCCGGCCCACCTTCCACATGCCCTTGTAGCTCAGTGGTAGAGCACTCCCTTGGTAAGGGAGAGGTCACGAGTTCAAATCTCGTCAAGGGCTTTTCAACGGTGGGGTTGGCACCCTCCACCGTCAAGTCCTGGAGGGTCTGGATCCCCCCCCATCACCAACCATCCAGCTGTATGGCTCTAGCGGTTTCGATCGAAGCGATGCGCGGGCCGATCGACCGCGGCGTCAGCCGGCCCCTGGCCTGGCGCCTCGAGCAGCTCGATCGGCTTGCCGGCCTGCTCGACGACCACGAAGCTGAGGTCCTCGAGGCCCTCGCCACCGATCTCGGCAAAGCGGCCCTGGAAGCCACCTTTGAGCTCGTGGCCATCCGCCAGGAGATCGCCCACACCCGCAGGCAGCTGCGGCGCTGGATGGCACCCCAACCGGTCGCCATTCACCTCGCCCTCAAACCAGGCAACGCCTTCCTCCAGGCCGAACCCCTGGGCTGCGTGCTGATCATTGGTCCCTGGAACTACCCCTTCCAATTGGCGCTCCTGCCCCTCGTGAGCGCCCTGGCCGCCGGCAATGCCGCAGTGCTGAAGCCCTCAGAGCATGCTCCCCAAACAGCTGCACTGATGGCCCGTTTGCTGCCCTTGGCTTTCCCCCCGGAGGTGGTGCAAGTGGTGCTCGGCAATGGGGCTGTGGCAGCCCAACTGCTCGAGCAGCGCTTTGACCACATCTTTTTTACCGGCGGCGGCCGGGTTGGACGGCTGGTCATGGCCGCTGCCGCCAAGCATCTCACCCCCGTAACCCTGGAACTGGGAGGCAAAAGCCCGGCGATCGTGCTGGGGGATGCCAATCTCGTCGTCACCGCCAGGCGGCTGGTATGGGGCAAAGGCCTCAATGCGGGCCAAACCTGTGTGGCCCCTGATCACGTGCTGGTGGTGCCCGAATTGCGGGCGCCCTTGATCGAGGCCATGGCCGCTGAAATCACCAGTTTTTACGGCGACGATCCGCTCACCAGCCCCGACCTGGGGGCCATCGTGAACCAGGCCCAATTCGATCGCCTCGAGCAGCTCCTGGCCGGCGCGAAAGCCCGGGGCCAAGTGCTGGCGGGAGGCCGCAGCGATCGGGCCAGGCTCCGCATCGAACCCACCCTGGTAGCCCTAGACGGGGTCGCTGGGGACGGGGTAGCCGGGGACGGCGCCAACGATCCCCTGATGCAAGAGGAGATCTTTGGGCCGATCCTGCCGGTGCTCACCATCGCCGGGCTCGAAGCCGGCCTCCAGCAGGTGCGCAGCCGGCCCAAGCCCCTGGCCCTCTACCTCTTCAGCAATGACAAAACCGCCCAGCAACGCACCCTCCAAACCACAAGTTCGGGAAGCGTTTGCTTCAACGATGTGGTGATGCAGGCCGGGGCCGCCTCCCTGGCCTTTGGTGGCGTGGGCGAAAGCGGCCTCGGCAGCTACCACGGCCGGGCCGGATTCCTCACCTTTTCCCACCAACGCAGCGTGCTTGGGCGTCCCTTCTGGCTTGATCTGCCATTCCGCTACCCCCCCTACAAAGGCAAGCTCGGCCTGGTGAAATGGCTTTTGGGGTGAAGCAACCAGAGCCTTTGTTACCAAAAGAACTGGATCCTTTCCGCCTGGGCCTTTAACCTTCCCCAATCGTCAATCGATCCATTGATAGTGCCCGTACGTCGCTCCCTTGCTGCTCTGGCCCTAGCGATGGTGTTGCCATTGCCTGCCCTTTTACCCAGGGCAGCCCTCGCCAACGTGGTGGTCAAAGAGGGTGACACCCTTTCAGAAATTGCCGATCGCAATGGCGTCAGCCTCAAGCGGCTCATGCAAGCCAATGGCTTGAGCAACCCTGGCAAGCTCGCGGTGGGCCAAACCTTGGTGATTCCAGGGGGAGGGCGCTACTCCAGCCCTGGCCCCATCAGGACCACCAGCGCGAGGGGCGGAACCATCACTGTCAAGGATGGCGACACCCTCTCCGAGATTGCCGATCGCAGTGGCGT
>CALRWB020000006.1:0-191871 GCA_943371815.1 Chitinophaga pinensis | reverse complement strand
CGACCACTGATCGCCTCCATGGCGACTCTGGCCTTGAATTCAGGGCTGTGGGTGCGGCGTTGGCTCATGGGTGGGGACCCCCTTCTCAGGGGCGGTGCCCCGCCTCAAGGTTAACGATGGGACCTGTCCAGAAAAACCAGACCACCTCAGTATGAAGGGCTATATGACAAATGACGTCACAAGCATTATTTAAATCGTGCCAAGTGGGCTGCCCGGCTCTTGTAGGAGTCCAAGCCCCTTCCCAATCAAGCCACCACCCAATCCACTCCCCACTCACCTCCATAACTCCAGACCCAACCCCGCTAGTGCCGCTGCCCTTCTCAAGCAGGAACTAGCAGCAACCTCAGCGGCAGGTGCCTGGGACTTGGATTCCAGAGGTTCTGAGGCAACTGCCGAGTAATGGAGTAGGTCTCCATCAGCGGTGGGAATGGTCAGACGCCCAGTGACTACAACGGAACTTCCTACCTCCTGAACCGACTGAACCTCCCAGCACCAACCAGGAGCACGGTGATGGAGGTGACGGGCAATGGTGTTCCAAGGGCAGTAGGTCAGGGTCGCTGCCCCCTGCTTTCTGGTCTTGAGGTGCCGTGGATCAATGGGGCGTGAGAGATCCGCCAGCGTGTCGGCAGTTGGACGGAGAGCGAATTCGACGACAGTTGTTGCCTTAGTGCCGTTGCTGCTGGTCTTGAGCATTGGATTGATCCTCTTTGGGATTCTGTGAATGAATTCAAGCATAAGACGCTGCTTTTAGCGTCTTGGATGCTGCATAAATTTCTGCCTGAGTAGCGTTCTTGCCGTATTGCTTTCCAGCGTGGATTCCGACTCGTCGCTACTGCTGGATGCCCTGGATCACTTCTGCCTCTTGGTGGATGGTGACCCTGAGGTTGGGCGAGTCTTCTATGCCGCCACCACCCCAGAAGAGATGGTCTCCCTAGCAGTGGAAGGTGGAATCTTGATCGATGCAGAAGATTTCCGTGCTCTGCTCAGAAGTGGCAGCACCGAATTTTGGTTGGTTCGTGGTGAGGATGAGACGAATCCAATCGCTCACCTGCTCAAGGTTTTCAGGATTTGATGCTGGAGGATCAGAGTCCTTCTTGTTGCAACCAGAGGTGGGAACTCGCCAGTTGTTGTGCCCTGCCATCCCGTTGTGCCTCCTGCTGTAGATCCTTGATGGCATCCCTCACTTCGGGGCAATAGTCCCAAGTGGTTCGGGATCGTTGCTTCAGGATCCAACCACCAGGGGCACGAACCCCAAAACGCAGTTCGGCATCCGAAAACGCTTCCAGCAGGGTGGCGTCAATTTCCTGACGCTCCTGCTCCAGGTTTTTCATTTGGCAGGTGATCTCCACCCGCCTCATCAGCAACGCATCGATACTGAGATCCCCTTGATGGGGAAAGGGATCTGGGCGTTCTGGTGGCAGGGTTTGGAGCAGTCGCTTCAATGCACCTGGAGGTAGTGGCGTCATGGGTTTGGATTGATGGCACCCTCCTTGACCAATCGGGCGTGGTGGCACTGAATGGCGTCCTCAACGATTGAGGCAAGGGTGGTGGGTTGATTGGTGCGTTGCCTGTATTCCTGAATTTCAGAGACCAGTTCCATCACCTCATCAGAGAGGCGAATGCCGAACTGCTTTGGAGCATCAGGGTGCTGAGATGCCATGACTGCTGGGGATAGTGGGTGGAGTGTGGCAGGGGATCCCACCAACACCAGCAATGGCAACGGATTTCATGGGTACAGCACCAGGGCATGTTCTGCTGATGCGGTTACTGACTGCTCCATGGTCTGGTGACTGGAGAGGGTGCGGGTTTCCCAGCACATCTCTCCCACCTGGGTTCGGTGGCACAGATCAAAGGTGCCCTTGAACCGTGAGCGACGAATGGAGAGTCCCATCCGATCAGCACAGGTGAAGTGCCAAGTGAATGGGGTGGTTTGGTTGAGCATCGGAACCTCTATGGGTTTCTGGGAATTGGGTTGGAGGAGCGGGTTTCTATGAACCTCTTGCCCCTCAACACTGAAAGTATAGCACCCAAAGACTGGTTTGGAGTCTAAGGCGCTCATAAGTCAGCGCATCGGAATTGCTTCTGGTTCCTCCTGCCTTGATGCCACCTCCAGTGCCAGGGTGTCCAGGAGTTGCTGTTCCACTGTTCGGAAGGTGCTCTTCCCGTTCAGGCGGGCATCCAATGCCTGGACAAAGAGGGTGGAGAACTCATTGCCAACAGTGCTAGCAAGCAGATCGGCGGAGAATGCCCAGTGCTCAAGCATCTGGGCACTGCTGAGGTTGCCATCAGCAACGGCATCAGCGGATTGCTGTTCCCACTGACAGCACTGGTTGCGGAGGGAGGTAACGATCACCTCACGGGCGATGTTCAAGGTCGCCAGATCAATGGTGGAAAGGTCGGAAGGCATGGTCTGATCCTCTTTGGGATTCTGGATTGGGTTGAGAGGGCGAGTTTCTGTGAACTTCCTGCCCTCAACACTCAAATCATAGCATGGGACACTTGGCAAGCAGCGCCTAGCGCTGAATTTGTCGCCCAATGTCCCTAGGCGCTGACCTGGGTGTGTACCGCTACGAACCTTCCTTCTTGATTGGTTTATGAATCTCTCGCCTTCTGGGTCGGGATGATGGGAATCTCGGGTTTGCCTTCCTTGCTGGCATTGGCGGGACTACTGGGTTTCACCTTCCTGGAGGTGATGCTTCCTTAGTAGTGTCTAGTGCTGGACTTGCCTCCTCTGGCGCTTGAGGTATGGTGCCCTTATGGCAAAACAGGTTCGTCTCACGCTCGCCAAGGCAATCGCCAAGGCAAATCTGCGTCGTGCTGAGGCAGGGGAGAAAGCGATCACTATGAACTCATTGGCAATTCAGGCAGGCGTAGCGACGACCACTATCTCTCGATTGGCACGAACCGATGAGAAAGGGGCATCAGCACTATCCCTTGATCTGGCATCCAAGATCGTGACGGTGCTGGATTGTGGGATTGATGATTTGCTTGAGGTGCTGGAGACGCCTTAGTTCTGTAAGTTCTGAGCAATCGCCTTTCACCTGATGTCTCTGGTTCCCCGTTGGCGGTTCATGACCGATGAGGCGAAGGCACTGACCAAGCGCACTGCGGTCTCCGCTGGTGTGGTGCTGTTGGTTCTTCTGGTCTTCAGGTCACTTCTGCCTTGGGTGCTTCTGGCAGTGATTGGGTGGTGGATCTGGAGGGCGCTCAGGAAGTAGTCCCCTGCTGGTCGTCCCAGGTAGAAGCGCAATGGTTGCGCCGCTTCAACGCTGCCGATCCTTTGCCAAAATCTTTTCCAGTGACTTGTGGAAGTCCTTTTCTGTTATGGGTGTGGCAAGTTCACGCCTTCTTAAAATCCTGCTGATCCACCAGACCTTAAGTCCTCCAAAGGCAAGGGCACCCAGTCCCAGTGTGAGGTATCCCGAGTTCAGGTTCTCCAGGGTTCTCTGGGGTATCCAAGTTCTTCAGGCGCTATTTCTTGCTCTTCGTGATGACCTGAGCACCGCTGATGGTCTGACTCCAAACTCACTTTGGAAGTCAGAGGTGAAGTTAGATGTGTGGCGGTATCCGATATCCCTAGCGATGGTGGTTACGGTGTCATTCAGATCTGCTGCTTGCAATCTCTGCAGGGCAGCGGACAAACGTTCCCTTTTCACGAACTGCATTGGAGTGCAGTCAAACTTCTCTCTGAATAGGTTCTGAAGGTGTCTGCCTGAGTAATGACTCTCCTCCTCAAGGTCTGTCAGGTTCAGGTTGAGATGACTATTCTGGCGGATATAATCCACTAATTCGTCTAAGCGGTTTGTCCAGTTATTGGTGGTGCATTTCCATCGATTCTCGATGCGCTCAAAATTGCCCTCTGCTTTGAATAGTAAAAGTGCAATCAACCGATATATCTGGTCGTCAAGAGCAAGACCCGCTGCGAGGTAGGCACTTTCAAGTAGCAGGTTATCGATGAAGTTAAAAATAGCAAACAGATTGCCCGCTCCGTCTCCACTGCCTGCCAACTCTTTCTGTCCGAATATCCAGGGTTGCTGAAATCGATCTTTGTTGATCTCCCCATTCATTGAACAAATTACTCTTTCAAGGCGTTTGTGCACAACAGGAAAATTGATTGAAGCAATATGTCCAATGCTCGTCTTGCCACCATTCCTTGGGTTGACAAAAATGTTCCCACTGTTGAACTGTGCTGTGTATATGCCGTCTGTGTGGCAATGACTGCCGTGTAGGCACATCGTAAGTGATGAGGTCCCTGCATCTTCTTCCCATGAAAAATATGGTGTCGACCTTGCTGCGAGCACGATAACCTCTCCTAACTTCAAAAAAGAGAAGTCAACCCCTGGGAATCTGCTTGACTGCTTTGCATTGAAGGATCCCTCGCTGTATGTTTTGCATTTGACCTGGGTCTCCCAAGAAGTTGTCGACGCCTCAATGCTCAAATTCTTGAGCGGGAATGGAATTGATACGAGCGCCTCCTCCGCAGTGCGACTCATTTCGGTCATTGCCGACTCCGTCTTTAGTGGGTTTTCCTAAAAGTGAGATTCGCTGCCGCCTGGGATTGCCTTCTTGTTTTGATTCCAGGAGGAATGCCGCTAGGTTGCTCAGGGAGCGCCCCTCATAATCACTTCGCTTCAGCAGGTATTCGTAGGTGCTATGGGGAATGGTGATTGTGATTCTCTTGGGCGACTTGAATCCGTCGTTGATGAGCATGGCATAGCGCTGCTCGCTGCTGAATTCGTAAGTCATGTCCCATATTCGGTGCGGAATTAGTTAACCACCTCCATTCCTGATTTGATCTATTATATCCCAATGGGTACACCTAATGGTTCGCTTTGCCCTAATCACTTCGCTTTTGACTAACCGTGCCTTTACGTTCCTTTACTTGCTGGGACCGTAGTTGCCCTGTTCGTGACCGCTCTTGCGCCGCACGTAAGCGCAGCATAGTGCGGCATAGTGCGCCTCGTCTGCGCCTGTTCTGGAAGTAGTAGACGCTGCTTTATGACTGCTTCTATAGGTTTCTATTCCTTTGCCGTGAGTTCCAGAACTGACTCGTTCTGACGCTTAGGTGCCTCAAAACTGCCCCAGCGTCTTGAGTTGTAGGTTTCTGATCGTGCTTATAAGCACCTCCTGCTGCTCAGTTCTCGGAAGGGGACGATCGGTGCGAGACCACCCAGATGATCTGATCTGCCAGGTTGCCGCTGCTCAGCGCCTGTAGTTGTTGTGCCGCCTTATGCGCCTTCTGGCACCGCTTCGTCTGTTGATGCTGCCTGAATGCCCATTGGTTGCCCTTGACTTCCATCTCGCAGTGGTCGCAGATGGTCGTAGGAACTGCCTTGATCCAATTGGAGGGGCGCTCTCCAACCAGTTCACGCCTTGCTGAGTCGATGCCTCTTCCCTGCTGGTAGCGAGTGAGAGCAGGGGCAGTGGTCACAAACCCTGTCTCTAGGCATCGGAACAGCAGGGTCTGCCCTCGAAGGTTCTTGAGTTTGGTGGCAGAGGCAGTCAACTATTTACGGGTCAGATAACGAATGGCACCGAGAGCAATCGTCAGTCCTATCAGCGTGTTCCAGAGGATGGCATCTCGACTGGTGAGGCGCTTGAGGACTTGAGGAAACTGCCCCCGTGCTGCGAAGAACAGCATCCCTCCTACCAGCAGAAGAATCGGGATCCCAAGTGCCAGTAGGAGTTCTAGTCCCATCTGGTGGCATCACAGACCTCCAGCGTAGGCAGGAAATCTTGAAGTTTCTTTGCTGCCCTTGCCTTTGTCGGAACACTAAAAGCAGTCGCACGAAACTTCATGCCTCCACTCACCACCTCTGCCATTGCCCAGGAACTCCAGAGGGATGCCCTGCTGACCCTTGAGCAATTGACTACCAGCATCACGGTTCTGGCGCTTCATGCCTCTCACCGCTCCGAGGACACCCCAAGAGTCCGTGAGGTCTTTGAGGAACTGTTGGAGGTGATCCACCAGGCAGAGACCGATATGGCGGTTTTTGACTTGCCTTGACCTCGCCCCATTACTGCGAGTAGTACTGATGTACTTACTTGCGAGCGATGCCTGCTGTTGACCCTGTGAGCGCTGAGGAGTGGGACTACCTGGACATCGATGTCCTGAAACCCGCCCGCTCCTCAAGGGTCTGCATGACCTGCCAGCACTTTCGCTATGAGGTGGGCAGGCACTGCGTCACTCTCCTGACCTGTCCGATTCACCAGGGTCTGATTCCCCAAGGAGAGCACTTGAAAAGATGTTCGGTCAGATACAAGTCTGCAGCGCCTTCTGGTTTTTTTAACCATTGAATTATCAGATGTCATTCTGGTATTCAACCGAACTTTGCGGATTCCCCTTTCTTTTTACTGTGACAATAACTGGATTGCATCTATATGGTCTCTGAGGGAACTCTTGAAGGTGTTTTTCCCAGAGCACTTGCTGAATTTTCTCAACAATTGACTTTTGAGAGATTGCTTTGATCTTTTTTGTTGCCATTTATTTTTCTCTGCCTGAGTGGTCGGTCCATCCGTGTTGAATCAGGTTCAAGTAAAATTTCCTTACTTCGACAATCGTTTTTAGCAATATCTCTTCAATTATCTTTGGTTCTTGTTTCTCATTTGGAATTTCATGGCAGGCGCTAAATCCAGTTTCAGTCAAGGATGAGTAAATTACCCATGAACCACGACTTTGCACTTGTTTGTCTTTGAGAACAAGGAAGCGTTTCGCTCCGACCGTTTTGGGCATTGCAGTCAAAAAGCAATTGGTCTTATGAGTTCGTGTTATGAGTTCGAAAGACGCTGTGTCCAGAAATTCTTCTCTTGATCGGGGATGTGATCAATTGACCATCCGTAAAACAGAAGATTTTTGACAAAGCAAACAAGATCTTCTGACGAGGCAATCACCTGTCGATCAACATATCCAGGTGTGCTCTCCGAATCGCGTAAGTCCCGTGTTGCCTCGAAGCAAAGTGATCCACTGCGAAATAGGTGCCATGTGCCTTTTGCTGTGGATTGCCGATTTTTAAGTGTCAGGATTTCGTCAGTGGCGAAACTTGTTTCCATGTCAGTGTGCTCAATGATATGTTCCACCGATTGCCTCGGTGATTTGAGTCGGATGCTGATCGCTTGACTGCCTTGCCTTCCATCTGCAGGTCGTGGCAACTCCCTTGTTTCTTCAGGGGCAGTATTTACCGTGATTAATCCCCTTTACCTTCGTCAAGTAGCACGATGAACAGTTTTAGATCGCACATTACTTTCGGTAGCAACAGACTCAATAACGCGCTTGTTCGGTAGTTGTCGCTACAGAAATATGCGTGCTTTCCCAGTGAATTTTCATTAAGCATTCCCTTGCTAACTTCCTGCCTTGGAGGTTGATCAACTTCCTTCTTGCTGTTTGACCAATTGATCAGGTTCTGATTCCTCGCGGGGAGCACCTGATTCGGGAAGTCGCCATGCCTTGATAACGCTGCAATTTGCTGCTGTTTGCTGTGGATGGGATGCTATTGCGCATCATGCACAAACTCGTTACTTTTATTAGAACTCCAGTTCCCCTTGGATGCGTGTTACTCACTTTGGCGACGAGCACCTGATCGCCCTAAGCGCCAAGGAGGCATCCACCCTTCTCGATGCTGCCGTTCTGATTGCCGTTGCAGTGGATTCCGTTCCTGATGTCGCTTTGCCTGCGGAAATGGCAACCCTGCTTGGGGACATCTTTGATGGACTATCGAAGGCAGTCGCCAAGGAGGAAAGTCTTTCTCAGGAATTTTCGTGATGAACAACAAGTTCTAGTTTTCCTGCAAAAGAGCAACTGGAAAACCGCCTGAGTTGAGTCTCGCTTCGAACTCTTGCCAATCTGTAGCGGATTTAGCGATTTCTAATATGAAGTCCCTGCGTTCCTTGGTTATCCCCTGAATCAGGGGACTGATTTTGTTCCCTATTTTCGGGTCAAGAAGGTTCATGGTCTCGCAATTGCTCGCCTTGCCTTGACGCCTTGGCGAAATAATTATACACATTGTTGCTCTCAACCGCTTGAGGTGACTGTCCTCTTTGGTTTCCCTGATCGGGTCTTGCCTAATCAGTCGATCTGGTTGCCCTTCTCGTTCTGGTCGATCACCCAGGCGGATAACCCGCTGATCATGACCACTGACAGCAGGGTGAACAAAGCAAGAATCTCAGTCATTGCTTGGAGATGGGACCAATAGTTTATCCTGTGTTCTGCTCCGGTGAACTTATATCTTGATGATCGGCAAAGAACTGCCCTCAATTGCCTGCAGACGCTCCAGCAGGCGTTCGAGGTCCTCTGAGCACAATTCTCCATTCCGATCCCAGACCAGCGCCGTTGGAGAGAGAGCGTTCTGGTCCTGATCCATTCAGTCGGTACTGCGTTGGTTCAAGCATGAAGGGACCCACCTGTCACTAGTTGTTCCAAGAAGTACTTTGTGGGGGAAGACTTCCTAAAGAACCCCAGTGCTTATGCCCGCTCTTGCTCATCTCTCTGGGTATTTGCGCTCGGCGTACTCCTTGGTGACCTCTTGAGTTCCTGTGAGACCTGTAGGCACTTCACGGGGCGGTTCTGGTCCCCATGGCATCTGCTCGATCTGGCAGAGGGCGCTGACGGGCGCTATGGCAGCGGTGCAGCGGTGCTCTCTTTGGCAAGGGAGGTGCCGTTGAGGCATCCTGAAGTCGAATGACGCGAAGTCGTTTTAGACGCCCTGGATGGCAGAACGAAAAGACTGGATATGCCAGTAATTTTCGAGTGGTTGTGTTGTTGGAATTGTTGTTGGATTTTTTCTAGTAATACCCAACGGTCGTCCAAACAGGTCTGATAGAGGATGTTTCCCTCTTATATGGACGCACACCCTCTCCGCTTTTCAAGGGTTCTCAAAGGGTCTGGTTCGTCCAGACCCTTTGCTGTATCTGGGGTTTTGCGTGGTACTTAGTTCAGGTCATGGGATTAGTGGCGGCCTCATTTTTTCCAGAGATGGCGTCCTCCACGATGGCGGCAAGGGTGCTGGGTTGCTTTGTGCGCTAGCGGAATTGCGCGACCGCGCTCTTTCTCTTTCTTTCTTTCTCTCTCAGACCAGTTCCACCACCTCACCAGAGGGGCGGTTGCCGAACTGCTTGGAGGCATCAGGGTGATGACTTGCCCTTGTTGTTGGGTTGAGTTGTTGAAGTGCGATTTTTTCCCCCGAGCAAAATAATAAGTCCACTAGGTCCTTCCCGTAACCTGCCATTCAGCATTGTCTTTGCTTTGTGAGAGGTGAATGATGGTCTCCAGATCCCGTTCGTCCCGCCATTTTAGTTCGACATTGACGCCAATATTGCCAGATGAATCATGGTTTTTTTGTTTTAGATAGATTGTTGCGAATTCCAATATTTTTAATGCTTGGGGCGTCTGAGCGATCCACCGGTGATGTTTGTCTTCGTTTCTTATGTCTATGCCAAGTTCGTTGCTTGCGAAATCGAGCGCAGAAGGATGATCAATCAATTCTTCTGTCCTTTGATTGTCGGCGCCGTGGGTATCAATATAAAAATATAGACTTCCCTTGACAGCGGGCGCTAGGATTAAGCTTTTGCTGTTTATTCTAGCAAGAAGTTTCCTGTTTTGTTCAATCGTCTCTTTGCTGAGGCGGCTACCTAACGGGTTGGCAGCATGGGGAAGATCGTTTGACATTTCTGTTGGGGTAAGTGGTTCTTATGCGCTCATGGATACCTTTGTTTTGTGATCGGCCCCTCAGTAGTCGTCCCCATACTTGATGCCTGATGAGGCATTCATCAGTTCCACGGTGGTCTGATAACCCTGTGCCACGGTCACTTCGTGCTGAATGCCAATGTCCCTCAAGGCGGATACATCATATTGAGGAGCAGTGATCCAACTGAACCCCTTGCCAAAGGTGTTGTCGGGGTTGTCCACATACCAGTGACAAGCGGTATCTGGAACGAAGACGGAGCACTTGGTCCAGTCGTTCTCCCACTGGGGGACCTGAACGAAGGAGAGCATCGCGAACAGGACACCCAGAAAACCTGTGATCACAATGCTTTTACAAGTTGTTACAGGGTGCTGGATTTGGTAATTGATTCCTCAGGTCCGATAGCAACAGGGGTCTTTAATGCCTTATGCACTTAATTTAGTGCTAGACACATGAGAATAGGCGCCTGACACGTCTCTTCTTGCTGATGGCACCCCAGATATGGTGCCCTTATGGCTAAGCAAGTTCGTCTGACCCTCGCCAAGGCAATCGCCAAGGCAAATCTGCGCCGTGCTGAGGCAGGGGAGAAAGCCATCACCATGAATGCGCTGGCAGTTCTGGCGGGAGTGGCGACGACCACCATCACCCCACTGGCACGAACCGATGAGAAAGGGGCATCAGCACTGTCACTGGATCTGGCGGGGAAGATGGTGACGGTGCTGGATTGCGGGATTGAGGATTTGCTGGAGGTTGTCGAAGCTTGAAAGCAGAGATTTCTTCTAACCTTTCAACTTCCAATAGTTCAAGGCGCTTTCAATTGCATTTCCATAGGCAATGGGAAGCATTGTTCTTCCTTGCTGTTGATGTCTTCCTTGGATTGCAGGTTCTATTTCTGCATTCAGGTCTGCCAACTAATGATGACTCCCATCACCTGTTGAAAACATATTTCAACCTTGCTTCGCTGATGCTTAAGATTGGAGGGTATTTGATACTTCCACTCCTCTTGCTAATAGTCCTTTCGATTGCAAAGAGGATTCCTCCCTCTACTGGTAGGAGAATTGGTGATTTCCTGGGTAGTTACTATGTTCTGAGAATGATCACGTTGCTTTTTGGACTTAATATATTGGTGTTTGATGTTCAAAGTTCTCGATTTTTGCTGATCACTCAACTTCTCTTTTCCCTGCCATACTCCTTGCTTATCTGGGGGTGGGTTATTGGCGATTAGATGGGATCTCACGCGCCAAAGGAAAACCGCTATTCAAGTTGGATCATGTCCCGGTGCTTCCAGCGGTTATCGACTACTTTGTCGCGTCTTTTTCTACGGTTTTCTCTGCATCTATTTGCGTTATAAAGGGAACTTCTCCTCGGTTGCGAATTCTTATTCTTCTACATGGATTTATAATCTACGACATTATGGTTCTTATTCTTTCGCGGGCGGTCGCAATGGTTCAAAAGTAAATTATTCACCGCTTCCTTGTTGTGAGTCGAAGTCAATTCGTTTTCTCTTTCGGCAAGAAGCGGTGACAGTGTTGCATCAGTAATGTTATGTCCTTGGATTTGGTGGGAAAAATCTCGACCGTCCCGGAGGTGGGCATTGCGGATTTGTTGGAAGTGGTCGATAATTGAAAGGCAATCAACAATTGCCAAGAGATACCTTGCAATCCCCTTCTTTCCCCCATCGCTTTTTTCAAAACAGATGGGAAATCATCTTCTTTGTTTTGGTTTTTATGTTGCTGGGTTTCCAGGTTTTTTCCTTTTATTCTGATATTGAGTCTTTCTCTGGCCTTCATGGTTCAATTGCTTTTTTCGTGGGATTTGAGTCCTTTGTGGCGAGAAGACTCACATATATATCGCTGCCATTGATACTCTTCCCGCTTATTTATCTTTTCTGTCGATCGAAGAGGCCTGTTTGGGCACGAGTGTATTTAGATTTCTTAGGCATCTATGTCATCTTTCGATTGGTTGTCCAGTTAATTGGACTTAATATTCTTGTTTTTGACACCGTGACCTCACGGTTTCTTCTGATCTCGCAAGTTCTCCTCTTCTTGCCTTATTCACTCCTGATTTGGGGTTGGGTTTATTGGCGACTAGATTCATTTGCCAGGGCAAGCAATCGGCCCCTTTTTCATCTTGATTGTGAAGGTGTTGCGCCACCACGCCCCATAGACTATTTTGTCGCTTCATTTTCTTCGGTTTTTTCCGCTACGATAAACGCAATAAAGGGGAATTCTGCGCGAGCAAGAATACTGATTCTTTTCCACGGATTTTTGATTTATGATGTTATGGGACTAACTCTTTCTAGGGCCGTTGCTCTCATTCAAGCCAAGTAAAAGTTGGCACCTTAGTCAATTTCAGTGGCGCCAGCAGGCCATCAAGACCGACCATGCCTTCACCAGTGTCTTCGTTTCTTGCTTCAGGTGCGGTGAAGGTCCGTGAGTCGGGCACTGGAAATGGTTGCTTGTACCCATTCACGCTGTAAGAGCAGCGTATTGCCCGTAATGCAGATGGGGCGTAAAACTCGCTGCCTTTGACGGGAATCCCCATTGCCATCAAACCGTTACTGGGGTTTTCCTGGATGACTCGTCCTCAATCCGATGTCCCTGGTTCCCCGTTGGCAGTTCATGACTGATGATGCAAAGGCACTGACCAAGCGCACGGCCGTCGCCGCTGGTGCGGTGGTGTTGGTTCTTTTGGTCTTCAGGGCACTTTTTCCTTGGGTGCTCCTGGCAGTGGTTGGGTGCTGGATCTGGAAGGCGGTCAGGAAGTAGGTGTCTGCTGATCAGTGATCCAGACCAGCCAGTGCCTCAAGGGTTTGCATGACCTGCCAACACTTCCGTCATGAGGTGGGCAGGCACTGCGTCACCCTGCTGACCTGCCCGATTCATCAGGGACTGATTCCCCAAGGAGAGCACCTGAATCGGCGGTGTTCTCAGTGGGTTCCCAGGCGCGAAGTTTCCATGGGTTGGTGGCCAGAGGTGGCGGGATGCAGATGGGCTTCAAGAATTAAGCGGGATTCACAATGTCAATTAATTTCCCTTTGCTATCGAAGATATAATGCCTTTTGAGGGTCTCTCTTGCCTTGGTTAAAGTTGCCCTGATTGCCGAAGCCAAGTCTGGTTTTTTCTCGTCGCAGTGATATTTCCCATGCTCGTCTTTAAAGGCAATATGGTAGGTCATTGATTGAGCATAGAGTGCCGCTCAACTTTATCCGTAATTTTCCAGGAGGCCCAAATTGACTGGTTGATTTTATAATTCATTCATGCAGTAGAAATGCCTATTGGATTTAGGGCCTGACTCTCCAATGGGAGCAGGGTGTTTGCGAGTGCCCCTATTGAATCTCAATGATGATTGCTTAGATTGGTAAAGTTTCCAAAAGAAGAATTTCAACATGCACGCCCCCTGAAGCCTCCATCGTGTATTGATTGCTTTTTCTGCCGTAAGTGGTTTCAAGCTGCTTGGGGATGCTCCTTTTATTGTAATACTTGTGATGTCGAGTCCATAAAGTCTAAATCGTTTGCTCTTAAAAAATCGAAGTGGATTTCTTGATGAAGCTTGATTCGCGGGTGGTAGTAATGTTTAAGCGGGTTTGATGATGTCGATCAATTTTCCTTTGCTGTCGAAGATGTAATGACTTTTGAGAGTCTCTCTTGCTTTGGAGAAAGTTGTCCAGATTGCGGATTCCAGTTCCGGCTTTATTTCATTGATATAGTATTTCCCATTTTCTTCTTTGTGCGAGATATGGTAAGACATTGGTGGCTCGTAAAGATATAAATTTTATTGACGGCTTTTCGGTAGGCCAAATTCAACTGGTTGATTTAATTTTTAATTCATAAAAAGTAATTTTTCTCCTGTCCAATGGAGCGTCGGGTTCTGTTTCCCTCTGCTGCCCTCTCCGATTCGTCAGGGTCTGATTCCCCAAAGCGACCATCTGACTCTGCGGTGTTCTCGGTGGGTTCTTGGGCCGGCGGTTGCTACGGGGTGTTGCCCTGAGGCGACGTGACGCGCGAAGGGGGGTATGCAGTCAAGCAGGTGCACCAAGATGCAGCAGGAGCGCCCCCCCCTAAAATTATTTAATTTTTCATTGGATTTGTCGTCTACTCCTCGGCTAGAGCGCCTAGCTCGGAGATCTTCTCAGTTGGTTCTTCGGAGGGAGTGGGGGGATGGTTTGTGTGTTGATGCCGATGGTGCCCATCGCTGACATGGGAATGGGCGTGGGCAATGGGTTCATGTAGGTGGGGATGGGAGTGCCAATAGGGACGGTCTGTCAGCACACCTACTGCCCCTGCATCTGGATGCTCATGGGCATGGTGCATATCCTGATGACCTGGCTTATGTAGGTGCTTGTGCTCGTGCCACACCTCGTCGTGGCGATGCCAGTGGGTATGGTCTTCATTGAGCAGCAGGACAACGCCGCCAATCATCACGACGCCAGAGGCGATCAGGTTGGTGCTGAGTGTTTCCTTGAGGGCGAGGACAGCGAAGCCTGCTCCAACAAAGGGAGCAGTGGCAAAGATCACCGATTCCCTGGCAGCGCCCAATTCCCTTAATGCCAGCAGGTCCAACCAGATAGAGAGTCCATATCCAGCTGCACCAATCACCAGGATGATGCCCGTTTCCATGGGTGTGGGGAACTTTGCACCTGTCAGTCCAGCGACCAGCAGCATTGGCATTGATGCCCCGACCGATTTGAGCAGGGTGATCTGCATCGGATCCCTGATGCTCAGTCGTTGACTGATGTTGTTGTCAATGCCCCAACCAAGACACGCCATGGCAATCAGCACTGCCCCGTGAAGCGTTGCTCCAGTGGTGGTTCCGCCCCCGATAATTACTGCCCCAGCAAGGATGAGTGCTGCTGCGGCAACGCCTTTTCTGCTCAGATGCTCTCTGCCCACCAGGATGGCAATCCCCATCGTGAAGACCGCCTCCAGGTTCAGCAGCAAGGAAGCGGAACCCGCTGAGAGCAATGCCAAACCGCTGACCAGGCAGATGGGAGCAGCAATGCCGCCAATCAAGGTCAGCAGGGTCAACATTCCCAGGTCTTGGCGTTTGACTGGACTCTCCTGGTGGCTTTGCCCTCGCACTGCCCTTGCTGCCAGCAATGCCAGTGCGGATCCCCCATAGAGCAGCCCCGCCAAGGCAAGCGGTGACCCTGTTGAGGTCAGCGTGCTGATCAGCGGGGCACTTAGACCAAAGGTCACGGCAGCGAGCAGACCTTTGAGCAGTCCTTGGCGCTGTTGGTCCATCAACCCAGCGTAAATCCATGATCTGAAGGGGGATCCAGGTTCCTGCTCAGAGCTGATGCCCTCAAGCAGTAGTACCAAGACCAAGACCTTGGGGAGGCGCTTTATCGCTTAGGGGACACCCCTCTCCGTTTTTTGAAGGTTCTCAAAGGGTCTGGTTCGTCCAGACCCTTTGGTGTATCTAGGGTTTTGGTGGGTTCGTAGTCCAGATCAATCCTTCTTGGGTTTTTGGCGTCTGATACTGAACTTGTCGCGGGGGTCGTTCCGTTCCCCCGGGACTAGTGGCAGCATCATTTTTCATTGATGCCATCCCCATTCGCCCATCGGGCGTCGTGGCACTGAATGGCAACCTCCACGATTGCGGCAAGGGTGCTGGTCTGCATGCCCATTTCTCTTGCCTTGGTTCGAAAGCACAGATCAAAGAGGCAAGACAGTTCAGCGACGAGTGGCAGAACCTATCTACTAATCACTGTCTCTTTATCGAACTTTATTTGAGCTCGATTATAGTTCTGAGAAGGCCTTGAGGGCGTATGTTGTTATACCCTGATGGTTGCCTAATCGTCGCCAAACAGATACCTGTGTTTGGTGATCGGCCCCTCAGTAGTCGTCCCCATACTTGATGCCGGATGTGGCATTCATCAGTTCCACTGTGGTCTGATAACCCTGTGCCACGGTCACTTCGTGCTGAATGCCAATGTCCCTCAAGGCGGAGACATCATATTGAGGAGCAGTGATCCAACTGAACCCCTTGCCAAAGGTGTTGTCGGGGTTGACCACATACCAGTGACAAGCGGTATCTGGAACGAAGACGGAGCACTTGGTCCAGTCGTTGTCCCACTGGGGGACCTGAACGAAGGAGAGCATCGCGAACAGGACACCCAGAAAACCTGTGATCACAATGCTTTTACAAGTTGTTACATCCTACAGGGCTTTGCAATTGAATCCCAAAAAAACTGATGGCGACAGGGCCTCGTCGTCATAGACCCACGGGGTCCGTCGCTGAGGGGACCCGTCAGTTGCTCGCACCGTAAGGCAATAAAAAAGCGGACCCGTCCAGGACCGCTCGATGACCAATTCCAATACTATGAAGTTCTGCAACAGAACGCGAGCGCTCTTCCCGGCTCAAGGCCGCTTTGCCCATATCTGTTCCAGTGACTTGCGAAAGTCCTTTTCAGTCATGGGTTTGGCAAGGTGGCGCCTTCTGAAAATCCTGCTGATCCACCAGGCCTGTAAACCACCAAAGGCGAGGGCAACCAGGCCTAGTTGGATGTATCCCCAGGTCAGGGTGTCCATCAAACCACCTGCTGATCCTTGATCCAGATCCGCTCCAGTGCCTGCCTGGAGAGTTCTGTTCGTGATGGGACACCAAGCAGGTGCTTCCGAAACAGGGTCGTGATGCGCCAGAACTTCAATCCAGCAGCAACTGCAAAAACTGCCCAGGGCACCAGCATCCAGAGGGGGTTGTCCATCACGCTGCCATCTCCCTGGATGCCTGACACCGTTTCGTCTGCTGGTGCTGCCTGAATGTCCACTGGTTGCCTTTGACCTCCATGCCGCCGTGGTTCCAGATGGTCGTTGGCACTGCCACAAGCGTTGAACTTCTCCTCACCTTACGGATGCGCAAAGCAGGGCATCCCTTGGTCGCAAGTATTCCCATAGCATTGTAGGCACAGGGGATAAGTGTGCGTAGGTGCTCGCACCCCATCCGGTTCATTGCTTTGCGATGCCTAGCCGTTGGAGCTGGCCCATGGTTGATTTTGGTAAGGATGTCGATCGCTTTCTGCTGGATCCAACGGATTTTGCTCGGCTCATCGCTGTTGGGATCTCAGACGAGGCCCTTGCGGACCGGCAGATGATCACTGACGCGATTGGCCAAACCCGTAAAGCTTGATTGATAGGTATAAATACTGGTTGCATTTTAATTGAATTTTGATTTTCTGCGCTAGTGTAGAAATGCTTTTTAGGAGAGGGGCGCATGAATGCATCGTCAGGGATTAGTAAGGGCACGGGCAAGGAGAATGTATTTCTTTCTCCTCAAAGAATCACGATTACGGTTCCTGCTATGACATTGAAGAAGTTGTTAAAGCGTAGTCTTTTCGAAGGCAGATCCTTGAGTAATCTTGCTGCTTATCTTCTGGAGCAGTCGCTAGATGGGGATTCCCAGGATTAAAAGCAGCCTTTCTTTTTCGAGTGAAAGCTCTTGGCTGGATTCACCTTTCATTTTACCCTTAGCCCTATCCGACTGTTTCTGAGGAGATTGATTGATTTGGCTTTGCGACTGGGTTCTGACTGGGCTCCAATTGCTTGTGGCAAAGGTACCCGTAGACACGTGTGAAGCTCGACCTTGAACTGTGCATCGCCACGGCAGGTTCTTAAGATTTTCCTTGGAAAAGGGCTGTCGGGGGAGTCTCCCCGTGGTCACTTCAGGTTTGCCTGCCCGGCTTCGCCTTGTTGCCAGTTGGGTGTTTTGCCCGCAAACCCTCTCCGACGTGTCTGCGTTGCGAGCACAGGAAGCAATGGCATGGCTGCGCTTGCTTGCTGAGGTTTGGTCTTGCTTTTGCTGAGCGACATCCTTTGCTTGAAGTCGCTCCAGCCGGAGGTGCAACTCTTGAGAACACTCTTACCCATTGCGATCTCGAACCCCTGCAGTTGGAAGGAGCCCGTTCTGGTCCAGATCTATTCGGATCGCATTGCGTTGGTTCAAGCATCTGGAGCTCGACCTATCACGTGCTGTTGCTAGAAAAACATTGCAGGGGAAGATTTCTTGATGAACTCCAGCGTTTATGGTTTTTTTTTCTCAATCGTGGGTATTTGCCCACGGCCTATTCCTTGGATATCCATTGACTTCCTGTGAATCCTGTAAGCATTTCACGGGTCGCTCTGGACCCCATGGTATCTGCTCGATCTGGCAGCGGGCACTGACGGTTGCCATGGCAGCGGTGCAGCGCTGCTCTCTATGGCAGGGGAGAGGGGGTTAACGAAACCGATCGTCCAATGATGGGTCGTCTTCAGGGTTGCTCCTTCAAATACTACGGGAGATGTGGTTCACCTCTGTATTTCGATACCCTTTAAGGGTCCTGCTTTGGATGCAGCGGCATTGCAAATTAATCTGTTTTGAGTTGATACGTGAATTTGTGTGGTGCTGTGAATAGCAAAGTAGATTAACAATTCAAAGTGTCAGCCATGGGCGTGAGTTTGTCTGCACTGTGAGTTTGTCTGCACTGTGAGTGCTATTGCACTGCTTTTCAGGCTAGATCTTGCAATGATGATTTTCTCTTGCCGCTGCAACAGGTCTGAATGCCTGTCCACCCACGCATTCGCCTTGGCTCTTGATTTGGGCATGGACTCACCCTTTTGCTTCCCTCCGAGGCGCATGGCCTTTCCTGATGTTCATCTAGATTTGGTTGAGTTACGCTTTTTGGGGTTTGTTGGGTCGATGGCTTTTATACGGCGAAATTGGGAAGCTTTCATTTTGTTCGCCGTTGGCTTACTGATGTTGTGCTCCTTGGAGGTTGTCAAGGAGGCTCCTGTGGTTGACTATCGCTATGGGCTAGTGGGTGAACTCTTGTTATTTTTTGATGACTACTTTCATGTGGTAACTCCTGTTGTTTTACCTGTTTCCGTTGTATTGGTGGTTCTGTACTGTTTTTTGCCTGTCCAATCTCAATTAAAAAGATCATTGGTTGATGCTTATGCTATTTTTATGGTGGTCCGCATCCTTATGCTTTTTCTTCTGCTGAATCTTTTGCTTTTTGCTGGCTCCATTGACGCCGAATTGCTTATCATTCAGCTTTTTGTATTTTTGCCATCGCTCTTGTTGATGTGGGGGTGGATCTATTGGCGTTTTGACCTTTACTATTTTAGATCCCATGGGCGCAGGATGTTTCTGTTCATGTCCTTAGGCGAGGCGCTGCCGACTGTTTACGACTACTTCTTGGCTTCTTTTGTTTCGCTGTTGTCAAATACCCTTGCTGGTTTTTCTGGACGAACTCGGCTTTCAAGGACCCTAATCTTTATCCATGGAGTCATGATGTGGGATGTGATGGGTCTGATCTTTTCTCGGGCGATTGCCCTGGCGGTTCGCTAACGGGCGGCCCCGGAGCCAGGAGGCAAAATAGAGATGTTCTGTTAAAATGCTTAAGACAGTTTAAGGCTTAATGTCGGCCCTATACGTCAAATGTGCGAGCTGCAAGCATTCCTCTGGTTGCGAGGTGGGCAGTCCCTTTTGTCGCGTCTGGGGTACGGTCCTTTCGGCGTCCTGGTCCTTGATTGATATCTGTCCCCATTGGGCGCCCCACGAGGTTGTTGAGAGTGGTGGCCGTCAGCTCGAATCCGACGCTGTTGCCAACCACCCGTCATAGGTGGGCTGGGTTGTTTTCAGTTGGCTTTGGTCTCCGTGATTGTTGCCATCAGCTGTGAGACCATAGCTTCTGCCTCCCCAAGGGCGCTCGGCAAGGTTGGATGGGCTGTTCCCCCTTCCGTATGGCCCAAAGAGTGAATTTTGGATTGATTCCAATGCTCATCTGCAGAGATGCCATACAGGCTTTTGAAGGCGCGTTTTTCGCCTGGGCTTCCGGTCATCCCTGCCGATGTGTAGTGATCCTCCTGCGGGATGGCTGGTGCCATGCTGATTTGGGAAAATAGCACTTTGCATTTGTATTGCCTTAGGTAGCTGCTGGCGCTGATTCCATAAAATCGTAGAAAGATATCGTTTACCTTTCTGGCTTGCAATCCAAGGAAACGATGAATGTCTGAGGCAACAATTCCCCTTTCGTAATTATTGTCTATGAATTGAGCTGATTGTTTAAGTAGCTCAATCCGTTGATCTGCGTCAGACCAGCGGGTTTGAATCTGTAATCTTTGGCTCCACTTTTCCGTGGTTTTATTCCTGCTGGCTACTCCCGTTCGTTTCATGCATCTCTCCTCAGCGTTTTTTTGGAGGGTGGGGAGGGAGAAGTGGAGCGGTCTTCGATCAATTCATCCGCCGCACTACGCTGCACTTTGGCCCACGTCCCTGGCCGTCGGTTGCGTTTGTCTTGGTTTCATCGCCCGCTGGGTTGCGGCAAGCTCGCTGCCGGGGCTGGCAGTGGCGATGGTGGATCCATCTTTCTTGCCAGAAAAGGGTCCTGTGATGCAGTATGCAGCAGCGCTCCTTTGCCTGTTTTCGCCTCGTGGTGGATTGGAAGCTGGACCCTGAGAAGTTTCCCAAGCGGATCGATCTTGAGGTGTCCGAGGAGGTGCTTTATCGGCTCCAGCAGATCAGCTTGAGAACGGGTCTTTCGATCACTGAGATCGCTTCTACTTTGGTTTCCCAGGGGGCCGACAAGTCATTTCGCTCCAATGGGGATTCTTTGGAGTCCTGATGGTTCCTCTTCGCGGCTGCATTGTTTTGGCCGGCCCTTAGGCGTTACTGGCCAGTTGCATTGCCGCCCAATCCGTTTTCAATCAAGAAGGCAGCGAGGTTGCTCACGGAGCGTCCCTCTTTGATGCTGCGCTCCCCAAGGGCTTGAAACGCTGCGTGCGACAGGGTGACAGAGATTCTTCGGGGGCTTCCTGCTCCAGTGGCTAGCTTGGTTTCAGCTTTGGATTGGCTTGCCACGCCCCTGCCTGTGATCGAATTCTGCAATTATGCTCCACTGCTCAGCGTTTTAAGGAATTGCTTGATTCGACCAGGTTTTCTTCAGGCAGGTTGATTTCCGGTGGATCGGCCTTCTTCGATTTCTTCTTATAGCGCACCAGCACCTTGAATGTGGTTCTTGCCCTATGCCCTGGTTTGTGAAGTTGGAAGAGGGGATTGTGGCTAAGCCGAAGTTTGACGCGGTGATCCCGGACCATTTGGTTTGGCTGCAAAGCCTTGCCGCTGCTGGTCACGAGCCCCGCAGCGGCTATTGGGCTGATCGCAAGGGTCTCAATGGCGAGGGGGCTGGAGGCATGTTGCTGTTTTGGGCCCTGGATTGGGCCGAGGCCCAGCTTCTGATCAGCACCGATCCCCTCATTCAGCAGGGTTGTGTGCGCTGGAGCCTGCATCAATGGAGCTTGGTGTTTGGTGCTTTTGGACCAGGGCCACCTAGGAGTGAAACAGCAGCACCAGTCCCGACTTCAGCTGGTGAAACTCCCGCTCTTCCCGGCTGAGATCGAGCCCTACCTGGAGGCCTTCTTTGAGGGCGTCTTCAAAGGGAGGGGCCGTGGGTGCAACGCCCGAATTCCAAACCGCAGCAATTCCTACCGGAGTGGCATGCCAACGAAAGCAGTTGGTGATGCCGATATCGGGCTCCTGTAGAGCTTCTTCAAGGAGTTCGCGAATTGGCATGGTCTTTGCACCCTGCTCTACAGCATCGGGAGCCTTTTGGGCTGCGGCAATCAGCTGAGAGTTTTCGTGATGAAAAGGCCCACCGCAGGCAAAGCCATCGGCATTGCTGCGCCAACAAGCCAGATCTGCTCCAGCCTTTGGCCCATGGCCAGGAGCTCGCCAATGGCCGCCTTATCGGGGGGGGGCAGGCCCGCCCCGAGGATCGGCTTGACCTTGATCTGGCCCCCGTAGCGATTGGCTCCCCCGAGTTGCACCCGCCCCTCATGGGCATAGGCCGCCTGGGAAACCCCGGCATTGGGGGATGGATCGGCGGCCCCTTCCCGCAGGGCTGTTCGCAGGGTTTGCCAACACCTTGGGATGGCATGTACCGGGCTTTGGCCTGAGGCGAGTGGCAGGGTTAGGGCTACGAGCCGGCAGGGCAGCCATACGAGCAGGTCGTCCAACCGGGCGCCTGCTGTGCCAAGCCACGCGAGTTTGCCGCGGCGGTAGCCCAGCATGGAATCCAGGGTGCTGGCTGCCTTGAAGGCCCAGGCCAGGCTAAGGGGCCCAGGCCAGGCTGGATTGATGGTCCACAGCCCAGCGCCCACCAGCATCCAGAAGAGGGGCGCAAAGAGGCCATCAACGCCATTCTCACTGGCGGTTTCGGCCAGGGCCCGGAGAATGGCATTGCGATCAAGATCGGCCGTATCGCGGCCCACGATCCAGGCGAGCTGGCGCCGGGCCCTGGGCAAATTATTGAGTTGATCGAGCACGGCCTGCACCCCCTGCTCCAGGCTCCTGCCTGCAAGCGCGCTGGCGAGGGCGATCAAGAGCACCAGCCAGGCGAACACCTGGCCTGGGCCTCGGCCAGCCAGAGCCAGGTGTTCGATGCCCCAGCCGAGGCCTCCACTACCCGCCACCAGCACCAGGGTGATGGCGCCGCCGCCGAGGCGCAGGGCCCAGGGGCGATTGCCGGCCAGGCTCTCCACCACCTGCCGCAGCCAGCTGATCAACCAGCCCATCACCACCACCGGGTGGAGGCACCAACGGGGATCGCCAACGAGGCGATCCACGCCACAGGCCAGGGCTACGAGTAGCCATCCCTTCAAGACGGGGTGCTCGTCGATCAGGCGGTTTTCAGCCAGCTGAACATCGAACGCAAGCCCGTGCCTACCTGTTCGATCGGATGTTGGGCGTCCCGCTCGCGGATTTTCTGCATTTCAGGCTTGCCGGCATCACATTCGGCCACGAAGTTGCGGGCGAAGGTGCCGTCCTGGATGTCCGCCAGGATGCGCTTCATCTCAGCCTTGGTTTCGGCTGTGATCAGGCGGGGGCCGCTCACATAATCGCCGTATTCAGCGGTATTGGAGATGGAATCCCGCATGGCGGTGAGGCCGCCCTTCACCATCAGATCCACGATCAACTTGACTTCGTGCAGGCACTCGAAGTAGGCCAGCTCGGGTTGGTAGCCCGCTTCCACCAGGGTTTCAAAGCCAGCTTTGACCAGCTCTGAGAGGCCGCCGCACAACACGGCCTGCTCGCCGAAGAGGTCGGTTTCGGTCTCTTCCTTGAAGTTGGTCTCCAGGATGCCGGCGCGGGTGCCCCCAATACCCTTGGCGTAGGCCATGGCCAGTTCCCGGGCCTTGCCGGTGGCGTCTTGGTGGATGGCAAACAGGGCGGGAACGCCCATGCCGTTTTGGTATTCCCAGCGCACGGTGTGGCCGGGGCCCTTGGGGGCGATCATCACCACGTCCACATCGCTGGGGGGCTTGATCAGCTCGAAGCGGATGTTGAAGCCGTGGGCAAAGCTGAGTACTTTGCCAGCGCTGAGGTGGGGAGCAATTTCTGCGTCGTAAACAGCCTTCTGGAATTCATCGGGCAGGAGCACCATGATCCAGTCGGCCTTGGCGCAGGCATCGGCCACGCTCAGCACTTCCAGGCCATCCGCCTTGGCTTTTTCGGCGGAGCGGCTGCCTTCATAGAGGCCCACCACCACGCTCACCCCACTGTCCTTCAGGTTGAGGGCGTGGGCATGGCCTTGGCTGCCGTAGCCAATGATGGCCACCGTCTTGCCGGTCAGCAGGCTGAGGTCGGCGTCGGTGTCGTAATAGAGCTTGGCCATCAGGGCTGTCGCGAGCGAAGCAAACAGCAAGTTTACGGAAGGGCCATGGGGCCTCGCCCCAAGTGCCGCTGATCTCGGCCTTTAAGCCTCGGTGGGGTGGGCGATGACGCGATCAATCAGGCCGTACTCCATGGCTTCAGCGGCGCTGAGGAAATAGTCGCGGTCGGTGTCCTTGGTGACCTTCTCCAGGGTTTGGCCGCACATGTCAGCCAGGCTCTGGTTGAGCATGTCCTTAATGCGCAGGATTTCCCGCGCCTCGATTTCGATGTCGGAGGCCTGGCGCTGGCTGGTGCCGCCCAGGGGCTGGTGGATCATGATCCGGCTGTGGGGCAGGGCCAGCCGTTTGCCCTTGGTGCCAGCCGCCAACAGGAAGGCTCCCATCGAGGCGGCCAGGCCCACACAGATCGTCACCACGTCGGACTTGACGTATTGCATGGTGTCGAAGATCGCCAGGCCAGCCGTCACCGAGCCCCCGGGGGAGTTGATGTACAGGTAGATCGGCTTGGAGCTGTCCTCGGAGTCGAGGTAGAGCATCTGGGCCACCAGGCTGTTGGCAATCGCATCGTTCACCTCCTGGCCCAAAAAGAGGATCCGTTCCACGCCCAGGCGGGTGTAGATGTCAACCCAGCGCTCGTACTGGCTGCCAGGGAGGCGGTAGGGAACGCTGGGGGTGCCGATGGGCATGGCTGAAGAGGGGTGCGGTTGAAAGCTGGGCGAAGCTGGGGGCGCCGAGGGGCTTTCCAGCGGGTTAGCAAAGGCCCGGGTTAGCTGATGCCTGGGTTGGATGGGCTGATCCCGGGGCTGATTCCGGCGGTGGGAGGCAGTCCAGTGGGAAGCTCCTTCTGGCTGGTGAGTACCCGGTCGATCAGGCCGTAGTCCTTGGCCTCCTCGGCGGTGAGGTAGGTCATCCGGTCGGAATCCTTGGAGAGCTGCTCCACACTTTTGCCCGTGTTGTCGGAGAGCATCCCGAGCATGGTGCGCTTGTTGTGCAGCACCTCCTGGGCCCTGATCTGGATGTCGGTGGCCTGGCCGCGGGCGCCGCTGCGGGGTTGGTGCAGCACGATCGAGGCGTGGGGCAGGGCAGCCCTCTGGCCCTTGGTGCCTGCCGAAAGGATCATCGCGGCGGTTCCCATGGCTTGGCCGATACAGATGGTGTGCACCGGTGGCTTCACATAGCTGAGGGTGTCGCAGATGGCGAAGGCTTCGGTTTCAAACCCGATGGCATCGCCGGAATACCAGCTGGTGCCCGTGGAGTTGATATAGAAAAAGATCGGCTTTTCGGGGTTGTCGAACTCCAGATAGAGGAGTTGGGCAATGATCAATTCGGTCACGTCGATGCCCAATTGACGCTTGGAATCGTCGTCGCTGAATAGGGGCAAACCCAGGTAGACGATCCGTTCTTTGAGCAGCAGGCTCGGCAGGTCGGGCGGCGGAGTGCGCAGCACTCCCGAATCTCCGTAATAGGGAGCTGACGCCGTCATCCGCGCACCACAACAGGCATGTGAGCGGAGCCTAGCTGGGGCTGCCGGCCTCCGGCTTGGGGGTGGATGCTTTGGGCTTGGCCTTGCGCTTGGTGGTGGTGGGCCCCGGCGCCGCTGCTGCGGTGGTTTCGGAAGGGGTTTGGCTAGAACTGGTGCGGGCAAACACGATGCGGCCCGTGGGGTTTTGCAGGGCTCCGGTGACCACCACCGGCAGTCGTTCGCCGATGCGGCCCCGGGCCCCTTCCACAACCACCATGGTGCCGTCGTCGAGGTAGCCCACGCCCTGGTCGGCTTCCTTGCCGTCGCGGGCAATCTTGATGGGCAGTTCGTCGCCGGGCTGCACCTCGGGGCGCAGGGCGATCACCAACTCGCTCAGGTTGAGCACCTTGAGGGCTTTCACCTCGGCCACCTTGGCCAGGTTGTAGTCGGCGGTGAGCAGGGTGCCGCCGGTGTCGGCGGTGAGCTCGAGCAGTTTGTCGTCGACGCCCTTCCCCTGGTAGCGGGTGGTGTTGACCACCAGGCGGCGGCCGTACTGCTCGCGGAGCTCACTGAGGAGCTTCAGGCCCCGACGACCCCGGCCCCGTTTTTCCGCATTGCTGGAATCGGCCAGGGCCTGTAATTCATCGATCACGCTCTGGGCCACGATCACCTGGCCCTCCAGCAGGCCCGAATCGAGCAGGCCGCGGATGCGGCCATCGATGATCACGCTGGTGTCGAGGATTTTGGCGCTGGCCGGGAGCAACACCCCATCCGCCACCAGTAGGGCTTCGGTGCTGCTCGGATTGAACAGGCGGAGCAGGGTGCGTCCGTGCACCTCGGCCAGGTTGTAGCCCGACACCCCAAAAAACACATTGCTCACCACGGCCGCGAGGGGCTTGACGAACACCACCTCCCAGGGCAACGGCAGCAGCAGGATCGGCGCCAACAGCAAGTTGGCTACCAGTAGCCCGAGGATGAGCCCAACGGCCCGGCTCACCAGCAGATCGGTGGGCATGCTGCGAACCTGCTGCATCAGGGTTTTGCGCAGATAGCCGAACACCAGCCCCGCCACCAGGCCCGCGCCGGCCCCCACGGCCGCAAGGATCCAGGTGAGCTGCTCGAGGTTGGGAATCCGGATCAGCTGCTGCTCCGGCAGGAGATCGACCCCCAACCAGCCAGCGGCGGCCCCGGAGATCACAAACAGGATCAGGATGAGCGAGTCCAACATTCCTGTGGTGTGTGACGTCCCGACAGCCCAGGCCGAAGCATGCCTGATTTCGGTCCATTTCGCCCGCCTGGATATCCGCCCCGCAGCGCTTATCTGCATTTGCCCTTCTGCCATCGGCGCTGTTTTTATTGCGACTTCCCTGTGGTGCCTTTGGGTGATCTGGCCAGGGGCGAGGCCCCAGCCCCTGGCAGCCGTTCGATTGCCGCCTACCTAGGGCTGCTGCACCAAGAGATTGCCATCGCTCCGTTGGGGCCTCCGCTTTCCACGGTCTATTTCGGTGGCGGCACCCCCTCGCTGCTGACGCCGGCCCAGATTGGTGATCTGGTGCGGGCGTTGCGATCCAGGTTTGGCTTGGCCCCCGGGGCGGAGGTCACCTTGGAACTGGATCCGGCCAGCTTTGACCGGCAGCGGCTCCGCGCCTATCTGGCGGGGGGGATCAACCGGGTCAGCCTTGGCGGCCAGAGTTTTGATGACCAGGTGCTCTTGGGCCTCGGGCGGCGCCACCGGGGAGCCGAGGTGGTTGAAGCGGCACGCTGGTTGGCTGAGGCTTGCCTGGATGGGCGCTTGGTCAGTTGGAGCTTGGATTTGATCCAGGGGGCGCCGCAGGCTGGGGGAGGGGGTCTGGCTGACTGGGGTCAGCAGCTCCAGCAGGCGATAGCCCTCCAGCCACCCCATCTCTCCGTCTACGACCTGAGCATCGAACCGGGCACCGTGTTTGAGCGGCGCCAGCAGGAGGGAACCCTTGCCCTGCCTGACCAGGATCAAGGGGCCGACCTGATGGAGCTCACCTGGAGCGCCCTGGCCGCGGCCGGCTATGGCCACTACGAAATCTCCAACTTCGCCAAGCCAGGCCACGCCTCCCGCCACAACCGGGTCTATTGGAGTGGCGCGGGCTGGTGGGGGTTTGGCATGGGGGCCACCGGGGCCCCGTGGGGCGAACGGATGGCCAGGCCCCGCACCCGGGAGGGCTACGCCGCTTGGCTTGCCCAGGAGCTGGGGGAGGGGCCTGCAGGTGATCGGAGCAGTGCTGAAACAGCAGCAGTCATGCCCCCACCGGGGGTTCCCCTGGATGAGCAGCTGATGGTGGGGCTGAGGCGCCGCGAGGGGGTGGCGATGGAGCCGTTGCTGGCCCAGCAGGGGTGGGGCCCCCAGGAGGTGGCGCGGCAGGTGGCCCAGCTGCGTCAGAGGCTGGCCGCCCCCCTGGAGGCTGGCTGGTTGGTGATTGAAGGCCCGCGCTGGCGGTTGAGCGATCCGCAGGGTTTGGCGGTTAGCAATGGGGTGCTGCGGGAGCTGCTGGCGTGGTGGCAGGAGCAGCTGGATGGCTCAGCCCCGCAATCCAGCCGCGCAGGGCTTCAGCCCCTAGGGCCCGCCCTTGGATTAAGGGTGGGCTGAACGGCGGTTGGCGGCTGGTGAGGCCGAGGAGGTCGGCGGTGACGCGCACCTGGCCGTCACAGTGCTCGCCAGCACCAATCCCGATCACCGGGATGGCCAGGCTTTGCTGCAGTTCTCCGGCCAGCTCGCTCGGGATGTGCTCGAGCACCACCGCAAAGCAACCGGCCTGCTCGAGGGCCAAGGCCTGGCGCTTGAGGGCTTCCTGGCTGGCTGAGGTGTTGCCCTGGCGGCGGTAGCCCAGCTGGTGGACGGATTGGGGCGTCAGGCCGATGTGGCCCATCACCGGGATGCCGCTGCGCACCAGTCGGTCGATCACGGCGAGGGTTTCGGGCTCGGCCCCCTCGAGCTTGACCGCTGCCGCGGGGGTTTCCTTGAGCACCCGGCCGGCCGCGGCCACAGCCTCATCCGGGCTGCATTGGTAGGAGAGAAACGGGAGATCACAGATCAGTAGGGGCTGCTGGGCCTGGGCTGCAGCGGCCATGCCGCGGGCGGCGGCTCGGCAGTGGTGCAGCATCTCGTCAAGGGTGACCGGCAGGGTGGTGCTGTGGCCCAGAACCACCATGGCCAGGGAGTCGCCCACCAGTACGGCGTCGGCGCCGGCCTCGGTAACGACCGCGGCTGAGATGGCATCCCAGGCCGTCAGCACACTGATCGGCAGGCCCGCCTGTTTGCGGCTGGCGAGATCAGCGGGGCGTAGGGGCACGACCAGCAGCTTCGGGGGAAGCCATTGCTAGCATCACCATGACTCGGACCCACGCGGCCCTGACGCCTAAATCTGGTCAGGACCGGAAGGTAGCAGCCACACGGGATGCTCAAGGCAGGCGTGGATTCCGGGTCACCCTCTTGAAGGATCAGCTGCTGGCTTACTCAGGAGCCTTGTTCTGACGGTTGAGCAGGAAGGGGGGAATCTTGGCTCCCCGTTCCTCGGCCACGTCGGTGAAGGTGTTGGTAAAGCTCATGACCTTGCGCTCGTTGCGGTAGGGAGTCCCGCTTTCAAAGCCGGTGGCAATCACGGTGACGTGGATCTCGCCTTCGAGTTTTTCGTCGATCACGGCGCCCACAATGATGTTGGCATCGGGATCCACCATGTCGTAAATCACCTCTGAAGCCGTGGTCATGTCCTCGAGGGTCATGTCCTTGCCGCCACTGATGTTGATCACACAGCCTTTGGCGCCGTCGATGCGGGCCGATTCCAGCAGGGGGCTACTCATGGCTGCCTGGGCGGCTTCGCTGGCGCGGGAGCGGCCCGAGCCCACGCCAATACCCAGCAAAGCCGTGCCTGCATCGGCCATCACCGAACGCACGTCGGCAAAGTCGACGTTGACCAGGCCTGGCTTGGTGATGATGTCGCTAATGCCCTTCACGCCCATCCGGAGTACATCATCGGCAGCGCGGAACGCTTCGTTGAGAGGAGCACCGGCAATGGCATCGCGCAGCCGGTCGTTGGGGATCACGATCAGGGTGTCCACCGATTCAGCCAGCCTGGCGATGCCCTCTTCGGCTTGGCGCAGGCGCTTGCGGCCTTCAAAGCTGAAGGGCTTGGTCACAATGCCCACGGTGAGGGCGCCCACTTCCTTGGCGACTTCGGCCAGGATTGGGGCGGCTCCGGTGCCGGTGCCACCACCCATGCCCGCGGCGATGAACACCAGATCGGCGCCTTGTAGGGATTCGATCAATTCAGCTCGCGACTCTTCAGCCGCTTTTTGACCAATCACGGGGTTGCCTCCCGCCCCCAACCCCCGGGTCAGTTTCTGACCCAGTTGGATGCGCTTCAGGGCGGAGGATTGGATCAGGGCCTGGGCATCGGTATTGAGTACCCGGTAGCCCACCCCCTGGAGGTCGGAAGCGATCATGCGGTTGACCGCATTGCTGCCGCCCCCACCCACGCCGATCACTTCAATACGGGCGGTTTGGCTCGGGGTGATGCCATTGGGCTGGGGCGTGCTTTGCACCATGGCTGCGGGGATGCCGTCGATCTGCGGCGAGACGTTCTGTGACTGCATTATGTCGGCGATGGGGATCCAGGGCCTTCAGCGATGTCACAGCGGGTGATCCCATACCTTTGCGCCTTTGTGCCCCCCACGCAACGGGTCGGGCCGGAACGAACACCCCTGGGCAGGGGGTTAATCCCGGCTGGTTGGCAGTTTGGCGCTAGGGCCGTTGCCATTCTTTTTAGGTTTTGCCGGTAGGCCCAGTTCGGGTTGGTTGGGGTCGCTGAGGTCGATCGACACCACATTCCGTCCCCTGATCTTGGCGGGGAGTTGCTGGCTCAATTGCTGAAAAACGTCAATCCGCCGCGTCAGCTGGCCATCAATGGTGCCGAGGTGGACCTGGCCCAGCCGGGAGCTTTTCAACCAAAGACCGCCCTCGGGTTCAAAGCGGATTTCCTGGAGATCGTTGCCCATGGATTGGCGTTGCTCGAGCACCAGTGCCAAGGCCGGCCGCAGCCGCGGCTGCCAGCCCAGTACCACCAGGGAGTTGGCGGAATGGTTGTTGCTCCCTTGGCCCTGGCGGGACGACATCCAATTGCCCAAGCGATCCACGTAGCCCTTCTCCATGCCTTTGGCGCTTTGGCGTTGGGCCCGGGCCACGGCTTCCCGGTCAACCAACTCCACCCGCAGCCGGGGCGGGGCCATGAGCCGGCTTACCTGCACCTGTTCCACGGGCAGGGCCGCCTCGATGGCTGCGGCCATCGCTTGGGGTTGCATGGCGAGGAGTGGTTGGGGGAAGTGCAGGCCGGTCGCCGCAATCACCTGATCTGCCCCAACTTGGGAGCTGCCCACAACCTCAACTTGGCCGGGACCATTGAGAATCCAGCCCTGGCGCAACAAGCCATAGCCCAGACCGATGGCGATGCCCGTGAAGACCAGAATGCGCCAGCTGTGGCGGAGCCGGTCTTGCCGTTTCTGGATGCGCAGTTGGCGGCGACGCTCTGCTCCAGGTGATAAGGGAGGCTGGCTTACCAAAGGATGCTCAGAGTTCGCAGCGGGATCGGGCCATCAATTCGGCGATCCAGCGGCGGGCCCGGTCGGCATCGGAAAAGGGCAAATCCTTGTGCTCGCCATTGCCCACCAGCCGCAGGCGGCAGGAGCCCTGGCTTTCATCGGTGAGGGGGGCCTCTCCGGAGTGCAACGAGAGCAACTCAACCAACTCCAAGTGTTTGATCACAAAGGAGTCTTCCGGCTGCATGTTTCCCGCTTCAAAGCGGGCCCAGCTCAGCACCCCATCCACGAGTCGGGCGGCGCCACAGCCATCCAATTTGGCCAGCTCAGCCCCTTCAGCCCAGTCCCGAAACAGCGATTGACGCCGCCGTTCGAGCCAACCCAAGGCCGCCAACAGCACAAAAACCAAGAGCAGAGGTAGCCATAGCAGTCCATGACTCATGCTCCTGATCCTCTCTTTTCAGAAGGTTGGTGCCATTGTCTCGCCCCTTCGATCAAATCGTGCACCAATGTTTCAAGGGGTAAGCCACTGGCTGCCCAGAGCATGGGGTACATGCTCTGGCTGGTGAAACCCGGGAAGGTGTTGATCTCATTGAGCCACAGGTCGCCGCTGGCCTGGGCGTAGAAAAAGTCGACCCTTGATAGGCCCATCGCACCCACGGCCTCACAGGCCTGAATCGCCATGGTGCGGGCCTGCTCCGTGACCTCCGCTGGCACAACGGCGGGGATCACGGTGTGGCTTTTGCCGTCGCTGTATTTGGTGTCGTAGTCGTACCAATCGGCGTCGAAGCAGATTTCGCCCAACACCGAAGCCAGCAAAGGTTGGTGGCCGCCTCCCCGTACGGCGCATTCCAGCTCCCTGGCCGTTACCCCCCGTTCAATCACCAGGCGCGGGTCGAGGGCCGCCGCCGCTTCCAGGCCCGCCAGTAGCCCCTGGCGGTCGCTGGCCTTGCTGATCCCCACCGAGGAGCCCAGGTTGGCGGGTTTGATGAAGCAGGGATAGCCCAACTGGGCTTCGAGTCTGGTGATTAAGCCGGTGGGATTGGCGCGCAGTTCCCGCGCTGAAGCGCAGACATAGGGCACCTGGGGCAGGCCGGCCGCAGCAAAGGCGGCCTTCATGGCCTGTTTATCCATGCCCACCGCCGAGCCCAACACCCCCGAACCCACAAAGGGCACCTGCATCAGGGTGAACAGACCCTGGATGGTGCCGTCTTCGCCGTTGGGGCCATGCAGCACCGGCAGCCACACGTCGATGGCATCAGCGCCAGGGGGGAAGCCGGAAAAACCCGGTTTGGCGGGGCTGCTCGGCAATTGCCCTGGGCCGGCCGGGGTGCCCTGGGCCAGCACAGTATTGGCCACCTCTGGGCCCCACCAGCGGCCCAGGGGGTCGATGTAGAAGCAGCTCAAGCTGTAGCGGGAGGCATTGCTCTCCCTCGCCAGGGCACCTGCAACGGTGGCGGCAGAGCGAATGGAGACAGCGTGCTCGCCCGAGGCTCCCCCAAAGATCAGACCAACACGGGTGGGGGGGGTACGCATGCGGACGCCAGGGCTGGCCGAAGCCGACCAAACTCAGGCCAGTTTGCCGCTGAGGGAGAACGGGCGCACCCCTTCAATCGTCACGTTGACCAGATCACCGCCCTGGTGGCTGGATCCGTCGGCCTTGAGGGCCGGGAAAAAGGTGAGCCGGTTGGTGCGGGTGCGGCCCATCAATTGGCTGGGATCCTTGGGGTTGATGCCTTCCGCCAACACCTCCACGGTGCGACCGGCGTAGCGGGCGCTGCGGCTGCGGGCCGTGGTTTCCACCAGGGCATTGATCTGCTGGAGCCGCTCCACCTTCACGTTTTCCGGGAGTTGGCCTGGCCAATCGGCCGCAGGGGTGTTGGGCCTGGGCGAATAGGCCGCCGTATTGACCAGATCGAAGCCGATTTCTTCAATCAAGGCCAAGGTGCGGCGAAATTGGGCGTCGGTTTCGCCGGGGAAGGCCACGATCACATCGGCACTGATGGAGGCTTCGGGCATCCGCAGGCGAATCCGCTCAATGATGCGGCGGTAGCGATCGATGGTGTAGCCCCGGGCCATGGCCTTGAGCACGTCGTCATCACCGCTTTGAAAGGGGATGTGGAAGTGTTCGCACACCTTGGGCAGGTCGGCGCAGGCGTCAATCAGCCGCTCGGTGAAATAGCGGGGGTGGCTGGTGGCGAAGCGGATCCGCTCGATGCCTGCCACATCGTGCACTTGGTGCAGCAGGTCGGTGAGGGTGTGCTGGCGGCGGCCTTCCGGGCTGATGCCGGGCAGGTCGCGGCCATAGGCATCGATGTTTTGACCGAGCAGGGTGATCTCTTTGATGCCGCTGGCGGCCAAACCCTCCATTTCCAGCTTGATGGCGCCGGGCAGGCGGGATTGTTCCTTGCCCCGCACCGACGGCACCACGCAGTAGGTGCAGCGCTCGTTGCAGCCATAAATCACATTCACCCAGGCGCAGACCGTGCTGTCGCGCCGGGCGGTGGTGATGTCTTCGAGGATGTGGTGTTCCTCGGTGGCCACCACCTGGGCGCCGGCCTCCACCTGGGCCAGCAGCACGTCGAGGCGGTTGGCATGCTGGGGTCCCATCACCAAATCGAGTTCGGGCACGCGGCGTAGCAGCGAAGCCCCCTCCTGCTGGGCGACGCAGCCGGCCACCACCAAGGTGAGGTTCGGGTTGGTGCGTTTGCGCTGGGCCTGGCGCCCCAGGTAGCTGTACACCTTCTGTTCGGCGTTGTCGCGAATCGTGCAGGTGTTGTACAGGACCAAATCGGCGCTGTGTTCGTCGGTGCCAGGGGCATAGCCCATGGATTCAAGGATCCCGGCCATGCGCTCGGAATCCGCCTTGTTCATCTGGCAGCCAAAGGTGGTGATCCAGTAGCTGCCCCGGCGGCCTTCGCCGCCGGGGGTGGGGAGTTCCGCGCCCGGGGCGACGGCGCTGCTGGAACCTGCCGCCGCACCGCCGATGGGGGAGGTGACCTCTCGAAGGGTGGCTCTCATCGCCCCATTCTGCGACGTGGGCACGGCGGGGGTCAGTGGTGTTCCAGCAAACTCAACTGCAGGCTGGTGCGGGCCAGCTTCACCCCCAGTTCGCCCAGGATCGCCACCATCAGCTGCATGGCTGCCTCCGGATCGCGCTGCTGCAGGTCGCTGAAGCGGCTGCGGGCGAGCTCCCAGCAGCTGCCGCCGGTGCTGCACACCACATCGGCGCTGCGGGGCTGGCCGGTGAGGAAGCCGATCTCGCCAAAGCACATGCCGGGGGAAAAGGTGGCCAGGCGCGACTGTCCCGGTGCGCGGTTGAAACGATCGAGGCTGATGGTGGTCTCGAACAGCCCCTCGCGGGCGATGAACAGGGCATCGCTGGTGTCGCCGCGGCGCATCACGGCGTCCCCTGCGGCGAAGTCGCGGTTCTGCAGCAGGGGCGCGATCACCTCCCGGTGCCGGGCATGGAGCTGGTCGAGAAGGGTGTCGGTGCTGCTGGTCCGCCCGCCCGTGGGTGCGGCAGCCTGCAGCTTCTCCAGCAAGGCGTTCTCGCCGGCTTCGAGAGCCAGATCCAGGCTGGGGAACCAGCGGAGCTGGGCGGCGCCGGCCTCCAGGGCGCCGATCGCCTCGGCGCGGCAGAGCAGCAGGGTGATGCCCCGCTTCTCCAGAAGCGTGAACTGGCGGACCAGCATCGGCAGGCAGCTGGTCTGCACATCGAACACCCTGGCCAGGTCGAGCACCACCAGATCAGCTGTGGCGGTGATCCGCTCCAGGGTTGCCAGCAGCTGCTCGGTGGCGGCGAAATCCAGCACCCCCTGGGCCTGCAGCACCTGCAGCCGCTCCCCCGCCGCCTCTAGCTGCTCGGCTTCGGCCGGGGGGCGCCACCGCCGCGACTGCCGTTCGCGGCCGCTGCTGCAGCGCCGGATCGGGTTCTGGCTGGCCGGATTCTGGTCGAAGAGGTGCAGTTCCAGCCGGCGCGAGAGTTCTTCGCACACGGCGATGCCCCGCACGCTGTTGCCGAAGCGGTCCAGGCGGGGCGACCAGACGGCCAGGCCGAGGCGGCCGGGAACAACCGCCAGCAACCCGCCCGCCACGCCGCTCTTGGCGGGCATTCCCACATCGTGCAGCCAGTGGCCGGCGTAGTCGTACATGCCGCAGGTGCCCATCAGCGCCAGCAGGCGGATGGTGGCCTCACGGGCCAGCGGCTGGGCGGCGCTGAAGGGGTTGCGGCCCTGGCATGCCAGGGTGGCGGCCATCACCGCCAGGTCGCGGCAAGCGAGCTGGATCGCGCACTGGCGAAAGTAGAGGTCGAGGCCGAGTTCGGGGTCCTCCTCGATCACTAGGCCATTGCGCAGCAGATGGCTGATCGCCCGGTTGCGATGGCCGGTGTCCCGTTCCGAGGCGTAGACGGCCGCATCGATGCCGAGGGGCCGGCCGGCCAACTCGGAGAAGAAGGCCAGCAGCTTCGCCTCGGCCTCCTCCCCAGCGTGGCAGCGGATCTGGGCGGTGGTGGCGATCGCCCCGGCATTGATCATCGGGTTGCGGGGAATGCCGCTCTCCGGGTCCAGGCTGATGGCATTGAAGGCTTCTCCGGAGGGTTCCACCCCCACCTTGCGGTGCATGTAGTCCTCGGAGAGAAGCTGCAGGGCCAGGCCGTAGGCGAAGGGCTTGGAGATCGACTGGATCGTGAACGGCACTTCCGTGTCACCCACCATGTACAGGCGGCCATCGGCGGTGGCCAGGGCGATGCCGAACCCCTCGGGATCGGCCCGGGCCAGTTCCGGGATGTAATTGGCCACGGCCCCGTCCCGCAGGGGGCGGTAGCGGGCGTGCAGCTCCTCCAGCAGTTCCTGGATCGCCGAGGCGTTGGTGTTGGCCGGAGCCATGGCGTAGGGCAGGCAGGAAGGGGCGACTTCATGTCAGCGGGTGGGGGTGGTGCGGTCGCCGTCGCTACCGTCGTCGCTGTGGCAGCTTGAAGGGATGGAGCTCCACCTGCGCCGCTTTGCCCTCACCAAGGCCGTGCCCCTGGCGATCAGCCGCGGCACCACCGCGGCCGTGGAACACCTGCTGGTGGAGATCGAATTCGACGGGGTGCGGGGCATTGGCGAGACCGGCGGCTTCGACACCGGCCACCGCCGCCATGAAACGGCCGATTTGGAAGCCGAACTGCAGGCCCTCCGCCCCCAGCTTCAGCGCCTGGCCCCCCAGCCCCTCCAAGCCCTCGAACCCCTGCTGGCCAGCTTGAGCCCACCGGCCCGGTGCGGCCTGGATCTGGCCCTGCACGATTGGTGGGGCCGCCGCCTTGGCCAGCCCCTGCATCGCCTCTGGGGGCTGGATCCAGCCGTCTGCGTTCCAACCAGCGTCACCCTGGGCTTGGGGCCGGTGGAGGCCGTGCTGGCCCGGCTGGAGCGCTGGTGGGATCAGCTTCCGGCCACTCGGATCAAGCTCAAGCTCGGCAGCCCCGATGGCCTCGACCACGATCTAGCCCTGCTGCGGGCCGTGGCCCAGGCCCTGCAGGCCCGAAGCGAGGCCACCGGCACGGCGATCGAATTACAAGTGGATGCCAATGGGGGCTGGAGCTTGGCTGGGGCCCGCTCCATGGTGGAACCCTTGGCGGCCCATGGGGTGGTGTTGTTGGAGCAGCCCCTGGTGCCCTTGCCCGATCCCGGGGCCGATACGGCGGGATTTGCGGCGTTGGCCCCGGATTGCCCGCTGCCCTTGGTGGCGGATGAAAGTTGCTGGAATGTGGCCGATTTGGTGCGCCTGGCCCCCCATGTGGATGGCATCAACATCAAGTTGCTGAAAAGCGGTGGCCTCTCGGAAGCCCTGGTGATGGCCCGCACCGCCCTGGGCTTGGATTTGGCCGTGATGCTCGGCTGCTACTCCGATGGCAGCTTGCTGAATGGGGCCGCGGCCCATCTGTTGCCCCTGGTGCGCTGGCCCGATCTCGATAGCCATCTCAACTTGGTGGACGATCCGTTTGTGGGATTGGAGTGCCAAGGGGATCGGCTCCAACCCCCCAGTGGAGCAGGGTTGGGCATCGGCCCTCAAGGATTGCTGGCATGACCTACTTGCTGGCATGACCCCCCTCGATCCCCAGGCACCGGTGGTGGTGCTGTTGCACGGCGGCACTGCCAATCTCACCGGCAAGACGGGCCTGGCGATGTTGCGCTACCGGAAGGGGCCGATCGTGGCGGTGGTAGACCCCGAGTACGCCGGCCAAAACCTGCGGGCGATCACGGGGATCGACCGGGCAGTGCCCATCGTGGCTTCGGTGACGGAGGCCCTGGTCCATGGGCCCCAGGTAGCGGTGGTGGGGTTGGCCCCCTCCGGCGGTCGTTTGCCTCTGGCCGTGCACGCCGATGTGGTGGCGGCCCTGGGGGCTGGTCTCTCGGTGGCCAGTGGCCTCCATACCCGTTTGGGTGATGACCCCGCCTTGGCCGCCCTGGTGCAAAGCGGGGCTTGGATTTGGGATTGTCGCCGGGAACCTTTGGATTTGGTGGTGGCCGCCGGCCGGGCCGCAGCCCTGCCTGGCCGGCGCCTGTTGGCGGTGGGCAGTGACATGGCCGTGGGCAAGATGAGCGCCTGCCTGGAGTTGCAGGCCGCGGCGCTCAGGCGCGGGCTGGATGCCCGCTTTGTGGGCACGGGCCAGGCCGGCATTTTGATCGGTGGGGCCGGAGTGGCCCTCGATGCGGTGCGGGTGGATTACGCCGCTGGGGCCGTGGAGCAGGCGGTGCTCGCCGCTGCTGCCGGGGGTGATGCCAGCAGCTGGGTACTGGTAGAGGGCCAGGGCTCCCTCTGCCACCCCGGCTCCACGGCCACCTTGCCGCTGCTGCGGGGCAGCCAACCCACCGACTTGTTGTTGGTGCATCGGGCTGGCCAGGTCCACATCAGGGGCCTAGCGGATGTGCCCTTGCCGCCCCTGTCCCAGCTGATTGGGGCGGTGGAAGCGCTGGCCGCCTTGGCCAGGCCCGCTACGGCGTTGGCGCCAGCGCCGAAGGTGCGGGCCATTGCCTTGAATACGGCCCAATTGGAGCCCGCCGCCGCCCAGGCTGCGATTGCCGCGGTGGAAAGCGAAACGGGCTTGCCCTGCGCCGATGCCGTTCGGGAAGGGGCTGGAGGGGCTGATCGGTTGCTGAACGCTTTTCTGCAAGACCAACCATAAAAAAACCCCTTCTGGGCCCAAGGGCCTGGAAGAGGAAAGGGGTCTAAGGGCGAGCGAGGGGACTTGAACCCCCGAATGGCGGCACCACAAGCCGCTGCCTTAACCACTTGGCGACGCCCGCCGTAATCGGTGCCAATGTACCAAGGTGCCTGACAGCCAAGGTTTTGAGCGCTGCATCCCGTCGGCCCTGGATTCTGATCGTCTTGGCGATTGCCTTGGGGGCTGGCGCCCTGGTGATCAGCAATCCCACGCCAGCCGATCTCGAGACCTTTGCCTCCGAGCGCCTGGTGGATGAAATCAGCGACGAGCTCTGTAGCGGTGATGGTCTGCCGGTGGTGATGCGCCTGGCGCTGAGCAATTGCCATGGGCTGATCCATGACCAAAGGGAGCCCCTAGGTCGCCTGGTGCGCGATCAGGCCAGGCGCCAGAACTTTGGCCTCTTCAGCATCTACCGCGCAGAAATTGGTGGCCAGAGCCTGCTGACTTGGCAGGTGCCGCGCTTTCACGCCACGGTGCTGGCGATTGCCGGCACCTTTTTGCTGCTGGAATCGGGTCAACAGACCAATCCACCCCATCAGGCTTCGTGAGCTCCTTGCCCTTGGCCTGGCCGCTACAGGTGCGCATGCCGCGATGCCTATTGGATCCTGCCCTCCAAACCTTGGCCAGGGCCGATCAGGAGGGGCTGGTGGCGGTGCAAATCGACCACGCCGCAGGCCTGGTGCAGGCGATTCACCCCCTTGCCCCCGGCGGCGATGGCGACCTGTTGCCCCTGGCCCTCACCCCTTTGGTGGAGCCCCATGCCCACCTGGATAAGGCCTTCACGGGTGCACTTTTCCCCAACTGGGAGGGCACCATGGCCGGGGCGCTGGCCCAAAACCTGCGGGAGCACGGCCAACGCACGGAAGCCCAGGTGTTGGCCCGCGCGGAAGCCGCCTTGGAGCGGTGTTGGCGCTATGGCCTGCGGGCGATGCGCACCCACATCGACAGCGGCGGGCCCGCTGCCCAGGCCAGTTGGCAGGCCCTGCTGGCCCTGCGCCAGCGTTGGCAGGGCCGGGTCGATTTGCAGTTGGTAGCCCTGGTGCCGTTGCTGCATTGGTCCAGCCCCGAGGGCAAGGCCTTTGCCCGGCAGGTGGCCGATTGGGGCGGCTTGCTCGGCGGGGTGCTCGGGCCTCCCTATGGGGCTTCGGGGTTGGCGGAGCAGGAAGCCATGGCAGCCCTGCTTGCCCTGGCGGAGCAGCTTGGTTGTGGGGTGGATTTGCACGTGGATGAGTCCGACCGCCAACCGGGACGGGGAGTGGCGCTGGTGGCCCGGCTGGCTTTGGAGCAGCGGCACAGGGTGCCGATCACCTGCAGCCACAGCTGCAGCATGGGCCTGTTGGGCGAGAGGGCCCTCGATCGGCTAGCCAACCAGATGGCCGCTGCTGGCCTCGGGGTGGTGGCCTTGCCGCTCACCAACCAGTGGCTGCTGGGCCGTCGCCCTGGCCAGACGCCGGTGCAGCGGGCTCAGGCGCCGATTCGTAGCCTGCAGCGGGCGGGGGTGACGGTGGCTGTCGGCGCCGACAACCTGCAAGATCCCTGGTTTCCAGGCGGAGATGGCGATCCGATTGAGTTGCTGCGTTTTGCCCTGCCCGCCTGCCACCTGGTGCCGATTCAGCGCCAGGGCTTAGCGCCGTTCAGCACCGCCGCATCGTCCTTGCTGGGCTTGGCCTGGGATGGGGTGTTGCGGGTGGGTGGCCCCGCGGATTTGGTGGTGCTGGCTGCCAGCGGTTGGGCGGACCTGCTGGCCCGCTGCCCCCAGCGGCGGGTGCTCCGGGCGGGCCAATGGCTCGAGTCCCCTGGCTCCGAGCAACCATCACCACTTTTGGCGGGCCTGGTTCCTGGCCCTGTGGCAGGAGCCCTGGGTTGAATGTGGGGCAGGCTGGGGGGCAAGTAGAGCTTGGGCGTTCAGGGGTGATTCACGCAGACGTGAACGGGTTGCGGGTGAGTGGGGCCCAGGTGGAGGCCCTGGCCGCAGAACTGGCCCAGGCCGATCCCAGCCTCCAGCTGGTGGTGGCCGGGCCGGAGCTGCAGCGGCTGTCCCGGGATTTTTACGACTATTCCCCCGTGCTGGTGCCCCAGTTGGAGGGCTGCTGCGCCCAGCTGGCCGTGCTGGCGACCAGCGTGGAGCAAGTGCAGCTGGTGGCTGGGGCCTGCAGCCGCCATGGGGTGCCCCTCACCCTGCGGGGGGCGGGCACGGGCAATTACGGCCAGTGCGTGCCCTTGGCCGGCGGGGTGGTGCTCGAGCTCAAGGGCCTCAACCGAGTACGCCATATCGATCCCGACACCGGCGTGGTGGAGGTGGAGGCGGGCTGCGGGCTGGCCCCATTGGACCAGCAGTTGACTCGCCACGGGCGGGCCCTGCGCCTGGTGCCCAGCACCTACCGCAGCGCCACGGTGGGGGGCTTCATCGGCGGCGGCTCCGGCGGGATTGGCTCCCTGCGCTGGGGGTTTTTGCGCGATCCAGGCAACGTGCTCGGCCTGGAGGTGGTGACCGTGGAGGACCAGCCCCGGCTGTTGCGTCTGGATGGGGCGGCCAGCGAACCGCTCAACCACGCCTATGGCACCAACGGCATCATCACGGCCCTGCGCCTCGCCACCACCGAGGCGGTGGCCTGGCAGCAGCTGGTGGTGGGTTTTGGGAGCTTCGATCGGGCCCTCGCGGCGGTGGGCCAGTTGGGGCAAGCGGCCCTGTTGCTGGAGGCCATCACCCTGCTGGAGGCCCCGGTGGCGGCGGCCATGCCCTGGCCCGCGGCCTGTCCGCCGCCAGCTGCTGGCGAGCACCGCCTGCTGCTGTGGGCCGCTCCCGATGCCATCGAAATCCTGCCGGCCTGGCTGGCTGGGTTGGGGGGCTGCGTGCGCTGGCAGGTGGCGGCAGTGGCGGCGGGGGCCGGGCTGCCCCTGCGGGAAATCAGCTGGAACCACACCACCCTCCATTGGCGCGGCCAGCATCCCGGCTGGACCTACCTGCAGCTGCTCTTGCCCCAGCCTGAGGCGGCTTGTGTGGATGCCCTACGCCAGCGCTGGGGCGGCGACCTGCTCTGGCATTTTGAGGCGGTTCGCCAGGGGGGCGCTGCCCGGATGGCGGCCTTGCCCCTGGTGCGCTGGCGGGGGGCAGAACCCCTCGAGGCGCTCATGGCCCACTGCCAGGAGCTGGGGGCATTTGTGTTCAATCCCCACGTGATCACCGCGGAAGACGGGGGGTTGGGAGTGGTGGATGCCGACCAGGTGGCCACCAAGGCGGCCTACGACCCGGCGGGCCTGCTCAACCCCGGCAAGTTGCGGGGCTGGCTGGAGCGCTAGTTGATGGGTCTGCGATTGACAGTCGTTTAGCAGCCGAGGCTTGCCCTGGTGTTGACCCCCGTGGTGGGGTTGGTGCCCTCGGCATCCCGGCACAGGGAGCGCTGGTCGAGGCGATCAATCAGGGCGTCGCTGAAGTCGGCATTGGTGACGGTGGCCCCAATGAAGCTGCTGCCTGAGGCGATGGAGCCGGCCAGGACAGCATCGGTGAAATCAGCACCGCTGAAATCCACCTTGTCCATCAAGACATTGCTGAGGTCGGCCCCGGAGAAATTGGCCTCGGGGAAGGCGGCCTGGGTCAGGATCGCGCCGTGGAGGTCTGCGCCCCTGAAATCGGCATGGCGGCCACTGGCGCCGGCGAAGGAGGTGTCGGCCAGGTCGCGGTTGCTGAAGTTTTGTTCGTTTTGGTTGGTGAGGGTGTAATCCACGCCTTCAAAGGCGAGGGCCGGCCCGATCCCCAGCCCCAGCACGCTGGCCAGGCTGACCACCAGGCTCATCACCAGGCCGAGTAGCCAGGCCAAGGTTCGACCCGGTCGATGGCGCAGCTGGGATCGGGCCATGGAGATCGCTCTGGAGTTCGTCACTCTGTCGCAACTCTGGCGGCGCGGTGGCCAGCAGATGGCCGATGAGATGTAGCGAGCCCGCTACCAGCACCGGTGGGGCGGCTTGGCCTGCGGCGGCTTCTTGCCGTGCGGCAGAGGCTTGGCTGAGGGCCAGTTCAATGGTTGGAGCGCTTTGCAGCGCCTGGCTCCAGGCGGGGCAGGCGGCCTGCAGGGCTTCGGGGCTCCAGCTGGCATGGCCGGGCACGGGCACGATCCAGGCCCGATCCCCTGGGGCCAGCAAGATCTCCAGGATTTCGGGCCCGGCTTTGTTGGCGAGCATCCCCAGCACCCAATGGCGCCCGGTTTTGGCATCACCCTTGGTTGGCGAGCGGCGGTCTAGCTCCAAGCGCAGGACTTGGGCCGCCGGTGGGTTGTGGGCCCCATCCAGCAGCAGTTCTTGGCCACGCCAGTGGAACTGTTGCAAGCGCCCCGGCCAGCGGGCTTGGGCAAAGCCAGTGCGAATGGCGCTGGCGCTGATGGCCCAGCCCCTCTCCGAAAGGGCGTGTAGCAGGCCCAGGGCCACGGCCCCATTGCTGGCCTGGATGGCCCCGGGGATGCCTAGGGCCCATTGGCCCAAATCCAGGGGTTCCACCCAGCGCAGCTCGGCTGCGCAGGCGGCGGCCCGCTCCTGGAGCACGGCAGCCACCTCCGCGCTTTGGGCCGCGCTAACGGCGGTGCAGCCCGGTTGGAGCACCCCGGCTTTTTCGGCGGCAATGGCGGCTGCAGTGGGCCCGAGAAACTCGCTGTGATCAAGCCCGATCGAGCCAAAGCCGACCACACCCCGATCGGGATGGCAGGTGGTGGCATCGAGCCGGCCCCCCAGTCCCACTTCCAGCACCACCAAGGGGCAGCCCGCCCGTGCAAAGGCGCAAAATGCCGCAGCCGTGACCAGCTCAAAGGGGGTGAGCCGGTGGCGCTGGGCCAGGCTCTGCAGGGCCAGGAGCTGGTGGCGTAAGGCTGCTTCGCTGATCGGACTTGGGCCGATGCGGATCCGCTCGCACCAACTCACCAGATGGGGAGAGGTGTAGAGGCCCGCGTCGATGCCGGCGGCCAACAGGCTGCTGTGCACCAGGGTGGCAATCGAACCCTTGCCGTTGGTGCCTGCTACCTGAACGGTCGCGAATTGGCGTTCGGGGTGACCCAGCTCGGCGAGGGCGGCCTGCAGCCGATCCAGGCCGAGGTCCACACCTCTGCGGCTGAAGGGTTCGATCAGGTCTGCAAAGGGATCCGCGAAGGGATCCAGAACCAAAGGATCACGAGTGAAAGCATCGGGGCCGATGTCCCCCTCTAGCCGATCAGCCAAGGCTGATCAAGGCCCGCTCTAACAGCGCCACAGCCTTGCGCAGGTGCCGTGGCTGGATCACCAAGGGGGGCACAAAGCGCACCACCTGGGGGCCGGCGGGAACCACCAGCAACCCCTGGTCCATGGCTGCCTTCACCAGCTCGATGGCGGCGGGGGCCTCGGGCCGCAGCACCAAGCCCTGCAGCAGTCCCCAGCCCCGCACCCCCTCCAGTTGGCCGGGGTGGCGACTGACCAGCTCGCTCAGGAGCTTCTGAAGGAGAACTCCCATGGCTTCAACGTGGGTGGTCAGTTGGCGGCGGCAGACTTCCTCGGCCACGGTGAGGGCGGCGCGGCAGGCCAGGGGATTGCCGCCAAAGGTGCTGGCGTGCTCCCCGGGTTGGAAGTGATCCACCGCGGATTTGACGGCCAGGGCGCCAATGGGGAAGCCCCCACCCAACCCCTTGGCCAGGGTGATGGCATCGGGCTCGACACCCAGCTTTTGATAGCCCCACAGGCAGCCGCTACGGCCCACGCCCACCTGCACCTCATCGAAGATCAACAGGATGTTCTTTTGGCTGCAAAGCTCGCGCACCCTCTGGAAGAAGCTGGGGTTGCCGGGGTGGACGCCGCCTTCGCCTTGCAGGGGCTCGAGCATGACCGCCGCAACCCTGGGGCCGGCGGCCTCACAGCTGGTGAGCAGGGCCTCGAAGGCGGCGATGTCGTTGTAAGGGAAATAGTGGAATCCCTGCACCATGGGCTCAAAGCCCTGGTGGTATTTCGGTTGGCCGGTTGCGGTGACGGCGGCGAGGGTGCGTCCGTGGAAGCTGGCCTGGGCGGTGAGAATGATTGGTGTATCCGAGCTGGTGCTGCCGATGCCCCGGGCGATATGGCCATGCTTACGGGCCAATTTGATCGCTGCTTCGTTGGCTTCGGCCCCGGAATTACAGAAGAACACCGTGTCGGTGCAGCTGTTGGAGGTGATCCAGGCGGCCAGTTGCTCCTGTTCAGGGATCCGATAGAGGTTCGAGACGTGCTGAAGTTTGCCCAGTTGCCGGCCCAGTTGGCGGCGCATGACGCGGCTGCTGTGGCCCAGGGTGCAGACAGCGATGCCGGCGACGCAGTCGAGGTAGCGCTTGCCGTTTTGATCCCACACCCACACGCCCCGGCCGCGAACCAATTCGATCGGGAAGCGCCCGTAGGTGTTCATCACCGCCGATTGGGCGGGGGCCTCCCTAGGTGGAGGTGCGATGGGAGCGGTGGGACTCGAACCCACAAACCCGAAGGCGTTCGATTTTGAGTCGAATGCGTCTACCAATTCCGCCACGCTCCCCCATCAGGGAGCTTACGCCGCCACGTTCACCGGGGTGGGACTGGCGCTCACCCGCTCGATGCAGGCGCCGACGGAATTGAGTTTGTCTTCCAGGCCGGCGTAGCCGCGGTCGAGGTATTCGAGGCCCCGCACCGTGGTGATGCCTTCCGCTGCCAGTCCCGCTAGCACCATGGCGGCGGAGGCGCGCAGGTCGGTGCCCTGCACGGGGGCGCCGCTGAGCTGGGGCACGCCCTCCACAAAGGCCGTGTTGCCCTGCATGCGGATGGCGGCACCCATGCGCTGCAGCTCGGCCACGTGCTGCAGGCGGTTTTCAAAGATGTTTTCGGTGATCACGCTGGTGCCCTGGGCGGTGGCCAGCAGGCTCATGAAGGGGGCTTGCAGGTCGGTGGGGAAGCCTGGGAAGGGCTGGGTCCTCAGGTCGACGGCCGTGATCCGATCAGCCTTCACGGTGAGACCGATCCCGTCCTGCTGAATCGAGCAACCGGCCTCTTCGAGCTTGGTAATCACGGCGCCGAGATGCTCGGGAATGACCGGCGCGATGCGCAGGTGGGAGCGGGTGATGGCTGCGGCCAGCATGAGGGTGCCGGCTTCAATGCGATCTGGAATGACGGCGTAGTCGGCGCCGTGGAGCCGCTCCACTCCGCTGATGCTGATTGTGGGGGTGCCTGCACCCCGCACCCGGGCACCCATGGCGAGGAGCAGGCCGGCCAGATCCACCACTTCGGGTTCTAGCGCGGCGTTTTCAATCACCGTCTCGCCATCGGCGAGCGCGGCGGCCATCATCAAGGTTTCGGTGGCGCCCACGCTGGGGCAATCGAGATAAATCCGGCCGCCGGTCAGGCGGTGGCCCCGCCCGGGCACCACCGCGGTGACCACCCCGTGCTCAATGGTGACCTGGGCACCCAGGGCTTTGAGACCCTTGACATGTTCAACCACAGGACGGGTGCCGATCTGGCAGCCGCCGGGTAGGGGCACCTTGGCCATGCCCATGCGTGCCAGGAGGGGGCCGATGCAGAAGAAGCTGGCCCGCAGGCTGTTCACCAGCTCGTAGGGAGCGGTGGAATTGTTGATGTGGTCGCCGTTGAGCTCGATGCCATCGACGGTGTGGTTCACCGTGCCGCCCAGGCTGCGCAACATCTCGCCCATGGCGCTGATATCGGTGAGCGGCGGCACATTGCGCAGCCGAATCGTGTCGCGGGTGAGCAGGCAGGCTGCCATCAGCACCAGGGCTGAGTTCTTGGCGCCACTGACGCGCATTTCGCCGGAGAGCTTGCGACCACCGGCGATTTCAAGTTGGGGATTGAGAATCGTTTGAGATTGGACAGCAGTCAAAATCATGGACAGCTGTCCCTCCTCTTACGCGGGCATGCTGACAACAAAAGTTGAGACCGTCTAGACGTCCGCCGCTGAAACTGGCTCGATCCTGAGCGTAGGGGGGTGATGGCGTATGTTTTTGCGGTCGCTATCGCGGCAGCCACGCGGATGTGGCGGAATTGGTAGACGCGCTAGTTTCAGGTACTAGTGGCAGCAATGTCGTGGGAGTTCAAGTCTCCCCATCCGCACTTTTTTCCTTCAATGATCGTCCTCAAGATCTCGAATGCTTCCGAGGTCATCGCCTCAAAAATGGGGAAGTTCCTGGAGAGGTTGACCCCCGATGGATTCGATGAGACCACCATCGAAGACATCCTGCTCAAGAAACTGATTGAAAACCTCCAAACCGAAGGCCTCAAGGGTGAGGTTGCTTCGGTGAAGGGCCTTGATTTACAGGGCAAGAACCTGGTGGTCCACGACGGCATGCATGTGCGTCGTCACGACACCTTCTAGGTGGTTTTGGATCGTCAGCGCCCAGCAGAGCTGATCACAAGCCGGCGTAACCCATTGGTGAAGCGCCTGCGCGGGCTCCATGGGGCCAAGGGGCGGCGCGAGCAGGGCTTGCTGCTACTTGAGGGCACCCACCTTCTGCAGGAAGTGATCCGCCTGCAGCTCGTGCCCAGCGATCTTGTTGCCAACGAGGCTTGGCTTGGCGCCCACGGGGATTTGGTCGCGGCCCTTTCGCCAGCGCTCACCATTCATCCAGTAGGGCCGGAGGTGCTGGAGGCGGTGGCCACCACGGCCCATCCCGATGGGGTGGTACTCACCCTGGCGTCGTCAGCTCTCCGGGTCCCACCGGATGGGCAGGAGTTTCTTTTGGTGCTCGATGGCCTCCAGGACCCCGGCAACCTGGGCACGTTGATGCGCACGGCCTTGGCGGCCGGGGTGGATGGGCTCTGGCTAGCCGAGGGGGCCGATCCCCACCAGCCCAAGGTCTTGCGCGCCTCGGCAGGGGCGGCGCTGGCCCTGCCGATCGAACGGATGGACCGATCGGCCCTGGCCGAACGGCTGATCACGGGGGCGGCCCGGGGCCTGCAGCTGGTGGCGGCGGTACCGCCGCTGGCCGATCTGAATGGCGAACGACCCCTGCCCTATTGGCACGTGGATTGGACCAAGCCCACGGCCTTGCTCCTGGGCCAGGAGGGTTCGGGATTGGCCCCGGAGCTCCAGGCCCTGGCCACCCATCGCATCACCATCCCCCACAGCGCCGCGGTGGAATCGCTGAATGTGGCCGTTTCGGCGGCGCCGCTGTTGTTGGAGCGCCTGCGTCAGCAGACCCCCTGACGGGGGAGAATGCCAGGCATCAACTGCAGAGCAGCCCGGTGAGCCAAGGCACGTCGTCCAATGGCAGCTTCGACTTCGATGTGATCGTGATCGGGGCCGGCTATGGCGGGTTCGACGCGGCCAAGCACGCCGCCGAGCACGGCCTCAAGGTGGCGATCGTGGAGTCCCGCGACATGGGCGGCACCTGCGTGAACCGCGGTTGTGTGCCTTCCAAGGCCCTGTTGGCCGCCAGCGGCCGGGTGCGGGAATTGGCGGACGCCGAGCACCTGGCGGGCTTTGGCATCCATGCGGCGCCCGTGCGCTTTGAGCGTCAAAAAATTGCCGACCACGCCAACCAACTGGTGGCCACGATTCGCACCAACCTCACCAAGGCCCTGGAGCGGGCCGGCGCCACGATCCTGCTGGGCAAGGGGCGCTTGGATGGCCCCCAGAGGGTGGCGGTGCGGGAGGCCAGTGGGGTGGAGCGGGTGTATGCCGCCCGGGACGTCATCATCGCCACGGGCTCCGATCCGTTTGTGCCCCCCGGCATCGAAACCGATGGCCGCACGGTGTTCACCAGCGATGAGGCGGTGAGCTTGGAGTGGCTGCCCCGCTGGATTGCCATCATCGGCAGTGGCTACATCGGCCTGGAATTTGCCGATGTCTACACGGCCTTGGGCTGCGAGGTCACGATGGTTGAGGCCCTCGACAAGGTGATGCCCACCTTCGATCCCGACATCGCCAAGATCGCCGCCCGCCACTTGATTGAGGGGCGCGATATCGATGCCCGCTCGGGGGTGCTGGCCCGCAAGATCACCCCCGGTTGTCCGGTGAAAATTGAGCTGGCCGACATGAAAACCAAGGAGCTGGTGGAAACCCTGGAGGTGGATGCCGTGCTGGTGGCTACGGGCCGGGTGCCCGTGAGCAAAGACCTCAACCTGGCTTCCATGGGGGTTGAAACCAACCGGGGCTTTATCCCCGTGGATGACCAGATGCGGGTGCTGGCCGGCGGTGAGCCCCTGGCGAATCTCTGGGCCGTGGGCGATGTAACCGGAAAAATGATGCTGGCCCACACCGCCGCCGCCCAGGGGGCCGTGGCCATCGACAACATCCTGGGCCACCCCCGCTCGATCGATTACCGCTCGATCCCTGCGGCCACCTTCACCCACCCCGAGATCAGCTCCGTGGGTCTCTCCGAGGCGGATGCCAAGGCCCTGGCGTCCCAGGACGGGTTTGAACTGGGATCGGTGCGCAGCTATTTCAAGGCCAATTCCAAGGCCCTGGCAGAACTTGAGAGCGAGGGCCTGATGAAGTTGCTGTTCAACAAGGCCACCGGTGAGGTGCTCGGGGCCCACATCTATGGCCTGCATGCGGCCGATTTGATCCAGGAGATCGCCAACGCCGTGGCCCGCCGCCAAAGTGTGAAACAGCTCGTGAACGAAGTGCATACCCATCCGACCTTGAGTGAGGTGGTGGAAGTGGCCTACAAGCAGGCTGTGCAGCAGGTGGCCGCTTGAGCATGGAGATCCGCCGCCGTCCGCCCAACCCCAAGATCAAGGTGGCCTTCTTGGAGTACGCCATCCCCCATGCGGAGGCTGAGCCGCGCCACATCCTCGAAAAGATTGTCTGGGAGAAGGATCGGGAAGTGGCCGCTGCCCGGGAGCGTGTGCCGCTTGAGAAACTCAAACAGCAGGTGGCTGATCTGCCCGCCACCCGTGATTTTTGTGCTGCCCTTCTGGCCTCTTGCCGCAAGCCTGCGGTGATTGCTGAAGTGAAGAAAGCCAGCCCTAGCAAGGGGGTGATTCGCGAAGACTTCGACCCGATCGCCATTGCCAAGGGTTATGCAGCAGGAGGTGCCAGTTGCCTGTCGGTGCTCACCGACAAGGCCTTTTTCCAGGGTGGCTTTGAGGTGCTGGTGGCCGTGCGCCAGGCGGTGGAGCTGCCCCTGCTCTGCAAGGACTTCATCCTTAGCCCCTACCAGCTCTACCAAGCCCGGGCGGCCGGAGCCGATGCGGCCCTGTTGATCGCGGCGATCCTCACCGACCAGGACATGGCCTACCTGCTCAAGGTGGCCCGCGCCCTTGGCCTGACGGTGCTGGTGGAGGTGCACGACGCCGGGGAGCTGGAGCGGGTGTTGGCCTTGCCGGTATGGAACGAATCGCAAGGGTCGGCCCATACCCTGATCGGCATCAACAACCGGGATTTGGCCACGTTCCACACCGACCTGGCCACCACCGAGCAACTCACAGCCGCCTATGGCGATCAGATCCGCGCTAAGGGTGCCCTGCTGGTGAGTGAATCGGGGCTCTTTACCCGCGACGACCTCGATCGGGTGCAGAACGCCGGTGCCGATGCGGTCTTGGTCGGCGAAGCCCTGATGCGCCAGGCTGATGTGACGGCTGCCCTGGAAACCCTGATCAAGGGCTGAGCGCCAGCTGCTGCGCAACCCCAACCTGGACAAAAAAGCCCCCGCTTTGGGCGGGGGCTTGGGTACCAACGGGCATTGGGGTTTGATCCCGGGGATCAGACCTTGCGGGAGTAAAACTCGACCACCAGGAGTTCGTTGATTTCGAGGGCGACCCACTCGCGCTCGCACTTGCTGATCACCTTGGCGGTGAGCTTGTTCTTGTCGAGTTCGAGGTGGGGCGGGATGTTGGCCAGACCTGGGAAAGCCAGGTTGCCTTCGGCGAGCAACTTGCTTTGCTTGCGCTCCCGAATGGCCACCAAGTCGCCGGCCTTGCACTGGAAGCTGGCGATGTCCACGACGCGACCGTTCACGGTCACGTGGCCATGGTTCACCAACTGGCGTGCACCGGGAACGGTGGGGCCAAAACCGAGGCGGAAGCAGACGTTGTCGAGCCTGTTCTCCAAAAGCTTGAGCAGGTTGGTTCCGGTGGAACCCTCCTGGGCACGGGCTTTCTTCACGTAGCGAACCAGCTGACGTTCGGAAATGCCGTAGTTGAAGCGAAGCTTTTGCTTCTCTTCGAGGCGGATGGCGTATTCGGAGCGCTTGCGACGGGCTTGGCCGTGCTGACCGGGGGGATAAGACCGCTTGGCGGACTTACGGGTGAGACCGGGAAGGTCTCCCAAGCGCCGCGTAATCCTCAGTCGAGGGCCGCGGTAGCGAGACATGAAAAGGAATGCATGGGACGGAATGGGGCTGCTAAGGCAACCCTTGGCGCTGGAGCATCGAGCATGCTGGGGAGATCCCCCGCAGGTCCGAGCTTTGCTTCGCCAACGGTCGATCCTATCGGTTGGTCCCCGGGCCCTCAGAATGACCGGGTTGCCCGGCTCGGGCGAGTCTTTGGAGGAACTCCCTGCCGCATCAGGCTGGCTTGGATCGGTGTTGTTGGCGCTGATTGCCTTTTATCGCCACTGGATTTCGCCCCTGCTGGGCCCCCGCTGCCGCTTCATCCCCAGCTGCAGCGCCTACGGCCTTGAAGCGATTGCTCGCCATGGGGCGGCCCGGGGCAGCTGGCTGACGTTGAAGCGGCTACTGCGCTGCCATCCCTGGACCCCCTGTGGCTGCGACCCGGTGCCTGATTGATGGCTGAGTTTGTATCCGCTGATTCTGTGATGCCTGATTTGGAGGGCTCGCAGCTGCTGTTGTTCTCCCGCCAGGGCTGTTGCCTCTGCGAAGGCCTGGAAGAGAAATTGGCAGCCCTAGTTCCTGCCCCTGCGATCACCCGGATTGACGTGGATGGGGATCCGTTTTTGCAAGCGCGCTATGGGCTGGAGGTGCCGGTGTTGGCGGTGGCCAGGGGCCCGGCGCCCTGGCAGGAGTTGCCCAGGGTGCCGCCCCGTCTGAGTGGGGACGGCCTGGCCGTTTGGTTGTACAAGAATGGCTTTCCTTGCCAGCAGGCTTAGAAAGGCGCCATCTGGTTGATGCCTTCTATGGCCCCGTTGCTCCATCCGCTCCTGGCCCAGGTGGGATTGGAGGTGCCGGAAGGTTTAGCCAATGGGGAAATCACGGGCCTGAGCTGCGATTCCAGGCGGGTGGGGCCAGGCACCCTGTTTGTGGGCTTGCCTGGGGCCCAGGTGGATGGGGGCAGCTTCTGGCCCCAGGCTTTGGCGGCGGGAGCGGCGGCGGCCCTGATTGGTCAAGCTGCGGCGGCGGCCAACCCACCGCAGGCGGGGGATGCGGTGATGGTGGTGCCCGATCCGGTGGCCCAGTGGGCGGGGGCGTTGGCGGCGGCGTTTTGGGGGTGCCCGAGCCAGCGCATGGCCTTGATCGGGGTGACCGGCACCAATGGCAAAACCACCACCACCTATTTGATTGAGCACTTGGCGGCGGCGGCCCAGCGGCCTGCGGCCCTGTTTGGAACCCTGGTGAACCGCTGGCCGGGCTCCAGCGTGATGGCCCAACACACCACCGCCTTTGCCGACCTGCTCCAGGCCCAGTTAGCCCATGCGGTGGGTGCGGGAGCGGCCATTGGGGCCATGGAGGTGAGCTCCCATGCCCTGGACCAACACCGGGTGGCGGGCTGTGCTTTCGCTGGGGCGGTGTTCACCAACCTCACCCAGGACCACCTCGACTACCACCCGTCGATGGAGGCCTATTTCGAGGCCAAGGCGCGCCTTTTTGAGGCTCCTTTGCTTGGTGGTGTTGCTGGTGCAACGGCTTACGGAAACCGGGGGAGCGCCGTGGTGAACGGCGACGATCCCTGGGGGACCCGCTTGATCGAGCGGCTGAAGCCCCGCCTGGGCGAGTGCTGCTGGCGCAGTTCCCTGGTGGATTCCAGTGCTGAGTTGCATGTCAGGGGCCTGGAGCTGGGTGCGGCCGGCATGGCGGGCACCCTGGTGAGCCCCGTGGGGGAAGGGCCCTTCACAACACCCCTGGTGGGAGCCTTTAACGCGATGAACCTGTTGCAGGCCGTGGGCGCCCTACTGCAACAGGGGTTGCCCCTGCCTGAATTGCTGGATGGCCTGGCCAGCTTCAACGGCGTGCCGGGCCGGATGGAGCGGGTGACTGTGGCGCCTAATGGGGCTGCTAATGGCGCGGCAACAGCTGCGGCCTTGCCAGCGGTGGTGGTCGATTACGCCCACACCCCCGATGGCCTGGAGAACGCCCTGGCCGCCTGCCGGCCCTTCAGCCAGGGCCAACTGATTTGTGTATTTGGCTGCGGCGGCGACCGCGACCGCAGCAAGCGGCCCCAGATGGGGGCGATCGCGGCCCGGCTGGCCGACCAGGTGGTTGTGACCTCCGACAACCCCCGCACCGAGGATCCGGCCCGCATCCTTGAGGACGTGGTGGCGGGGATTCCAGCTGGACTAGCTCCGGTGGTGGAAGCCGATCGGGCTGTGGCGATTGAGCGGGCCATCGCTGCTGCGGGCCCCCAGGATCTGGTGTTGATCGCGGGCAAGGGCCACGAGGACTATCAGATCCTGGCAACGGGCCGCATTCATTTTGATGACCGGGAAGAGGCGGCCCAGGCCCTGCGCGCCAGGCTGTAGCCGCTAGGGGGCCAGGCCTTGGAGGGCTTCGATCAGTCGGGTTATCTCGGCTGTTGTGGTGGTGATGTGGGTGCAGGCCCGGAGGCAGTGCGGATCATCCAGGCTGCGCAGCCAGATCCCATGGGCGCCAAGCTGCTTCACCACAGCCTCCGGCGTGGGGCCTTCCAGGGTGAAGCTCACCAGGCCGGCCGAAGGGGGACTTTCCAGCAGGGTTTGGGCCCGGGGCACCGCTTGGAGCTGGTGCCAGAGCTGCTGGCTGAGGGCCGTGATGGTGGCCATGCGCTGCTCGGCGCTGCCTTCGGCATCGAGTAAGGCGAGGGAGCTGGTGAGCCCAGCGAAGAGGGGAATGCAGGACGTGGCCACCTCAAAGCGGCGGCTGTCGGCGTGGAAGCCACTGCCGGCTTGGTTTTCATGGCTGAGGCTGCGCCAGCCGATGAGGGTGGGCTGGGCCTCCACCAGCACCCGCTCCGACACGGCCATGGCCCCCAGGCCCTCGGGCCCGCAGCACCACTTGTGGCCCGTGCAGCCGTAGATGTCGGCGGCGGCGGCCGCTTCTGCCACGGGGATGCTGCCCAGGGATTGGGCCGCATCTACCAGGAGGTAGGGGTGGTTGGGGTGGCCGGCCAATTGCTGGGCTACGGCGGCGATGGGCATCAGCTGGCCCGTGTTCCAGAGCAGGTGGGAGAGCACCACCAGCCGGGTTTTGGGGGCTAGGGCTGCCTCCAGCCTTCCCTGCACGGCAATGGCGGCGCTGTTGGCATCGCCCCGCAGATCGGCCACGGCCAAGCTGGTGATCACGAGTCCATGGCGGCGGGCCACTTCGTGGCAGGCCGCCACCACGCCGGGATGCTCGCAATCGCTGATCAGCAGTTCATCGCCGACTTGCCATGGCAGGCCCCAGAGCGGCAGCACACAGGCCGTGGTCACGTTTTCGCTGAAGGCGACCCGATGGGTTCCGACCCCAAACCATTGGCCCAGGTGCTGACGCAACCGGCTGGTGGTGCGTTCGATTAAGGGCCACACCGCACCGGTGAAGGGGCCCAGCTCCTGGATCTGGTCCCAGGTGCTGGTCATGGCGTCGAGGGAAGGGGTAGGCAGCGGGCCCTGGCCGCCATAGTTGAAGTAGGTCTTGTTGGCTAGGGCGGGCATGAGGGCCCGCAACTCTTCTTTTGGCATCTGCGGTCTCGCGATTACGATGTGACTAAAGCCGTAGCTAAAGGTGGCCTTCAGGAAGCACTCCATAGACGTCCGAAATGGCACGGAATGGCTAGCAGCTTCAACGGGGTTGCCCCAAAGGATGACCAGCCAATCATCGGCAAAGACCTAACGATTTGCACAAGATAAGGGAACTACAGCGCTTTATACAGGATTGAAGATAATCATCTTTTTTGGTCTGATTTATGAGTTCTTCGTCCATGTTTCAAGGCGGACGTTCATGATCAGAGCTCCATGCGCCATTGCAAATGGTTTGTCAGGGCCATCAAATGACGAGCAAAACCGCGTAATAGTCCCTATCCTCATAACTGGTAATGACGCTGCTCCTTTAAAGAAGCCTGTGGCCTGGCAAATCGCTCCAGTTACCTTGCGCTTCGGCAGCCGCATAGGATGCGCAGAATAGATATCCACTGCCGAAGCCATTGGGGATAGCCCAATCCTCGGAGTTTGTGATCTTCCGACAGGGCCTGAAGAAAGAAGTTTGGATCAACTCTAACTAATGACTGGGCTAAAGCAAAGGAGCGGTCTCAGCAAAGCCCCAGTCAAACACTGGGATTCGTGAAAAATGTCGGATAATCAATTCAGGAATGCAATCATGCGGGAGTCAATCGGTTCAATCAGCGTTGCTTTGGAGGTCGTCGCTCAATGCCAACCCCTATTTTTGTATCGGCAACTTCCGGTTTTGTATTCAACATCCCCGCCAACAATGGACGTCTTGGTATAGGTGACAGACGTTAAGCTGCAAACCTGTGTGCCCATTGGATTGGTTATGGTTACAAACCCCTCACGGCAATCCAATGCCTGTGCCATGGTTTCGGTATCATTAATCTTGCACGTTGCTACATTTTGGAATATAACTCTGCTGCCATCCGCCCAGCGCAAGGTATTAAGATAGTTTTGTATCGATGTCGTGCCTGGATTAAAGGGAAGGGCAAATGCAGGGGCTGTGGCTCCAGCAAGGGAGGCTACAAGCAAAGCTTGCCTTACAAGAGCTTTCAAGGTGTAGGGAGGCATAGCGATAAAAAACTTTAGCATTATTTTGCGGAAGCGCAAGCCGGAAAACTGCCGCTGTGGCAGAAATTAATAGGCAGCCCAGCCTCCAGGCCGTAACAGGACTGGCTGAAAGTCAATTCACCCATTTTCTGGCGGGATGGCGCCAGCCCAGAGCCGAGCATCCGGTGGGGGTCGTGGGAGTCAGCCATCAAGCCAGCGCAACAAATGCAAAATCCCTTGCGCTCGCGGTAGTGGTGTGCATCCTCACCAGTTTGCGTGGCACGGATCCAGGCCCACTGGTGCTCGATTGCCCACCGATGGCCGTCCTGTCGGAGTCATGCTTTTGGGCTGGTCCGCAGGGTGGTGATCCACTGGCACCCAACCGGGGCTAACGGATGGTGTCAGTGGCATTGAGGGCATGGAGATCCCAGCGGACTTGACGGCCAGGGAAAGCTCCGAAATCGCTTATCACCACAGGGAAGTGCCGGACGCCGCGGAACTGAGAAACGAACTATGCCGTGCTTGGCGGCGAGTTCAAAAATGCTGGGGAGGAGTTGGCGCTACCCATGCAAAGAAAACTGCATCTTTGCAAAGCGCTCCTGAGCCCTGGCGCTACGGTATCAACCCAGGATGCCAAAATTGCCGAGGCACGAGCCTTCTGCCTCCCTTTCAGTTGGCCCTGCGATACGAGGTCTGCCCATCTTCTTTTCGGGAAGTGAAATTGGGTCTGATCGAGAACAAGAAAAAGTTTAATTCTCTCTTTCTATTGCCAACCATGCCCAGGTATGGCAAATTGATAAGGCCATAAGCCAGTAGACGCTGGCTTGATAAGCCGTGAAACAATAAAAAATTGACAAATAGCCCGCCATGCTTTTAGTGAAAAAACTAAAAAATTGATCAATAAATTTTAATTTTATAATCGAGACTTAGAGGGACAAAAAATAGTTCAAGAATGGTTGGCGATGTCCCTTGTGCGCCCCAGAGAGGTCTGGTCCTTGGAGATGAGAATTTGTACCCAATTCTTCTTGCGATGCAAAGATGGTGGCGATCTCCGCCCGTTGTTGATTGGCTAATGACTTGATCGGGTTGCAAGTGTACCGATTGGGCAGATGTCAGTCAAATGAAAACTGTCGCTATCCAGGTGCCGGATGTGGATGTCGTCATGCTGATTCAGCTGAAAAAGAATCAGTCGTTTTGAGATTTTCAGGAGGTGCTCGTGCAGGAGATCTGCCAGGAATAGATCTAGGCACCTACTAGTTGAGCAACTCTATGGGCGCTAGAATGTACGAATAATCAGAAACAAGCCCCAGTCGTTCCCCGATGCGCCGCCTACCCGCCCTGGTTGCCGCCCTCTTGCTTCCTGCCGCTCAACCGGCACTGCTCGGCCCGGGTATCTTTGCAGGGTCGCTGCTGGTCGCTCAGTCACCTGCCAAGGCACAGGCAACTGAAGCAGTTGGCAAGGTCGCCCAATCCTTCACGGTGCGCATCCAGGGTGCCACGAAAGGCTCAGGTGTTTTGGTGAAGCGAGATGGCAATTGCTATACGGTTCTAACTTCTTGGAACGTGGTCAGGGGAGTGGGTCCTGGAGAAGAACTTGATGTTTATACCTCTGATGGAAAGAAGTATCAGGTGGAGCCGGAAAGCATCCAACGTATCGGTGATGTGGATATGGCAGTACTCACTTTCTCAAGCTCTATCTCCTACCCAGTCGCACGGATTGGGGATGTCAAAAGTGTGCGTAATGGTGATCGAGTTTTGCTGGCTGGTTTTCCTTCTGGAGGCAATAATAAGTTTAAGTTTGATGCTGTCAAATTGATTGCTAATGCCTCAGCTGCAAATGAACAGGGTTATCAATTGATTTACGAAAATAATAGAAATGCGGGAATGGGTGGAGGGGTAGTGCTTAAAATTGATGGGGCCTTGATTGGAATTCATGGCAGAGGAGAGTTGGACGAAGAGAAATCGCTCTTGTTTGACACAATCATTAAAACTGGTTCAAGTCAAGGTGTTCCCATCTCCTACTACGTTCTATTTGATGCTGACTCCCCTGTTGTCGCCTCTTCAGCGAAAGCAACCACGGCCGATGACTACTTGGCTCAGGCAAAATCACTGCTAGGCAAGAAGAGTAGCGAGAAAGAGATTATTAGGTTATCCAATCAAGTCCTCGCAACTCGCCAGAGTTCAGAGGCTTATTTTTATCGTGCTTTTTCAAAGTGGACTTTAGGTGACAAGCAAGGGGCGATTTCGGACTACAGCCAGGCCATTGCCCTCAACCCGAAAAACTCTGAAGCTTACAACAATCGTGGCAACGTTAAGGATGCTTTAGGAGACAACGAAGATGCGATAGCAGATTGGAGCAAGGCTATTGCTATTAACCCAAAAAATGCTGATGCCTATAAAAGCCGCGGCAATGCAAGGTGGGGTTTGGGCAATAGGAAAGGTGCGATAGCTGATTACAGCCAAGCCATTGCCATCAATCCTAAGAACGCTGAAGCTTACAAAAACCGTGCCAATGCTAGATGGAGTTTAGGCGATAGGAAAGGTGCGATAGCTGATTACGGTCAAGCCATTGCTATCAATCCGAAAAATGCGGAAGCTTACACAAACCGTGCCAATGCTAGATGGAGTTTAGGTGATAAGCAAGGGGCAGTTTCTGACTTTAGCCAAGCCATTGCGATTAATCCAAAAAATGCCGAAGCCTATAGCAACCGTGGCAATGCTAAGTGGGGTCTAGGTGATAAGAAAGGGGCAATAGCTGACTACAGTCAAGCTATTGCTATCAATCCGAACAATGCTGAGGCTTATAAAATTCGTGGCAATGCCAAGTGGAATTCAGGAGATAAGCAAGGCGCGATAGCTGATTACAGTCAGATTGTTGCCAGCAATCCAAAAAATGTCGAAGACAACAGTGCTATCGGCAACGTCAAGGCATCTTTAGGTGATAAGCCGGCGGCCGTTGCTGGGGGGAGCCAAGTCAAGGGTGCCAACCCTCAACCTGTGAATGTTGATGCCATGGGCGGCAGAGCCAAATCGGAGACGGACAACAAGCAAGTAGCAGTTACTGGTGAGAGCGAAGCTGTTGTAAATAGTCCCACAAACGTGGAATTCAAGGCTAAGGGCGGTCCGATCAAGGCTAATGGCGGCAATGCGAAGGCATCTTTAGGTGATAAGCAGGCGGCTATTGCTGGGGGGAGCCAAGTCAAGGGTGCCGACCCTCAACCTGTGAATGTTGATGCCACGGGCGGCAGTGCCAAGTCGGTGACGGACAAAAGACAAGTAGCAGTTACTGGTGAGAGCGAAGCTGTTGTAACTAATCCCAAAAAAGCCGAACTCAGGACTAGTGGCGGCATGATCAAGGCTAATGGCGGTATTGCGAAGGTATCTTTAGGTGATAAGCAGGCGGCTATTTCTGGGGGGAGCAAAGACAAGGGTGCCGACCCTCAACCTGTGAATGCTGATGCCACGGGCGGCAGTGCCAAGACTGTGACGGACAACAAGCAAGTCACAGTTACTGCTGACAACCAAGCCGTTGTCAATAACTCCACAAAAGTGGAACCCAAGGCTAATGATGGCATTGTCAAGGCATCTTTAGCTGATAAGCAGGCGGCTGTTGTTGGAGGGAGCCAAGTCGTTGCCGCCAATCCTCAACTGGTTAATGCCTATGTTAATCGCGGAAATGCCAAGTTAGCTTTAGGCGATCTGCAAGGGGCACTGGCAGACTTTAGCCAAGTTGTTGCCATGAATCCAAGAAATGCTGACGCCTACAGTAATCGCGGTATTGCCAAGTTGGCTTTAGGTGATAAGCAAGGTGCGATCGCAGACTTTGGCCAGGCCATTGCGATCAATCCTAGAAATGCTGATGCCTACAGTAATCGCGGTAATGCCAAGTTGGCTTTAGGTGATAAGCAAGGCGCGATCGCTGACTTTGGCCAAGCCATTGCCATTAATCCAAAAAATGCCGATGCTTACAATAATTTGGGCAATGCTAAGTTGGCTTTGGGTGATCAGCAAGGGGCTATTGCTGAGTTTAGTCAAGTCATTGCAAGTAATCCAAAAAATGCTGACGCCTACAGCAACAGGGGCAATGCCAAGGCGGCATTAGGCGATAAGCAAGGGGCGATCGCTGACTTTACCCAGGCCATTGCAAACAATCCCAAAAATGCAGACACATACAACAGCCGAGGTAATGCCAAGGCGGCTTTAGGTGATCAGCAAGGGGCGATCGCTGACTTTACCCAGGCTATTGCTAACAATCCAAAAAACGCTGAAGCATTCAACAATCGAGGTACTGCTAAGGCGGCTTTAGGTGATCAGCAAGGGGCGGTTTCTGATTTTACCCAAGCCATCACCATCAATCCAGCAAATTCAGTAGCTTATAACAATCGTGGTAATGCAAAGGTGGCTTTAGGCGATAGGCAGGGTGCTATCGCTGACTTTAGTCAAGTTATCGCGAGTAATCAGGAAAATACCAGTGCCGTCAAGAGTGGAGGTGTTCCAAAGGTTGCTTTAGGCGATAGGCAGGGTCCGATTTCTAGTGATAGCCAAGTCACTGCAAGTAATCCGGAAAATACCAATGCTGTCAAGAGTGGTGGTATTGCCAAGGTGGTTTCAGGTGATAGGCAGGGTGCCATCTCTGGTGTTAGCCGAGTCACTCCAAGTACTCCTAAAAACACCAATCCCTTCATCAGTGGTGGTATTGCCAAGGTGGTTTCAGGCGACAAGCAGGGTGCTATCCCTGGTGTTAGTCAAGTCACTTCAAGTGCTCCGAAAAGCACCAATCCTGTTCCGAGTCGTGATATCGCAAAGGTGGCTTTAGCTGATAAGCAGGGTTCTATTTCTGGTGCTAGTAAAGTTATTGCAAATAGTCCCAAGAGCAATGATACCCGCATGAATCGCGGTAACTCGAAGGATGATTTTGTCGATCAGCAAGGGGCAATTGATGGTTTTACCCAAGCTATCGCAAGCAATCCAAAAAACGCCGAGGCTTATAATAACCGTGGCTCGGCCAAGGCGGCGATGGGTGACAAGCAGGGCGCGATTGCAGACTTTACCCAGGCCATCTCAATTAACCCTAAATATGCTATCGCCTACAAAAATCGTGGCAATGCCAGGGATGATTTAGGCGACAAGCAAGGAGCGATTGCAGACTTCACCCAAGCCATAGCGATTAATCCGAAAAATGCAGTCGCCTACAATAATCGTGGCATTGCTATGGACGATTTGGGTAATAAGGAAGGGGCCTGTAGTGATTACAAGAGGGCAATCTCTTTGGGTAGTGAATCAACGGCCCAATGGCTCCAAACCGAAGCTGGCTCTTGGTGTCGCGCTATGCCCTGATTGCTCTTCTATCCCTCCATCACCACAATGCCCGCCCGCAATCTCCGTGCTCTCCTTGTGGAGCTCATCTAGTTTGTAACCATAGGCTGGGTTGAGTGCAAGGCCCGTGCCATTGGTGGGGTAAGGTTTCGCCAAGGTAAAGGGTTTTGACGGGTCTTTTATTGATTGGTAGGGCGAGCTAGGGACCCATTAAGACCTTTGCTATAGTTGGTATTGTTGTGGATTGGCTGTGCCGAAGAAGCGAAGAAAACTCAGCCCTGAGCATGACAAAAAGATCATTCTACTCAAGAGAGATGTTGAGCTTTTCATCGCTAAGATTGGCGATATTCGCAACGATGAGCTTCGCGAGGAGTTTAAGACTGGTTTTCGTCCTGTGGTGAATGTCTGGGCATTTCTACGCACCGAATATGACACGAATGGCTTTACGGAGGATCTCCTAAGGGGTTTCGAGCGCTATGACCAGGAGCTTGAGACATTTCATGCGGACTACGAGTTCTAGATCTCCCAGCTGCCGCTGATTTTTTAGGAGCTGCCCCCTTCCCCTCGTTGCCAGCCGCCAGTTTGCTTGTGCCTAGGCCAATGGCAGGCTTAGGGGGTGTTGTTGGTTCTGCGGGCTTTGCGGTTTCTCCCCACGCTTGTTGCCACCTCGGTGGTTCCGTTTCTTTCGAAGCTACTGGGAGCTCTCGCTCTCTGGGTGGTTGGTGGCTGGCTGATTCGACTTGGGACGAGGTTGATGCGCCAGGCGATGCGCCACAGCAGCCTCGATCCCACCATGGCTGGCTACTTGGTCAACATCACTGCCGTGATCCTCAGGGTGATCCTGGTTGTAGCGATTCTCGGGTTCTTTGGAATTCCCACCGCCAGCTTTGCTGCATTACTTGCTGGTGCCGGTGTGGCCATCGGCGCAGCCTGGAGCGGCATGCTCGGAAACTTCGCAGCCGGGGTGTTTTTGCAGATGTTCCGTCCCTTCAGTGTGGGCGATGTGATCTGCGCCGCCGGTGTTACAGGCACAGTAGAGGAGATCGGCATGTTCGTGAGCTCGATCCTGGCCGCCGATCACGTGCGCAACATCGTTCCCAATTCCAAGTTGTTTGGCGACACGATCCAGAATTTCTCTTCCCATGCCTATCGACGCGTCGATTTAACCCTGCAACTCGAGCATGGGGCCGATGTGGATCGGGCGATCGACTTGATCCGTGGGGCGCTTCGGGACGTCGAGCATCAAGTTGATGGACTAGCCGCCGAACTGGTGGTGCTCGAGATCAATGCATGGGGCCCCAAATTGGCGGTGAGACCCTACGCACTCAGCAGCCACTTTGTCCCTGTGCGAGCCGCGTGCACACGCCTCCTTGCTGAACTTATTCGGAGTGGTGAGTTGCCTGTGGCCCGAGGCCCCCTAGAGCACCTGGCCGACCATGACCGCAGCAACGGCTGAAAAGAGGGTGATCCCCAAGGCTGTGAGTGGATTTTGTCCTTGGGCCACCGCCACGGTGGTCACCACGCCAGCTCCAAGGCAGGCCACGGATAGCTGGGTGATCAGCTCTTGACGGGAACGGGGGGTGGGGGTTGGTGTCACGGCAGGGTCGGCGGCATGGGCTCGACCGTAGGGGCGCCAAAGCCTGGCTTCCAGGCTTGGCTCAGCTGTTGTTACTTGGTGTCGGAGTTCGTTACGCCCCGCAATCTGCTGGCAGGCCTGGCCCTGCCGCTGCAAGCCCATTGCTTGAACCCCTCAAGTTGCTCCTTGGCCGTGCGGGAGAGGGGTACCAGCTGGCTGGCTGCGGTGATTAGATCGGCTTCGCCAAAGTCGCGGTTTTCTCCGAAGGCCAAGTGCATGGCCTCAATTACGGTTTGTTCTAGCTCTGCTCCGGAGAAGCCTTCGGTTCGATCCGCCAAAACCCCCAAGGGAATGGTGTGGGTGGGCCTGCGCCGTCCCAGCTGTAAGTCGAGTATTTCCCTGCGCTCCTCAGTGGTGGGGAGATCAAGTAGGAAGATTTCATCGAAGCGCCCCTTGCGGAGCAGTTCGGCGGGGAGTCTCTCAACACCATTGGCGGTGGCCACCACAAACACCGCGCTGGTTTTTTCCGCCATCCAGGTGAGCAGGCTAGCCAGCACCCGTTGGCTTGTTCCGCCATCGCTACGGGGATCTCCGCCGAAGCCTTTGTCGATTTCATCGATCCAAAGCACGCAGGGCGCCATGGCTTCGGTCCGCTGGATCATCTCGCGGGTGCGGGCTTCTGAGGCCCCCACCAGGCCTGAAAACAGCCGGCCCACATCGAGTCTCAGGAGGGGCATGCCCCAGCTGTGGGCAATGGCTTTGGCGGTGAGGGATTTGCCCGTGCCCTGGGGGCCCACCAGCAATACTCCCCGGGGCAAGGGCAGGCCGTAGCGCGCGGCTTCCTCCCCGAAGGCCCGGTGGCGCTGGTCGAGCCAATGCTTGAGGGATTCCAGACCGCCGATATCGGCTGGGGTGGCCTCGCTTGGGCAGTACTCCAGGAGTTCACTTTTGGCGATGGCCTGGCGCTTCTCTTCCAGGACCTCGGCCAGATCCTCGCCGCCTAGGCAACCCCGGCGGGCCAGGGCCCGCGCCGCGATTTGACGCACCCGTTGCTCACTGAGGCCATGGCAGCCGGCGGTCAGTTGCTCCAGGACCACCGGGTCCAGGGGCACCCCACTGGCCCTGGCAATGGAGCCCAACAGCTCGCCGATGGCGGCGGCATTGGGCAGGGGAAGGTCGAGCAGGGTGATGCAATCCTCCAGTTCCCTTGGTAGCTGCCATTCCGGTGCCGTGATCACGAGGGTGCGGGGCACCTGGCGCAGGCTGGAGGCCAGGTTGCGCAGGCGCCGGCAGACGCCGGGGTCTTCGCTGTAACGGTGGAAATCCCGCAGCAGCAGGATCCCTCCCTGGCCCTCGGGGAGCCCATCAAGGCTTGACAGGGCCGCCATGGGATTGCGGGCGGCTTCTGCCTGGCGGTTTGGCGCTCCGCTGAGACCATCGATGAAATCCCAGCGCAGCAGGCTGCGGCCTCCCAGCCGTTGGGCTGCTGCCTCCAGCAACGCCTCCACCCGGTCCTCTTCCAGGGTGCGGATCCACAGGATTGGGGTGCGGGAGCGAATCAGCAGGTCGAGTTGATCAGCCCAGGCTTGGCTCATGCTGGAGGCGGCCTCAGGGTTTGAGCTGGCCCAGGGCGGCCCAGCGGGGATCACCGCTTCGGCCATCGCTACTCCAGGTGGGTGGGCCCGGGCACTCGGATCCGCAATGGTTAACGAAGGGCAATTGCAGGCTCAGCTGCTCGAACACCCAATGCTCTGGGTCGAAGCTGCCCCGGGGGTTGAGCAGGTCGCAGGCGTCACTATCCAGCGCCAGGAGTTGGTGTTCAGTTTGCATTGCTTCTTTTTCCCCCGCCGCTGCTGGGCTCGCTTCGCCCAGCCAGATGGTCTCGTCGGCGGAGGCTTGGAGTGCGTGGTTGAAATGCTTCAGGCAGCGGTCGCAGCAGAGGGTCACGATGGTTGCCACCTGACCCTTCACCGCCAGCACGGTGCCCTGGTGTTCCACCGTGAGTTGGCCGCGTACGGGGGTGAGGCTGTCGAGGCCAGTGATGGTTTGCTCGATCTGCCAGCGGTGAGCCATGCCAAGGGCCTTGAGCTCCTGGATGGGGATCGGGTGCAGGGGATCGCTCAAGGCTGATGGAAGGGCTGGTTTTTTGGCCTTTTATTTTTTGGCCTTGGGCTCAAAAGGCAAGCGACCGACGCCACCGGGACCGCCTGCTACCGCTGGCTGCTGGTTCATTTGCTGATCCAGGATCGCCTGGAGGTTGTCTGGCAGGGCCTCGCGCGAGAGCAGGAAGGTTTGAAGCGCCTGGAAGATGTTGGCGATCACCATGTAGAGCAGCACCCCAGCCGGCAGGGGGAAAAACAGGAACATGCCCGTGATCATGACCGGGGTGATCTTGTTGGCTGTCGACTGCTGGGGGTTTGCCGGCATGCCCATTCCCGAGAGGATTTGGGAGGCAAACAGGCTGGCCCCAAAGCCGGCCACCAGAATCGCGATGTCCCAGTTGACCGCGCCATCGGTCATGAAGCCCACCTGGCCAAGGGCCTTGATGAAGAGGAAGCCACTGCGAGCTGCCAGGCCTGGAATTTTGCCTTCGACGGTGGCATCCCCAGGGGTCAGGGCCGTGATCGTGCCGTTTTGATCCACGCTCACCACCCCTTCACCCTTGGAGACGCTCCAGGAGGGTTTGAAGGATTCGCCATTCTCGATGCCCTGGAGTACTGAAGCAAAGCTGTCACCTGCTCTGGTGTGGAGCTGAACCTGGGGCTTGTCACCTACCCCCAGCTTGGTGCCGCCCTCCAGGCTGGCAATCACGGGCACGTGGTTGGTTTCTGTCACGAAGATCGAGTGACTGGCGCTGTTGAAGGGCTTCGGCTCCACTGCGGCGATTTGCTCGGCTGGCAGAACCTTCAGGTTGAGGGTGTAGGGCACATCGGCGAACGGTGAGCCCCGCAGGGTGGCGAACAGGGCGAACAGGATCGGCATCTGCACCACCAGGGGCAGACAGCCCGCCAGGGGGCTGCCGAACTCCTTCATCAAGCTGCCCAGTTCTTCCTGCTGCTTTTGGGGATTGCTGGCGTACTTGGCCTTGATTTCGGCTTGACGCTTCTGCATCACCGGTTGGGCGATGCGCATGCGCCGAGCATTGCGGATCGAACCGGCACTCAACGGGAAGAGGGCCAGGCGGATCACCACCGTCAGCGCAATGATCGCCAGCCCATAGCTGGGTACCAATCCGTAGAAGAAATCGAGGATGGGTAGCAGCAGGTTGTCGGAGATGTAGCCGATCACGACGGATGGGGGCTTGGGGGAAAGGAGTGCGTGGCCACAGTGTGCCCGATCAGGGACCGTTTAGGCGGCCATGCCTTTGGGGGCCGCAGCCTTTTTGGCGGCGCAGCGCTCTTCGATGTAGGCCTCCACGCCGCGGAAGTTAGGCACTGAGCGCATTTCCAGCTTGGAGCCATCGGAGAGCACGACCACCATGTCGCCCCAGAGGCCTAGGGCGCGAGAGACGCAGCGCACTTCGCGGATTTGGCTGTACACCACCTGGGTGCGCTCGCGACCTAACCACCCCCCATTCACCTCGATGCGACGGCTGGTGATCCGAAAGCGCAGCCAAAGGGCCCGCACGATGCCGCCCACGGCAAAGGGAATGCCAATCAGGGTGAGGCCCAGCAGGAGGTTGAAGACCAAATCTCCCTTGGCTGGCCCGCCTTCATAAAAAACCGTTTCCTGGATCTCTGCACTCATGGGGTTAGGCCTGCTTGTCGCAGTAGTTGGCTGCATTCTCCCAGGAGCTCGGAGGCTTCCCGTTCTGCGCTGCCAGGTTTGAGGCTGATCAGCAGCCAGATGGGGGGCTGGGCTTTGGAGAGGGCTTGGTCTGCTCCCAGTTGGAGGAGCAGATGGTCGTGGAGTAGCCGGCGGAGCCGGTTGCGGCGCACCGAACGCTTGTGCACTTTGCTACTGATCACCACCCCACAGCGCCAGGGGCTCACAGGCGCCCAGAGTTGGTTGGGGGGGAGCAGGTTGGCTTGGGCACTGAGAAGCCTTAACAGCAAAAAAGGGCCGTGGTGTTTGCGGCCCTTTCGGTAGATGCTGTCGAAAACCCGTTGTCCCTTCAGTCGGTGGCGCAGGGGTAAGGCCAAGGGGCCTAGACGGCCAAGCGAGCCCGGCCGCGGCGGCGACGGGTGCGGATCACACGACGGCCGGTGTGGCTACGCATGCGGACTCGGAAGCCAGAAACGCGCTTCCTCTTACGGCTTGTTCCTTCTAGGGTGCGTTTGGTCATGGCGGCTGTCTCGCTCCTCTCGTCGCGTCGTGAATGGGCGTATAAGCCAACTTATCAGGTGACCCGATCCCCTTTTGGGCAAAGGCAAGTACAGGTGAAATTCAGTTGTTGGGTGGTTCGATCTGAATCAACCAACTGCCCAGATAGCCCGCGATGGGAATGTCCCCAGGGGCTTGGGCCAGGGCGTTGAACTGATACATCCCGTTGTTGAAGGGATTGAAAATCATCATGTAAACCCCGATGGTTCCCTCGTCAGAGACGGGGACGTCGGGGAAGACTTCGATGGCGTTGCCGTTGTCGGCCAGCTCGATCGTGGCTGGGATGTCTTTCACGCAGCGGGTGCGCGCCAGCATGCCGCCCTCGCTCATCTTGCAGAGTTTGATCTGCTTGGGATCAATCTTGGCGTCGAAATACTTGGGGATGGTGATGCTCAGCTTGAGGATCGCGGTTTTGCGGTCTTTGGGCTTGAGGATGAAGTAGTACTCCGACCGCTCCAGGGGCCGGGTGCTGCTCATGAAGTAATAGAGCTTGCGGTAGTCCTTGGTGTTGTCCCAGCGGAACTCCATCAGGCTTGGGGTGCCCTGGGCCTGGGCGGGTTGCACCAGCAGCCGGGAGGCGAAGGGGCTGGTTGAGGGGATGGTTGCCAGGGCAGCTACCCCCAGGCCCCCCATGCCGATGGCCCCAGCAAGGGCTGCCCGTTTGAAGCGATGGCCGAGTTGGTTCAGTAAACGATTGGAGCCCATGCGGGAGCCATCCAGGAGTGCATCAATTCTCAGCAGGCGCGGCAGTCCCTGGTGGGGCGGGTGGCCGGCCAGCTAGCTGGCGGCCCGATCGGGCCGCAGACGGGAGGCCTCCCGCAGGTAGGGATGCACCACGGGTTGGCTGTCCTCCATCCAGGCATGGGCCAGGAGCCGGATGCAGCGGGGCAGGTCGCCGGCGACAGCCATCTGCTGGCAATCGAGCAGGGCGACCTGCTCCCAACCTGGCTGGCGGCGGGCGATCGCCGCAGGGAAGCAGGCATTCAAATCGGCGGTTACCGAGAAGGTCACCGATACCACCTCGTTGCCGGCGAGCTGGTTGCGTTCGACTAGCGCGTTCACCAACTCAGCCACGGCAGTGCCGATCGCTTCGACCGTGTTGGCCTCGACGGTGGTGGCGCCCCGCAGGGCCCGCAGTTGGTGGTTCCTGCCCATGGTGCTGGTCATGGCCGGTAGAGCCAGAGGGGTTGGCCGCTCCAGGCCAGCTCCAAACTCAGGGCCTCGAGCACCCCGCGCAGCTGGCCCCGGCCCGGCAGGACGCCGCCAAAGCGCTTGGGGGGGGTGCCATAGGTGATGGGCTTGGTCTTCTCGGGATCCAGGCCCGCCAATTCAGCCGCCAGCAAGCGTGCGGATTCCTCGTCACCGAGGGCATCCACCAGGCCCAGCTCGAGTCCCTGGGCCCCGGTAAAGACCCGGCCATCGGCAAAGCCCCGAACCGCGGCCTCGCTCAGGGCGCGGCCGCTGGCCACGGCCTCCACAAATTGGGCATAGCTCGAATCGATCAGGCTTTGCAGCAGATCGCGCTCGGCCCCACTGAGGGCCCGATCCGGCGAAAGGATGTCCTTGAACAGGCCGCTTTTGACCGTTTCAAAGCTCACGCCAACCCGCTCCAACAACTTGGAGAGGTTGTTGCCGCGCAGGATTACCCCAATTGAACCGGTAATCGTGCCGGGATTAGCCACGATTTTGTCGGCAGCCACCCCCAGATACACCCCGCCCGAGGCAGAGATGTTGCCAAAACTGGCCACAACCTTGCAGCCCTTCTGCTTCAACCGCAGCAGGGCGCCATGGATTTCCTGGCTGTCGCCCACGGTGCCGCCGGGGCTGTCGATCCTCAGTAGGAGGGCGGCACATTCCCTGTCCTGTACTTGTTTGATTGCCTTGAGCACCCGGGTGCGGGTGGCCCCGCCAATGGGCCCCTCAATGGCGATACGCGCCATGGCTCGTCGGGTTTTGCGGCGCCAGGGCCAGACCATCGCGGCAGGGAGAAGTGCCTGGATCTTAAAAAGAAGCCCCCTTCTGGCTTGGCGGCCTTGTTGTTTTGATGCCCCAGGCCCCGGCGTGGCCCTTGCTGCGCACCCTTGCGATGCTGCTGCCCTTTGCCCTTTGGGGCACGGCGATGGCAGCGATGAGGCCCCTGCTGGAGGGGGCTAGCCCCTGGCTGCTGGCGCTCTTTCGGTTGCTGCCGGCGGGGGCGTTGGTGTTGTTGGCCGCGGTGGTGCTGAAGCGTTCCTTGCGGGTTGCTGCTAGCGATTGGCCCTGGTTGGTGGCCTTTGCCCTCGTGGATGGCAGCCTGTTCCAGGGCCTGTTGGCCAAGGGCCTCGGCCAAACCGGGGCGGGCCTTGGCTCGGTGTTGATTGATTCCCAACCGCTGCTGGTCGCCCTGCTCGCCCGCAGCCTGTTTGGCGAAGCGATCAACCCCGTGGGCTGGAGTGGTCTGCTTTTGGGATTGCTGGGGATCGTGTGTTTGGGCCTGCCAGCTCCCTTGCTCAAGCACTGGTGGCTGGAAGGCCCTGCGGCTTTGGATGTGCACCCCTGGAGTCACGGGGAACTCTGGATGCTTGGGGCGGCGGCGGCCATGGCTGCAGGCACCGTTCTTTGCCGTTATGCCACCCGCTACAGCGATCCGGTGGCGATCACGGCATGGCACATGCTCTTGGGCAGTGCACCTTTACTACTGGGGGCCGTGATCACACCGCTGGTGACGCCTGGGGGGCCAGCTGGACTGGGGCAAAACTTTTGGAGCGCGCTGTGGCCGCTCTGGAGCGCTGGCCAATGGGCCCTGATGGCCTATGCCACGGTCCTGGGGAGTGCCCTGGCCTATGGCCTGTTTTTCTGGTTTGCCAGCAGTGGTGATCTCACGGGCTTTACGGCCCTCACCTTTCTGACACCCGTCTTTGCCCTCTTGTGCGGTGTGTTGTTTTTGGAAGAGAGCCTGGAGCCACTCCAATGGGTGGGGGCCCTTTTAGCGCTGGTTTCGGTGCTATTGATCAATCGGCGCCAACAGCTTTGGCAGGGGACGTTGGGACCCGGAAAGTTTTGAGAGGGAGACCTTGATGCGAATTTTGGTGGTGAGTACCCCGGTGGGCCCCCTGGGTAGCGGCCAGGGGGGTGGGGTGGAGCTCACCCTGGCCGCCCTAGTGGCCGGCCTGCTGGGGCGGGGCCACGGGATCACCGTGCTGGCGGCTGAGGGATCGGTGTTGCCGGATTCCTGTGGGGCTGCCGACTTATGGACCTGCAGCGGAGCGCCCCAGCCCAGTTGCCAGCACCAGGGCCGCGGGGCTCCGATCACCATGCCCGCCGATGGGCTGTTGGCCCAGTTCTGGCAGCGGGCCCTGCAGGCCCAGGCATCCTTTGATGGAATCCTCAACCTCGCCTACGACTGGCTGCCTCTCTGGCTCACCCCCCACACCCAAACGCCCTTGGCCCACCTGGTGAGCATGGGTTCGGTGGGGGAGGCGATGGATCGGGTGGTTGCCCAAATCAGTAGCACTCACCACCGCCACTTGGCCTTCCATACGGCCAGCCAGGCCGTCGATTTCCAGCTCTCCGCCCCGCCCCAGCTGGTGGGCAACGGCTTTGATTTGCACCGCTACCGCTTTTCAGCCCAGCCCCTGCAGCAGCTGGGTTGGGCGGGCCGTATTGCCCCGGAGAAAGGCCTCGAGGATGCCGCCGCCGTGGCGGCCCAGCTGGGATTGCCCCTGCATGTGTGGGGCTTTCGGGAAGATGGCCCCTATGCCGAGGCGGTGGATGCCTCCGTTCCAGAGGGCACGCTCATTTGGCGGGGGTTTTTGCCCACCGACCAACTCCAAGCCGAATTGGGCCTTTGCCTGGCCCTGCTCAACACCCCCAAATGGAATGAGGCCTTTGGCAACGTGGTGGTGGAAGCGATGGCCTGTGGTGTGCCCGTGGCGGCCTATGCCCGGGGTGGCCCGGGGGAGCTGGTCCAGGAGGGGCTGAATGGGGCCTTGGCCCGCCCGGATGACCGCTCGGATTTGGCCGCGGCGGTGCAGCGGGCCATGGTGGTGTCGCGCACCAGTTGCCGCCAGTGGGTGGAGCAACATTGTTCCCAGGATGCCTTCGCCGGCCGCATTGAGACCTGGCTCTTGGGGTTGGCGAGATAGCTTTTGGCCACTGACCAGCTGGCCCGGTTTGAGCGACTTGCCCATTGCCCCTGCCCTGCACCGCCGCGTGCTTCTGATTACGGCAGTACTGGGTCTGGTGTTGTTTGTGTGGCGCTTGGGCAGCACGGGCCTGGTCGATGAAACCCCGCCCCTGTTTGCGGCTTCTGCCCGGGCGATGGCGGAAACGGGTGATTGGTTGATCCCCCGGGTCAATGGCCTGCCCCGCTACGACAAGCCGCCCCTCGTCTATTGGGCCATGGGCCTGTTGTACGCCCTCCCCGGCCAGGAGCATTGGAATCCCTTGGGCACCTGGGCCGCCCGGCTGCCCTCGGCCTTGGCTTCGATCAGTGTGATGCTGGGCCTATCCCACACCCTGCTGCGCTGGCCCCAAGGGACGAAACGGCCCGCCCTGACGGCCCTGGGCGCAGCCCTGGCCTTTGCCCTTTCGCCCTTGGTGCTGCTCTGGAGCAGGATTGCGGCCAGCGACGCCCTGTTTTCGGCCTGCGTGGCTTGGAGCCTGCTGCTCTGCTGGCAGGCCTATGCCGATGGCCAGCGGCGTTGGTGGCCCGGCTGGGTGGCGCTCGGCTTGGCCGTGCTTACGAAGGGGCCCGTGGCGGTTGTGCTTGTTGGCTTGGTGTTGCTGCTGTTTGGCTGGCTGCAGCGGGATCTGGTGGGGTTGGCCCGCCGGCTCAGGCCGGTGCGGGGCCTGTTAATTGCGGCGGTCATGACGATTCCCTGGTATCTGGCCGCCGTGGTGGTGGAGGGGAAACCCTTTGTGAGCAGTTTTTTTGGCTACCACAATCTGCAGCGCTTCACGGTTGTTGTGAATCAACACCTCCAGCCCTGGTGGTTCTTTGGGGTGGTGCTGGTCATCGCCAGCCTGCCCGCCACGCCCCTGCTGCTGCTGGGCTTGGCCCAGGTGGTGCGCCGCTGGCGGGAACCGTTGCCGGCTTCCCTCTCCCTTCAGCGCTTTGCGGCTTGCTGGCTGGTGGCCGTGTTGGTGTTTTTCACCGCAGCAGCCACCAAGTTGCCCAGCTATTGGATCCCCGCTACCCCGGCGGCTGGGTTGTTGATTGCCTTGGCGGCCCAGCAGGCCAGGGGGAGCGGGTCGGGTAGCCGCTGGGCCTGGGGGAGCACGGTGGCCGTAACCCTCTTGTTGGCCGTTGGCTTTGCGGCCGGCCCGCTGTGGGTGCCCCTGATCCAGGAGCCGGAGATGCCGAGCTTGCCTGTGGATTTGTTGGCCGGTGGCTGGCTCTGGTGGGCTGCGGGCCTGTTTGGCCTGGCGGCCCTGGGGGTGATCGGGCCCCAACGGCGGGATGGAAGCCAGGCGTTACTGGCCCTGCAGTGGCCGATCGCCGCCTTTGTTCCCCTGGTGTTGCTGCCGGCTTGGCAGCTAGGAGACCAGTTGCGGGGCCTGCCGGTGCGTCAGATGGCCGCCGCGGTGGCCCGAGAACGCCTCGCTCCCGAACGCAATGGTTCAGAACGCAATGCTTCCGAACCCTTGGCGATGGTGGGTGTGATGAAGCCTTCGCTCCATTACTACAGCCGCCAGGTGGTGCTCTACGAGGGGGCAGGGCCCTTGGGCTTGATCAACCTCAACGACCGGCTGGCCAGGGAGCACCGCCCGGGCCTTTCCCCCAGCCCGGCGCCCAAGGAGGGGACCCCTGATCCAATCGCCAAGACAACCGTTTTGGTGGTGATTGACCAGGGCACCGCCCAGCAGGCTGGTTGGCAGACGCTGCCCCACCGGGAGTTGGCCGCCCATGGGATCTACCGGCTCTGGAGGGTGGATCGCTGGCAGTTGGACCAACGGGCCGCCCAGCTCGCCGCTGCCACTGGGATCCGGCCCGATTGGCAGAGGCCGAGGCCCGAGCGTTACTAAGCCCTCAGCGGTACGAGGCAGTAACCCCTAGGAAGGCTCGGTGAGTTGGGCCCGGCGGCAAAAGCTGCAGTGGCCCCATAGGGCCATCTCGCCTGCCGGGGCTGGGCTGCCGCAGCTGGGGCAGGAGGCCATGCCGTGCACATCGACCCGGCTGGGATGGACAGCCCAAATCTTGGCCTCCGTTTCGCCTCCCGGGGTGGCTTGGGCCCGGCCGTAGTGCTGCTCGATCTTCAGATCCCGCAGGCTGAATCCGGCTGCCCGTAGGGCACCGATGAGTTGGTGGCGGTTGTATTGCAGGGCCTGCAACCAGGGGCCGGGGGCGGCTCCCACGGTGAGCAGGCCTCCCTGCAGCCGTAGCGGCCGGCAGTGGGGGGCCAGTTGGGGACCGGCAATAGTGGGCCAGGCCTGCCAGAGCGCCGCCAGATGGCCGCCCCGGTGCCAGTCTTTTTCGAGGGCCTTAAGGCAGCTCCCGAGGCCCCGGGCCCCGGGCCGAGGGGCCGGCAAGAGCAGCGATAGGTTGCCGATTTGACGGGTTTGGTCCCTGGGCGCCTTGGCCATGGCTGAAGGCTAGGGCCATTTTGGTTAGCCTCAGGCCTTGCCTTCTCTGGATGGGCTTGTTGCACCCATGGGTTTTTTCGACCGCCTCAGCCGCCTGATCCGTGCCAACGCCAATGCGGCGTTAAGCAGCGTGGAAGATCCGGGCAAGATTCTCGATCAATCGGTTGCCGACATGCAGTCGGATTTGGTCAAGTTGCGCCAAGCCGTGGCCACGGCAATTGCCAGTCAGAAGCGCATTGCCAACCAGGCCGAGCAGGCTGAAAGCCAGAGCGCCACTTGGTACGAACGGGCTGAGCTAGCCCTGAAAAAGGGGGAGGAGGACCTGGCCAAAGAAGCCCTGGCTCGGCGCCGCACCTGCCAGGAAACCTCCACAGCGCTCTCGACCCAGCTCAAGAGCCAGGCCGGCCAGGTGGAGTTGCTCAAAAAGAGTCTCCTGGCTCTGGAGGGCAAGATCGCCGAGGCCAAAACCAAAAAAGACATGCTCAAGGCCCGGGCCCAGGCAGCCCAGGCCCAGGTGCAACTGCAGAGCGCCGTGGGCAACCTCGGCACCAACACCTCCATGGCTGCCTTTGAGCGCATGGAGGAGAAGGTGGAGATGCTCGAAGCTAGTAGCGCCGCCGCTGGCGAGCTGGCTGGGGCGGATCTGGAGAGCCAGTTCGCGGCCCTCGAGGGGGCCCCGGAGGTTGATAGCGAACTGGAGGCCATGAAGCGGCGCCTCTCTGGGGGAGCCTCCCAGGTGTCGTTGCCTGCGGCCGACCCTTCTGCAGCTGATCAGGCCGCGGTGCAGCAGGTCAAGGTGACGGAGGTGGATAGCGAGCTTGAAGCCCTCAAACGCTCCATTGAGCAGGGCTGAGCCCAACGCTGCGCCCTGGGCCAGTTCCTACACTTGGCCCAGAACCGCTTCATGCCCGTGGCCGTCGTTGAGCTCACCGATGCCAATTTCCAAGCCGAAGTGCTGGATGCCCAAGGTGTGGTGCTGGTGGATGTGTGGGCTACCTGGTGTGGGCCTTGCCGCCTGATGGCTCCCCTGATGACCTGGGCCGATGGCGAGTACTCCGGCCGCCTGAAAGTGGGCAAGCTCGATGCCGAAGGCCATCCCACCGCCCGGGATGCCCAGAAGATCCAGGGACTCCCCACCCTGATCCTGTTCAAGGACGGCACGGAGGTGGCGCGCCATGAGGGCGCCATGGCCAAGCCCCAACTCGCGGCCTTCTTGGATGCCAATCTCTGAGCGGCTTTCGCGGCTCGGCAGCGGCGTTTTTGCCCGCAACGATGAACGCAAGTCGGCCTACCGCCAGCGGCTAGGGGCTGGTCCAGAGCTGCTCGACCTCTCCCTGGGTTCCACCGATCTCCAACCCCCTCCCCTGGCGATCGCGGCCATGGCGGCCGCCATGGAGCGTCCAGAAAGCGCCGCCTACTGCCTGCACGGGGCTACCCGGCCCTTCCGCCAGGCGGTGGCCGACTGGGCCTCCAATCGTTTCGATACGGCCGTCGATCCCGACATCGAGGTGCTGCTGTTGGTGGGCTCCCAGGAGGGCACGGCCCACCTCCCCTTGGCGGTGTTAAATCCTGGTGATCAGGCCCTGCTGCTCGATCCCTATTACCCCTCGCACATGGGGGGCTTGCACCTGGCCTCAGCGGAGCCGGTGCTGCTTCCCTTGGATCCCACCCGCCATTGGCGTCCGGATTTTGGGGCCCTCAGCCGGGCGCAATGGGATCGGATCCAGCTGATGGTGATGGGTTTTCCCCACAACCCCACCGCCACTACCGGTGAGCAAGGCTGGCTGGATGAAGCTGTGAACAAGGCCCTCGAGCACGAGATCGTGCTGGCCCATGACAACCCCTATGTGGATTTGGCCCTCGACGGTGAAGCCCCAGCCCTGTTGCGCAATCCCGCCTGGCGGCAATGCGGCATTGAGTTCTTCTCCTTTTCCAAAAGTTGGTGCCTGGGGGGCTATCGCCTGGCCTTTGCGATTGGGGCGCCATGGTTGATCACGGCCCTGCGCCAGCTCAAGGGCGTGGTCGACTTCAACCAGTCGTTGGCGTTGCAGGCCGGGGCGATCGCCGCGTTGCAGCAGGCCCCCCACTGGCCCGAGCAGCTCAAGCAGGTCTATCGGCTGCGGCGGGATCGCATGGCCGCAGCCCTGGAGACGGCGGGTTGGCCGGTGAGGCTGCCTACGATGGCCCTGTATCTCTGGCTCGAGCTGCCTCCCAAGGCCAGAGCGCGGGGCTTCGACTCCGAGTCGTTTTGCGCAGCCCTGCTCGATGCCACAGGGGTCTGCCTTACCCCGGGCAATGGCTTTGGCCCCGGTGGCGAGGGCTGGGTGCGCTTGGCTTTGGTGCATCCCATCGAGCAGCTGGAGTTGGGGGCTGCCCGCATCGGCGTTTGGCTGGCCCAGCTTTGAGTTGGCAGGTGCGCCGTTATGCAGTCTGTGCCAGCACCGAGCGGGAATTGGAGCGGTGGTTGCGCTGCCGCGAAAAGCAGGACCGAACCCTTCTCGGTCCGATGCCTGGGGGCCCGGGGGGAGGGCTGGTTGTGGTGGCAGCCCGCCAGAATTTTGGCCACGGCCAGGGCGGCCGGGTATGGGAATCGCCTGAGGGGGGGCTGTGGCTCAGTGCGGCGATGCCATGGCCTGCGGCCTTGGCTCACTCGGCCTCCCTTCCCCTGGCGGTGGCCGTGGGATTGGCCCTCCAGCTAGAGGCCCTAGGGGTGGTGGCCCAGCTCAAGTGGCCCAATGACGTGCTTGTGGGCGGGCGCAAGTTGGCCGGGATTTTGCCCCGGCTGCGCCTGCGGGGCGAGCAGGTGCGTTGGGCCCAGGTGGGCCTAGGCCTCAACGGCATCAATCGCCCTCCCAGGGGGGCCATTTCCCTCGCCCAGGCCATCGCCCAGGGCCAGTCCCATCACCCATCCTCCCTTCCCCTCCATCGCCCGTTCCATCCCAAAGCCAAGCCCTATAAGTTGCTCAAACCCGTGCTGGCTGCCCTTGAGTGGGCCCAGGCCTCGGCCCACCAACCTGAGCTGGTGCGGTGGGAGGCGGAAGTCCGCTTGCATCGGCCGGACGGGGGTGTACTCCATGGAGGCATGATCTGGCAGGTGGCGGGCCTGGAGCCGGATGGGGGCCTGCGGTTACAGCGTCCTGGGGCAGCTTTCATCCTGAAGCGCAGTTTTTAGAATGGCCTGATGAAGCGCCTGCCCCAATTCGAGCCCCGGGGGCAGCACCGCCCCTGGTGGCAGCCCATGGCCTGCGGAAAGTCTGCGGCCTGCGGAAAGTCTGTGGCCTGCGGAACGTCTGTGGCAATGGCGTTGGTGCTGGCAATCCCGCTGCTCGGGGCTGCCGCCCCTCCAGAACCACTGCGGCCAGATCACGAGCAGCTGCCCAGCCAGCCCCCGGTTCGTTTTGATGCGTCGCTTGATGCCCTGGTGCGGGATGGGGTGGTGACCCCTTCGGAGCGTTCCCGGATTCGCTCCGGTGGCGGCATGGCCCCATTCAATGTGCCGGCCCACCAGCAGGCCTGCCGCAGCGGGGCCCTCTCCGCCCAGGAATGTCGCACCGGCTTGGTGGTCCGTTGGGGGGTTCGACCAAGCCGCTATTCCGGCAGCGCCGATGGCATCGAGCGGCTGGGGGCCGATGGTCGCCCCCTTCCCCCATTGACGGTGCCGGTCTCGGCCTTGCTGTCAGGAGCAGGGGGAACCTTTCGACTGGCCGATGTGTTTGGGGTGACCCCCCGGCCTGCCCCGCTGCTGGGCAATGGCAATCGCCGGTTGCTCTTCCCCCTGATTGGCTCGGCGGTTACCACCAGTGGTTTTGGTTGGCGACTGCATCCGCTGCTGGGCAATTGGTTGATGCATGCGGGTAGGGATTTTGCTGCTCCTGAAGGCACTCCGGTGGTGGCGGCCCTTTCGGGCCTGGTGATCAGCAGTGGCTTGGCCGGGGGCTATGGCCTGGCCATTGAGCTGGAGCATGCCAACCCAAGGCGCCGCAGCCTGTATGGCCACCTCAGTGAGCTGTATGTGAAGACCGGCGATCGGGTGCGCCAGGGCGAGGTGATCGGTCGGGTGGGAAGTACGGGCCTGAGCACGGGCCCGCACCTCCATTTCGAGCTGCGCCTTCCGGGCGATGGGGGCTGGGTGGCGGTGGAGCCAGGAGATTTGGATCCGGGCAGGGCTGGATCCGGCACCGACACCATTGCCCTACTGATGGGCCAACTGGTGCAGAGCCTGGAACGGCCGAAGGGCAAGGTGAGGTCCTGAAATAAAGCCCTGGAATCGAAGCCCTAGAAACGGCGACGGGTACCAATCCGCACCCCCAAAATCCCAAGGTTGCCTTCACTGGATGTGACGGTGCCGGCGTAAACGGCCTCGGCAAAGAGATCCAGTTTTTTCTTGACTTTGTAGGTCAAGCCAATTTTGGCTTGGTAGCCAAAATTGGTATCGTTGTCTGGCGGCACCTGTACGGTTATCCCCGGAGAGGGTGTCAGGGAGAAAGCGTCAAGTCTTGTGTAGCGAACTCCAATTCCGCCCCCAACATAGGCCTCCAGTTTGTTGCGGATGATTGGGATATCCCTGTAGCCGCTAACCATCAGGCTTGTCGTTTTGATCGAGACATCATCGAGTTGAAAGGTTTTTGGGCCTAGAGGCAGATCAACTGTTGTGCTGTTCACGCTCCTGGGGTTGTAGATCGCCGTGATTTCAGCGCGGGCCTTGCCGAAGTCGTAGCCAATGCCAGCTTCGCTGCCCAGGCCAGCCCCGATATCTGATGTGGTGCTGAAGCTTTTTCCGTTGGGTGCCGTTGTCGTGAAGCGTTGTTCCACGGCCGGGGTGAGCACGGCGCCGACCGTGGCGTAAAAACCTGGGGGCTCAGTGAAAGGCAACTAGAGCGGCCCTTGGCTTGGGCTGGCTTGCGTGGCAATTGCCCCATCCCTGAACTGCACAACCTCCTGGGCCCTGGCGGCCACGTCATCTTCATGGGTCACCATCACCACGGTCATGCCGCCTTGATGCAGGGCTTCAAACAGATCCAGCACTTCCTTGGTGGTGCGTGAATCGAGGGCCCCTGTGGGTTCATCGGCCAGGAGCAGGGCTGGGTTGTTGATGATGGCCCTGGCCACGGCAACCCGTTGCTGTTGGCCGCCTGAGAGTTGGTTGGGCTTGTTCTCGAGCCGGCTACCTAAGCCCACCCGCTCAAGGGCAGCCTTGGCGCGCTCCCGGCGCTCCTCAACGGGAACTCCGGCATAGATCATCGGCAGCATCACGTTGTCGATGGCGCTCAATTGGGGAAGGAGGTGGAATTGCTGGAATACAAATCCAAGCTCTTTGTTGCGCAGGTCGGTGAGTTCGTCGTCGTTGAGATGTTCGATCGCCGTGCCATTGAGCTTGTAGCTGCCACTGGTGGGCCGATCCAGGCAGCCGATGATGTTCATGGCCGTGCTCTTTCCGGAGCCGGATGTACCCATCACCGCTAAATAGTCACCACGGTTGACCTTGAGGGTGAGGCCGTTGAGGGCCCTGACTTCCGTATCCCCTGATCCGTAGACCTTGCAGACGTCGACCAGTTCGGCTACGGCTTGGTTCCCAGCAGGTTGGATCGCTTTGGTTTCAACCAATGGGTGGGGCAGGGGCGGTTGCAAGGGCAGTGGCCGATGAAAGGCCTGTGGCAATGGCCTGCTGCAGGATCGGGGTTCCCGCCACGGTTTCACCAGCCCATTGGAATAAAGGGTTAGAAAGAATACCGCCAATGGCGGTAATGATCACGCAGCCGACCAAGGCAGTTCTCAGGGCAGGCAGGCCGGCCACGGACCAGGAGATGGCGGGGTATGACTTGACCGCGTCGGAGGCTTCCTGGGGCTCTTTCACCACCATCATCTTGATCACCGAAATGTAGTAGTAGATCGACACCACAGAGGTGATCAGCCCCACCACCACCAACAGGTATTGGTGGTCGGCCCAGCCGGCAAAGAACAGGTAAATTTTGCCGAAGAAGCCAAGCATGGGCGGGATGCCTCCAAGCGAGAGCAGGCAGAGGCTCAAACCCAGGGTGATCAAGGGATCTTTTTGATACAGACCGGCGTAATCGGCGATGCGATCACTGCCGGTGCGCAGGGAAAACAGGATGATGCAGGCAAAGGCCCCCAGGTTCATGAATAGGTAGGCCGCCATGTACAAAACCATGGCTGCAAAGCCATCGGCGGTACCGCATACCAGGCCGATCATTACAAAGCCCGCCTGACCAATCGAGCTGTAGGCCAGCATCCGCTTCATCGAGGTTTGGGCCAGGGCCACCACATTGCCGAGCACCATGCTCAGGATCGCCAACACAGTGAATAGCAATTTCCATTGGGCTTCAAAGGGTTCAAAGCAGCCCACCAAAAGTCTCAGGGCCAAGGCAAAGCCGGCGGCCTTGGAACCCACAGACAGAAAAGCCACCACCGGCGTCGGCGAGCCCTCGTAGACATCGGGAGTCCACTGGTGGAAGGGCACCGCGGAGATCTTGAAGGCCACGGTGGCCAGCACAAATACCAGGGCTAGGGCGCTTACCGGAGAAGCACTGGTTTGCAGGGCCAGGCCCACCGCTTCCAGGCTGGTTTCACCACCAGTGAGGCCATACAACAAGGAGGCCCCGTAGAGGAACACCGCAGCAGCGGCGGAACCCACCAACAAATATTTTAGGGAGGCCTCTGCGCTGCGGGCGTCACGCTTCATGTAGCCCGACAACAGATAGCTGGAAACGGAGAGGGTTTCCAGGGAGACGAAGATGCTGATCAGGTCGGTGGCGCCACAGAGGAACATCGCCCCCAGGGTTGCTGAGAGCAAAATCGCCGCGTATTCGCCCACGGGGCTGCCGCTGCGCTCCACGTAGCGCCAGCTGATCAGCAATGAAATCAGGGTGGAAGCGGCCACCACGGCACGGAAAGCAATGGCCAGGTTGTCGGCCAGAAAGGTGCCCACAAACGATGGCGCCAGGTTGGCGTTCCATTGCAGGACCAGCAGCACCAGGGCCGAGGAAAGCCCTGCATAGCAAATGGGGGGTACCCAGCGGCTGGCGGCCTTTTCGCCAGCCAGATCGACCAGGAGGCAGGCCAATAGGGCGATCAACACAGCCGCCTCAGGCGCAATGGCGGCGGCGTTGAGCTGGAGGTTGAGTCCGGCCGTGCCTGCCCCACTGCCGATGGCTTCAGCCACGGACGACAGGGAGCCGAGCAGAACAGTCACAGCGGCTGCGGGCCAAGGGTTGATTGGTCCGGACTGTAGCGGCGCTGGGCCCTTGGATTGGTGGATCCCTAGCCGGCTTGGGCATTCGATGCGATAAAGAGGGATGCGGTTGATTGCCAGTCTGTGGGGCATACCCTCGTCATCGTTGAGAGCCCCACAAAGGCCCGCACCATCCGCGGCTTCTTGCCGAAGGAGTTCCGGGTGGAGGCCTCCATGGGCCATGTGCGCGACCTTCCCAACAACGCCAGTGAGATCCCAGCCGCCTACAAGGGCGAGAAGTGGGCCAATCTGGGCGTCAACACCACCAACGACTTCGAGCCCCTCTACGTGGTGCCGAAGGACAAGAAAAAGACCGTTAAGGAGCTCAAGGATGCCCTCAAGGGGGCCGACCAACTCCTGCTTGCCACCGACGAAGACCGGGAGGGCGAAAGCATCAGCTGGCACCTTTTGCAGTTGCTGAGCCCGAAGGTGCCCGTCAAGCGCATGGTGTTCCACGAGATCACGAAGGAGGCGATTGGCCGGGCCCTCGACCAGACCCGCGAGCTCGACATGGAGCTGGTGCATGCCCAGGAAACCAGGCGAATCCTGGATCGGCTGGTGGGTTACACCCTCTCGCCCCTGCTTTGGAAGAAGGTGGCTTGGGGGCTCTCGGCCGGCAGGGTTCAATCGGTGGCCGTGCGGCTGTTGGTGCTGCGTGAGCGGGCCCGGCGCGCCTTCCGCAGTGGCAGCTACTGGGATCTCAAGGCCCAGCTCCAGCAAGGCGGTGCCACCTTTGAAGCCAAGCTCAGTCATTGCAAAGGGGAGCGCATTGCTGGGGGCTCCGATTTCGATGAGACCACCGGTGCCCTGAAATCCGGCAGCAAAGTCAAGCTGCTGAGCGAAGCCGAAGCCCGCAGCCTCCAGGCGGCCACCAGCGCTGCCCCGTGGCGGGTGTCCGAAGTGGAGGCCAAGCCCACGGTGCGCAAGCCCGTGCCGCCCTTCACCACCAGCACCCTGCAGCAGGAGGCCAACCGCAAGCTGCGGCTCTCGGCCCGCGACACCATGCGCACGGCCCAGGGCCTCTACGAGCGGGGCTTTATTACTTACATGCGCACCGATTCGGTGCACCTCTCCGACCAGGCCATTAATGCGGCCCGCAACTGCGTGGCCTCGATGTACGGCCAGGACTACCTGAGCCCAGGGCCGCGCCAATTCACCACCAAGGCCCGCAACGCCCAGGAGGCCCACGAGGCGATTCGCCCCGCCGGCGAAAGCTTTCGAACCCCCAATGAGACAGGCCTCGATGGCAAGGACCTGGCCCTCTATGAGCTGATCTGGAAGCGCACCGTGGCCAGCCAGATGGCTGAGGCCAAGCTCACCATGTTGAGCGTGGAGATCCAATCAGGGGAGGCCACCTTTCGGGCCTCGGGCAAGCGAATCGATTTTCCTGGTTTCTTCCGGGCCTACGTGGAGGGCAGCGACGATCCGGATGCGGCCCTCGAGGGCCAGGAAGTGCTGCTGCCTGCCTTGGCCGTGGGCGATTCCCCCACTTGCAAGGGCGTCGAACCCCTGGGCCACCAAACCCAGCCCCCGGCCCGCTACAGCGAGGCTTCCCTGGTGAAGATGCTCGAAAAAGAGGGCATTGGCCGGCCCTCCACCTACGCCAGCATCATTGGCACCATTGCCGACCGTGGCTACGCCACCCTCCAAAACAACTCCCTCACCCCGAGCTTCACCGCCTTTGCTGTGACGGCCCTGCTGGAGGAGCACTTCCCCGAGCTGGTCGACACCAGTTTCACGGCGAAGATGGAGAACAGCCTCGATGACATCTCTACGGGCAAGGAAGAGTGGCTCCCCTATCTCACCCAGTTTTTTAAGGGTGACAAGGGCCTCGAGACCCTGGTTCAGCAGCGGGAAGGCGACATTGATCCGGGGGTGTCGCGCACGGTGGCCCTGGAGGGGCTGCCCTGTGTGGTGCGCATCGGCCGGTTTGGGGCCTATCTGGAAACCAAGCGGGTGGCCGACGACGGCACCGAAGAACTTCTCAAGGCCACCCTGCCCCAGGAAATTACCCCCGCCGACCTCGACGCCGATAAGGCTGAGCTGATCCTCAAGCAAAAGGCGGACGGTCCTGAATCGATCGGTGAAGACCCCGAAACCGGCGAGCAGATCTATCTCCTGTTTGGCCAGTACGGCCCCTATCTCCAGCGGGGTCAGGTGAGTGATGAGAACCCCAAACCGAAGCGCACCTCCTTGCCGAAGGGGGTCAGCCCGGAAGCCCTCACCCTCGAGGATGCCCTCGGCCTGTTGCGTTTACCCCGGCTTCTGGGGGAGCATCCTGATGGCGGCAAGGTGCAGGCCGGTCTTGGTCGCTTTGGGCCCTATGTGGTGCATGACAAGGGCAAGGGGGAAAAGGATTACCGCTCGATCAAGGCGGAAGACGAGGTGCTCTCGATTGGCTTGAGCCGGGCCATTGAGCTCCTGGCCATCCCCAAAAAGGGACGGGGCGGCCGCACGGCCCTGAAGGATCTCGGCACGCCGGAGGGCGGTGAGGAAGCCGTCCAGTTGTTTGACGGGCCCTACGGCCTCTATGTGAAGCAGGGCAAGGTGAATGCCTCCCTGCCCGAGGGCAGCACCGCCGAGACCATCACCCTGGAGCAGGCGGTGGAGTTGCTGGCAGCGAAGGCCGCCACGGCCAAGGGAACCAAGGGGCGCAAGGCCCCGGGCACTGCAGCTAAGAAAACCGCCACCAAGCCAGCTACCACCAAGGCCGCGGCGAAGCCGGCGGCCAAAAAACCACCGGCCACCACCAAAACGGGTCGCCTGCGGGCCAGCGCCGTGCGGGTGATCAAGGCCGCGGATCGCTGATGGCGCACCGAACCCTGGTGGGCCTTGCTGGGGTTCTGCTGCTGGGCGGTTGCAGTGGCACGCCCTTCGGCGACCAACTCTCCCGCAGTTTCTCCAGTCCCCCTGGGGTTGGTGCCCCCGCCGAGCGAGCAACGGCCACCAAGCCCGATTTGGCCCTGGCCCCCGATTCGGCCAAAAAGGCGGACCTCGCCAAAACCAGCGATCCGGCGAAACTTGCCAAGGATGCGGCCACCACGGTCAAGGCACCCGAAGCCCAACCCTTGACTGGTTCACCCAGATTGGCTCCGGTCACCTTGGCTCCAGCCCCTTACCGGGTCACGATCAAATTGCCGGCGGCTGATCCTTCTGCGCCCGCCGAGGCGGTGACCAAGGCCCTGCGCGCCTCCGGTGTCTCCTTTGAGGTGGAAACGATTGAGCGGGTGCGCAATGGCGGCCAGGGCCAAGGCCAGGGCCCTAACCCCAGCGTCACCCCGGCCCCGCCGCCGCGCTGATGACCCGCCATCCCCTAAGCCACCGCCAGGCCAGGCAGCTCATGGATACGGCCTACCTCGCCGCAGCCACGGCCCTGCTTTGGATCGCCCTGTACTACCTGCCAGTGGGTAGTCCGTTGTTTCGCCTGGCCCTACCCCTGCCCCTGGCCCTGCTCCAGTTGCGCCAAGGTTGGCGTTGCGCGGTGGAGGGGGTGGTGGTTACGGCCCTGCTCCTCCTGGCGCTGATGGGGCCGATCCGGGGCCTGTTGGTGCTGTTCCCCTATGGGGCCCTTGCCCTCTGGATGGGGTGGTGTTGGAGGCGCGGCGCCAGCTGGTGGTGGAGCTGGGGGCTGGGCAGCTTGATTGGCGCGGCGGGTTTTTTGGTGCGGGTGGCGGTGCTGTCGGTGCTGGTGGGCCAAAACCTCTGGGTGGTGATCACCAGTGCGGCGGCGGGCTTGATGGAGAAACTGGCCTCCCTGATCGGGCACAGCGGGTCCGTGGATTTGGCCCAAGTTCAGCTGCTCGCCTTGGTGTTGGTGCTGCTTCAAAACGTGGTTGTGGTGCTGGCCATGCACGCCGTTGCCTATTGGATTTTTCCCAGGCTGAAGGCGCCGATTCCCGAACCTCCCCAGTTCCTGCAGGTAGTGGTGGCGATGGATCCTCTGTAGCGATCCATGCAGGCTGCCCATGCCTATCGCTGGGGGACGAGTCGCATCCTGTTGCTGCTCGCTGCCACAGAAACGGCAGCGGTGGAGGGCATCTCTGCAGCTGGCGCTAGCCCCCTGTCTCGACGTCAAACCGCCGCTGCCGATGCGGAGCTCCTGCTTTTGGGCCCCATGGCGAAGCGGGCCCATGGCCTGCCCCCCTTGCCGGCAGGAGTCACTCCAGCCTTGATTAGCCATGTGGTGCTTAGGGATCTGGGCCTGTTGGGTCACACCCAGGTGGTGGATCTGGGTTGCCCGGTGGCGCCGACCATCCCCCATCTGCGTCTGCCTTCCCTGGAGGGCAGCGCACCTGCCCGCTGTTTGAGCAGTGGGATGGCCATGGACCAAGGGCGCGTCCAGGCATTACTCGCGCGGGGCCTGTGCTGGGGCGATCGCTTGGGAAAGCCCGCTCGCGCTGGAGGCTTGTCGCCGAGCCCGTTGGTGGTGGCCGAATGCGTTCCGGGCGGCACCACCACGGCCCTAGCTGTTCTTGAAGCCTTGGGCATCGAGGCCCAGGGATTGGTGAGCGGCAGCCTGCGCCATCCAGCCCATGGGCTGAAGGGGGCCCTGGTGAGCGAGGGACTTGCCGCCGCGAACCCAACGCGGAGGCAGGGGCCGAATCAAGCCTGGGATCCCTTGGCGGTGGTTGCGGCGGTGGGGGACCCGATGCAGCCCCTGGCGGCGGGCCTGGTGCTCGGGGCTGCGGCCCAGGGGGTACCGGTGCTCTTGGCCGGGGGAAGTCAAATGGCGGCGGTGTTGGCCTTGGCCCTCGCGATCGCCCCTGCCGAGGGGCGGCCGGCGCTGGTGGAGCTGGTGCAGGTGGCAACCACCGCTTGGGTGGCCGAGGATCCGGGCAGCAATCTCGCCCTGCTGTTGGAGCGGATTGCCGGGCGCTGGGGATTGGAGCTGCCCCTGGTCCCCCGGGTGGCCAGCCTGCGCTTTTCCGATTGCCGCAGTCAGGCCCTGCGCGATTACGAACGGGGTTACGTGAAGGAGGGCGTGGGCGCGGGCGGATTGGCCCTGCTTTGGGAGCGCTGCGGCCGTTCCCCCCAGGAGCTAGCTGCAGCCTGCGATGCCCTGTGTTGGCAGTGGCTCGGAGCCTAGGGTTTGGCCCATGGGTATTGGTGAAGTGCTCTCTCGCCGCCAGTTGCTGCGGCTTGGCCTGATTTCCGGGGCCGCGGTGGCAGCGCCCGGGCTTTTGGCCGGCTGTCAGAGGAACAAGGACCAGGTTTTAGCGGCGGTGGAGGGCCAGTTTCCCCAGGCCTGGAGCCAGCAACTGCCAGTGGGCTGGCAACAACGCACCTTGCGTGATCCGGAGGCCTTTGGTCGCAGTAAGGCGGCCCTCTGGGCCCTCTCCGATGGCTGGGCCTCTGCCCTGCCCCGCCAGAACGTCCAGCCCATCGGTGTTGACGCTGAGTTGCAGCGGCTGGCGCCTTGGGCTGGGCCGGTGAGCCGGCTTTTTGGGCCTGAGGGGTCGCCCGCCTTGGCCTTCCCCTGGGCCTTTTCGCCCTGGGTTTTGGTGTTGCGTAACCGCCCCGATTTGGCCCAGCGGCGGGCGGAGGGATGGCAGCTCCTGCTGGATCCCAGCCTCAAGGGCCAGTTGGTGTTGCCTTCGAGCCCGCGGGTCGCTATGGCCCTGCTGGGCAATGGCCTCGCGCCCGTGATGGCCCTGCGGCGCCAGGCCCTGGCCTACGACGAACGCCATGGTCTGAATCTGTTGCTCAGTGGCGAGGCCCAGGCCCTGGTGACCCCGTTGCAGCGGGTCATCCCCCTGTTGCGGCGGGATCAGCGCCTCCAGGTGGTGCTCCCCGCCTCGGGATCACCGCTCACCTGGCAGCTGTTGCTGCGGCCAGTGCCTGGGGTAGCTGGATCAGGGGCACCCTTGCCGTCAGCCTGGATCCAGAAGCTTTGGAATCGATCTCTGCTTGAAAGTTTGCTTCTCAAAGGCTGGGTTCCCCCCCTGCAGCGAGCGGAGTTGGAACCGGTGCTGCGGGGCTTCCCCAAGCCGGTGGCCGCGTTGTTGCTGCCCAGCGATGGGGTGCTTGAACGTTGCTGGAGTTTGCCCCCCTTGGCCCCAGAGGCGCAGCTGGGGCTCCAAACCCTATGGGATGCGGCCGCTCCCTAGCGCAAGCCCTAGCCGTAGCCCTAGTCCTAGCTCCAGAGCCGGCGCCTGGGGGCGGCGGCCAGTCTGCGGTGGGTGTCGGCCAAGAGATCCGGAATCGCCAGTCCATGGGGGCAGCGGGGTAGGCAGGCGCCGCAGCGCTGGCAGGCGTCGGCATTGAGGCTCTCCCACCAGTGTCCGGCCCGACCAATCAGGTTGTAACGCTCGCTAGCAAAGGTCTCCATGCCATGGCCTACGGCCAGGTTGCGCAGCCGCAGGAGCTCGGGAATCGGCACCTCCGCAGGGCAGGGCAGGCAGGCGCGGCATTGGCCGCAGCGCCCGTTGCCCAGCCGCCCCGCCCCAGCTGCCGCTAGGCGTTCCACTGCGGCAGCCACCGCCGCACCCATCGCCTCGGCTTTGGCTGGGTTGGGCTGGCTGGGCGCGCTGCTGGGGGGCGCCAGCCGCTGGGCCCAGGCCAAATCCCCTGGTTCGGCTGCCCCCAGGGTGAGGGTGGAGATCCCCGCATCCAGCAGGAAGCGGTAGGCCAGTTCCAGGGGTTCAAAGGGTTGGCAGTCGGCGATTAACTCCGCCGGTGGGTCGTAGAGCCTGCCGCCTTTGTCGGCAGGCGAGATAGCCATCACGCCGATGCCCTCGGCCAGGGCCTGGCGGGCGAGGGGCATGCGGGTTTGATCGAATAGATGGAGGTGGAGGCTGCAGAACTGAAAGATGCCACTGGCCAGGGCGGCTTCGATCACCCCTGGGCTGCCGTGGCTGGAAAAGCCCACCTGGCCCACCAGGCCTTCGGCTTGGGCCCACTGCAGCAGGGCAGCGCCTGGGCCGTTCAGGGCCCAGGCGAGGTGCTCCTCCTGGTTGAGGCCATGGATGGCCAGGGAGGTGAGTTGCTGGACGCCAAGCCGCTCCAGGATCGCGGCCAGGGCCCGTTGCCCGCTGGCCAGATCGCCGCCAGGCAGGAGCTTGCTGGTGATCAGCCAGCCCCCCGCTGGGGCAGCGCCCTCCTGGTGGAGCTGGCCGAGGGCCGTTGCGAGAAAGCTTTCGGCGGGGCCATAGGCGGGGGCCGTTTCCAGGTGGTTGATGCCTGCGGCAAGGGCTGCGCGCAGCACGGCCTCCATCTGGGCTGGGCTGTTGACAGCCCGCATGGTGCCCAAGGTGAAGGGCGACACCGCTGGCCCGCGGCCAAAGGCTCGCCTGGGCCAGGTGCCCGTTGGGCCCACCGGGTCAGTTGTCGCCAGGACTGGCTTCGCCCAGGTCAGGGGCGCCATCGGCCTCGGGCTTGGCCTTGCTGAGGTGGCGCACCAAATCCGCGGGGCTGGTCTGATCAAGAAACCGCCGGAAGTTGGCCTGTTCGTGGGCATCGGCTTCGGCATCCACCGGAATGGAGGCATCGGCCACTACCTCTTCGAGCATCCAAATGGGACTGCCCGTGCGCAGGGCGAGGGCGATGCCATCACTGGGGCGGGCATCGAGTTCGATGCTTGAGGTGTTGGGTTTGGTGGGAGCGGTGTCGTCATTCCCACCTGCGGGGCTCAGCTTCAGCACGGCCTGGAAGGTGCTCGCTTCAATCGCATGGATGATCACGCGATCCAACTGCAGTCCCCCGGCCTTCAGCAACGCCACCATCAAGTCATGGCTGAGGGGCCGCGGCGGGGGGTCGGCATTGAGTCCTGCCAGGATATTTTGGGCCTGGGCCTGGTCGATCCAGATCGGCACCTGGCGCCGGCCGGAGGGATCGCGCAGTAACACGATGGGGCTGCGACTGGCCGCATCGAGGGCGATACCGGCAACTTGCATTTCGACCATGGCCGGGCGCTGCCCTTTGCCCGATTATGACCATCTCGCAAGGGAAGCGGATGTTCACGGGATTGGTCCAGTCCATCGGCGTGATCGAGCGCTCCCCCCAGGGTGTGAGGCTGCGCTGGATGGCCCCCACCCCCGGAGCGGCTGAAGCCGGCTGGCTGCCTGCAGATTTGGCCCTGGGCGACAGCGTGGCTGTCGATGGGGTGTGCCTCACGGTGGCGGAGCGACTGGGGGATGGCTTCCGGGCCGATGTGAGCCCTGAAACCCTTGGTCGCACAACGCTGTTGGCCAAGGCCGATGGCCGGGGCTGGGTGAATCTCGAGCCTGCCTTACGCCTGGCAGATCGGCTTGGGGGCCACTTGGTGAGTGGCCACGTCGATGGCCTGGGTGTGGTGAAGTCCATCACCCAGGTGGCTGGCTCCTGGCGGCTTGAATTGGCATGGCGGGATCGGGCCTATGGCCGCTTCATCTGCGACAAGGCCAGCGTGGCCGTTGATGGCATCAGTCTCACGGTGGCGGGTTGTGAACCCGGTGGCGGGTGTTTCTGGATCGCCGTGATTCCGCACACCTGGATCGCTACTACCTTGCAGCACCTACGCCCCGGTGCCCTGGTCAACCTGGAGGCCGATGTGCTGGCGAAGTACACAGAAACGCTGTTGTTTGCCAAGGGGTCTGCCGCCGGTGGCGCTGGTGGGTCGCAGGCCGAAGCCGGCGTGGATGCCCAGTGGCTGGCCGAGCACGGCTGGGGTGCCTAGTTTTCAACAGAACAACCCTTTCCCAGGTCCGGGCCCAATGACATCCAGCTTCTGGAATCCCAATTCAGGCACTTTGCGTGCGTTCACCCTGTTTGAAGGGGTTTTGATGCTTGTGCTGGGGTTGCTTGCCCTGGTGTTCCCAATCATGGCCTCGGTTTGGGTGACCACCGTGGTGGCGGTGGCCTTCCTGGTGGGCGGCATCGTGGGCTGGATCAACAATCTGATGCGCGCCAAGCAGCTGAGCCGCTGGCTCACTTTCTGGCGCCTGGTGGTGTCCACCGTGTTTGTGGTGGCGGGTGTATCAATGATTCAGCAATTGGGCGCTGGCCCCTTGGGCGCTGTGCTGCCGGTGGCTTCGCTCAGCCTGGCGATCGGCATTGTCTTTTTGGTGGAGGGTGCAGTCGCTTCCGTGGTTTCCCTTGCCCACCGGGAGATCAGTGGCTGGGGTTGGGGACTCCTCAACGGCCTGATTACCCTGATTTTGGGCGGCCTTATCTTGAGCCTACCCGCCGCCAGCTTGCTAAGCGTACTTGGCATTTTGGTGGGGGTTAGCTTTCTGTTCAGCGGCATTGACCTGCTGAGCTTCAGCGCTAGTTTTCACCCCGAAGATTGAGCACTCAGTCGTCAGCTGGGTCGGGGCCTAAGGGCATCAACCAAATGGAGCCAGTTTCCTGATGGAGTTCAATTTTGAACTCCATGCCGGGCTCAAGGCCCATGCGCTTGGTGTACGCGTGGCCAATCAGCAAGTTGCCGTTGCCATGGACCCGGGTGCGGAAGTCAGCTTGCCGGCCTTGCGCCCCTCCGGGGTTAGCCGAACTGGAGGGAACGATGTAACCCTTGGCAGCCACCAGGGCCCGGTAAAAGCTTTTTTTCAACACCCGGCCACTTGGGCCGACATACCCGCAAGCGCGGGCAATTTGATCTTCCGGCCGGTTGCTGAGCGAGCGGGCGCGATCGAGTAGGGCCTGGCCTTCGAGCATGTCTCCAGGAGGAGTTATCCGGATTGTGCCCTTCTCTGATCACCAGATGCAAGGGCTTTGGCTTCAAATCCTCAAAGCAGATAAAGAATTCCGTAGAGCACAACCCAGATGCCATCGACGAAATGCCAATAAAGCTCAGCGGCCTCAAGACCAAAATGATCCTTGGCTGTGATGCGTCCGTTGGATCGCGTTTGTAGGGTCACGATTGCAATGCAAATCACACCCAGGGTTACGTGGAGCCCGTGAAAACCGGTGAGGGCATAAAAAGTGCTCGCAAAAAGGTTGTCCGTTAGTCCAAAAGGAAGCGAGAAGTACTCCACCATTTGACTGGCCAAAAAGGCCACCCCCAAGCCCCCGGTCACCATGAGCCAGGTGCGGGCCTTGGCGAGCTGGTTGGCACGGCACGCTTTGCCTGCTTGGTGGAAGGTGAGCGAACTGACAATGAGGATCACGGTATTGAGCGTGGGAAGCAGCAGTTCCAGCTCGTAGCTGCTGCCCTCGGGCAGGGGATTCACGGCCCGAAAGGTGAGGTAGGCCGCAAAGAATCCGGCGAAGGTCATGCCATCGGCCACAAGAAAGGTGGCTAGGCCAAACAGGCGGAAGTCGCCATGAACATCGTGGGCCCCATGGACCTGCTGACCAACTTCGGATCGTTCCAGGTCGCTTGGATGGGGGTTGTTGTTGGAGAGGTCGCTATTGCTATCGGCCAGATTGGAGAGGCTTGTCATGGCTAAGCGACCTGCTTGAAGGATGGGCTGGAGGACTCGTTGCCAGGGGTATGGCCGTAGCCATAGGGCTCTGTCACCAGAGGTGCTTCCCCAATCCAGTTCTCCACCGGGGGAGGCGACGAGGTAAGCCACTCGGGGGTGAGGGCATTCCAGGGGTTGTCACCGGCAACCTCCCCTTTGAATGCCGTTAGAACAACATTGAGCAACAAGGGGATGGTGCTAATCGCCATCAAAAGGGCCCCCACGCTGCTCACTTGATTCAAAGTGGTGAAGCTAGGGTCGTACTCCGCCACGCGCCTAGGCATGCCATTGAGGCCAAGCCAGTGCTGGGGTGCAAAGCAGAGGTTGAAGCCGATGAATGTGAGCAGAAAGTGGAGTCTGCCCAGGTCTTCGTTGAGTAGGCGCCCGGTGAATTTCGGATACCAGTGATAAACGGAGGCGAAGACCACAAACACCGTTCCCCCATAGACGATGTAGTGGAAATGGCCCACCACAAAGTAGGTGTCGTGAACGTGGATGTCGAAGGGAACCTGGGCGAGGGCTACGCCAGTGATCCCTCCAAACACGAAATTCACGATGAAGGCACAGGCGAACAGCATCGCTGAATTAAGGGCGATCTTTCCACCCCACAAAGTGGCGAGCCAATTGAAGAATTTGATGCCTGTTGGCACAGCGATGAAAGAGGTGGCAATTGTGAAGAACAGCCGCATCCAGGGCGGAGTGCCGCTGGTGAACATGTGGTGGGCCCAGACAATCAAGCCCAGTAAAACAATGGCCATGATCGAATACACCATGGTGACGTAGCCAAAGAGGGGCTTACGGGCATGGATCGGAAGGATTTCGCTCACCAGGCCAAAGGCTGGCAGCACCATGATGTAGACAGCCGGGTGGGAATAGAACCAAAAAAGGTGTTGATACACCACCACATTGCCGCCGAGAGCCGGATTGAAAAAACCTGTATGGGCAATGATGTCGAAGCTCAACATGATCAGTGTGCCGGCTAGCACGGGAGTTGAGAGGACAACCAGGATGCTGGTGCCAAGCATGGCCCAGCAGTACATCGGCATTTGCATCAGACCAAGTCCCGGCCGCCGTAATTTGAGGATTGTGGCGATAAAATTGATGCCACCAAAAATAGAGCTTCCACCGAGCAGCAGCACGCTAAGGATCCACACCACCTGGCCAGCGGCTGGAGTGGTGAGGCTCAAGGGGGGGTAGGCGGTCCAGCCGGATTGGGCAGCAGCCCCGGCCAGGAAATAGCTGCTGATCAGCAGGATGCCTGCAGGGGGAATCAGCCAGAAGGCCACGGCATTCAGGCGCGGGAAGGCCATGTCGCGGGCTCCCACATAAAAGGGAATCAGGTAGTTGCCAAACCCCCCATTCACAACAGGCACAATCCACAGGAAAATCATCACCGTGCCGTGCAGGGTGAGCACTTCGTTGTAGGTTTCCCGGCTCACGAAATCGGCCATGGGGCTGGCCAGTTCGGTGCGTATTACGCCAGCGAGCGCCCCACCGATCAAATAGAAAATGAAGCCGCACACCAGGTACTGGATGCCAATCACCTTGTGATCCAGGCTGAAGCTGAAGTAGCGCAGCCAGCCCTGGGGCTGGAGATTGCTGGGGTGGGCTGGGGCGAGCTCCGAGGGGTTGGCGAGGGTCATGGGGCTCTTAGGTGGTTGTAGGGGCTGGAGTGTTTTGGGCGAGCCAGCTTGCGTAGGCCTCGGCTTCATGCACCACCACGTTGGAGCGCATGCCTCCGTGATAGGGCCCGCACAGCTCTGCGCAAACAATGGGGTAGGTGCCTGGCCGGGTGGCGGTAAAGGAGAGCACCGTGGGTTGGCCTGGAATCACGTCTTGCTTGAGCCTGAACTGGGGTACCCAGAAGGCGTGGATGACATCACGGGCTTCCATGTGCAGTTCCACCGCTTGACCCACCGGAACATGCAGTTCGCCGCTGGTGATGTCGGCGTTGGGGTAGTGAAAGATGAAGGCAAATTGCATCGCCGTCACATCAACCGGCAGGGCCGCCGCCCCGCCATTGGGAGCATCAACCCCCACGCCAATGCCGGCCCAGATTTTGGCTGGAGTGGCTGCGCTCGAGCTGACCGGGCTTGATTCGGAGGCCATGGCCAGCATGGCGCTGTGGTCGTGCATGGGGGCCATGCCACCCATGCGTTCATAGATGTCGTAGCTGTAAAGGCCAACAAACAAAACAACCACGGCCGGGATGGCTGTCCAGACGATTTCAAGGGGCAGGTTGCCTTCGAGGGCCAATCCATCCCCGACATCGCCAGGGCGGCGTCGGAAGGCCACCAGGCTGTAAAGCAACAGGATCAGGATCCCAAGAAAGAGGATTGTGCCAATGCTAAATAAAACCTTAAAAAGGGCGTCGTAGGTGGGTGCATTGCTGCTGGCATCAATCGGCAGCACATTGACGTTGTATCCCACCCAAAGACCAACCAGCACCAGGGCTGCCGTGGAGCTTGCTAAGACCAGAACGACCGGAAGTTTCACTGCTCTCATGGACCTTGGGGGTCAGCCTATGGGGGGAAGCTTGGCCTGGCAGTTGATCGACTGACTTGGTTGGCAAATCCACTTGAACAGTCTTGTTTGAGCTTTTGGTCCCCTTTCCAAGCCACGTATCCAAACCCCTTAGCTACCAATAAAAATGGTTGGCTAGGTGATGTGCGGGATTGCCCACCCGGCACTCCCGTTGGGCTTGTTTTGCTTAAGGTGATTTATCGGCAGGATTGAGCCATGGCAGGGGCTTTACCGCCAGATCTTCGGTTTCCTTCAGAACCCCAGCACCGCCAGGATCTTGGCCTTCGCCACCGCCTTGCCCTGTTGGCGTCCCACCTGGTTGTGGCGTTGGTAGCCCTAGTGGCGATTGGCGGGGCCACCAGGGTGATGGAGGCTGGTTTGGCCTGTCCAGATTGGCCCCTTTGCTACGGCCGATTTCTGCCTGGTCAACAAATGAATGTCCAGGTGTTCCTGGAATGGTTCCACCGACTTGATGCCTTCGTCGTGGGGGTGGCTTTGCTGGTGTTTGGTGGTGTGAGTGTCTTCCTTCGTAGGCGGCTTCCTGCCTGGTTGCCATGGATGGCAGTTCTGGCGTTGGGCTTGGTGGGCTTCCAGGGAGCCCTAGGGGCCCTCACCGTGAGCCATCTGTTGGCTTCTCCTTTGGTGACTGCCCATTTGGCTACGGCACTGGTGCTTGTGTCCTTGGCTAGTGGTATCTACCAGCGGTTGGCCATGGCTCCCCAAGTTCTCGACCCAACCCCTGCCGTTCCCCGTTGGTGGCAAGTCCTAGCGGCCATCGCCCTGGCCTTGGTGTTTGGCCAGTGTTTGCTGGGAGGTTTGATGGCCAGCCAATGGGCGGCGGATCAGTGCCTGGCTGCTGGGGAGGACTGTCAATGGTTGCTTGCCCACCGGCAGCTGGCCCTTGGTGCTGCAGTTGCGGTGGCACTGATGGCCGCTTCAGCTTTCCTGCTTCCCAAGGGGCTTGGCCATCTTCAGGGGTTGGCCATGGGGGCGATTGGCTTGGTTGCCCTGCAGATCGGCCTGGGCATTTGGACGTTGAAGTTGGAACTGGCGGTGCCGGTTGTCACCGTGGCGCACCAATTGGTGGCTGCCCTACTGGTCGCCCTTTTGTCTGCTGTTTTGGCGAGGGCCTTGGGTCCTCTGCAGCCCCAGCTGAAGAGGGAATTGGCCCATGGTTAGCGCTCCGCTTCAGCAGCCTGGATTGGCTCCCGAGCCCAGCGTGGCCCGCCCGAGCATGCGGCCATCGGTGGTCCTGCCCCCTTGGTTGGAGGTGGCTAAACCGCGCTTGATTCCCCTGTTGCTGGCCACCACGCTGGCTGGCATGGCCGTCAGTGCGGATGGCTGGCTCGATGCCGCCACGATCACCTGCGCCCTGGTGGGTGGGGCGTTGGCCTCGGCTGCTGCAGGGGTCCTGAATTGTCTTTGGGAACAGGAACTCGATGGGCGCATGCAGCGCACCAGTCGCCGGGCCTTGCCGTCTGGGCGGTTGGCCCAGCGGCAAGCGTTTGCCCTGGCCATCGGTTTAACGGCACTCTCGGTGTTGGTCTTGGTGCTGGGAGTTAATCCCTTGGCCGCGAGCCTTTCATTGCTCGGCCTTTGCAGCTATGTACTGCTCTACACCGCCCTTTTGAAACCCCGCACCAGCCAAAACATCGTCGTGGGAGGTGTGGCTGGTGCCATCCCACCGTTGGTGGGGGCGGCTGCGGCCACGGGCCATTTGGGTTGGGCTAGCTGGTGGCTGTTCTCCCTGGTGATGGTCTGGACTCCTGCCCATTTCTGGGCGTTGGCCCTGCTGCTCAAGGATGATTACCGCTCCGTTGGCATCCCGATGTTGCCGGTGGTCAAAGGGGTTGTCGTGACGGCCCGGGCGATTCGCCACTACGCCTACGCCACGGTGGCCATGAGCTTGTTCGGCCTTTGGGCGTTGCCCAGTGGGGGCGCCCTCTTTGGTCTGCTTGTGGTTCCGTTTAATGCCAGATTGCTCCAGCTCACCTCCCGCTTGGCTGATCAACCCGATGATCCCCAGGCGGCCCGAGCGCTTTTTCGCTGGTCAATCCTCTATTTGTTTGGGATTTGTTTGCTACTTCTGCTGGCCCGTACCCCCCAGGCCGGGATGCTCGGCGTCCAGTTGATGGCCAGATGGCCGCCGGGGCTGCCTACATTGGGCCTTGGCTAGGGGATACCTAGGGGTAATGCGTCTCGGAGAGGTTGCTTGGTGATTGAACTGCACCAGCTCAACAAGCGTTACACCGGGGCGAAAGGTGTCTCGGTTCCTGCCCTCAACGACCTCTCCTTGCAGGTGCCTGAGGGCAGCCTCTATGGTCTACTTGGACCCAATGGGGCTGGTAAAACCACTGCCCTGCGCATCCTGTGCACCCTGCTTGCACCCGATAGCGGCACGGCGCGGGTGGCGGGCCTCGATGCCCTGGCGGACCCCCGGGGGGTGCGCCGCTTGCTGGGCTACGTGGCCCAGGAGGTGGCGATCGACAAGATCCTGACCGGGCGGGAATTGTTGCAGCTCCAGGGGGACCTCTATCACCTGCCAGTCCGTCAGCGCGACCGGCGTATGGCTGAATTGATCGAGCTGATGGGCATGGGCGATTGGATCGATCGCCGTTGTGGAGGCTATTCAGGCGGCATGCGCCGCCGGCTCGATTTGGCAGCTGGTTTGCTGCACTGTCCCCGGGTGTTGGTTTTGGACGAGCCCACCGTGGGCCTGGATATTGAGAGTCGGGCGGCGATTTGGCAGGTGTTGCGCCAACTCCGCGATGGCGGCACCACCGTGCTGCTCAGTAGCCATTACCTCGAAGAGGTGGATGCCCTTGCCGATCACCTGGCGATTATCGAATCGGGCACCGTGATTGCCGAAGGTGCCCCCTCCTCCCTCAAGGCGGCCTTGGGCGGTGATCGACTCACCCTGCGGGTGCGGGAATTCAGTGACGCCAGCGAAGCAGCCACGGTGCAAGCCCTGCTCCGGGATTGCCCAGGGGTGCGTCAGGTGGTGGTCAACCAGGCCCAGGGCTATTCGCTCAACTTGGTGATTGAGCACGATGGAGTGGTGGAGCAACTACGCCAGCAATTGGCCATCGCCGACTTGCCTGTGTTTGCCCTAGCCCAAAGCCGCCCGAGCCTGGATGATGTCTATCTCCAAGCCACCGGCCGCACCCTGATGGATGCGGAGCTAGCCGTGGCCGGCAGCCGCGATCCCAAAGCCGAACGCAAAGCAAGCATGTGATGACCAGCGCTACTCCCACCATCCCCAATCAATTGCCCGGTGCCGCGGAGCAGCCCTCCGCCCTGGCCGAGATCAGCCAGGAGACCCTGGCGCTCACCAAGCGGCTGTTTTTGCAGCTGCAGCGCCGGCCCTCCACCCTGGTGGCCGGGGTGTTGCAACCGCTGATTTGGTTGGTGTTGTTTGGGGCGCTGTTTGCCAAGGCTCCCGCAGGTCTGCTGCCAGGTGGCATCAGCTACGGGCGCTTCCTTGGTGCTGGGGTGATCGTCTTCACCGCCTTTAGTGCGGCACTCAATGCCGGCTTGCCGGTGATGTTTGATCGGGAATTTGGCTTTCTCAACCGGTTGCTCGTGGCACCCCTGCGCTCGCGCAGTTCGATCGTTTTGGCTTCCGTGCTCTACATCACCAGCTTGAGCCTGGTCCAGAGCTTGGCGATCATGGCAACGGCTGCCCTGCTCGGCTACGGCTGGCCCGGGGGGTTGGGTTTGCTGTTGGTGCTCATCACCCTGTTGCTGTTGGTGTTTGCGGTTACGGCCTTGAGCCTGGGGTTGGCCTTTGCCCTGCCAGGTCACATTGAGCTGATCGCGGTGATCTTTGTCGCCAATTTGCCCCTGCTGTTTGCAAGTACGGCCCTGGCACCATTGTCGTTCATGCCCAACTGGTTGGGCTGGCTTGCATCCCTGAATCCCCTTACCTTCGCGATTGAACCCATCCGCGCTGCCTACGCCGGCCAGTTCTCCCTCACCGCTGTGGTGTTGGAGGCTCCCTACGGCGACCTGACCGCCGGCACCTGCTTGCTGGTGTTGGCTGGTTTGGCGGCCGGGTTGTTTCTCTTGATTCGGCCGTTGCTGGATCGCAAGCTCACCTGAATCCCACATCCGTGGTTGTATCTCGCCGGCTCCCTCCCCCCCCTCGCCCAGAACTCTCCGATCGTCTTTTGGCGGCCGTTGCCGAGAGGGATGGGGGCCTAGCCAATCGCTTGCTGCAGCAGTGGGTCCATCGCCGTGGTCTGTCGTCTTTGGAGGCTTGGATCCAGGGGGCCTTGCTTTCGAGCCAGGGCCCTGGTGCTTCCGCATGGTTGCGCCATTGCCTCGAGGACTGCGGTCGAGAACCGACGGCTGCGATCGACCCACCCTTGCCCATGGGTCTTGAGTCCCAAGTCGCCCATTCCCCTGGTGCCCATTCCCCAGCTCCTGCCCCGGCTTCGTTGGCGGCGCTACGGGCCTGGTTGCCGGACAGCTCGCAGGATCTTCACTTGGCCAGCTGAACGTGAGTAACCCTTCGACGATGTCCTCTTTGTTGGCCTCTGGTTTGATTGTCTCGGTGCAGGCACCGGAAGGTTCGCCAATGCGCGATCCGGAGGTGATTGCTGCCATGGCCGAGGCCAGCTTGCGCAATGGCGCCTCGGGAGTTCGGCTCGAGAGTCCAGAACACATTGGAGCCGTGCGCCGCCGTTGCCCCGACGCCTTGATTGTCGGTCTCTGGAAGCGGAGCTTTGCCGATAGTCCCGTTTACATCACGCCAGGCTGGAAGGAGATTCAGGCGGTTTGGGCCGCTGGGGCTGATGTGGTGGCCATCGATGCCACCGACCGTTACCGGCCAGACGGCCAATCCCTGGAGGAGCTGATTCGACGTGCCACCACTGAGTTAGGGGCCGTTGTGATGGCGGACATCGATAGTGTGGCCAACGGTTTGCGGGCCGCCCAACTGGGCTGTGCCTGGCTGGGAACAACCCTCTTCGGCTATACCGAAGACACCGTTGGCCACAAGCCCCCCGGCTGGGACCTGTTGGGCCAGCTGAAGCTCCAACTCCCGGTGGGCACCAGCCTGATTTGCGAGGGTGGTCTGGCTTCAGCAGATCAGGCTCTGCGGGCCCTTGGGCTCGGTGCCGATGCCGTGGTTGTGGGAACCGCCATCACAGGAGTGGACCTCCAGGTGGCGGCCTACGTGGCCAAAATCCAAGGCGGGTAGCCGGGAGTGGGGGATCCCCCGGAGGGATTACATCATCCCGGGCATGCCCATACCGCCCATACCGCCCATACCGCCCATACCTCCCATGCCGCCCATGCCTCCCATGTCGCCGCCGGGACCGGCTGGTGCGGCGGGTTCCGGTTTGTCGGCGATCACGGCTTCAGTGGTAATCAGCAACGACGCAATCGACACCGCATCCTGCAAGGCCAGACGCACCACCTTGGCTGCATCAAGGATCCCAGCCGCCAGCAGGTCTTCATAGGTGCCGGTCATGGCGTTGTAACCCTTGCCTTGGCGTTTGATTTCGGCAACCACCACGGCTGCGTCGGCGCCGGCATTCGCTGCGATTTGGCGCACGGGCGCGGCAAGAGAGCGCTGCACGATCTCTACCCCAGTGCGCTCGTCGCCGCTGCAGTTGGCCGCCAGGCCATCCAGGCCATCGGCCAGCTGCAGCAGGGTGGTGCCGCCGCCGGCGATGATCCCTTCTTCCACCGCGGCGCGGGTTGCATTGAGGGCATCCTCGATCCGGAGTTTGCGGTTTTTCAGTTCGGTTTCGGTGGGGGCTCCCACCTTGATCACGGCCACGCCGCCGGCCAGTTTGGCGATCCGCTCCATCAGCTTCTCGCGGTCGTAATCCGATTCAGTGTTTTCGAGTTCTCGGCGGATTGCAGCCACCCGGTCAGCCACGGCGTTTTGATGCTCTCCGCTGGCCACGATGGTGGTGCTGTCTTTGGTGATCGTGATGCGCCTGGCACTGCCGAGGTCGTTCAATCCCACCTTGTCGAGGGTCATGGCCTGGTCTTCGCTCACCACGGTGGCACCGGTCAGGATGGCGATGTCGGCCAGCATGGCCTTACGGCGATCGCCAAAGCCAGGAGCCCGCACCGCAGCCACCTGGAGCACCCCCCGGTTCTTGTTCACGACCAAGGTGGCCAGGGCTTCACCCTCCACGTCTTCAGACAGGATCAGCAGGGGCTTTCCGGTTTTGGAGACCGCTTCAAGTACGGGAACCAGATCCGCAATCGCACTGATCTTGCGGTCGGTGATCAGGAGCAGGGCATTGTCAAAAGCACACTCGCGGCGGTCCTGGTCCGTCACGAAATAGGGGGAGCTGTAGCCGCGATCAAAGGCCATGCCTTCGGTGATCTCGAGCTCCGTGGCGAGGGACGTGGACTCTTCCACCGTGATCACCCCGTCGGCGCTCACCTTGGCCATGGCCTCGGCGATCATTCGGCCAATTTCTTCGTCGTTTCCGGAGCTCACCGTGGCCACCTGGCGGATGGCATCACCGGCCACTTCCTGGGAAAGCTCTTCAATCCCCAAAACCACCTGGGCAAGGGCCTTGTCCATGCCGCGCTTGACACCCACCGGGTTAGCTCCGGCCGCAATGTTTTTGAGGCCTTCGTGGACCAGGGCCTGGGCGAGCACGGTGGCGGTGGTGGTGCCATCGCCGGCTTTGTCTTTGGTTTTGCTTGCCACCTGCTGGATCAGCTTGGCGCCAATGTTTTCGAACGGATCCTCCAGTTCGACTTCCTTGGCAATGGTCACGCCATCGTTGACGATGTCAGGCGCCCCAAATTTCTTCTCGAGCACCACGTTGCGCCCCTTGGGCCCGATGGTGACCTTGACCGCATCCGCCAGGGCGTTGACGCCGCGTTCGAGGGATGCGCGGGAGGCATCCGAGAAGCTGATCAACTTGGCCATGGCAATGGGGTTGTGGGAATCGGTTAAACCAAAGATTCCCACAACCCCACCGGTGCCAGCAGCCATCGGCCGGTGGGGATTGCCGAATCACCCCAGGGTTGGGGCGTCATCTTGGTCCCGGGCTCGATAGGGTTCGGCCATGGATGACCTCTTGCCGTCAGCCCTCGAAACCGCCATTGAAAGTGCGCTCGGAAGTGCGCTTGAAACGGCGCTTGAGAGTGCAGATGATGTGGTGAGCCTGGCCCCTGTTTCGGGATCCAACGCCATGGTGTTCGTTCTGATCACCGCCCTGGGGGTGGTAATGGCGTTGGTCTATCTGCCATTGCGCCTCTTCTTGACCCTCACAGCCCGAAGCCGCCGCTTGAAGTTGCTGCAGCGGATTCGCCGCCTACGTGAAGAACTGGGCCAACCCGCCCCTAACGCATGAGAGTTGCTCAACGCAAACCAGTTGCTCAACGCATAACCATGCCGCCATCGATTTGGAGGATCTGGCCAGTCATGTAGCTGCTGGCGACGTCGGCGGCGAGGAACAGAACGGCGCTTGCCACTTCTTCGGGTTGGCCCATGCGGCCCAGGGGGATCGCACCGAGGATCGGTTCGACGTCGAGCTCCTTGGTCATGTCGGTCGCGATGAAGCCTGGAGCCACCGCATTCACAGTCACCCCCCGACCGGCAAATTCAGCTGCGCAGCTGCGGGTGAAGCCAATCACCCCGGCTTTTGCGGCGCTGTAGTTGGCCTGGCCAGGATTCCCCATCAGTGCCACCACGGAAGTGATGTTGATGATGCGTCCAGAGCGGGATTTCAGCATCGAGCGGCTCACGGCACGGGTGCACAGGAACACCCCCGTGAGGTTGAGGTCGATCACGCTCTGCCAGTCAGACGTCTTCATCCGCATGAGGAGGCCGTCCTTGGTAATGCCGGCGTTGTTGACCAGGACATCCAGGCGCCCGGACTTGTCCAGCACGGTTTTCACCATGCGCTCGACCTGCTCTTCGTCCGCCACATTGGCTTGATGGCTCCAGGCCTTGCCCCCAGCGGCATGGATCTCAGCCACCACGGCCTCGGCGGCATCCGGCGAGTTGGCATAGTTCACGACTACCTCTGCCCCCTCAGCCGCCAGGGTGAGGGCAATGGAACGACCAATCCCCCGGCTGGCTCCGGTCACCAAGGTGACGTGTCCAGCGAGCGGTTGGGAGGAGGCCATCGGGACAAAGATTGGGTGATGAGGATCGTATGGCGCCCTGTCCTTAGCCAAAGCCAAGGGCAGCGAGCACCGACTCCATGCTGATACTGGTCAGGTCATGTGCCGTGCCCAGGCTTTGCACTCCCTGGCGACTAGGCATGGTGTCGGCCGGCCTGCCCAGGGCTACCAGGGGCAGCCCCAAGAGCAGGGACCACTCGATGGTTTCTGGATCACTGGCCACCACCACATCGACGCTCGCCACCTGGGCGGCCCGCCTGGCTGCGCCTGCCCGTGTTGGGGCCGGGTCACCAGGGGCAGCGTTGACGACCCGAAGGGTGGGCAATTTGCTCACAATGCGCTCGGGCAGGTGCTGCCACTGGGCATGGGGCCAGTCGTTTGCGGTTCCCCAGGGAGCGAGCAGCAGCGCTGGACCCTCTCCTGGGGGCAAGGCAGCGGCGGCGGCATCGAGCAGAGCTTTGGCCAGGGGCAACCGGAAGGCCTCGGCGTTCAGTTGTACCCCAACCGGTTTCAGATCGGCCTCCCAGGCCTGATTGGGCCACAAATGGGGACTGGCTTGGATCTTTTCGGTGGCCGAAAAGCCCGAGGCGGCAACGCGGGTGGGGATATGGCTCATCGAGAGCATCAGGTCCACCTGGCGGCCACTGGCGCGGTTGATGCAGAGCTGAAAATCTGGCTCCCGAACCGAACCGAGCAAATTGGCCCAGTCGGCCATGGTGGCGTCGTCGAAGGCAAAGGGAATCACCTTCTCCACGGCTGGATGGAGTTGCCAGAGGGCGGTGGTTGCCGTGGGGCAAACCACCTGCACGTGGGCCTTGAGTTGGCTTGCCACCGCGTCGACAGCCGCAAAGGCTTGCAATTGCTGGCTGCTGCCACCGGGAATCAGAAACAGGGCCCGCATTGCGGTGGCATCGGCACGGTGGCCTGATTGTATGGAGGCCAGTCGGTTTGGCCCGCTGTCGGGAGTCTCTTGTGCATTTGCTGATCGCCGCCGCAGGAAGTGGTCGCCGGATGGGAGCCACGGGCAACAAGTTGTTGTTGCCCGTGGCGGGACGGGCCGTGCTCGCCTGGACCCTGGATGCCGCCCTGGCCTCCCCCGTCATCACCTGGATCGGGTTGGTGGGCCAGCCGGTGGATGAACAGGCGATTCAGGCCATCGTGGCCGCCGCCAATCCCCAGGTTCCGGTCGCCTGGATCGTGGGGGGGGAGACCCGGCAGGAATCGGTCAGCCGGGGTTTGGCGGCGCTACCCGCCGATGCCGAGGGGGTGCTGATCCATGACGGCGCCCGCTGTTTGGTGGATCCGGATCTGTTGGAGCGGTGTGTGATGGCGGTGCAACAGGGCCTGGCGGTGATTGCCGCGACCCCCGTGACCGACACGATCAAGCAGGTGGATGGCGGCGGATGCATCACCGCAACACCGGATCGCAGGCAGTTATGGGCGGCCCAAACCCCCCAAGGGTTTCCGGTGCAGCAGCTGCGGGATGCCCATGCCACGGCCATGGCAGAAGGCTGGAGTGTCACCGACGATGCGGCGCTGTTTGAGCGCCTGGGACTGGCGGTGCAGGTGTTGGAGGCCCCCCCCTCCAACATCAAGCTCACCACCCCCTTTGATTTGACGATTGCCGAGGCGGTGCTGGCGGATCGCGGTTAGGGTTCCAACCCCACCAACCGTTAGGGAAGCAGCGCCAGACGGCCGCCCGTGCCATCCAGCCGGGCGCGCACTCCCAAGGGCAGGGCAGCATTGCAGTCGCCATGACCGATGGGCAGGCCCGCCACCACGGGGATCCCAAGGTCGGCGGTGCGTTCGCGCAGCACCTCTTCCAGGCTGAAGCTCGAGCGCTCTGGGATGGTGGGGTCGTCGCAGCCGCTGAAGCTGCCCAGGCCCAGGCCCGCAAGCCGCTGCAGGGCGCCGCCCAGCCGCCAGTGGGTGAGCATCCGCTCGATGCGATAGGGGGCTTCGCCCACGTCTTCGAGGACCAGGATGGCGCCGTCGAGATCGGGCCAATGGGGGGTGCCCAGCAGGTGGGTGGCCACCGTGAGATTCGCTACCAATAAGGGGCCTTCGGCCAGCCCTGGACACCAGCCCTCCCCTGCCAGATCGGCCAGGGGCTCCCCAAAGAGTAGGGAGTGCAAGCGCTGCTGGCTCCACGCCGGTTCAGCAGCCAGGCTGGTGAGCAGCGGGCCATGGATGGCTCCGCCATGGCCTTGGGCTACCTGGGTCCAGAGCAAGGAGGTGACATCGGAGAAGCCCAGGAGCCAGGTGGGCCCCAGCGCCAGGGGCCTCTCCAGCAGCCTGGCGGAACCCCAGCCTCCCCGCATGCAGGCCAGCAGGGAAATGGCTGGGCCCCCGCCCGGGCGCTCGGTTCGGAGATCGGCCAAACGCTCGTGATCCTGGCCCGCCAGGTAGCCCCAGCTCCGCAGGGGCTTGCGCTCAACCACCAGCCCCCAGCTTTCCAAGATGGCAATGCCGGCATCGAGGCGGGCCAGGGCCCCTTCGCCTTCCAGGCAGGAGCTGGCGGCCACGACGGCCACGGAATCTCCAGAAACCAGCGGTTTGGGCAGGAGGAGCGGCGCAGCCATCACACCCTCCCCACCACAAGGGCCAGGAGCAGCAGGCCGCCCAGCAGTACCTGGCGGCTGAAATGGCGGCCAAAGCTGGAGCGGGGCAGATTGGTAGGCCGCAGCCCAAGGGCTTCCCGTTGCATCCCAGCGGCGGCCAGTAGCCACAGGGGCCAGAACGGCCAGCCCACCCCCGCTTGGCCCGCGGCCCCTGCCAGGGCCAGGGCGGTCAATCCATAGCAAATGGTCACCGTGAGCGGGGCCCGATCCCCCAGGCTTAAGGCACTGCTCCGTACCCCGAGTTCCCGGTCGTCATCGCGGTCGGCCATGGCATACACCGTGTCAAAGCCGAAGGTCCAGAGCACGGCGGCCAGCCAGGTGAGCGCCAATTGCCAGCCGCCAGAGAGGTTGCCGGTGGCGGCTGCCCAGGGGATGAGTACCGCAAAGCCCCAGCAGAGGGCCAGCACCAGCTGGGGGTAATCAAACCAGCGTTTGGCACTGGGATAGAGCAGAACCGGCGGAAGGGCGGCGATGGCGAGGCCCAGGCAGGTCAGCCGATGGGCTGCGGGCAGGGCGAGCACCACGGCCAGGGCCGCGGCGAGGGCCACCACCAGCCAAAGGAGGGCTTCCAGGCTGCCTACCCGGCCATCGGCCATCGGCCTGGTTTTGGTGCGCTCCACCAAGGGATCGATGCGCCGATCCCAGAGGTCGTTGGCGATGCAGCCGGCCCCGCTCACGGCGAGGCCCCCCAGCACGATCAACAGCACCAGGTCTGGGGAGGGCCTTCCCTGGGGCACGAGCCAAAGGCTCCAACCCGCCGGAATCAGCAGGATCAGGCGCCCACTGGGTTTGTGCCAGCGCAGCAACTCGAGCCAGGTCGCCACACGGGACGTGATGCGGGGAACGGCCACGCTTGGAGCAGACCTAACTTTGGCCGGCACCCTAGGTCTGCTGAGCGATTCCCCTGCGGATGTCAAAGTGGCCCCACCCAGCCCCAGGCTGCCCGATGGTTCAGGCCCCGTCCTCCCAACAGCCTGGCCAGGCCTTGGGTCGTCGCCGCGTCGCTGCAATCGATATCGGCACCAATTCCATCCACCTCTTGGTGGCGGAGGTGGATCCTGAGCTGCGCAGCTTTTCGGTGCTGGTGGCCGAAAAAGCCACCACGCGCCTGGGGGAGCGGGATCCAGAGACCGGTGATTTGAGTTCCGATGCCATTGAGCGGGCGTTTCGGACCCTCAGGCAGGACCGGGACCTGGCCCTAAGCCACGGGGTTGAGCAGATTGTCACCGCTGCTACCAGCGCGGTGCGAGAGGCGCCCAATGGGGGCGATTTTTTGGTGGCCCTGCAGGAGCAGTTGGGTCTCGACGTGGAGTTAGTGAGTGGTCCGGAGGAGGCCCGCCTGATCTATCTGGGCGTCCTTTCGGGGATGACCTTTGGCGATCAGCCCCACCTGATTCTGGATATCGGTGGCGGTTCCACCGAGCTGGTGCTTGCCGATGGCCGCGATGCCCGCTCCCTCACCAGCACCCGGATTGGGGCGGTGCGGCTGCAGCGGGAGTTTTGCCGGCAGGACCCGTTGCCGCCTGATCAGCACTCCTTCCTCAAGGCCTACATCCAAGGGGCCCTCGATCCGGCGGTGGCCCAGACCCGGGCCGCGCTCCAGTCGGGGGAAAGGCCCCTGCTTGTGGCCACCAGTGGCACGGCCATGGCCCTGGCCGCCTTGGCGGCAGCTGAGGACGGCCGCCCCCCCTTGAAATTGCAGGGGTACCGCCTCAGCAAGGCCCGCATCGATCAGCAGATCGCCCGCCTGTTGGCGATGTCAGCCGAGCAACGCAAAGCCCTGACCGCCATCAATGAGCGGCGCTCAGAAATCATCGTGCCTGGGGCCCTGATCCTTCAGACCACCATGGAGATGCTCCAGGTGAAGGAGCTGGTGGTGTGCGATCGGGCCCTGCGCGAAGGTTTGATTGTGGATTGGATGCTGCGCAATCACCTCTTGGGTGATCGTTTCTCATTTCAGAGCACCATTCGCCAGCGCACGGTGATGCATCTGGCCCAGAGTTTTGGCGTTGACCGCAGCCGGGCGGATCGGGTGGCGGGCTTCGCCCTCAGCCTCTACGACCAGACCCGGGGCCTTATCCATACCGATGAAGGCCTGGGCCGTGAACTGCTCTGGGCTGCAGCCCAGCTGCACACGTGTGGCAAGAGCATCAATATTGCGGCTTACCACAAACACACCTGGTATTTGATTCGCCATGGCGAGTTATTGGGCTATTCCCAAGCTGAACATTTGATGGTGGCGGCCATTGCCCGTTATCACCGCCGAGGTTTCCCAAAAAAACGTCACGAGTCTTGGCAGCTGATTGTCGATCGGCAACAGCGCCGCACCGTGGCTGCAATGGCCTTGCTGTTGCGTCTGGCGGCTTCCCTCGATCGACGGCCTGAGTCCTTGATCGGCAGCATCAAGGTAAGGCCTCAACAGGCAGGAGCCGGGAAACAGGCTCCATGTGATCTCGCGATTTCCCTCGAGCCTGTGGATCCGGTTGCGGGGGATCAGCCAGCTGATCTGAGCCTGGAGCGTTGGAGCCTTGCCGCTTGCAGGGATGGGGTTCTAGAGGCCTGTGGGGTGTCCCTCAAGGTGCTGGAGCCTTAGGGGGGTCTAAGGCTTGGGTCGGGCTGGTGGATTCGGTTGATCGGCTGGATTCATTGGATCGGCTGGATTCAGTTGGTTGGCTGGAATCAGTCAGGGGGATGGGGGCTGGAACCTTTGGTTTGGATGGGGCAGCTGGGAGGGTTTTGGCACGCAGGGGCAGGGTGGTCTTTAAAGCTGGCTTCGCTTTGGAGGCAGCAAAGGTTTGCCATCGCACCTGGGAAATGGTGCCTAGGGGCCTTGCCGCTCTGCTTCCAACCTGCACAAGAACGAGATCCGGCCGTCCGGCGAGCACCCTCAATCCTTGGACAAGGGAAAACCTTTGTTGGCCCTTGAAATCACCGCGAAAGAGTTGCTTGCCTTTCAGGGTTTTCACCTCCAGCCAGGTGTTCTTCAGGGTGCTGAGGGTGAGGCTTGTGACTTCAGTTTGGGAACGGTTCAGGGCGGCTGCTTGGGCTTGCTTTGTAATCGCTTGCTTGATCAGGGCCTGCTTGTCCTTGAGCTGTTTGGCCTCTTTGGCAGCAATGGCCTGTTGCTGAAGGCGTCCTTGCCATTGCTGCCAGAGGCCAAAGCTCCCCGCTACCAGGCCGCTGGCCAGGAGCAGGCCTGCGAGCAGCGGTGGGATGCCCCGGCCGCGGGGAGGGTGGATTGGTTTGGACGCCTGGGGCTCCTCCGGCGCCGCGGTGAGCTTGAGGTTTTGAAGCTCGATGGGCTTGCTGTTCAGGCGGCCGCTTTGGCGTAGGGCCTGGATTTCCCCATCAATCGTGACCCCCAGGTTTTGGGCGATCCGACGGGCCTGGGCAATCACGAAAACCGGTTCAGGGAGTCGGTCCAATTCTCCCGATTCCAGGGCTTCGAGTTGCTCAATCCCCATGTTCAGTCGCTTGGCGAGTTCGGCCACGCCCAAACCAGCACCCAGCCTGGCTTGGGTGATTGCCGTCGCCAAGGCCATCAGCTCGGGGGTGGAGGGGGCGGGCCCAGGGGAGGAAGGCAATGAAGGGGGCAGCACCCGGAGATTGTTAACTGGTGATCCGATTGTGGGACAGATTTAAGTTTTTTTGAAGGTTTTGGCAAGATTGGGCTGGGTTTTTTGATCGGTTTTGGAACCGGACCCTTCTGGCAGATCCCATTGCCGACCAGTCGATCGCAGCCAAAAAGATGGAAAAGTTCTTTCCTAAAATGGGCGATACTGGATTCGAACCAGTGACCCCTTCCGTGTGAAGGAAGTGCGCTACCGCTGTGCTAATCGCCCGCACCGCTTGAGCTTAAAACACCACCGGTGAGCTCCCTCCGACCCGTTCTTCTGGCCATCCCTGGGCCCTCCATTTCGGGTCCCCCGATCAGCCAGCATGGGTGATGCGTCCAAGTGTTGTGTGACCCAGACCCCAGCCGAGCAAATCCGCCCTGCCCATGCTCCTAGGGACACCTTGGCGGATAGGGAGACCTTGGCGGATGGGGAGACCTTGGATGTGTTGATCGTTGGGGGCGGTGTCTGCGGGACTGCCCTGTTGTTTGAGCTGGCCCGGTACACCGATCTGCCCCGGATCGGCTTGGTGGAGCGCTACGACCAGTTGGCCCAGGTGAATTCCAAAGCCACCAACAACAGCCAAACCATCCACTGCGGCGATATTGAGACGAACTACACCCTTGAGAAGGCGGTGCGGGTTAAGCGCACTGCCGAGATGATCGTCCACTACGCCGATTTGCTCGATCCTGCAACGCGGGAGCGCTGTGTCTTTCGCACCCCAAAGATGGTGCTTGGGGTTGGGGAGCAGGAATGCCAATTTCTGCGCCAGCGATTTGAGCAGTTTTCCCCCCATTTCCCCGCGATGGAGCTCCTCGAGAAGGAGATGATTGCTGAATGGGAGCCCCAGGTGGCCTTTGCCAATGGCAGCTTGCGTTCCGATGAACTGGTGGCGATTGGGATTCGGCGCACCTATACCGCTGTTGATTACGAGGCTTTAGCGGAATCGTTTGTGGCCCAGGCCGAGGCCGCCGTGGGAGGTACTGGGCGCCAGTTGACCATCCAAATGGGAACCAAGGTCACCACCATCACCCCTGACGGGGATGGTTACCAGGTCGCCCTGACCCCTATGGCTGGTGGGCCAAGCCGCCAGCTCTTTGCCCGCCATGTGGTGGTGAATGCTGGCGCCCACAGCCTGCTGATGGCCCAGCAGATGGGCTTTGGGCTTGAGTACTCCTGCCTGCCGGTGGCGGGCAGCTTTTACTTCACCCCTGACTTGCTCAAGGGCAAGGTCTACACCGTCCAAAACGACAAACTGCCCTTCGCCGCCATCCATGGCGATCCCGACGTTCGCGCGCCGGGCAAGACCCGCTTTGGTCCCACGGCCCTGCTCTTGCCCTTGCTTGAGCGCTACAAGAGCGAGTCCTTTTGGGAGTTCTTGAAGGTGCTGCGGCTCGACTGGTCAGTGTTGGCTGTGTTTTGGCAGCTGTTTCGGATTGCCGATATCCGGAACTACATCTTCAAAAACTTGCTGTTTGAGGTGCCTTGGCTGCGCCGCTATCTCTTTTTGGCCGATGCCCGCAAGATCGTGCCCGCCATGACCCTGGCCGATCTCAGCTTTGCTGAGGGCTATGGGGGGGTGCGGCCCCAGCTGATCAACAAGCGCGAGCGCAAGTTGATGCTTGGGGAAGCCAGCATTCGTCCCCTGCCCGGGCTGGTGTTCAACGTGACGCCGTCACCGGGTGGAACCTGCTGCCTAGGTAATGCCGCCCTCGATGTGGCCGCCATTGCCGAGCGATTGGGCTGCCACTTTGATCGGGCCCGCCTGGAGCAGGAGCTCTACGGGGAACCCCAGGCCGAGCAAGCGGCCTAGATCCCAGGGCCTCGATCTAGATCCCTCCCCGAAACAGGTGGTTGTGGCTGGCGGAGTAGAGCTTTGAGCGGGCCTCCATAGGCGCCGCCAAGGCGGGACTCACGATGTAAAGGGTGGTGCGGATTAAATCGCGCTCGCGACTCACCTGGGCCATCTCCTTAAGGGGGACTACCGCAAGCCATTGATCCGGCCAGCTGACCCGATAGCCAATCGCTACAGGGGTTTCCGGGGGATAGTGCTCGAGCAGCTCGGCCTGGACCTCCTCCACATGCCTGGCGCTGAGGTAGAGGCAGAGGGAGGCCTTCAGGGCGGCCAGTCTGGCCAGGGATTCGGTTCCCGGTACCCCGGTGCGGCCACCGGCCCGGCTCAGCACGATGGTTTGCACGAGCCCAGGGATGGTCAGTTCGCTCTGGAGGGCCGAAGCTGTGGCCTGATAGGCGCTCAGTCCTGGAACCACCTCTACGCCAAGGCCAGCATCGGCAAGGCGACAGATTTGTTCGGCCATGGCCCCATAGAGGCAGGGGTCGCCGTCATGGAGGCGTACCACCGTTTTGCCTGCTCCAGCCCGTTCGACGATTACGGCCATCACCTCTTCCAGGGTGAGGGTGCTGGTGCGGATGGATTCGCACGTCGCTGGGGCGAGGGCCGCAATTTGAGGATTGATGAGGGAGTCGGTCCAAACGAGCACATCGGCCTGCTCGATCGCCTTGGCCGCCCTCAGGGTGAGTAGATCAGGGGCGCCAGGTCCAGCTCCCACGATCCAAACGGTGGCGGCTCCCTGGTCGGAGGGGGGGGCCTTCTTTGGGAAGGTGGATGGATTGTCCTCGCTGGCGTTTGGGCTCATGGGGGCGACCGTTGATTGATTGGGGGGGGTAGCAACCCCTTAGGTGGTCAGTCCACTGGGATCGGGCAGGGCGCGCTGACGGCCATAGAGCCACCACAGGCCCAGGCCCCCTAGGACGATCAACAGCAGACTCACCACCTGGGCCATGCGGAGCCCGCCGCTACAAAAGGGAGGGGCTGAGAACAGGCACAGCGGATCAATCCGCAGGCCCTCGATCCAGATCCTGCCGCTGCTGTAGGCCATCAAGTAAATGCAGCTCAGGGCCCCTGGAAGCAACTGAATGCGGCCGCGGCTGGCCGAACGAAACAGCAGCAGCAAGAGGATGCAAACCCCCAGATTCCATAGGGATTCGTACAGGAACGTGGGATGGAAGTTGGTTTGATCGAGAAATTGGCTCGGCCGATTGGCGAAGGGAATGGAGAGCTTCCAGGGCAAATCTGTTGGGAGACCAAAGGCCTCGGAATTAAAGAAGTTGCCCCAGCGTCCAATGGCTTGACCTAAGGCCACAGCAGGCATCAAGACATCAAGTAGGGGCCAAAAGGCCAGTTTCCTGCTGCGGCAATAGAGCACCGTCGCGAGGGTCCCCCCCAGGAGAGCCCCATGGATGGCGATCCCGCCATGCCAAATGGCGAGGGCTTCTGGCCAATTGTCTTCGTATTGGCGCCACTCGAGGGCTACGTAATAGGTTCTGGCCCCAATGACGGCCCCCAGCACCAGCACGGGCAACAGGTCTGCGATCAGGCTGGGAGCAATTCCGCGAGCCTTGCCGAGTCGGGTGGCAAGGGCCAGGCCACACAGCACGGCCAGGGCAATGAGAAGCCCATACCAGCGCAAAGCAAAGGGGCCCAGCTGGAAAACCAGGGGCCCCGGAGAAGCAAAGGCCAGGGCCGGAGTCAAATGCCCTCGGCTGCTTGCACCTTCTCAACCTGGCGCTTTTTGAGCACCAGCATGATCTGGGCAAGGGCGATGGCGGCAAAGAAGGCCAGCAAGCCGTAGATGCGAACAGGGTTTTGCAACACGATTTCGGCATCGAGTTGGCCGAAGCCACCCACGTTGGGATCGTTGGTGAGGGCAGAGCCGGCGGCGACCACATCACCAACGGCAACCGTAACGGTGGGGCCAGCGGGCACGGTCTCGCTGGCAGTACTGCCGTCGTCAGCGGTGATCTCAACCACGGAGACACCGTTGTCACCAGGGGTGATCGCGCTCACCTTGCCTGAAGCGGGGGCTGTGAAAGCACCGTTGTTGCTCTTCTCACCCGTGGGATAGACCTGGCCGCGGCCGCGGTTGCCCCCCACATGGAGCTGGTATTTACCAAAATGGATCGAGCGATCGGTGCCCGGATCGGGAGAGAGAATCGGGAAAACGATTTCCTGGTGCTGATCGCCAGGAATCGGACCTACCAAGAGAATGTTGGGTTGGTCGTCGGAGTACTGGGTGTAGAAAATGCCAGAAGTTTCTTCCTTCAGCTCATCGCTCAGACGGTCTTGGGGGGCCAGGGTGAAGCCGTCGGGAAGCATCACCACGGCCCCCACGTTCAGGCCCGTGGGGCTGCCGTCACCGGAGACTTGCTGGAGGGAGGTGTCGTAGGGAATCTCAACGACAGCTTTAAAGACCGTGTCGGGGAACACCGCTTGGGGCACTTCGACGTGGGTTGCTTTCTTGGCTAGGTGACAGTTGGCGCAGACGAGCTTGCCCGTGGCTTCCCGGGGGCTGGCGTAGTTCTGTTGGGCCCAGAAGGGATAGGCCCAGCTTGGGGTGGCGCCGATCAGAAGAACAGCGAAGCTGAGCAGGGAACCCAGCAGGAGAGAAAAGGGACGACGCATCACGGTGAGCAGGCTGCAGTGGGGAGTGGAGACAGTGATCAGGCCCACCAGGGCTTGTCGCCGGTGCGGAAATCGGTTTCGGTCCACTGGCTGAGGAACACGGTGTCGTTCTCGACTTCCACGTGGGCCAGGGCCAGGGAGAGGGGGGCTGGGCCCCGAACCACCTTGCCGGTGGCGTCGTACTGGGAGCCATGACAGGGGCACATGAACTTGTTGGCACCACTGTTCCAGGGCACCACACAGCCGAGGTGGGTGCAGATGGCGTTGATTCCGTAGCTGCCGATGGCGTCGGAGCCCTCCACAAGCAAATAGGTGGGATCACCTTTGAGACCTTGAACCAAGCTGCGATCACCTTCCTTATGGGTCGTCAGCCAACCCGTCGCCGTCACCACATTGCCCAGTTCATCCTTGGCGGTTGTGCCGCCGCCGCCGCCGGCGGCCTTGGGGGGAATGAAGTAGTTCACCACCGGGTAAAGGGCGCCCAAGGCCACTCCTGTGACGGACCCGAAGGTGAGCAGGTTCATGAACTGGCGACGGCCCATCCCAGGCACATCACCGTTCGAAGCGCTCGCTGGCATCTGGGTCATACGGGGCGGCTTTGGGGCCACAGCAACGTGCCGCCCATTATGAACCTTGGCTCTGCAGGGGCGGGAGCCCTGCTCGGGCCCTGGCCCCTGGGCTGAAACATGCTGTTGTGGAATTGCCTGTTTTGCCGTGGCCATTGCCGGCCCCAAATCGCTCGACGAAGACGGCGAATCCCTTCCAGCAGAGCCGCTTTCAGCAGAAGAGCTGATCGCTATCTTGCGGAGGCGCTGGCAGGCCACCTATGACCTGCAACTGGTCAAGCGCCAAGGCCGTTTTCATTTTCAGGTGATGTGGGCCTACTTGGAGCAACAATCCTTCCCCCTTGACCCTCAGGCTTTTCGGCTCAAGCTCGACGACTTGGTGGGCTTGCTCAATGGCCTCGGGGCTGCCGGCCAGGTGCGCCAATGGCTCCTTACCACCGCCGACAAACCCCGACTTGGTCGGGCCATGACCTTGCCGCTGGAGATCCCCCCCGCACGGGCTAGCGAGTTTTTGCTCTAGGGGTGCTGCTGGGTTTAACTCGCTCCACCAGGGCGACGAGGGCCACTCCAAGCAAAAACAACGCAGTGATGGCGCCTGAGAGCAGCAGCATCGTGACCGGATCGGTGGATGGGGTGAGAACGGCTCCAGCGATTGCCGCCACCACCACGACCCAGCGCCAGGCCGCAAGCATGGTGCGGGAGTTGATCAGTCCAAGGGAGCCAAGCAGCAGCTGAAGTACGGGTAATTGGAAGGCCAGGGCTGTGGCCACCATCAAAAGGAGAACAAAGTCGAGATAGCGCTCAATGGACCAGCTCGGTTCCACCACATCGGCGCCGTAGTTGACCAAAAACGCCAAGGCAGCAGGTACGAGAGCCCACCAGGCAAAGGCCAGTCCGGCTGCGAACAACACGGCCGACCCGGCCACAGCCGGAGCCACCAGCCGCCGTTCCCGGCGCGTCAGGCCCGGCAGCACGAAGGCCAGCACTTCGTAGAGCACATAGGGCAGGGCGATGGTGAGGCCGGCATAGCCAGCCACCTTGATCGAGACAAACAGGAACTCCCCAGGCGCCAGTTGCAAAAAACGGATGCCGTGGGCGGGCATCTCCAGCAGCTTGACCAGGGGTTTGACAAACACCAGGCAGGCGGCTGCCCCAAGGACCACGGCCAGCAGGCTGCGCAGCACCCGGTTGCGCAACTCTTCCAGGTGATCCACCAGGGTCATCTCCACTTCCCCGGGGAACTCGCCGCTGGGATCGGCGCCTTCCGGCTCGGGGATGGCAATCCGAATGGGTGGAGGTGGGGGCAGGGGTGGGGGCAGGGGGGTGGTCATGGCTGCTGCGCTGCAAGGAGGCTAAGGGCCCTTGCTGGTTCACCCCAGAGTTGTTCGGCCTGGCGGTGGCGCACGGTGCCGGGAGCGGCCCCTGGGATGCGCTGCAGGGCTTCGATCGGAACCATCACCACTGGCACCCGGCTGTTGCCCCTGCCGCGACTGAAATGGGCCGCCAAATCGGCGGCTGCCTGGAGATCCTCATCGCCAGCAAGTCCTTCGGAAGCCTTGAGCACCACATGGCTACCGGGCAGTTCTTGGGCATGGAACCAAAGGTCGCCGCGGCGGGCTTGCTTAAACGAAATCCACTCGTTCTGGCGGTGGTTGCGGCCCACCTGCACGGCCAGGCCCCCATGGCTCTGCACTTGCAGGGGTTCGGGGTGGGCCGGCTCCGCCAGGTTCCGCTCACGGCGACTGGATCGTGGCCCATGAGCCGATTTTTCCCCTGCCCCTGGAGCCTTGGCCTTGCTGCTGCCGAGTAACCCCTGGAGTTCACTTTGAAGCCCTTCGATGTCTGGGATGGTGCTGGCCTGCTCCAAAAAAATGAGACTGTGCTCTAGGGCGGCCAGCCTTTGGCGGTGGAGCTCGAGCCGCGGCGTGATTGCTGCCACCGAGCGCCGTAATTTGCGCGCCCGCTTGTAGAGCTTTTGGGCCGTGTCAATGCATTGGCGGCTGGGTTGCCGTTGGCTCAGGAGGGCGTCGGCCTGCTGCTGCATACTTTCGCTTTCCGGCACCGCCTCCAGCAGGGCCTGTTGGGCCTGGGCTTCGCGGGCCTCCCGCTCGGCGGCGCGCTGCAAGCTCTGGCCTAGCTGGTGGCGTCGCTGGACCAACCGTTGTTGATCCAGATGGTTGCCGTAGTAGGCAGCCATAGCTTGGTTAAGGGTTAAGGGCGGGCCCTGGGGGCTGGAGAGGGCCGGCCAGCAGCGGTAACCGCTGCCGTTTTGGTGCCAAGTAAAGCCTTCGGTCTCAACGCATCCCAGCCAGCACTGCCAGCGATCCCAAAGCTGGTTCCATTGGCTGGCTCCGAGCTCCTCCACAACACAGCCCTGCCATTCGGAAGGGACCAGCTGCTGGATTAAGGCTGGACTCATTCCCTGGTAGGCGCTGGCTAGGGCTTGACCAAGGGGGAGGGGCAACAGGCTGAGGCGCCGCTGCCAGCTGGCCATGGTTTCGCCGCCGTGGGGTGGTTCCCCGGCGAGGGGTGGCGGTGGTTGGTAGGGATCGCCGGTGCCAATCGGCCGCAGCCTTGATTGCTGGGGTTTCACTTGGCGGGCCAGGGCAATGGCCTGCCTTGTTTGATCTAATAGCAGCAGATTGCTGTGCCGCCCCATCAGTTCCACCACCAGGGTGCGCTCGATCGCCTCGCCGGGGCGTCTGGAAAATCCCAGCTCCACCACGCGCTCCCAGCCGGCCTGGGAGATGGAGACCAGGGCTAGGCCCCGCAGGCTGTGCTGAAGCTGCTGGGCCAGGGTGCTGCCATCCCCCACGCGGGGTGGGGCAGCCACGCTATGAACCCGGGCCGCCTCGGCTTGCCAACTCATCTCAAGCCAGTGGATACCCTCCAGGCTGCGCAGCCCGATTTGGATGCTGTGGGATGTGGCCTGTTGGGCCTTCTCAAAGCGGCTGGGCAGGAGATGGCTGCGCCATTCACTGAGCACAGCCTTGAGGCTGGTCACATCCATTGGTTGCAAGCGAGCCTGGGGCTGCGCGCGGTCCATGGCTTGGGCGAAGGCCTTCAATGCTGGCTTCTACTCTGCAGCCCCAAGCTGTTGCCTGCCATGGTCGACGCCGTTCCCGGCCGCCTCACCTTGATTACCGGTCCCAGTGGCGTTGGGAAGGGAACCCTGGTGGCGAAGCTCCTGGCGAAGCATCCCGAGATCTGGCTGTCGATTTCTGCCACCACCCGCAGCCCCCGTTCTGGCGAAGTGGAGGGCCAGCACTACTTCTTTTTAACTCGGGAAACCTTTGAGCAGCAGGTGGCTGCAGGGGGCTTTCTGGAGTGGGCCGAGTTTGCCGGCAATCTCTATGGCACGCCCCGCAAACCCGTGGAGGACGCCCTGGCCCTGGGCCGGCCGGTGCTGTTGGAAATTGAACTGGAAGGGGCTCGCCAGGTGCGCCAAAGTTTTCCAGCCGGATTCCAGGTTTTCCTCAAGCCGCCCTCCTTTGAGGAGCTTGAGCGCCGTATCCGCGGCCGGGGAACCGACAGCGAGGAGGCGATCAGCAAGCGCCTTGGCCGCGCCCGCATCGAGCTGGAGGCTGAGGGGGAGTTCGATGCCGCCCTGGTGAATGCAGAGCTGGAGACTGCCCTCGCTGAGCTCGAAGGGTTGATGGGCCTCTAGATCGGGACTTGATCGTTACGGGGGCCTCAGTGCCAGTAAAAAAGCGACCCCATGGGGCCGCTTTTTTACTGGTCGCTCAATCCAGGTGGATTGGCGAATCCAGATCACATGGGGTGGAATAGGAGATCGGGATAGAAGCGATTGAATTCGATCAGGATTCCAGCGGTAACGGAAAACCAGAGCGCCGCAAAGACAGGAGCGGTGGTGAGGAACTTTTTCATGACTCAGAACGTGATGAGTGGGAAAGGGGAAGAATCGACGGGCTGGGGTTCAGCGGGGCGAAACGGTCACCTTGTTGTCGTCCTCAAGCAACTTGCCGTTCCTCAATTCCGCGAGAGCCGCAAGCGGCCAGGTGGCTGCGGCAATGGTGCTCTTCAGAGCAAGGGGAACATCGATCTGGATCTCTTTCATAGTCGCGTCCTTGTCGTTGCGGATCGCGGTCAAGTAATTGCGACCGGCCCAGCCAATGCAGCCGGCGATGTAGAGGAAGGCGATGCCGGGGATCATGAAGTCGCCGGCATGGTTCCAGCGGCCATCAACGATCAGGTGAGGCAGGCCGTCAGCGCCGCAGACAGCTTGGCTGTACATGGCGAAACGGGCCTTGGCCTGGTCGGTTTTAGCCGCAGCAGCGCGCTGCTGGAAGCGAGCGCTCTCCGCGCAGGGGGTAAGGCCAGCCACATCTGCCTTGGCGACGGGGGCGAAACCAACGAGCAGGAAGACAGACAGCAGAGCTGCGAATAAACGGGGAAAAAGACGGCGCATCGGACGCAAGGCCGCGGGGCAAGATGTCACGGATTGACCCTAAGAGAGCCCGCCCAAGCGAATGCCAACCGTTCTTGCCCTCGAAACAAGTTGTGACGAGTCGGCGGCAGCGATTGTGCGCGATCGAACCGTCCTGGCGAGTGCCGTTGCCTCCCAGGTGGAAGAGCATGCCCGCTGGGGTGGGGTCGTACCAGAAATTGCTTCCCGTCGCCACGTGGAGGCCCTCCCCCACCTCATTGCCCAGGTGTGCCATGAGAGCGGCCTGGGGCCTGGAGATATGGATGGGATCGCGGCCACCGCTGCCCCCGGGCTGGTGGGTGCCTTGCTGGTGGCGTCCGTGACCGGGCGCACCTTGGCCCGCCTGCACGGCAAGCCTTTTTTGGGGGTGCATCACCTAGAGGGCCATCTCTGTTCGGTCCAGCTGGGGGACCCCTTGCCTCCGGGCCCCTACCTGGTGCTGTTGGTCAGCGGCGGGCACACCGAGCTTCTGCGGGTGGATGGCCCGGGGAGGTATTCCAGGCTGGGGCGCAGCCACGACGATGCGGCCGGTGAGGCCTTCGACAAGGTGGCCAGGCTGCTTCACTTGGGTTATCCCGGTGGCCCCGCCATCGAGCAGGCTGCCCGGGGTGGGGATCCTGGCCGATTTGTCCTGCCCAAGGGCAGGGTTTCAAGACCTGAGGGGGGCTACTACCCCTATGACTTCAGCTTTAGTGGCCTCAAAACAGCGATGCTTCGCCAGGTGCGAGCCCTGGAGCAGCTGGTGGGATCCGACGACCTGCCGGTGGCCGACCTGGCCGCCAGTTTCGAGCAGGTGGTGGTGGAGGTTTTGGTGGAGCGCAGTTGTGCCTGTGCCAAGCAACTGGGCCTCGAAACCCTCGTCTTGGTGGGCGGGGTTGCGGCCAATAAGCGGTTGCGCAGGCTCCTGGAGGAACGCTGTTGCCGCGATGGCCTCAGCTGGCGGGCGGCACCCCTGCCCTATTGCACCGATAACGCTGCCATGATTGGGGTTGCTGCCGCCCAAAGGCTTGCGGCGGGATTGCAAAGCCCCTTGGAGTTGGCCGTGGCCCCCAGGTTGCCATTGGAGGAAGCCAGCCGGCTGTATGAAACCCAAGCCTGCTTTTAATCCCCCTAGGGTGGTTGGGTAAGGCATCGGTATAACGCGATGACCCAGTTCGATCAAAAAATCGATCCAGAGAACCTTCAGGAGATCGATCTGCCAATCGATCCCGGGCCGGATGCTGGTGACGATCAAGTGCCGTCTAGCGAGCTCAACGCGTGGCGCCGGGGAATTACTCCCCAGGCCGAAATTTGGAATGGCCGGCTGGCCATGCTTGGGTTGTCGGTGGGGATTGGCGTGCTCTTGCTGGTTCGCATTGCCAGCAACTAACTTCGAGCTTGCTGCCAATTATTGGCGTCCGCGTAGGGCCTGACTGAGTTCGTTGGGCTTGATGCTCTGGGCGAGGGCATCGCCAGGATCCACCCGGCCGGCTTCTACGAGCAGTGTCAGGGATTGATTGGCCGTCCGCATCCCTTCAAACGCGCTGCGGCCCATGATGGCTTCGATTTCCTCGAGTTCGCCCCGCTGGATGTAGTCCTTGCAGGCATCACTATTGAGCAAGATGTCGTGAAAGGCAGCCCTTTTGCCATCGGTGGTTTTCACCAGTCCTTGGGCGATCACCGCAAGGAGGGATTCCGAGAGAGCCAGGCGCAGGTTGGTTTGGGCTGAGGGGGCCACCATGCCCAGCACCCGCTCCACGGTTTTGACGGCGGAATTGGTGTGCAACGTGCCAAACACCAGGTGACCGGTTTGGGAGGCTTCAAGGGCTGTGGTGAGGGTCTCCTGGTCGCGGATTTCGCCAATCAAGATCACATCCGGGTCTTCGCGCAAGGCAGCTCGGAGGGCCTGGTCAAAGACCTTGGTGTGCTGGCCCAATTCCCGCTGGCGAATCAGGGATTGTTGGCTGTGGTGCACAAACTCCACCGGATCCTCGATCGTGAGGATGTGGCGGGCCATGGTGCGGTTGATGTGGTCAATCATGGCGGCCAGGGTGGTGCTTTTGCCTGAGCCGGTGGGTCCGGTGACCAGCACCAAGCCCTTGGGCCTTTGGCAGAGCCCCTGGAGGACCGCGGGCAGGCCGAGCTCTTCGATGCTGGGGATCGTTTGCGGGATCAGGCGCAGCACCATGGCGGGCCCCAGCAGTGTGTCGAGCAGGTTGATTCGCACCCTGACGAAGTCAAAGCCAAAGGAGCCGTCGAACTCCTTGTCGCGCCGAAAGCTATCGATTTGGGTGGGGCTGAGCAGTTCCTTGAGCCAACTGGCAAAGGTGGCGGCATCGGTGGTGGGCCATTCCGTGCGCTGGATGTCGCCGCGGCAGCGAAAACGGGGCCCTTCCCCCACGCCCAAGTGCACATCGGAATAGCCCTGGATGTGGGCCTCGCGCACAATCGCTTCGATGCTGGGGCCTGCAGCCAGCTCGCAGCTCACCACGGGTGCTAAGCCAGGAGGCAAATCAGGGGTAGCAGCTTTCTGAACCTTGGAGGGCCTTTGCGGTGAAGGATCCGCCGGGAAGGGAGAGGTGGGAAAGGGCGAGCTAGGGGAGGGCGGAAATGGGACAGAGGGAATTGGGGCAGAGGGAAAAGGGGAGGAGGTCATCGCGGCAGCGCTGCTTGGATGCCGCGTTTGCGGCCTGCGTGAGACCTAGCTTCGCGAGGGGCAGGCCAGATGTCAGCCCTTGGCCTTGAACATGACGCAAGCTCCGTGAACATGACGCAAGCTCCGTAGGATCCAAGGGTCTGCTGAGCCCTGGTGCCCAAGCCACTCATCACCATCGTGCTGGGCACCCGTCCCGAGGCGATCAAGTTGGCTCCGGTGATCCTGGCGTTTCAGCAGGCAACAGATTTCCGCACCCGGGTGGTGCTCACCGGCCAGCACCGGGAAATGGTGAGCCAGGTGATGGACCTGTTCGGTTTGTCGGCCGATCAGGACCTGGCCCTGATGGCCCCCAAGCAGACCCTCACCCATGTCACCTGCGCCACCCTGACGGGCCTGAAGCAGGACTTTGCAGACCACCCACCGGATTTGGTGCTGGTTCAGGGCGACACCACCACGGCCTTCGCCTCCGCCCTGGCGGCGTTCTACGAGCAGATCCCCGTGGGACACGTGGAAGCCGGGTTGCGGACCGACAACATCTTTGATCCCTTCCCGGAGGAAGCCAACCGCAGGCTGATTTCCCAGGTGGCCCTGCTGCACTTTGCACCGACGGCTGTGTCGGCGGCCAATCTGCGGGCTTCGGGGGTGGTGGGCCAGATCCTCACCACGGGCAACACGGTGATTGATGCCCTGCTGCTGATGGCGGAAAAGGCCCCCCCTTTCAGCTTGCCGGGCCTCGACTTTGGCCAGCAGCGGGTGATCCTGGCCACCGTGCACCGTCGCGAAAACTGGGGCGAGCGGCTCCAGGACATCGGCCGCGGCTTCCGGCAAGTGCTGGATCGTTTTCCCGATACCGCCCTGTTGCTGCCCCTGCATCGCAACCCCACGGTGCGAGAGCCCCTCCAGGCCCTGCTCGGCGACCATCCCCGGGCCTTCCTCACCGAGCCCCTCGACTACGACCAACTGGTGGCCGCCATGCGGGGCTCCACCTTGGTGCTGAGTGATTCCGGTGGCCTCCAGGAAGAGGCGCCCGCCCTTGGCAAACCCGTGCTCGTGCTGCGCCGCACCACCGAGCGGCCCGAGGCCGTGGATGCCGGTACGGCCAAGTTGATCGGCACCGATACGGCCGACATCGTGGCTGAGGCCAGTCGCTTGCTGGAGGATTCCACGGCCTATGAGGCGATGGCCCGCTCCCACAATCCCTTTGGTGATGGTTTGGCCAGTGGTCGCATCGTGGAGGCAGCCCGGGCCTTTTTGGCCCAACGGGCCTAAACGCCCTATTTGCGTTTTTTGGCCCAGGGGGGGAGGTCGATAAATACCCGGGTGCCGCTGGTCAATCCGCTGAGGATCTGGGTGCTTTTGCCGCTGCTGATCCCCAGCTCCACCTGCTGAAACTTCGGCTGGTTGCCCTCTCCCACGAGCAGCACCCCGGGCCGGCCGTCTTCGGTGACCACAGCCACGGTGGGGATCAGGGTTTCTGCTTGGATTTGGCCGGTTTGGAAGCCCACATCGGCAGTCATGCCAATGCGCAGGGCCCCGGGGGGCTCCAGCAGCCTGAGCACCACGTCAAAGGAGGTCACGTTGTTGAGCTTGATGGCGCGGGGTGTGATGCGCTTGACCCTTGACGCGAAGGATCGGTCGGGGAAGGCATCCACCCGCACGGAGGCACCTTGGCCAAGGCGGATGCGGCCAATATCGCTTTCTGGAACTTTCGCTACCACCTCCAGGCCCTGGGCCAATTCGACGATCGAGGAGCTGGTGGCGCCCGCCGTTGCTGAGGCCGTGGTGGTGGGTGTCACGAAGGAGCCAGGATCCGCATAGCGCTGGCTGATCACACCGCTGAAGGGGGCTCGCACAATCAATTCTTGGTTTTCAACCTTGCGAGCTTCCAGCCGCTGGCGCGCAGCCTCCACCGCCGATTGATCAACCAAAAAGGTACTGCGTACGGTGTTGAAATCACTCAAGCTGATGGCGCGCTGGCGATAGAGGTTTTGGTTGCGCTCCAGTTCGCTGCGGCTGCGCGAGAGCTGGGCTTGGCTGGAGCGCAAATTGGCGTTGAGTTCACTCAATCGATCCTGCAAATCACCGCTGTCCATCAGGGCTAGGGGTTGGCCCTTAACGACCAGATCACCCTCCTCCACGTAAAGAGCGTCGATGACGCCCTGGCGTTTCGGACTCACATTCACCCGTTTTTCAGCCTCCAGTTCACCGGTGGCATTGACCACCCCGGGCAGGCTTCCAGCAGCGGCGACCACGGTGTAACTCTCCAACTGCCTGGTGGTGTTGCCCCGCTTCTGTTGGCCGATCGCCACAGCACCAATCAGGACCAAGCCTGCGGCAGCACCAGCGAGCACCCGCCGCTTGCGCAAGCTACGGGGAAGCTGGCTCGTTAGGGAGCTCAAGGAAGGGAAGCTTGGAATTGGCCTGCTGGGCGCAAGCCCCAGTCTCGCTGGTGGATGGCAAGTGTTGCGAGTTTTGTGGAGCCTGGGCGATCTAGATTCCAGCCATGCTTAAAGCCGGAATTGTGGGCCTGCCCAACGTGGGCAAATCCACCCTCTTCAACGCCCTGGTCTCCAATGCCCAGGCCGAAGCTGCCAACTATCCCTTTTGCACCATTGAACCCAATTCGGGGGTGGTGTCGGTGCCCGATCCACGGCTCGGCCAGCTCTCGGCGCTGTCGAGTTCGAAGGAGGTGATTGCCACCCGGGTCGAATTTGTCGACATCGCCGGCCTGGTGAAAGGCGCCAGCCAGGGCGAAGGCCTGGGCAACAAGTTTTTGGCCAACATCCGCGAAGTCGACGCGATTGTGCATGTGGTCCGTTGCTTTGAAAACGACGACGTGATTCACGTTTCGGGATCGGTGGGCCCGGCCCGCGATGCCGAAGTGATCAACTTGGAATTGGGTCTAGCCGATTTATCCCAGATTGAGAAGCGCCGGGAGCGCCTGAAAAAGCAGGCCCGCACCAGCAAAGAGGCCCAACTTGAGGATGGTGCCCTCGAGCGCATCCAGGCCGTTTTGGAGGCCGGTGGTGCTGCCCGCAGTGTGGCGATCAGTGAGGAGGAGGCCGCCATGATCAAGCCGCTTGGCCTGCTCACCGCCAAGCCGATCATCTATGCCACCAACGTGAGTGAAGACGACCTCGCTTCTGGCAATGCCTATGTGGAGGAGGTGATGGCCCTCGCGGCCCAGGAAGGGGCTGAAACCGTTCGGATCTCAGCCCAGGTGGAAGCGGAATTGATTGAGCTGCCCGAGGAAGACCGGGCCGAATTCTTGGCCGGTCTAGGCGTGACGGAAGGCGGGCTATGTAGCCTGATCCGTGCCACCTATTCCCTGCTGGGCCTGCGCACCTATTTCACCACCGGTGAGAAGGAAACCCGGGCCTGGACTATTAGGGCCGGCATGACAGCCCCCCAGGCGGCGGGCGTGATCCACACCGATTTCGAGCGCGGTTTCATCCGCGCCCAAACCATTGGCTACCAACAGCTGGTTGAGGCTGGTTCCCTCGCTGAAGCCAAGTCGAAGGGTTGGCTGCGGGCCGAAGGAAAAGAGTACGTGGTGGAGGAGGGCGACGTCATGGAATTTTTGTTCAACGTCTGATCAAGTCGCTTGAACAACCAACTTCAGCAAGCAATGAATTGCTTGCTCAGCGCTACGGTCCTACGTAAAGGCTACGATTCATTGGAGGATCACTCCAGCAATGAGTAACAAAGTCATCCTTCCATTGTTAAATGTCGGCAATCCCACGAATGCTGCAGATGGGATCCCAGGCGGACGCTATGGAGCCGTAGCTGAAGAATTCAGAATCAGCAAAACAGAAACAATTGTGGCTGATTATGTCACTTTCTTGAATGCCGTTGTCAAATACACAACCGATAGCAAAGGCAACAAGCTTGGCGAGCTTGAGGCCCTGTACTCCGCGAAAGATATGGGTCGAGACAAGCAGATCAATGCCCAGATCCTGCGATCTGGCGATGGATTCAATGGGTACATCTACACGGCAGCTCCTGGAGCCGAGAACCAGCCGATGGCGAACATCAGCTGGTTCTCGGCAGCCCGTTTTGCTAACTGGATGCATAATGGCCAGCCCACGGCGACGGGCTACACAACCGACCCAGGCACTGAAACAGGTGCTTACACTTTTAACAATCCAGACGGTAGCAAAAACAATTTTCCGTCTCGGAATGGCGGTGCAAAATATTGGATTCCATCAGAGGACGAATGGTACAAAGCAGCCTATTACGAGCCTCCGTCAACAAAATCAACCCGAGCATCAAACGGGCGCTACTGGTCTTACCCTACACGCAGTAATGAGCAGCCATTTGTTGGTACCCAGGCTGACTTCCTGAATAGCAACACGGTCAACTTCAACTCAATTGTTAATACCGTAAAGCTCAATCCTGCAGGAAGCTTTGCCGCTACACCCTCCCCTTACGGCTTGTTCGACATGGCAGGGAGCCTCTGGGAGTGGACGGATCAAACCCTGACAAATGCTCAAGGAAAAACCAATTCTGTAATCGTTAGAGGCGGTTCATGGAGCCTTGGTTTTCTTAATCCGTTGAAGGACGTCCGTCGCGACTACTCCCCTGACGAAGTGGATGATGATACCGGCTTTCGTTTAGCGAGTACTGAGCCAGCCACGATTTTTTATACAGCGTCGAGACCTCGCCAGAGTATCAGCTCCAAAGCCACAGTAGGAACCCAGGGGTCAACATATACCGCCAAATCATTTTCTGGCTCTGGAAGCCAACAGCGGTTGGTCGACATGGTGACTGTTGGCGATCCCCTAAACAAAGCAGATAGCAATGGATATGGAAGGGTTGATTACACCTACAGAATCGGAAAAACCGAAATCATGGTTGCACAATATGCCAAATTTCTAAACAGTGTCGCAACCGATCCCAATGCACCCACAACGATCCAGGATCTCTGGCGTTCGGAGATGGCTGACCCTACTGAGAAGCCCGGGAAGCTGATTGAGCGTACTGTTGTTAACGACCGCTATCAATATAGTTATGCACCTGAACGAGCCGAGTTGCCGATTGCTTGGACCAATTGGTTTTCGGCAGCACGCTTTGCCAATTGGATGAATAATGACCCCGGCGCGGACTTCAGCCCAACGACAACAGAAACCGGGGTCTACAATCTCAATGGCGCCTCGACGGGACTATTTACTCGTCAAGCAGACGCGAAGTTCTGGATACCCACAGAAGATGAGTGGTAAAAAGCAGCCTACTACTCGCCGCACAAGATAAAACAGGCTGATACATCGATACCAGGTTATTGGACCTACGCCACCCAGAGCGATCAACTGCCGAGCGATGAGCCAGATGCCATCACTTCACCAAATGCAGCCAATTACAACGACATGAGGAAGAAGGGTGATGTCCTTACCAATGTGGGACGCTACACCAACAGTCGCTCCTATTACGGCACACTTGATCAGACTGGCAATCTCTGGGAGTGGAATGATGCGGTGATCAAGTCAACGACCACTGGTATTCCCGACTCCCGCGGTGTACGCGGTGGATCATTCAGCCAGGGGCTTCTGGCTGTTGCCAGTTCTACCCGACGTGATTATCCGGCAGGCTACAAGGCGCCTGATGGCTATTTGTTCTATAGCGATGATGACACCGGCTTCCGTTTGGCCGGTGCTGTCGACACTGCCGCATTTTGGTAACGCTCTCCAAGTCCTGCCCGCGTTTGGTGGTCATCCAACCAAAATCAATAGACTGCTCATAGCGAAAGCGCATTGTTTTCTTGTTTTGGAATGATTTTTCTTGCGCTTTGTAATGGCTATGAGGCCTAGAAGAGGCTAAGGAGTTTGTTGGCCAGGAGTCTGATTGATAGGGTCATCATTCATCGTGCTGGGGGCTAACGGCGAATCGCTAATCGCTCAGCATTAATCTGTCTCCGTTGAAGTTTGAGCCCTTTACCAAGAGACTTGCAAAGGGCTACTCAGTTTGATATCGCTGAACCTGCGCTGATGGCTCCAATAGTTAGCTGTTGATTGCCCGAATCATTGCTTTTCATGATTGTACGAGTCTTGCGAGTTTTCGTTTTGTATCGCTCTTGTCCAATCAGGCCAACAGTCCAAATGCTGATTTGATCGATTCCAGGCCAACTCCGGTGCTAATCCAGTTGCGGACAAAGTCATAATTGTTGTTATATTGTTCTAGTATTCCTGTTGTTGCTGGGGCAGCGAGGGAATCTTTGTTGTTGGTCAGAAAGAGGTGGAGTCGGCCTTTCTGGCCACCGCTGATGCTGAAGGCACTGTTTTCTAGCGTCTCAACATTGAGATCAAAGTAACTCATGTCTATGCTCTGATTGTTCGTCTTCCATGTCGGCTCCTCTCCGTACCACGCCTCACGCTTGAATATGTAGGGTGACACAACGGGTGGATTTGGATAGAGGTCAAAAGCAGTCACCGAACTATCATTATTTTGGCCGTTTGAATTGCCAAATAGTCTGCCTACATCAGGCGGCACCCAATAACCACTATCTTGACTTGGACCTGTCTTCATTTTGATTCCTGTGACAGGATCGATGCTTGAATTCATAAAGATTGTTAGATTAAAGTCAGCCGTTACTCCGTTACTGTCTTGAATCTGCTTCATCATGTAGGCGGCACTTGTGTTATCGACATAGCCACCATCTGCTAATCGCACTAATCCTTCATCGCTGTAGGATTGCATTAGTTGCTCTGTGGTCAAACTTCCCTTATTTGGGATTGCTGGAAGTTCCCTGGGCATTGCAAAGACTCCATCTTTGAGCTGTCCCAAGGGAGAGAGATCCCTCAATGCGTTGGCTAGTTGATTGGCAAGGAATTGTGGTAGCCAGCTGATCTTTTCATAGGTTTTTGGGGCGGTGAAAACACCCGCTGCCGCCGAAGATGCTACCGTGGCATCGATTATACTGGCTGAAGGTTTAAGTAGGGGGGCTACGCTCTTACTAGTCTCGGCTGTGCTGCTGAACAATTTGTTGTTGGTATTTCTGATGATTTGTCGATTTCCTGCGCTGAATAGTGCCTTCCCTTCGATCGATGACCCATCTTCGGTACTGTCGCTGATCAGAATTAATGGTGTTACCTGGGCTTCTTGAATGGCAGGCACATCGGGAGATGTCACTGCAGCAAAGATTTTGTTATTGAGAAGTCCAACTTGATCCAGTACAGCTGGTGATGATTGAGCGGCTGCGGCAATAACAAGATCTTTGCCCTGGGCCCAGTTCTCGCGGATATCTGTGAAGCGCTTTCCCCCGATTTCCGTCAACATGCCTAGGGGTCCGAAGGCATATTTTTCCACCACGTTTCGCCAATTGATGCCCGTTTCTGAGAGCCCATTGGCTACGCCGGTGAGGTAGAGAACATCCTGGAGGACTGAGCTCGCTTTTTGATAGAGGCGTTTTGGGATCGATGATTTAATACTTTCTATGGTGTCTACTGATTTCTTGGTTACACCTGTAAATAAATTAGCTACTTGTCCATTGTATCCAGTACTATTCCAGTTGTTCCTCCCCGATTCGCTCTCAAGGGCCTCGCGAAAGGCGGATGAGTAGGCCATCTGGCTCAGAAACCAGGATCCCCCTGAGTTGGCTGAGAGGCCATCGATGTCGCCCATGAATGTTTTTAGGTCAACAGACTTGTTAACCTGCTTGGACAACCCGGCCAGGGAACCACTGATCAAACCTGAAGCAATGGAGTGACTGTTCCACCCTCCTCCACTAATGCCAAGGAAACGGTTGGTGGATGTCGACGAAATCGAAATCTCAGCCATCTTTATGATTGCTTCAGGTATTTATTTTAGCATTCTCTGCTTTTGCCTCCGATAAGGCTTTGGGAATGGATCTGCGATGTGACCATCTTCTTGCGTTGTTTGTGTTGTCAGCTGCCGACGAGAATCGGACCGGTTGATGGTGTCAACTGATTAGGGTTGAGATTATCATTTTGTCTTGCTGAGCATATGGGTTCGAGGGTTTTGCGCTGCGAGTTATTATAGCCCAACCAATTTACTTGGCCCCAAATCGATAGCGTGCGCCTATCTGAAAGCCCCAGCTGTTGTAATTATTGTATTGATAATTCGTGCTGCCGTCATAGGCTTGGTACCTGCCCATGCCGCGGTAGACGGCTTCGGCAAACATGTCCGATCGATTGTTAATGAGATAGTTGATACCAGCTTTGGCTTGATAGCCTAGGCCATTGGCTTGGTATGAGTCGTAGGTGGCGAAAGCGTCTGAGGAGGCGGAGACGTTGAGAGAGCTATATCCAATGCCGGCGCCGATGTATGGGCTGAAGCGACTTTTGAGGTCGACATCCCAGTAAAGGCTGGCTAAGGCACTGTTTTTATTAACGTAGCTATTATTATTGTATTTTGTGTATTCTGTGGAATCATTATAGCCTGACAGGGCGCTCCTGTCATAGGCATAGGTGATTTCTGCTCGCAGCGATCCAAAATCGTAGCCCGCTCCGGCTTCAATTGATACGCCGGGTTTGTGATATTCCATGTAGCCGTAGTTTTGAAAATCTGGGTCAATTGATTTCACGTCTGCGTTTTGTGGCCAGTTCATGCCAGCAGCTCCAGTTAGATAAAATCCTTTCCGTTGGGATGCCGGGGTGGCGCTTGTTGTGTTATCAGCTTTCCCAGATTTATCAGCCCCAGAAGCGACAAGAGGCTGTGTTGACCCCTGAGCCGAATCTTGATTTTTTGCGGGAATGGCCATGCGTCCTGCAAGGACCTCTTCTGCATAGGCCGCTTGGGGGCCAAGAGCTAGGCAGCCAAGAACGAGCAGAGCCTTCCCAAGCATCCGAAATTAAAAAAATTTATCCAATCATACTTCCCCCGGCCCATTGTTCAACTGTGCCAGTCTGAGGAATGGTTATCTGGATGCGAGTCCGCACTGTCGATCGTGGCGATTCAGCTGTCGTCTTGTACGTACTCGTCAACCACAACGCTGAATGGTTCCCGTGGTCCAGAGGGCGGGCCAAGTGTGGAAGATGGTATTGGTTATGACTTCGGCGATAAAGTTCGTGCAGGGCTGGCTTTAGTTATTGCTTCCCGAGCTGACTTTGGATTGTGGTTATCCCCTGGGTTCGCTTTTCTATGGCATGTTTCTAGGGAGTTTTACGAGGTAGTTTTGTTCTGATATTTTGTATTTTATGTTTAAAATTTTCACTTAATTGCTGCCAGCTCTGGACTTCTCTCTTCGTTTCCGCCCTTGCAAGTCTTTGCTTGTTTGTGCTAGGGCTTATGTGCTCTGTTTAAATTTTTTTTGCTTCATAATCGTTGTGGTGTAGGCGCTTTTGACTGGCTTTGTTATTGATCATGTTGAACGGATCAGTAATAGCTTGCCACTTCGGCCACTTTGATCTGCCTTGCTTTCGCTGTTAGGGAGACGCACGCTCCTCCCGGCCTGGCCCGGTTGGGCCACAATGGCCTTAATTCGAGGTTCATGACGATGGCTCAAAAGCCCAGCGACGCCCCTGGGGACCCACTCCAGCAACACGACTTTGAAGCCCAAAAGCAGCTTCACCAGAAGATCCGCAACGATCCCGACTACGACGATTGGGAATACGGCACCGAACCCTTGCCCCACGAGGCCTGGGTGCCTAAGCAGCCTCCGGCTTCGACTTGAGCCGTTTCACCGCATTCAAACCCGCCAGGCACAGCAGGGTCACGGTGATCCAGAACCCGCCGCCATGCCGTTGCTGATCGAGGGCTAGGCCAGCCAAGACGGGAGCAATCAGGGCGCTGATCGCAAAACATTGGGAAAAGAGCGCCATGGCGAGGCCCTGGTGCTCAGGTGGGGTCATTTCGATGACAGCCTCTGTGGCAATAGGCAGGAAGGCTGCTTCTCCGAGGGCGATGGGGAGCTGGGCTGCGATCACCAGCCAGATGCCCTGGCTGGTCATGGCTGAAAACGCCAGAAGGGCCGTTGCGAGGGCAAAACTGATCAAACTCACACCGAGGCCGAAGGTCACGGGCTTTTTGGCGAGGGCTTGGCCAACCGGCCATTGGATCAGCACCAACAGGCTCAGCTGCAGGCCAATTAACAGGGATCCCATCCCTTCATTGATCGCGGGGCGTTGCAGTCCGCCGCGTACCAAATCCAAAGGAAGGGCGCTTTGCATTAAGGCTGGGAGGGCTGTGACCAGCAGGGTGATTGCCAGGAGTGGCACCAGCGGCGGTAGCCATTGGCTGGTGGCGGTGCTGCGCTGTTCTGGGGCCTTGGGGGGCGATTGGGGCAGGGGGCGCATCACCAGTAGAAGCGCGATGGCTGCCGCACAGGTGATGTCGACGGCATAGATGCCCCGCAGCTGACCTTTCCCTGCCATCACTGCCCCAAGCAGGGCTCCAAGTGCCACCCCTGCCGCATCGCCACTGCGAACCAGGGCATAGCCCCGGCTGGAGGCCATGGGATTGGACCCGATGTGGCAGCTCAGGGGAACGGCCAGCTCGATCGCAGGCCAATAGAGCCCAGCGGCAATCCCCAGGAGTAATTGACCCATGACATAGGCATCAAAGGTTTGGGCTCCGATCAGGCGACTATCACCCAGCACGCCTGCTAACGACGCAAGCAGAACTGGTATGGAGCAATTCAGCCCCCGATCGAGCAAGAGGCCGCTGGCCAAGCGGCCGACGGTGCCGGCGATGGCCGCCAGGCCAATCCCGGCTGTGACGGCCTGGGCGCTGAAGGCTGCTTGGTGGAAGACCAGGGGGGTGAGATAGAGCACGCCACCTGCTCCAATGGAGGCGATCAAGCGAATCAGGGCCAGTTCGCGCAGCGCCGCGGGAAACTGGAGCCACCACGCCATGGTTCGGGTCCCCGCCTTTGGAGATGTCAAACCGCTTTCGTTGCATTGGGGCAGTGTTCGCCAGTTTGCTGGCTGCGGCTCCTGTGCATGCGGCGGAGCAGATCCAGTTTCAAATTGATGGACTCACGGTGCCCGTGGATCTGCAGGAGCTGGAGGGATGGAGTCGCGATCCAGGCCGCACCAATGGTGACCTGGACGTGTGGCTAACCCTGTTAAGTCCGGTCGATCGCCGCGCCTTGGCACGACTGCTGCAAGCCCCGCTGCTGAAGGACCAAAGTTTTGGTGTTCAACTTCTGGGCAGTCGCACCGGTGAGCCCCTGATTGAGGCCCTGGGCAGCGTGCTCACCACGGCCCAGGGGAACAGCACAGCTCCGCTATTGCTCTCCACTCTGCGAACCCTTTTGCGAAAGCAGAAGCAAGTCACCGCCTTTGACTTGCTGCGCGCCTTGCCTTCGGTCCAGCTTCGCCTCAACCTGGATGAGGCGGTGGCCTATGCGGACCGTTGGCGCCGCCAGGTGGACCAGCAGGCCGATGCGCTTCGGGCACTTCGGGCACTGCCGTTGCCGCTCCGACGCTCGAATCCCCTTGCGTTGAAAGCTGGGACCAGTGGCAGGTCCCAGCACGTGGATTTGGTTGTGGCACACCGGGTGACGCCCCTGCCCCTCGAGATTTGGTCGTCGCGCCAATCCAAGCCAGGCCCTTGGATTCTGTTGATGCCTGGGCTGGGCGGCAACAGTGCCCAGCTCAGTTGGATGGCCGAGGCGCTGGCTGAGGGGGGGTGGCCTGTGGTGCTGTTGGACCATCCCGGCAGTGACGACAAGGCCGTTCAGGACTCGTTGCTTGGTTACAGCCCACCCCCAGGGGCCGAAGCTGTGCCGCTCCGCCTGGCTGATGTGCAGGCCGTGCTCACCGCAGAAAAGAATGGTGTCCTCCCATCGTTTGGGCCCGAACCCACAGGGCGCCAGGGGGTGGTCTTGATGGGCCATTCCCTCGGGGCTCTGACGGCCCTCATGGGGAGTGGGCTGCTTCCGGAGCAGGGGGTGGCAAGGCGCTGTAAGGCGGTGAAGGGCACCTTACCCTTGGCGAATTTGTCGCAGCTGCTCCAATGCCAGATGCCCAGGGTGACTGGCGATGGGACGGCGCGGGCCCCGATCCCTGCCACCGGCCCGCTGGGGCGCTCCGTACTTGCGCCGATCCCCTTCCTTGGAGTCGTGGCCTTTAACGGCTTTGGCAGTTTGCTTTGGCCCACCGGGGGTTTGGCCGACCTTGCTGTGCCGGTGTTGCTGGTGGGCGGAAGCGTTGATTTGGTGACCCCACCGGTGCAGGAGCAGCTCAATTTGTTTGTCCATGTGAGCCATCCCCGTAGTCGGTTGGCTGTGGTGGATGGGGGCAGTCACTTTTCGCTGGTGCGACTCGACAACCAAGGGCAGGCTTTGTTTCGTCTTGGTCAGGAGTTGGTGGGTCGTGATCCCCGCAAGGTGCAGAACCTGATTCTCAATCTCACGATGGAGTTTTTACAGGGTTTTGACTACCCCTTTCTGCTCTCCCCCCAGCGCCGTCTTCAGGAGGGGGTGTCGGCTTTCGTGCTGGACCGCACCATGGCGAGGCGCTGGAAGGCCAGTCTCAGGGGCGGGCCTCTCTAGGCGCTAGGGATGGCTAGGGCAGGTTGCCTAGAAGCGAATTCTGGGGTCGAGCATGGCCACAACCAGGTCGACGGCCACGGTCACCACCACCACCAGAGCTGCGACTACAACCACGATGCCTTGCACCAAGGGGTAGTCGCGCTGGCCAATGGCCTCCTGCAGCCGAAAGGCGATCCCCGGCCAGGAGTAGGTGACTTCGATCAACAGGGCTCCGCCAATTAAGGAGGCCACCGTGATGCCGGTGATGGTGAGCACCGGCAATAGGGCATTGGGGAGGGCATGGCGCAGGATCACCCGCCCTTCACCGAGGCCCCGACTTCGGGCCGCCTCCACGTAGTCAGAGTCGAGGGCGCGGCGCAGGTTGAGTCGTAGGGAATTGGCAAAAATCCCGCTCAGCAGCAGTCCCAAGGTGCCGGCGGGCAAGACCAGGTGCCTGACCGTGCCAAGCAGCGGGTGCCATTGGCCGGTGTCTAGACCAGTCCGCAGGCTTTCCAGCAGGTAAAAGCCAGAGCCATTCGGTGGGATCAGGGTGGGGGGGAAGCGGCCGCCCACCGGCAGCCATCCCAGCCAGACCGCAAACACCAGCTGCACCACCATGGCGGCCCAAAAGGGGGGGAGGGCATAGGTGCCGATGCCATAGAGCCGGCCGGCCAGGTCGAGTTTGCCTTCCGGTCTGGCAACACCCGAAAGGCCCACCGCCAAGCCCACCATCGCGGCCAGCACCAGGGCGACGATGCCCAGCTCCAGGCTGGCAGGCAGGCTTTGGCGAATCACAGCAGTCACCGGTTCCTGGTTGGTCAGGGATTGGCCTAAGTCGCCATGGAGCAGTTGGCCAAGGAAATGGCCGTATTGACTCCAGAGCGGTTGATCCAAACCCAGTTGGGCCCTTAGGGCTGCGCGGGCCGCGGCGGGTGCCCGGGTGCCCAGGAGGGCGTCAATGGGATCACCAGGTGCCACACGCAGTAACAGAAACACCAGGCTGGCGATCAGCCACAGCATCACCGGTACCAGAGCTAAGCGGGCGGCCAGGTAGCGCAGCAGCTCGGATCGCCGGCTCATCGGGGGGCTCCGCTGGTGCGGAGATCTTGCAGGAGCAGCCTGCCAGAACCATCGAAGCGGGGTTGACTGACGTGGCGTTGGGCCCAGGCCCTTGGCGCCACAAGCCAAACGGGTAGGTAGGGGGTGGCCGCGGCGGTTTGGCGCTGGATGCGCCGCAGCAGGGCTGCGCGCCCAGGCCCGCTCAAGCTGGCGCTGCGTTGCAAGGCCTGCTCCAGGCCGGGCTGGCTCCAAAAGCTGCCGCTGGCGGCGCTGGCTCCCTTGAGGCAGCGATTGCCCTGGGCCTGCTCGCAGCCCAGCAGTGGGACCAGGTAATTGTCTGGATCGGGAAAGTCGCCCATCCAATCCAGCAGGATCATCGAGAAGGCACCATCACCCAGCTGCCGGTAGGCGGTGGTGGCTTCCATTCCGGTCACCTCAAGGGAGACGCAATCCCCCAGGTCTTGGCGAAGTTGGGCCTGCCAGGTCAGGGCAAACAGGCGGTCGCTTGGCACATTGGATCGGAAGGTGAGCGGCAGGGCCAGGCGTTTGCCGTGGCAGTAGCCCGCCTGGCGGTACAGGGCCCGGGCCGCTTTCGGGTTGTAGGAGGGCCAGGCCTGGGGATCACTGCCGACCAGGCTGGGCGGCACCAGGTCGCGCAGGGGGGCGCGCAACCCCAGGGTGACGCGCTGGCTGATGGTGCGTCGATCAAGGCTGAGGGCGATGGCCCGCCGCAGGCCAGGGTTTTGCAGGGGGGGCTGGTCGGTGAGCAGGCTGAGATAGCCGATCTCGAGGGCAGGGCCTTGGCCTTCCCTCAACTTGTTTTGCTGGGCGGAACGGTGCAGGGCGGCCTGCTGGTCGATTTCAAGGCTGGTGGAGAGCAGCACATCCACTTCGCCACTGGTGAGGGCTCCGAAGAGGGCCGTGGAGTTGCTGAGGGCCACGAGGTTGATGCCCCCATTGGCGGGACGCTGCCCCCAATAGCCAGCAAAGGGTTCGAGCCGTTGTTGTTGGTCTGAAAAGAACGTGAGCCTGTAAGGGCCCGTGCCGACAAAGCGATCGTTGAGGAAGCGATCGGTGTGGTTGCGGTAGGCCCTGGGGGAGAGCGGGGTGAGATTCACCGCGCTGAGTAAGGAGCCCATGGCGGCGAAGGGCCGCTTGAGCCGCAGTTCAACGGTGTAGGGGGCAGCTGCGCGCACGCTTTGGACGCGGTCACCCAGCAGATAACTCAGCTTGCCAATGGTCAAAAAACGCTGCAGCGTGAAGACCATGGCTGCCGCATTGAAGGGCGTGCCGTCGTGGAAGCGCACCCCTTGGCGCAGGGCAACGCGCACGGTGAGGCCATCGGCGCTCACTTGGGGAAGGGCAACAGCAAGCTTGGGTTGGATCTGCCCCCCGGGGGCGATCGCATAGAGCGGGTCGCCGATGGCACTCAGCAGCTGCATCGCCCCGAAGGTGTAGGCGCCTGCTGGATCGACGGTGTCGATGCGGTTTTTGCTGGCTACCACCAGCTGGTTGTTGCTGAAGTTGGAGTGGCTTGGGTTGCTTGATGGGCTTTGCTCGCTCCAGGGTTGTTGGCAGCCTGCAAGGCCGCAGGCGAGGCCAAGGGCCAGGGCCAAAGTCAGAAGAGAAAGGGGCCGGTTGAGCCGCCGGGCCTTCAACACAATCAGAGCGTCAAGGCCCTCCCATTCAAGGGCGATGGGAGGGGATGGGGTGAACCTGGTGCAGGGAAATCTCAAACACTTCGGAGCCCTGGCGGCTCAGCGGCCAGCGACGCAGCCAGCAGCGGTTGTGGTGGTCGTCGATGCCAATCACTTGATACAAGTCATCTCCAGCATCCAAGGTGACGCAGGCTCCTTGGTGGAGTTCTGCGGTTGGAGTCGGACAGGAAAGCGAAGTCATGGAGCGGGGTTGGGTAACGATATGGCGGCTTGGGAGAGGACGGAGATCGGTGTCGATCGTTCAATCCTGCAGACAGGTGGACCCTGGAAAAGTTCGGTTTGATACCAATAGACCCCTGGGTCCGGGTATGCCCACAGGTCTTGCCATCTAGGTGGTGGACAGGTAAGTCTGACTATGAGCCTTAAGAATCTCTTCCAAGTTGATGGGGTTACTTTGGCCCCTGGGGGGTCCATTGGCCAGTCAGGTTGGGATTTGCAGACCTGATTGATCCGATGGGGACCCTTGGCCTAGAGGGTGCGTAGGCAGGCCGCCACGGCATGAACGTCAGGAAGGTCCCCAATCGAAGCCAGGGCAGAGCGGAAGTTGGCCTCAAGGACGTCATGGGTAATCACCACGATCTCGGCTTGGGCGCTTTGGGTTTCGAACTGGACGATCGATTGGATTGAGACCCCCGCCTGGCCAAAACAGGTGCCGATCTTGCCAATCACCCCGGGTTCATCACTGGTGCTCAGCCTTACGTAGTTGCGATGGGTCGTGCGGGCCGTGTCAATGAGCTGGCAAGGACGCCAGCACCTTGCAGCCAATAGCGGATCAAGGGGGGCATTGGCACCAGCGGCCTGGCGAATACCGGCGATGTTGAGGATGTCGGCCACCACCGCCGAGGCCGTGGGGCCTGCTCCGGCTCCCGGGCCGTAAAACATCACCTGGCCCACGGGATCCCCTTCCACCAGGATCGCGTTGTTGACCCCATGGACCCCGGCCAGGGGATGGCCTTTGGCCAGCAGCGTGGGGTGAACGCGCACGTCGAGCTGGGCAGTGCCGTCGGGTGACGTGCCGAGGTAGTGGGCCACGGCCAGCAGCTTGACCACATAGCCCAGTCGGGCGGCATAGGCCACATCCCGGGAGTCGAGGGTGTGGATGCCTTCGGTGGGTATGGCGGCCCTCGGCACGCTGCCCCCGTAGGCCAGGGCGCTGAGGATGGCGATCTTGTCGGCCGCATCCCCCCCCTCCACGTCGGCGGCGGGATCGGCTTCGGCGTAGCCCAGTTGCTGGGCATCGGCAAGCACAGCCCCGAAGGCGGCCCCCTCATCGGCCATCCGGCTAAGGATGTAATTGGTGGTGCCGTTGATGATTCCGCTCACCTTTTGGATACGGTTGCCGCCCAGGGATTGCTTGAGGGGCTCAATGATGGGGATCCCTCCCCCTACGGCGGCCTCAATCAGGACGTAGACCCCCCGGTGCGCGGCGGCGGCGGCAATCTCCTCCCCGTAGCGCGCAATGACTGCTTTGTTGGCCGTCACCACGGGTTTGCCAGCGGCGATGGCCCGCAGGATCAGGCTGCGGGCCGGTTCCAGGCCGCCCATGACCTCCACCACGATGTCCACCCTGGGGTCATCCACCACCACTTCTGGATCCGTGGTGAGGAGATCACCAGAGAGTTCGATCGATCTGGGCCGGTTCAGATCCCTCACGGCCACCTTTCTTATGGCGAGTTCACCGACCAGGGGATGGCGTCCGTCTGGACTGGCGAGGATGGCGGCCACGCCGGCTCCCACGGTGCCCAAGCCGAGCAAACCGATGCCGATGGTCATGGGCTGGTCCAACAGGTTGAAGTGATCCTAGAAATCAGCCCGCAGCAAGGGCCTGGGCTTGGCTCTGCATCAGTTTGAGGATGTTGAGGAAGCCATTGGCCCGCGATGGGGTGAGGCTGGCCTGGAGGCCTGTCGCAGCGATGAAGCTGGGGTCCAGGTTGGTGGCCTGGTCAGGGGTCATGCCTTCGAGCCCTTCGATCAAGAGGGCCAACAGCCCTTTGGTGATGGCGGCATCGGAGTCGCCCTGCCAATGGAGCTTGCCCTCCACCAGTTGACCAACGACAAAAACCTGGGAGACACAGCCCTTCACTTTGAAAGCATCGTTGCGGAACTCTTCGGGAAGGGGCCCCAGTTTTTTGGCCAACCAAAGCACATATTCATACCGCCGCTTGGGATCCGAGGTGGTGGCCAAGCGCTCCACGATGCGATCCAAGGCTGGGCTGCCGGTGGTCACCATCAAGGCATACGGCGACGATGCCAGCCGAGCAGGAGGGCGGTGCACCCCCCGACGAAGCCTCCGATTGCCCCTATCAGGATCCCCGGGTTAGCTCCCATCCCTTCGATGAGCCCTGGGAAAAGGTTGGGCCCCTGTTGCTCGCTCACCCGGTTGAGATCGACTTGCCCCTTGATGACCGGCAGGCTGAGGTAGTCCCGGTGCCCAGGACCGCCATCGACTTGCAGTTCCCAATCGCCATTGGCGTCGCGTGGCAAAGCAAAGCTGAGTAGGCCCTTGCTGTTGGTGCGGCCCACTGGCATGGGTTGACCTCCGGGAGGCACAAGGCTGACCAGCGCCGCATCGGCGGGTTGGCCATCGCCAAAACTGCTTTGTAGCAGTAATAGGTGGTTGTTTTGGAGGGCCTCCAGGTTGGTCTGGATGGCGTGGGCCTGGGCTGAGCCTGGTGCTGCCATGACAGCAGCTCCCACACAACCGGCGATGAAACGCTTAAGCATGGGGTTCGACAACTGAAGATGGGTTGGTGCCTTCAGGAGGCTTCCCAGCGACTATCGCTGCTTTTGCCCGCTTGCACCATGCGCACCATCGAGGTCACCATCATCGACAGGGCATCGGTGTTGGGATTGCGACCTTCCAGTTCGGAGGCCAACACCCGTTCGGGGCCTGAGGTGTGTGTTGAAAAAACCTGCCCAGAGGTTGCTGGGACTGCTCGGGCAGCCATTGCTGGGGGGATGGCGCTGGGATAGCGGGAGAACAGGTCCAACGCCAACGGTGTCAATGCATTGATATTGGCAAATTGTGCGGGTCGCCGCGCTCTGGAAGCCACGTTTTGTCAAGGTTGACAGTGGTGCAGGCCTGTTTCATCGAGCCAGCCATCGAGGGGACGATCCCAGGGATCCCGCGGCAAGCTGGCCATGAGGCATCCCTGGGGCAGGACAGCAAAGCTGGGCACGCTGATCCAGGCCACATCAGTGCGCAAGCGGTCGTACCAGCCCCCACCGGATCCCAAGCGCACCCCGGCGGCATCGAAGGCCAGGGCCGGCACCAGCAAACAGCTCAATGCAGAGGGTGGCAGGGCGTCCCCCAGGGGGGCGGGGATGCCGCAGTCATCCGCTACGAGCTGCCCTCCCGGGTCCCAGGTGCGATAGATGAGTTGGCCTTGGCTGATGGCCGGCAGGGCCAGGGGGCAGGGCCAAGCCTTGAGCCGTTGCGAAGTCACGGGCCGATGCAGCTGGAGCAGGTCCACTTCGCCGGCCAGGGGCCAATACAGGCCGAGATGCTTGTCAGGCACTGTGAGTAGGCCCAGGGCTGCCTGGAGCTGGCCTGCAATCGCAGGACCGGCTTGGGGCAGCAGGCTTTGGCGTAGAGCTCGGTAGTGGCGCCGCAGGGCTGCTTTCTGGGGGGCTTGCTCTGCTCCTGGAGGGAGACTCATCGCTGATACCAGCCGGTGAGAGCTGCGGCTAGGGCATCGGCGGCATCGTCGGGCCTCGGGGGATGGTCGAGGTTCAGCTCTCGCATCACCGCATCGAGCACCTCATCTTTTTGGGCATGGCCCGATCCGGTGAGGGCCAGTTTGATTTGCATCGGCGGGAATTCCGCCACCGGTACCCGAAACCGCGCCAAGGTCATCATCACGACGCCCCGGGCTTGGACTACGGAGATCGTGGTGCTGGAGCGGTAGAAGAAAAACTTTTCCACCACGGCCAAGTCCGGCTGCCATTGGCGGATCAGCACCCTGAGATCGCGGGCAATTTCCACCATGCGCACCCCATCGCTCGTGCCGGGATCGGTGCGGATGATTCCGCAATCCAGCATTTGTTGGTTGCTGTTGGCGCCCCTTCCTTCCACCTCGATGACGCCGTAGCCCACCCGGGCCAGGCCTGGATCAATGCCGAGGATGCGCATGGGCGAAACAACCGCAGCAGGAGAGGGGGCCCTAGGCGGCCAGGGCGAGCTCGAACTCCCGACGATCCGTACTTTCAGGCCGGTCAAATACTTTGCAGAACACCTTCACGACCCGATCGCCAGAATCGATCTGCTCGAGGGGATCCTTGCGCAGGCGGTGACGTAGGCAGCAGGCCACCACCCGGGCGACGTCGTCCTCGGTGACCTCCTGGCGCCGCTCAAAGGCGGCCAGGGCACGGGCAGCCCGATTGGTGACGATGTCACCACGCAGGCCATCCACATCCAGCTCGCCACATACCGCGGAGATCCGAATGCGCAGGTCGTCGTCAATCACCACCTGGCCCAAGCAGTTTTGGGCTTCGACAACCCTGGCTTGCAGCGCATCCTGGGTGCCCTGAACAGCGTTGTTGAAGTGATCGGGATCGTTGTCAAAGCTGGTGCGCTGATCGACCACCTGGACCCGCAGCTCGGGATCCCGCACGGTGCGCACTTCAACGCTCATGCCAAAGCGATCCAAGAGCTGGGGGCGCAATTCCCCTTCCTCCGGGTTGCCGGAGCCAATCAGTACAAACCGCGCTGGGTGGCGCACCGACACCCCTTCGCGCTCCACGGTGTTCCAGCCTGAAGCAGCTGAATCGAGCAGCACGTCGACCAGGTGATCGTCGAGCAGGTTCACCTCGTCCACATAGAGCAGGCCCCGGTTGGCCTTAGCCAAGAGGCCCGGCTCAAAGGCCCGAATCCCCTCACTGAGGGCTTTTTCGATATCAATCGTGCCGCAGAGGCGATCTTCCGTGGCCCCTAGGGGGAGGTCCACCATCGGCACCTGGCGTTTCTCGGTGGCGAGTTCCTCTCCCTGCTCGTCCCTGAGCCGCACTTCGCTGCTCTGGAGGTCGGGGTCCGATGGTGAGCTGTTGTAAGGGTCGCCTGCCACCACATCGATGTCGGGCAGCAGGTCGGCGAGGGCTCGAATCGTGGTGGATTTGCCCGTGCCCCGATCTCCCATGATCATGACCCCGCCGATGCGTGGATCAATCACGTTGAGCAGCAGGGCCAGCTTCATCTCCTCCTGCCCCACGATGGCGGTGAAGGGGAAGACTCGGCGCTTGCGGGCTTGAGTCACGGGAGGATTACTGGGGAAGGTTCGGATTGTTTCACAGGCAGCAGGCTGAGCACCTGCGGTGGCGTGGCATCGGCCGGATAGATCAGGCGCACCTGCACCTGGCGCTGGGCCCCGGCCGCCAGGCTGATGGTTCCGAGCACCGGACCCGGTTCACCGGCCCGTTGCACCAGGTGGAACCGTTCCCGCCCACTGGCTTTGCCCTCGGCATTGTCCAAGCCGGCCACCTCCACCGTTCCGCGGAACATCACCGCCCGGCTTGGGGTGGTGTTGAAGCGCAGGCCACCGGCCGGAGCGTCGCTTTTGAGGGGCGATTCGAACGCCAGTTGCAGGACCACCGGCTGTTGGCTGTTGTTGCGCAGGGGCAAGGCCAGCTTGTACTCGATGCCGTAATTGCCATGGGCTGCCCAGGCGGTGCCTGGATAGGCAGCCCTCAAGGCGGCGGTTTGAACCTGGCCGGTGCCGAGGCTGCCTCGCTCGAGGCTGCTGATCGGCCAGGAGATCGGTGCCAGGCTCGTACTCAAGGTGGGTTTGCCCGGATCGGTGATGCGGCCAGTCCAGGTGCTACCAACCTGCACGCCGCTCACCCGTGAGTACACAATGGCGCCCGTGCTGCCGCGGGGGGTGGGGGAATGTTCCTTGGGGCTGAGGTCGCCATCGAGCAGCTTTTGCCAGACAGCCAGGGGGGGCGGTTGGCTGTTGTCTCCAAAGGCCGCCAGGGTGGCAACACTGACGGGGCCATTGCTCTCAAGACGCAACTGCAGATTGCGACCATTGAGGAGGGGGTCGAGCCCCCGAACGGGCATCGGTAATACCAAGAGCGTGGAAGCCACTCCAGTCGGCAGGGTCCAGCTTTCGGGCAGGAGAGCACCCTTTTGTTTGAGTAGGAGCTCAGTGGCGACCCGGCTGCCGGGGCCGGCATAGATCGGCGGATCGCTTTGGCGCAGCATCGAGGGCAAGGGCAGGAACGGTGCCCCAGGTTGGATGCCATCCACGGATTGGGAGAGGGCGCTTGATCCAGCTAGGAGCCGCAGGGTCACCGGCTGCTTGCTCCGGGGTTGGGCCATTACCGCGATCCAGAGGGTGGAATCGAGGCTTTCCGGCTTGCCGGCATACACGTGGTGGCTGAACAGGTCGAAGCGGCCATTCAGGGGCACATCCAAGTGGGCCGCCGGATGGGGCCGGCTGGATCCGGGGAAGGTGGAGAGCAGAATTCCCGCACCGGTGATCAACTCAGGGTTGTTGTCATTGACCACCAGCACCTGGTCCAGGCCCCCGGGCAGGGGCGCCACGGATTGGGGGCGCAGCACCGGTTGCGGAACAACCCCCGCTTTTTTGGCCACCGCCTTTTGGGGCACCGCCTTTTGGGGCACCGCTTGAGGGGGCACCGGTTGAGGGGTAGCAGCAAAGGCTGGAGGGATCGCCATGGCCGGTAGGACGCCAGCAGCCAAAAGGAGTAACGCTTTCATCGTTTAGCTACCAAGGTTTTGGACACTGCGCTGGCCATGGCTCGAATCAAATCGGTGGAGCGGGGATCGTTGAACGGGCCTTTCACCATGAAGGCAGCCACAGCCCGCTGACCATCGGGCAATTCGATCAAGGCCGCATCGGCGTAGGCGATGCCGATATCGCCTGTCTTGTTGTAGACCGTGATGCCGAAGGTTTTGAGGGCAGCATCCGGATCGGCGGCATCCTGGCCTAAGCCCTGCAACAGCCCCAAGGGAATCAGGGTGTTGGTGCGGGAGGTGCCCATGATTGCGCGGAACAAATCCCGGGCCCGAGGGCTGAGTTTTTGGCCCGTGTCGACCAAAGCAATCACTTTGGCCAGGTCCCGGGAGCTGGTGGTGTTGGTGCCCTCAAGATCGGGCAGCCAGTTGCGCACCACCGTGGCTGGAAGGCCGAGGCTGGCAAAGCGGTTGTTGATGGCTGATTTGCCGCCAAGGCGTTTGATCAAGAGGTTGGTGGCGCTGTTGTCGCTCACCCGAATCATTTCGGTGGCAGCCTCAAAGACGGGGAAGCGCGTGCCAATGGGGCGGTTTGCCATCCATCCAGCGCCGCCGCCAACCATCTCTTTGGTGAGGGTGAGGCCATCGTTCCAGCGCAAGCTACCGGAATCCAATTCTTGCAATCCAGCAAGCAGCACAGGCGTCTTAATTGAGCTGGCGGCTGGCTGGGGGCGATCCGGCTGCAGTTGGGCGTAGCGACCGTCATCCAGTACCAGCAGGAATCCGCTGGCTTGAAGATTGCTCTGGGCCTTGGCCAATTGGGCCCAGCGGGCGCTCAGGGCCTTGAGTTCGGTGCGGGGTTCAAAACTGCCGCTGGCCAAGCCTTGGCTGACAATTGGCACGCTGGGGTTGGCGGTCTCCACTTTTGGGGTTTGGATGGCGCCCTGGGCCAGGTGGGGGGCCAGCAGCTTCAAGGCAGTGCCCGTAATGACACCCAGACCAATGCCTAGTACGGCCAACCGCAGGACCAGGTGGAGCGGCTGAGCAAGGCGGTTTTTGGGACTGCGGGGCGAACGGCCAGCCGTCACAGAGGCATGGGGTTGGAGGGGTTCAAAGAAGCTAAGGGGTCTGGTTGGGGTTCCGGCTTTGACTGGCCCAGCGCAATTGGCGCACCATCCCTCGCACCAAGGCCACCTCGTCGCTTGAGATCTGGGCCCTCTGCAGCAGGTTGCGCACCTTGGCCATGCGGGCATGGCGGGTGTGGGGATAGAGAAAACCCGCCTCCAGTAAGAGGCTTTCGGCGTCGCTGAGCATGCCCTCCAAATCCTGCCGCTGGCAGGGTTCAGCTGGGGGGGAGTGGCCCCAGGATTGGTTGGCATGCACCGGGGGGAGCTGGTGCAGTTCATGCAGCACCACGGCCACGGCGTGGGAGAGGTTGAGGGAGCTATAGGCCGGGCCCGTTCCAAGGCTGAGCAGCCGCCCGGCCTGAAGCATCTCGTCGTTGGAAAGGCCCCGATCCTCCCGGCCAAAGACCACCGCCACGGGGGAGCTGTTGGTCTCTGAGGATTCCACCAGCCAAGACAGGGCGTCCTGGGGGGGCAGCAGGGGTAGGGGTTCCCCATCGTGGCGACCACTGGTGGCGACCACACGCCGGCAATCGGCCAGGGCCCCAGCCAGGCTGCTGAACACGGTGGCGCCTTCGAGGAAGGCCGCGGCATGGACGGCCATCAAGCGGGCCTCCTGGCCCAGGTGGTCGCAGCGGGGGTTGATTAGGCGCAGCCCATCGATTTGAAAATTGGCGCACAGCCTGGCCACGCTGCCCACATTGAGGGGGCCGGCTGGTTCTACCAACACGACGATCCGTTGGGGTCTTGGGGTGGCAGATTCAGGCTGATCCATCTCAGACCAGGCTGTTGAGATAGGCGAGCAGGTCGGCCATCGCCTGGGGCTCCGGTTGGAACCGGGGCATGGGTGGGGTTTTGCCGCTGACCACCTGCTGAATCAGTTGGCGCTGGTTTTTACGGTTGGCAACGGCGTGCAGGTTGGGCCCCACCAGGCCCTGACCGGCGATCCCATGGCAGCCAGCGCAATTGATCAAAAAGAGCTTGCCGCCGTTTTCGGCTGATCCCTGGAGATCGAGGGTTTGGCGGGTGTAGGGATCCCTGTTGGTCGCCGGTAAGACCAGCAGCACCAGGGCGATGCAAGCGATGGCGGCGGCGACGACCAGGGCAGCGATCAGGCTGCGCCGTTCCCCTGACAATTCGGTGGAAACTGCGTTGTCCGATTGGGCTGGGGGGAACTCGCTGGTCACAGTTGGTGTAAGTAGCTCGCACCAGTGGCCCTGGGCGTGAAAGAATTGTGCCCTGGCCATGTCACGTGTCTTTCCATGATCGAACCCCTGCTTTGCGGCATCGTTCTCGGACTGATTCCCGTGACCCTCTTGGGCCTATTCGTGGCGGCTTGGAACCAATACCGTCGTGGCACCATTCTCGACAGCTGAATCCAGTTTCAGAATCATCACGCTAGTGCTGCCGTAGCGCCGTTGATCGGCCAGTTGCCATCCAGTCGAAAGCTTGGGTGGTTTGGTTGTGGAACATTCCCAGACCATAAGCCCGTTCGGTCTCAGCCATCTCCCCCGGCTGACCCCTGTGGCAATCGCGTCGTAGAGACCGGCTTCATAGGGGGGGTCGGCATAGATCAGATCAAAAGCCCCATCCCCAGCTAAACCTCCGCTCGGCCAAGCCCCCTTGGCCAGCCAGCGTTTCACCTCGTTGCAGTGCACCCAAAAGCTGGATTTGCTTGGGGAGCTTTGGGCAACGGCTTCGAGGTTCGCCTTGGCAATTGCCGCGATGCGCCGGTCTTGCTCGATGGCGACCACCGTCTCAGCCCCCCGTTGGATGGCCTCACAGGCCATCACGCCACTACCGCAGCAGAGATCGAGCCAGCGGCAACCGGGCAGCTCGGGCGCCAGCAGGTTCATCACCGCGAGGCGCACCCTGGACGCGGTGGGCCTGGCGATGTCTCCGGGGGGGCTTAGGAGTTTGCGTCCGCCACTGATTCGCAGGGTCATGGGGCGCTCATGCCTGCAGCCAGGTCAGCCAGCGCCGCAGGATGGCCTCCCCCGCATCTCCAGACTTTTCGGGATGGAATTGGCAGGCCCCCATGGCCCCTTGCCAGATCGCGGCCGTCACCGTTTGGTCCGCAAAGTTCACCAACGCGGTCTTGCAGCGTGGATCACTGGGGCTCGCGGCGTAGGAGTGGACGAAGTACACCCAGCTTTCGTCGGTGCCAGCTGGGAGCAAGGGGCTTGGGTCGGCGGGAATTAGCCGTTCCCAGCCCATGTGGGGAATGGGGTGGCCGGGTTGACGCGGCAGCGCCACCACCCGACCTTTGATCAGGCCCAGCCCAGGTAGTTCTCCCTCGTCACTGCCCTCGAACAGCAGTTGCAGGCCTAGGCAGATCCCCAGAAGGGGCTTGCCCGCTTGACACCAGTTGCGGATGGCTGGGGCTAGGCCCCTGGTGTTCAGGCGCTCCATGGCAGGGTCAAAGGCCCCCACACCAGGCAACACCAGGGCGTCGCAGGATTCCATGGCCCCAGAGTCGTGAACGGCCACGACGCGGGTGCCGAGCCGCTCAAAGGCCCGCTGCACGGAATGCAGATTGCCCATGCCGTAGTCGATCAGGCCGATCCGGCTCATGCTGTGCTCCTGGGTTGCCGCTGGCCTGTGATGCTGCTGGGCCGAGCCTCAGGGCTGCTCGATTAGAGGTATTTGGAGATCGTGCTGGACAGGGTGGTCTTGGGAACCGCACCCACCACGGTGTCGACCTTTTGGCCGCCTTTGAAGATCATCAAGGTGGGGATGCTGCGGATCCCGTACTGACTTGCAACGTTGGGGTTTTCGTCGGTGTTCAGCTTGAAGACCTTAATTTTGCCTTCGAACTCCTTGGAGATTTCGTCGACAATTGGCGCCACCATGCGGCAGGGGCCACACCAGGGGGCCCAGAAATCAACCAGCACGGGCACATCACTCTTGAGCACGTCTTGCTCGAACGATGCGTCAGTGACTGCGGTGGCGCTCGACATCCTTGCAGGGACCAGGGTCTGGGAATCTAGCAAGGTTGTTTGTTGGGAACCACAGTTTTTAGGGAAGCGTTGCAGGCTCGTGAAACTGGGCCCTACGACAGAAGACAAAAAGCCCAGACGCGCCGGGCCAGAGGGTGTGAGGAGTGTGCGAGCCGTAGCCCCCACAAATTCAAGATAGGCCCTACTTGCCCATGCCTAGCTGTTGGGCTTTTTGATAGACCTTGCCCTCCGTGAGCAGGGAAGGGGCAACCACCACTTCCACCTGCTGCATTTCCTTGAGGGTGCGGGCACCAAGGGTGCCCATCGAGGTCTTGATGCAGCCCAGCAGGTTTTGGGTGCCGTCATCGAGGCCTGCGGGGCCCCGCAGGATTTTTTCCAGGCTGCCGGTGGTGCCCACCTTGATGCGGGTGCCGCGGGGCAGCACTGGGCTGGGGGTGGCCATGCCCCAATGGAAACCTCGGCCGGGGGCTTCGGCGGCCCGGGCAATGGGGGATCCGATCATCACGGCGTCGGCTCCGCAGGCCAGGCACTTGCAGATGTCTCCACCTGTGACGATGCCGCCATCGGCCACGATGGGCACGTAACGACCACTTTCGTTGAAGTAGTCGTCGCGGGCTGCAGCACAGTCGGCCACCGATGTGGCCTGGGGAATGCCGATGCCGAGAACGCCCCTGGAGGTGCAGGCGGCCCCAGGTCCGATGCCCACCATCACGCCGGCGGCTCCGGCCCGCATCAACTGAAGGGCGACGTCGTAGGTCACACAGTTGCCAAGGATCACAGGAACTCCCATGTCGCGACAGAGGCAGGCCAGATCGAGGGTGGCCTGACCTTCCGGACCGATGTGCTCGGTGCTAACCACGGTGGCCTGTACGAAAAAGAGGTCGGCACCGGCAGCGGCGATGGCCTTGCCGAATTTGAGGGCTGCAACCGGGGTTGCACTCACAGCTGCGATGCCTCCCTTTTGTTTGATTTCGCCAATGCGTTGACGAATCAAGTCTTCTCGGACGGGTTGGCTGTAAAGCTCTTGCATCAAGGGCACAAACTCGTCTTTGCCAACGGCGGCAATGCGATCCAACACGGGGTTGGGATCGTCATAACGGCATTGGACCCCTTCGATGTTCAGAACGCCCAGGGCTCCGAGCTTGGCCAGCTCGACGCACATGGCCACGTCGACAACGCCATCCATGGCGCTAGCAATAATTGGGATTTCCCGGGTCACCCCGCCCAGGGTCCAGCTGCTGTCGGTAATCGCAGGATCCACGGTGCGACCACCGGGAACCAGGGCAATTTCATCGATGCCGTAGGCGCGACGAACAGTGCGGGAGCGACCGAGCTGAATGTCCACCTGAAACTTACGTATTCGGGCCAACCTATCAAGTGGCCTGCTGTCTCGAACCCTGATTGGGCGGTCGCGCGATAGCGGGCGATCCGCATCAGAGCGGTCAATGGTCGTGGGCCTTGGTCGCCAGGTCGGCTATGGATTCGAGGCGGGACCGTCCTTGGGTCTTAGGCCTCAAGCGCCACCAGGGTTGGCCTGGGATTTAAGGGTTGGAGAGGCAGGCTTAAGGGGAACGTCCCTTCGGTGAGGCGGGTGATCAGCTCTTGGCTGATGGCCGCTGCCAGCCTTGGGCTATGGGCCGGTGCACAGCTCATTGCCAGGCCTTTGATGGGCAGTTCGCCTGCCAGAAGGTCGCTGTAGCGGGCCGTTCCCAGGCTGGGCTTCAACCGCCGAGGTATGGCCAGATCCAGCAGGGGCGCCTCCAGGGCGTCGTTCCCGATTGCGGCATGGCGAGCCACCGATTTGTTGATCAGGGGCACCGGAGCGGCGATGGCCACCAGCAGGCCACTGCCATGACCCTCAAAAAAGCAGGGCCGCACCCACTGGGCTTGGAGTCCGTGTAGATCGACGCTCAGGGCGGCCGCACATCCCGGGCTCAGGGCATGGCCCGTGGACTGGCGTTTGACCTTGGGGTTGTGGCCGCTGCCACTGCCCAGCACCCAGCCGACGGCCCCGCCAACCAGCACGGGGGAACCGGGGCCGAGCAGGGAGAGGCCAGGCATCGTGAGCCCGATGCTGCCGGCACCCCCGCAGGAATAGAGCCCCGTGGTGAAGGGCCCCAGCAGGGGGCCATAGGGGCTGGCGGTCAACCCTTCGGCGCTGCTGATGGCGACGACTCCATTTTCGCTGATGCCCCGGTGCAGCAGTAGGCGCCCGGCGGCGATGCGCTCCAAACTGAGCTCGGTGTGGAGCTCCCGGCGGGGATGCAGGGCTGTTCCGTCGCCAAGGGCAGAGAGGGGAACACTTGCCCCCGCCAGCAGGGCCCCAAGCACCTGGGCGCCCCCGAAGCGGGCCGGCTCTGCGAGACCGCCGCCCATGGGCAGCATGAAATCGGTGCTGCCGTGGCCGCAGCCAGCGCTGATCCCGGCCAGTTGGGCCGAGCGCAGGCGGATCGGAGGATCCGTCGGGCCCAGGCTCACGTGCAGGCTGGCCTGGTCCGTGAAGCACGCATCGGCGGCCACCACCACATCGGTTCGGGCGTAGGCCTCTGGCAGGCCGGCTTCCTCCACCAAGTGGCGGAATTCTGCGGCCGTACGCACCTGGAGTTGGCCCTGCTCCTGGCGTTGGCGTAATTGGGCTTCAGTGCGGATCGGCAGGCTCACGGGGCTCCGAGTTCGGACAAGTGCTGGGGGTGCCGATAAACTGATCGTTGCTTAAGGCGGTCATGCATGGCGGAAACCACCGGACCCGGTAGTTCCGACGAACGGATCATTCAGACCGACCTCCGCAACGAGATGTCGCGCTCCTACTTGGAGTATGCGATGAGCGTGATTGTGGGACGGGCCCTCCCGGATGCCCGCGATGGCCTCAAGCCCGTGCATCGCCGCATCCTCTACGCGATGTATGAGCTGGGCCTCACCAGCGATCGGCCCTATCGGAAATGCGCCCGGGTGGTGGGTGAGGTGCTGGGGAAATATCACCCCCACGGGGATACGGCCGTTTATGACGCCTTGGTGCGGATGGCCCAGGACTTTTCGATGCGCATGCCCCTGATCGATGGGCATGGCAACTTCGGCTCGGTGGACAACGACCCACCGGCCGCCATGCGGTACACCGAATCCCGGCTGCAGGCGCTGACCACCGACGCCTTGTTGGAAGACATCGAGGCCGAAACGGTCGACTTCGCCGACAACTTTGACGGTTCCCAGCAGGAGCCCACGGTGATGCCGGCGCGCATCCCCCAGCTCCTGTTGAACGGCTCGGCTGGCATTGCGGTGGGTATGGCCACCAACATCCCCCCCCACAACCTGACCGAATTGATTGACGGCATGTTGGCCCTGATTGCCAACCCTGAAATCACCGATCAACAATTGTTGGCGATCATCCCTGGCCCCGATTTCCCCACCGGCGGGCAGATCCTGGGCCGCCGGGGCATCCGCGAGACCTACACCACCGGCCGTGGTTCGGTGACCATGCGGGGTGTGGCTTCGATTGAAATGGTCGAGGCGAAAGGGCGCCCTGACCGCGATGCGGTCATCATCACCGAGCTTCCCTACCAAACCAACAAGGCTGCCCTGATCGAGCGGATCGCCGAATTGGTGAATGACAAGAAGCTCGAAGGGATTGCTGATATCCGGGATGAAAGCGACCGCGATGGCATGCGGATCGTGATCGAGCTGCGTCGCGACGCCTATCCCCAGGTGGTGCTGAATAACCTGTTCAAGCTCACCCCCCTGCAAAACAATTTCAGCGCCTACATGTTGGCGCTGGTCAATAGCGAGCCCGTGCTGCTCACCCTCAGCAAGATGCTGCGGGTGTTCCTCGACTTCCGGGTCCAGACCATTGAACGCCGCACCCGTTATTTCTTGCGTAAAGCGGAGGAACGGGACCACATCCTCTTGGGCCTGTTGTTGGCCCTCGACCAACTTGATCCGATCATTGCCTTAATCCGGGCGGCGTCCGATGCGGCCACAGCCCGTTTACAGCTCCAGGAGCGCCATGGTTTGAGCGAGATCCAGGCAGACGCCATCCTGCAAATGCAGTTGCGGCGGCTGACCGCCTTGGAGGCCGACAAGATTCGACTCGAGCATGAGGATCTGGTCGCCAAAATCGCCGACTACAAGGACATCCTCGGCCGCCGCGAGAGGGTGCTCGGCATCATTGTTGATGAGCTTCAAGCCATCCGCGCCAAATACCTATCCCCCCGCCGCACGGAAATACTTGACCTCGAGGGAGGCCTCGAAGACATCGACCTGATTGCCAATGAGCGTTCGGTGGTGATGCTCACCGAAACCGGCTATCTCAAGCGGATGCCGGTCAATGAGTTTGAGGCCACCAGCCGGGGCACCCGGGGTAAGGCCGGCACCAAGAGCCAGGGTGAGGAGGCGGTGAGGCTGTTCATCAGCTGCAACGACCACGACTCCCTGTTGTTGTTTAGCGATCGCGGTGTGGTGTATTCGGTGCCTGCCTATCGGGTACCGATGTGCAGCAGGGCCGCCAAGGGCACGCCGATTGTGCAGCTTCTGCCCATCCCCCGGGAAGAGCAGATCACTTCGTTATTGGCGGTGAGCGCCTTTGAGGAAGACGGCGTGCTGGTGATGCTCACCAGTGGCGGCTACGTCAAGCGCACCCGGCTGTCGGCCTTCTCCAACATTCGCTCCAATGGCTTGATTGCCATTTCCCTGGAGGAGGGCGATGCCCTCACCTGGGTGCGCTTGGCCTTGCCTGGCGACAGCGTGCTGATCGGTTCGCTGAAGGGCATGACGATCCACTTCCGTCTTAATGACAGTGAATTGCGTCCCCTGGGCCGCACCGCCCGGGGCGTGCGGGCCATGAACCTGCGCGGTGGCGACCAGCTGGTAAGCATGGATGTGTTGCCTGCCGAGTTGGCTGATCGGGTGGCCAATGCCGCACCCATCGCTGACGATGACGGCGATAGCGAATTGGCCACAGAACTGGCTGGTGAACTGGCCGATGACGTGGGAGCGAGCGAGGGCCCCTGGGTGCTGGTGGCTTCGGCCAGTGGTTTGGGTAAGCGGGTGCCCGTCGATCAGTTCCGCCTACAAAAGCGGGCCGGCATGGGATTGCGGGCGATCAAGTTCCGCCGCGATGGGGATGTGTTGGTGGGGCTGAAGGTGCTTGGGGCTGGAGAGGAGCTCCTTTTGGTGAGCGAGCGGGGGGTGATCGTGCGCACAAAGGCCGATGCCATTCCCCAGCAATCGCGGGCGGCCACAGGGGTGCGTCTCCAGAAGCTCGACTCTGGCGATCGACTCTCCGAAGTGGTGTTGGTGCCCCCTGCCGCTGAGGAGGAGGAGTTGGAATCTGCGGCGATTGACGCGGCCAGCACCGAGGCCTGAGCGCTGATGGCGGTCGGATTCTGGATCGCCAACACGGTGAGCGACCTGATCCAGGGGGATGTGCGCGAGCATTTGCCCTTGGAGAGTATTCCGCTTCAGGGTGATGTGCTTGGCCTGGGGACCACCACCAGCATCGACAACGGGGAACTCTCCTTCCTGCAGGATGCCGATGGCCTTGCCACCACGATCTGGAAATGCCAGTCCGGCGATGGCGGCATACGGGCCCTGCGCCCCGGGGATGGCAGCAGCCACTTCCCCTACGTGTGCTTCAGCGGTGATGCCACCGCCCTACGAACGCCTCTGGATCTGTCCAGTCTTGGCGAGGTGCGAGGCCGGCCGCTGCAGGAGCTCGTGGCTGAGGCGATTGCCCAGCTACGCCAGCAGGGGAGCCTTGCGGAGGCACCGATCTATGGCCTGCGCCTCGTGGCGCACTGGGAGGCGCTGGTGATCACGGTGGCCTCGAAACTGTGCATGGGGCAGCAGCGGCGTAACACCGCCGTAGCCAGCAGTGCGGCCAGCGACGGCACCGCATCGCGCAACATCTATCAACTGCTTCAGCACTACCGGTTGGCGCCGGACGATCCAGGGGATCCCAGCGATCCGATCCGGTTTTTGGGTCGGTCGTTGCAGTGGGAGTGCTGCGGCTTTTTCGACACCGATCCCGCCTGCGGTCGGGTCACTATTCCTGATGCAGGGGCCCATCTGCATCTGCATGGCTGCAGCACCGACCTGCGCTACGGCGGCCATCTCCACCACGAGCATCCCGGCACGACCTTGCGCCAGCTGCAGAGCCTGGTGCTCTATCCCCTGCAGCAGCTGCACCAACTTGGCAGCGACCTGGGGGTAGAAGATTTGCGCTATTCAGCTGGCGATGTCCACTTCACCGTTGCCAATCGTGGGGCGATGGATGTGAGCAATGTGGGTGTGGCTGTGGTGGTGGATGACCGTTATAGCAGTCACCGCTTTCTGCACGTTCCCTGGCTGGACGCGGGTGCCAGCGAAACCTTCCAAGTGCCTCTGGAGCTGCCTGCCGGTCGCCATCGTTTGGAGGTGATTGCCGACCCTGAGCGTCAAATCCTTGAAGATGAAGGGCTTCGCTCTAACAACCGGTTGGTGCTCGAGGTGGAGATTTGAGCGTTCGATCTGGAAGCGTGGCTGGGCATTACGACGTGCTTGTGCTGGGCGGCGGGCCAGCGGCCCTCGCCATTGCGGCCGCCTTTGCCAACGAGAAGATCACTGTTGGCATTCTATCGACTACAGATTGGAGTCATCCATGGTCAAATGTCTATGGGATTTGGGGTGATGAGGTGGATGCCCTGGGCCTGGGTCATTTGCTGGAGCATCGCTGGAGCCACACGGTGAGCTACTTCGGAGCTGGCTCGGAAGATCCAGCCGATCTGGCCAATGCCCCCATCTCCCATGGGCGCGACTACGGCCTGTTCAACCGCCAAGCCCTCAAGCGGCACTGGCTTGAGGCCTGCCGGCGTGGCGGCGTGGAACTCCTGCGGGGCCAGGCCCAGCACGTTGCGCGCGATCTCGCCGGCGGCAGCGTGCTGGGCACGGCCGATGGCCGCGAGCTGCGGGCCCGGCTGGTGGTGGATGCAACGGGTCACAAGCCGTTGCTGGTGCAACGACCCGATGAGGGCCCGGTGGCTGGTCAGGCGGCCTACGGGATCGTGGGCCGTTGTTCAGCGTCACCGGTGGAGCCCCAGCAATTCGTGCTGATGGATTACCGCAGCGACCACCTCAGCACAGCAGAGCGGACAGGGCCGCCCACTTTTTTGTATGCAATGGACCTTGGCGAGGGTCGCTTCTTTCTGGAGGAGACCTCCCTAGCCCTGGCGCCGGCGGTGCCCTTCGAGATTTTGCAGCAACGCCTTCACCAGCGCCTGGCCCACCGCGGCATCACGGTAGAGCAGGTGGAACACGAGGAGTTTTGCCTGTTTCCAATGAACCTGCCCCTGCCAGACCTGCAGCAGCCGGTGCTCGGTTTCGGCGGGGCGGCCTCGATGGTTCATCCCGCATCGGGGTACATGGTGGGTTCGCTGTTGCGCCGGGCTCCGGCGGTGGCAGCGGCGGTGACGGAGCTGTTGTGCAGCGATCCGGCGGCCAGTTCGGCCCAGCTGGCCCACGCCGGCTGGCAGGCCCTTTGGCCGCTAGAGCTGCGCCGCAAACATGCGCTTTACCAATTCGGTCTGGAGAAGCTGATGCGGTTCACCGAACCCCAGCTGCGGGCCCACTTCGCCACCTTCTTCTCCCTCCCCAATTCGCAGTGGTATGGCTTCCTTGCGAACACCGCCAGTTTGCCCGAACTTCTGGGGGCCATGGTGCGGCTGTTTGCCACGGCACCTTGGAGCGTGAAGGGAGGCCTGATGGCGATGCAGGGCAGGGAGTTGGCGCTGGGGTTGCGGTTGCTGTGGCCTGCGGGCTGAGGCGCCTGGGCAACACCGTGAAACTGGAGAAGTAAAAGCGAAACAATACCTACCCATTGCGTACGTTCGGGGTCGAGGATTCAGTGGGTATTTCCCAACGTTGTTATGAAATCCCTGGGTGCTTGGGATTAGCAAATTGGAATGGATCCTTGCAGTATTTTTTGAAATTGTCTATTCTTTGCACCCATAATTATTCTAATCAAGTACGCTGTGGGCTCTGTCTTTTGGTAAAAGTTAAAGGACGATGTAGATCCTTGACGTCATTTGAAAATTGTTAAGATCTTAGGGTTGAATGCGATAATTGATGAGTTAAATAAAAACTTCTCAAGCTGAGCTTAATAGGGCTCCTTTTCGATGAGCTAGTGGGGATTAAAAGGTCTGCGAGATTAATAAGATTGGTGCTGAATTGAATTGAAATGGATGGATCTGCAGGCAGGTCCAGTCCATGGCGTATGAATCGAATACTTTGGACTGAGGGCATCGCTCAATCCCAGTTTCTTTGCTTCGTGAACCCTGGAGATGGCTAGGTGCAGTAATGTGCTGTCTTCGAGATGAGTTTTCTTGTGATAAATTTAATTGTCTTTGGTTTTTATATGTCGTCAAAAAAATGATGGCCTGCCCTTTTGCTAAAGTAGTAGGGTTAGTGGTGATGAATTCTCAATAACAGACCTTGCGATCTCACGAGATCGTTTCGCGAATGCTATTCTTTATGTTTGTCAAGTCAAATCAGAAGAAGGATGCCTTTTTGTTTGGATCGGCAATTTAACTGAGCCCCTTGATTGATAATCCAGCCCCCATGCTTTGTTAATAACGCTTCATAGAGTGTGGACGATTTGGGAGCGGGGATAAGCTTGATAAGCTCATTGCCTGATTTCAGTGCCCGCTCGCTTTCGCCTATCTGGACTGATTGTTTTTCTTATTTTTGCTGCCTGCGGATGCGCCTCTAAGCCAACGACGGGTGATCCACTTCAGGACAGCAAGCGCATCGAGACCTCTGCAAACGCAGCTGAAAAGATTGTGACTTCACTAACTCGAGAGATGCGTAACACCTATGGAGCGAAGCAAGTACCAACAATTAATGTGCAAGTAGGGGATATTGTGTTAGTTGGCTTCGATGAAGCCATTGACGCAGAGGAATGGGGAATGCGGGAAACAAATGTAGATGCTGGAGCTTCTGCTGGGAAAGGTCTGACCCCAGAGCAGGCTAAAATAATCAATCAACAGCAAAATCCCAACGATAATCGAACCACATCTCGTCGCGTTGACATTCGAAAGGGAGGAGTTGTTTTATATCTTTCCGAGGATTCTGCCCCCATTGCAAATTCTGCGGTTTCCAAGCCTACTCCTCCAGTGAAGCCTGCTAAGCCATGATGGATTTTTTCTGGTAGACGCGTGGAAATAGATTTTTGGTTTGGTTGATACAGGGCTTTGATGGTTGTTTTTTGATTACGAAAAGATTGAAAGTGAACTAAGATACTTTTATTGCATCCGTATCTGGTGTGCTTGTGATGCCCGACCCATGCGTGAATCGGTCGGGATTTGGCTTTAGTATGTCTACGCTGGCTTTGGTGTAATTTGCTTTAACGAAAAAGCCGAATTATTTTTTCTAGCTAGCCTTTTTGCTTCATGCCGATCGGGTAAAGGCTTCACTTGACATTCAGCTCCTATGACATTTTTAGAGGAAATGTAATAAATTACGGCTTTAATCGTCTAGCCGAAGAAAGCCGAATTGATTGTGGTGATGGCAATTAATATGATGAGTGTAATTGTGCTGATTGCACCAGCTTTGTATGAATAAGATTGAACAAAGTTGGTGTGGATTGGATCTTCAAAGATTCTCCACAGGTAACTTGTGTAAGCAAATGAGAAAAAGATGTAGCCAAGAATCAAGAAGTATATTTTGTCAATCAAGGTTACGTCGTAAGGGTTCCCTAAATATCCGTAGGCAGATCGCATGCTAATGACAGCGGCGAAAAGACTCGCTGAAAGTGCCCCAAACCTGGAATTCGGGTTTGAAATAATATTTGGAGTTAAAGTGTAAGAAATGGCGGCGATACCTGCGGCAACGATACCGCCAGATAAAAGTTTAAGAGCGCCTTTTGTGTGTGAATTAGCCAGTCGAATTGTGAACACCAAATCTGATTCGATTGGTTCTTTGTTTACCGCTCCAAAGTTGAGCAGGTTTTTTTCTGCCCAGTCTTTGCTTTCGTTTTGAAAAGTAAATCCTCTGACTCGCCATTCTCCTATGACCTTGGGAATTCTTCTTAATCCCGACTCACCAACATCTGCGACCATGGTAAAGTTTCCCAAGGTTTCCTTGGGATCTCTTAGGACAATTTGTAGATTTTCCAGGTCAAAAGGATAACGATTCAGATTCCATGGGTGATGAAAAGTACCCAAAACTCGCTTGCGAAAAATTCTTTTATTCCCGGTTTTAGTGATTCCGGTAGATTCAACCGAAGACTTTAAGCTATTTGCTAGTTCGATCCCTTCAATTGGATTTCCTTTGGCAGAAGTGGTTTCACTGGTAATCCAGAAGGATGCATTGAATGTATCTTCGTCATAATCAAATTCGCCAATTCTTTCGACTATGATTGACGTTTTTGCGATCTCTTTTGGTTCTGCTTGGGTTGTTGGGAGTGCCTCTGATTTTATTTGTAATGCAGTCGCTGAGATTCCAGATAAGATTATGATTGATATGGCGCAAGCTAAGACAATGAAGATTATTTTACGCATTCTTTGGCTTGAGTTGATTAACATGTGCTAGAGCATGGATGGGGTTTTGCCGTTTCGGTGTGATTATTGCTGGGTGACTGTGGGGTCAGTCTTCGGGGTAGGGGCGGACCTTGAGCCAGTTCAGATAGGATAGCGCTTGCTTGATTGTAGCCTGATTCTTTTGGGTATATTGCGTGCAGTCTTCTCGTTTGCCTTTGGATGTGCTGCAAATGGTTCCATCCCTGGTTACATTAATCCAGCGTGAGCCGATTAGGTTTGCCCCTGTTAGGTTTGCCTTGTTGAGGTTTACTTGATAGAGGATTGTATTTCCCATGTCTGCATCCTTGAGGTTGGCATTTGTGAAATCTGTTTTGAATATGAGCGCCCCAACCCTGCTGTCATCGCTCAGTCCCGAGGCTTCAAGGATATCATCTGCAGTATTGTTCGGCTGGGTTCTTAAAGCGACTGCTGATGTTTTCGAACCTTTGGCCTGAACCTGAGTTGTGGCGGATAGAATAATACGAGGACTTAGCCGCGCTAAGGTCAGGTTTGCCCCGGTCAGATTGGTTTCGGCAAGACGCGCTGAACCTAGATCGCTTGCCTCCAGATTAGCCTGGCTGAAATTGGCTTTGTTCAGCCTGGCCTTGCCAAGGCTGGCACCAATCAAATTGATACCTATGGCTTTTGCTTCCAGGAAGTCAGCGCTTTCCAGGTCTGCGCCACGAAACTTTACGTTGCTGAGATTGGCACGAATAAATTTAGCCGACTCAGCATCAGAGCCTTCTAAATCGGCATCTCTGATATCCGCGCCGGAGAGGTTGGCGCTCTCAATGTCGGCATCCCTCAGAAGTGCACGCTGAAGATGCGCGCCTTGCAATTGTGCTGATTCCAGGTCTGTGCCAATCAACGTGGCATCGCTAAGATTGGCTCCACGCAGGTCAGCGTTGGATAGATCGGAGCCTGTTAGTTGGGCTCCACGCAGATTGAACCCCTTCAGCTCTGCCGAAGAGAGGTCTTGTCCTCTCAAGTCTGCCCCTTCACAGTTGAGATCGCCTCGTTTAAGGCACTCGGGCCCACGTTGTTGCCCCCAGTTGAAAAAGGAGCCTGGCTGACAGCTGGCGAGTAATGGTGCGATCAATGCAATCGTGATGCAGAACCGAGTTTTCATGGGGTTAATGATGAGATTGGAGAGGTGTATGGATTCACCTGTCTTGGATGACAGACCGGATCTGGCAATTTTGGGGGTCTACGTAGACATCAAAGTCAAGACCATTTTTATAGACCTCATAAATCAGCAGGCCCGTAAGCCGGGGACGCGATTCTGCTTTTGAGGTGGAAGCACTTCTGCCTTCATTTCTGTCTTTATCGTCGTTATCTTTTCTATCGCCTTTGTCGTCTTTATCCTTTTTGTCGTATTTATCGTCCTTGTCGTCCCTGTCCTTTTTGTCGTATTTGTCGTCTTTATCCTTTTTGTTATTTTCAAGGGTGTAGCCTGCCGAAAGAACGGCATTTAGGCATCCACAGGATGGGTGGGTGTCTTCACGTTGTTTGTCGGTTGGCTGAGCGGCCAGGGCAGTTGTGCTACTCAGGGACAATATTGTAAGCACGCCAATCAGCGATTTTTCGATGGATTCGGGGTATGTCTGATTCCTTTTCATGGTTTTCCTATGGTTGCCGGTTGACCTGATTCTACAACATTTAATTCTTTCTTCTGATCTCAGCATCCGGGCATTGATTGGCTGAAACGACACTCACCCAAGCCAGTTCCTTTGCAGAAAGTTGCTTGTTGCGGCGCGTCCGTTGCAGGATGCCTTGGTTGATTGGAGCTCTTGCGCTGATTTGGGAGGAGGGTGTGGCTTGCTTTCCGTCGAGTGGGCTGGGGCGTTGATGGACGGCGGTCAGTCCATGCTCACCCAATCGGCGGCATTGAGCAGGGGAAACAGTCCGTCCTCGGCGGCCACAGCCTCGAGCCATTCAGCGATTAAAGGGGTGCCGTTGTCAATGGCATCAATGAGTCGCCAGAAGCGATCAAGGTGGCGTTCGATCCGTTCTTGGGCCAGGTCGGTGGTGGTGCCGGCCCGCAGGATGAAACTCCAGTCCGAGCTTTGGGCTAGGAGCAATTCACGGCCGGCCTGGGTGAGGTATTGGCGGTGTTCAGCACTGCCAACGCCCCGATTCACCCGGCGCACCATGGCTGTCGAGGCCCGTTGCCATTCCGCCACGACCCAGGCGTTGCTGTCGTTGAGCCAGTAGTCGTGGTAGCCCCCCTGGCCCCAGCTGCTGGGGGAGGGTCGGCAGATCTGGATCGCAGCCTCGCCGGCCAGGCATTCCTTCAGGGTCACCAGGCGCACGCCATGGGAGGTGGCTTGGCGAAATAGGGCAGCAAGAAATTGGGGGCCTTCAAACCACCAATGGCCAAAGAGCTCGGCGTCAAACGGGGCGACCAGCAGGGGCGCTTGCTCCATGGCACTGGCCAATCCGCCCAGTTCCTTGGCCCGGTCTTCCAGATAGACCGCTGCATGCTCTTCGGCTTTGACGCTGGCAGCGGCGGGCTCGTAGGCCTGCTTCTCTTCCAAAGGGCACCCCTGGCCCGTGACCCGGTGCAGCTTGAGGCCAAGGGGGCGACGGCTGGGGATTCCGCGGCTCGCCAACTCCTCCTCAGGCAGATCCCAGCCGAGATCGCGGTGGAATTCCCGGTAGACCCCTTCGCCGGGGTAGCCATCGCGGGCACTCCAAACCGGCAGGGTTGAATTGCCGTCACGACCAAAGAAAGCCACGCCCCCTGGGGAGCAGATCGGTGCAAACACCCCATAGCGGGGCCGCGGCAGGGCATGGAGGAGGCCATGGCCATCGAGCACCGAGTAGCGCAGACCGTTGTCCACCAGGATCTGGTCGAGGCCCTCGTAGTAGGCGCATTCAGGCAGCCAAATGCCCTGGGGGCGTTCGCCGAGTTGGCGCTCGTGCTCGGCAATGGCTGTCCGCACTTGGCCGCGGACGGCCTCGGGCACCTGACGCAGCAGGGGTAGGTATCCGTGGGTTGCGGCGCAGGTGATGAGATCGAGCACCCCAAGGTCTTGGAGGCGCCGAAAGCGGGGAATGAGTTGGCCCCGGTAGCGCTGCCATTGCCGCACCGTTCCCTGGAGTTGGCGCAATAGCTGGTCTGCAGCCTTTTGATGGCTGGCTGGGGCTTGGGCTAAAAGGTCTTGCCGCTGCTGCACCCAGGACAGGAAGCGCCCATTGAGCTCCCCATCGCCGAGCAGGGATAGGAGGGTTGGGGAAAGGCCCAGGGTGAGTCGGGGCTGCTGGTGGCGGTCAGCCGCCGCCGTTTCCAGCATCTCCAACAGGGGCAGATAGCTCTCCTGCAGTGCTTGGAAGTACCAGTCCTCTTCGAGGGATCCGGGTTCGCTGCTGCGCACGTAGGGCAGGTGCGCGTGCAGCACAATCGCGAGATTTCCCAGGGCCAGATCGCCTGCGGCCATGGTCATCACCCACTGCAGACATACTAAGGGAAGCTTCTAGGGTGGGGTTAATGCCCACTCCCCAGGCCCGAAGTTCCCAAGCCCCACCGCAGCTGACCCTGGCTGTCGATGGCCACGGAATGTTTTATGCCCAGCAGAAGTTGGGTTGGTTTTTCGACCCCCGGCGCTTGCTGGCCTTTGCCCAGGCCCAAGAGGGCCTGGAGTTGGGAAGTGCCTTTTGGTATGCGGGCCTCAAGGACGCCACCGACCAACGCCCCTTTCGCGATGCCCTTACCGGTTTGGGGTTCACGGTCCGAACCAAGCCCTTGCGCGAGCTGGGGGAAGGAGACCAACGGCAATTCGTCCGGGCCAATCTCGATGTGGAGATTGCCTTGGATTTGATGGCGGTGGCCGATCGCAGCGACGAGGTGTGGCTTTTGAGTGGCAGTCGGGATCTGGAGCGCTTGGTTGAGGTGTTGCGGGCCAAGGGGATACGGATCACTTTGATTGGCACCGAGGGCATGGCGGCCCGGGAACTGCGCAACGCCGTCGATCGCTTTTGGGACCTTGCCGAGCTCAGGATCAATCTCGAGAAGGCCGAGGCCATTCAAGAGCCGGTGTTTTCGAGAAGTCGCTAGGGGGCTTGATTGATCCCTTGGGCCTCCTCGGGACCCCAACCCCTAGAGTGGCCTCAACTCATAGTCATTCCGCTTAGAGGTGCCTGTATGGCCCGCGATCCTGGCCGGGTACTGATCTTCGATACCACCCTGCGGGACGGAGAGCAGTCGCCTGGCGCCAGCTTGAACCTGGAGGAGAAGTTGGCGATCGCCCAGCAGCTCGCCCGCCTGGGAGTGGACATCATCGAGGCCGGTTTCCCCTTCGCCAGCCCCGGGGATTTCAGCGCTGTCCAGCGCATCGCTGAGGTGGTGGGCGGCGTTGATGGACCCATTATCTGTGGGCTTGCCCGGGCGGCCCGGGGCGATATCAAGGCCTGTGCCGACGCCGTGGCTCCTGCGGCCAATCGCCGCATCCATACCTTTATTGCCACGAGCGACATCCACCTCGAGCACAAACTGCGCAAAACCCGCGCTGAGGTGTTGGCCATTACCTCCGAGATGGTGGCCTACGCCCGCTCCTTGGTCGACGATGTCGAGTTCTCGTGTGAAGACGCCGGCCGGAGTGATCCTGAGTTCATGCACCAGGTGATCGAAGCGGCCATCGCCGCCGGTGCCACCACCATCAACATTCCCGACACCGTTGGCTACGCCACCCCGGCGGAGTTTGGGGAGCTGATTGCTGGCATCAACGCCAACGTGCCGAACATCGACCAGGCCGTGATTTCCGTGCATGGTCACAACGACCTGGGCTTGGCGGTGGCCAATTTCCTTGAGGCCGTCAAAAACGGAGCCCGCCAGCTCGAATGCACCATCAATGGCATCGGTGAGCGGGCCGGAAATGCCTCCCTCGAGGAGTTGGTGATGGCCTTGCATGTGCGTCGGAGCTATTTCAACCCCTTTCTGGGCTTCCCGGCAGACAGCACGAAGCCGCTGACTGGGGTGCGCACCGAGGAGATCACCAAAACCTCCCGGCTGGTCTCCAACCTCACCGGCATGGCGGTCCAGCCCAATAAGGCGATTGTGGGGGCCAATGCCTTTGCCCATGAATCGGGCATTCACCAGGACGGCGTGCTTAAGCACCGCCTGACCTACGAAATCATTGATGCCCGCACGGTTGGTCTTGCGGACAACCGCATCTCCCTCGGCAAGCTTTCGGGCCGCAGTGCCTTTCGCTCCCGCCTTGAGGACTTGGGCTACAGCCTGGAGCGCGAAGATCTCGATGATGCCTTTGCCCGCTTCAAGGAACTGGCTGACCGCAAACGGGAGATCAGCGACCGCGATCTCGAGGCGATCGTGAGCGAACAGGTGCAGCAGCAGGCTGAACCGCGCTTTGCCCTCAAGAGCGTGCAGGTGAGTTGCGGCAGCAACCTCCAGCCCACCGCCACCGTGACCCTCACCACCAGCGATGGAGCTGAAATCACCGAAGCCTCGATCGGCACAGGACCTGTGGATGCGGTCTGTCAGGCCTTGAATCGGCTGGCCCAGGTGCCCAATGAGCTGGTGGAGTTTTCGGTGAAGAGTGTCACCGAAGGCATCGATGCCATGGGTGATGTCACCATTCGCCTGCGCCACCAGGGGGTTCTGTATTCCGGCCATGCCGCCGACACCGACATCGTCGTGGCGGCTGCCCAGGCCTTCGTGAATGCCCTCAACCGCTTGATTGCAGGAACTGCTGTGCAGCCCCTCCACCCCCAGAAAACCCCCTTGCCCGCCCTGGGCGATCTGCCCCTGGCGGAGCGGCCCAGGGTTTGAAGAACCGTTCCCGCGCCCTGGGCACCAACGCCCTACAGCTGGTTCTGCTGGTGTTATTGGCCCTGGCGATGTTGGTGCCGCTGCTGTGGCTGGTGAGCACGTCGCTCAAGGGTCCTGCGGAAAACATCTTCACCAGAGCGCCGGCCCTGCTGCCCTCCCAACCCAGCTTCGAGGCCTATGGCCGGTTGTTTCGCGACAACCCGATGGGCACTTACCTGCTCAACAGCACCATCGTGAGTGGATTGGCGGTGATCGCCAATCTTGTGTTTTGTTCACTGGCGGCCTATCCCTTGGCCAGGATGCGCTTTGCGGGCAGGGGGTTCGTGCTGGCCCTGGTGGTGGCCACGATTCTGATTCCGTTTCAGGTGGTGATGATTCCTTTGTACCTGTTGATGGTGCAGGTTGGCCTGAGAAATACCCTTTGGGCCCTCATCATTCCCCAGGCTGCTACTGCCTTTGGCATCTTCCTGCTGCGCCAGAGCTTCCTCGGGGTGCCCGTGGAGCTTGAGGAAGCCGCCCGCAGTGATGGTTGCAGTCCGATCGGCGAGTGGTGGAACGTGATGCTTCCAGCTGCCCGGGCGGATTTGATCACCCTGGCGATGTTTGTGTTCATCGGAACTTGGAGTGATTTCCTCTGGCCCCTGGTGATCTTGGATGACCCCCAGCTTTATACGCTTCCCTTGGGATTGCAGCAATTGGCGAGCAGTTTTTCCCTCGACTGGAGGCTGGTGGCGGCTGGTTCTGTCGTTTCTATTTTGCCGGTGCTGGCGATTTTTATCGGCCTTCAGCGCTACATCCTGCCCAGTGCAAGTGGCGATGCAGTGAAGGGCTAAAGCCCAATTGCTTTTCCGCCAGCGTTACGGTTTGACGGGCGGCACCAGCGGCTGCAAGTCGTCAGCTGGAACTTGTTTGGTGGCTGCGGAGTTCAGTTGCCGCAGCTGATCGTTGAGCAGTTTGTTCTCGCTGGTGAGGGTCTGCAGCTGGGCGTTGGAGCGCTCGACCACTTGGAGCCGTTCCACGGTCGTCCGCAGTTGCTGTTCCAAGCCGCTGGTGCGCTCGAGGGCCCGGCTGTTCTCCAGGCCTTGCACCCGCTCCTGCAGCCCGCGGATCTCGCTGCTTTGCTGGCGCATTTTGCCTGCGATGACGACGAACAGCACAGCCAGCATGGCGGTAAGGCCAGCTTGCAACCAAGGGGCCCAATCGGGCATCTCGGGCAGGGTTTGGGAGCGTTCTTGGGCTGATGCCATGACAAGCAGGAGGACCGAGCTGGCGCTGGGCCGCAGCAGACTCCCTGATCCTGGCTGCGGCGCGACCGTTTGGCTATGGGCCGTTGCGCACTGCATGCTGAGAGGCCTGTAATCCTTTCATCGATGGACCTGACTTTGCTGCCGCTCGGCGTGCTGCCGGGGAGGCCTTTGGGGGTGCAGGTCTTGGGCTATGTCGCCGCCAGCCTCACCACGTTGAGTTTCTTTCCCCAGGCGCTAAAAACCTTGCGCAGTCGAGATACCTCAGGGATTTCGTTGCGGATGTATGGCCTGTTCACCTGCGGCATTGCCCTTTGGGGCATTTATGGACTGCTGACCGATGACGGTCCCTTGATCGTCGCCAATGGGATCACCTTGCTGCCCGCAGGGATTGTCTTGGAGCGCAAAATTCAGGCTCTTCTGCGGCAGAGGAGCCCGCGTTGATGACCAGTGAGGCTGTTCTGGTGGCCATGGGTGCGGTGCCTGGGGCTTGGTTGCGCTTTCGGGTGGTCAACCATTTCGAACCGATGCTTCCCCGCAAGCACTGGGGCACCTTTGGCGTCAACCTGAGTGCTTGTTTGTGTTTGGGGTTGCTGGTGGGCCTGGCGCAGGGCTGTGGGCCTTCGGCTTCGCGGCTTCTGTTGCTTCTGGGCACTGGCTTCTTGGGCAGTTTCAGCACGTTTTCCACCTTCATTGCTGAGTTGTTTGTGGTGTTGCGTGAGCGCCGTTGGGCTGAGGCGGTGCTGCTGGGCGGCGGCTCGGTGCTGGGCGGCTTGACCGCCATGGCCACGGGCTTGGCGATCGGGGGGCAGCCATGAAGGGTTCACCCGCGCAGGGTCCCACCATGGCCATGGAGCTGGGCGAATTGGCCCTTGTGGCGGCAGGGGCGATTCCAGGGGCCCTGCTGCGCTGGCAGCTGGAGACGGTGGGTCGCCACTGGGTGGGGGGCCTGCGGGGGGCCGCCGAGTCGGACTTGATCGCCAATCTGCTGGGGTCGTTTTGTATCGGCCTGCTGATTGCCCTCAGGCCCCCGCGGCCCCGGTTGATGGTGTTGGCGGCGATTGGGTTTTGTGGCTCCCTCACCACCTTCAGCTCCTGGATGCTGGAGTTGGCGCGGGCCTTTGGGCGCGGTCACGCCAGCGATGGCTTGGCCGTTGTGTTGGTGAGCATGCTTGGCGGTTTGCTGGCGGTGGTCGCCGGCTTTGGCGTGATGCGCCTCGGGGAGCGGGCCTCTGGTTTCGGGCGGGGAGGCTTTCGGTAGGGGGCGATTAGGCGCTAAACGCTTTGCGGGAGGGGATTGGATAGGGAATACGGCGATGGCGCATGCGTTTCCAGACCCGCACAAAGGCCCGGATCAGGAGCTCGAGTTCCGCCCGGCCGATGCCGCTACTCACCAATTGGCCGTCGTTTTGCCGGGCCTCCACGATGCGCTGCACCATGGCTTTGGCCTCGGCTTCGCTGGTTCCGGGGGGGAGCGAGCGCAGGGCGGCTTCACAGCCATCGGCCAGCATCAAGATCCCGGTTTCGCGGCTCCGGGGGGTGGGTCCGCGGTAGCGGAAGCTGGCTTCGCTGATGCTGGCATTTCTTTCCCTGGCCTGATGCAGGAAATAGCCCATCTTTAAGGTGCCCTGATGTTCAGGGATGAAGTCGGCGAGGGGCTTGGGTAGGCGATAGCGCCGGGCCAATTTCAGGCCTTCATCCACATGGGCTTGCAGGATTGCCGCACTGCCGAAGGGATCATTGAGCTTGTCGTGGGGGTTCGTGCCATCCTCCTGATTTTCGATGAACCACTGGGGAGCATGCAGTTTGCCGACATCGTGGTACAAGGAGCCTGTGCGCACCAGATCCACATCGGCGCCGATGGCCCGGGCCCCTTCTTCGGCAAGCCCGGCAATCATCAAGGTGTGCTCAAAGGTTCCAGGGGCCTCGCACGACAAGCGGCGCAGCAGTGGGCGTTCCAGGTCAGCCAGTTCCATTAGCCTGGCCCTGGTCAGCAGGCCGAAAAAGGTCTCGATCAGGGGGGCCACCAGAAGTCCGCCCATCAACAGGCCTCCCAGTAAAAGGGCTTCGCTAAGCAGATCCACCTGGGCGACGGGGCTGCGACTTTGCAGCAGGATCCATTGCAGCGTCAGGGCGCCACAGGGGAGTAACACCGAAAGTTGCAGGAGTTCAGCTCGGCTCCGTTGGCGCCCGGCGGTGATGGCGGCAAGGGAGCCCATCAGGGCTGCCACCAGCAGACGGGTGCCTACCAATCCGCCCATTGGTAGGGGCCAAAGCAGGCTGGCCGCCGCTAGCCAGGTGAGGCCGCAGCTGGTGCCGAGGCTTTGGGCGAGCAAGAGCGTGGGCGGGATCAACAGCACCAGGGGGCTGGCCAAGGGGCCTAGCCAAAAGCTGAAACCGCCAACGACCCCAAGTCCCCCAAGGGCTAGGAGGGTTTGGCGAGGCTCCAGGGAGGGGCGCCAGCGGCGCAGCCCGGCAACCATCACGCCGCAGACGGCGATGGACTCCAGAAAGTGTCCCAGCCAGGTCAGGGGCCGGGGCCGGCGGTTCACCAAGCCGAAGTAATCGAGCACATCAAAGGCCTGGGGTGTGATCGCTTCGCCTTGGCGGGTGATGAGATCGCCGGCTTGGACGGCAATGGTGGGGATGCCCTGTTGGGTGATGAGGGCTTCAATGCGGCGCTGGCTCAGGCCGGGATCACTGCGCAGATTGGAATGCCCCTCCAGCGAACTCGCGAGGAGTCGTGCCCCGAGATCACGGCCAGCGGCTGGCAGGTCCTCCAGTTGCAGGGTTGCCGCTGTGAGCAGTTGGTTCCCCGCCACGCTGGCCGATAGACCCTGGCTCAGCATTCGCAATTCGGCCTGCATCACGTCGCGCCGCCATTGGCTCAGCTGCGTGGGGTTGAGGCTGGAGATCCACTGCCGTTCCTGCGGGGTGAGAGCGATGGTTTGCACCTGGGATTGGTGCCGATCGGCCTGTTGTTCCACGGCGAGCAACTTGGCCTCCAGGGCCCCCATCAAGCTTTTGCTGGCCTGGGGATCCACCACCTGGACCGTGGTGCGGTGCAGCATTTGGTCGCGGCGATCGTCCAAGGCCGTGCTGTCGATCACCCGAGCTGCCTTCGGGGCTCTTGCGGTGAAGGGTGCTGGCATGCCGGCTTGGAGACTCGGCTCCACCAGCCAGGGCCAACTCGACAGCATGGCCACCACAGCGCAAAGCAGCAACACTGCGGCGGTGTCGCGGCTGCGCCAGAGGGCAGGCTGCTGTTTTGGTCGCTCGCTGCGCAGCAATTGGCGCCAGAGGCTTCGGAGTCGCCGCAAAAGCATCAGCTAGGCCAAAATTTTGGTCAAAATCTTTTACAAACGCTAGCTGGGATGCAGGATGCCCTTCTGAGTGTGGGGTTTTCCGTGGCGATGCGCTTGGACGGCCGTCAACTGGCGGGCGAGATCGAACAGCGACTGCACCGCGCGGTGGCTGAACGCCTGGCCCTGGCTGGCCGCCCCCCGGGTCTGGCGGTGCTGCGGGTGGGAGATGACCCCGCTAGCGGTGTGTATGTGGCCAATAAGGAAAAGGCGTGCACCCGTATTGGCATCACCAACCTGGGGGCCCATCTGCCGGCCAGGACACCCGCAGCCCAGGTTTTGAGCGCCATCCAACGGCTCAATGCCGACCCCCAGGTGGATGGAATTTTGCTGCAATTGCCCCTGCCGCCTGGCCTGGACGAGGGGCCGCTGTTGGCAGCCATTGACCCTGCCAAGGATGCTGACGGCCTGCATACCCTCAATTTGGGCCATCTTCTCAAAGGCGAGCCAGGCCCCCGCAGCTGTACCCCGGCGGGGGTGATGGCCCTGCTGGCTGCAGCCGGGGTGGAGCTTGCTGGCAAGCGGGCTGTGGTGGTGGGGCGCAGCATCCTGGTGGGCCAGCCCATGGCCCTGATGCTGCAGGCAGCCCATGCCACCGTCACGGTGGCCCATTCCCGCACCCAGCAGCTCGAAGAGCTCACCCGCCAGGCCGATGTGCTGGTGGTGGCCGCTGGCAAGCCCCGCATCATTGGAGCTGACCATGTGAAACCTGGAGCAGTGGTGGTGGATGTGGGCATTCATCGGCTGGAGCCTGACCCCAAAGCCGGCCCCGATGCCAAGGCCAGGCTGTGCGGTGATGTGCGCTTTGAGGAGGTGGAACCCGTAGCAGGTGCCATCAGCCCCGTGCCAGGCGGGGTCGGGCCGATGACCGTCACGATGCTGCTGGTGAATACCTTCAGCAGCTGGTGTGGCCGCTGTGGGCTCGATAACCCTTTGGCCGACCTGTTGCCTTGAAGGGGGCGGGTACCTGAGAGAATCCGCTCCAGCAATGCAATCCCGATGGCGGTGGCGGTGAGCCCGACGAGCGACAACGCCTCCAACGCGGGGAGCGTCAACCCCTCCAACGTGGGGAACCCAAACGCATCCAATGCGATGTTTGATTTTGGCGCCTATCTAGACGCAGCCCGGCGGCAGGTGGAGCTGGCACTGGATGGGTCCCTGGGGCCTGAGCGGCCGGAATCCCTGCGGGAATGCATGCGCTATTCGTTGTTGGCGGGCGGCAAGCGCCTAAGGCCCATTCTCTGTCTGGCGGCCTGCGAGCTGGCCGGTGGCGACCGCTCCCTGGCCATGCCCACGGCGGTGGCTTTGGAGATGGTTCACACCATGTCGTTGATCCACGATGACCTGCCGGCGATGGACAATGATGCGCTGCGCCGTGGTCGTCCCACCAACCACACCGTATTTGGCGAAGCCAACGCGATCTTGGCGGGAGATGCCCTGCTGACAAGGGCTTTTGAAATGGTGGCTTTGCGCAGCGCTGGGGTGCCTGCAGAGCGGCTGTTGCAGGTGGTTGGTGAGCTCTCGCTAGCTTCTGGAGCGCCTGGATTGGTGGGCGGCCAGGTGGTGGATATCGAGTGCGAGGCCAAGCAGGTCGATCTCGAAACCCTTGAGTACATCCATCTCCACAAGACAGGAGCCCTGCTGCGGGCCTGTGTGGTGTGTGGCGCCCTGATCGCCGGTGCCTCGGATGAGCTGTTGGCGGCCCTACGCACCTATGCCCGCGGCATTGGCCTGGCCTTCCAAATCATTGACGACATTTTGGATGTCACCGCCAGCAGCGAGGTGCTTGGTAAGACGGCTGGTAAAGATCTCAAGGCTGATAAGACCACCTACCCCAAGCTCCTGGGTCTGGAAGAATCTCGGCTCAGGGCCGATGCCCTGGTGGCAGAAGCCAAGGCGGCCCTCGCACCTTGGAGCGACCAAGCTTGCCCCCTGTTGGCCTTGGCCGACTACATCACGAGCCGTGATCGATGAACCCTCTCGAGGCCTTTTTGAGCAACGGCGTTCTGGCGTGGGGGTTGGCTGCTTGCGGGATCGCCCAGCTCTCGAAATTGGCCATTGAACTCGTGGTGCATCGCCGCTGGAACCCCAAGGTGCTGGTCGAAACGGGTGGCATGCCCTCCAGCCATTCGGCGTTGCTCACTGGTACGGCCGCCGGCCTGGGTTGGCAAATGGGTTTTGACGATCCCCTGTTCGCCCTGGCCGCCACCATGTGTTTTGTGGTGCTCTACGACGCCAGTGGCGTGCGCCGAGCGGCAGGTTTGACGGCGGCTCGCGTGAATTCCCTTCGGGGGACTTCTTCTGAACTGAAGTCCTCTGAACTGAAGTCCTTGGCCCAGGACGGGTCCCAGAAGCCCCTGAAAGAAAATCTCGGCCACACCAAGCTTGAGGTGCTGGTGGGCAGCGTGATCGGTCCCTTGATTGCCCTGCCGGGTTTGGTCCTGTTGGGATCTCCTGTGCAGCTGGTGGAGAGGTTTCTACCTGGCATAGGCCCCTTGGCGTGAGCCCCCCTTCCAGATCCGCCGATCTCCAGCTCACCAGTGATCAGCAAGGGGCCGTGGCCGCCTTTTCCGATTGGCTCACCAGCCCAGCGGATGGCACACCCTTTGTGCTGAGTGGCTATGCCGGCACGGGCAAAACCTTTCTCTCGATGCGGTTTTTAGCCCAGGCCGAGGCCGCAGGCCTGTGTTGGACCGTGGTGGCCCCCACCCACAAGGCCGTGGGGGTGCTGCGAAGTCATCTGGCGATGGCGCGGCTCCAGGCCACCTGGTTTCCCTCCACCATCCACCGGCTGCTGCGGCTCAAGCTCAAGCGCCAGGGCGATCTCGAGCGCTGTGAGGAAACCGAGCAAACCGCCATGGCCCTCGAGCACCTGGGCTTGGTGTTGATCGATGAGGCCTCGATGGTTGACAGCACCTTGCTAGACATCGCCCTGCGCTGTGCCCATCCCTTTCGCACCCGACTGGTGTTCGTGGGCGATCCGGCCCAATTGCCTCCGGTGGGGGAGCCCCAAAGCCCGGTGTTTGCCATGGGCCGCGCCACCCAGGCCCAGCTCACCCAGGTGGTGCGTCACCAGGGGCCCGTGCTGCGCCTGGCCACGGGCCTGCGGGAGGGGCTGTTGCCATGCCGCAGGCCGCCCCAGTTGCCCCCCATTCGAACGGCCGAGGGAATGGTGGCGTTACTGGATCGCAACGATTGGCTGGCCGCCGCCCAGGCTGCCCTGCGCCGCAGCGCTGAAACCGACAACCCCGACCTGGCGAGAATCCTTTGCTACACCAACCGCTCCCTCGAGCAGCTGGTGCCGATTGCCCGTCGGGCCTTGCACGGTGAGATGGCCGACCAGTTCCCCGTGCTGCCGGGGGAGGTGCTGATCACCCGCTCTGCGGTGATGGGGCCTGCCTGCCGCGAAGGCGACGATGCCGGTGAAGAACCCGACATGGTGTTGGGCTCCAACCGGGAAGTGGTGGTGCGGGATGTCACCCCCGAGCGCTGTGATCTTGCCGATTTGGGATTGGCGGCCCTCCCGGGCATCGGCGTGCCGGTGATTGAGACCCTCACCGCCACGGTTGAGGCGGGCGAAATCGAGGTGAACCTGCGCCTCTTGCCCCCTTTGGGATCGGAGTCCCGAAAAGCGTTGGATGGCGTGCTGGCGCGGCTGCGGCAACAGGCCCGGGATGCCGGCAAAAAAGATGGCAAGGCCATCTGGCGGCGGTTTTTCCTGGTGCGCGACGCCTTCGCCTCCCTTGGCCCGGCTGCGGTTCTCACCGTGCATCGCAGCCAGGGGAGCACCTTTGGGGAGGTGTTTGTCGATGGCGACGTCTTTTGGCCCAGCGACGACGTTCTGCGGCGTCAGCTGGTGTATGTGGCAGTCAGCCGCGCCAGCCAGGCGGTGTCGCTGGTGGCAGAGGGACGGGCTCCTGCCGATGGCCAACTCTGGCGCCAATGGCTCGAAGCCCCCAGCTAGACCTGCAGACCCCCAATCCCCTGCCAGCCCAGGTAGAGCGCCAAGCCGATGCTCACCAGGCCCACGAGCAGATCCCCCTTGGCAAACAGCCAGCTTTTGCCGTTCTCGAGCAGGGGCAGCACCCGCTCTTTGCCCACAAGCAGCAAAGCCAGCAGGGGAGCAAGCAACAGGGCGCCGCTCACCAGGCTGAACAACCCGGTGGCAAGGAGCTCTTGGCTGTGGGGCAAATCGGCGGATAGCAAGCTGCCAGCTGTCTTGGCAAACAGAAAGAGATCATCTGGGCTGGCCACCTCCAGCAACCCACTGATGCCAAGCAAAAGGGGCAGGGGCATGGCGCAAAAGCTCTCGAGCTTGCTGGTCCAGCCGGGGGGGCCGCTTTCCTCTTTGGTACCCAACAGTTCCTTGAGGCCTAGGCCCAACAAGACTCCAGCGGCAATCAGGTCAAGCCCCGTGCGATGGCTTGTGCCCTTGTCCATGGAAAGCAGCAGGCCATGGCCCACGGTGAGCAGCAGGATCACAGCCAGGGCTGCGGTTGCCAGCCAGCCCACCACAAACCAGCCGCCCCTTTTCAGCGGTTTGGGGCCCAGCAGCAACAGCAACAACAGGCCGATATGGATCGGAGAAAAGCCAATGGCCAGGCCAAAGGCCGAGAGCTCACCCAGGAGGGAGCCCAGGCCCATGGCCGTGGTTTGCGGATCGCCCATCGGCTACAGACCTTGGTTTGGCACATTCCAGCGCAGGACGGTGCGCTGCTCCCGTTCCTGCCCCAGCACACTGATCGTGCCGGTAGCCAGGCTGAGGAGGGCACCGCCTTGGGCGCCCAGGCCCAGCCAGGTGCCGGCCAGGCTGCGCAGGATGTGGCCGTGGGCGAACAGGGCCACGGGCTGGTCCATGGGCTGGCCCCCTTGCTCGGCCATGCCCAGGGCCAGGGCTTCAGCTTGGGCAATCACCCGCTCACAGCGCTGCTGCACGTCAGGGGCGCTTTCTCCGCCAGGGCAGCCATCGCGCCACAGGCTCCAGTGGGGATTGTGTTCGCGAATCTCGAGAGTGGTGATGCCCTCATAGCGGCCGTAATCCCATTCCTGCAGATCGGGGCAGGGTTGGGCTTGGCTAGCCAAGCCCGCTAGTACGCAGGTGCGCTGGGCCCGCTGCAGGGGGCTCACCAGGACCGCCGCAAAACGCTGGCCGGCCAGCACGGGGGCCAGGGCGCGGGCCTCGGCTTCCCCCTCCTCGATCAGGGGCACATCGGTTCTACCGGTGTGACGGCCGTTGCGGGCCCATTCCGTGGCGCCGTGGCGCAGCAGCCAGAGCTCAGTCACTTAATGACGAACCTCAAACCAGTCGGATCCGGTGGGACCAATCTGGCTGGCGGAGACCCGGGTCACATTGGCGGCGGTTGGGCCCATTTCACACCAGAGACGCAGTTCGGTGAGTTCTTGGATGGGTCCCTCCGCCTCCACTTCCACGGAGCCGTCGGGGCGATTGCGTACCCAGCCACTAAGGCCCAGGTCCTTGGCGCGGCTACAGCAGCTCATCCGGTAGCCCACACCCTGCACTTTGCCGCTCACGATCATGCGCCAGCGTTCATGAATGGCGGTGGGCTTGCTGTCATGGGGCTGGAGAAAGCGACGTTCCGTGGCAGCGGCTCGGCGCCAACGCAGGCGGCGGCCAGCCTCGATGGAATCACCGGGCATCCAGCCCAGTGGAGATGCAGCCAGCTGGCGTGAACGTTCTGCGCTGTCCATCCTTCACTCCGTTGCGGACATCCCCAGCCCTCAAGCTGCCACAGCGGCTCCCAATCGGCTACTGATTCGAGTTGCCATCGATGGAATTCATGACCCACAAAGCGTTCGCCCCGGCGCACCACCAGTCCATCGCAGCTGGCTAGCGCCTCGCGATAGCCCAGGCTCAGCTCCCCGCGCTGGCCATGGAAGGGCAGCACGCCAGCCATGGGGTGGCGGTTCCCTTCGCCGTCGCCCAGGGTTTGACCCAGCAGCAGCAACCCTCCGCATTCAGCCACCACGGGTAGGCCTGAGCGGACTGCCCGGGCGAGGTCCTGGAGGCTGCGCTGGCTCCGGGCTAGTTGGCCAGCATGCAACTCGGGATAGCCCCCGGGGAGCAGCACCCCGCGGCACCCCTCCGGTAGCGCTTCATCGGCCAGGGGACTCCAGGGGATCGGTGTGAGCCCAACCGCCTCCAGTAACTCGGTGGCTTCTGGGTAGCGGAAATGGAAGGCGGCATCGCTGGCGATGGCGATCGGCAGCCCCGCAGGTTTGCGTTCGGGGCCCTGGCTGTGGTGCCCGAGGCACCAGGGGATCGGATCGGCTGCTGGGGGCTCGGGTGGGGCGAGGAGGGGCCAGAGCTGCTCGAGATCCAGGTGCCCTTGCGCCAGTTGGGCCCATTGGTCTGCCCGCTCCTCCAGATCGGCTAATTCCCCAGGCGGGAGCAGGCCTAGATGGCGCGAGGGCAGCTCGAGGGCGGGATGCTGGGGAAGCATGCCGAGCAGGGGCACGTTGATGCTGGCCAGGGCTTCGGTGAGCAGGGCCTGGTGCCGGCTGCTGCCCACCCGATTCAGCACAACCCCCGCCAGCGGGACCTGGGGTGGGCCGTGGTCGCGGAAACCGCGCACCAAGGCCGCCAGCGAACCGGCCTGCCGGGAGGCTTCCACCACCAGCACCACAGGCAGGTCAAGCAGGGCCGCCACCTCCGCCGAGCTGCCGCGGCTACTCGGACCGCGGCCATCGAACAGGCCCATCACCCCCTCGACCAGGGTGAGTTGGGCTTGGCTGCCGTGCCACGCGAAACTGCGCCTAACCCACTCTGGGCCGCAGAGCAGGGTGTCGAGGTTGCGGCATGGCCGTCCACTCACCCGGCTGAGGAGTTGGGGATCGAGGTAGTCGGGTCCCACCTTGAAGGCCTGCAGGCTCTGGCCACGGCGACTGGCCAGAGCGGTGAGACACAGGCTGAGCAGGGTTTTGCCACTGCCGCTGCTGGGCGCTGCGATAAGGCAGGGCATGTAGACCTGGATCGACGGGCGACCTAACTGGGCAGCAGCTTGGCAGCGATGGGGGCGGCCGCGGCGAGCAGGGGGTTGGTGGAATCGTGGCCGCCGGAGAGCAGGCGGGCCATTTCCATCTCCTCGCTTTCATTCGGCAAGGGCACGACCTCCTCGACCAACTCCATGCTCGCCATGCCCCCCGATTCCAAACGCATGCAGCCTCCCGATTCGGAGCAAAGAATCACGCACAGGGGGGCTCCTGGGGTGCGCTGGCAGATCAGCCGCAGGCCCACAATGGCGCCGGGGTGGGTTTTGGGGACGCCCATGGGAACGGGCATCAGCCGCAGGCGCACGGTTTGACCATCGGTGCGCTCAAATTCCGCGCCAATCCCTCCTCCTGCCCCCAGGCCTTTCCCGGAGCCATTGCTGTCCACCCAATAGCTGTCCACCAGGTGCCAACCCAGGCGATCGGCGATCCAGGCTGCAAGCAGCAACCCCTTAACGGGATGGTCGCCTTCCACATCGATGTCGAGTTGCACCACATGATCGAGGGCGTCCCGGCGGGAGGGCGGGTCAAACACCATCGCCAGGGATTCCCGCCAGCTGCGGAGGCGCATCCAATTGAGGTCGTTGATGGCATGGCCGGCTTCAATGCGCTCCACCAGGAGATCCAGGCAACGCCTGGGGGTGCCCAAGGAGCTATCCACCACCAGGCGCCTCGGAGCCTCGGCAAGGGAAGCCAGTAGGGCCGGGGCCTCATCCAGGCTGCTGTTCCACCACACCCAGCAGGGCAGTTCGGTGCCAATCAATGGCTGAATTAGTCCGAGGCTTTGCTCCAGGGATCCGGTACCGCCGCGCAGGACCACCACGTCGCCGCAGGCCGCACTGCCGCCCCGTTCCTCGGGTAAGGGGCAATAGGCGGCCACCAGGGTTTCTAGGGGGGCTGAGCGATCGAGGGTGGGCGCCAGGGTGATCATCCGGCGCGGCATGTGGGAACTGATGGCGGCCTCCACAAATTGGCCGCGCAGGTCCACGGCCCGGTGGCCGCCCTCCAGCCGGCCGATGGCCCAGGCCAGTTGGGGATCCATGGGGGCTGTGCCCAAGGGAAGCCCGCAGTCCTGGGCGGCCTCGCGGGCCGCGGTGAGCACCTCATCACGGAGCAGGCCGGTGATGGGCCCATCCACGCGCCCACAGCGCACCAACTGCTGCTCAAGCCAGGCCCCATCCCATACCACCAGGGTGAAGGTGGCGGCACCGCTGGCCGCCTCCAGCCCCTGTTGCCAGAGATGGTCGAGATAGCCCTGAACCTCCGCGGGGGGCAGGGCGTGGGGGGCCTGGAGGGTGAGTTGGGCAGACATGACAAGAAGGCAAATGCAGGGTCAGCGGGCAAGTCGAGGGCCTAGGGACGGTGCCAGGTCAGGCCGTCATCGGCCACCAGGCTGTCGGCCGCCGCCGGTCCCCAGGTGCCGGCCTCGTAGGGATGCACGGGCAACTGGGTGGGGGACTCCTCCAGCATTTCCAGCAGGGGGGTGTAGAGGCGCCAAGCCGCTTCGACTTCGTCGCTGCGGGTGTAGAGGGTGGGATCCCCGAGCATGGCGTCGGCGAGCAATCTCACGTAGCCCTCGTCGGAGGGTTCGCCAAAACTGTCGTCGTAGGAGAAGGCCATGTCCACGGGGCGGCTGCGCATGCCCGAACCTGGGGCCTTCACCTCAAACTTGAATTCCGCGCCCTCGTCGGGTTGGATGCGCAGGATCAATTGGTTGGGGGTTGGTGCCCCCCCGGCGGCATCAAAGAGGTGCACGGGTGCTTCCCGGAAGGTGAGCACCACCTCGCTGAGCCGTTTGGGCAGTCGCTTGCCCGTGCGCAGGTAGAAGGGCACCCCCTGCCAACGCCAGTTGTTGATGAACAGCTTCATGGCCACGTAGGTCTCGGTGGTGCTGCTGGGATTCACCCCGGGCTCCTGGCGGTAGCCGCTGATTGGATTCAAGCTGGACCCTCCTGGTCCGTATTGGCCCCTTACGCAGCACTTCCACGGCTCGTCTTCATTGGCCAGGTGGGCTGCCTGGAGCACCTTGGCTTTTTCGTTGCGCATGGATTCGGGGTCAAACCGCCCCGGAGCTTCCATGGTGGTGAGGGCCAGCATCTGGGTGAGGTGGTTCTGCACCATGTCGCGCAGGGCACCAGAGCTTTCGTAGTAACCGGCCCGCTCTTCCACTCCCACGGTTTCAGCGGCTGTGATCTGCACGCTGGAGATGTAGTTGCGGTTCCAGATCGGTTCAAAAATGGTGTTGGCAAAGCGCAGCACCAGGATGTTTTGGACCGTTTCCTTGCCCAGGTAGTGGTCGATCCGGAAGATTTGGTTTTCCTTGGCCGAGCTCTTCACCACCCGGTTGAGCTCCTGGGCGCTGCCGTAATCGCGCCCAAAGGGCTTCTCGATCACCACCCGACTCCGGGCCGGATCCTTCAGTAGCCCTGCGGCGGCGAGGGACCGACAGCCACTGCCATAGAAATTTGGGGCTACCGAGAGGTAAAAGGTTCGATTGCCCCGGGTGGCCCGTTGGCGATCAATCACCTCGAGGCGGCTGCCAAGGCGAACCACGGATTGGGGATCTTCCAGATCCACGGGTTCATAGAAGAGCCCGGCTGAGAAGGTCTCCCAGGCGCTTTTGTGGTCTGCGATGTCCGTTTTGAGCGCCTCGGCCATGCGGGCGCGAAAGTCGTCATCGCTCCAGGGCCTGCGGGCGCAGCCGAGCACCGCAAATTCACTCGGCAGCCTGCGCTGGCGGAACAGTTCAAACAGGGCCGGGATCAGTTTGCGGTGGGTGAGGTCGCCGCTGGCCCCAAAGATCACCAGACACTGCGGTGGGATGACCCGCTCTTGGCGGAGGCCAACGCGCAACGGATTGGTGAGGACCGCACTCATCGTTGATTTTGGGCTTGCTGCCCCCTGGTTTACCGAGGCTGGACCAAAGGGTGAGGGTTCTTTGGTGTTGGGGCTGGTTCTGTGTGGGATTACGCAAACTCGAGCACAAAAAAGCCCACCTTGCGGTGGGCCTGGTGATCAGCTCTGACGGCTGGGGCTCAATAGGTTTCGACGTGCCAGCGCTCGGCTTTTTTAAGCACGGGACGCAATTCGTGCCAGTTGATGCCCTTGGCGGCTGCGGCAGTGGCCATCGCTTCATCAATGCCGGGCTCCATGCCGCGCAAGCCGCACATGTACACGTGGGTTTTGGGATTTTCGATCATGGCGAAGATCTCATCAGCGTTTTCGCTGACCCTGTCTTGGATGTACATCCGGCCGCCACTGGCGTTTTGCTGCTCGCGGCTGATGGCCTTGGTGTAGCGGAAGTTGTCGGGATACTCCTGTTGATAACGGTTGAAATCGTCGTCATAGAGCAGATTGGCCGTGGTGGGTGACCCCATGAACAGCCAGGCTTTGCCCTTGAAGCTCCAGCCGTTGAGGCTCCTTTCCTGGTCCTCAAACATGCGGCGTAGGTAGGTGCGCATCGGCGCAATGCCGGTTCCGGTGGCGAGCATGATGACATTGGCGTCCTCATCATCGGGAAGGAGCATTTCCTTGCCCACGGGGCCGGTGATTTTCACCTTGCTGCCTGGGGCGATGTCACAGAGGAAGGTGGAGCAAACGCCATTGATGGTTTCGCCGTCTTTCTCGTATTGCAGTTGGCGGACACACAACGACACGGTGTCACCTTCGAGGTTGTCGCCGTGGCGGGTGCTGGCGATTGAGTACAGGCGCAGTTTGTGGGGCTTGCCGTTGGCGTCTTCGCCGTCGGGAATGATGCCAATGGACTGGCCTTCGAGGTAGCGCAGTTGGGGTTCGCCACCCTTGAGATCAAAGGTGATGTGGTTGACCCGGCCAATCGCTCCTTCGGCTAACAGGCTGTAGTTCTCAGTGACCGTGCCCATGAACGGATCTTTGGGCCGGTAAAGATTGACGGGAACGTCGGCGTGGGACACGGCTGCTGGTTTCGAAGGGGCTGCTTTGGCTTCGGCCATGGGAGCTGGAGCCGGTAGGGAGGGGGATTGGGGCGGCGTGGGAGCTTGCCCTGAAGCTGGGCCTGAACCCAGCACGGCTGTGATGCGCCCCCCTTGCAGGGCAATGGTTTTCACCGTGCTCTGCAGTTGGGAGAAGGGCACTATCAGGCGTCGTTCAGCTTGGCGTTGCAGGCCAAGGCCAAAGGCTTCAACGACAACCGTGAACATGCGGCTATCGGACTGATTGGCGCGGCCTGTAGAAACTTGCATGCAGGCTCAGCCCCCGTAAAGCCGGCTGATCATAGGGAACCCCCCTGGCGGCAATGACCCCGACGTCACCGCTAGGTTTGTGTGCAAGAACACCTTTGAGCCGCTTCCTTGGTGCAGCTGCTTGTTGACCGCGTGCGCTTGACCGAGCCACTTGAGCCTGCCCAGCAGCCTTCCTGCAGTCTGGACACCATCCAGCAAGAGATGGAGCGCTTGCCCCAGGGTGCCAGGCGTCTGGCGGTGCAGTTGCGCCTGGGCTTGGATCCCCAATGGATCTGGGCCGTCCTGACGGATTACGCCAATCTCAGCCGTTACATCCCCAACCTGACCTCCTCGCGGCAGCTTTGGCGCCGCGGCAACAGGGTGGGGCTGGAGCAGGTGGGAACCCAGCAAATCTGCGGGCTTCGCTTCAGCGCCCAGGTGGAGCTGGAGCTGGTGGAAGATCGCGACAGAGGGGAATTGCGGTTCGCCATGAGCAAGGGCGACTTCCGTCGCTTCGAGGGCGTCTGGCGCATCCGCAGCGAGGGTCTGGGTGACGAGCTGGTCACGTCCCTGGTCTATGAGCTCACGGTGCAAGGCAGGCCTGGGATGCCGATTGGTTTGATTGAACAGCGCCTTCGCGATGATTTGGCTAGCAACCTGCGTGGTGTGCAGCAAGAAGCCCAGCGGCGAGCTGCCAAGACTTAGCAGGCCCTTGTCTCAACAGAACAACCTGCCAATCCTCCGGGTCTTTGCGGTGCTCAGGTTGCATACCCCCAAGGGGATTCGAACCCCTGTCGCCTCCGTGAAAGGGAGGTGTCCTAGGCCTCTAGACGATGGGGGCGAGGCCACAACTTCCAAGGTGTGGTGGAGCTTTTGGCCCAACCTCTCGGCGTGTTGATGTATTGGAAACTACGGGTCCGTGGGACCCTTCGTCAAGGCGGGTTAGCGGGCAGCGGCGTGGGTTGGCCACTCCAGACGGGCACGGTGAAGTGAAAGCAGGCACCCTTTCCCAGTTCGGATTCGACCCAAATACGCCCCCCGTGCACCTCCGTGATCCGCCGGCACACCGAGAGGCCCACCCCAAAGCCCGAGGTGCTGCCTGAGGTTTGGGGTAGCCGCACGCGGTCGAGAAAAATGCGCTCATGCTCGTCATTGGGAATGCCAGGTCCGCTGTCGCAAATGCTCACCTGCACCCATTGGTCCGTGTGGTGCTGCATCGTCAGGCCCACCCTGCCGCGGTCTGGGGTGAACTTCAGGGCGTTTTCCAGGAGGTTCAGCAGCACCTGGCGCATGCGCCGTTGATCGCCGAGCACATCGGGCAGATCGCTGGGGATGTCGGTGCTCAACTGCAGTTGACGCCCCACCCAAAGTTTTTCCAGTTCCAGGATCGCTTCTGCGCCCACTTTCCCTAGAGCGAGGCGCTGGGGGTTGAACAGGGCCTCCCAGCGGGTGGTGCCTACCTCGAGGAGATCTTTGGATAGCGCTTCGATGTCGTCAAAGCGACGGTTGATTACGTCGCGAAACCGGGGCCCATCGATTTGGCCTAGCAGGTGGCTTTGGAAGGCCAGCTTGGCGGCGGTCAAGGGCGTGCGCAGTTCGTGGGCCACCATGCGCAGCAAGCTTTCTTGCACCCCAAGCCGTTCGATCAGCGTCTCGTTTTCCTGGCGGAGCACCAGCAATTGGTCTTCCAATTGGACCTCGCGCATGGTCCGGCTGCCGTCGATCTCGACGGGGCTCAGGCTGAGACCAAGGCCGGTGACGGTCTCCACCTGCTTCCAGCGAGGCAGCCAGCTGCGCAGTTTTTTGTTGAGGGCATTGCCGGCAAACACCTGCTTGGGATGGGGTTCCAGCTTCACGAGCGCCGGGGTGGCGACGAGACGATGGAGCTCGAGGAGCTCCGGGTGCAGCGCCGGGTCGACAACCTCCAGGCTCACCTCAAAGCCGCAGTCCTCGGTCTTGAGGGTGTGGAGCAGGCTGCGGATATCGGGCGTGGCCAGGTGAAAATTGGCCGCCACCAACAGCAGCTTCAGCTTCTGGCGATCAGGCGCCTCGTCGGGCTCAGCGACCTGGGGGCAGGGGGGTGTGGTGTCTGGATTCACGGCGATACCTTATTGGTATCGGGCCACAGCCATCAGAAGTGGCTATGACTAAGACGTTCTCAGTGAAACGTCCACTTGAGGCGCTGCCATGGGCCATCTTCCTGAGTGCTCGCCCGAGCCAAGGCCAGTCCACCAACTTGTTCCCAAGGCTGGTGGACCTTCTGCTGGTGTTCGTAGCCGGGTGCAGCTCGATTCCAACTTGAAACGCTGGTTTGGCCGCAACCTGGGCCTGTGGCGTTCCAGGCGGTTGTATTTCTTTTCTCAGGGAGAGCCCCTTCGCGTCGACATGATGCTCCGGTTGGAAGCCTTTAGGGAACCTGCCGAGGGAGATGCCGCCTATCGCTTTACCTGGTGGCCCGAGCAGGACTACACCTTTTTTGAGAACAACGCCACCTGTGTGCCCGAAGGCACGATGGAGGCCTACGTCTGCGGCCACCAGTTGCGCCGAAGTCGCGGTTATCTCTGTAGTAAGGGGATCGAAAGCCAGATACGTCAGGTCGATGAACATGAATTGATCTTTGAATCGCACTACGAGCAGTGGCGCGTTCTCGAACAAATCCGTCTGGTGGATCAGGACCGCTACCGATCCCGTTCCATCTATTCCTGGAACGCAGAGGTGCTGGAGATGATGGCCACCCACCATGAAATCCGGGTCGAAGAGGCTGGCTCTCCAATCTCCTGATGCAGCAGCATGGGATCCATTCAGAACCTGATCTTGTGATCTCCTTGCTGCGCCGACTGTCCGCTGGCCTTGTTGCCCCATTGCTGGTCTTGCCACTCTTGGCGCTGCCGGTGTTATCCCCGGCAGCTGCCCTGGCCGATAACGCGCCGGCTACGGAGGCGGAAATGAATCTCTACACCCGCATCGCTGCCGTCAATGTGTGCATTGCTCGGGGGGCTGGAGTGGACTTCGAGAAGGCTGTGGGAATTGCCGGTGAAACCATCGCCCAGCTCCTCCAAGGCCAGCATGGAAGCCTGATTGCCCAGGTGGGGCCCAAGCCCCTCAGTATCGATGACCTGCGCAAAGGCTCAATTAATTCGGCCGTCCTGGGTGCGGCGGAGATTTGTCCCAAGGAAGTACCAGCCGATGTAATGGAGAAGGTCCAGGCCGCTCTGAAGGCCTCCCCAGCTCCGCCGGCCCGCGGCGCAAAAGCCACCGCTCCCAAAGCCACCGTTCCCAAAGCCAACGCCGGCAAGTAGCCCTTTGTGATCGCTCCCACCGAGAACGCTTCCATGCCCACCGTGCGCCTCGCCGATTACTGTCCGGCGCCCTATTTGCTGGAGCGCACCGACTTAAAGGTGCAGCTGTTTGCGGATTACACCTTGGTGGAAGCCCGGCTTGCCTTCAGCCCCAATCCAGCCGCAATGGCGTTCGGGCCGTTGGAGCTGCAGGGCGTCGATCTGGAGCTGCTCGATTTGCAGCTTGATGGTGAGCCGCTGGCTCCTGGGGCCTATCAACGGGATGCCGCCGGGCTGCGGCTGCTGGCTCCGCCGCGGGGCTCCTTTGTGTTGCAGAGCCGGGTGCGGATTCACCCTGAAGCCAACACAACGCTAGAAGGCCTGTATGTGAGTGGGGGCATGTTCACCACCCAATGCGAGGCCGAAGGCTTTCGGCGGATCACCTTCCATCCAGATCGCCCGGATCTGCTCAGTCGTTTCCGGGTGCGGCTGGAGGCAGATCGCTTGAGCTGCCCGGTGTTGCTATCGAACGGCAATTGCCTTGAAACGGGGACCATCCCTGGGCAAGGTGATGATTCCCACCCTCGCGAAAGTTCGGGTTCTGATGAGAGCTTAGGGGGCCGCCATTACGCCATTTGGGATGATCCTTTCCCCAAACCCTCCTACCTCTTTGCCTTAGTGGCAGGTCGGCTGGAGGAGGTGGCGGATAGCTTCACGACCGCCAGTGGCCGGCAGGTGGCCCTGCGCATTCACGTGGAGCCCGGCGATGGGGGCCTCACGGCCCATGCCATGGCATCGCTGAAGCGCTCCATGCTCTGGGATGAGCAACGTTATGGGCTCGAATACGACCTCGATGAGTTCAATATTGTTGCCGTGCGCCATTTCAATATGGGTGCAATGGAGAACAAGAGCCTCAATATTTTTAATTCAAAATTAGTGTTGGCGGATGCTGAAACGGCTACTGATGCCGAATTGGAACGGGTTGAAAGTGTGATTGCCCATGAGTACTTCCATAATTGGACTGGCAATCGCATTACCTGTCGGGACTGGTTTCAGCTGTCTCTGAAGGAAGGTCTCACCGTCTTTCGTGACCAGAGTTTTACGGCTGAGTTGCATGGAGCTGCCATCAATCGCATCGAGACTGTTTCGATGCTTCGCAATACCCAATTCCGTGAGGATTCAGGCCCTACGGCCCACCCCGTGCAGCCCGATGCCTACCAGGCCATCGACAACTTTTACACCACGACGATCTATGAGAAAGGATCGGAGGTGATCCGTTGTCTCCATACCCTGTTGGGTGAGGAGACCTTCATGCGGGGCATGGCCCTGTACGTGGGTCGCCATGACGGCACGGCCGCCACCTGCGAGGACTTTGTGCAGGCGATGCAGGATGCCGCCTTGGAGGACGCCCCGGAGGTCAACCAGAACGCAGCCCAGGGCAAAGCCCCCTTGGATTTCTGCCAATTCCGGCGTTGGTATCACCAGGCAGGCACCCCGGTGCTACGCATTCAACGCCATTGGGATGGCGATGCGGGGGTGCTGGAGCTCCATATCCAGCAGCACACGCCGCCCACCCCTGGCCAAGCGACCAAGCAGCCCCTGGTGATTCCCCTGGCGATCGGCCTGATCGGTCAGGCCGGTCAGGCCCTGCCCGTGCGTCTCCGTGGTGAAGATGCGGACCAGGCCGCTGCGGCCGTTTTGCCCCAACGCTGGGGGACAGGCACCCGCTTGGTGGTCATTGATCAGGAGGAGCAACGCTTGCACCTTGAGGGGCTCCCCCGCGATTCCCATCCCCCCAGCCTGTCGTTGTTGCGCCAGTTTTCAGCACCGGTAAAGCTCGAGATGGGCCGCCCCACCAGCGAGTTGGTGCACTTGCTCACCTGCGACAGTGATCCTTTTTCCCGTTGGGATGCCGGCCAGCTGCTGTTGAGGAAGGCGGTGCTGGCTCGGGCTGCGGGCCAAGTCGATGGCCTGTTGGAAGAGGAGTTGGTGGATGCCTTCGCCCGGATCCTGGCGGATCCGATCCTGTCGGAGGCGAGCCGCAGTGTGCTGCTGGCTCTGCCGGGCATGGCAGAGCTTGAAGATGCCGTGGTCGCCCACCAGCAGGTGCCCGACCCCCCAGCCCTTTTTGGGGCCTTGATGGCCCTGCAGCAACGCTTTGGTGAGGCCTTGGCGGATGCCCTGGGACAAGCCCTTGGGCGCTGCAGCCCCCAGTGGGGACTGGCCTGGCCCCAAGGCAATGGGGATCGGCTGCTCACCGGTGTGGTTTGGAGCTGGCGCTGCGCAGCCGGGGATTCTGGGGTGAGACAGTCGGCCTGTGCTGCCGTTTCTGGGCCGTCAATGACCTTGGCCCGGGCCGGATTGCGGGCCCTCAATGCCCATCCAGGGGCTGAGCGGGAGGAGGCCATGGCGGCCTTTTTTGCCCGCTGGCAGGACAAGCCGGTGATCCTTGATGCCTGGTTTGGCCTGGAGGCCTCGGCCCCCTTCGCCGATGGGCTGGAGCGGGTGGCTCGCCTCCTCGAGCATCCCCGCTTTGATCCGGCGGCCCCCAATTCCGTACGGGCGGTGCTGGGTGGTTTGGCTGGTAACACCCCCGTTTTCCATGCGGCGGATGGATCTGGGTATCGCTTTATGGCTGAGCAGATTGCCGCCCTCGATCAACGCAATCCGATTACGGCATCCCGTATGGCGAAGGTGTTGAGCCGTTGGCAGAGCTACGGCGAGCAGCGCGGTGCCCGCATGCAAGAAGCCCTTCGGCAGTTGGCAAGCGCAGCGCTGTCTGCCAACACCCGGGAGGTGGTTGAGCAGTGCTTGGGTCATGCTGTGAAGGCGTAGGGAAGCCCCTCAACGGCTTCAAAACACCGGTGGTAGGAGTGGGGCTCCGGAAGAGCCAGCGTGAATTTGCTGGAAGGCTTGTTTGCGAAGGGCTGCCCCTTCCTGGCCCGCGTGTTGGCCCCAAAGCCCCTCCCAGTAGAAATAAATCACGCCATGGCCCTTGGCGGTCGCGATCTGCACCCTTTGGCTTAGGTCGTCGATGGGGGTGGTGCGCCCCCCAAATCCAGCCAGGATTCCTATTTCCACGGGAATACCCCAGCCACTGGCCTTGACTAGGGCCGGCTGCTGGAGATCTTTGGCAAAGCCTGCCACGGAATAGGCGTAGTTCTGTACCACCAATTCATCGATGAGTCCCCCGAGGGACCAGAGCTCCCAGTCCTGGAGCCATTTGTTGTAGGCAAAGCGGAAGGGCCCCGGGGAAAGGCTCACGTAGGCCTGGCCTGTCCCCTTGGATTTGAGCACCTGCCTCAGCTCCCGGAGTAGCTCGGTGAGACGGTGGCGCCGCCAGGTCATCCAAGCCCGATCTGAAGCGTTCTGGGGTGGATCACTCCCGGTGTCGTTGCGATACCGCGCCCGGGTGTAGGGGTCGTAGCCAAGATCGACGGGCCAGGCGAAGTGGTCGTCCAGTTGGATGCCATCGACTCCGCAGCGCTGAACAATCTCGCCAATGAGACCGATCAAGCGTTGGCGCACGCCTGGATGGGCTGGATTGAGCCACACCATTGCCTTGCCGTGCATGCTCACGCTGCTAGAGCCATCGCTGGCTTGCAGGATCCAGTCCGGGTGTTGCCGCACGACGGTGGCATCCGCCGGCTCCATCAATCCGTACTCAAACCAAGGAATCACTTGCATGCCGCGCCGATGGGCCGCTGCCGTCATGCGGCAAATGGGATCCAGCTCGCCACTCGATCCGTTGGTGGTGGCCTGGGTTAGGGCTGGCTCGATTGGGGCAAAATCGGAGCGGTGGAAGGTGCTTCCCCGGCTCCAAACGTTGGGGTAAAGGGTGTTGAATCCGGCCTCGGCCAGTTCGGCTACGGCCAGATCAATCCTGGAGTTGTCGTAATAGAGCGGACTCGGGCTGTTGGTGAGCCAGACGCCAACCCGCCTGGACTGGGCCCAGGCGCCGCCCCAACTCAGCAGGCTGGATAGGCCGAGGGTGAACAGGCCAAGGGTGGCCAGCACAAACCGTCCCTTGTCCAATGCCAAGGGTTTGGGTTTGGGTAGGGGAGGCTTGGTGATCAGCGGAACATGGAGCTCACGGAGCTCTCTTCATGGATCCGCCAGATGGCTTCGCCCAGCATCGTGGCCACGGAGAGCACCTGCAGCTGGGGAAAGCGCCGTTCTTCGGGCATTGGAATGCTGTTGGTGACAATCACCTCCTCAAACAAACCCGGTTCGGAGAGTCGTTCGATGGCTGGTGGTGAAAAGACAGCGTGGGTGGCACAGGCGAGTACCCGGGCAGCACCTCGCTTGCGCAGCAACTTGCCTCCCTGGCTGATGGTGCCTCCGGTATCGATCATGTCGTCGATCAACACCGCCGTTTTGCCCGCCACATCGCCAATCACGGTGAGGCTTTCGGCCACGTTGTGGGCCGAGCGTCGCTTGTCGATGATGGCGAGGGGTGCATCGCCCAATTGCTTGGCAAAGGCCCGCGCCCGGGCCACGCCCCCCACATCCGGAGACACCACCACCAGCTCACCCAGGTTGCGGGTGTTGAGGTAATCCACCAACACCGGGGACCCGTAGATGTGGTCGCAGGGAATGTCGAAGTAGCCCTGGATCTGGGCAGAGTGCAGGTCCATGGCCAGCACGCGATCGACACCCGATTTGGCCAACAGATTGGCGACCAATTTGGCCGTAATCGATTCCCGCCCAGCGGTTTTGCGGTCGGCACGGGCGTAGCCGTAATAGGGCACCACCGCGGTGACCTGGCGCGCCGAGGCGCGTTTGCAGGCATCCACCATGATCAACAGCTCCATGAGGTGATCGTTCACCGGAGCGCAGGTGGGTTGGATCAGGAAGACATCGCAGCCGCGGATCGATTCCTGAATTTGGATGTAAAGCTCGCCATCGGCAAAGCGCTTGATCACCCTGGGACCATCGGGCACCCCCAGGTAGGCGCCAATTTCCCTGGCCAGCTCTTGGTTGGAGGTGCCACTAAACAGCCGCAATCGCCGGGTGTCGTGGCTGGATTGGGGGTGCTGGCCCTCGCTGGCAACCCGATCAGCAGTCAAGAAACTGGTCACGACGGGCGATGGGGCGTCGACTTAAACCTGATGGTAGAAGCGTGCCGGCCCACTCACCGGATAGAGCGATGACCCTTTTGGTGGTTCTCAGTGCGGGACCAGCTGCCCAGGTGCAGGCCCTGCAGGCGGATCTGGGGGAGCCGTTCGCCTTAGCGGTGCAAGGGACCTGGGACGATCGCTGGCGGCACCTGAACCCTTTTGACGATCCCGACAGCGCCCTGCAGCAGCTCCAGCCCTCCGGGAGGCAGCCAGATCCAGGGCCTGGGCCCGTTTTGGTGGGGCTGCCCCTGGATCCCGGGTTGCCCCTGGCCCGTGGTGGCCACTGGGCAGAGGCCCTGGGGGCTTGGCGCCAACCAGTGGTTGTGGTGTTCGATGCCGAGCAGCTTCAGACGGGAGTTCCGGCCGCCATGACAGCCTTGCTCAAGGGCTGGCAGGTGCCTTTGGTGGGGCTGGTTCAGTGGGGAGGACCCTGGGAATGGGCTGAGCGGAGACGCGATGGTTTGCCCTGGCTCGGTGCCCTCCAGGCCACGCATGCAGCCGAATCCTCCCAGCTGCGGTCGGCCGTGGATTTGGCCCTGCGCTGCCGCCTGTCTTGAGGAGGGCCTGCTAGGGGCTGGGCCACAGGGGGCTAGGGGCATCGCTGGCGATCTGACGCAGGGAAGTCCCTTTGGTGCTGAGACCACCTGGGGCTTGCTTGGAGGCGTTGAGCACTGGGGTGTTGAGCGTTGAGGAATTGAGCGCTGAGGTTGTGAGTGGTGCGAGGGGAATGCGGCTGAATTGCACGGTGTCTGGTTTGGCCAACCCTGCTGCCAGCAGGCTGAGGATCTCGGCCTCGCTCAAATTGGTGTTCACCTGACCCTTCAAACGGCTCACCAAGCCTGGGACCCGCACGAGCTGTTCGGGGATGGCCAACTCCTGGAGCAGGCTTCTCGCCACTTCCTGCTGGTTGTTCTGGCGGCCGTCGTCGGGTTGGAGCGGATCGCGGAATCGGGCCAGCTGCTCGATTTGGCGGCCATCGAGTTGCTGCAGTCCGCCATCCAGCTTGATGGCTAGTTTTTGGCGCTTGTCGGTGTAGCGCATCCCTATCGCTGGATTGGCGTTGACGCCACCGAGGGCATCCACCAGCTCCCTTAAGCCTGCGCGGCTGATCACCACGTAGCGCTCGGGTTGCTCCGAAGTCAGGCCCACCAGTTCCCGCACCGCATCAGCAGTCAGGGCAGGACCGCCGATGCGATAGAGCGTCCCGAGCGGGTGCAGGGCCCGTTGCCCAGGCAGTCGCACCGCCAGGCTTGTGGGGATGGTGAGCGCCTGGAGTGGCCCGGAGGGGTTAATGCGAAGCAGCAACAGCGCATCGTTGTTGCCTGGCCCCAGGGGAGCGGCTTTGTTGAGGGGATCCCCCAGTCGGTCTGAATCCACCCCAATCACCAGCACCGTGATCGATCGGGTGGGCGCCTTCGCTAGATCGGCGGCGGTGAGGGTCTTCGGTGCTTCTTGGGAGCGATCGGCTTCAGGCCAGATTTGGCCGAGGAGTGCCAGGCCGCCGGCCAGGCCCAGGCCTGCAATTCCAAGGCGAAGGGCCACCCTTTGGCGCCTTGATGGCACTGGCTTTTTGGCGGGTATGGGGCGTTGGGCCATGGGGGTGACGCGCCCGAGCAACGAGAGAAGCGCCCACTTTGGCCCAACTGTGCTGGTGGCACCCGATAGCGTTGCCGGGCGGATAGGGCCCCGATGGTTTCGATTGCTCCCCATGAGCGGGCCAAGCCCTTGGCGAAGGGCAGTACCTACCCGGCGAAAGATCTCTGTAGCCAATGTGGGCTTTGCGATAGCCGCTGGGTGGCCTACGTGCGCCAGGCCTGTGCCTTTTTGAACCAGCAGTTCGAGGCGATGGAGGAGCGGGTCCACGGCCGCAGCCGCGACCTCAACAACGAAGACGAGCTCTATTTCGGCGTCAGCCAGCGCATGCTCAGCGCGCGCCTCCGCCAGCCCATCGAGGGTGCCCAGTGGACGGGAATTGTCAGCCGAATAGGCGTCAGGGCCCTGGAAAGCGGTTTGGTGGATGCGGTGTTGTGCGTGGGGCAGAGCCCCGACGATCGCTTTACCCCGGTGCCGGTGCTGGCCCGAACCCCTGAGGAGGTGCTGGCAGCCCGGGTGAACAAGCCCACCCTGTCTCCCAATTTGGAAGTGTTGGAGCAGTTGCCAGGCAGTGGGATCCGACGCCTGATGGCCATTGGCGTTGGCTGCCAGATCCAGGCGCTGCGCGCGGTGGAAGCCACCCTGCCCTTGGAGAAGCTCTATGTGCTGGGTTTGCCCTGCGTTGACAACGTCAGCCGCGAGGGCTTGCAGACGTTCTTGGAGAGCGCCAGCCGCTCGCCGCAAACGGTGGTGCACTACGAGTTCATGCAGGATTTCCGCATCCATTTCCGCCATGCCGACGGCAGTACGGAAACGGTGCCCTTTTTTGGCCTCGACACCCCCAAGCTCAAGGATGTGTTCGCGCCCAGTTGCTTGAGCTGCTTCGACTACACCAATGCCGGGGCTGATTTGGTGGTGGGCTACATGGGGGCCACCTTCGGCCGCCAGTGGCTCACGGTGCGCAATCCAAGGGGGCAGGAGCTTCTGGATTTGGTGGAGAGCGAATTGGATGGGGCCCCCGTCACCAGCCGCGGTAGGCGCCAGGCGGCGGTGCAGCAGGGCATCGATGCTTACGACAAGGCCGTCAAATTGCCGCTGTGGCTGGCGGAGCTGGTGGGTTGCATTGTGAAGAGGGTTGGGCCCCAGGGATTGGAATATGGCCGTTTTTCGATTGATTCCCACTTCACCCGCAATGCCCTGTGGGTGCGGCGCAACCATCCTGAGAAGGCGGACGCCCATATCCCGGCATTTGCCCAGAAAATCATCAGCCGCTACCGCCTCCCCTCCCCATGAAACCCCTTAGCAGCAGGAGCTGCGGTGTGCTGCTCCACCCCACAGCCCTGCCTGGAGCTGGTGGCTGTGGCACCTTCGGCCAGGCTTCCCACGACTGGGTCAGCCTGTTGGCCCGCTCCGGTGTGGGCGTCTGGCAACTGCTGCCCTTGGCGCCCACCGATTCCACCGGCTCCCCCTACAGCTCCCCCAGCGGCTCTGCCCTCAATCCCTGGTTGCTCGACGCCGATGCCCTGCTGGCCGATGGCTTCCTGACCCCAGCGGCTTACGCGGCGGCTTGTGAGCCGTTGCCCCCAGCGCCTGGGGGTGGGGCGATGGCCCTGGAGTTGATGCCCCGCCGCTCGGAAGCCTTGGGAGAGGCCCTAGCCCAAGGCTGGCCCGATCAGCCCGCCAGCGCCCATCAAGCCTTCGATCGCTGGTGCCGCCAGCAGCGCCATTGGTTGAAGGATCACTGCCGTTTCATGGTGATTCGCCGGCTCTTCGCCAACCAGCCCTGGTGGGAATGGCCCAGGCCCCTAGCCCAGCACCAGCCTGCTGCCCTGCGCCAGCTCGAGCAGCAGCAGGCCACGCCCCTACTGGAGCAAGCCCTGCTCCAGTGGCATCTCCAGCGGCAATGGGAGCATTTGCGGCGCCAGGCCAACCGCCAAGGGGTGCAAGTGGTGGGTGATTTGCCTTTTTATGTGGCCCATGACAGCGCTGATGTCTGGAGTCGTCGCGGTTTGTTTTCCTTGACCAAGACAGGCCAGCTCACCCAGCAAAGCGGTGTTCCCCCGGATTACTTTTCGGCCACCGGCCAACTCTGGGGCACCCCGGTCTACCGCTGGGGTCGCCATTGGCGATCGGGTTTCCGTTGGTGGCTTCAGCGCCTGATGCGCCAACTCTCCTTGTTTGATCTGGTGCGGCTCGACCATTTCCGGGCTCTTGAGGCGTTCTGGTGCGTGCCTGGTTCCGCACCCACGGCGGAGCACGGCCATTGGCGCCGCTCCCCGGGATGGCCCTTGCTGGGCCTGCTCTGGTGGGGTTGGGGGTGCCGCTTGCCCCTGATCGCCGAAGACCTCGGCGTGATCACGCCGCCGGTGGAGGCCTTGCGGGATGGCTTCCGGCTGCCGGGGATGAAGATCCTGCAGTTCGCCTTCGATGGCGATCCCGCCAATCCCTACCTCCCCGCCAATATTCGGGGACCCCGTTGGGTGGTTTATACCGGCACCCACGACAACGCCACCACGGTGGGTTGGTGGCAAAGTCTCGATGAGGAAGCCCGCGCCAGGGTGGAAGAGGTTGTGGGCTCGCCAATCCACGCCCCCGCCTGGCAGTTGTTGGAACTCGCCTTGGGTACGTCCGCCAATCTGGCGGTGGTTCCCCTGCAGGATCTCTTGGAGCTGGATGATCGGGCCCGATTCAACACCCCGGGCACCAGTTCAGGTAACTGGACCTGGCGGCTGGAGCAGTCCATTGAAGAGCTTGATGGCCCCCTGGCGGGCTTCGGCGCCATGGCCCATCGCTATGGCCGCGGCAGCGCGAACTGATTGGGTTTTCCCTCTAGAGGGGGCAGCAGCGCCCCATTCCATTCCACGGCGGACTCTCCCTTGGGCGGGGGATCGATGCTGAGGCGGAAGGGGCTGGTCAAGGGCAGCACCAGTTCGCCTTTGCCCGCCTGGAGGTTGGTTCGCAGCCCCTTGCTGTCTTGCAGGCTCAGCGCGCTTGGCTGGTCCAGGCGAATCAGCAATTGCCCGGTTTCTGAGGCGACCTGGCGGGAGGGGGTTGCGCTGAGCAGGCTGAGAGCCTGGCCTTTGGCTGCCAGATCGAGGGGGCGCAGGTTTGGGTAGGCCTGCTCCCATTGAGCCTTGGCGTCACCGGTGTTGGGCTTGGCGTTCGTTAGGAGCTTGTCGCTGGCCTTGGCCCCCGGGTGGCTGGGCGGCATGGGGGGCACCGGATGCAGGGCGAGAAGCCCAGCGCTGGCGAGTTGTTGTTGTTGGAGGTTGACCCCGTAGAGCAGGGCCAGGCACAGCCCCGCATACAGCCAGGTTCCCTGCCAGCTGGTGAACACATCGATGGAGCCTGGCGTGAAGCGCAGCACCAGGCGCTGGCGGCGATCGGCCGGTTGGGCGTCACTGGAGGGCAGGGCCCCATCCAGGCAACCCGCCGGCAGGTCCAACTGGGCTTCGAGCAAGGGCAGCATCGTGCGCAGGTAGGTGGCCTCCGGCAGGCGATCGCGCCAGCCCCTCTCGAGGGCCTCGAGTACTGGCGAGCTGATGCGGGTTGCACTGGCCAGTTGGCGCAGATTCAAGCCCTGGGCCTCGCGGGCTTGGCGCAACCGTTGTCCGGCGGTCTGTAGCCCCTCGCGTTCCGCTGCCTGGCTGGAGCTGGCGCCATCACTGTTCTTGGGCCGCCACCAGCGACCCAAGAGCTCTCGCAAGCGGGCTGTGGGTCTGCTCAGAACGGGTTGGCTACTGGTTTCTATTCTCGGCTAAGGGTCGCCATTTCGGGTTAGGGCTTGCCATTCCTGCTGGTCCAGGCGTCGCCAACGCCCCTCGGGGAGACCATCGAGTGCGATCGGACCGATGGCCACCCGCTGGAGATCCAGCACGGTGAAGCCCAGGGTGGCTGCCGTGCGGCGTATTTGACGGTTGCGGCCCTCCCCCATCACCAGCTCCAGGCAGGTGGCATCGGGCCTTTGCTCCAGGGTTGCAATGGTCACCGGTTGGCTGGCTTTGCCATCCAGGGGCAGCCCCTCGGCCCAGAGCTTGAGTTGGTCTGGGCTCGGTTTGCCGCGGAGCCAGACCCGGTAGGTCTTGCGGTGGCGATAGCGCGGGTGGGTGAGCTTGAGGGTCAAATCCCCTTGGTTGCTGATGAGCAGGGCCCCCCGGCTCTCGTAATCCAAGCGGCCTACGGGGTGTAGCCCTTGACCCTGGGCCAGCTCGGCTGGCAAGAGGTCCAGAACGGTGGGACGCCCATCGGGGTCTTGGCAGCTGCACACCACTTCCGGCGGCTTGTTCAGCAGCAGCACCAGGGGCTCCGGACGATGGGCGAGGGGTTGGCCGTCCACCTCGATGACGTCGCAGCTTGGATCGGCCCGATCACCCAGCTGCGCGGGGGCACCATTCACCTTGATCAAGCCAGCGCGCAGCAGCTCTTCGGCGCGGCGGCGGGAGCAGAGGCCCGCAGCGGCCAGCACTTTTTGGAGTCTTTCTGCCGCCATCCACCCATGTTGGGGTGCGGGGTGCTGCGATGCCGCGTCAAAGTTGACCCGAAAGAACGCTGTAGAGTTGCGAAACCTAGGTGTTTCGCAACCCTGTCCATCCATGCCATCGCTGCCTGTTCTTGGCCCTGACGGTTCTTCCCTTGGCAGTGCTTCCCAGGGCGGCGGCGACCTGGTGCGTTCGTATTTGCGTGACATTGGTCGTGTGCCGCTGCTGAGCCACGAGCAGGAGATCACGTTGGGCCGTCAGGTGCAGGAGCTGATGGCGATTGAGGAGCAGGAGCTCGAGCTTGAGCAGCAGCTCGGGATGAAGCCAAGCCAGGCGGAACTGGCGCAGGCCGTGGGATTAGGGGATGCGGTGCTGAACAAGCGGATCAAGGCTGGCCGGCGGGCAAAGGAGCGGATGGTGGCGGCGAATTTGCGGCTGGTGGTGAGCGTGGCCAAGAAGTACACCAAGCGGAATATGGAGCTGCTGGATTTGATCCAGGAGGGAAC
>CALRWB020000005.1:0-193483 GCA_943371815.1 Chitinophaga pinensis | reverse complement strand
AAGCTCCGCACCGCGGAGCAACTGCTTAATCAAGGCCAGAGCGTCGACGATGTCTGCAGGGCTTTGGAGGTCTCGGCCCCGACGTATTACCGCTGGCAGCAGTTATACGGGGGAATGAAAGCCACAGAGGCCAAACGCCTCAAGGAGCTTGAGCTGGAGAACACACGGCTAAAGCGATTACTCGCTGATGCCGAATTGGATAAGGCGATGCTCAAGGAGCTTGCCGAGGGAAACTTCTAAGCCCGGAGCGTCGTCGTAGGGCCGTCGTGGTTCTGCAGGATCGATTCCGGGTTTCTCAACGTCGTGCATGCCGCCTGGCCGGCCAGAATCGCAATACCCAACGCCGACCAGTGCCGGTTGCGGCGATTGAGGAGCAGAAGCTGCGCCGGCGCAAGCGCTGCCGCCCATCAGACGGCTCAAGGGAGCTGTTGAGGGCCAGCTATCCACACCACGTCTGGGCGATCGACTTTCAGTTCGATCAGACAATGGATGGGCGGACGCTGAAATTCCTGAACCTCCTGGATGAATACAGCCGTGTCTGCCTGGCCATTCGTGTCGGCCGGTATTGCAAGGCCGTAGACGTGATTGACACAATTGAGGAGCTGCTCAAGCTGTATCCGGCCCCTACCCACCTGCGGATGGACAATGGGTCTCAGTTCATTGCCCATGCCTTGCAGGAGTGGTGCACAGGTAGAGGTTCTGGAACGGCCTACATCGAGCCAGGATCACCCTGGGAGAATCCATTCGTGGAGTCTTTCAATGGACGATTGAGGGACGAATTCCTGAACATCGAACTGTTCACCACGGTGCAGGAAGCCAGGCTGTTGTCAGAGCAGCACCGAATCGAGTACAACGTCTACAGACCGCATTCGGCTCTCCAGGGGCGTACGCCCATGGAAGTCCTCCAGCAATGGAAAGTGGCCTGATCACCCCCACCAGCTCTCATAAGAACTGGAGCAGCAAAGGGGGTCACGTCAATGCAGCAAAGCACCTAAGTTGCCTCCTCTTCTACAGTTCGCCAGAAGAACGTTATTGGTACCGATAGCAGGCCTTGGCTGGCAGCTATAAATTCCATACCTTCTCTTTATTTTCCACACCAGGTAGGTATGTAACCCAATAATAGCAATGGGTTTCCACACCTCCATACCTTTTGTTCAAAACAACTTACAAGGACGGGGCAAGCAATAGGCAAGGACCCCCCTTATAGAATTTAAAAAAGGTATGTAAGGTATGGAGAGGTATGGAAAAGGGTCGTAACCACTGGGTTCCACACCTCATCGTAACGGCCAATAGGTATGTAAGGTATGGAAATCCTTTGCAATCCAATCAAAAACTTGCGTTTCTAAAAGTCAAAGTAAGTTCCAGGATCAAAATCATTACTCCTTTGGTCGTTAACCCAAAGTGTGCTGAACTCTTTACCAAGCTTGATTTGGTGGCGCATCCTCTGGTAACCCTTCAACTTGAGAATGCCAGCAACTTCCATTTCTTGTTTCCTCGTTGGAGTGATGATTGCTAAAGAAAATTGCAGTGCCTCCTGTGCGCTGATTGATCGGATACTCTTTTCTTCCAGGAACTGGGTAAGCCTATCTTGCAAAAGGCTCTCCTGCTGGTAAGAATTGGCATTACGAGCAATGACTTCCTGGCGTTGTTCCTTTGTAAGCTGGAAGCTTTGAGAACCTTTTTCCAAGTAGAGCTTGGTCGCGGTTGCCCAGATTGCATCACGATTGTCTCTTAGCCACTGGATATCCAGCCGCCCACAAGAAGTCGTTGGATATACCTCCATAGCCCAGAAACGTCGTTGCTCATCTTCAATCGCAAACAAGCTTTGACTATTGGAGGTGGCACCAATGACAAACTGCCTTGGTTTATTCTCCATCGTTGAACCGTAGGGAACACGAATCGTGTCTGTCATCGTACTGATCAAGCCCTTGAGCTGCTTGATCTCCTTCTTGTTGCTAAATTGATCGAGCTCAGAGATCTCATTGATCCAGCTTCGGTGTAGACAGAGGATACGGTCCTTGTCTCCATCTGTTTGGGCAAAACTGTCTCCAAACCAATTTGGACTTGCCAGCGTTTTAAAAAACTCCGACTTGCCGATGCCCTGGGTCGGACTGATCAATGTTAGGACTTCAATGAATGGTGATCCGTCAGCTGAGAAGACCTTGCTGACAGCTCCACAAAGCCATGCACTGACCTGAGCTTTTGATAAAGCATCAGTAAGCCCAAGTACCTTTTCTGCTACGAGTCCCAGGTCAATAGACAAGTCCGTCTTTACAAGGTTTGAGAGATATTCACTCACTGGGTGATACCGATTTTGATTGGCGGCTTCCTTCAGGGCGCTTTGGGCTTGACTTTTGGTACCCATAATTCCAAACCGCTTATCGAACCAGTGTTCAGCCGTTTCGTATTCATACGGCTTGATCGTCTGGCCATCAACTTCGATCTCCTGTGTTAGTTCATTGAACCGGATCATATGAGCTACTTCTCTTTCTAGTACAAGTCGCATTTGCCTTGGGATGGGTTCGTGTTTGATTGTTTGGACGTACCGCTCTGTATCGTCAATTATCAGAACCTCTTTGTTGACTTTATCCTTTGCTTCTTGCTTAAGATCTAAAAGCTGATCCCGATCAAGTATTTCGATCGCTGAAGCTGCAGTTTCGTTCATGGGTGTTGGTACGTGTACGTTGTTTGAATTGATTAGGTACTTGATTGCAGTTAGTCACGGTTTGATTTGAAGCCAGTGTGGATTGATACTCCTTAGGACTCGCGTCGTACTCTTCTTCGTCTGGGTTTGCTTTAAACCACTCTGACAAGTTCTTAAGCTTGCTAAAGCCACCAGGCCTTGCGTTACTAAAGGAATCCCAAAGACGGTTAACTTTGTCTGGATCGTACGCTTCGTATTGACGCGCAGACCACTCATCAAAGGCATCAAATGCCCAAGGATGATCTTGCGCTTCTATGGCACGTAGACATCCTGCGACGACCAACCAAGTGCTGTAGGCGGTATTAGGGATGTACTCAAGCCATGTCCTAACTCGTCTCTCACTTTGCAGGAGGTTATAAGACTGATCTTGATAACCTGGCCTTGTATAGCGCTGACGCCTCATCTCATCTGCTACTACAGCTGTAAAGATCAGCTCCTTAGCAGGAATACGATTTGAAAGATCAAAAACGTGTACCTCAGCTGTGGGATTGCCAAAGAGAAGGCTTGCACTGTTAATGGCTGGATCACTTCCGGTGACCTTCATCCTTAATCCTTGAATTAAGAGATCCAGTGATTGGGAATCGGTTAGGACTAGATCAGACTGAAAGACGATGCGAAAGCGGTCTCCTTTGCTAGTTAATTGGTGACTTGAGGTCGTGTAAGCAAAAAGGGCCCTTTGTTGGAAGTAAACATATTGCTTGCATTCAAGCCAGGAAAGGTTGGCATCGAAGTCAAGGAGAATGTACTGGGCTTCAAGAAGCTTTCCATCCTTCTTGGACTTGTGCCCGTCTTGCCAATGACCTGGCGTAACGGCCCATCCATGTTTGGTAAGACATGTCAAAAGGGTCTCTGCGTCTGCTTTGTCGGCCCACTGCCATCCTCGACCTAGGCTTAGGTAGCGCAGAGCGTCAGGGTTTGGTTTGCCGACAATATCTGTACGGAAACTAAAGCCTCCTTCTGGGTGCTGGTTGCTATTGGTATGCATTGTATAAATACTTGGTTGCTTGTTTGTGGTTGCTTTTAATGTCGTTCCCAGGACAATTACATTCAGCCGGATTCGATCCAGCAGCATCACGCCTTTGTGAAAGGTCTTAAACTTGCTTGGATAGTCATGTCTTCCCGCTATACATCCGCCATCGCGATCCTGAACTTCCCGGCACGTACATCCCGGCGTACGTCCGCCATCGCGATCCGATTCATGCTGGGATATCACACCCGGCATACATCCGTGCTTGATGCCTTGATCGTACTCAGTGGTTCTTCCCGGCATACATCCGCACTCGTCACTGATTCGTCAGTTTCGTCTCTCCCGGCCTAAGTCCGCACTCGCTGAGCACTCAGTCCACTACTGGGGACCGTGATACTTCCTGTACATGTGCACCCTTACGAAAATCATCCGTTAGGGACGGCTCTCCCTCTATACATCCGTGCTTTCATCCTGATTAATCTGAGACACCATTCCCGGTAGACACCCGTACTCTCTTGAGGATCTTGAGACGCCTCTTCCGGTAGACATCCGCCATCGTAAACCTTTTCATGTTGATATATCACTTCCGGCATAGGTCCGCACTCGCGATCACGAAGCACCTTTACTTCACGCCAGGCTTAATTGCTAGAGGGACCTATTGAAGTGCTGTCTTAAAGCCGCCAAGGGGGCTAGAAATAGTTCACGGGTGTCCTGCACCCACAACTGCGGTCCTGCTGCTGCATACTTGGAAATTTCGGATTTCAACGTCCGTTGCTGACAGTACGCCGGCGACACTGCTTTGTCAGACGTCTTGCGGGGACTAGCCGCTGGGGTCTGCAACGACGGCCGCAACAAGCCCGCCGATGCTGAGTTCGCTAACTGCATGGCCATCATCATTTGCCGCCATCAGGGCGAATTCTGGGGCCATCTGGCCGAGATCACTGGTCGTTACGAAGGCGACGTCAACCAGATTTTGCCTCCTGAGAAGACCAATTTTGCCGTTGTCGGCTCCCCGTATCGCTTCATGCCGGTCACTGACATCAAGCTCATCACAGCTGAGGTATCTGAACCGTCAGCCAAGGTGGCATGAGCCGTGAACGCCGCCCAGCTGTCGTCCATTTTTTGCTTGCGAGCTAGGGCTCAGAGACAGCCCTTTGGGTCCGCCTGACCGGTTTTGCGTGTGGCGTGAAGGTTTTTTTGCTCCCTTGCAACGGTATAGGCCTTTTCTCTGACTTGGTTTGCAAAGCGTCAGTAGCGTCAGTGACTTGTAAGCCTTTGCCGCTTATAGAGTTCGGCAAAAGCTAGGTGGGAACGGGTTTTCTAAGGCAAAGACATACTTCCTGATTGCAATGAGCTGTTGCAGAGCGATCGCAAGAACTGCCCGGTCGTAGCGATTGCGTCTCACCATTGGTCTACTAGTGCGTAGCAGAGGAGAATTATGGGACAGATTGGGGCTCGGCTCCTTCTTCGCCTGGTCGCCCATCCTTTTGTCGTCGGTCGAGGTTTTTCCGGGTTGAGACCCCAGGAATTTACTGACTCTATTGACTCTGTTACTGACACAACGGCCTACCGGTCCAAGCGGGAAACAAGTCAGTCACTGACTTGGAAGTCCATAAGGATCCCTTTTCTAAAGTGCCGTTACACCTTTTCAGCGGGAACAAACTTCATGGCTTCAAGTCGATAGAGTGCAACTTGCATGTGGTCGCTGCGATGAGCGTCGTTCGGGATCTGATCCTCCAGGCAGACGATCAGCTTCGTTATCCGAGCGGCGGTGAGCTGCGCTCGATGGTCGAGTACCTCAGCGGAGGAGCCATGCGGCTGACCGTTGTGCGGGTTCTCACCGACAACGAAAAAAAGATTGTGGATGAGGCCGCGAAGCAGCTGTTTGCCCGCAAACCCGACTACGTGGCCCCGGGCGGTAATGCCTATGGCCAGAAGCAACGGGCCCAATGTCTGCGGGACTACAGCTGGTACCTCCGTCTTGTTACCTATGGGGTACTGGCCGGCAGCACTGAATTAATCCAGCAGATCGGCCTGGTGGGAGCCCGTGAGATGTACAACAGTCTCGGTGTTCCAATGCCAGGCATGGTTGAAGCCATGCGCACCATGAAAGATGCGGCCTTGGTGCTGCTCAGTACGGAACAGGCGGCGATGGCCGGCCCCTACTTCGACTATTTGATCCAGGGCATGCAAACGTCCACCTAGGACCAACTGGACTTATCGAACGCCTTAGGGTCCAGTTGGTTCTATTGATTCCAAAGGTTGCTACTCGCCTAAATCAAAGGGCTGGAATTTTACCTTTCGCAAATCTAGGTAATCTCACCCTGGTCGCGCCATTGGTCTATGGCCAGGTCACGCCTGAGATTGCTGATCTCTCTTTTGTTTTCCGTGCTACTGCGTTTTGCGCCAGGCTTCTGGCTCGCATCGAAGCATGTGGTGCTCAGTCATTGGGCTTGCATTGGTCTACCAATAACGTCTAAGACTTCGTCGAAACTCCACATTGCGCGCCACCGCAACGGCTTCTCGAATACATCTTCTTTGTCCCATCCGAGACCCGTTATTGGTCTCTTATGCGTTGCGGCTGAGCCGCTTGAGATCAAGCTCGTTTCGGCTTCTAGGCCGCGCATGCCCCGTCTCGAAGGATGAATCACGTCAGTGGGCACTGGCTTGCATTGCCGTAGACCCTCCACCCATGCAAGGCCAATGGCGCCGCAAGCGCAACTGCGCCCAATAGTCTCATCAGCAACCCATATTTGGACTGTATTTGTGTCGCGACATGGACGAGTGAGACGGTTATCGCGAAAAGGAAGCCGTCCCCTATTTACACCTCGAGCCTTGGCGTTGGAATGGCCTGAGGGACCGTAAAAAGCGGATCCTCAAGACCATGGCTTTGCGTACCTGCATCTTACGCAGGTACGCAGTCTCTGAAGCCACTGCTGGAACTGGGTTGTGATGAGCTAAAAATCGACTGGACAGGGTTGGTCCTGGTGATTGGCCCTTAGCTTCTGATACGGGTAAGGAAGCATTCAATCCAATGGCTATGCATCTGATCGAAGTGTTTTTTCGGATTTTCCACAGCCCCTAGCTGTACGAGGTGATGACTCACGGATGAAACCCGTAGATTCTCCGAAAAATTCAATCATAAGTTATCTCATTAAAGACTAGATATGAGTCTAGGCATGATCTCACCTGAGAATTAATAGATCATCATTCGCGAAAGTGGCTGCCGATTGTTTGCTCTAGACGATCCGAGATTTGGAGTAAAACGACCTTTTCTGGGGCGTCAAACATTGGCTTGGGCAAAGAGACCGGCGCTGATTGCGCACTCGTGCATCTTTTCATGCTAGAACAAGTCCCTTTGTGGGACTAGTAACCAGACCCAATTGAGACTTGTGAGTTGCTATTCATTTCTGTAGAGCTCCTTCAGGAGTTGGTAGGCCTCGTTCACCTTTCGCATTTCCTCCTCGGACCCACCGGAGTCCGGGTGGGTTTTGAGGGCGATATCGCGATAGGCCTCACGAATCTCAGCAAGGGTGAGACGGTGCCCGGGTGAGGTCGGCAGTTGCAGTAACTTCAATGCCCCATGCAGAGTCATGGTGTGTTCCAGGGCCTGGAAGGATGTTCCTTTCCGGCGGGTTCTGAACCTGTGGACAAACCGACGAATCAGCGTTGGCAACCTCAGCTGGAGAGTGGCCGTACTGAAAGGATCTTCAAGTAGGCCAGCCATGACCATGACCTTTTCAAAGCTTGCCGCTCCGGCTGGCCAACTGGGCACAAACGTTTCGATCACCGAACAAGCCAGCGACCATGTAAAAAGGCGACCCTCACTTTGGTCGCACTGGGGCCAGATGTCCTTGCCGAGCCAAACCATGGCTGCTTCTAGGACTGCATCGTTGGCGGGTGTGCCGTAGAGCTCCAGCCAATGCCCCTTGGCCCTGTCAAGTCCACAGGTCAAGATGTCTGCTGGGACTGTTGGCAGAGGCTCTTGGTGGCTGCGATTGGTTTCATGTGTGGGGTTGAGGCTCTTTTTAAGTTGGGCCGATTGCTTGCGCACAAAACCTGGTAAATCAATCCCGCCACTGCGTGTGGATGGCTCCGATAGAGCAGTACTCACATCTGAACTGGACGCATCGAAATCAAGAGCTAGGGATCCTCCACTTCCCTTGGCAACTAAGACAAGGGCCCCGCGTTCATTGAAATCCGATGTATCTAGTCCAGCGGGAGCAATTTGATGTGCTGTTGGGTTTTTTGATGAGCCGTTTCGACGATCACAGCTGGCATCTGTGGGGGTTTCGTCTAGTCGCTGTTTGAGGGAGGACGACTGGGCAATCCCATCTACACTAATTGGGTTTTCATCGTCTTCGTTAGGGAGTAATTCTTGAAGAAGCCGTTCAACAATTGCGCCTCGGCTTCTAAGGCCCCATTCTCGCTTGAACTGATCAATTTTTTGGAGTAGGCCTTCGCTGATCTCTAGGCTGAATCGCTTACGCTCCATCCCTACCGGCTCTGCTGGGCGGAGCTCGCCGGGTTGGCGCCAGTTAGTGCTTGTTGATACTTCTCCGCGACAGCCTGGGATACATTCGATTCGTTATTTCGACTTGCTCCTTTATTTCCATTGACTGGTAAAGGCGGAGCTTCTAGGCAGGCACCCTGCAGGTAAAGGGTGCCTAGATCATTGGCACAAGAGGTAGATATGCTCTGGGAGGGGATAATTGGTTTAATTGGATTGTTTGTGGGAGTTGTTGTGATTGTGGCATTTTCAACTTTTTCCCGACGATCCCAATTTTTCCCCTGAGTAATTTTGCTTGATGAAACAACGCTTAGCAAGTGTCCTGGTGTCGCATCAGCTGGGTACACCATCGTGACTTTGATGGGATTAATCACTCCAGGCTTGAGATTCAGGCTTGTGAGACCAAGGCTTTCACCGGATCGCATGCCCACGTGCACCTCTTCGAGGCCTGATTCGGTTATAATCTGAATTGAACCACGAAAAGCAGTGAATGGTTTTGATCCTGCACGCCCTGATGGATGGCTGATTATTAAGTCATAGGGGCCAGCTCCAACGAGATTAAGCGAAACTTCATAGCGAACTCCATAGGTTCCCACATTGTCGAGTGAAGAATCCACCATGCGGCTCGCCAATGGATTCACCTGGATCTCGTTTGTGCCAAAGTTATGACGGTTGGTGCTGGTGAATGGGACATGCAGAGAACCTTCGCCAATGAGATCGTGGTTGATTGTTGCTTGATAAGTGTCTCCGATGGCAACTCCACCAACTCGTGAAAAGAGTTGACGATTGTTGATTTCCGATACACGATTGAGATAAACCCTGCCAGGAGCAAGTTTTGATTGGTCAAGGACATCCACAATGTCGTAGTCGTTTTGCGCTTTCTTCGCTGCCACAACTGCCATATGGAATGGACCGTCGCTGCGACCCCTCAGGAGGGCATTGGCAATGCCAAGGGAGGGAAGTTCAGTGCGGAATAGAACAACCCTGCTACGGCTAGGGATGGTGATTTCGCCCGAGAGATTCGGATCAAGTTTTCCCCGCAGTAGTTGTGTTGCGGTGGCATCGCCAGGCCCCGTGTTCCAGCCCCGTAAACCCAATGGTTTGACACCCATGAGATTATCAGCAAGATAGGGTGCCTGGAAGCTGTTACGTACGGCTCCAGCATCAAACTGAATTCGGACAGGCTGGTAGCCGGTGTTGATTAGGATGAGGCCTAACGTTAATTCACTTCTGCGTCTGCCGTTCCAGAGTTTGTCTTTGTTCGGGATGTACTTGTGGTGAAGATGGATTCCGAATTCGCCGCTGAAAGTATAGTTGGAATTGGGAAGAGGGGCCCCTGTCTCAGCGGCATAACTAACGCCTGGAGCTGTGTTGATCAAAATTCCAGGCCCTTCGACTTCCTCCGGTTGATTGGAATGGAGAACGGGCACCGTATTGAAGCTTCCGTTCAGGGGCTTGGCCTTCTGGCCCGCCATCAGGGCTACGTAGGCCTGCCCTGAAGGAGCGGGCAGTCCAACCAAGGCAACCGCAAGCCAGCAGACTGGTCGAGCAAAGCCCCCCAGGTCTTTGCCCATTCTCCCTGCCCCGATCCCATCGCTGGGCAGGCTTGGCTTGGGGTTACCGGATCTCCAAACCTTGTGGGGCATGCGCTTCTTGGCCATAAAGGTTTAGAAGGCACGAGACTCGGTAGCCCAGTTCAGCTCGCTAGAACCTTTAGGCATTCCATAAGTTTCCCATGCTCCCCCCCTTCGTCTGCTGCGGCTCTGTCGACACCGGTTCCAACGGCATGCGTCGGCACCAGGAACGCAAAATGCGGATGCTCACCTTCTGGCGTGATGGGGTTGAACGCCAACTCGCTGCAATCAATGCATCCATCAGTACCCTCCAGCAGCAGATGGACAGGGATGCCAGCTAGCTCCTAGCTCTGCCTGTTGCTGTTCAAGGGCCGATCTCACCCGGGCGAGGCCCTGTTTGAGCTTTCGCTGCACCGTCATTGGACTCACCTGGAGTTGGCTTGCCGTACGCCGATAACTCCAGCCCTCCAAAACGACCTTGCCCACAATCCATTGCGACTGGCTATCCAGGTGTTGGAGGGCCTTCACGGCTTGGATGGGCTCCTCCCCATGGGCCCCTTGGTTTGCGGGGGGGGGTGCGGCCACGTTGAGCCCATCCAATGGCAGCTGGTCGAGGGATATCGGCGGCCCCCAGGTCTTGAGCTCCTCAAGGGCCCTGCGTTGACTGCTCGTCAGATCTTGCTGGGAAGAACCGCTCTCTCCTTCCTTTTTCGCTCTCTGTTGCAACTCCGCGATACGACGAGGGAGGCGAATCATTGGTGCTGCGTCACGCAGGTAGTGCAGGATTGCCCCCCGCACGTGGGGTTTGGCAAACGCTTCGAACGGGGTACGGTTGGTTCTGCAGTAGAGCTCCGCTGCCCGCATCAACCCCATCAGTCCCACCTGCAGCAGATCGTCGAAGGGTTCGGGAGTGCGGGATGCATAGAACGCGGCAATGGGACGCACGAGGTTCTGGTAAGCCTGGACGCGGCCATTGCGGCTGGCAACAGTTGCTTCGCCTGGTTTGTTCGGGAGTTGTTGCTCTGCCGAGGGGGGGACCCTTGGTGTGTGTTGGTTCTTGCCTTTGACCACGGATTGGACCTTGGAGCGGATCTTGGCTTGATTTTTGGTTTGGCTTTTTGGGTTGGGCATCCGGTTGGGCGGCAAATGGTGGGATTGGTTTCCCCCATCTACGAAGGCCCCAGCTCCGCCATCGCCACAACCGTGAAACTACTGAATTTGAATTAGGCGGTGGTCGCAACTTGCTTCAACAATTCCATTGGCCCATGGCGCTTAAGCCAGCCTAGGTCTGAATAGTCGGTGGCAAGAAGATAGCCGGCAAAGCCCAGGGCATTCAGGCTGAAGCCTGCGCAATGCTCCTTGTCGCGGCGAATGGTGATGAACCATTGATCGTTAAACAGCAGGTTGTAGGGATGTAATGGTTTTTGTTCTATGTCGATGCGTCCGAGGCCGAGTTGTTCAAGCTGCTGGCTGTAGAGCGCTGGCAAATCCCCATGGTAGTAAGGATCCGTTCGCCGGTCGATTGCATGGAGCCATGGCATTGCTTCCTGCTCCCCATTGAGTTCACTGTTGAACCAATGTTCCAGGGGGCAGGTTGGCTCCCCGGCTTGGCGGGGGAGCAGCTGCACATGGCGATGGCGCTGGCTCGCACCCGAGGCTGCCGTGCTGTTGAAGAACCACAGGCCATTGGTGTCGCTCGCGACGGAGGCCACGGCTTGCCAATCCAATGCAGACAGCCATCCCTCTTGGGGCTGCCAGCTCTGGCTGATCACCAAGACATGGGCTGGTTGGACGGGATATTTGTTCAGCAGCAACACATGGCTTGAACCCAATGGGGTCACTTCCAAGTCCTGTTCCCATGGCAGAAATGGATTGGGTTTTGGTCCGTCAGCCCGCAGGTGCTTAGGCGTCTGGCTCAACAGCCGTCTCAACACAAATGGACTGAGGTGGGGTGCATCCATCAACTCGGTGCTAAGGGGCACCAACGCCTTTGACTTCCTGGCCTGGTCCGTCCGGTCCAGGGCCTCACGCCATAGGGATTCAGCTCGCACCGGAGCGCAGGCGGGCCAGGGAGGCCCCCTGGTAGTAGTGGCCAAGAATTTCGTTGTACAGGCGACCCTGCATTGCCAGCTCTTGGGCACCGTGCTGGCTCATGCTCGCCCCGAGTCGACCATGGGCTTCCAGGCTGATCTCCCGCGTGGCCGCGTAGAGACTTTCAACGATTGCCCCTTGGTAACTCAGGATCAGGCCGGCCGTACTGCTGACGGCTTGCCGTGTTCTGGTGGTAGTGGTTTTAAGGCCCTGATAGGCCTGCCATCGGGTGTTATCACCGAGGTGCCAATGGCGATTGGCCGGTCTTGCCATGTGCGCCAGGGCATAGGAACGGGCTGCCACGGCCTGGGCCCGAAGGGCCTCCATGGACCAACTGCTTGGCATTTCCGATCCCACCACGGAGGCCACATAGGTTTCCAGGGGTAGGTGGTTCACCAGGGTGGGTCGCCCCGCTTCTGCCACCACGAAGAGCCTGCCGGCATAGGCAACGCCGTTGACCTGGACCGAACCTCCTTGGCCGAGCAACCAGGCCTCTGCAGGGGTTCCTCCTCCCATGGATCGCCCCAGGGCCGCCAGGTTGACGGCCTGTCCACGAGCGCCGCTTTGCAGCAGATCTCCCTGGGGACTCACCAGCCGCCACGGCCCCGCTGCTGAGATCGTGGGTGATTCACCTGCCCCGAGCAGGGCTACCCGTACCTCAAGATCCACATGGCTCCCCTGGGCTGGTTCCGAAAGGGCAGAACTATTGCGCTGGGCTTGGACTGCTTTGAGTCGCCCTGCTGCGGCCAGGGTGTCTGATGCAGGTGTGGGCACCTCAACCAGGGCTTCAAGGCCATCCGCTTGGAGGGGTTGCGCGGATTTTGTGGTGAGTCCCTGGGCTGCATATCCCATGGCTAGGGCAACCATCGCGCATGGAAGCGCTAACCACGTTCGGCGCTTCACGACAGCCTCCACCCCATACCGCTGTGGAGGCTGTCTCCTTCGGATGGATCCCCCAAGGAGTCCGAATCCAAACAGGACAGCTCGACGGGGAGATTGATTGAGCCCTCAAGCAATCGATAGGCGGAGCCGCTGAGTTGAATCCTGTCTTCCTCCACGCGCGTACAGACCATCCCACCTGGCCGGGGTGAGCATTGCCACCCCACCACCTCCCTTCGGCCGCAGAACTGCATCCAATAGGGCGCCACCAGGGCATGGGCCGATCCCGTGACCGGATCTTCGGGGATCCCCAAACCTGGCGCAAAAAAGCGCAACTGATAGTCGACCTCTCGCCCCAAGAGTTTCGGGCCCTGCTTTCCATCAGCACCGACAGCCTGCATCACCACCAAGCCCTGGGCTTCCTGCCCCTCGAGTTGGCTTGCCAAGCAAGGCATGGAGTCCAGTTGGCAAGAAGGTTCCACCAACACCACCGCATAGCCAAGCTTCGAACGCCAGAACCCCTGCGGGGCGCCACCCAAGGTCTCCAGCAAAAGGGTCTGTAGATACCCGGGACACGCTTCTGCCATGAGTCCCTCGCTGGGCAGCTCGATTTGGGCGGTGCTGAGTGGCCCAGTGGCTGTTTGGTGCAGCTGAACCGCTAGGGGGCCACTGCGGGTGAACAGGTGGATCGGTTCAAGCGGTTCAAGAAGTCCCCAATGGCCCAGGGCCACGCAGGCGGCCAGGGTGGCGTGGCCGCAGAGCGGCACTTCCTTGGTGGGGGTGAACCAGCGCAGTATCCAGTGGCCGTCATGCCGCCACAGAAAGGCCGTTTCCGACTGGTTAAGGCTGGTGGCCAAGCCCTGCAACATCCGATCCGCTAGGGGGGCGTCAAGGCGCACAACCGCAGCGCCATTGCCCCGGCATGGACCGTCTGCGAAGGCCTCAACAAGCAGGACCTGGAGCATCAGCGTGGCAGTTCTGGTTTGAGATCTCGCTCCATCAAAACCCTGACCGCCTGCGCCGGTTGGGTTAGGCCATCGAGAACGGAGACAACCTGCTCGCAGATGGGCAGGTGCCAGGATTTTTCCTCGGCAAGGCGCAGGGCTGCCCGGGCCGTCCTGGGGCCCTCCACGGTGGCGGCCAAGGTCGCTGTCGCCTCAGCTTCCGTGCGGCCCTCGGCTAGCAGTAGCCCGCAGCGGTAATTGCGGCTCAGGGGGCTGTAGGAGGTGGCGAGCAGATCCCCGAGTCCGGCTAGGCCATAAAGGGTTTCACTCTGGCCGCCAAATCCCCGAAGCACGACCCCGATTTCAGCCAGGCCCCGGCAGAGCAGGGATGCTTTGGCATTGGCACCCAGCTGGAGGCCATCTGCAATTCCCGCCGCTACGGCCATCACGTTCTTCAAGGCGCCTGAGACCTCCGTGCCGATGGGGTCTTGGTTGGTGTAGAGCCGCAGGCTCTCGCCACTCAGCTGGGCCTGGAAGGAGCTGGCCAGCTCCCCATCTGTGCACGCCAGCACGCTGGCTGCGGGCAAGCCCCGTTGGAGTTCCGTGGCCAGATTCGGCCCACTCAGGGCCAGGAGCGGTATGGGGCCGAGTCGCCGCTGCCACAGCTGACTCGGCGTGGCCAGTTGGTCGAGGTCAATCCCTTTGCTGCAACTGATGAGCGGGATGCCCGATGGCCATTCCGAACCAAGGGCGGTGGCCAGCGATTCGATGGCCGCGAGCGAAACGGCCACCACCACCACGTCCACATTCACCAAGGCCCCGCGGGGATCCGTGCCATCGCGCCGCGACCAGCTTTGGATTTGGTGGCCCTGCCTGGTCCACAGATCCGCCAGGGTTTGGCCCCAAGCTCCCCGGCCCAACACGGCAATTCGAAGGCTCATTGCGGCAGAAGGAGCAGCACCCAGCTGGCCACGCCATCATGCGCCATGCCTGCGGTATTGGTGGCATGGCCAGGGAGTCTCGGGCCCTCAGCACGTGGCGTGGCACGGCTTTGGTGGTGGGCACTGGTGGAATCGGCTCTGCCCTGGTCGAGGCTTTGGCGGAACGGGCCCCCGATTTGCAGTTGCTCGGGGCCTCGCGCCAACGACCACCAGCCTGGCAAGACGGTGCCTTGGCTGCTACGGCTTTTACGGCGGTGGATTTAACGAAGCCATCCAGCCTTGCGGCCCTGCAGGGACGGCTGGCGGCCCTTCCGCCATTGCGCGTGGTGATCAACACCGCCGGAGTGCTGCATGGCCCCGATCTTCAACCTGAAAAGCGCCTGAGCCAACTCACCCAGGCCAATCTGGCCACAAGTTTTGGCCTGAATGCCTTCGGGCCCATCTTGTTGGCCCAGGCCCTCGAACCAGTGTTGCCCAGGGATCAGCCCTTCCATTTCGCCAGTCTTTCGGCCCGGGTGGGCAGCATTGGCGACAACAGCCTGGGGGGCTGGTACAGCTACCGGGCGAGCAAGGCCGCCCAAAACCAGCTGCTTCGCACCCTGGCCATCGAATGGAAACGGCGGTTCCCCTTGGGTTGCGTGAGCCTGCTGCACCCAGGGACAACGGCGACAGAGCTATCCCAGCCCTTCCAGGCCGGTGTGGCGAAGGCCCAATTGTTTTCCCCTGCAAGGTCAGCCCACCACCTGCTGGATGTGTTGGAGGGCCTGGGCGAAGACCAAAGCGGCCAGTTCTGGGCCTGGGATGGCACAACGATTCCCTGGTGACGGCCTTCGTTGCGGGGTGTGCCGAGGGCTAGCCGGCGTTTTGTTGGAGAACCTCCAGGGGAATGATCTCGAGGGTGGTGGTTTCGGTGGCCTCCAGCCTTACGGGCGGCGCCATGCCGTCCTGGTAGGCCTCAAGCCAACGGGGCGCACAGACGCACCAGTGGTCGCCTGGTTTCAGCCCGGGAAAGCCGTAGCCAGGGGCAGGGGTGCTCAGGTCGTTGCCCTGGGCCTTGCTGTAGCTGAGGAAAGCCTCGTTCACCACGCAGCAGACGCTGTGGCGGCCATGGTCGGCGGCATCGGTGCGGCAGCTTCCGTCACGAAACCAGCCTGTCATCGGTTCGCAGGAGCAGATCTCAAGGGCCGTGCCAAGCACGTTGAGGGGTGTTTCAGGATTGATGGATGTCATCGAAGCGGGAATAGGGGGTCAACCCCAGTTGGGAGAACGGGTTTGACTAGTGGTTAACCTGGATTTTGGCACCATTTTGGTCCGATCCAGCCAACAAATTGCGACCCAGAGGTTGACGGAATCCGGGGGGGAGGCGTTAAAGGTCGTTGATAGCGCTTCAACTGTTTTTCAGCGCGGCCCCCTTCATGAGCTGGGAATTCACCGAGGATGCGGCCTTTATGGCCCTCTGCGATGCCTACAAGGAAAGCGGTGAACCCTCCGCCATGGAATTTCTTGCCCACGGTGAGGGCGCCTTCCACTTCCAGGAACTCACCCAAAATGCCGCTGGAGAAGGCATTGACCTCAGCGATTCATCCGAGCTTCAGGAGTTCCAACAGGAAGTGATCGACTCCCTTGAGGCGATTTGCGATTGAACTCCTGGTGATTGGGCCCTTGTGCTCCCATCACCCGTAGAAGAAGGCAATCTCTTTGTCTTTCAGGCCCTCCCAGCCGGCGGCCTGGAGACGGGAGTCGAGGGTGGCCTGGTCGAAGTGCTTGGAACCGGTTTTGACAATCCGGTTGCGCATCGATTTTTTGACGCCGCTTCTGGCCCGCTTGCTTTCCAGCTCCATCACTTCGGCATAGAGCGCAACCATCTCCGCGGGGATCGGAGTGCCATCAAGGTCAATGCCTGAGGCGATGGCGTCATCAACGCCACCAGGTCCTGCAATGGCCATGGTCCAGCTCCGAAGGAGCCCTGAGGCTAGGAGGTGGGGCAGCTAGGCCCTCAGGCCGAGAAATAGCGGGCCTTGCTATGCATGGCCACCAGGGCCGTGGTGCTTTGCTCGGGTGAGAGCTGGTCGCTCTCATCCATGGAGAGGCCAATTCGCCCTGCCCCAAGCCACTCCAACTGCTGCCGCGAATCGGCCACGTTCGGACAAGCGGGGTAGCCAAAGGAGTACCGGCTACCGCGATAGCGCTGGGCCAGCACGTCGCGTAGGGCAGCCGGTTCCTCGGCGGCAAAACCAAGTTCGCGCCGGATGCGCGCATGCACCCATTCAGCCAGGGCCTCGGCCATTTGGACGGCCAAGCCATGGAAATAGAGGTAGTCGGTGTACCTGTCTGCTTTAAACAGTTCCTGGGCGAACTCGCTGGCCTTCTCTCCCATGGTGACGGCCTGCATCGGTAGGACGTCGGTGGGGGAGAGGTCGCCCTGGGGACCCACGAGGCAGTCGCGATAGAAATCTGCGATGCAGTAACGGTTGCCAGCCCGTTGCCGGGGCAATGCAAACCGTCCGAGAATTGTTTTTGTTCCGTCGTGATTGATGGTTTGGCCTGCACCGTGGGCTGGATCAGAAACAGGGGCTGGATCACAAACAACGCCTGGATCAAACACAACAGCCCCATTGCCCTGGCGCCCGCAGGGGAAATAGCCATAGGCCACGCGCGGGGTGAGCAGGCCTTCTTCCATGCAGCGCTGTTTCCATTGCTGAAGGACGGGTTCAGCCTTCTCGATCAGGAGATCGTCGTACTCCTGGCGGCTTTGGCCCTGGGCTTTTCTGATTTGCCATTGGCCGGCAAAGAGTGCATTGCGATCGAGGAACGCGAACACCTCCTCCAGATAAATTTCGGATTCCTTGAGAATCTGGCTGCCCCAAAAGGGCGGGACCAGGGCTGGCTCCTCCGCCACCGCCTCTGAACGCTGGTCGGTGATGACAATCTCAGCGACTGGCCCTGCAGTTTCCCTAGCGGAATCTGCGGGATGGGAATTCTCCGCTACTGGGGTTGGAGGGTTGTCCTCAGATGCGTCAGGCTTTAAGCCCAACCCCTCTGGGATGGCACCCAGGAATCCTTGGTTGTTGTCCCACTCACCCGCGCCCTTGGCCTCCATCAAGGCATCCATGAAACGCAGATCCGCAAAGGCATCACGGCCATAGATCACCTGGCCTTGATAGGCCGAGCGGCAATCCCCATGCACAAATCGCGGCGTCAGGGCCGCACCGCCAAGGATGACCGGTACGGAGATTCCGGCGGAATTAAAGGCCTGAAGATTATCCTTCATAAAAGCTGTTGACTTCACCAGCAATCCACTCATGGCAATGCAATCAGCCTGATGCTTGTGCTGGGCTTCGACGATGGCATCACAGCTCTGTTTGATGCCGAGGTTGACCACCTCATAGCCATTGTTGGTGAGGATGATGTCCACCAAGTTCTTGCCAATGTCATGAACATCCCCCTTGACTGTGGCAATCAGAAATTTACCCTTGCTGGAACTTTGGCCGTCGATCTTCTCCAGGTGTGGTTCCAATTGGGCGACCGCCGCCTTCATGGTTTCAGCGCTCTGCAGCACAAAGGGGAGCTGCATTTGGCCCGATCCAAACAATTCGCCAACGACCTTCATGCCGTCAAGCAGGAAAGTGTTAATGATGTGTAGGGCCGGATAGCGATCGAGGGCATCGTTTAGGGCTAATTCCAGGCCGATTCTCTCTCCATCGATAATGTGTTGCTTTAGCCGCTCTTCGACAGGTAAATCAGCCAGGGAAGGTCCAGAGGCCCGGGCTTCCTTGGCACTCACCCCTTCAAATAAAGATGTGAGTTCTGTTAGGGGATCGTAGGTGCAAATAGCTCCTTCTTTGGCGGTGCCACCGGCTTCAAATCGACGCCTGTCGTAAATCAGATCCCGACAGACCTGTTGATGCTCCTCACTGATCTTGGCCAAAGGCAGAATTTTGGCCGGGCTGACAATCGCCGCATCCATGCCGGCTGTGCAGCAGTCGTGGAGGAAGACGGAATTCAGCACAATTCGGGCGGCCGCCGAAAGGCCAAAGCTCACATTGCTAACCCCCAGAACCACATGGACCCCTGGTAGGTCCTGGCGGATCCTGCGGATGGCTTCGACGGTTGCAGCGGCATTGAGGCGATCTTCCTCAATGCCGGTTGAGATCGGTAGGGCGAGGGGGTCGTAGAAAATTTCGTGGGCTGGGATCCCGAATTCAACGGCATCCCGATAGGCCCTTTGGGCAATGGCAAATTTCCGCTCGGCACTTCTTGCCATTCCCTCTTCGTCAATGGTTCCCACAACGACCCCAGCGCCGTAGGCCTTGGCCAGCTCTAGAACCTTGAAGAAGCGTTCATCACCATCTTCGTAATTGGTGGAATTAAGGATGCATTTCCCGCCGGCCACCTTCAGGCCAGCCTCCATTTTTTGCCACTCGGTGGAGTCGAGCATGAGGGGCAAGTTCACGTTGGTGACGAGCCTGCTCACCAGCGCACGCATGTCGGCTTCGCCATCACGGCCGACGTAGTCGACATTGACATCGAGGACGTGGGCATTTTCTTTGACCTGGCCCCTGGCCACGGCGACCAGGCCATCCCAATCCTCAGCATTGAGCAGCTCCCTTACTTTTTTGGAGCCACTGGCATTCAGCCGTTCTCCAATGATCAAAAAGGAGTTGTCCTGGTGGTAAGGGGTGGTGCCGTAGATCGAAGCCGCTGCTGGCTCCAGTTGCAGTAAAGGCCGGGCGAGCTGCTCCTCTGGAGTGCGCACCTGGCGGGCTGCGGGCCTCAGCTCCTTTGAAAGGTCCGAGAGGGCGGCAATGTGGGCGGGTGTGGTCCCACAGCAGCCACCGATCACCTGAACCCCCAGGTCTTCGATGAAATGCATGAGCTGCATCTTCATCTCCGTGGGTGTCAGCCGGTAATGGGCAACACCGCCAATATTTTCGGGTAGGCCCGCATTGGGAATGCAGCTGATCACAAATGGGCTGTGCTCACTGAGATAGCGAACATGCTCCTTCATTTGTTCGGGACCCGTGGCGCAGTTCAGCCCGAGCACATCAATGGGGAAGGGCTCGAGAATGGCCACCACAGCGGCAATATCCGAACCAACCAACATGGTGCCTGTGGCTTCCATGGTCACGCTGACCATCAGGGGTCGGCGTTGGCCGGTCTTGCTGAAGGCAGCTTCGATTCCCTGCAGGGCGGCCTTGATTTGGAGGACGTCCTGGCAGGTTTCGACAATGAACAGATCCACATCGCCGGCGATCAGTCCTTCGGCCTGTTCGGCGAAGGAGGCCTTCATTCCATCAAAATCGATGTGGCCCAGGGTTGGAAGCTTGGTCGTTGGCCCCATCGACCCCGCTACAAAACGGGGTTTCTCAACCGTGCTGAATTCCGCTGCTATCTCCCGGGCCAGTTCGGCTGCCCGCTTGTTGATTGCGAAGGCTTGGCTTTCTAGGTTGTATTCCGCCAACACGATGGAGGCCGCGCCAAAGGTGTCGGTCTCGATCACATCGCAGCCAGCCTCTAGGAACTGGCGGTGTACCGCCTGCACCGCATCGGGGCGGGTAAACACCAGGTTTTCATTGCAGCCCTCCAGGGCAGCTCCGCCGAAATCTTCAGCACTGAGATCCATCTCCTGGAGCGATGTTCCCGTCGCTCCGTCAAAGACCAGGATTGGCCTTTCCTTGCTATGGAGCCGCTCAAGAAAGCCGTTGCGCGACGCCATCTCTGGAGCTGCCAATCCGGAGTCCACCATCAATTCTGAACCCTCCATTAATCCTGAAGTCTGACGCGGGTGACCCAGTGGTCGTAGTGAGGATCGCGGCCTTCGGTGATTGCCGTCAGACGCTCACGGATGGCATCCATGATGGGGCGCTTGGTTGTTAAGTCTGTTGTTTCGATTCGCCGCACGGGTGTCACCTTTGCGGCCGTGCCACTGAGGAACACCTCATCGGCAATGAACAGCTCGGTTTTATCAACAGGGCGCTCCAGCGTGGGGATGCCCATAGCCTTGGCGATTTCCAGCACGCTGGCGCGGGTGATGCCTTCGAGGATGTCTTGATCGACCCCTGGCGTGATTAACACCCCATCGCGCACCATGAACAGGTTCATGCCGCTGGCCTCACTCACTTTGCCGCGGCTATTGAGGAGTAGGGCTTCGTCGAAGCCACTTTTTACCGCTTCTGTTTTGGCTAGGGAGCTGGTGATGTAGGCGCCACTAATTTTGCCCCGCAGGGGCAAGGAACGGTCCTCTTGGCGGCACCAGGAACTAATCCGGCAGCTTACTCCCTCCGGCGAGAGATAATCCCCCAGCTCCAATCCGTAGATTAGGAAGTCGGTCTCGATGTTGTGAAGGCGGGGCGCAATACCGAGGTCACTGGTATAAACAAAGGGCCGCAGATAGACCGGACAGGTGGGTTCGTTGGCCCGCAGGAACGTGGTGATCGCCCTGAGAATGGTCTCCTCGCCCAACTCGGTCAGCAGGAGCTTGGCACTCTGACTGAGGCGTCGGGCATGGCGATCAGCTCGAAACAACAGGATTTCGCGCGGATCGGCGGGATTGGGCAGGGCCCGCATGCCACCAAAGGCACCAGTGCCGTAATGGAGGGCATGGGTCGCTACCGAGAGGGTGGCTTCAGCAAACGGCACACACTTGCCACCAAACCAGGCGTAGGGAAGGAATTGGTGCATGGTGGCGTTTCCGATGCCCCGATCTTCTCACTGCAGCTAGCAGGATGGGGTGATGCATCGATTGGCCACGGTTCCAGGGGCATCAGGTGACGCCAATGGGGGGGCGTTCTTGGAGCAGCCTGCCGCTCCCGTTTTGCTCCTCAGTAGTGCCGACACCGATCTGGTGGCGATCGATCGGCTCTTGGACTGCCAACCAGGGCTCCTGGGCCAGTCCCTGCGGGGCCTGAATTTGGCGGCCTTGGCCCACCCGGCAATCATCGACCACTACATCGCCACCACGGTCGCCTCAGCCCAGTTGGTGGTGGTGCGGTTGCTCGGCGGCCGGGGCCATTGGAGTTACGGCCTCGAACAACTGCGGCACTGGGTTTCACGGGATCCAGGCCGCCATCTGTTGGTGCTTGCCGGAACTCAGAGTGAGGACCGTGCCCTTGCGGAACTCGGCTCCTTGCCGGTGCCCCTCACCCTGGCGCTGGCGGAGGGCTTCAGACAAGGCGGGCCAGACAACCTCGCCCGGGCTTTGGTTTGCTTTCGAGCCCTGCTTGACGGAGAGACCCCTGAACCGCCTGCAGTGATTCCCTTGGGCGATCCCCTGCCCCACGACTGGCGCGACGAGGGCGGCCCGCGGGTCGGGGTGATCGCCTATCGGGCCCTGCTCCAGGCCGGTGACACCGCCTTGATGGAAGCCATCCTCGCGGCCCTTCGCGATCGGGGCCTTTCTCCCCGGGGCCTTTGGGTTAGTGGGCTGCGCGATCAGGCCGTGCAACGGGGGGTGGCCGACCTGCTCCAGCGGGAGAACGCCCAGGCCGTTCTGTGCACCACATCCTTTGCTTCCGTTCAATTTGAAGACGCTGGATTAGGAGCTCCCCTTTGGGACCAACTGGACGTGCCGGTGTTCCAGTTGCTCTGCAGCAGCCAGAGTCGGGAGCAATGGTGCTCCAGCAGCATCGGATTGGGTCCGACGGACCTTGGCCTGCAGGTGGCCTTGCCCGAACTCGATGGCCGCATCACCACCCGGATTGGTGCTTTCAAGGAAACCCGTGATTCCAGTGATCGCCTGGCATCGGCCCTGGCCCGCTACGAACCGGATGGGGAGCGTATTGGCTGGGTGTGCCAGCTGGTGGCCCATTGGATTCAACTCCGCCAAACCCCAGCTCAGGAGCGCAGGGTGGCCCTGGTGTTGGCCAATTACCCCACCCGCAACAGCCGTATGGCCAATGGGGTGGGCCTCGATACCCCAGCGTCCACGGCCCTGATGTTGGGCTGGATGCAGGCAGCTGGCTACGGCCTGGGTTCAGGCCCTTTGCCTGTTGATGGGGACGCCCTGATCGGAGCCCTCATGGCGGGCCTCACCAACGATCCTGAAAGCGGCCACCACCCCCCCCTCGATCACCTGGCCCTGGCCACCTATCTGGATTGGTACGCCAGCTTGCCGACCGAAGGCCGCGAAACCCTGAAACGGGTTTGGGGTGAGCCCAGCGCTGATGGCGGGTTGGTGCCCATGGCCGATGGCAGCCCAGGTTTCCCGATCCGGGGCCTGGGTTTTGGCCACATCACGGTTTTGATCCAGCCAGAACGCGGCTACGACAGGGACCCCACCCTCAGCTATCACAGCCCCGACCTGCCCCCCACCCATGCCTACTTGGCCCAATACCTGTGGTTGCGCCAATCGTTTGGCGCCCAGGTGGTGGTGCATGTGGGCAAGCATGGCAACCTCGAATGGCTGCCGGGTAAGGCCCTCGGCCTCTCGAGCCAATGTTTTCCTGAATGGGCCCTTGGCCCCCTGCCCCACCTCTATCCCTTCATCGTTAACGATCCCGGTGAGGGCTCCCAGGCCAAACGGCGGGTCCAGGCCGTGATCATCGACCACCTCACTCCTCCCTTGGGCCGCGCTGGGCTCCATGGGGATCTCCAGCAGCTCGAGGCCCTGCTTGACGAGTATTGGGAGGCCAGCCAATTCGGCAGTGAACGGGCCCAGACCCTCAGGCTTGAGCTGGAGATGAAACTCAGCATCCTCGATCTCCCGGACCTGGATGGCACCAGCCTGGATCAGCGGCTGGATGCCGCCGATGGCTACCTCTGCGAACTCAAGGAAGCCCAAATACGGCTTGGTCTCCACACCTTTGGCACCCTGCCTGAACCAGCAAAGGCTTCCGAGTTGTTGCTCTGCCTTGCCAGGGCCCCCCAAGCCGGATTACCAGGTATCACCCAAGCTTTGGCCCAGGACTTGGATTTGGGGTTTGACCCCTGGTGTGATCCCGACGAGCTCGAACTCGCCAGCGCCGATTGCCAGATCTTGTCCTCTCGTTTTGGGAGAACGTCGCTCCGCTACGTGGGGGATGGGGTGGCTTTGCTTGAAGAGCTAGCCCTCGAGCTTTGCGCTGGGGTTCTCGCCAACCCGGAAACGGTCCAGCCCCTGCCCCATCCCCTGCTCCAACCACTGCCCGAACCCCTTGGCAGTGCGCCGACACCCCCAGCTTTAGCGGCGGTGCTCGCCCACCTCCAAACCAACCTGGTGCCCAGGTTTTTGGCTTGCGGCATCGCGGAGCGGGAAGCTTTCCTGGCAGGGCTCAGCGGCCAACGCATTGCGGCCGGACCCTCCGGTGCACCCACCCGGGGGCGGCCCGATTTATTGCCCACGGGCCGCAATTTTTACAGTGTGGACCTGCGGGGATTGCCCACCGAAGCGGCCTGGGATCTCGGCCGGCGCAGCGCTGAATTGTTGCTGGAGAGCCACCTGCAGCAGGAGGGGGAACACCTGCAAACCCTGGCCCTCTCGGTGTGGGGCACAGCCACCATGCGCAATGGGGGCGAGGACATCGCCCAGGCCCTGGCCCTGTTAGGGGTGCGGCCAGTTTGGGATGGCCCTACCCGCCGCATGGTGGACCTGGAGGTGATCCCCCTCAACCTGCTTGGTAGGCCCCGGGTGGATGTGACCCTAAGGATCTCGGGATTATTTCGGGATGCCTTCCCCCAACTGGTGGGTTGGATGAACCAGGCCACCGATCTGGTGGCTCGCCTGGATGAACCGGCTCAAGCCAATCCCCTGGCCGCCGCCGCCCGGATGGATGGCCACAACGCCCGCGTGTACGGGTCGGCACCGGGGGCCTATGGCGCTGGCCTCCAGGGTTTGATCGACAGTGGCCAGTGGGAGAGCCGCGGCGACTTAGCCGAAGCCTTTTTGAATTGGAGCAGTTGGCGCTACAGCAACCAGGGCGCAAGCCAGGGTGCTTCTGGTGCCGGAGGGGGGATCGAAGCTGGGGCCGATCGCCTGGGGCTTGAAACCCGGCTTCGCCAGGTGCAGGTGGTGTTGCACAACCAGGACAACCGGGAACATGACCTGCTCGATTCCGACGACTACTACCAGTTCCAGGGTGGTCTGAGTGCGGCAGCTGAAAACCTGCAGGGCCAAGCCCCTGCCCTCTGGTTTGGCGACCACTCCCGCCATGGCCGGCCCAAGGTGCACCGGCTTGAGCGCGAATTCGACAAGGTGTTGCGCAGCCGGGTTCTCAACCCCCGCTGGATCGGGGCCATGCAAGAGCACGGCTACAAGGGAGGCTTCGAAATGGCTGCGAGCCTCGATTATCTGTTCGCCTACGACGCCAGCACCGGCCGGGTACCGGATTGGGGCTACGGGGCCATCTGTGACCAATGGCTGCGAGATAGCGAAGTGCGCGGCTTTCTCGAGCGGGCCAATCCCTGGGCGCTCAGGGACATGGGCGAACGGCTCCTGGAGGCCCACAACCGGGGGCTTTGGGAGGGGGCACAAAAAAACCAGTTGGCGGATCTGCGCCAACTGGTTTTGGACTCAGAAAGCCTGATTGAAAAGCGCTGAGCTTTTGCTGCGCTTCTGTCGTGATCAAGGCTGTTAATTAGCTGTTCAACTCTTTTGCCATCTGCTTGAACGGATCAATGGCACCAGGCTTGGAGCTGGCGAATTGGCTGATCTGGGGTTGGCTGGCCTTGTCTGCGGCTACCGCCTCTTGTTCCAGCTTGATCACGGCAGGCCCGCCGGTCACATTGACTCCTACGGCACTGCCCCGCATGCGCTGATCCAATTCAGCAGCCGACATGGTCTGGGCGAAGGTCTTCTTGACCGGCTTTGGCACTCCCCCTGTGAGGTCGATCGCCGTATCAACGGCTTCCGTGCCCGGCATGCCCTCGGAGAGCTTTTCGATGGAAGCTTCCATGGACGCCACCTCGGCCACCATCTCCTTGTTGCCGGGGTTGTCGACGGTGCCAGGAAAGGTGCGCCGGATCGTATTGGAGCGCCGCATGAAATCCACGTTGCCCATGCTGCCGGAGGAATCAGCATCCAGGAAGAAGGTTTCAGCCTTCTGCTTGGTTTTTTTGGGGGTCGGGGCGGGGGCTGCAGCACCGGCGCTGGAGCCACCCTTCAAGAAGCGATCTAACAGACCCATCGACAGGCAAGGGAAAGCGTGCCTAAACCCTAGCGGCCATCCAGGGCCAGACCATGGGTATCGGTGCCACAACTCATCAAAAGGCCACGATTGTTGAGGTCTCTGGCAATGGCCTCGCAGATGTGGGGTGTGGGTTGCCACGTGCTTTGCATTTGGTAGTCGTACCAAGCTTCTGCCCCGTCAAAACCCGCGCGATCGGCCGCCTCAAGCAAGACCTGAAAGGGCAGGCGATAGCGGGCAGGGTGGGCCAACAGAGCCAACCCTCCAGCCGCCCAGATCGCGTCCAGAACCGCTTCGGCTCGCAATCCCCGACCCACCAGGGCCGTTCCCTGCAGATAGGGATCAAGGCTGGGGTGCCCGTTTGTGAAGCCAAGGGCCAGAACATGGACCAGACAACCCTTCAGCAGGCAACTGATCTCCACCCCTGGCCAGAGCTTGGGGGCTTTCTTGCCTAAGCAATGACGCCCATCAAAGACAGCCTGCACCGCCGCATACGCCTGGTTGGAATGGTGATCCGTGATCGCGATTTGCTCCAAACCCCTGGCGAGGGTCTGCTGGGCTAGCTCTTCAGGGCGAAGGCTTCCATCACTAAAAGTTGTGTGGCAATGGAAGTTGAAGCGGTCGGGACAGCTCCCACGCCCCACCTCCCTCAGTACGGCGGCGAGGGGATGGTGCCTGTGGCGCTCACTCCTTGATTGGCCCTGGGTCGAGGGTATCCCGTTAAGACCCACTGGTTTAGGACCCAACAGTGAGGCGTTCAGCCCGCAGCCGGCGCCAACGGGCATAAAACTGAATCGAGCCCGCCATGAACACCACCAAGGCAGCAATAAACCAGGTGGCAGCGCTGGTGGGGAACTGGTTTTTGAAGACCGCCAGCATCACCACAATCACCAACAACAGCGTGGGCAATTCGTTGAGGGCCCGCAGTTGCTTCGGACTCCATTGGCAGCTCTCCTGTTGGAGTTGGCCCATTAACCGGTAACAAAACCAGTGATAGACCAGTAGGCCTCCTACAAATGCCAACTTCACCTGAAGCCAGCCCTGATGGATCCAGGCCGGTTGAACGCTGAGCAATCCCGCCGCCATCGCCAGGGCAACCACCATCCCCGGGGTTGTGATGATGTTGGCGAGGCGCCGTTCCATCAGGGCGTACTGCGTCTGGAAAGCCCCCTTCAGCGACCCATCCAGTTCTTCAGCTTCGCGGTGATAGATAAACAGGCGAACAAGATAAAAGAGGCCCGCGAACCAAACCACCACCCCCACAATGTGGAGCGTCTTAAACCAGAGATAGGCCTCAGCTGGCCAGGTCCAGGACAAGGGGCCCACGGCGAATAGGGCCAAGGTAAGGCCAGATCACCCCCCTCATGACTCCACAGCGATACGGCAAGCCCGTTTCGCCAAGGCTGCCGCATAGCCCCGATCAACCCGGCCCTCGCGGGGACTGAGCACGCCATCGCGGCAATCAACGAGCAGGCGCTCGTGCTGCCCCCGCTGATCGGACACCCTTAATTTCAACTGCCATGGCAGCTTTTCACTGCGCTGGATCTGGTCTGCGCAGACCAATCCAACGCAGAGCCCCGGTGAGGCATCGCTCTTTGGTGCGGCCCCAACGAACACCACAGCCGTCAGTAGGAGGCCCCAGACCATGCTGCGTGCAGTCGCCGTTCGGGCCCACAGGTTCTTCAAACGGCCACCTTCTGGTTTTGCTCTTCGTCTTGGAATGCGCTGGACTCCAAGGAATCGTTTCCGGGGTGAAAGTAGGTCCATACCTGCTGGGCTAGGGCTGGACCCATGCCAGGCGCAGCGGCAATCGCCTCAGGCGAAGCCATTTGGATGGCATCGATGGAGCGGAAGTGGGCCAGGAGGTCTTTGACCCGCTTGGGACCCAGTCCCTGAATATCAGAGAGGCGCGAGCGCTTCATCCGCTCGCCCCGTTGTTGGCGATGGAAGCTCACGGCGAACCGGTGGGCCTCATCCCGCAGACGCCGGAGCAGTTGCACGCCGAGTTGCTCAGCTTCGCTTTCGAGGGGCTCCTTCATCCCTGGGAGAAACACCTCCTCCCGTTGCTTCGCGAGGGAACACACCACCAAATCCTCGTGCAGATTCAGCTCCCTGAGGGCTTCCATCACGGCGGAGAGCTGGCCCTTGCCCCCATCAATCATCACCACATCGGGCCAGTCGTTGAGGCCACCGATGTGCAGGGCGCTGTTGCCAGATTGGCGCAACGCCTGGAGATCCCCACCCTCCGCCTTGACCTGGGACCAGCGGCGGAAGCGACGACGCATGATTTCTGCCATGGCCATGAAGTCATCGGAATGGCCGGATTTGATCGTGCTGCTCTGAATTTTGTATTTGCGGTAGTGCTGCTTTGCCGGTAAGCCATCAATAAAGACCACCTGGGATGCCACCGCATCGCTGCCCTGGATGTGGCTGATGTCGAAGCCCTCGATCCGGCGTGGGGGATGGGGAAGGTCCAGCAATTGGGCCAGGTCCTCGGTGGCGAGCAACTGCTGTTCGGCACCCCGTTGGGCGCGTTGCAACTCGTAGGTTGCATTCCTCTCCACCAGCTCGATCAGATCGGCTTTTTGGGCCCGCTGGGGCACGGCAATTTTTACCTTGCGGCCCCGGCGCTCCCCCAGCCAGTCCTGAATCAAGGCCTGTTGGGGTAGGGCATGTTGGACGAGCAGCTCGGGGGGGATTTCCACCGCATCCACCTGGCTGTAGTGCTCTTCAATCACCCGCTGCAGAATGAAACCGTGGCTAGTGGTCTTTCTGTCTGGACTGGTGTCTTCGGAAATCGGTTTGTCTGCAACCATGGCATCGGCGGTATAGCCCAGGCGGCCGACCAGTTTTCCGGCGCGCATTTGAAACAGCTGGACCGCTGCTACCCGCTCATCCGCAACGAGGGCAATGACATCGCGGCTAACGGAACTATCCCCAAGGCTCATCTTTTGACCGGCAGTGAGGGTGTCAAGCCCTTGCAATTGATCCCGAACCCGCGCCGCTGATTCGAAATCTAGACGCTCTGCATAGGTCTGCATCTGTTCGCCCAGCAGCTCGAGCAGTTCGTCGTTGCGTCCTTGGAATACCATCGCCACCTTTCGCAGGGTTTGGTGGTAATCCTCGGAGCTGATTTTCTGTTGACAGACCCCCGGGCAGCGGCCGATGTCGAAGTTCAGGCAGGTGCGATCTCTGTAGAATGGCTGGGGCCTTTGCCTGAGAGGGAAGACCCGTTTCACCAGGGCCAGGGTGCGCCGCAAGAGGCCCACATCCACGTAGGGGCCATAGAAACGATCGAAGGGGCTGCGAAAGCGGCGCTGGCGGGTAATAAAGATTCGCGGATAGGCCTCGCTCCAAGTAATGCAAAGGTAGGGATATTTTTTGTCGTCTTTGAGTAGGACGTTGAAGTGGGGCTGGTTCTGCTTAATCAGATTCGATTCCAAGGCGAGGGCTTCTGCCTCGCTATCGGTCACGATGAATTCAATCTCGCAGATCTGGCGCACCATGAGGGAGATGCGCGGGCTGTGATTCTGAGAATTCTGGAAATAACTTCTAACCCGATTCTTGAGGGCCTTGGCTTTACCGATATACAGAATGCGGTCGTTTTGATCGCGCATCAAATAACAACCCGGCTCAGGGGGGAGATCCTTGAGCCGGAGTTTCAGGCGATCAGGTTCTTGGACAAGGGGCAGGGAACCCGGCATCAACCGCCGTATTGCCAGCCGGTGCCGCTGAGTTCCAGGGCGGCGCCATCCCGGTGGAGGGTGGCGGATTTCACCTCCCCCACAAAGACGGTGTGATCACCGTGGTTCACCTGGCCTACAACCTCACATTCCACGCCGCCAAGACCGTTGTCGATGATTGGCAAGCCCAACGGGCCCAATTGGAACGGAGCCGCATCAAAGCGGCCGCCCACGCCCTTTTGCGGCTTAAAGAACACGGCAGCCAGGTCTTTCTGGTCTGCTGCCAAAACATTCAGGCTGAATTTGCCCGTGCGCTGGATCATGCCGTTACTGGTGGAATCCGCTCGAACGGCCATGACCACCAGGGGCGGCTCAAAGGATCCCTGGGTCACCCAGCTGGCTGTGAAGCCATTGACCTCTTCTCCTTCCGTCACGCCACAGATAAAGAGGCCGTGGGGAATCTTGCGGAGCAGGGTCTTTTTGGCATCTGCATTCAGACCGGAAGGTGAAGCCATTGCCCTGTTCAATTCCCAGCCACTCTAGAAAGGGCCGGCACACCCATAGGGTGGCCAAAATCAAGGTAGAACGATGCGCGCCCTTTATCCGGGAAGCTTTGACCCCCTGACCTTGGGTCACCTGGATTTGATCGAGCGCAGCGCCAGGCTCTTTGATGGGGTCGTCGTGGCCGTCTTGCAAAACCCGAGCAAGAGTCCAGCGTTTTCGCTTGACCAACGGCTCCAGCAAATCCGGCAGGCCACCTCCCACATCGCTGGTCCTGATTGGGCCACCATCGAGGTAGGTAGTTTCGACGGTCTCAGCGTGGACTACGCCAAGCAGTGCGGCGCAGAAGTGATTTTGCGAGGCCTGAGGGCGATGAGTGACTTTGAATTTGAACTCCAGATCGCCCACACCAACAAAAGTCTGGCCCCCCAGGTGGAAACCCTGTTTCTTGCCACGGCCGTGCATCACAGCTTTTTAAGCAGTTCGGTGGTGAAGGAGGTGGCCCGCTTTGGTGGCGACGTGCGTCATATGGTGCCTGCGGGAGTGGCAGACGACCTCTTCAGGCTATTTAATCGGAACTCTCCCTAAGGCAGTTATGGCTGAGGCCGCAATCACCGTGCTCAACCAACTGGATCAGTTGGAGGAGGTGGTGCTGGAAGGCAGTCGCATCCCTTTCAGTGGTGGCCGTTTGGTGAATGAGCAAGACGCCATTGAGGTGATGGATGCCCTAAGGGACTGCTTGCCCGACCAGCTCCAGCTCGCTGCCGATCTGATCCGTCAACGCGATGAGTACATCGGCCAGGCCAAGAAGCAGGCCGAGGAGATCCTTGTCACGGCCCAGCGCGAGCGGGACCAGCTCACAAGCACCGCTTCGATTCGCCAGGAAGCCGAGCGCCAGGTGGCCGAATTACGCGACCAGACCCGGTTGCAATGTGAACAGGTTTTGGCCCAGTCCCGTCAGCAGGCTGCCAAGGCTGAACAAGAGCACCAATCCCGGCTGGCCCAAATGGAGCAACAGTTTGCGCTGCGGCGCCAACAATTGGAGCAGGAGGCGGCCGAGCGCAACAAACACCTATTGGCTCAGCACGAGAAGGCTAGGCAGCAATCCTTAAGCGAAGTTGACCAAATCCGTCAGGAAGGATTGCGTCTGCAACGTGAAAGCCAGGCCGAGGCCGAGCGACTCCACAATGACGCCCTCCAGTTTCGCCAACAAACCCAGCAGCAATGCGATGCCTTGGTGGCGCGCAGCCGCCAAGAAGCGGATGCCATCAGTGACGGAGCTAATCGCTATGCCGAGCAAGTACTTGGTGAGTTAGAGGGGCGGCTCCAGGAGATGGCTCAGGTGGTGCTCGGTGGCCGCCACGAATTGATTCGTCTGCAGAACCCTGAGCCCGTAACCCAACGTCGCCTTTCTGATTCCAAGCAGGCTGAGAAATCCTCGAAGCGCAGTCGTCTTGCGAATGGGCTTCGCCATCTGGCGGGCTGAGGTCCTTAACTTTTGGGGCAGAGGTCTACCCTCATTACGGCCATCAGCACCTGGCCAATGGTTGTATTGGGGTTGCTTGCCCCATTGCTGATCGCACTCACATACCTGGGGCCATCAGACGTATCGAGAACCCCGCTGATGGCACGTACGCCTGTGATCGTGCCGGTTTTGCCATGGAATTGGCTCTCCAGTGGGGTGCCTCGATACAAATTGCGGAGGGTTCCCCTTTGGCCAGCAATCGCCATCGAGGCGATGTAGTTACGGGTGTAGGGGTGCTGACCCATCCGTAACAGCAGGCCCGTGATCAGGCGACTCGTGACTCGGTTATCCCGACCGAGCCCGCTGCCATCGGCCACATTGACCCCTTGCATGGGCAAACCCTGTTGGCCAAGCCACTGCATTGAGCGGCGGCGGGCTTCCGCCAGGTCCCAGGTACCGGCGGCCTGCCTCAACAGCACCTCGCTCGTGAAGTTGTGGCTCTCGCTGTTGGCCAGGCTCAACAGGTTGTGCATGGGAGAAGAGCTTTCCTGATGCAGCAACACAGCTGTATTAGGCATCGGTTGGCGCGCTGAGACAACGCTGAGTTGAACCTTGGCGACCCCCTGCTTGGCGAGGGTTTTCTGCAGCAAATTTTGCAAACGGGCCGGGGGATTCAGCACTGCGTCGTTAATGGCATTGCTGGTAATGGCCAGACGTGTGATCGGGGCGCCATAGGCGGTGTAACGATCATCAAGATTCCAGGCCTGGGGCCACCAGGTTTGCGCTGGTTCCTCCACCAGCTCAAGTTTTACCAAGGATGGCAATGCGTTACTGCCATCAAGACCACCCCCGCCACCACGGCCCAGGGCTAAGGTCGCGAACCGTTGCAGCTGGGGGAGGGCTAAGTCGGGATCGCCCTCACCAGTCAGCCGAAAGGTGCCATCAGCCAGTCGCCAAAGCTTGGTGGTGAGCCGGTAATCGGGGCCCAACTGATCCAGGGCATAGGCCGTCGTGATCAGCTTCTGATTGGAAGCTGGCAATCTGGAACGTTGGCCATTGAGATCGGCCAGCAGCCTTCCTTGGGGGTCTGCAACGGTGATGCTCCAGACAGGCAGCTCTGGCCCCACCGCGGATAACAAGCGCTGCTGTAAGCCCGGACAGCTGACCTGCTGTTGGAGGAGCGGTAGGCCGATCGGCGGCGGGGCCACAGGCAGGGATGCCATGGGGACCGCTCGCTCCAGCAATTGGGCAACCGCTGATCCTTGCGGAACCAGGGCTGAAGCTGAAGCGAGCATGACCGGAACACCTAGGGCCATGCGCAGGGCACTGCGGAGGGCCAAATCAGTTGGTCCGAACGTTGAGATCGGTCACCGTGCCCGTAATCCGGAAGTTGCTGCCTTCAATTTCCACCGGGGTGCCAATTTTTATATTTTGATTGCCGAAGACAACGCCGCCACCACTTTTTCGGCCCTGGCCTTGAAGCACAAAACGGGCGTCAAGACTTGATAGATATTTCTGGTTGGGGTCAACCGCTGTGACAACCCTGCCATCGGGCTGAACAGCGCTCAACAACCTAGGGAGGGGAATCACCCGCTGGATTGCCACGGTGCCGTGGGGTTGGTTGCGGATCACAATCGCAACCTTGCCCGCCTCTCGGGCTTGCTTAATCAGGGCTGCGGGATTGGCAACAGGGATGCCGCGTACGTCCACGCTCACGATTACGGGTATGAGTGCGCCGGTTGCCTTGGCGATGCTGGTACTGAGCTTGGGGCTCCAAATCACACCACCTGCAGCCAGCACCACGGCAAGGGCGGCCCCCAGGTCAACCAAGCTCCATGAACGTCGTTGGCCAGCTGGCGCAGGATTGCTCTCGGGAGCCATGCAGGAGGGAGCGTTTTGCGCAGTTTACGGAGTCTGGCCAGGGGGCCCCAGCCCCTAACTGCGCAGCCCTTCGATGAAGGCATCCACCATCTTCAAATTTCCGCCCACACCCAGACGATCACCCCCGGCCAGGGCTAGGGCCTGCTGTTCCGCATCGGGCTTCTGCTCAAAGCTTTCGACCAGTCGATAGCCATCGGTGTCTTGGCGGTAGAGCTCCCAGCTCCCCGGGAAGGCGCGCCGCATTGCACTGCCATCCAGGGGAATGAGGCTGTAGGCCGCCTGCCATTGGGAGAGAAAACCGCGGCGCCGCTGTCGGGCCACGCTGCCAATCCCCACGGCCGCATCTTCCAAGGCCCCATTGATGACCACCACCGCACCCAGGTGCTGGCCGCACACCGACTCGAAGTCGTCGTAGTCGGACTGGGACGGGCCAATCGCCAAGAGCACCCCCCGGCTGGGACCATCCGATTGCACCCGCATGTGGCCGCGCAGATCAGCACAAAGGGGCGCCAGCTCTGGGGCATCCCGCTTGGCAAGCGCACAGGCTCCAGCATCGGCGAACAGCACCTTCAGGGCCTGGTCTCCCATGGGGCCTTTCGATCCCAGTAGCGCTTCACTGAAGCGCAACACCACTGGTAGCAAGCGCAAGCCTTCAAACCGCCAATCCACGGTCCACCGCCCCTTCGGTTCCGCCCCAAGCGCCGCAAGTACTGCTGCTAACGCCTGGGCCTCAGCCGCCCGTAAATCAGCTGGGAGCATCAAAACATCTCAGATCCACCGACCCTAGGCAGAGGTGGATTCAGCCCACGGGCTCCCCGGCGATCACCCGCAGCCTTCCGCGCTCCACGGCCCCTGGCACCCCCTCGAGATCCTGACCTGTGAGCCAGGGCCCGAGGCTGATCCGCAGGCCGCTGGCCGCTACGGGGTCGGGATAGCCCATGGCCTGCAGGATCGGGCTTGGTGTCATGCCCCAGGGATTGGCCCCCCGGCCACTGCTGCAGGCCGAGCCACTGCTCACGGCATAGCCCTGCTGCCAGATGGTTTGCACCAAGCGTCGTCCAGAGAGGGGTTTTCCCCTTGGAGCGGCCATCAACAGGCTGATGTGGTGGGGTAGGCGCTTTGGGCCCGTTGGATCCCGGGGATCGGGGCCACTGAGCTCGACCCCTGGCAAAACGAGCAGGCGCTCAAGCAGGCAATCACGCAGATCGGCAATCGGATCGCGGCCCCCATGGGCCAAAAGCCGCCGATGACACAGGTCCAAGGCCTGGGCCAACCCGGCCACCAGGGCCACGGGTTCGGTGCCAGCCCGGCGGCCGGATTCCTGGCCTCCTCCGCCAATGAAGGGTTTGAGCATGAGATCGGAGCGCACCAGCAGGGCGCCGATGCCCCTTGGCCCCTGGAGTTTGTGGCCAGCCAGGCTTAAGAGATCGATTGGAAGCTGGTTGAAATCCACGGGCTGATGGCCCACCACCTGAACCGCATCCACGTGCAAAAGCACGCCAAGCTCCCGGCAGCGCTGGCCTATGGCCCCGATGGGCTGGAGGGTACCCACCTCGCTCTGGCCCCAGATCAACGACAGCAAACGGGTCGGGGGTTTGAGCAGCGACTCCAAAGCCTCGAGGTCGACCACTCCCAGATGATCGACGGGGCACCGCTCCACCTGCCACCCCCGCTGCTGCAGCTGGGCGGCGGCAGCCACCGTGGCCGGATGCTCCACCGAAGAGATCACCAGGCGCCCAGGTGGCCCATCGGCACCAACACCCAGCAATCCCATATGGATCGACTCGGTGCCGCCCGAGGTCAGGATCACCTGTGTAGCAGTGCAGCCCAGGATTTCAGCGATCCGCTGGCGGCCCCGCTCAAGCTGCTCGGCGGCCGCCAGGCCAAACCCATGCAGGCTGGAGGGGTTGGCCCAGGCCTCCCCATGGACCGCGGCCATTGCGTCCAGCACTTCAGGCGCTGGGGGCGTGGTGGCACAGGAATCCAGGTAGACCCGGGGCGTTAATGGCGCGCTCACGCTTGCCGACCCGGCTCCGGCTGGAAGCGGGCCCGGGTGCGGGCTTCCAACGAACTGGTGGCCAGGTTGACCAGCTCGTCCAAGGAGCTGTTGCTTAACAGTGCGGCCACCCGGGCCCGGGCCTCGGCCGATGGACAGGCCTCTGGTCGCTGGCAGCCGGTGGTGCAGGCCGTGGCGCAATCAATGGCGGCACTGGCACTGGTTGGGGCTGGCTCTTGTTCTATTTGCTCTGCTGGTGTGGCTGGCCCAGGCCCATCCACCTGCAGATCAGCCTCCAGCGCGAGGGCGTCGTCGCCCCACACCTCTGGGGTGACCACCCCATCAAAAACCGCCTCGGCAGGCCCTGTCATGAACACGTTCCCCGTGGCCGCATCCCAGGCAATCTCGAGCGGTCCGCCGGGCAGGTCCAGCCGGGCCTGGCGCTCGGAGATCCCCAGGCTGTGGCAGACCACCAAGGTGGCGCAGGCACCCGTCCCGCAGGCCAGGGTGGGGCCTGCCCCCCGTTCCCACACCCGCATCACCAAATGGCGGGGGGTCAAGGCTTGGACAAAGTGCACGTTGGTCTTGGCCGGGAAGGCTGGATGGACCTCCAGCGCCGATCCAAAGCGCTCCAGATCAATGGCCTGTACATCAGCCACGGGGATCACCACATGGGGATTGCCCATGCCAGCGGCGCCCACAAAAATGACCTCCCCATCGACGTCCAATTCCCCCTGGGGGATCCCTGCATCGCCAATTTCGAGGGTGGTTGGCACACTGCCGGGCTCCAGGAAGGGTGGGCCCATATCGACCCGGATCACGCCGCCGGCTTCCAGCCTCGGAACGATGCGACCGGCCAGGGTTTCGATCTGCCACTCCCGGCCCGGTTGATCCCCGTCGCTGTCAGCCAAAAACCTGGCCAAGCAACGAATGCCATTGCCACACATTTCCGGCTCCGTGCCATCGGCGTTGAAGATGCGCATGCGCAGTTCTCCCCCTTCCCGGGGGGGCAAGGCCAGGATCACCCCATCGCCGCCCACTCCAAAGCGCCGGTCACAGAGCCGCTGAATCCGCCCCGGGGTGAGCTCAAAGCAGAACGCGGTGCTGGCTGCATCGCGGCCATCGAGCATCAGGAAATCGTTTCCCAGGCCTTGGTATTTGCTGAACTGCAGCACGATGGGCGTCTAAGAGCGGTGGTCGAATCCTATGCAGAGCTTTTTTGAGCGGCGTCCCCCTGCCCTCGATACCGACCAGCCCAGCACCCGCCATCTCCAAGATCTGATTCGACGCCAAACCCCTGTGGCGATTCAGGTGCTCGGCCACAGCGAACTTGAAGGCACCATCCAATGGCAAGACATGGACTACCTGGCCTTGAATCCGGGTGAGGGTCGCCCGCTCACGTTGATCCGGCGCTCCAGTGCCTCAGTCATTCGCCCCCTCGCCTGAAGGCTGCCCCAAGCAGCGCGACCTTCTGTGGCACGATCACAACCAAACCATCGGCCTGACTGGCGGGGCCGGCCCTTGAGAGCCTGCAGTGAGTGACGCGTCCCGGTACGAGCCCCAAGCCATCGAACAGCGCTGGCAGGAGAACTGGGATCGCCAGCAATCCCATGTAACACCAGGGTCCCAAAGCCCTGAAGAGCCCTCAGACACCTACTACGCCCTCTCGATGTTCCCCTATCCATCGGGGAACTTGCACATGGGCCATGTGCGCAATTACGTGATCACCGATGTGATCGCCCGAGTGGCCCGCATGCGCGGTAAGCAGGTGCTCCATCCGATGGGCTGGGATGCCTTTGGCTTGCCTGCCGAGAATGCCGCCATCGAACGGGGCGTGGAACCCGGCGATTGGACCGACCACAACATTGCCTCCATGCGCGCCCAGTTGAAAAAGCTGGGCCTATCGATCGATTGGGACCGGGAAGTCGCCACTTGCCACAGTGATTACTACCGCTGGACCCAGTGGATTTTCCTGCAGTTTCTCGATGGGGGCCTGGCCTACCAAAGCGACGCCACGGTGAATTGGGATCCCATCGACCAGACCGTCCTCGCCAATGAACAGGTGGATGGCGAAGGGCGCTCCTGGCGCTCGGGTGCTCTGGTCGAAAAGCGCAAATTGCGCCAATGGTTCCTCAAGATCACGGCCTATGCCGATGCCCTGCTGGAAGACCTGCCCAACTTGACCGGCTGGCCCGAGCGGGTGCGCACCATGCAGGCCAATTGGATTGGTCGTTCAACCGGGGCTGAACTCAATTTTGTGGTGCTGGATGGTTCCGGGCTGGCCACCGACCAAGTGATCCAGGTGTTCACTACCAGGGCCGACACCGTGTTCGGTGCCAGTTATGTGGTGCTCGCCCCTGAACACCCCCTGGTTTCCAGCCTCACCAGGGCCGATCAACAGATTGCGGTGGAAGCCTTCTGCGATCTGGTCAGCCGCCAAAGTGAGCAGGACCGCACGGCGGATGATCGCCCAAAGCGGGGGGTGCCCATTGGCGTCGATGTGCTGAACCCGGCCACCGGCCAACCCATTCCCCTTTGGATTGCCGATTATGTGCTGGCCGACTACGGCACCGGGGCCGTCATGGGTGTGCCTGCCCACGACCAACGGGATTTCCAGTTTGCCCGCCAGTACGCGTTGCCAGTGAAGCCGGTGATCGTTCCGGAAGGTTCGGATGACCATGCCTTTGAGGCTTCGGCCTGGACTGAGCCAGGGGTCTTGATCCATTCCGGTCCCTTTGATGGCCTCACCAGTGGCGCCGCTAAGGACGCCATCACCGCAGCCGCTGAAGCCGATGGCTGGGGCAAGCAAACGGTGCAATACCGGCTGCGGGATTGGTTGATCTCAAGGCAGCGTTACTGGGGTTGCCCCATCCCTGTGATCCACTGCCCGAGCTGCGGCGTGGTTCCCGTCCCAGAAGACCAACTCCCCGTGGAGTTACCCCGCAACGTGGCCTTCAGCGGTAAGGGGGCCTCCCCCTTGGCCCAATTGGAGGATTGGGTGTCGGTTGCCTGTCCCTGTTGCGGTACCCCGGCGAAACGGGAGACCGACACCATGGACACGTTTATGTGCTCCAGCTGGTATTTTCTTCGCTACAGCGACCCCAAAAATACTTCGCTGCCGTTTAGCCGCGATTGTGTGGATCGCTGGCTGCCCGTGGACCAATACGTGGGTGGCATTGAGCACGCCATCTTGCATTTGCTCTATGCCCGCTTCTTTACCAAAGCCCTGCGCGATCGAGGCCTGCTCGGTTTCGATGAACCCTTCAGCCGCCTGTTGACCCAGGGCATGGTGCAGGCAATCACCTATAAAAATCCCAGCACCGGTAAGTATGTTGCCCCAGCCGATGTGGCTGACTCAAGCGATCCGAGGGATCCCATTACCGGCGATCCCCTCGACACCTTCTACGAAAAGATGTCGAAGTCGAAGTACAACGGTGTGGATCCTGCTGTTGTGATCGACCAATACGGAGCCGATACGGCACGCATGTTCATCCTGTTCAAGGCTCCGCCTGAAAAGGATTTGGAATGGGATGACGCCGATGTGGAAGGTCAATACCGGTTCCTCCAACGCATTTGGCGCCTGATTGACGCCGCCCATGCAAGAGGGCTGTCCCTGGCTGCCCCTGGTTCAACCTCGCCGGCTGCAGCCCTACCGAGTCCAGAAACCCTGCGGCAGCTCACCTCCAGCGAACAGGAGCTGAGGCGGGCCGTGCACACGGCGATTAGCGCCATCAGTGAAGATCTCGACGGCGACTACCAATTCAATACGGCTGTTTCTGAGCTGATGAAACTCAGCAACGCCATGGCCGAGCACCTTGAAGCCTCTGGGGATGGCATTGCCTCTGAAGCGGTGCAGACCTTGTTGGTTCTGTTGGCACCCTTTGCGCCCCACCTGGCTGAAGAGCTTTGGCTCAAACTCGGGGGGCCATCGGGGGTCCATGGCCAGCGATGGCCCACGGCGGATCCCCAGGCCCTGGTGCGCGACACCATTGAGCTGGTGATTCAAATCAAGGGGAAGGTGCGGGGCAGCTTGATGGTGCCAGCCAGCGCCGACAAAGCCAGCTTGGAACGGTTGGCCTTAGAGAGCGAGGTTGCCGCTAAATGGTTGGAGGGCAAGGCCCCCAGCCGCGTCATCGTTGTACCAGGGAAGTTAGTCAACCTGGTGCCCTAAGGCCTTCTATCTTTCGATGGGCGGAGCTATTAGATCCTGTGGAAAAGAAGGTCGGAGGGATTAGCCCAATCACCACTGGCTTGATAGCCCCGATCATTCATGCACAGGTGGCGCAGAATCCAGAACACGGCTTCTGCACCGTTGCTGCCAGTTGCTTGTTGTAAGGCCTGCACATCCCGGGGTTGACCATCCGCGAGCACAGCTTGAATCCGCTTTTGAAGGTCCAAAATTTCAGCAGCAGCAGCTTTGCCCGCTTCCACGCCTGGTTGGTGGTAAGCATTCACATTCACAAGCTCGCCGTAGAGCCCAACAGCCCGTTCAAACAAAGCAACCAGGGCACCGAGGCTGCGGGCATCGAACCGCCGCAGGGTAATGGCCATGCTTTGGCGCCCACCTTCCATCAACGCCGATCGGGTTCCCTGCAGGAAGCCATCGAGATAGTCGCCGGGCCAGGCCCCATCGATGGCGGGAATGTCCGCGGGCTCATCCAGGGCTTCAATGAATGTGACAAAAAAGTTGTCGATGCCATCACGCAGTTGCTGAACGTAGGCGTGTTGATCGGTGGAACCCTTATTGCCATAGACAGCGATCCCTTGATGCACCACGTCGCCTGAGCGATCCAATCGCTTGCCCAAGCTTTCCATCACCAGCTGTTGAAGGTAGCGACTGAACACCTCCAGTCGGTCGCGGTAGGGCAGCACCACCATGTCCCTTTGACCTTTGCCGTGACCTGCCACATACCAGGCCGCAGCCATCAGGGCAGCGGGGTTTGCCGTGAGATCAGGGAGTCGGGTGGCCTGATCCATGACCGCGGCACCATCGAGGAAGGCGCGGATGTCTGCTCCGATTAACGCCCCGGGTAAGAGACCAACGGCGCTGGTAATGCTGGTGCGTCCTCCCACCCAATCGAACATGTCGAAGCGACGTAACCAGCCTTCCGCTTCAGCCTGTTGATCGAGCTTGCTGCCAAGCAGGGTCACCGCCACAGCTTGCTTGCTCCACTGGCCCCCCGCCGACTCCAGGCGCAGACGGGCTTGGCCCATGCCGATGTGGGGCTCCGGTGTGCCCCCGGATTTACTCACCACGATGACGAGGGTTGTCGGCAGACGCGCACCTAACTGACCCAGGGTGCGGCTCATGCCCTGGGGATCAACATTGTCGAAGAAATGGAAAGGAAGCCCCTGGTCTTGGTTCTGTAGCGCCCGAATCATCAATAGCGGACCTAGACCCGAACCACCGATCCCAATCCACAGCACATCGGTAAACGACTGGCCTGAAGGGGTTAGGGCCTTGCCGCTGATCACCTCCTGGGCAAACGTCTCGATCCGGTCGATCTCCGCGGAGATGTGGGCCGTAATTGAGGGCTCTGGAGCCAGCTCCGGATTGCGCAGCCAGTAGTGGCCGACCTGACGCCCTTCATCAGCATTGGCGATCGCCCCTGCTTCGAGGTCTGCCATCGCAGCAAACGCTGATTCGAACCTAGGGGTCAGATCGTTGAGATCCTGTTGGCTAATGGCCATCCGACTGACATCAAGCCAGAAACCGAGATCCTCGTGATGCCAAAGCATCTGGCAGAAACGCTGCCATTGGTTGACCGGATTTGAGGCGTCGAAATCGGCAACCATGGCGAAAACGTAGGCTCGGGTTCGGCATGCCCAAGCTAGGTCCAGCGAATCACCCGGGGCTGGCAGGGGGCCGGACTCCAGACCGTTTACCCCCTGATGGAAAGCTGCTGAAAATTATTTATGATGTTTAACAGGTAAACAGGGTCCGTTGTCCAAGCGCTCTCGCCACCTTGCCTTAACAGGCTTGTTGCTTGGACTGGCCGCCATGCCGACCAGTCAGCATCGGGCCGATCCGTTGCTCCTGTTGGATCCGGGCTTAAGCAGCAGCATCAACTCAGCTCCTGCAGACGGGGAAGGCACTGACCCCGTCCAATTTTCTGCCAGTGAGCTCAAGCAGCTTCGGCTTCGCTTCGGAGTTCACGGCTCCCAACCCCGGCTTGCCCAGCTGTTTACCCAAGGTATTGACCAACTCCAGCCTTTACGCAGCTACACCCTCGGCCGCATTCAGGACTTGCAGCCACTGATTCTTAAGGAGTCAGAGAAGCGCAATGTCAATCCGATGCTTGTGGCTGCAGTTTTGTTTGATGAAATGCGCCATGCCAAGCCTGGAGAAGATTTACCGATCGCGGCCCATTCTGGTCTGTTTCAGACCCATGGTCCTGCCCAACTAGGCCTTGGCGAAATGGTTCATCAGGGTCTTTTAAAGGCGAATGCCACTGAAGCTGAGGTGTCGAAGGCCAGAGATCGATTGCTTGATCCCAATCAAAATGTGATTCTTCTGATTGGTAAGTTTGCCCGTTTATCCAAGGAATTGAACTTTCCCAATGGTTACACATTGCAGGCGAGTGTGAACCGCCGCGAAGCCAAGCAACTGGCCACCCTGGCCTATCTGCATAACGGCAAGCTGGATTACCCCCGTCGTATTCTTCGGGCCATGCAGGATACTGAATTACATGCCGTTATGTATGGGATTCGCCAGCCTACCCGATTCCCGTTGATTTAGATTGGGCGCAATTGGTGTTTTTTAGTGCCATGGCTCGTCTTATTGCCATCCCATCGTTGTTTAACAAAGAAGACCTAGATTTTGAAGCCGCTCTTGCAGAGCCTGCCAGTTAAAGCTGCGCGGATCAGACCGCTCCCCACCAAGGTCAATGGCACGGTGGGTCGTGATCTTGTCAGGGGTGATGGGGTAACGGCTCATCCAGTCGGCTAAAAGGGTGGCTAGGGCGTCGTACTGGGCGGAGCTGTAGCCGCTGTGGCCCGCCTTGTCATTCTCACCATCGATGGGAGTTTCCAGGCTCACATGCAGGGCAAAATTGTTAACTGATCCACCCACATCCGGGTTGGTCACGACCCATTGGCCGTTGAAGGCTGAATTGCCAGCACCAAACGCTCGCTTGGAAGGATCGAGTAACTGCAACACGGTTCCATCTTCACCAATTAAGGCGTGATAGCTGACCTGGTCTTCATCATTCGGGTGCGGTGTTCTGAAGGTGTGGATTGCTGAACTCAGGCCATAGACCGTCTCGTGTAACACGACGAGCCGGGGTGTGGGGTCAAGGGAATTGCCAAAGGCATCGCGCCGGAAACGCTCACCAAAGTTGGTTGGATCCACCCGCACCCTCTTTGGTGATGTGCGTAAGTCGACAAGCAGGGCCTTCAAATGCTTTTGTTGGGCCCGATCCCTCCTACTACAGCTTCGTTGCAAAGGGGACACCCAAGCCGGTCTGGCCGGGGGTAGGCGTCCGCCTTTAACCCTCGACGCCTGGGCTTGGGTTGGACTTTGGCCCGTGGGGCTGAACTCTCCCCCAGAGATGATCCCAGCCAATCCGCCCACTGCGATGAGAGCGCCAATCACCAAAAATCCGGAAACGGGGGCTGCCCTTCGAGGGGGTTTACGTGAGCGAGATTTCATGCTGGTTGCAGGCTCAACCAACGGTTGCGCTGGGGAGCTGTCCTGTCGGATTGGCCAGCAACCAGTTGCAGGGTCCAGGCCTTAATTGATGGGCTAGCGGGGGTGATTGCCAGGCTGCGTATGAGTCCGTCCCGGGTGATGAGCAGCTGACGTTGGTGGCCAGAATGCTTCAGATCGAGCCAGGGATCAAGATCCTCCGGGTGGCGCAGGCGCTCAGCATCGAGGGCCACGAGTTCATCGCCCACCATCAATCCCGCCTCTGATGCCGGGCCATGGCGGTACACCCTTTGCACCCATAACTGGCCGCCTTTCACTTCAACGCTGGCGCCAAGATCGAGATGGGATTCTGTCTTTGGGATGAGTTCGAGTCCGACATCGGCAAGCAACTCATGCAAGGGAGGGTCTTGCTTACTGCGTAACCAATGGGGCAAAAGCTCGGATAGGGGAGTATGGAAGTGGGCAAAGGCTTGCACAAGATCCAATTCTTGGTAGCCCCTGCCCCACCGGCCATGGCTTTGCCAGAGGTTGCGCAAAACCTGGGTGAGGGATGCTCCATGGCGGCGCAGGAGTAAATCGAGAACGAGGGCCAACACAGCACCCTTGAGGTAATAGCTGATTTGGCTGTTGGGCGAATAGGCATCGCTCTTGTAGAGCTTCACCCAGGCCTCCTGGCTGCTCTCCAGCAGACTTTGCACCGCTCGACCAGGGCTCAGCAGGTAGCGGCTCAGCTCGACGCCCAGATCCTCAAGCACTGATTCGGCAGTGGTGACCCCAGCGGCATAGGGAAGGAGATGGTCCACATAGCTCGTGACCCCCTCGGCAAACCAAAGGGTTGGAATCACCACGGCATCGCCATAGCGGTAGGGGGTGAGTTCTGCGGGCCTCAGACGCCGCACATTCCACTGGTGCAGGTATTCATGGGCCACCAATTGCAGCAGCTTGCGCCGACCATCGGCTTTGGCAAGGGCCTTACGGCCGAACTGCAACACGGTGCTTGTGTCGTGCTCTAAGCCGCCATAGCCCTTTTCACCGAGGTGCAGCACAAACAGGTAGTGATTCGCCGCTGGCCGTTTCACCCCCATCAGCGCGCAACACGCCAGGCAGACCCTCTCCACGTCGGCGAGCCAGTGGGGATCTGCAACGATGAAGCTTCTCCGGCCAGGTTTTGGCCCCAGGTCACCCAGCGGTGGGGAACGGACCCAACGGAGAAGTCGTGGGAGTCGTGGGGCCCCACCTCAATGGGGGTGTCGATCAGCTGGTCATAGGTTTCTGCAATCCACCCATCGGCCTGTTTGGGCAGGGGTACAAAGGGTTCCCAGCCTGCTGGTAGTTGGAGCTGAAGCCCATGGGCATTCCAGCGCTGCCCCTCGATCTCAACGGCTACGGCCGCTAAGGCCAGAAAGCCATGGTCCGCCGTGAGATGGCAGGTCCTCACACTCAGCTCGGTGGCGACCACTTGGTAGTGAATCTCCAGGGGCTCCAGGTTTTGAAGCCCAACCTCCCAGCGCGAGGGACTGGTGCGACGGAGCTCCAAGGGGATCCCCTGCTGGGTGACGCGCAGGCCTTCTAGCTGGCGCGCATAGTCGCGAATGAGATAGGAGCCAGGGGTCCAGGCCGGCAGTGACAACCGCAGGATTGGGTGCGTGGGGGTATGGCTTACGCACACACCGACAAGGTGCTGGTTGGCGGCCCTGAGATCGAGCTGAAGGAGAGGCACCGGAACTCGGGGTTTAGGCGCTAACGCTTACCTGGCATCCACCAAACCCAACAGCAGGGTTGGCCAGGGCATTCAGGGCCCTGTGGGTGGCGTAGCGGCGGGTGATCTCCCCAAGCAGGTTGGCAGCTGATTGGGTGCGGCTGAGCCGTTGCAAATCTCCCACCAGAGCTAGGGCGCCATCCTGTTGTCTGCTCCATCCCAGCCTCGCCTCGCCGCCAAGATCAATTTGCAACACAACGGGTTGGCAGTCGTCGGCGAAGCCCTGCAAGACCCCTCCCCAGACGGGTTGATGGCCAAGGGCTTCCAGGCAACGGGCCAGTTCTTCGGCATCGCGAAGCACGGTTGGCAGGATGGTGAGATGGGACACGGCGCAATGCCCGCTTTGGCAGACCCTAGCGATCATGAGTGGTGCGTCCAGTGGCCGTTGGCACAGGATTGGCCATTAGCCAGCCAGCCTTTACGGCTGGGCGTCATGGCATCGGGCGATGGCAGCAATTTCGAAGCCCTGGCAGAGAGCTGCCAAAGGGGCTGGGCCCAAATTTTATTGCTGGTGGTGAACAACCCCCAATGCGGCGCCCAAAGGCGCGCTCAACGGCTTGGCATCCCAAGCACCCTGATTGATCACCGCCTTTACCCCACGCGGCAGGATTTGGACCGGGCCCTGATCCAGGCCTTCCAGCAACAGCAGGTCGATCTGGTGGTCATGGCCGGTTGGATGCGGATCGTTACGCCATGGCTAATCAACGCCTATCCCGGCCGACTGATCAACATCCACCCCTCCCTGTTGCCGAGCTTTCCTGGCATCGATGGTGTGGGCCAGGCATTGGCAGCGGGAGTCACCCTCTCTGGTTGCACCGCCCACCTGGTGAGTGAAGAGGTGGATGCGGGAGAAATCCTCGTGCAGGCCGCTGTACCCGTGCTCAAAACCGATGACCACGCCAGTTTGAGTGACCGAATTCATCGCCAAGAACACAACATTTTGCCCTTAGCTGTTGCCCTAGCCGCCAAAAAACTGGGTCTTTAGGGATAAAAAGGCAACAGGGGCAGCCCTGTGGTGGCCTCAAGCCCTGCCATCAGGTTGAGGCATTGCACCCCTTGCCCCGCCTGGCCCTTGACCAGGTTGTCGATGGCCGCCATCACGATGAGCTGGCCCGTGCGGGGGTCAACCTGCACCGAAAGCAGGGCCCGGTTGGTTTGGCGTACCCATTTGGTGGAGGGATAGGTACCCACCGGCAGCACATCCACGCAGGGGGCATGGCGGTAGGCCGCTGCCAACAGGGTGCGGCAATTCTCCGAGCTCAGACCAGGGTCGCGCAACCGGCAATACACCGTGGCCAAGAGCCCGCGCACCATCGGCATAAGGTGGGGGGTGAACTGGAGCTGGATCGGTTGGCCGGCCACCTGGCTTGCGGCCTGCTCAATCTCGCTGGTATGGCGATGGCCCACCACCCCATAGGGGGCAACGGCCTCCGAGGCCTCTGCCAGCAGCAGGTTTTCCTTGGCAGCCCTACCGCCACCGGAGGTCCCGGTTTTGGCATCGATCACGATGCCATTGGTGTCGACCAATCCCTGCTTCAAAAAGGGCACCAGGGCGAGCAACGAAGCGGTGGGGAAGCAGCCGGGTGCGGCTACCAGCCGGGCTTCCCGGATCCGCTCGGCTTCCCACTCCGGCAGGCCATAGACGGCGCTCTGGCAGAGGTGGTTGTCACTGCGAAGCACTTCCTGGGCTTCCTGGGTATAGACCTGCTTCCAAGCGTCTAGGGAGCGGTAGCGATAGTCGGCGGAAAGATCCACCACCCGCACGCCGCGTTCCAGCAGGGCTGGTACGAGTTGGGCGGCTAGCCCATTGGGCAGGCTGAGCACGGCGTAGTCGGCCTGCTCGGCGATGGCTGCCGGATCGGGTCTCTGGACAACCGGGTCGCCAGCTAGGGGCAGGAAGGGAACCAGGGAACTCCAGCGCTTGCCGCTGCTGCGCTCGCCCCCCAAAAAAGTCACCTCCAGGTCCGGGTGTTGGTGGAGCAGGCGCAAGGTCTGCAGACCGCCATAGCCGCTAGCACCTATGACCGCAACGCGCTTGCTTGTCATTGGGGTGACCGTTGGGCCGAACGTACCGGGATTTATAAAGGATGATTGCGCTAGGGGCCATGGGCCCGGTGGGCTTTCCTTTGACCCTTCTGAGCCAACAACCGCCTAGCCAGCAGGGCATCGCCATTGCCTTTGATCCGATTGCGGATGCCCTAGCCGCGATCCGTAACGGTGAATCGATCGTTGTTGTCGACGACGAAAACCGTGAAAACGAGGGGGATCTGATCTGTGCGGCCCAGTTCGCCACCCCTGAACAGATCAACTTCATGGCCACCGAGGCCCGGGGGCTGATTTGCCTCGCCATGGAGGGCGAGCGTCTCGACGTTCTGGATCTGCCCTTGATGGTGGATCGCAACACTGACAGCAACCAGACCGCCTTCACCGTGAGTGTGGACGCAGGTCCGGAAAATGGGGTGAGCACGGGAATCTCTGCCGAGGATCGGGCCCGCACCATCCAGGTGGCGATCCACCCGACCACCCTGCCCGCCGACCTGCGCCGCCCCGGTCACATTTTTCCGTTGCGGGCCAAGCAAGGCGGCGTCCTCAAGAGGGCTGGCCACACCGAGGCCGCCGTCGATTTGGCCCGCCTCGCTGGCCTGTATCCAGCTGGCGTGATCTGTGAGATCCAGAACGCCGATGGATCCATGGCCCGCTTGCCCCAACTGGTGGACTACGCCCAGCGCCACAAACTCAAGCTGATCAACATCGCCGATCTGATCGGCTACAGGCTTGATACCGAGCGCTTTGTGCGTCGCCAGGCCGAGGCCGCCTTGCCCAGTGCCTTCGGCACGTTTCGGGCCATCGGCTACCGCAATGAGCTCGATGGCAGCGAGCATATGGCGATCGTTAAAGGCCATCCCGATACAGCGACAGGCCCGGTCTTGGTTCGGGTGCACTCTGAGTGCCTCACGGGTGATGCCTTCGGATCGCTGCGCTGTGATTGCCGGCCCCAGCTGGAAGCGGCCCTCCGCATGGTGGAAGCGGCTGGAGAGGGGGTGGTGGTCTATCTGCGCCAGGAAGGCCGCGGGATTGGTCTGATCAACAAGCTCAAGGCCTATTCCCTGCAGGACACCGGCCTGGACACCGTCGAGGCCAACGAAAGGCTGGGCTTTGCTGCCGACCTTCGCAACTACGGCGTGGGAGCCCAAATCCTCAGCGATCTGGGCGTGCAGCGGCTGCAATTGATCACCAACAATCCCCGCAAAATCGCCGGGTTGGGCGGTTATGGGCTCCAGGTTGAAGGCCGGGTCCCCCTGGTGATGGATGCCAGTCAGCACAACGCCGCCTACCTCCAGACCAAGCGCACCAAACTCGGCCACATGATGGATGGTCCCCAGGTGGTGTTGGCCTGGCATGGGGATACGGATCCCCTGGCCTGGGCGCCCCACCTGGAGCAACTCCGCCAATGGGCAGCGGCGGAGAACCTCATCTTGGAGGTCGAGGACCATCCCCGCTTGCTGGCCCTGTTGAATCAGCCAGCCCTAGCCGTGCTCCTCGGACCGGGCCTGGATCGCTCCATCGAGCCCGACCAAATTGAAGCGCTTTTGGCAACCATGGCCGGATGGCAGGGAACCCAGGCCGTCAGCCTGCTCCTGGCGCCCGATGGCCAACGGTCCAGCCACCCCAGCATCGCCCTAGAACCCAGCCCACGCGCTCTGGGGGAACTGGGCTTTCCCTCGAGTGGCTTACCAACGTCCCCGGGGCTCCGCTTGGAGCCCGGGGCGTTTTTGGTCTGGCGCTAATGCCGCCAGGGACGTAACCGCTGGGTGATCTCCTGGATGATCACCCCAGTGGGATCAGCCTGGGAGGATCACTTTTGAATGGTGACCTTGGTGATCTTGGTGCCCTTTTTGACAGCCAGAACCACGTCCATGTTGCCGGTGTGGCCAAACACGGTGTGAACCCCATCGAGGTGGGGTTGGGCCTCATGGCAAAGAAAGAACTGGGACCCTCCCGTGTTCTTGCCGGCATGGGCCATGGAGAACGTGCCAGCTTTGTGCTTGTTGGCGTTGATCTCGCAGTTGATCTGGTAGCCAGGGCCGCCGGTACCAGCCATGCCAGCGGCGCCTTCACGGCTGTTTGGGCACCCCCCCTGGGCCATGAAGCCATCAATCACACGATGGAAGGCCAAACCGTCGTAGAACCCCGATTCCGCCAGCTTGACGAAATTGGCCACGGTGCCTGGGGCGTCAGCATCGAAGAGTTCAATCTCGATGGTGCCGGCTTCGGTTTCCATCAGGGCTTTGGTCACTGGGAAAGACGCAAAACCAGACTGTATGGGGCCACCGTTGTGCGTGGGGCAACAATGGCGTGATTCGCCCCGCCACCCTTGGCCAATACCAACCAGGATTCGCACGAGCTCGATCTCCAAGCCGCTCGCCTGGGGGTGATTGGGGGCAGTGGTTTGTACAGCATGGACGGCCTGGAGGACGTCCGCAAACTCAAGATCAAGACTCCCTATGGCAAGCCCTCGGATGCCCTGCGGCTCGGCCGCATCGGCGACCTTGAGGTGGTGTTTCTGGCCCGCCATGGGCGCCACCACAGCTTCACCCCCAGCGAGGTTCCTTACCAGGCCAATATTTGGGCCCTGCGTTCGCTGGGAGTGCGCTGGATTCTTTCGGTATCTGCGGTGGGCTCCCTGCAGGAGCACGTTCGCCCCCTGGACATGGTGGTGCCGGATCAGTTCATCGATCGAACCCACCAGCGACCGACCACCCTTTTTGGCGATGGACTGGTGGCCCACGTGGGCTTTGCCGATCCTTTTTGCCCAGCGCTGAGCCGGCTGCTTTCTGATGTGGGCGAGAGCCTCATGCCTGAGGGACGGACCTTGCATCGGGGCGGCACCTACCTCTGCATGGAGGGCCCTGCCTTTTCAACCCGGGCTGAATCGGAGCTCTTTCGAAGCTGGAGCTGTTCGGTGATCGGCATGACCAACCACACCGAGGCTCGCCTCGCCAGGGAGGCGGAGATCGCTTACAGCACCCTGGCCATGGCCACCGACTACGACTGTTGGCACCAGGAACACGCCAGTGTCACCGTGGAGATGGTGATCGACAACCTCCGGGCCAACGCGGCCTTGGCTCAGCAAATTGTCCGCATGACCGCGGAACGCCTTGCCGCCCATCGCATCCCCAGTGGGGCCCACCAGGCCCTGCGCCATGCCCTGATGACCCCCAAGGAAGAGGTTCCAGCGGCCACCCGCCGGAGGACCGACCTCTTGACCGCCCCCTATTGGGGAAGTTTTGGCTAGGGAGGCTTTTGCTAGGGGCTGGCAGTGAGGGAGGCGCCGCAGGCCTCCAGGGTCTGGCGCAGGCTGGGTCCGAACTGGCGCAGCATGTCTGCCGCTGCGACCGCATCCAATTCGGTTGCAGCCATCAGCAGAGCCAATTTCACCGAACCTTGGGCCCTGTGCAGCAGCTCTCTGCCAGGTTCCCTGGCCACACCCGCCAGGTCGCGCAGGATGCGCAACGCCCGATCTTCGAGTTTGGCGTTGGTTACCGCCACGTCAACCATGCGGTTTCCGTACACCTTGCCGAGTCGCACCATGACGCCGGTGGACAGGATATTGAGCGCCATCTTGGTGGCCGTTCCGGCCTTGAGCCTTGTCGAGCCCGCCAGCAATTCCGGACCGGTGAGCAGTCGAATGTTGATGGCGCAGGGCATCGCTGCCTGCTCCGTTGGAACACAGGCCATGGCAATGGCCAAGGCACCGATGGATTGGGCATGGCCCAAGCCCCCCAACACGTAGGGGGTGGTGCCCCCAGCGGCAATGCCAACCAGGCAATCAGCCTGGCAAAAGCCCCGTTCTTCCAAATCAGCTACCCCCGCCTGGCTCAAATCCTCCAGGCCCTCAGAGCTGCGCAACAGGGCTGCTGCCCCGCCGGCGAGGACGCCTTGCACCATCTCCGGTGGGCTGCAAAAGGTGGGGGGACACTCGGCCGCATCCAAGACCCCAAGCCGCCCTGAGGTGCCGGCTCCCAGGTAGAAAAGCCGGCCACCCTTGCTCAGCCTGGCGGCTATCTGATCGATGGCCGTAGCCAGGGCATCAGCGGCGGCCTCGACGGCCCGTTGGGCATCGAGGTCGTTCTGCAAAAACAGGTCGACTAATGCTTGGGTTCCCAGTTGGTCGAGGGTTTCGCTGGCTGGGTGGGGCTGCTCCGTCAGCAAGTGACCGCGATCCCCATGCACCTGCAGGCTCACAGCAGGCCCTCGAGTTGGCGTCGAAAGGCTTCCAGCTCTGGATCAGCGCTTTCGATCGGTTCAGCCGTGGTCCTACCACCAGGGTTGGCACCCGGGGCGGCGTCGCTCCCGTCCTCCGATTCGTGCCAATTGGCCACGTCCATGTTGCGCTCAGGCGGAGCGATGAACAGGCGATCTTCCGCACTTTCCGGCAGAAAGCCCGAGGGAACAAAGCGAGCCTCGTAGCCAGCCTGGCTGCAGAACAGCTCCATCTCCTCACGATCCAACAGTTCCACCGTGGGGACAGGGAAATCCTGGGCTTCAAGCAGACCCGCGTAACGCTCCGCGTCATCGCGATCTTCAAAGAGCAGCACCACCGTGCGTCCATTCAGCTCCAACGAATGGATTCCCTCCTGGTCGCTGCCGGAATCGAAAAGGAGGACATGCACCGACATGGGGGCGCGATTCAGGCTCGAGGTTTGAGTCAGTCTCTCACTGGTCTGGAGCCTCAGGCCCCATGGGCGAGTTCTTCGAGCCGGCGATAGAGGGCGACCTCAGCTTCACTGAGTTCCTCGGGCACCACGATCTTGATCTCAACGAGCTGGTCGCCGCGCTGCTCGGCCCATTCCAAACCGCGCCCCCGGAGGCGGAGCAGTCGACCGCTGGAGGAACCAGCAGGGACAGTCATTCTTACCGGTCCCCGCAGGGTTGGCACGACGACTCCACAGCCGAGGGCCGCCTCGGCAGGCGTGATTTCCAACTTATAAAGAACGCGCAGCCCATCAACTCTTAGGCCGTCTGCAGTCCGCACCCTCAGCTGCAGGAAGTGGTCGGCCCCTCCCGAGGCCACACCCTCCAATCGCAGTCGCCAGCCATCACCGGCGAAGGGGGGCGTCCACACTTCAACGCAGGTGCCATTGGCGAGCTCAAGCTCGATGCGTTCACCCTGGAGGGCCTGCTCAGGCGTTAGCTCAACCACGGATTCTAAATTGGTGGTAGCCGTCACAGGTGGCGGGCTGGCTGGTGCCGTGGCGACCTGGCCGGGCGGAGGACCATCCACAGCCCGCTCCCTTACGCGGTCTGTCTCCAAATCCGGCTCATAGTGGATCTCGCGCTCCCGGCGTTTTGCCCGGCGATCGCCAAACAATTGGGCGAGGTAGTCCTCAAAATCAGGAAAGCCAGTGGCGAAGGGATCACCATCGGGGCTGGCAGCTGAACCCGGGAGATCATCTCCGTTGGCAGCCTCCCAGGCTTGCCTTTTGTGCGGGTCCGAGAGCACCGCATAGGCCTCATTGACCAACTTGAATTGCTCTTCAGCCCTCGGGTCATTGGCGTTGAGATCGGGGTGCCAGCGCCTGGCCTGGGTTCGAAAAGCCCGCTTCAAGCTGGTGCCATCGGCACCGGGGGAAAGCCCCAGCACCGACCAGTAATCCTGGGTCGTTGGACTGCGAATCACAGCCGTCACCTATCGCCCCAGGGGTCGTCATCCCGCTGGATGGGGGACGGGGCTGGCCTGGAGCTAGGCCTTGGCCGTTCAGGCAGGAAATCCTCCTCGTCCCAGCGGTTCTGAGAGCTGTTCCAACGGTCGTCAGTGCTGTCTTGGCCGCTCCCCCGGCGTGGTGCCGCTTCCCGCCACTGATCTGGCTCCTGTTGCCGCTTTTGGGATGCCCTGTCCCACCCGGGAGTTCGGTCATAGCTCGTGCTGTTGGCGCTCTCGCGCCCGTCGCGATCGCGATCGAGACGGCTGTTATCCAGACGGTTGTTATCCAGACGGCTGTTGTCCAGACGGCTGCGCTCAAAACCTGTTCGCTCAAAACTGGTACGGCGATCGAACTCCCCACCAAAGCGGGATGGGGGCATCGACCAGGGATCGTTGCCGGGACGATTCCAGTCGTCCCAGTCGTCGTCGGCGAACAATTCATCCTTGAGCGAACCCAAGGTGTTTTTCAGGCCCTGCAGGGGACCTTGGTCGGAACGGCGTTCCGACATGAGCCGCCGGTTGAGTCCGAACAGGGCTTCCTGCAGTTGACTCACAGCCATGTCGAGATCCGCCAGGTCGTTCTCGGCCTTGGAGTTGAGGCTCAGGAGGTCTTGAACCTCCCGCAGGGCCATTTCGACGGAGCGCTGTTGACGCTCAGCCCCATAGGGACCCAGCTCGAGGGAGGCATCACGGAGGCGGCGCTCGGCCTGGGCCACCAGGGTTTGGGCCCGGTTGCTGCGGTCGACCTCAGCCCGTTTGCGCCGATCTTCGGTGGCTTTCTGTTCCGCCTCCTGGAGCAACTGGGTGATCTCCTCTTCGCTGAGGTTTGAACCGCCTTGGATCGTGACGCTCTGCTGGCGGCCGGTGGTGCGATCGGTGGCGGAAACCTGCAGCAGGCCATTGGCATCGATGTCGAAGGACACCTGCACCTGGGGCACGCCCCGGGGGGCCGGGGGAATGCCCGAGAGGCGGAAGCGACCCAGGGATTTGTTGCCCTCCGTCATCTGGCGCTCGCCTTGGAGCACGTGGATCTCAACGGAGTTTTGGTTGGGTTCTGAGGTGCTGAACAGGTCGCTTTTGCGAACCGGGATCGAGGTGTTACGGGGGATCAGGACCTTCATCACCCCGCCAATGGTTTCCAGCCCAAGGGATAGGGGTGTGACGTCATTGAGCATCAAGTCGCGCAGCTCACCGGTGAGAATCCCGGCCTGCACGGCTGCGCCGATGGCCACCACCTCATCGGGGTTCACCGATTGGCAAGGTTCCAGGGGGATCAGGGTGCGCACCATCTCTTGCACCATGGGCATGCGGCTCGAGCCACCCACCAGAACCACATCGTCGATGTCATCGGCAGCAAGACCTGAATCCCGCAGGGCCCTCTGAACAGGCCTTAGCAGTCGGTCGAGGAGATCTGGGCAGAGGGATTCAAAGCTCCTGCGCTCGAGGCTTGTTTCGATATGCAGGGGGCCATCAGGTCCCGTGGCGATAAAGGGGAGGGAGATGGGCGTGCTGAGCACCCCAGACAGTTCTTGTTTGGCTTTTTCTGCTGCCTCGGTTAGCCGCTGGAGGGCTTGACGGTCGCGGCGAAGGTCGATGGTGTGTTCGGCCTGGAAGGCATCGGCCAACCAATCGACAATGCGCCGGTCCCAGTCGTTGCCTCCTAACTGGGTGTCGCCACTGGTCGCTTTGACATCAAATACCCCTTGGGCGATGCGCAGGATTGAGACGTCAAAGGTTCCGCCGCCAAGGTCGAAGACCAGCACCCGTTTGACGCTGCTGCGATCAAAGCCATAGGCCAGGGCCGCTGCGGTGGGTTCGTTAAGGATCCGCTCCACCACAAGGCCGGCTAACCGACCCGCATCCCTGGTGGCCTGGCGCTGGGCGTCGTTGAAATAGGCGGGCACCGTGATGACCGCAGCTTCAACCTGTTCCCCGAGATAGGTGGACGCATCGTCCACCAATTTGCGCAGGATGCTGGCGACCAATTCCTCCGGGGCGTATTCCCGTTCCGTAACGGGGCATACAACCCGTACGTTGCCCTGGTCATTGGCGCGGACCGTATAGGGCACCGAAAGGCTGCTTTCCTCAAGCTCGTCCCACTGGCGCCCCACAAACCGCTTGAGGTTGGCAAACGTGTTGCGGGGGTTCAAAACGAGTTGGCGCCGCGCCAACTGACCCACCAGCAACTCCTGGTCGCGGTTGAAGCCCACAACCGAGGCCGTGGTGCGAGCCCCTTCGGCACTGGCAATCACCTGGGGACGTCCCCCCTCAAGCACAGCCACCACAGAGTTTGTGGTGCCCAGGTCGATTCCAACTATTCGACCCATGGATGCCGCTGCCCCAGCCAACAGGCGTTTGAAACCCAAAAATACTGGGCGCCGTGCTTTAAACCCGACTTAATCAGGATGTTGGCAGGTTGTACGAAAATTTCCCTATCGGTTGACCGGCCGCTGGCCAACCCAGCACCGACCGAAAGCCAGTTTTTTCCCTGCATGTCAACGGATCCCAAGCTTGTTTCTTCTGAGGACGTCTTCACCCTCAGACGTCGTCCACCGGCGGAAAAACTGCTGGATACGGGCTTCCGCCAACTCACCCTGGCCCTGGCCTCCGTGGTGGCGATTGTTCTCCTCGGCATTTTCCTCACCGTTTTTGTCGAGGCCCGAGAAGCGATTGGCCAGTTTGGCTTGAGTTTTCTCACAACTTCGAATTGGGATCCAGGCAACGACAACTTCGGCGCGTGGGTTGCCATCTACGGAACCCTTGTGAGTTCGTTGTTGGCCTTGGTGATTGCGGTGCCCCTGGGGGTTGGTACGGCGATCTTTATCACCGAAGACATCATTCCTGTACAAGTCCGTGAAGCCATCGGCCTGATGGTTGAACTGCTGGCGGCCCTTCCTTCGGTCGTTCTTGGCCTCTGGGCCATTTTCGTTTTGGAGCCAGCCATTCGGCCTGTCCTCAACCTTTTGCACAATGCTCTGGGCTGGACTCCCTTCTTTTCAACGGTTCCCCAGGGCCCGGGTATGGCACCCGCAATTTTAATCCTGGTGGTGATGGTCATGCCGATCATTACCTCCATTTCCCGTGACGCCCTCAACCAGGTGCCCGTTGAGTTACGTCAGGGGGCCTATGGGGTGGGTACAACCCGCTGGGGAGCCATTTTTAACGTGATTTTGCCTGCAGCAGTTTCAGCCATTGTGGGCGGTGTGATGCTTTCCCTCGGCCGCGCCATGGGAGAAACCATGGCGGTCACCATGATCATCGGTAACTCCCTTAATTTCAACCTCTCCCTGTTGGCACCGGGGAACACCATTGCTTCGTTGTTGGCTAACCAGTTTGGTGAGGCCGATGGCATCCAGATCTCGGCCTTAATGTATGCAGCTTTGATTTTGATGTGCCTCACATTTCTTGTCAACATTGCTGCCCAATGGGTCGTTAAGCGTCTCAGTCTTCGTTACTAATTAGTTGAAACCTCTCTAACCGAACTCAACCCATACGAAGGCATTTCCCATGGCCAACCCCGTCCCAAACCAGATCAGTTACTCCAATACCGAACTTTTTGACCGCCGCCCCCTGTTCTTTGATTCAAGCCTGAAGCGCAACCAACTGAATTATTTGCTTACGGGAATTGCGGCTCTGTTTGCAGCGATTGCGGTGCTGCCCTTGATTTTGGTGCTCGGCCATGTTTTGGTCAAGGGCGGCAGCCTGTTCAGCTGGGCCCTCCTCACCGAACTGCCCCCCGCTCCAGGGCTCACCGGAGGTGGCATTGGTAATGCGATCGTCGGAACGTTGGTGGTGACATTGATCGCCACGTTGCTTGCCGTACCCATTGGCGTTGGTGGTGGGGTTTTCCTTTGTGAGTATTCCAGTAACGGCGGGTTTGCCAAATTCGTACGCTTCGGCAACGACGTGCTGGCTGGTGTGCCTTCGATCATTGCGGGTGTCTTTATCTATGGCCTAGTCGTAGCCACCAAGATTTTCTTTGATGAAAGCTATAGCGCCGTAGCCGGTGGTATCGCCCTTTCCGTTTTGATGCTTCCCACCGTGATCAAAACCACCGACGAGGGACTCCGGCTTGTGCCCCAGGAATTGCGCTGGGGTGCCTATGGCGTTGGGGCCTCGAAGTTTGTCACGGTGATGCGAATCACCCTGCCTGCGGCCTTCACTCCAATTTCAACCGGGATTGTGCTTGCCGTTGCCAGGGCAGCAGGAGAGACAGCCCCCCTAATCTTTACGGCCCTATTCTCTCCCTACTGGCCCGATGGGTTGTTTGACCCTATCGCTTCAATGTCTGTTTTGATCTACAACTTTGCCATTATGCCCTACGAGTATCAAAATGCCCTGGCATGGGCGGCAAGTTTTGTCCTGGTCATCATGATCCTTGGAGCCAACCTTTTTTCGCGATGGATCACCCGTATCGCTAAGAATTAAATGATCAATTCCCATCGGCCCAAGAGCTCCCTCGCAGCTCCTTGACCCCATTCCTAGAACAACTCCTTACCTGCTTCCCAACGTACCCAATTCCCGATTTTTGCCATGGACCAAGCCACCTGCATGTCATTGGAGAACGTCAGCATCTCCTACGGCAAATTTGAAGCCGTTAAAGGCGTCTATATGCAGATCCCCCATGGGGAAGTGACGGCCTTCATTGGGCCTTCGGGCTGCGGCAAGTCCACGGTGCTGCGCGCCCTTAATCGCATGAACGACCTGATTCCGGGTTGCAGCCTCAAGGGCAGGGTCGTGTTTGACGGCCATGATCTCTACGACCCACGGGTTGATCCTGTAGAGGTACGCCGCCGGATTGGTATGGTATTCCAAAAGCCAAATCCCTTTCCCAAGAGTATCTATGAGAACATCGCTTTTGGAGCCAGGATTAATGGCTACAAAGGTGACATGGATGAGCTTGTTGAACGCTCCCTGCGGAAGGCTGCGGTGTGGGACGAGTGCAAGGACAAGCTGAAAGAAAGTGGTCTTGCCCTATCCGGAGGCCAGCAGCAGCGCCTTTGCATTGCCCGGGCCATTGCCACGGAGCCCGAGGTCATCTTGATGGACGAACCCTGTTCAGCCCTCGATCCGATCTCCACCTTGAAGATCGAGGAGACCATGCACGAGCTCAAAAGGAGCTACACGATTGTGATTGTGACCCACAATATGCAACAGGCTGTTCGTGTGGCCGACAACACGGCCTTCTTCAATGCCGAGGCCGTGGAAGGTGGGACCGGCAAGGTTGGCTATCTCGTCGAATTGAATTCCACCGAACGGATCTTCAATGCCCCATCCCAGCAGTCCACCCAGGACTATGTGAGTGGCCGCTTCGGCTAAGCAATGCAATACGCAATACAGCGTATTGCAATAGTTTCAACCTGTTTAAAGTTACAAAAAAACCGGCCCTCGGGCCGGTTTTTTAAAGCGGAGAGGGAGGGATTCGAACCCTCGATAAAGTTGCCCCTATACAGCATTTCCAGTGCTGCGCCTTCAACCACTCGGCCACCTCTCCAACGGCAAGATGGGGCAGATGTCAATGTAGCAGCATGAAGAGCAGTCACCCGATCACGATCCATTGGCGCCAAACGGGCCAAGTGATCACCCATGCGGTACCAGAGGGCGACTACATCCTCCGCAGTTTTGAGCAACAGGGTGATCCGATCCCCTTTAGTTGCCGTAACGGCTGTTGCACCACCTGTGCGGTGCGGGTGCTGGAAGGGGAGATTGATCAACGGGAGGCCCTTGGGCTTTCCCGTGAACTCAGGGCCAAGGGCTACGGCTTGTTGTGTGTGGCCCGCTCCACTGGCCCTTTGGTGGTGGAAACCCAGGATGAAGACGAGGTCTACGACCTTCAGTTTGGTCGCTTCTTTGGCCGGGGCCAGGTGAAGGCTGGCCTTCCCTTGGATGAGGAGTGAGATGGGCCTTCCTTTGACCGGCCAATCCCTCAGTGACCAGGCCGCCCTGGGTTCAGGGCTCAGCAGCAGCGAACTTCAGCGCTTGAGTGAGTTGGCCAGGCAGGCAGCGCAACTGGGGGGTGTGGAGCTCAGCCAGCGCTTCGGTCGCCTTGAGCAGGTGCGTGAGAAAGGCCGATCCGGTGATTTAGTCACCGAAGCGGACCATGCCGCAGAGGCTGCGGTGCTGGATCTCCTGCATCAAGAAACCCCTGAAATTGGGGTTTTGGCTGAAGAGAGCGGCCGCCGCCAGGCCCCAGGCGATTTGGAATGGTGTGTGGATCCCTTGGATGGCACCACCAACTACGCCCACGGCTTCCCTTTCTTCGGCACATCCATTGGCCTCACCTGGAAGGGCATTCCCCTACTTGGGGCCCTAGCTGCCCCTGCCCTCGGTGAGCTCTTCTGGGCAGCACCGGGTTTAGGCAGTTGGTGCAATGACCAGGCCCTGGCAGTAACGGCCTGTGATCGGCTTGAGGATGCCCTGCTGGCAACCGGTTTTGCCTACGACCGCTCCACCCGGCTCGACAACAACTACGCAGAGTTCGCTTACTTCACCCATCGCACCCACGGCGTGCGCCGGGCTGGGGCAGCGGCCCTTGATCTGGCCTATACGGCTGCAGGGCGCCTCGATGGCTATTGGGAGCGGGGGCTCTCTCCCTGGGACCTGGCTGCTGGGGTAGTGCTTGTGGAACAGGCCGGTGGGCTGGTCACCGGCTACGACGGTTCAGCCCTGCAGCTCCCTAGAGGACGAATCATTGCTTCTGGGGCCCCCATCCATCCCGCTTTGGTGCATGGACTGGCCCAATGCCGCCCCCTAGGCGGCAGCAGTTTTGGGGCACCAGAGCTGGATCCATAGGATCAGGTCACCCTCCCCCTGCCGCCGTCCTGCCAATGGCCCTCCAACCTGCCGCTGGCGCCAAGGATCTCAACCCGCGGGATGTGGAGCGGAACCATCAAATCTGTGACCAACTCGCAGCCATCTACCGCCTCTGGGGCTACCAGGAGGTCACGCCGCCTTCCTTTGAGCGGCTCGACACCCTGGAGGCTGGTGGTGCCATTGACGGCCGGGAGGTGGTGCGCCTCTCCAGCGATGAACCCCTCGGCCTGCGCCCCGAACTCACAGCCTCGATTGCCCGCGCTGCCAGCACGCGGCTGGCCCAACGCCCGCGGCCCCTCCGCCTATGGGCCGCAGGTCCCACCTTTCGCACGAGCGTGGGGGATAGCGGCCGGCAACGGGTCAGTGAGCAATTGCAAAGCGGCGTCGAGCTGCTGGGTGTGGCCTCCGCGGCTGCCGATGCGGAATTGATGCGCCTGCTGTTGGCAGCGGCTGGGTCCCTGGGCCTGCAAGAGCACCACAGGATCACCCTCTTGGTAGGCCACCACGGTCTTCTTGCCGCCCTGCTCAACCAAATCCCCGGAGAGCATTGCAGCGCGGCCCGGGCGGCCCTTACCGGCCTTGATGCCCTCGCCTTGCAGCAACTCGATCTCAGTGACGCCGAGAAGCAGCGCCTCGGCACGTTGATGCGCCTGCGGGGAGAGCCAGCCCAGGTGCTCTATCAAATCGAACAGTGGCTTGGCCCCTTACCCCTGATCCATTCCCTGGCTGCCACCCTGGCCAGCATCGCCCAGGCCGCTAACAGGCTGGGGGTTGCTGTCCAATTGGATCCAACCTTCCAGCCCCATTTCGCCCTCTACGACGGATTGGTGCTGAAGCTCGTTTGCCACGGGCCGGAGGCCCCGGTTGAACTGGCTAGCGGGGGCCGCTACGACGCCTTAGTGGGGCGTTTTTGCAGCGACTCCAGTCTTGCTGCAGGCATGGGATTTGGGTTCAACGTGGAGGCGATTCGCGAGCTGCTTGAGGGAACCATGGACCACCCACCAGCCCCCGGTCCCTTGCTGGTGGCCTACGGCCATTCCAACCATCTGGCCCTTGCCCTGGATGCCCTGGAAGAGCTGCATCGTCAGGGTGTACCCGCTGAATTGCTCAGTGATCCCGCTCCTAGTCAAGACGTTGCCGAAACCCTTGTCCAGTTGCGCGGCTGTGCGGGCTTGCACTGGGTTGGTGCCTAGGATCCGCTGACCTCGACGCCCATCGGCGCTATCAAAGCCATGGCCCACACCATCGTGACCGACGTGTGTGAGGCCGTGGCCGACTGCGTCGATGCCTGCCCGGTGGCCTGCATCCACCCTGGTCAGGGGGCCAACCTCAAGGGCACGGGTTTTTATTGGATTGATTTCGATACTTGCATCGATTGCGGCATTTGCTTGCAGGTGTGCCCCGTGGCGGGAGCCATTCTCCCCGAGGAGAAGCCCAGCCTTCAACGGGCCAGCTGAGGAGCAGGGTTCGGGGAACCCCCCATCGCTGGGATTGAGTCGGGACCGTTGCCATCCGTAGGGTCGGGCCACTGACACGACTGCCATGACGGTGCTGGAACAAGGCCAGATTCAGATCCACACCGAGAACATCTTCCCGATCATCAAAAAAGCCGTTTACAGCGGCCATGAGGTCTTCCTCCGGGAATTGGTGAGCAATGGCGTCGATGCCATCAGCAAGCGGCGCATGGCCTCCATGGGCGGTGACTGCAGCGAAGGCCCCGAAGCCTCCATCAGCATCAGGATTGACCGGGAAGCCAATACCCTTACCATTTCAGACAACGGCATCGGCATGACCGCCGATGAGGTCAAGCGTTATATCAACCAGGTGGCGTTTTCCAGCGCCGAAGACTTTCTCGAAAAATACAAACAGGAAAGCGACGCCATCATTGGCCACTTCGGCCTGGGCTTCTATTCCAGCTTCATGGTCGCCAAGCAGGTGGAGCTGGTCACCCTCAGCGCCAGACCCGACAGCCAGGCCGTCCGCTGGAGCTGCGATGGATCACCCAACTTCAGCCTCGAGGCTGCCGACCGGAGCGAACCCGGCACTGATGTGATCCTGCACCTGATGGAGGAGGAACTCGAATATATCGAGCCCTCCCGCATTCGCAATTTGATCACCACCTATTGCGACTTCATGCCTGTAATGGTGCAGCTCGAGGGTGAGACGGTCAACAAACGGGAAGCCCCATGGCGCAAGAGCCCCCGGGATCTCACAGACGATGACTACATCCAGCTGTATCGCTATCTCTATCCCTTCCAGGGGGACCCTTTGTTGTGGGTGCACCTCAACACCGACTACCCCTACAACCTCCAGGGAATCCTCTACTTCCCCAAATTGACCGGTCGGGCCGATTGGGAGAAGGGCGAAATCCGCCTCTACTGCAACCAGGTGTTTGTCAGTGACTCCATCAAGGAAGTGGTGCCCCGCTACCTGTTGCCCCTGCGGGGTGTGATCGATTCGCCCGACATTCCTTTGAATGTGAGCCGCTCGGCCCTGCAAACCGACCGACGGGTGCGCTCGATTGGCTCCTTCGTGGCCAAGAAGGTGGGTGATCGACTCAAGCAACTCCATCAGGAAGAGCCCAAGCGCTATGCCGAGATTTGGGAATCCTTGGCCCCCTTCATCAAGATCGGCGCCATGGAGGACGACAAATTTGCGGAGCAGGTTGCCGATCTGGTGCTGTTTGCCACCTCTGCTCTGGCCCAGGAGGGCGGCGAAGCCGAGCTGGCCAACCCCGATCCGATCCCCGCAGAAGGGGGCAAGGCCTTCACAACCCTGGGGGGCTACCGCAGCAGGCTGGCCGCCGATCACGCCTCGAGGATCCTTTATTGCACCGATGAGGCAGGCCAGGCAGGCCCCCTGGCCCTCTGGAAGGGCCAGGGGGCGGAGGTGTTACTGGCAGACACCTTCATCGATACCCAATTCATCCCCTGGCTGGAGATGCGCCATGGGGAGCTGAAGTTCCAACGGGTTGACGCTGAACTCGACGACTCCCTGCAGGAGAAGGAGAGCGAAATCAGTGGCGCCGATGGTAAGGATGCTTCCGAGAAGGTTCGCGACCTGTTCAAGGCAGCCCTCGCCAACGACAAAATCACCATCCAGGTGCAAGCCCTCAAGGGCGAAAACGCACCTGCCGCCCTGATTTTGCTGCCTGAGCAAATGCGGCGCATCAACGACATGGGTGCCCTGATGGAGCAACGCTTACCCGGTCTTCCAGATCACCACGTGTTGTTGATCAACCGCAAACACCGCCTGGTTGAAGGGTTGCTCAAACTCAGCGCCGGATCCGTGATCACCACCTCGGCTGGATCGGCCGGCGGATCCCCCAGCCAGGAACTGGCGACGGGCCTGGGGCGCCATGTGTACGAGATGGCTCGGCTGGCGGTGGGCGGGCTGGAGCCCAACGAACTGGCGGGCTTTCAGCAACGCAGTTGCGATCTGATGGGTCAGCTGATGGATCGGGGGCTCTGAGTCTTCAGGTTCCCGGTTCCAGCCCCGGGCACGGGCTTGCCCAAACCTCCTGCCCCGGTGGGGGTCTGACCCTTTGGTAAGATCTTCATCTGGGCTTAGCCCAAAGTCCCTTGGGTACCAGCCCAAATTCATCGAAAAGGTTGATTGTCATGTCCCGGGTTTGTCAGCTCACCGGCAAGCGCGCCAACAACGGCATGGCTGTTAGCCACTCCCACGTGCGCACCAAGAAACTCCAGCAGGTGAACCTGCAGGAACGTCGCCTTTGGTGGGCAGAAGGCAAGCGTTTCATCAAGCTCCGCGTCTCCACTAAGGCCCTGAAGACCATCTTGAAAAAGGGCTTGGGCGCCTACGCCAAGGAGTTGGGCATCAACCTCGCCAAAATCTGAATTCGATGCGGCGTCGGGCTCTTTTCAGCGCTGCTCTTCAGGCAACCCGCTATTCAAGTTCGTTCCTTACCATGGGCATCGGACTCACCAGCCTGTTGGCCAAAAGCCAGCAGGCTTTTGCTTTGGGCGGCACCTTGCCTGAGCTGAATACCCCAGCACCCGATTTCAACCTGGCTGGCGTGGCCCCAAGCAAGCCAGGTCAGGCCAGTGCGGCCGTAGCGACCCAACGACAACTGGCCGACTTTTCTGGTCAATGGCTGGTTCTTTACTTTTATCCAAGGGACTTCACCGAAGGTTGCACCATCGAAGCCCGGGGGTTCCAACAGGATTTAGGCCTGTTCCATAGGGCTGGTGCTGAAGTGGTGGGAATTAGTGCCGACAATGCCGATTCCCACGCCGAGTTCTGCGGCAGCGAAGGTCTGGCCTATCCGCTGCTCTCCGATCCCAGTGGCACCGTGAGCAAAAGCTATGGGAGCTGGATCGCTCCCTTTTCCCAGCGCCACACGTTTGTGATCGACCCCGATGGAATTCTGCGGGCCCGCTTTGTTGCAGTGAGGCCCAGTGGCCATAGCCATGAGGTTCTGGACACCTTGAAAGGTCTCCAGGCCACATAAGGTGAAGACACCTGGTTGCCAATAATGCTGAGCCGCCGCTCCCTGCTCAAAACCATCCCCCTGGCTTTGGTTGCAGGCATCATCACAAGTAGCTCAGCGGTTTGGTTACCGAAGGTCCAAGCCAACCCAAGCTCGCAGTCCAAAACAACGGCCCACATCTTGGTGACGGCAGACTCCGGTAGCGGGAACGCTGCGCAAGTTGCCAATGGCAAACAGATGGCTGCCATTCACCAGCAACGTCCGGTGGATGTTGTGATCCTTGCTGGTGACAACATCTACCCCGATGGCAATTTGGCAGAGGTGGATGCCAAATTCACCAAACCCTATCTCTCCCTCTTGCAGGCAGGCGTTCCGTTTCATGCGGTACTTGGCAACCACGACATTCGAACGGGCAATGGCGAACCGCAAATTGCGTACAAGCCCTTCGGCATGAAGGGCCGCTGGTACACGGTTCGCCGGGGTCCTGTTGAATTCTTCATGCTGGATACCAACATGAATGCCCCATGGCAGGTTCAGATGCCATGGCTGAAAAAGGCCCTATCAACTAGCACAGCTCCCTGGAAAGTGGTGGTGGGTCACCATCCCATCTATTCAGCTGGCTTCTATGGCGATGATCCCAATGCCATCGCCCGGTTAACCCCCGTGTTTGCCAAATACGGCGTACAGCTTTATATCAATGGTCACGAGCACAGCTACGAACGCACGAAAATCATCAACGGCACCACTTTTCTGATCACCGGTGGAGGTGGGGCTTCCCTTCGCCCCATCCTGGCCAATGGCCGCAGCATCAAGGTGTCGAGCAGCTACAGCTTTGTGGAGTTGAGCGCCACCGATAAAACCCTGCGCATCGACGCCTGGACCAATAAGGGCCAATCCCTGGATCAAGCAGTTTTGACCCGTTGATCAACTCCGACCGTGATCAACTTCGATCTTGATCAACTCCGATCGTGATCAACCAAGTCGCTAGCTAACCATCAAGACCCGTTTCCCGCTCCCAATCACTAATCGCCACTCCTGCATGGCCCAGGCTCTGGAAGTGTTGCCATTGCTGGCCTCGCAGTTTGAGGTAGGACTGGCAAAAACTTTCGCCAAGGGCTTTTTGTAAAACAGCATCGGCCTCCAGGGCAGCCAGGGCTTCGCCCAGGCTGCTGGGCAAACGGCCACAGGAGTTAGGGGGTAGGGGGTTGGCGTAGTTGTCGTTCGTGTGGGCTTCGCCTGGATCAAGGTTGCGAGCGATGCCATCGAGGCCTGCTGCCAATACGGCTGCTTGCAAGAGATAGGGATGGGTGGCCCCATCGGGCAGCCTTAACTCCAGCCGCTGGTCATCGGGAATGCGCACCATGTGGGTGCGGTTGTTGCCCGTGTAACTGATGCCTCCCGGTGACCAGGTTGCCCCTGATGTGGTGGGTGGGGCCGCTAGCCGCCTGTAGCTGTTCACCGAAGGATTGGTGATGGCACAAAGGGCTGGAGCATGTTCCATCAGCCCCCCCAGGAAGTGATAGGCCAACGGGGTTAAACCTTTGCTGCTGCTGGACTTTGCAAACAGATTGCACCCCTCTCCAGGGGTGCCGGGTAGCCCCCAAAGTGAGAGGTGGGTGTGGCAGCCATTGCCTGTCAAGGTCTCAAAGGGCTTGGGCATGAAGGTCGCCCGCAATCCCTGCTGTTCAGCGAGGGATTTCACCATCACCTTGAAGAAGGCATGGCGATCGGCGGTGGTGAGGGCATCAGCGAAGGTCCAATTCACCTCAAATTGGCCATTGGCATCCTCATGGTCGGCTTGATAGGGGCTCCAGCCCAGTTCCTCCATCGCCTCCAATAGGGGGCCAATCAGCGGGTAGCGCCTCATCAAGGCCAGCTGGTCGTAGCAGGGTTTGCGTTGATGGTCGGCGGTGTCACCAATGGCCATCCCCGATGGGTCGAGCAAAAAAAACTCAGCCTCCACACCACTGCGGAGTTCGAAACCAAGCGCAGAGGCCCGCTGCTGTTGCCGCCGCAACAGACCCCGAGGGCACTGGGCCATGGGCTGTCCTTCCAACAGCAATTCCGTGGCGACCCACCCCACATCCCGTTGCCACGGCAAGCGCATGAGGCTGGCCGGATCGGGGACTGCCATCACATCGCCATCGGCGGGCGATAGGTCGAGCCAGGCGGCAAAGCCGGCAAAGCCAGCCCCATCCAGCTCCATTGCCACCAGGGCGGAGGTAGGCACCAACTTGGCTCGCTGAATGCCAAACAGGTCCGTAAAGGAGAACAAGACAAAACGAAGCTGAAGTTCCCGGGCCGCGTTTGCAAGGTTTGGTGTCATTGCGTCTACAAGATCGTCGGGAGGGATGGATAGGCTGAACCGATGGAACTGATGGGATCAGTTGGCCAGCAACTGATCCACCACCGCTCGCAGCTCCCGCTGCTCTGGCTCACTGCCGTGGGGATTTCCAGCCCTGTGGCCGAGTGGGGAGTCGATTTGAAAAAAGGTGCAGTTGGGGATCAAGACAGCGTCAGCGGCCATGTCATCGACCGTGAAATACAGGTCGCGAGTGGCGGCTACCAGGGCTGTCTCGGCCTGGATCTGGGGCAACTGCTTGACCACGTCGTGCTCCAGCCAGGTATCGACCATGGCGATCAAATCGCGGGGATCATGGCGCCGGTAATGGGGTAACCAATGCTCTTCGACGTATTCCTGGATGGGTTGGTCGATCTGGTTGTAAAAGGGTTGGCTCGATGCCCAACTGGCATAGATCAGGGCATAGGTGCGCAATCCCTCAAGGGGCTCCGCATCAAAGTTGATGCCGTTCCAATGGCGATCGGATAGGAGGGCATGGCGCAGGCTGAGTAGGAAAAGTCGGTTGTGGTTGGATGTGCGCCCAGTACCGCAAACACAACACAGGCGCTTTACCTGGTTGGGGTAACGAACAGCCCATTGGTAGGCCTGTTGGGCTCCCATGGACCATCCGTAAATCAAGGCGGGGGAATCAACCCCAAAACAGTCAGCAAGCAAGCGGCGCTGGGCAGCGACGTTGTCGCGATGGCTCACCACCCATCCCTGCTCAGCCAAACCCATCGCTCCATGGCTTGGGCTACTGGATACCCCATTGCAGAACATATCGACGATCACAATGCAATAGCGCTCAGGATCAAAGAGGGACCCCACCATCCAGGCCAAATCCAGGTGCCTGGCTCCGTAGGAGGTGGGAATTAAGATCAGATTGGTGCGATCCTGATTTAATTCTCCAGCGATGCCATAGCCAATCTGGGCATCAGGAATGGTCTGGCCGCCGTGAAGTAGAACATCACCCAGCTCAAAATGGCCACTCCTCATTGGGGAACGGCCCAGGTAGATAGATTGCGCAACATCTGTTTGTGCACAAAGAAATAGCCAGGGTCCAGATGCTTGAGCGCAGGTCCGATCCATCGGTGGGCAGAGGGCAAGGAATGGAAGGGAAGGGATGCATACAGGTGATGTTCAGCGTGGAAGGGCATATTCCACATCTGCCAGGCCACTACGGGGTGCGTGAGGGTGGTACGGGTATTGCTGGTGCCATCGGCATCAAAGCTGCAGCCGCTGTGCTCCGCCAACATCGCCAGTCGGAGAAACGGTTGACCAATGGCCAAGGGTAACAACCAATTCCAAAACAGAAAACCACTGCCATTCAGCACAGATACCAGGGCCAAAGCCCCATAAATGGCGAACTGCCAACGCACCGATCGCCTGATCTGGGGAATGACATCTGGGCTGAGATAGGCAAGCCCAGAGAGGTCGCCAAACAGAAGCCTGGCGTAGCCGCGTAACTTTCCAATCCACCAATTCCAGCCGCTGATCTCAAGCAAGTAGGAGAATCGAGTGGTGGGAAAACCATCCTCAAGTTCTGGGTCGAGACCAATCTGATGGGCATAACGGTGATGCCACTGGTGATAACGGCGATAAAAGGTGGAGTTGTAAAAACAAAGCACCCCAGCACACCAGGCCACGGCGTCATTTACCCTGCGGGAGCGAAAGGCGGTTCGATGGCAGCACTCATGCAAGGGTGCAAAGGCGGTGGCCAAACCGATGCCACTGACAAGGAGCCCCACCAAACGGAGCAGCACTGGCAACCCGGCGTGGGCCCAGAGCCAGCCACCCAAGCCAATCGTGACTAAATGGCTGATGAGCCGAATCACGCCAGGACGATCAGAGCCGGTGTTGAGTTCGGCGAGAACTGAACGGGGCAGAAGGGCCGCGGAAGGGGGAGTGGAAACCATCGCCCTATCTCACCAGCTGGGCCGCCCCTCAAACGGTGTGGATGGCAACCGAAGCGCAAGCCCTTCAAAAATGATCTGGTGTTGTTGGGCCTGGCCATGCAAGGCCTGGATCAGGGCCGTGGCAGGGGGCTGGTCCAAACACGACCTCCAGCTTGCGAGAAGGGCCTTGGCTTCCACCTGAGCATCCAAGCTCTGGCATGGGCAGCCAATGGCCATGGCAGCGGCGGCAACCTTGGGGTCATAGCTCAAGGCCGCCGTGGGGCTTCCTGAGAGGGCCGCCAAAATCAAGCCATGGAGCCGCATGGCTAGTACCAGGCCAGCAGAGGCAAAAACAGCCATCGCTTCACGGGGATGGGCCGGAACAACCTCCCGACTCCTGCGCTCGAGGTCCGGGCTGAGGAGGCCCTCCCTGCGCAATTGCCCCAGCAAGCCCCGATCCTGTTCCCCATGGAATGCCAGCCAGAGCACCTCGCGGTTTGCTTCCATCGCTAGGGATGAGAGGGCTTCCAGGTAGGGCACCCAGGCCTGGGCCTCGAGGTGATGGGTGGGTCGGAAACACACCACCAGCGGGCCTTGCTTGCCGCGCCATGGCTGGGGTGCCAGGGCCCAGACGGGATCCGGGGCTACCAAACCCTCCACTCCCCATCCGGCAGCAAGGGAAGCGGAGGTCTGATCCCGCCAGCTGATGGCGGTCGCGAAGGGCAACAGAGCGCGCACCAGAAAACGACTGCGCCTGCGCCGTAGGGGTCCCAGGCCCTGGCCCCACAGCAGGACCTGCTTGCCCTGGAGCTTGGCGGCCGTGATTAGTGCCCCGTAATAGATCAGGCTGCGGAAACTGGTGGCGTCCTGGAGGAGGCTTCCACCACCCAAAACCAGGGCATCCACGCCCTTCAAGGAATCCAACACTTGGCGGAGCGCGCGGCGGGGAACCGTCGCGACGCCAAAGCGTTCTTGCACCTGGCGCTCGTCGTAGGCCGTGACGGTGGGAATCACCCCAGCCGGCAACTGGCCCAAGGCCACCTGCAAGAGGGCGTCATCGCCGAGATTGTGTTCCCCGTAATAACCACAGAGCAACACGCTCTTGGTGATTGGCTCGGGCAAGGAAAGTCAGTAACGCGTGCCACAAAGCATCGCATCGCTGCGATCACCGAGTCGCGGGATGCCTAAAGCGCACCCGGTAGGTGGTGTGGGCGGCGCCGAGATGCTGAATCAGGGCATCCCGCGCTTCTTCATGCAGCTCCTCCAGGCTGCTGGCCATAATCCGCAGTTCGCGCTCTACCGCCTTGGCTTCAACCCCCTGGGGTTGGCACGGCGCCACATCAAAAACAATCTCTCGCATATCCGGATGACAGCGGTTTCAGCTTGATCGGCTTTTGGGTCCATGGGGGGGCTGGATCCATACGGAGAACCGACGCTTTAGGGACGGTTCCTGGCATCTGCCTACCATGGCCATTCCATTGGGCCCAAACCTTTGCATGCCCTCTCGCTGCCGACCTGGTGGATCCATGTGGCCTCGGTGCTGGAGTGGGTGGCGGCGATGGTGGCCGTCCAACGCTTCGGCCAACTGAGGCGCGAGCCAGCCTGGCGATGGCTCGCTCTAGCCATGGTTCCAGCCCTGGCCAGTGCCATGGCCGCCTGCACGTGGCATTTGTTTGACAACAGCTCTGAACTTCAGGGCCTCGTGGTTTTTCAGGCGGGCCTCACCGCCCTGGGCAATGGGGCATTGGCGCTTGCCACCTGGAATCTGTTGCGGCTCCAGCGGGGTCTTTCGTGAGCGTTCGACCGTGAGAGGGTTCCCGTGAGTGGCCTGTTGGGGTGGCTGGCGGGGGTGGATCCCAGTCCGTTGTTTGTGTTGTCGTTAATCCCCTATCTCGCCTTCCTGTGGTGGGCCAGAAAGGTCAACGCCTTCCCCCGGCTAGCCCTGCGGGGTTTTCAACTCACCCTGCTATTTGTCGCCGTCACGATCGTGGCTGCGGTCGTCGCCCAGCTGCATTTCGGCAAACAACTGGCCGATGTCGATCCCCTCCACGGGGGTGCCGAAGCCTTCCTCACCCTTTCAAATGTGTTGGTGGTGCTCGGCTTTTCGTCTATGGCAGGCAAGCAAGACAACCAATGAACAAGTCTTACGGGTAGAAGCCAGATCCCCAATGGCCCCGGAGAATGGATTGTCAGGTTTGTGCTCCATGATCACTCCCCTTTTGGCTCTGGCCCCTGCTTCTTTTTCCTGGTCACCCAAGGTGGCCCTGGTGATGATTGTCGCCAACGTAATTGCCATTGCCATCGGCAAGGCCACCATTAAGCATCAAAATGTGGGTCTGCAGCTACCCAGCAGTGCCATGTTTGGGGGCATGAGCCACGGTGCCATGCTCGGCACCCTCAGCCTTGGCCACATCCTCGGCATTGGCGCCATCTTGGGCCTGGCAACCCGGGGCGTTGTCTGAGCCCAACCGATTCAAACGCCGGGTTAGGAACGGGCCCAAAGATAAGGCAAAGCTTTTAGTCCATAGCGCTCAAAGCGATAGTCAAAGAGAAGGGCAGAGAGATCCTCTGCCCTTTTTGTTTGCAATCCATTCAGCAGCCTTTCCAGCCGTTGATCAGCCTTGGCATCGGCCAGACCTAGCCAGGTGCGCCGACCCAGTCGTCCGCTCAGGCTCCAACGCCATCCCAGGGCCTGGCGCAATTGGCGCGGGTAGGCCTTGAGAATGGGATCCGCGTTGTGGGGGCGCTGCAGGGCTTCCTGCAAAAGGGGAGCTAACACCTTGCTACTGGTGAGGGCATGGCGAATGCCCTCACCGCCCAACAGATTGGCTGTGCTCACCACGTCACCGAGACCGATCAGCCGACCCCGCTGATGGGGCTCCCGGCGGCGAACACTGCTGCGGATGCGGCCGCCGTGACGGTCGAGCACCATCGCCGACTGGAGACGGGCTGCCTCCAACAGCTTGGCCAATTCCGCTGTCAAGGGCGGTTGCGCCTGGCGGGGATCCGTCAGCCGGCAAACCCCCACCTTGAGTTGGTGGTTGCCCATGGGGAAAATCCAGCCATAGCCTTGCCTTACCCAGGAACTGCCCAGAAAAAAGGTGAGCCGATCACTCCAGCTCGATGCCTGGGCAGCGGGGAGCTGCAGCAGCCACTCCACCCCCACCCCTGACACCAAGGGATCCTGATTCAAAGAGGTTTCACCGAGAAGGGCTCGACTCTCCCCCGAAGCATCCACCACCCAGTCGCTGGTGATGGTGCGCCTCTGGCCGTCGCTGCCCTGCAGGATCGTGGCCATCTTGGAACCCATCAAGGGGCTGGCAGCGCTGCATTGGGGCCCGCATTTCACTGCCCGCCAACCCAGCTCAACCCTTGCGCCCCAACCCTGGGCCTGGTTCGCTAACCACTGACGCAGCGCACCGAAATCGAGGACGGCCCCAAGGGGGTGGGCTGCCATCCAGCGGCGGCCCTCGGTGCCTTCCTCCCCGCCGAATCCCCCAGGTCCCACGATGTGCCAACCGCGCCATCGGGCGGCTACAACCTGCTCGGGCAAGCCGAAGCGATCCAGGGCCGCTAGGGGCAAAGCTGCACTGCTGAAGGCGGCATGGCCCAAATCGTTGAGGCGATCAACGAGCAGCACATCCTTCCCAGCCTGGGCGAGAAGTCTGGCCAATTCACCACCGGAGGGTCCGGCCCCCACCACCAAGACCTGGCAATCGGATTTGAGGCACTTTTGGGAGAAGTCTCGGGAGGCGCCTGGGGAGGGTGAAACCAGGGTCTTCAGACTGCTACGGCCTGGGGGATACCAGCCATTGGGCTCTGAAAAGAAGGGCCGTAGCGCTCCATGATCCGCTCAGCCATCTGGGCCGGGGTGAGGCCTAGGGCCTGTTTGCTTTGGTCGGGGGAGGCGTGGTCAACCAGCACATCGGGGATGCCAATGCGGAACACGGGGACCAGCACCTGGTGGTCGCTAAGGGTTTCCACAACGGCGGCGCCAAATCCGCCTGCCAAGGCCCCTTCTTCCATGGTGACCACCCGGCCGATGCGCTGGGCCATCGGCAGGATCAAGGCCTCATCCAAGGGACGCAGGAAGCGGGCATTGATAACGGCAGCCCGCACACCATGTTCTTGGAGCAGGCCTGCGGTTGCCATGGCAGGGGCCACCATGGCGCCATAGGCAACGATCAGCAGATCATCACCATCTGTGAGCAGCTCGCCACGACCGATGTCCAGGGGTTCAAAGCCTTCTTCAGCGATAGGTACCCCTTCTCCTTCGCCACGGGGGATCCGAATAGCACAGGGCCCGCTGTGGTGGATTGAGGTCACCAGCATCCTCTGCAATTCGGCCTCATCCTTCGGTGCCATCACCGTGAAGTTGGGGATTGAGCGGAAATAGCTGATGTCGTATTGGCCCTGGTGGGTGGGGCCATCGGCCCCCACAATGCCGGCGCGATCGAGCACAAACGTGACCGGCAGGTTCTGAATGCCCACGTCGTGGATGAGCTGGTCGAAGGCCCGTTGCAGGAACGTGCTGTAGATCGCCACCACGGGTTTGATCCCTTCGCAGGCCATGCCGGCCGCCATGGTGACCGCGTGCTGTTCAGCGATGCCCACGTCGAAGTATTGGTCCGGGCAAGCCTTTTCCAGGAGGTCGAGGCCCGTACCCGTGGCCATGGCGGCCGTAATCCCCACCACGGTGGGGTCCTGCTCGCAGAGTTTGACCAGGGTCTGGCCAAAGACCTTGCTGTAGCTCGGGGGCTTGGGCTTACTCGAGGGGTAGGCCTTTCCCGTGGCCAAATCAAATGCCGATTGGGCGTGATAGCCCACCTGGTCGGCCTCGGCATAGGGATAGCCCTTGCCCTTGGTGGTGGCCACATGCACCAGCACAGGACCATCCGTGCGATGGGCCTGTTCAAACGTGCGCACCATCTGGCCGATGTCGTGGCCATCGATGGGGCCGATGTAGGTAAAGCCCAACTCCTCAAAAACCGCGCCCACCTTGGGAACGCCCAGGCGCTTCATGCTTTCTTTGAGGTTTTTGAGCTCGGAAGGCAGCTCGCCATGCAAGAAGGGCAAATGCTTGATCGCTTCTTCCGCATTCCCCTGCAGGAATTGAACTGGCGGGCTCAGCCGCATGCGGTTGAGGTAGGTCGACAGGGCTCCCACCGGTGGCGAAATCGACATGTCGTTGTCGTTGAGCAAGACCAACAACTTGGTCTTCGGCAAGTGGCCGGCGTGGTTAATGGCCTCCAGTGCCATGCCTCCGGTGAGGGCCCCGTCGCCGATCACGGCCACGCATTTGAAAGATTCACCGCGCCGGTCCCTGGCCAGGGCCATGCCAAGGGCAGCGGAAATGGAGGTGGAAGCGTGGCCGGCTCCGAAATGGTCAAAACTGCTTTCGCAGCGTTTGAGATAGCCCGCCAAGCCACCCTTCTGGCGCAGGCTGTCAAAATCCTTGTATCGGCCGGTCAGAAGTTTGTGGGGGTAGGCCTGGTGGCCCACATCCCAGACCACCTTGTCGTGGTCAAGGTCGAGGGTCTGGTAGAGGGCCAGGGTGAGTTCCACCACCCCGAGGCCAGGCCCCAAGTGGCCGCCGCTGGTGGACACCACCTCGAGATGGCGCTCGCGCACTTGGCGGGCAATGGCCTCGAGTTCTGCAGTGCTAAGGCCGTGCAGCTGATTCGGATGGCTCAGCTCGCTGAGATGCATGCAGGGCCCGTTTGCTGGGCAACAATCTAGGCCTATCGAGCGACGCCTCGGTACGGATTGCGACACTGGAGCCATGAGCCAGGCCACCGCCAGTTATCTGCAACGCATCCTGCGAGCCAGGGTTTATGACGTGGCGATTGAATCGCCGTTGGACGAGGCACCGAACCTGTCAAAACGGTTGGGAAACCACGTTTTATTGAAGCGAGAAGATCTACAACCGGTCTTCAGCTTCAAGCTCAGGGGTGCCTTCAACAAAATGGTGGGCCTCTCTCCAGAGGTGTTGGCCAAGGGGGTGATCGCAGCCAGCGCCGGCAACCATGCCCAAGGGGTGGCCCTGGCTGCCCAGAAGCTCGGGTGCAAAGCGGTGATCGTGATGCCGGTGACGACCCCTGAGATGAAGGTGCAGGCCGTGGCAGCCCGGGGCGCCGAGGTGATGTTGCACGGCGATACCTATGACGATGCCTGCGCGGAGGCCAAACGGCTCGAAGGCGAGAGGGAACTCACCTTCATCCATCCCTTTGACGATCCCGATGTGATCGCCGGCCAAGGAACCATCGCCCTAGAGATCCTGCGCCAATGCGCTGAGCCCCCATCAGCGATCTACGTGGCCGTTGGCGGCGGCGGATTGATTGCCGGCATCGGCGCCTATGTCAAAGGGCTGTGGCCTGAGGTTCAGGTGATCGGGGTTGAACCCGTTGATGCCGATGCCATGACCCAATCGTTGGCAGCAGGGCATCGGATTCGCTTGGACCAGGTGGGCCTGTTTGCCGATGGAGTGGCTGTTCGGGAAGTGGGGGAACTCACCTTTGATCTGGCCCAGCGCTATGTGGATCGCATGGTCACCGTGGACACCGATGCGATTTGCGCCGCCATCAAAGATGTTTTTCAAGACACCCGATCCATCCTCGAACCGGCTGGAGCCCTTGCTGTAGCTGGCATGAAGGCGGATGTGATGGCACGCGGTCTCCAGAACCAAACCCTGGTGGCAGTGGCCTGCGGAGCCAATATGAACTTCGACCGACTGCGCTTTGTAGCCGAGCGCACGGAGATCAGTGAAGACCGCGAAGCGATGCTCGCGGTGGAAATTCCTGAGGAAGCAGGAAGTCTGCGGCGCTTCTGTGGATTGCTCGGCCAGCGCAACTTGACGGAATTCAGCTATCGCCTAGCGGATAAAACCCGCGCTCACATTTTTGTTGGGGTTCAGACCAGCGGCTCCATCGACGAGCAGCAATTAATAACTGATGTTCAGGCGGCTGGATTCCCGTGCCTTGATCTTTCAAACAACGAACTCGCCAAAATGCATCTGCGTCACATGGTTGGTGGCCGTTTGCCTACTCCCACAAGCGATGCAATGGAACGCGCAGATGAACTGCTGTATAGCTTTGCCTTCCCAGAGCGCCCCGGGGCCCTGATGACCTTTCTCACCAGCCTCCATCCAAGCTGGAACATCAGCATTTTCCACTACCGAAACCATGGTTCGGATATGGGACGCATCGTGGTGGGCGTTCAGGTGCCGACTGGGGAACGTTCCGATTGGCTTGATTTCCTCAAAGGGTTGAGCTACGACTGGGTCGATGAGACCCAAAATCCAGCCTACCAATTGTTTCTGGGTCCTGTTTTGTAATGCATGGTTCAACCTACTTAGCCAGGGTTACGGTTGGATTTTCTTGGCAGAATAGGCAATGAATCCTCAATTTTCGGCACTCGAAATTCCAGCATTTTGAATTTAGCCACTACAAATTTGAAGACGTTCATTGAACCAAGTATGGATATGTCGAACCAGATTGATGATGACACCACGAATGAGGTATCCAAAGCCTTGATCCCCCTGGAGAGTCCGCCACTCCCCAGCCCCACCGTCCACTCCGAGACACCACGGGATACGGCAGCATCCGATGCCATCGCAGGCCTATCGCTACCAGCACGAATGGAAGCGATTCTCTACCTGAAGGGGCGCCCGCTCACCCTCAAGGAACTCTCCGAGATTGCGGCCATCAGCCGCGAGCAGGCCGAGATCGCCCTCATCACCCTGATGGCCGATTACGCCCACCGCGATACCGCCCTTGAAGTTCGCCAGGAGGGCCAGCGCTACGGCCTCCAGCTGCGTGATGGCTTGGGGGATTTGGTGCAAAACCTCCTACCCGTTGACCTCTCCACCGCGGCCCTGCGCACCCTGGCCACCATCGCTTTGAAGAAGCGTATCCTGCAATCCGAACTGGTTGATCTGCGGGGATCCGGTGCCTATGACCACATCAAGGAATTGATTGCCCAGAATTTCATTGAACGCAAACGGCAAAGCGAAGGTCGTTCCTTTTGGCTCACGTTGAGTGAGAAGTTCCACCGCACCTTTGCCATCAAGACCGACGAAATCCAGCCTTTGCCCAAGCCTTTTCCAGGCTCACAGCCTTCGGAGCCTGCCAAGCCAAGCCCTGGTCCATAAGCCCCAGTTCCCAAAGCCTCTTGGTCCAAGTTTTTTGGTCCAAGTTTTTTGGTCCTAACCCGTCCAACCCCAATCCAACGCGGATGGCGCTACCGGGCTGCATAGAGTCATTTCACCGTATCCCAGCTCGTCTGCTGAAGCCCATGGAAGTCGTCGCCCTGATTCTGAGTGTGCTGAGTCGCACGCTCGAGATCTATTCCCTGATCTTGCTGGTTCGCGTCCTGCTCAGCTGGTTTCCAAATCTTGACTGGAGCAATCCCATTCTGGCCACGGTGAGTTCGATCACCGACCCGTATCTCAATGCCTTCCGGGGTTTCATTCCCCCTTTGGGAGGCCTGGATCTCTCAGCAATTCTGGCCTTTCTCGCCTTGAGCCTCACCCAGCAGTTGCTCGGTAGCGTCAGCATGGGCTTAATGGCGGGCAGCTTGTAATCCCTGCCCATGACGGCCTGTCCTGGCAAGATCCTTTTCTAGGAGCCCGCAAGGGCCTGCTCTAGCGGTAGCAGTTCATCGTCTGCTCCGGCCCTCGTTCGGACCGGTGCCTTAAAACCCCGGGCTTTGACATTTCTAAAACTGATGGGGCCTGGGGTTCCTGCAGGCACGGCAAGCCGCAGGGCAAAATCCGAATCACCGGGCGGTACATCGCCAATCGATCCCACCCTCGTGCGGTTCTGGAGCACCGGTTCGCCACTGGAATCCACGATTAGGGCAAACACATCGGTGTCCACCACGGGATTGCGGCTGGGATTGGTCACCACCCCCCGCAGGGCGAAGCAACTGGCCCCGGTGGGACGGCGCATTTCGGGCTGGGCTCCCACGTCCCCGGCGGGGCAGGGTTCGAGCACGACATCCCGAACACCCAGGTCAGTTGCCCAGGCGGTTTGGGGCAAACCAACCAGCAACACCACAGCCACAACCAAGCCAACCCCAACCCACCCAGCCAGGCGGGTCAACCAGGTACCGCTCCCGTAGCCAGTCGCCTTGGCGAACATTCTGTTCAACGCAGATCGCCGCTTCCTGAAAGCACGTTACGGGCGGCGCGACTGGCCAGCTTGTCTAGGTTGGCTTGGGCAATTTGATTGAGATCCAAGCCCAGCTCGCTGGCCAGTTGGGAGACGTACCAAAGGACGTCGCCCAATTCGAGCTTGATCCCATCAACAACCTCGGCAGAGAACTCTCCCCCCTGGTCGCGGATTACCTTTTTCACCTTGTCGGCCACCTCCCCCGATTCCCCGCACAATCCCAAGGTGGGATAAATCGGGTTGCTCCCCGCATTGGGGTAGCGGGCCGTCGTCCGCGATTGGAGCTGGTACGCCTGGAAATCCATCGGTTGACCCAACCCTGTGAGCCCGGATGGTAGTTTCCGGTTTGTTGATGGCATCCGGATGCCCCAGCCCGATCTCATGCGTCGCACCAAGATCGTGGCCACGATTGGTCCGGCCACCGAATCGCCGGAACGGCTCCGGGAATTGATTGCCGCCGGCGCAACAACATTCCGTCTCAATTTTTCCCACGGCGATCACACCGAGCACGCCGCCCGGATCACCACGATTCGCCAGGTTGCCGAAGAACTAGGCATCCATGTAGGCATCCTCCAGGATCTCCAAGGCCCTAAGATCCGTCTCGGCCGCTTTGGCGGTGGCCCCATCACCCTGGCCAACGGAGATCCGTTCATCCTCACGTCGCGGGATGTGGCCTGCGATCACACGATCGCCACCGTCACCTATGGCAAGTTGGCCGATGAGGTGACCCCCGGAAGCCGGATTCTCCTCGACGACGGCCGCGTCGAGATGGTGGTCGAGCGCGTTGACAAGGACCAGCAAACCCTCTACTGCAAGGTGACGGTCGGGGGAGTGCTCTCCAACAACAAGGGCGTCAACTTCCCCGACGTGCAGCTGTCGATTCGGGCCTTGACGGATAAGGATCGGGTCGATTTGGCCTTTGGTTTGCAGCAGGGGGTCGATTGGGTGGCCTTGAGCTTCGTGCGCAACCCGTCGGACATGCTCGAAATTCGGGAACTGATCCGCAGTCACGGCCACCAAACCCCTGTGGTGGCAAAGATCGAAAAGTTCGAAGCCATCGATCAAATCGACGACATCTTGCCCCTGTGTGATGGCGTGATGGTGGCCCGCGGTGACCTGGGTGTGGAAATGCCCGCCGAGGAAGTGCCCCTGTTGCAGAAGGAGCTGATCCGCAAGGCCAACAGCCTGGGGATTCCGGTGATCACCGCCACCCAAATGCTCGACTCCATGGTGTCCTGTCCCAGGCCTACCCGGGCAGAAGTGAGCGATGTGGCCAACGCCATCCTCGATGGCACCGATGCGGTGATGCTGTCCAACGAAAGCGCCGTGGGCGACTTCCCCATTGAAGCGGTGGCCACGATGGCCACCATCGCCAAGCGCATCGAGCGGGATTACCCCCAACGGGTCCTCGATAGCCACATGGCTTCCAATATCTCCAACGCCATTTGTCAGGCGGTCAGCAGCATTGGCCGGCAGCTCAATGCGGCCGCCATTCTGCCCCTCACCAAAAGTGGCACCACCGCCCGCAGTGTGAGCAAATTCCGGCCCAGCACCCCGATTTTGGCCATCACCAGCGACATCAAGGTGGCCCGCAGGCTCCAGATGGTTTGGGGGGTTAATCCCCTGCTGGTGTCAGAGCAGGAAACCCCCAACCAGACCTTTGCTCTGGCGATCGGCCAGGCCCAGCAGCAGGGCTTACTCACCGACAGCGACCTCGTGGTGTTGACCGCTGGCACCCTCCCGGGCGTCAGTGGTTCGACGGATCTGGTCAAGGTGGGTACGGTCGGCGATTTGCTTTGCCGAACCGCCATGGTGTAGGACCGAGTCCAACCCCATGGCATCCAAGCTCCCCCTGGGCGAAACCGTAGGGATGGCATTGAGCACCCTGCGGGCTAACCGGTTGCGCAGCCTGCTCACCATGCTTGGCATCGTGATCGGCAATGCCTCCGTGATCACCCTGGTGGGGGTAGGCAAGGGTGCCCAAAACCTGGCCGAAGGTCAGTTGAGCAACCTCGGCGCCAATGTGCTGTTTGTGGTGCCCGGAAACAATGACACCCGCCGCCAGGGCATTGATTTCCCAAAAAACCTGGTGTTGGAAGACGCCAAGGCCATTGCCGAACAGGTGCCCAGCGTCAAGCGGGTCGCCCCCCAGATCACCCTCAGCGAGGTGGTGCAGGCCGGGGATGTCAGCAGCACGTCATCCATCGCAGGCGTGACTCCGGAATTTTTGCCAGTGCGCCAATTTGAGATGGCCCAGGGCCGTTTCTTCTCTATGGGCGACCTCGACAGTGCCAGCAACGTGGCCGTGGTGGGGCCGGATTTAGCCACCAAGCTGTTTGGCAATCGCTCGGCAATCGGCCGCCAATTGCGCATCCGCAACCAACCCTTTGAGGTGATTGGGGTGTTGGAGCCAAAGGGAGCGGTGTTTGGCCAAAACCAAGATGAAAACGCCTACGTGCCCCTCAACACCATGGTGAGCAAGCTCTCAGGCCGCGATCCCACCTACGGGGTGAGCCTCAATTTCATCAGTGTGGAAGCAAGGGATCAGGCCAGCACCGGTGCGGCCAGTTTCCAGATCACGAACCTCCTGCGTCAACGGCACCGGATCCTGCGGGAGGACGACTTTGCCGTGCGCTCCCAGAAGGATGCCCTGACCATCGTGAGCACCATCACCGGCGGACTCACCCTGATGCTGGCGGCGATCGGCGCCATCTCCCTGTTGGTGGGCGGGATCGGGATCATGAACATCATGTTGGTGTCGGTCAGCGAACGTACCGAGGAAATTGGCCTGCGCAAGGCCCTGGGAGCCCGCAGCAGCGATGTGTTGCGCCAATTCCTGGTGGAATCCCTCGTGCTCTCAAGCCTGGGCGGGGTTATTGGCAGTGGCCTGGGCCTGGGTGCGGTGGCCCTGGTGGCGCTGGTCACGCCCCTACCCGCAGCTATTGGTGCCAGCACCGTGCTGGTCACCGTGGGGCTCTCCGGCTCGATCGGCCTCTTTTTTGGCGTGGTTCCGGCCCGGCGAGCGGCCCGGCTTGATCCAATCGTGGCTTTGCGCAGTCTCTAGGCGGTGGCTCCCCTGGGCTGAAAAAACGAAGAAAAGCCGTAACTTCCGAAAACGTGGTTGTTGCTACGGAGGCCGACGGGGCATTGGTGGGTTGATGGAGGTTCATTCCATCCCTTCACTGATTGGACCACGCACCCTGCGGCTATCGAAATTCCAGCGATCGCATGGTGATCCTGCGCTGCCTTGGGGCAGGCAACTTTTTTTTAGAGCGCGTCGTTTTCCCTTTTGAGTTGTTGAGCTTCGAATGCCCCGTGGATTCGGAAATCGAAATATGGACCCACAGCCTGGGTGGACCAGAGATGGTCGAATCCTTTCCTTCCAGGGAGCTGGTCATCCACGAGGGTGACTCCGTCGCCATCGCTGGCTAGCAGGCAGGGCGGCAGCGCCACGGCACCGTTACAGTTGTTAAGACTTTTTCTCAGCTATGAACCAGCGCTGGCGCCTGATTGCCCTCTGGCTGCTGCCCCTTGCAGTGGTCGTATTTCTGGGATGGCAACTGCTCAGCACTGGTGGAGCCTCCCGATTGAGTCCTGGTGGCGCCAGAAATGCCCCCACCGAGGCCCCCCGCAATGCGGCAGTCGCCCGCATGAGCTATGGCCGATTCTTGGATTACGTGGATGCCGGCCGCGTGACCTCGGTCGACATCTTTGAAGGTGGACGCAGTGCCGTCATCGAGGCCGTGGATCCGGATCTCGACAACCGGGTTCAGCGCTTGCGGGTGGACCTACCTGGAGTTGCCCCTGAGCTCGTGAACAAGCTCAAGGACCAGGGCATCAGCTTTGACATTCACCCCCCCAAGGCGGCACCACCAGCCTTGGGTTTGCTTGGGAATCTGCTCTTCCCGCTTCTGCTGATCGGATCGCTCATCTTCCTGGCCCGTCGCTCCAACGGGATGCCGGGGGGGCCTGGTCAGGCCATGCAGTTCGGCAAGACCAAAGCCCGCTTTGCCATGGAAGCTGAAACGGGTGTGAAATTTGACGATGTGGCCGGGGTTGAAGAAGCCAAACAGGATCTTCAGGAAGTGGTCACCTTCTTGAAAACCCCAGAGCGCTTCACATCCGTGGGTGCCAAAATTCCCAAGGGTGTTTTGCTTGTCGGCCCCCCTGGCACGGGTAAAACCCTTTTGGCTAAGGCCATTGCGGGCGAGGCCGGAGTGCCCTTCTTTTCCCTCTCGGGTTCCGAGTTTGTGGAAATGTTCGTGGGCGTGGGTGCATCCCGGGTCCGCGACCTGTTTAAGCGCGCCAAGGAAAACAGCCCCTGCATCATTTTCATCGACGAAATCGATGCTGTAGGTCGCCAGCGGGGTGCAGGCGTCGGCGGTGGTAACGACGAGAGGGAGCAAACCCTCAACCAGCTCCTCACGGAGATGGACGGCTTCGAGGGCAACAGCGGCATCATCATCATTGCTGCCACCAACCGGGCAGACGTGCTCGATTCAGCCCTGTTGCGCCCAGGCCGTTTCGACCGCCAGGTTCAAGTTGATGTGCCCGACATCAAGGGCCGTATTTCGGTGCTGAAGGTGCATGCCCGGAATAAAAAGCTCGGGCCTGACGTGAGCTTGGAGGCCGTGGCCCGTCGCACGCCAGGTTTCTCGGGCGCCGACCTGGCCAACCTGCTTAACGAGGCAGCCATCCTGACCGCCCGCCGCCGCAAGGAGGCCACAACCCTTGCAGAAATCGATGACGCCGTCGATCGGGTCATCGCAGGTATGGAGGGCAAGCCCCTCACCGATGGACGCAGTAAGCGTCTGATCGCTTATCACGAAGTGGGCCATGCCCTGGTGGGCACCCTGGTCAAGGCCCATGACCCGGTCCAAAAAGTCACCTTGATTCCCCGCGGTCAGGCCCAGGGCCTCACCTGGTTTTCTCCGGATGAAGAGCAGATGCTGGTGAGTCGGGCCCAACTGCGGGCTCGGATCATGGGCGCCCTTGGTGGTCGTGCAGCGGAGGATGTGGTGTTCGGCTATGCCGAGGTCACCACAGGAGCCGGTGGCGATATTCAGCAGGTGGCCTCCATAGCCCGTCAAATGGTTACCCGTTTTGGCATGAGTGATTTGGGCCAGGTGTCCTTTGAAGCGGGCAATCAGGAGGTTTTCTTAGGCCGCGACCTCATGACCCGCAACGATGGATCCGATCGGCTTGCCAGCAAAATCGACGATGCTGTTCGCGCCATCGTCCAGACCTGCTACAGCGAAACCGTGGCCCTGGTGGCCGAGTATCGCTCCTGCATGGACCGGGTAGTGGAGCTCTTGATCGAGAAGGAGAGCCTCGATGGCGATGAATTCCGGGCCATTGTTGCCGAATTCGCCACCATCCCAGAAAAGGAGCGGTTCACCCCTGTCCTTGGCAAAGAGCCCAGTCCTAGCTAGGGGTATCTGGATGGACTACCTGTCTCCAGCCGACCCTGAGGCCGGCTGGACACTGGTAGTCAAACAGGACGGATTGGCCGCTTTTCAATCACCTTGTCGATCAGGCCATAGTTAACGGCCTCTGCCGGTGACATGAAAAAGTCCCGGTCAGTGTCTTCCTGGATGCGGGGAAGGGGCTGGCCGGTTCGATCGGCGAGCTCCTGGTTCAGTTTTTGCTTGAGGTAGAGAATTTCATCCGCTTGAATGCGGATGTCACTCGCCTGGCCCCTGGCACCACCCAAAGGCTGGTGGATCATGATCCGCGAATGGGTAAGGCTGCTTCGCTTGCCCTTCGTTCCCGCACACAATAGGAAGGCACCCATCGAGGCCGCCAAGCCCACGCAAACGGTTTGCACATCAGGCTTGATGTGTTGCATGGTGTCGAAGATCCCAAGCCCGTCATAGACCGAGCCCCCAGGGGAATTGATGTACATGAAGATGTCCTTGTCCGGATCCTCCGCCTCAAGGAATAGGAGCTGGGCGACCACCCTGTTGGCGGACTCAGCCGTTACGGGCTCACCGAGGAAGATGATCCGCTCGCGCAACAACCGGGAATAGATATCAAACGCCCGTTCCCCCCGACCCGACTCTTCAATGACGATCGGGATCATGGGCCAAACAATGGAACTGAAACGATCTTACTGAGCGTGGCCCGCTAGGGTCGCTCCACTTCTGGTTGTTCCGAGTGGGCGTTGCTCTCACCGTTGCCGATAGCAAGCGCGCTTTCCATCTGGCATTCCCGTTCGTGATCGCCCCCCTGTATCGGCGCATGGTGGACGAGCTTCTCGTCGAGCTCCACCTCTTGAGCCATCAAGCAGGCTTTGAGCTGGATGACCTTTTCAGTTGCGGTCTGATCCAGGTGTTCGACGGTTTTACCAAGGGCTATCGCCCAGAACAGCACCGTGATGGCCTGCTTACCGCCCTCTGCGCCGCTTCCGGCTTTGATGCCCAGCAATTGCGCCAACAACGGGACGGAGCCATGGCCGCCATGGGCCACCACAGCGTCGACGAGGTGAAGCAATGGGTTGAGCAGCAAGGCGAGGGAGCCCCCCAACCCGTAGCCGCAGCCCTAGCAGGAATTCGCCGGCCAGATTTTCACTATTCAAGGCTGATGGCCGTTGGCCTCCTCAGCCTGCTGGAGCAGGCCCAGGGGGCTGATGGCATGGATCCAGCCACCCTGCGCAGCTACGCCCATGACCTGGGGGCCGCTATGGGTCTCCTGCGGGAACGCTTGGACAAGGACATCAGTCTCTATGCCACCAACCTGGAAAAGATGGCCCAGGCGGTGGAACTGATGGAAGAAACCGTGGCTGCTGATCGGCGCAAGCGCGAAAAGGGCAAGGCTGAAAAACTGGCCCAGGCGGAAAAACTGGCCCAGGCGGAGGAGCTGCCCCCCGCTAGCGAGAACGGTCCCACTGAAGAGATCCCATCAGTCGGCTGAGCGGTTCACGCCGTTTGATCGTGGCATCGATGGCCAGCTGGCTGGCCCTCTGAACCGGCTTCGGCAAATCCGGTGGCAGCAGGCCCAAAGCAGCCAGGTCCTTGGGTCGTAACTGCAGTCGTAGTGAACCCTGGCCACCTCGAGCAGGGACTCCAGCCCCACCCTGGACCCTAGGAACTCTTGGCGAAGGCCCAACAAACAACAGAAGTTGGGGATCCCCCCCGGGCTCCCGCAACCAGCGCCAGCCACCCACCACTTGGCCATCATCCCGTCTCCATTGTGCGGAGGGGTAAGTCGCGGAGCCAATCCCGAAGGCCAGCCTTTGCGGGGATGGGCCTTCATCCACCATCCCCTGGGCAATCAGAGCAGGCCTCAGGCCTTGCAGCAGGGACGCCCACTGACGCTGGGTTGGACCTACCGCAAGCCTCAACTCCAGGCCCGCCTGGAATGGGCCCTTCTGCAGGCGATTCAGCCGTAGCAGAAAGGGTGTTTGGCGAATCAAAGCCAACTGGGGTTGGGCAATGCCATACCGGGCAGCCAACGGATCACGAATCAGCTGACGGGAGAGCAAACCTCCCAGCAATGGATCAAGCTCTGGGCCGCGAAGTTCCATCAGCACGGTGGGCCCAAGGGGAGGCAAGGGCGGTTGGGTGTTGCTTGCTTGGGTGCCACCCAAGTAGCCCTGGGTCGCTGAAGCCTCGCCCGAGAGATGCAACGTTTCTCCGCGTAAGCCCAGGCTGAGGCAACCCTGCTGAACGTGTTGGAGTAAGGGGGCCACGGGTCCCACCAGGGCCCCCAGGCCCGCGGGGCTCCAATAGACCGCCTGATCCTGCTCCAGCCGTTGGCGGCACCGTTGGAGGAGGCCCTGGTTCTGACGTTGCTTGAGCTGTAGTTCGTCGCGCATTAAGCGCTGGGACAGGGGGTCTGGGGCAATGACCAGCAGGTCATCAACCCGGAGGCTGTTCGGCGGCAGAACTTGGCGGGACTGGTCTGGAAGTGAGGCCCACGGGAAGGCGAGATAGGCGCCCCCATCACCATGCTCGGCCCAAAACTGCCACCAAATATTCTGGCGATTCCAAACTTGACTGGCCAGGGAAGGTCCAAGCCGTTGTTGCCAAAGGGCAGGGGCCCCAAGGCGGGCCTGGGAGGGAAAACTCTGGATCAGCGCGACCTGGCTGAGCAAGCGTTCGAGCCCCTGGGCCCGGGGTCTGGGTACGCTCAATAGGGCAACTGAAGGGACCAAAACCAGGGCCGCAATCAAACCAGCCGTCCACCTGAGCTCAAGGGATTGCCAAGTCCCCTTGGCCTGGGCAATGGGATTGGGGAGAACACGTTTAACCATGGATTCGCCCCCTGGATACTGGTGTGAATCCAGAGATGGTCGTGAGGGTGGGCTCCTTCAAGGTGGGCTTAGACACTTGCCCAATACCAGAGGGTTAAAGGGGTCAAGAACGACGCGCCTTTCCAGCCAAATTTCGGCGACGACGATCGCGCCACTCGACCGTGGAAAGGTAGATGACCCCGCCACTGACAAAGATCAACAGCAGGGCTGCCAAACCGGAAAGGACCTGGGAACTTGAAAAAGAGAATTCAGCCAAAACACTGCAACAAGACGGTTTGGCCCGGCCCCATCAGAACTTGATGCTGTTGTCGCCGTGGCGGCCCCAGACAACCATGGCAATCGAAAAGGTAAAGACAGCAGCCAGGGATGCCCAACCGGCGGTGATCAACATGGCTCGCAGTTCAGTTGTTGATGCCACTTTACCTAGTGTGGTGGCTGCGCGTTAGCCCCCAGCGTTGACCAGTTCATCGCCCAGCTCCTCACCGGCCGCCGTTCAGGAGCGTCAACGTCTTCGGCAGAGCTACCCCAATTTCAAAGTCGTCGTCCTCAACGACGACGTGAACACCTTCCAACACGTGGTGGACTGCCTGGTTCGCTACATCCCGGGGATGCAGCCGGATCAGGCCTGGGAGTTGGCCCATCGGATCGATTCCGAGGGCTCAGCGGTGGTGTGGTGCGGTCCCCAGGAACAGGCCGAGCTCTACCACCAACAATTGGGGGCAGAGGGCCTCACCATGGCTCCCCTTGAAGCTGCCTAGGAGAACCCCATGGGACGGGTGGTGATCACCCACAGCACCTACATCGACGGCTTGATCCCGTTGCTGAGACGCCTGGCCCAGGTACCAGGCATCGACACGGTGACACCGGCGGTGATCTGCAGGGTGAAGGGACGAAGTCCGGCTCTGCGGCTGAGGGTGTCAGCCCCAATCACTGGTGGGCACAAAATGGTGGCCCGGTTGGGAACGAGCGCCCAGGAGGTGTTTGTGGTGACACGCCTGGATAGACAAGAGCTGCAAGCAAGGCTTGATCAGTTACTTCCTTTAGGAGGCCATTGAGAGCGCACGCTCGTAAACCGCGGGCGCTTGAAACAGGGCAAAGGATCCACCCTCACGAAACCAGGGTTCTTCAGCCAGCTTGAGCCCGTCTGGGGCCGAATCCCAGCGCTCGTTGAGGTAAGCGAGATAATCCTCGGCGTTGGTTTGGGAGGCCTGCCAATGGACAACTGCAAACTGCTGGGCCCGAACCCGCAAGACCCCTGCAGCCGATTCCTGAATTTCTTCACTGAAAAGAAAAGTGCGGAACCGTCCCAATGGTCTCTCGTACGCGCCAGCGGTGGTTTCCAGTGGGTACTTGCGCAGATACAACGCCCTTGCCTTCGGAAACAGTGGGCTCGGAGCCACAGAAAGCAGGGAGACAAAAGCCTGCTGGAAGGAAGCCATGACAGCTGGAACCACTTGGTAGAACAACGCCTGGAGTCCACAATGCGAACACCACCGAACCGTTGTGAATGGCAAGTCCTACCACCGAGATCCGCACCGCCATCGGTGATGCCCTGCAATGGCGCTACGCCACGAAGGTGTTTGACGCGAATCGCAGCATTGATGAAACCACCTGGGCAACCCTCGAAGACAGCTTGGTGCAAAGCCCTTCCAGCTACGGACTCCAACCCTGGAAATTTTTGGTGATCACCAACAAGGCCCTGATGGCTGAGTTGAGACCCCATTCCTGGAACCAAAGCCAGATCACCGATTGCTCACATCTGGTGGTGTTGCTAGCTGAGCGAACCATTGGCGCAGCCGAAGCCGATCGGCTGATCGACTGCATGGCCACCACCCGGGGTGTGGAGCCTGAATCCCTGGCCTTTTACCGGGGCATGATCGAGAAGGACCTCATCCACGGCCCGCGCAGCCAAACCATTGGCCAATGGGCCAGCAACCAGGTCTATATCGCCCTGGGGACCTTCATGGCCGCTGCAGCCCTCCTGGGGGTGGATACCTGCCCGATCGAGGGCTTTTCCCCTGCCGAGTACGACCGGATCCTGAACCTGGAGTCAAGTCCCTACCGCAGCTGCGTGGTCTGTGCAGCTGGATATAGGGATGGCAGCGATAAGTACGCCGGCCTGGCCAAGGTGCGTTACCCGGCTAGTGAGCTGATCGAGCACCTCTGATCGAGAACTTCTGATCGGAAATCCCTAATCAAGAACCCCTAATCAAAAAACCTTAATCAAACACAAGTGAGGGGTGGGGCCCTCCTGCAAATGGAGGGGGCAGAAGAGGGTGGACCGCGGTGCCGTTTTGCCCCAGTATTCGACCTGGCAGAACCAGAAGGGGAGTCAAAGGCGGGGCGCCATTTCCGGCTACAAGGCCGGCCTACTTTGCCGTCGCTGCAGACTCCCCATGTCGAAAGAGAGTCAGATCAGAAAACTGTAAAAGGCAGTCACCAACACAGCAGTCCAAGGGCAGCTTAGGCGGATCCGGCAAACAGGGGCCAGATGCGGCGCACCTGCTCCAACCTGTCCATCGCCTGCTGTTGCCGCTGCTCGGGCAGCTCGCCATCGAGAACCAAAGTGATGTGGCCGAGCTTGCGGCCTGGGCTGGATCCCGCTTTTCCATACCAATGCACCGTGGCAGCTGGGAGCTCCGAGAGGGCTTGCCTTTGGGCGATGTAATCGGATTGGGAGTGCTCAAAACCCAACAGGTTGACCATCAAGGCACCGGGCACCTTGAGACCCACCGGCCCCATCTCCAACCCGGCCACAATTCGCACCTGTTGCTCGAACTGGCTGGTCAGGGCAGCTTCGATGGTGACGTGGCCGGAATTGTGGGTGCGGGGGGCGATCTCGTTCACCTGCAGGCCGGCGGGTCCATAGAACAACTCAATGGAAAGCACACCCACGTACTGGAGTGAGGTGAGCAGGGAAGCGGCGATATTGCGGGAGAAGGCTTGAACCGCATGGGGCACGGAGGCAGGGGCCAGAACCCAATCGCAGACCTGATAGTGCTGGTGGGTTTGCACCAGCGGGTAGCACTGCACGACCCCCTGTTGGTCGCGGCAAGCCAGCTGGGACAGCTCCAGCTCGAATTCCACAAACGATTCAAGGATCCAATCGCTGGGCTCCACCCGGGCGATCAGGGCGTCGAGATCCGCCTGGCTGTGGAGCAGTTCGGTGCCCTTGCCGTCGTAGCCCCCGGTGGAGGCCTTCGCCATGAGGGGGAAAGCCAAGCCGTCAGGCAGCAGCCCGTTGGCTGCAAGGTCGCCCCAGGTTGGGGTGGGCAGATGGAGCCGTTGTAAGAGCTCCCTCTGACTGCGCTTGCACACCAGAGGGGCCAGGGCCTGGAGGCTTGGTGTGAACATCACCCCTTCCATAGCGAGGGGTTCTAGCCCCTGAATGTCGATCCACTCGTTTTCAAAGGTGATCGCATCGCAGCGCTGGGCCAGCTCCCGGGTGGCCGGCAGATCGCGCAAACCCGCCTGCACCACGGAGGCAGCCGCTGGGATGGCGGGGTCAGCCGGGCCGGGTGTTTGAACATGCAGGGCAATGCCGAGCTGCTTGGCCGCATCGGCCAACATCCAGGCCAGCTGGCCGCCACCCACAACACCGATGGATTGCCGGGGAGTCAACGGGATGCGTGCCAATCATCCAGATTCGCATCCGCCATCCCAGCCGTGCGCGCTTGGAGCGTTTTGTTAGGTGAGACCTTGATCACCGGCAAAGGCAAAGCGAATCAAGCTGAGCACCAGAACAATCAAGAACAGGGCCAATCCCACGGTGCAGGCGTAGCTGATCTCAAGTTCTGAGAAGGCCTGTTCATAGACGTAGTACACCAGGGTGCGGGTGGAATCCGCAGGTCCGCCCTGGGTCATCAGGTAGACCTCCTCGAACACCTTGGTGGCCGCAATCGCCGAAATCACCGCCACCAGCGTGATGTAGGGCCGCAGCAGGGGCAGGGTGATGTCGAGGTGTTTGCGCCATCCCTCACTGCCATCGAGGGAAGCCGCCTCGTAGAGGTCCGGCGAGATGCCTTGCAACCCAGCCAGAAAAATCACCATGTAGTAACCCAACCCCTTCCAGAGGGTCACCACCATCACGGAGGGCAGGGCCAGCCAGGGGGAGGTGAGAAAGCCGATCGGTTGGAATTGATCACCCAGCAACGCCAGCAACCAGCCATTGATCAATCCGGTTTCGGCGTACAGCCAGCGAAACGCAATCGATGCCACCACGATCGACACGAGCACGGGGGTGTAGAAGGCGGCCCGAAACCAGTGAATTCCAGGCAACTTGCGGTTCACCAGAACGGCCAGAAGCAAGGCCCCGATCACCACCGGCGGCACCACCCCCACCAGATACACGAGCGTGGTGCCCACCACCTTGAAAAACATGGGGTCGGCTAGAAGCCTGCGAACATTCGCCAGGCCCACAAAGCGCAGGGGTTCGCTCACATCCAGGCCAGCCTGGGTGAAGCTCATCACCAGGGCCATCGCCGCTGGGATCAATACAGAGAGCCCCACCAGCAGCAAGGCCGGTAAGAGGAAACCCCAGGCCGTACGGGTGCGCTCAGTCGTTACAGGCATTGATGGGGAGGTTTCCACCCATTCTGGGTGAGACCGATTGCCGCCAGGCCCCTTCGCGATGAGCCGTTTAATCACCAATCCCGATGCCTTCGCCGCCGCTGCAATCAAAGGATTTGTAGAAGCCCATCCACGCCATGTCATCGCAATCGATGGCGGAGTTATGCGTCTAGCACCCATTCCTGATGGCCAAGTCGGCCTCTTGGTGGGGGGAGGCTCCGGCCACTATCCAGCCTTCGCTGGCCTGGTGGGAGCGGGTCTAGCCGCTGGAGCAGCCTGCGGCAACATCTTTGCCTCGCCATCGGCCGGTCAAGTGCATCGGGTGGGCCAAGCCGTTGAACGCGGTGGCGGACTCCTTCTGGCCTTTGGCAACTATGCCGGCGATGTCCTCCATTTCACCCAGGGTGCCGAACGACTTCGGGCCGATGGGTTCGATGTGCGCATCGTGACGGTGACCGACGACATTGCAAGTGCAGGGCCTGATCACAAGGAACAACGCCGGGGGATTGCCGGAGGGCTTGCCGTTTACAAAGTGGCTGGAGCCGCTGCCGAAGCGGGTCAAAGTCTCGACGCGGTGGAACGGATCGCCCAGCGGGCCAATGGACGCACCCGATCGCTTGGGGTGGCCTTCAGCGGCTGCACCCTGCCAGGGGCAGACAAGCCACTGTTCACCGTTCCACCAGGACGGATGGCCCTGGGGATGGGTCTCCATGGCGAACCTGGACTGGGCGAGGGGCCGATTACGGACGCTCAGCACCTGGCCCAAATGCTTGTGGAGCAACTGCTCGATGACCTGCCCGAGGGGGTGAATCCCCAAACCGAGCGGGTTGTGGTTCTTCTCAATGGCCTGGGAGGTTTCAAATACGAAGAACTTTTCAGCCTCTTTGGTGCGGTTACCGATCGCCTGAAAGCAGAAGGTGTCGTGGTCGCCGATTGCGAATGCGGTGAGTTGGTGACCAGCCTGGATATGGCTGGGGTTTCGCTCACCCTTTTCTGGGTCGATTCTGAATTGGAATCGCTCTGGAATGCGCCTGCCGACAGTCCGGCCTACCGACGCGGCTTGATGCAACTCCCAGGCCCTTCAAGCCCACCGATCTCAAACCATCCCAACGCAAACCATCCCAACGCAAGCCATACCACCGTTGACCATCCGCCCACGCCGCGCCAGCAAGCATCAACCCAAACCGTGGCAACAGCTTCGGCGCAGTCAGCCGAAGGGCAGGCCGCGGCAGCTTCGTTGCTTCAGGCCTTAAAACTTCTCCAAAGGGAGTTTGCCGCCAGGGAATACGAACTGGGGCAATTGGATGCCATCGCCGGCGATGGGGACCATGGTCTAGGCATGGCGAGGGGTGTCAATGGGGCCGTCGAAGCAGCCCATCGAATCGCCAGTGCCGGTGGGGATGTCAAACAACTGTTGCTCGCAGCTGGGGAGGCTTGGTCAGATTGCGGCGGAGGGACCTCTGGTGCCCTATGGGGAGCCGGATTGCGCGCTGCCGGAATGGACCTGAAATCGACTACTCCTACCCCTGGAGATTGGATTGGGGCCGTTGGAGTAGCCGCTGCGGCTGTGCAGCAACTCGGCAACGCCGTGCCGGGCGACAAAACGATGGTGGATGCCCTGGTGCCTTTCCACCAAGGACTAGAGCGGGGCTGGCAGGCCGGGGATGGGGTGGCGCAGACCGTTAAAGCCGCTGCACTAGCGAGCCAAGAGGCCGCCTTGGCGACCGCTTCCCTGCTGCCTCGCCTTGGCAGGGCCCGTCCCCACGCTGAAAAAAGCTTGGGCCATCCTGATCCCGGCGCGATGTCCTTCGCCTACGGCGTGATGGCCTTTGCCAAAGGCCTGATGGCTTTTGGCAAAGGCTGATGGCCGTCACTGGGGCAAGAACAGGCGATTCCGAAGGATGAAACCACCCCTCTAGCCTCTGATGACACGAAAACAAAGTGCGCCACGGGATGGTTTCGACCTTCATGAACGACCGCACGATTTCGGTGCAGCTCAGTGCCAATCCCTACCCGATCGTGATCGGGGAAGGGGCCTTGGGCCAACTCGGACCCCAGGTGGCTGCCCAGGGGCTGAAACCCGGTACCAAGGTGCTGGTGGTGACCAATCCTGTGGTGAACGGCCACTACGGCGCGGCAGCCCAAGCCAGCCTGCACGAGGAGGGTTTTGTCAGCCAGCTGTTGGTGATCGAAGCCGGCGAGGAGCAAAAGAACCCCGCCACCGTGGCCCTAATCCACAACGCGGCGTTCGAACAGAAGCTGGAGCGGGGTTCCTTGATTGTGGCGCTTGGCGGCGGCGTGGTGGGCGATATGGCCGGGTTTGCGGCCGCTAGCTGGCTGCGGGGCATTGCCGTGGTGCAAGTCCCTACCACCTTGCTTGCCATGGTGGATGCCTCCATCGGCGGCAAAACCGGTGTCAACCATCCCGGGGGCAAGAACCTGATCGGTGCCTTCCACCAACCGAAGCTGGTCTTGATCGATCCACTCACCCTGGCCACCCTCCCCGAGCGGGAGTTTCGAGCCGGCATGGCCGAGGTCATCAAATATGGGGTGATCGGCGATGCGGGGTTGTTCTCGGACCTGGAGGCCGCTGCCTTGGCAGATCCATCCGGGGGGCTGGCTAGCCGCCAAGCCCTGGGCCCCGCCCTCCTGCAGCAAATACTGGAGCGCTCCGCCCAGGCCAAGGCCCAGGTGGTGGCGGCCGACGAGAGAGAGGGGGGGCTGCGGGCAATCCTCAACTACGGCCACACCCTCGGCCATGTGGTCGAGGCCCTCTGCGGCTATGGCACCTACCTGCACGGCGAGGCCGTCGGGATCGGCATGGTGGCAGCTGGAGAACTAGCCCTGGCCATGGGGCTTTGGAGCGCCGAGGACCAAGCCCGTCAACGGGCGGTCATTGCGGCGGCTGGCCTGCCAATGGCCTGGCCCGACCTGGATCCCGAAGCCGTGCTGCAGTGTCTCCAAGGGGACAAGAAAGTGCGGGATGGCCAGGTGCGCTTCGTGCTCCCCACGGGCATCGGCAGCGTCGAGATCCGCAACGACGTCAGCGCCAGCACCGTGGTTGAAGCCCTCCAACGAATCTGATCCCCAAGGGCACCTAGGCCGAGATCCGCATCGGTAAACCGCAGCCATCGCGCTCACCACCGAGAACCAGGGCATCCCGCCTGAGGAGACGCCGGGCACTCCATAGACAGGCGATGGCATCAAGGATGTCGTCATCGGCGAGCTTGGATTGAGCCACGCCCGTGCGGATCCTGGGCGCTAATCCTGGAAACTGGGCCTCCACTAGGGCCTGCCGTTGGGCAGCACCGGCCGCTGTTTTCTTCCCGTGGGCCATGGGTTCACCGCCATTCCATTGGCTAAAGGCCAGTTCGGGGTGCACCTCATGCACCCGATCGCTCCGCTTTGGATTGGCGAGCAACAATTGATCAAGCTGGCGGATTTTCGGCAAAAGGTTGAAGGCCTGCTTGCTGAGCTTGCGGCCGGAAGCCGCAAACGAGAGATCGCAGGCTTCGCGGTAATCGACCGCCCCAAGGGCAGCCCGCACCGGCGATGGAAAGACGCTGCTGCGCCTGGCGCCCAGGAGGGCCCGGGCCTGCTGGTCGCAGGCCCGGGGGCCAGCGGCAGCGAGGCCCATGGGCATGTCGATCGCCACCAGCTCCGCATCAATGAAGCTTGCGGCATCCAATTCCAGGCTCCAGCTCAGGTGCTCAAAATCCCCGGAGGGATCGAGCTTGGCGCCCACCACCAGCCAGCCGGCGCGGCAGCCATCCACCCCGAGCAACCAGCCACCCCGAGCGGCCATCCACCCCGAAAAACCGGGGGCGAAGGGTGCCTCAGAGCCGCATTCAAAGCTCACCTGAATCGGGATCTAGGGCCACCTCCAGCGTGGAGAGCAGTAGGGCCAAGGCGGCCTGACGCTCCAATTCCAGGCCCGTGACCTGGTCAATCCAGTTTTCACAGAGATCCTGAATCTGCTGAAAGAGCGCGTCGCCGTGGCGCAGGTTGTCCATCACCCGCTCGACGCTGTCGCCATCGGTTTCTGGCGGCAGGGCCACCACATAGCGCCGGCCGTCATCGCCGATGTAGGCCAGGTGGCCCTCCCCATCCAAGATCGGCGCCGCATGGGGGGTAACGGGGCGACGCAACCCATCGGATTCCATGGGCCCATCGGGTTCGATTGGACTTGTAGCCATCCACAGCTCGCAGGGCCACCCCTCTACTAGGGGCAACCAGGACCGTTGCCAACCCACCAAGGCCCTGCGATCAGGAGCGCTGATAGCAGGGCCCTTGAGGCACCCCAAGATTGGCTCACCGGGTCAAGGCATTGCGGGGGGGATGGCCATCCCCAACCAACAGCTGGTTCTCCCATCGGCCCAGTTGGAGCTCAAACAACACCAGGACTACGGCTGCCGCTAGCCCCAGGCCCAGGGCCGCAAGGGTGTGCCACCAGAGCATGGCCAGCAACACCAGCCACAGGGCCGGGGTGAACCAACGCCGTAGGCGTCGAATGCGGCGCAGGGCCCCACTGCAGGCATGGCAGTGGGATGTGTGGGCCCCATAGCGATCCATCAGGGCCTGACGACCGAGCAGGGGAGGCAGGGCTTGGCCGGGGAAGGGTTCGCCGCCGTAGCGGTTGACCCAATCGTGCAGGGCTTTCACATAGACATCGGCGGCTGTCGGCAGATAGCACGCCTTGGTGAAAGCCGCACTGCCGCCCCGTTGGGCTAACGCCCGCTCTTGCCCATGCAAAAACACCTGGTCGTCTTCAAGAATGGTGTGGTTGGCGATGTGCTGGAGCCAGGTGGGCCTCAGGCCCAGCAGCAGGCGGGGAATCGGTGAGTTGAACTGAAAAGGAAAACGGGCAAACAGGCGGCATTCCCCCCGGCGGGTGGGGGTGGCATAGACAACCGTGAGGAACCGGGCAAAGCCTTTGGCCGTCAAGTCATGCCACATCAAACAGGGCGCGGCATAGGTGGTGCTCTGGCTGCCCAGGGCACCGCGGCGGGGCCCCTCCTGCCAGAAGGCCGTAAATCCCTCGGGCCCAAAGCTGGTCAGTTCGGCCTGGACCGGCGAGGCGTTCTCACGCCGCCCCACGGTGCGGTGGTGGGTGAAGGGCACGTGGCTCACATCAAGCACGTTCTCCAACAGGGTGAGCGCATCCATGGGCAGATCCCGTTGGATGTCCTGGACCAGCCAACCGGGCTCCTCCACTTCTGGAACCAGCGGCAGGGGGACAGCTGCGGCATGGTCCGCCTGGCCAGCAAAGACAAACAGCAATCCCTGGCCACTCGCCGTGGCGTAACTGCGGCAGCTGGATCGCAGCGAAGCGGGCTCAACGCCAACCTCCGCTTGGGGAATCCCCGTGCAACGGCCTTGGCCATCAAAGCTCCAGCCGTGATACGGGCACTCCAGATCCCCTCGCCCATTCAGCCGCCCCTCGCTCAGGGGAACCAGCCGGTGCGGGCAGACATCGGCAAAGGCTCGCCAGTCGTTGGTCGTGCGATCCCACCAGAGCACGAGGTTTTGATCCAGCAGTGTGAAGGCTGAGGGCCTGCGTTGGTCCAGGTCGGCCAAGTAGGCCACCGGGTACCAGTGCTCACTCCAGCTCATGGCGTTTGGGGCCGAAGCCGGGGATTGGCCCCAAGGCTAGGGACCAGGGCGTGGGGGATCGGGGTAGAAATTGCTACAGACACCAGCGGATTCTCGGATCAAAGTCATCAGCAATGGCAAGTCGCCAGAGTCCTCCGCCCCGAGAGCCCATGACCCCAACGCTGGCTTTCCAAACCGATGGAAGCAACGCCAAACCAAACCAGGGTTCCGTGCCCTTGAAGCAGCGGCCGGCCTACCCGCCGGTGAAGATTTAGAGCCACAACATCGGGCTGCTGCCCAGAACATCCTGGCTTGGCCACGTTGAAAGGCCATCAAATAGAAAGCCAAAGATTCCCTTCATACCTTTGGTGGATTCCAGTTCTTTGTCGGCAGCCCATTCCACGTCCTCCACTTGGCGTTCGTCCAAACCAAGGGCAGACACCAGATACCGATAGGCCTTTTTCTCTTCAGGATTGATCGGTGATGGTTCGCCTGGTTTTTGGCCCACCCGAGCCACCATGTAGGCAAATTTCACCGCCAACAACTTGTCATCCTCGCTGATCAGCCTGGAAATCACCTCATCGAGGGCGGAGAGATCCATCGCCCAGGCTGACAACTGGCTTGCGGCATTCTCCAGGCTCGAATCACCAACCTCGAGGGGGAAATAGCGGAAGACAAGATCATCCAATAATTGCTTTTCTTCTACGCAGACATCGCCATCGGACCAGGCCACACAGCAGGCAATCTTCAAAAGATCCAGGGGCCTTTGTTGGTCTGAATCTGCAGGTATCCCCATGGCTTGGTGGTGGAGCAAGAACCCCATTGTGAGACCCAAGCCTGCCAGCGATCCGGTGGGGGCAGTCTTCAGCAGTCCTCTTGCGCTTGGGCCTGCTTCGCAGCCCGCGCGGCCTCAACCGCCGTAACCCCAGCCACCAGCACCAGCCCAGCCAGGCCAATGAGCTGGTTTTGCTGCAGCACATCGGGTTGGAGGACGGGATCCACGTCCTGGCCCAACACCGCCCCAAGGACCAACCAGGCAGTGCTACTGGCGGTGGTGATCCAATAGGCCCGCCAACGGCGTTGGTAGATGTATCCGGTGCCCAAACCAGGCACCACGTTGAGCACGACCGCTAACCAAACGCTTGAGGCGGCGAGGATCTGCTGCTTTGAGGGAACCATTTTGGCGTGTGGGCGATGGGGTGATCTTGGCGAACGATCGTCCATGGGGTGGGGGGGTCCCACTTCTAGCCTTGTGATGGCCCGTTCCATTGCCAAGGCACAACGCCATGACCCTGCTTGCGGTATCAGGTGCATCCGGAAAGACCGGCTGGCGCGTGGTGCAGGAAGCCCTGCAACGGGGCTACCAGGTGCGCGCGATCGTGCGGCCCCAGTCGACGATCCCAGCCGGGCTCGAGGGTGCCGAGATCTGCCGGTTGGACTTGGGAACCGCTGAAGCGCTGCATGCCGCCTTGGCCGGTTGTGATGGGTTGGTGATCGCCACTGGTGCGCGGCCATCGATTGATCTTTTCGGACCCATGAAGGTGGATGCCTTTGGGGTGCGCGACCAGCTGCGAGCCTGCCAAGCCGTGGGGCTCGAGCGGGTGGTGCTGGTGAGTTCGCTCTGCGCAGGCCGGTGGAACCACCCCCTCAACCTGTTCGGCTTGATCTTGGTCTGGAAGCGACTAGGGGAGCAATGGCTCCAGCAGAGCGGCCTGAAGGTCACGGTTGTTCGTCCTGGGGGCTTGAGCGAGAACGAGGCTGGGCTCGAAGAGCAAGGGATTCGTTTTACCGGTGCCGATCAGCAGGAAAGCAACAGCATTCCCCGCCGGCTCGTGGCCCGGGTATGCCTGGATGCCTTCGAATCACCCGCTGCGATTGGTCAAATCATCGAAGTCACCAGCAGTGCGAGTCAGCCGGCCAGTTCCCTTAGCGATTGGTTGACAAGCCAGGCTCCTGCCTGAAGCGCGGCATCTGGTTTGGCACGCCCCTGCCAAAGGCCAGCCAGCGAAAATCTCCCAGGGCCCCTGGATCCACAAAGCGAAGCAGGGCCTCGCGCCGGGCCAGGGCTTCCTCCAGGGCACTGGAGGGCAAATTTTGCAGGCCATGGAGCCGCTCTGCCAAGCCCAAGGCCAGCAGGGCTTCCCCCTGGCGGCAGTGGCCCAACGGTTGCCAGCCCGTGGCCTCCGCGTCGATCAGCAGGGCTTCGATGCAGAGGTGGGCCGTCAGATCCCAGGCGCCCGGTTCCACCAAGGGATCGTTGCAGGCTTGTTGCTGGCGATAGGCCATCACGGTGCCATTGGAGCGCTGGGGGGCGTAATAGCGCCAGGCCTCCAGGGCGTAATCCACCACCAGCAAATGGCCCTGCATCAGGGCCGCTGCACAGGACGCCAGCCACGGCGCAACAGCGCCATGAACCTCGGTGCACCAACCCGGATCGCGCTGGGGATGGGGCTCCAGGAGTCCCAAGGGCTTGAACCGCGAGAGCATGGATGGCTCCAGGGGATCGCCGGGTTCCAGCCGGAGCGAGCGTTCTGCCGCTGCCTCGCCGTGGAGCCTCACCAGCTGTTGGCGCCAGGACGTTCCGTCCCACACGATCCGCTCCACCGCCAGGGCATCGAGGACCTCGTGGGCCAGCACAACCCCGCGCACCGGAGCTTGGGCCAACTGCTTAAACGACGACCAGCGCACAGGTAAGGGGCAGAGCTCAAGCGCCTGGCGTTGACGCTCGGCCATGCCGTCATTGGGCTCCACCAAGACCAGCTCAAGCCGTTCGGCCAGCTCAGGCCAATCCCGCGCCAACACCAGGGCCAGATCGCGGGCCAACGTGCCTTCGCCGGGACCGCTTTCCACCAGGGCCAGCCGTTCTTCGGTGGGCAGCGCCGGGTCGGTCAGCAGGGGAAGCAACCAATCGACCAGCTGCGGAGCTAATAGGGCGGCGAAATCGGGACCCAGGGACGGGGAGGTGACGAAATCCCCCTGGGGACCAATGCGCAGGCGGCCCGATCCATAGGCGCCGTGCTGCGGATCGTGGAGCGCCCAATCCATGTAGGTGGAGAAGGGCACCGCACCGCCCTGGGCAAGCAAACGCTCCTGAAGCCATGGGGGAACGCCCACCGGACTCACCGTGGGTTTCGCGCCTGGATTCACCGAGGGCACCGAATCAGACGGAGAGGGCTGAATCACGGCTGGGCTAGGGACTCCGCGAGAATGGGCTCCTATCGAAGCAGCAGCATGGGCAGCAGGGTGGTGAGGGAATGGGGGCGGTTGGGGTTGGGGATTATCGCTGGGTTGCTCGTGGCCTTCACCGGCCTAGCAGCCCCTGCCTTGGCCTACGACAATCCCGACCTGCTGCCCGATCACCCCACCCCGGTGATTGATCTGGCCAAGATTCTGACCGACCCCCAGCGGGAAAGCCTGGAGGCCGATCTCAGCCGATTTGAAACGGAAACTGGCTGGAAATTGCGGGTGTTGACCCAGTACGACCGCACCCCGGGCCAGGCGGTGAAGAGCTTCTGGAATCTCGATGAGCGCAGCCTGCTGCTCGTGGCCGACGAGCGGGGAGGCAACCTACTCAATTTCAACGTGGGGGAAGCCCTCTTTGCCCTGATGCCGCGCACCTACTGGGTGGAGCTGCAAACCCGCTACGGCAATCAGTACTACGTCAAGGACCACGGCCAGGATGCGGCCATCGTGGACGCCCTTGGCGCCGTGGAAGGCTGCCTCGAACGGGGGGGCTGCCAGGTGGTGCCTGGCTTACCCAGGGAGCAGTGGCTGCTCACCCTGGCCACCTCCATCCTGGGGGGCTTGGTTGTTGGTTTTGCGGCCTATCCCCGCAAGGAGGGTCGCACGGTGGAATGGACCTGGGTGCTATTGCTCTCGCCCCTTTGGTTGATTTTGTTTGGAGCCCTAGGCCTGGGGCCAATCCTGACCCGCACCAGCGACCTCTTACCAATTTTGCGCAACAGCTTGGGCTTTCTTGGTGCAACCGTGGTCGCCTATTTGTTGGCCCAACAAACGGTTGGCAAACCCACAAAGACACCCTGAGGGATTAGGGCAGCCGCGGCGGGGCCTCTACCCGACAAAACAATGCATTGGATTGCTTACACAGGGGCACCTGCACCAAGGCCACAGGTTTTAGGCTCCGCAATTGGGCCAGGTTGTCCTCGTAGAAGCTCTTCAGGTCACTAAAGCGCCTCACTGGTTGGCCATAAAAACTGCGACCAGCCAAGGTAGGGAAGGAGGCCCATTCCGGAGCCAACTTGGCGGCCAAATCCGGGGTAAACAGGCCCTGATCAGCCAGAGGCAGGGCCCCACGGCGCTGAATCAAAAAGATCGCCGCCTGGTCCTGCACTTCAGGACCAAAGGCCTCTAAGCCCAGGCTTCTGGAAGCGAGGGACCACGTAAAAGGCATGAATTGATAGGCACCGGCCGCTGCACTGGCATAACCCGATTTGCGAATGACCCGGTCGGGATGGCGATCAAGGGAAGGCATCAGACCGCCCCCGAACATGATCCGGTAGCCAATTTGATCACCACCGGCCCAGGTGCCCTCCGCAAAGCGGATGGTGTTGAGCAACGCCCTGCGCTCCGGGGTAATGGCGAAGATCAGGGGAGCAGCAGGTGGCAATCGAAACAACAGTTCCGTACTCAGTTGCTGCGTACTCGGTTGCTGCGTAGTGCTCAGTTGCTCAGGATGGGGCAGCTCAGCCTGGGCCAGAACTGGGGCCCCAATGCACCACGGACCCCAGCCTGCAATCGCGAGATAAACACATGAGCTGAGGCGGGAAAAACGCAAATCATTCAACTGTGGAAGAACAAAGTCCCGGAGGGGAAAGTCACGACAAGACGTGAAAGGGGAGCTGCTTAAAGCCGTAGCCCAAAAAGGAATTCACCTGGAATCCAAAATGGAACTTGGGGTTGAAGCTGTTAAAAACGAAAGGGTGCCTGCGCGCCCAATGTGCCCATCATCTCCAACAGCCACGAGGCACTTAGTGCCAATCAATGGATTGACCACTCAATGGGAGCGTAAAACCATCGCGTCTTGCTGCCAATTCACTTAACGCTGCAGCAGCCCGCTCGCAGCCCCCACCTTGCAACGGACTCCCCTGGGGGGGAAGGAGGGGTTGGTCCAGTTGCCATTCGCCCCGTTGCCATTGCCCTTGGCTCAACAGCCGGTGCTGCCCATGGCACTGCAGCGCCAGCTCCAGAACAGCTGCTTCAGCAAAGCCGTCGCGATGGACGACGTGGATGCCCAGCCCCTGCCCTAGGGCCTCACAAAAACTGCTATATCCGGGCTTGGTAATCAGCCTCCGGCAGTGGGACATCACCTCCAAGGGCCTGACCCCGGTGGGCAGGGGACGGCCGTTGGGGGCAAAACCCAAAGCTGGGTTCGGCCCCACAAACACATGCTGCGGCCACAGGGCCAACAGTCGGGGATCGAAGTCGATCCCCAAGCCACCAAAACTGATTAAGACGCATCGTTCAGGGTTAGCCGGGAGATCCAACTGGCGGGCAAGCTCACCGACCTGAAGCCTGGGTGTGCCTGCAGTCAGACCCAATTGCACCTGGGGTATTCCCCAGGGCATCGGCATGGCCAGGGGGCAGGCCAGAAGCAACTGTCCCTGGCGGTAGAGGCCATGGGCCAGCTGCGCCCAAGGCTCAAATGCCGGCCCCATGGCCCCATAGATCGCGTCCCAGCCAAAGCTGGCCAACCAAATCAAAGGCGCGCCCAAGCGTTGGGCCAAAAGCGCCGCCGCCGGGGGCACATCGCCCAACACCAAGATCGGCTCTCCCTGGCCCAACAACCAGGTGGCCTCTGCTTCGATTTGCCCTGGAAGCCGCTGCTCCAAGTCCTCCAGGGCCTCCAAGGTGGCCTCCGGATCCGCGCCCAGGGCATCGGCCTGCACCACACCCACGTCCCACTGGCAGGGGCGGTGCTCAAACGGCACCGGCCCCAGAGCCATGGTTATAAAGTCTGGGGGTAGGGCGCTCGAGATCACCAGGCGCCAATGGGGTTCAAGTTGGTGCACGGCGGCCAGAACCGCAGCCGAACGGGACCCGTGGCCAAAGCCGTGGGCACTGATGCAGGCAACGATCAGCACAGCGACAACTGGGGGGCGTCCAACCGGGCAGCTACGGGCACCTCGAACAGCCGCTCTTCGTAGAGCAATTCACCGCCCAGGCCGTACCAACGGTGGCTCACATGAACCAGCTGGTGGCCTGAAAACTCAACCCAACTGAAATGGCGTAGGTCACGGCCGGCGTCATCGCTGCCATGGCGGGGCACGCAGGCGGTATTGAGAAAGGCCGTGCCAGCCCGGTCAAGGCAGAAGCTCACCCGCTCGCCCTGGCCGCGCCTGAGGGCGTGGTGCATGTGGCCAAACACCACCAAGGGGACGGGGCGATGGCGACGGATCTGCTGAATCGCCAGGGCCAGATCCTGGTCCCCCCAGTCCATGGCTGGAGGCTTCCAGTCGCGGCCGCAGGGGGCCGTTGCCTCGCTGCCTAGCCCTGTTGGACCGCTGTGACCAAGCAACACCAGGGGCGAATCGGGGTCGGCTGCCATCGCTGCGGTGGTGATCCGATCGACCGATTGCTGCAGGGTGACTGGACCAAAGGCAGACAGGGCAGCTTGGGAGAGATGGAAACCCCCACCAGCCGTAGCTGGCCGGGCCCCAACGACGGCCAGGCCAGGCCATTGGCACAACCCCCAACCGCAGTGGAGGGGGCCCAGAGCCTCAATTTGTCGCTGCAGGGTGCGACCCGATGAATCTTTCCCGGTGTCATGGTTTCCCAGAACGCAGGCCACCGGGAGCTTGAGCTGGCGCAGTAAGGAGGGGATGCGTTGATGACCATCGCTGAGATCACCCACCACTAGGAGCCCATCGGGCTTCAGGATCGCCAGCAAACCGTGGTCGGAATGGTCCCAGGCACCATGGAGATCTCCGGCGATGGCGATTCTCAAGTCTGCTATCACCGAATGCCTAGGCTCCTTCCATCCTGCATCAGCTAGGCAACGGTTGATTTTTACCTCTGCCCATACCCCTCAGCCGAATTCTGGACCATCCAGCGGCTGTCCCCCTGCCGCCGAACTCCCAGCTGCCATCGAAGAGCTCAAGTTTCAGCGTAAGGCCGTGATCTTGGCCCACTACTACCAAGAGGGAGCAATCCAGGACATCGCTGACTTCATTGGTGACTCCCTTGAACTCTCGCGTCAGGCCGCCGGCACCGACGCCGAGGTGATTGTGTTTTGCGGGGTCCACTTCATGGCCGAAACCGCCAAGATCCTCAGTCCAGGGAAAACGGTGTTGATCCCGGATCTGGAGGCCGGATGCAGCCTGGCCGATGCCTGTCCGGCCGATGCCTTTGCCGCCTTCAGGGCCGAGCACCCCGACCACATCACCGTGAGCTATATCAATTGTTCTGCCGCCGTGAAGGCCCAGAGCGATCTGATTTGCACCAGCAGCAATGCGGTTGCCCTGGTGAAGCAACTGCCCGCTGATCGGCCGATCCTGTTTGGCCCCGATCAGAACCTGGGGCGCTGGGTGCAATCCCAAAGCGGCAGGGAACTCACCCTCTGGCCCGGAAGCTGCATCGTGCACGAAACCTTCAGTGAGCAGGCGTTGCTGCAGTTGAAGCTCGAGCATCCGCAAGCCGAAGTACTGGCCCATCCGGAATGCCAGCAACATCTTCTCGACCTGGCCGATTTCATCGGCTCGACCAGTGCCCTCCTGCGCCGTTCTGCCGCCAGCACGGCGTCCAGTTTCATCGTGCTCACGGAGCCCGGGATCCTTCACCAAATGCGCTTGCAGGTTCCGGGAAAGACCTTCTTTGAGGTTCCAGGAGCCGATGGCTGCAGCTGCAACGCCTGCCCCTACATGCGGCTCAACACCCTGGAGAAGGTGTGGCACTGCCTGGAAACCCTCTCCCCCGCCATCGAACTGGAGGAAAAGCTGAGGCTGAATGCCCTGGCTCCGATTCAGAAAATGTTGGCCATGAGTACCTAGGCGGCCTTTTCGAGTTTTTTAACGATGAAGGCCATCAGTGCCAGGGAACCAGCCAGGGCGATCAGCAGGGCAATGGTCATGGCATCGGAGGATTGATTCCAAGAATTATCACCGGCGCCAGTGCCAAGTAGCCCCCCCCCAGAGCTGCCCCTTGCTGATGATGCTTTCACCGTTTAATTACCAGCGATGAGCCTGACGCTTTATGGCGGCGCCCGCAGCCGCGCCTCCATGCCCCGCTGGTACCTGGAGGAGAGGGGCATTCCCTACATCTGGCACCAACTGGATATGGAAGCGGGTGAGCACAAGCAACCGGCCTTCAAATCCATCAACCCCTTTGCCAAGCTGCCAGCCCTGGTGGACAGCAGCCTGCCAGCCCCCGGTGGCGGTCCGCTGACCCTGTTCGAAAGCGGTGCCATCCTGCTGCACTTGGCCGATCGCCATGGCCACGAATTCAGGGGCAACGGCGAGGAAGCCGCCGCCAAGCGGGCCCTGGCTGCCCAATGGATCCTGTTTGCCAATGCCACCCTGGCCGTGGCCCTGTTTGTGCCAGCCAACAGGGACAAGGAGTTCCCGCGGCTCATGGAGGTCCTGGATGGGCAGCTGGCCGGGGGACGGTCGCTGATGGGGGGTGAGCCAGGGAGCTGGGGCGTGGCGGACTGTGCCGTGAATGCCTACTTGGCCTACTTGCCGCTCTTTTTTCCCCAGCTCGACCTGCAGCCCTACCCCCATGTGCGGGCAACGATCACGGCCACCCAAGGGCGGCCTGCCTACCGCAGGGGCATGGGGCTTACTTGACGGCGGGTGCCATCGGCTCCCAACGTGATCGTCTCTGGCCGCTGGCCCAAGCCGCCATCGTGTCGTGGTAACCCTCCTGCGTGGAAACCCTCACCCCGCTAGCGCCAGAAACCCAAGCCAAGGCCAGCCAGAGCGGTGGTGGTGGGCCAAGTGACCTGGACCTGCGCCGGTTGCGACGATCGGCCAAACGCCCGCCTTGGAAGCGCAAACGTTCCCTCATCGTGGCCATTCCCGCGGGGTTTTTGGTGTTCCTGGTTGCCATTGCCCCGCCGTTGCCAGAGGCCAAGCGCCAGGGGGGGGCACCGCTCGTCACCGCCGCCGATGGTTTGCCTTTTCGCTATCTCCCCGATAGCGAAACCTACGCCTTGGATTTTGATCCCCGGGCGGTGAAGATTGACTTGCTGGAGGGTTGGGACCGGGAGCAACAGGCCTATAACGACCGCTCGGCCTTGGCCTTCTTCTCGGGGCCGATGTACGAGCGCCAGGTCGATGGGCGGGGGCGGGAAACCACGGTTCCCCTGGGGGATATCAAATTCGGCGACCGCATCTGGCGGGGCCGCAACCGCACGGCGGCTCGCCAACGGGCCTTTATGGGCATCCGCCATGACGGGAGCGTCAGCTTTGGCTACGGGGAACTGACCCCCGCTAGGGCCCAGGAATTCGAATCCTTCGTGGGGGGGCTGCACAGCCTCTACAACGACCTGGAACAGCCCCCTGCGGCCTACAAGGGGGCCTACAGCATCAGCATGGGGCAGCAGATTCGCTATTTCCTGCCCCGGATTCGCATGGCCTACGGCCTGCGTCCCGATGGCCGCATCGAGGTGTTGATGAGCCGGGATGGCCTCACCCTCGAGCAAACCCGCGACCTCGCCCGTCGCCGGGGCCTGCGGGCGGCCTATCTGCCCGACCACGCCTCAAAAAGCCGCTTCATCATCCCTGGGGTCAAGGGCTTCAGTGATGCCGATGCCAATTGGATCAGCGGTGGAGCCACCAGCTTTGTGCATGTGCCCTATCTCCTGCGGCTCAGTAGCCGGTCCTCGCTCTTGCAGGGCTCACTCCTTACCCAATTGGCCAGCGCCAGCGGGCCCCAGGGCTGCGGCAATCCATTCCAATGCGGCCAAACCCTGGGGGGCCAACTGGTGGATCGGGCCCTCGCCGGGTTCAACCGGCTCATGGAACGGGGTGTGGAACCCATCGCCCGACTGATCTGGGCTCCCAGGGGCCGGGATGGTCAGAAACCCGCTGCCAATTCCCCCTTTCGGGAAACGCCCATCAGCGCCGATCCCCTGGCCCTCAGGCAACGCCAAGAGGAGGCGAACAAAGCCGAAGGCAATTCGGCCCCTGGGATCGACAGCCTGGGCCTTCCAGCCGACTTGCCAGCTCCGCTGTTGCTCCCTAACGGGGCCCAACTCGACGCGCCACCCATCCCCCCAACCGCCAGCGAAGGCGATGGAGCAAGCCTGCCGGAGGGCAGCCGAACGGAGACGGACCCTGGCCCCACCGTGGGGGCCCCAAGCCCGGGGGCACCCCCACCGGCTGCCTTACCAGCGCCGCCATAACCCTGGTCAGCCTGCAGCGGCAAGCGCCCGAACCACATCGCCCCGGGTCAACACGCCCACGGGCTGGTTCTGGTCATTGAGCACAAACAGGCGCTGGGTACTGCGCTCATGGAGCAACTTGGCGGCCGAAGGCAGGGAAAGATCGCTGCTGCAGATGTGGGGCTGGTGGCTCATCACCTCGCCAACGGTGTTGCCCAAGACCTGGTGCACCTGCTTGTCCCACTGGAGGGGATTGCGCAGATAGATCACGGAATCAAGCAGCATCACGTAGGGGCCCGCATCAAACCCGCTTTCCCTCACCATGAGGTCTTGCTCGGTGAGCTCGCCCACCAGCACACCGTCTCCATCCACCACAGGCAAGGCACTGATGTGGTGGTCGCTCATCAGCTGAACGGCCTGTTGCAGGAGGCTATCCGCCGTCACCGTCAGCACCGGGGCTGACATCACTGCGGAAACCGACTGTTGCACCACGGGCCAGGTTGCTGAACTGCAGGCATTCTGGGGCCGAGGAAGGGCAATTGAATGGGGTCCACCAGCATGCGCAAAATCGCCGATGGCCTCACGGTGGGTCGGGCCTTGGTGGGATTGCCGCTTTTGCTGGCCCTCGCCGCCGGCCAGCCAGCCCTGGCCTGGATCTTGCTCGCCCTGGGTGGCCTCAGTGATGCCGCCGACGGTTGGCTGGCCCGCAGGGCCGGGGGCGGTTCGGTTTGGGGCGCCAGGCTCGACCCCCTCACCGACAAAGTTCTAATCACCGCTCCCTTGCTCTGGCTAGGGGCCAGTGGGGTCCTACCCCTCTGGGCGGTGTGGCTCCTGCTGGCCCGTGAATTGGTGATCTCGGGCTGGCGGGCTAACCAGAGCTCTGGGGGGCCGGCATCCCTTGGGGGCAAGGCCAAAACCATCTTGCAATTTGCAGCCCTGCTGCTGTTGTTGTGGCCGGCCAGTTGGGGATTGGGCCTCGGGATCTCCCCAGCCCTTTCGGGCTGGATGCACGGGCTGGGCTGGTGGCTGTTTTGGCCATCCTTGGGGCTGGCCCTCAGTTCGGCCCTTGGCTATCTGCGCAAGGCTTCAACGCCAGATGCGCCGGCAATCAACCAAAAAGGGCTGTATCCGAGCTGACATCAACCGGGGTGGGCATGCGCTTGGCGTAGTCGTTGGTGAAACTGTCGGCCAGGCCCTGTTCGAGATCAAAGGCCGGCTGCCAAGCCAGCTCCCGCTGCACCCGATGGATATCGGTAAGGAAGTGGGCCAGCCTTAACGGGAAGGCTTTGCGGGCCTTCGGATCCAAGCGGGCCGGATCAAAGCTGCGAATCTGCACGGTTGCAGGGTCCTTGCCGCAGGCCCGGGCCGCGGCTTCCACCAGGCCGAGGAAGGTGATCCCCTGGGCACCCGAGCAGTTGTAGATGCGATTGGCGGCCGCATCCACCTCGATCGAGCGGGCCATGGCCGTGGCTAAATCCTGAACATGGCCCAGTTGGGTGATGGTGCTGCCATCGCCAGGCAGGGGAACGCTCTGGCCATGGACAATCCGATCAAAGAACCAGCTCTCCACAGGGTTGTAGTTCCCCGGCCCGTAGATATAGGTGGGCCTGAAACTGGTGAAGGGGATCCCCTGGCTTCTCAACCAGGTCTCGGTTTCCGCCTTGCCGGCGTGGCGACTGGCGGGATCCGTGGGGCTGTCCTCGTCGAGGGGCCACAGGTGGCTATCGGCATAGACACCGGCCGAACTCACATACAAAAACCGCTGGCTTGGGCTGCCCGTGCGCCCAATCACGGCCTTCGAATCGTCGAGGCTGCGGCCGGAGGTGTCGGCGATCACGTCAAAGCTTCGGCCGGCAAGCTGGTCCAACCCAGCGGCATGGGTGCGATCGCCCACCAGGTGTTCCACGCCCGGGGGTACGGAATTCTTTCCCCGGGTAAAGAGGGTCAAGTGGTGGCCCGCCTGGAGCCAGTGATCCACCAACGGTTTGCCCACAAAGCGGGTTCCGCCCATCACCAGGATCTTCATGGGTGCCAGGCCTTAGCCGCTGAGACTGGAAGCCATTCAAGACGTCCAAGGTCCGATGCGGCTCAGCTCCAATTGGACAGCCCAACCGCCGCTGATCGAGCAGACCTGCGGCTATCGCCACTTCCGCCGCCTCGGCGAACGGGGCAAGGGCCCAACCAAAGCCCTGGAGCTAGAAGCCGTTCTCAATCGCCGCTTCCGCCTCGTGGTGCCGGTGGTGGACTTGCGTCAGCGAACCCTCTGGCAGCCTGGCTGGCAGCAGCTGGCCAGACCCATGCAGATCATCCCCGCCATCGACCTGCTGGACGGGCACTGCGTGCGGCTGCACCAGGGCGACTATGGCCAGGTGACCCGCTTTTCCGATGATCCTGTGGCCCAAGCCCTGGCCTGGCAGGACCAGGGAGCCCAGCGCTTGCACCTGGTCGACCTGGATGGGGCAAAAAGTGGGCAACCGGTCAACGATGGGGCGGTGAAGGCGATCACCCGTGCCCTTTCTATCCCCGTGCAATTGGGCGGAGGGGTGCGCACGGCTGAACGGGCAGCGGAACTGCTGGGCTGCGGGCTGGATCGGGTGATCTTGGGCACCGTGGCCCTGGAGCAGCCCGAGCTCGTGGATGAACTGGCCGCCGCCTATCCGGGCAAAATTGTGGTGGGCATCGATGCCAAAAACGGCAAGGTGGCCACCCGGGGCTGGATCGAAGAGAGCAGGACCGAGGCCACGGCCCTGGCCAAGCGGTTCAACACCAGCGGCATCGCAGCGATCATCAGCACCGATATCGCCACCGATGGCACCCTGGCTGGCCCCAACCTGGAGGCCCTACGGGCCATGGCTGAAGCCAGTGCCGTACCCGTGATTGCCTCCGGCGGCATCGGCAATTTGGAGCACCTGCTCTCCCTGCTGGCCCTAGCTCCCCTGGGCATCGAGGGGGTGATCGTGGGCCGGGCTTTGTATGACGGCCGGGTGGATTTGGCTGAAGCCATCCAGGCCATCGGCGATGGGCGGCTCCAGGACCCGATCGACTCGAACCTGGCCTAGGGCCCAGCCAGAGGCAGGAATGAAAACAAACCGGCCAGCTTGCGGCTTGGCCTATAACTAGTCCAAGCCTTCGCAGGTGTGTCGCGTGAGCGCCAGCACCCCCTCGACCCCAACCCCGTCACTAGGCGATTTGCCCACCTCCGTGGACGATGTCTACCGGCGTTGCCGCGATTTGGGCATGCGGTTAAGTCGTCAACGGCGCATGGTGCTGGATTTGCTTTGGGTCGAGAAGAGCCACCTGAGCGCCCGCGACATTTTCGAAAAGCTCAACAACCAGGGACGCAATATTGGCCACACCTCGGTGTACCAAAACCTGGAGGCGCTCCAATCCACCGGGGTGATCGAGTGCCTGGACCGGGCCAGCGGCAGGCTCTACGGCTACCGCAGCGATCCCCACAGCCACCTCACCTGCATTGATTCCGGGGTAATCCAAGACCTCGATGTTCAACTTCCCGCCGACTTATTGGCCCAAATTGAGCAGCGAACCGGTTTTGCCATCGAGAGCTACAGCCTCAGTCTCAATGGGCGCCGCCGCCAGCCCCAACCCTGAAGCTGGCCGCGATCACTGCCAAACCCACCTGGAGAATTTTGGGCGGTTTGGTTAGTTTGGTTGATGGTTTGATTTGGGTGTGTGCCTTCGCAGCTGCTGCTGTTTGCCGAACCGCTGCTGCGCGAGGGGCTCAATCGACTGCTTGAGGCCCCTGAAGCTGGCTATCGCGTGGCCACCAAGCCGGAAGATCTTGAGGGCAGGCCCCAACTGGTGATCTGGCATCCGGGCAGCGTGGCAACCCTGGCCAGCCTCCAGCGGGAACTGGAGCAGCTGCGCAGCCGGTGGCAACCCGCTCCCCTTCTGTTGCTGCTTCCCCAGGGCCAGCCCCACCCCACAGCCCAGCTGCTGCAATTACCGGTGGCCGGCCTCTTGGAAGCGCCAGAACCCCGGCAGCTACTTGAGGCGATCGCCACGCTGAGCGCCGGAGGCCGGGTGGTAGCGCTCGCCGATGGCCCGGCCCCAGATCCCTTCGAATTGCCGACTGGCTTGGGGATTGGCCATCGCTTTCTGTTCAGCGGGCTCAAGCAAATTGATGCGGAGTTAGACACCTGCCGCAGCCTGCTCAGCCCTGAGCCCCGGGGGGCGCTCAGCCTGCTGGTTCTCCAGGGCCGCCTAAGGGAATTGCGGGCAGCACGCCACTGCCTGTTGCTGCTTTGGGGACCCTTGGATTCCCTGGTGATGGCGGCTCCCACCGCCTTCTCGCAGCCATTGCCCCAAGCCCGTTTGGGCACCCAATTGAATCTGCCCTCCCCCAATGCCGAGGGGATTTGGCACACCCTGCGGGCCCGCCTCGAAGCCGCCTCCCAAGGGGCCCTCACCAACCAAAGCGGCCAGCTTCTAGCCCTTCAAGGCCTTGCAGCCGAGCGGCGCCGCGACCTCCTGCTTGCGCTTCTTGAGCACTGCGACAGGGTTCGCCACCAGCTTTTAGCCGAACAACGTCACGGGCAGCAACTTCAGGCCCGCTGGAACGAGCTCCAATTGGAATTGCGCCAACAGGCCCTCAGGGCCACCACCAGTCCCTACGTCCAGTTGCCCCTCGATGGCACCCTTCAAGGTGTTGCCGAAGCCCTGATCCAAGCCAGCGACCTGGCTAGCTCCGACCCCGAATTACCGGAAGCCCAGGCGATGCTCGCGGCCCTGGTCTACGGCCACCCCCTCTTGGTGGATGGCCAATTGGTGCCGGCGGATGAACCCCGGGCCGTGCTCTATCTGGAGCAACTGCTGGCGAATTGGTTGGTGCGCAGCGCCGAATTGATCAGCAGCGAGGTGCTCTCCTGTTGTGCCAGCTGGCCGGAATTACGCCGCTATCTGCTGCAACCAGAGTTGCTGGCCACCCGCAACCTGGAACGCTTACGCAACCAACTCAACGCCCAACAACGTTGGAATAGCTGGTTTGTACGGCCGATCGCTCTCTATGAGAGCCGGCGATCGCTCTTCTCCCTCCAAACGCGGGGTATTGCTTTAGTCGATCTCACCGAACCCCGGGATGCTGAATTGCGGGACTTGGGCTGGGTTCAGCAGCTTGTCACCCTCTCCCTTGAAACCCGGGACGCCCTCGCTCCCCAACTGCAGAGCCTGATCAAGGGGCTCGGGGATCTGTTTGTGGTGCTCCTCACCCAGGTGGTGGGCCGTTCCATCGGCCTCGTGGGCCGCGGTATCCGCCAGGGCATGGGCCGCAGCCTCAGCCGCGGCTAAAGGCCACAATGGCCCCACATTGAGCGCTGAAATCGTGCCGTTGCGCCAGCCTGGTCGCTCCTTCCTCGGCGTAGTGCTTGCTCTGTGGATCGGCCTTACGGGATGGGCGGTTCAACCGGCCGCCGCCGCTCTCACCACCAACACCTACGACGGCAATATCTACGCCCTTTACGCGGGCAACGGCTCCTTGGTGCCCCCGCGCAGCACCCTCGCCCAGGCCATGGCCGATCACCGGGCAGCAGCCGTGATCTATTACCTCGATGACGATGCCGCAAGCAAGCAGTTCTCCCCGGTGGTCTCCGAATTGCAACGGCTCTGGGGCAACAACATTGAGTTGATTCCCTTGGTGATCGATCCCCTGCAAAACCGCCCCACCGAAGGCCCCACCGACCCTGCCACGTACTGGAGCGGGATCATTCCCCAGGTGGTGGTGTTTGACCCCGATGGAGAGGTGGTGTTCAACGCCAGCGGCTTGGTGGATGTGGACCGCATCAACGATGGCGTGAGCAAAGCCACGGGCATCCCCTTGCCTGAAGGGGGCACCACCAGTACCACCGTGAGTTTCAACGAACTCAATGCCGAGGTTGTCAGCCGCTGATGGCCGAGCAGCAGCTGCCAAATCGGATCGAAACCGACAGCCTGGGGGCCATTGAGGTTCCCCAGGCCCACTACTGGGGCGCCCAGACCCAGCGCTCAATACACTTTTTTCCCTTCGGCCAAGCCATGCCCCTGGCGGTGGTCCACGCCTTCGGCCTGCTCAAGGCGGCCTGCGCCGAAGTGAATGCCGCCAAGGGCAAGCTGGATCCAGAGCGCACCGGCTGGATCGTGGCCGCCGCTGAAGAGGTGGCTTCAGGCCGCTTGGATGCCGAGTTTCCCCTGAAGGTTTGGCAGACGGGCTCGGGCACCCAAACCAACATGAATGTCAATGAGGTGATCGCCAATCGGGCCATTGAGCGGGCCGGCGGCGTGATGGGTAGCAAGAGTCCGGTGCACCCCAACGACCACGTCAACCTCAGCCAATCCAGCAATGACACCTTCCCAGCGGCGCTCCACATCGCCGTAGCGATCGAATTGGAACGGCAGCTGATTCCAGCCCTCGAACGGTTGATCGGCTCACTCCAGCAGAAAAGTGAGGCGTTTGCGGGGATCGTGAAGATCGGCCGCACCCACCTGCAGGACGCCGTGCCCCTGTCTTTGGGCCAGGAATTCAGCGGCTATGTCGCCCAACTCGAACTCGGCCTTGAGGGCCTCAGACATACCCTTCCCCAGGTGTATCAACTGGCCATTGGTGGTACCGCCGTGGGCACGGGTCTCAATGCCCCCAAGGGATTTGGCGAAGCCGTTGCCCAACGGCTAGCGGAGCGCCTGGGCTTGCCCTTCATCAGTGCCCCCAACAAATTTCAAGCCTTGGCAGGCCATGAACCGCTAGCGGCTGCCCATGGGGCCCTCACCGTGTTGGCCGGATCCCTGATGAAGATCGCCAACGACATTCGCTGGCTGGGTAGCGGGCCCCGTTGCGGCCTTGGCGAGCTAATCATCCCGGAAAATGAGCCGGGCTCATCGATCATGCCGGGCAAGGTGAACCCCACCCAGTGCGAAAGCCTCACCATGGTGGCGGCCCAGGTGATGGGCAACAACACGGCTGTGCAGTTCGGGGCCAGCCAGGGCAATTTCGAACTCAATGTGTTTAAACCCCTGATTGCCCACAACGTGCTCGAAAGCATCGCCTTACTGGGCGGTGCGGCCACCAGCTTCCGCGACTTTTGTGTCGATGGACTCGAGGCCAACACCAAGCGGATTGAGCGGCATCTCAACGAAAGCCTGATGTTGGTCACCGCCCTGACCCCGGCCATCGGCTACGACCGGGCCAGCGGCATCGCTAATCACGCCCACAGGCACCAGCTGAGCCTCAAGGAGGCAGCCCTGGTACTGGGGGAAATCACAGCCGACGACTTCGATCGCTACGTGAAGCCCCAGGAGATGGTTTAACCCCGCCATGGGGCCCATTACGCTCCGGCCATTCGCGTTCCGTTGCCCTTGGCGTTCAACTTCCTGCTGCTCGCGGCCCTGGTACTGGGCCTAAGCCTGCTGTGGCTTGAACTTCGCCATCGCCTCAGGCCCGCCTCACCCCTGCAGTTGAAACCAGGCCCTTTCCAGGTGGAGAGCAGCCCCCAAGGCGTCACCGTCACCGGGGAGATCACCATTGCCAATCCCCACCGGCGCATGGAAGTGTTCGTGCCGGAAATCAGCCTGAATCCCACCTTGCTGGGCAACGGTGACCTCCGCAATCTGGTGGTCACACGCCAAATCGTGGCCCACCATCCAGATGAAGACAGCCGGGCTGATCATTACTGGGCTGCTTACATCGTGAAAGGCCGCAAGAGCACCCAAGCCCGCCTTGAGATCACCATTACAGCGGCCCCAGGACTGGCGATCGAGAAGCTGATTGACACCCTTTGGATCGAAGTGCTCTGGGTCAATTACGGACCCTTTGGTCGCCTGCACCGCCGGGATGGGTTTCTTGTTCCCCTGCGCAAACCGCAACCAATCAACAGCAACGCCGCTGTTTGGCGCGAGGGGGATCGCTGCCAGGTGCTTCCGATTGGCACCCACCTCCTCGGCGTTCTGGACGATCCGCAAGAGGTCTTGCGCCGCTATGCCGGCCACCTCTGGCAGAGCGGCGACGTGCTCACCATCGGCGAAACACCCCTGGCGGTGATGCAAGGCCAGTACCTCCATCCCGCCACCCTGGAACCCTCGGCCCTGGCCCGGTTGCTTTGCCGGGTCTTCCACCCCACCAGCAGCTTGGCCACGGCCTGTGGGATGCAAAGCCTGATTGACCGAGAAGGCCCGGCCCGGATCCTTGGTGCCTGGCTGATTGGCACCGGGCTCAAGGCCCTGGGCTTCAAGGGCTGGTTTTATCGGCTGGCCGGAGATCAAGCCCGCCTGATTGATGACATCACCGGTACCACTCCGCCCTATGACCAAACCCTGGTGATGGGGCCCCAGGACCCGGAGCAGTTCTGCCATCACATGGCGGAAAGCCTGGGGGTGGCCGTGGCTGTTGTGGATGTGAACGACCTGGGCCGGGTCAAGGTGCTTGCCGCTAGCAAGGGTTGTGATGGGGCTTTGCTGGAGCGAGCCCTCAGGCCCAACCCGGCCGGAAACGCCAACGAACGAACCCCCCTTGTGTTGGTTCGAGCGGCCTAGCCGCCAACCAAACCGATTCAGATCAATCGGGCTCGATAGACTGGATTTTGAGGCTCCCGATGGAACCACCCCCCATGGCGGTTGAGCCAGACCCAACCCAGTCTTCCGCGACTTCTTCCCCGCAGGAGCCGTCCCAAGGGGAGCCATGCCCCACCAGTTGGCGGCTTGAGCCCCTGGCGGGATGGCACCTTCCCTTGCTCAGTGATCCAGCGTTTGTACCGCTCCGGAGCGTTCTACAGCGGGCCGTTTGGTTAGGTCTCCCGGAGAGGTTGATCCATGCCCTCGCCGCCCGCCAACCCATCGCACCGGTGGTGTTGGTCGCCTTTAGCGAGCACAAACCCCTTGGTCTGATTGTGACCAGCCGACTCAACCGCAGCGGCAGTTGCTGGCAGGTCAAGCACCTGCGTCTTGTGAACCCCAAGGGCCAGAGGGATTTGGCTTCAACCCTGCTGCGCGAAGCCATCCACCAGGCCAAGGATGCCACCAGCTGGATGGCCACGGCCTCCAGCCTTGATTCCCAGCGCCTGGCCCTGCTGCGGGAACAGGGATTCCAACCGCTGCGCACCGACCAACTCTGGTGCTGGCCGGGCGTCAACGAAGCCGACAGGGGCAACAGTTCAGACCTTGGATCCCTACAGCTGCGACCCCTCAACCGACGCAATGGTTCCCTGCTCTGGCATCTCGAGCAGGCCGCTTGCCCTGCCCAATTGCGTCAACTCCTCGATCGGCGGGTCGAAGACCTGCTCGATCAAAGCCATCGCCAAGGATGGCTGTTGGTTGATGGAACCCGGGATGAAGCGGTTGCCGGAGTGCGCTGGGTTGGGGAGCACGCCGGTGGGGGCCACGAGGTGGAACTCACCGTTCATCCCGGCTGGCAACAACTGATTGGCGGCGCCACGGAGTTGTTGGTGGCCCAAGCCCAGCAAACCTTCGGCCGCGGTGAAGACCTCTGGCTCCGCTGTGATGTGCGTGATGCACCGCGCCAGGGCTGGCTTCGATCACGCGGTGCCCTGGAACGGGGGGAACGGGTGCTGATGGCCCGCAGCGTGTGGCGCCGCCACGAACAACCGGTGCCTGCCCTTGGAGCCCAACGGCTTGAGGCCATGCTTGGCCAACTTCAACCCCAAAGGCGGCCCCTACCCACGCCCCTGATTCCCCGTTAATGCCCACCCAACCCCTGGCCCGATCAGCTCTGGCTATGGATGTGGGTCGCCGGCGCGTTGGCCTAGCTGGCTGCGACCCCCTGGGAATCACGGTGACGCCACTGGGGGCCCTGGCACGGGGAAAATTTGCCGTTGATCTGGAACGGCTGAAGCCCCTGGTCAAGCAACGCCGCGTCCGGGCTCTCGTGGTGGGTCTACCTCTGGATCGCGATGGAAAGCCCACCGAACAAGCAGCCCATTGCCGCCGTTATGGGGAGCGCATGGCGCGATCTTTGGAGCTGCCCCTAGCGTGGGTCAATGAGCACGCCAGCACCTGGGCCGCCGGGGAACAGCGGGGTCTGCACGGCGATCGCAGCGGCGCCCTCGACAGTGCCGCCGCTGCCCTGCTGCTAGAGCAATGGCTGGCCGAGGGGCCTGAGGCGGTTCTGCTCCATGGCGAACCGGTGCAACCAGCGACCCCCAACAACGGCAAACGAGCCACCGTTGAACCATCCTGAGAACACAACCACCAACGCCATGAGCTCTGAAAGTTCCGCCATGACCAACGCCGGCGACGTGCCCACCGTGCTTGTGAGCGATACCCGGGGGCGCCAACTCCTCTGTTTCCTCGAAGAGTTGATTCCCTTAGATGGCCATGATTATGTGTTGCTCACCCCGGTGGACACCCCTGTCTGTCTGTTCCAATTAGACGACGAGGAAGATCCTGAACTGATCGACACCATCGATGCCACCGAGCCGATTCTTTCCGTCGCCGACGTGGTCCTTCAGGAACACGACCTCACCCTCGTGCGCTCCGCCGTCACCCTCACCGTCAGCGGCGAACTCGATGAACCCGAACCCGAAGACCTCGAAGACGACGAGGACGCCGATGACGATTCCGAGACCTATGAACTTCTCGTGAGTTTCATGGCCGACAACCAGGAATATGGGCTTTATATCCCCCTCGACCCCTTCTTTGTGGTTGCGCGCATGCAAGGCACAGAGGCCCTTCTCGTTGAAGGCGAAGAATTTGATCGGGTCCAACCCCGTATTGAAGCCGAGCTGGCAGAGCGGGAGGGTGATCTCTGATGCTCGCTGAGCTGCTGCGCCCCAACTGGTTAATGGAGTGCACCCTGGCGGAGCTTCCGTTGGAGGCACTCCAGGAGCGCGGTATCCAGGCCCTGGTCCTGGATGTGGATCGCACCCTGTTGCCCCGCCGCCAAAGCCTGGTCCCTCCCTTGGCCCTGGGCTGGATGCAGGAAGCCAAGCAGCAGTTCGCGATTCACCTGTTCAGCAATAACCCTTCCCGCCAGCGCATTGGTTCCGTAGCCCAAATCCTGGGGCTGCCTTTCACCACCTCGGCGGGGAAGCCCCGTCGTGGTGCCCTGCGAAGGGTCCTAGCCCAACTCAACGTTCCCGCAGCCCAGGTCGCCCTTGTGGGCGATCGGCTGTTTACCGATGTGATCGCTGGCAACCGCCTGGGTCTGTTCACGGTGCTCGTCAAACCCATTGACCCCACTGGCCTGCCCTGCAAGCAAGATCGCCTGCAAAAGATCGAATTGCGCATGGCGCAGTGGATGGGTGCTGCCCTCAGCTGATGGCAGCGATCAAGACCGGGACCCGGCGGGTGATCAAGGTGGGTACCAGCCTCCTTCGGGGATCGACCAACCGCCCAACCCAAGTGGTCATTGCCGATCTGGCAGCGAGCCTGGCCCGGCAACAGGCCAAGGGGGATGTGCTGGCCCTGGTCACCAGCGGGGCCGTGGGCTTGGGCTGTGGGGCCCTCAAGCTGGACAAGCGGCCCACCGAGGTGGTGGCCCTCCAGGCCGCCGCCGCCGTCGGCCAAGGTCAACTGATGGCCCTGTACCAAGACGCCTTCACCGGCTGCGGCATTGCCGTGGCGCAGGTCCTGCTCACCAGGGGTGATCTCGCCTCCAGGCGGCGCTATCAAAATGCTTGCAGCACCCTCGAACAGCTGCTCAGCTGGGGGGTGGTTCCCGTGGTGAATGAAAATGACACCCTCGCCACAGACGAGCTGCGCTTCGGTGACAACGACACCCTTTCTGCCCTGGTAGCGGTAGCGGTTGGCGCCGATGAGTTGATCTTGCTCACCGATGTGGATCGCCTCTATTCAGGTGATCCCCGCAGCGACAGCTCAGCCCAACCCATTATGGAGGTGCGCAACCTCGCCGAGTTGGAGCGGTTCAGCCAGGGGGCTACCGGCGGCGGCCAGTGGGGCACCGGGGGCATGACCACCAAAATCGCAGCAGCCCGCATTGCCACCTCCAGTGGCATCCGGGTGCGATTGGCCGATGGCCGGGATCCCCGGGTTCTCGATGCCCTGTTCGCTGGCGAGACGGTGGGCACGGTGTTCCAGCCTTCCCAAAGGCCCCTGCCTGATCGCAAGCGCTGGCTTGCCCATGCCCTGCTCCCGAAAGGAACCCTGAGGCTCGACCCTGGAGCTGAAGCTGCCCTGGTGGAGCGGGGGGCTTCCCTGCTCGCCGTGGGCGTGCAATCCGTTGATGGGGAGTTTGACCGACGGGAAGCGGTGCGCTTACTCAGCAGTGATGGCCGGGAATTGGGTCGAGGTTTATCCACCCTCAGCAGCGGGGAACTGCGGGAGCTGATGGGTCGTGCGGGGGTTGAGGTGGTGCACCGCGACCAACTGGTGATCACCACGGGCTAAGCCAGGATCGAGCGCTCCTACGATCCACCCAGCCAAATCCCATCCCCCCGTAGCAAAGTCCGTGATGCGATTTAGCGAACTGCTCTGCCAACTGGGACAGGTGACAGGGGAAGCACCGCGATCTTTGGCCAACGATCCTGAGATCCAAGGTGCCAATGCCCTGGACCAGGCCATCCCTGGGCAGTTGAGTTTTCTGGAGCGGGGCAATGCCCTAGCCCTAGCCCTTGGCAACACCCAGGCATCGGCCGTCCTGCTGCCTCCAGATCGGGAGTTGCAAGACATCGCCACAGCCAAAGGATTGGCTTGGGTTGCCCTCAAGGATCCCAGGCTCGCCTTTGCTGAATCCCTCGATTGCCTGTACCCCCGCAAACCCAAACCACCGGGGATCCATCCAACGGCTGTGGTGGATTCCAGCGTCACCATTAGCTCCAGCGCCCATATCGGTGCCCATGTGGTGGTGGGAGAAGGCTGCACCATCGCGGAAAGCTGCACCCTCCATGCAGGCGCCGTCCTCTATGAGGACGTGCAACTGGCGAAGGGATGTGAAATCCATTCCGGTGCCGTGCTGCACCCGGGCAGCCGTTTAGCCGCCCATTGCGTGGTGCATTCCAACGCGGTTGTGGGCAGCGAGGGTTTTGGCTTTGTTCCCACGGCCCAGGGATGGCGAAAAATGCCCCAAACGGGTCTTGTGGTGCTGGAAGAAGGGGTGGAGGTGGGCTGCGGCACCACCATTGATCGCCCATCGGTGGGCGAAACCCGGATTGGGGCTGGCACCAAAATCGACAACCTGGTGCAGATCGGCCATGGGGTGACCACCGGCAAGGGCTGTGCCCTGGCCTCCCAAGTGGGCATTGCCGGCGGAGCCAAACTCGGCCATGGGGTGATCCTGGCCGGGCAGGTGGGGGTGGCCAATAGGGCAGTGATCGGCGATGGGGCCATCGCCTCCTCCAAATCGGGCATCCATGGTGAAGTGGCCCCCGGCGAAGTCGTAAGCGGGTATCCCGCCATCTCGAACCGGCTGTGGTTGCGCTGCTCCGCTGCCTTCAACAAGCTGCCCGAGATGGCGAAGACCTTGCGCAAACTTCAAGCCCTTGGGCCCAATGCAACTGAACCCAATGCAACTGAACCCAAAGCAACTGTGCCCAAAGCAACCAGCCAGTAGCCTCGCCGCCTGCCCTAACGCCCCGCGGCACCTGCGATGACGAGCTACCGGATCACCCTGCTTCCTGGCGACGGCATCGGCCCCGAAATCACCGCGGTGACCCGCCAACTCCTGGATGCCGTGAGCCGCCGCCATGGCTTTGAGCTGGTCTACGACGAACAGCCCATGGGAGGCGCAGCCATTGATGCCACCGGCGAGCCCCTTCCCGCAAGCACCCTGGAAGCCTGCAAGCACGCTAATGCGGTTTTGCTCGCTGCGATTGGCAGCCCCCAATACGACAGCTTGCCGCGCGAGAAGCGACCGGAAACGGGCTTGCTTGGCCTCAGGGCAGGGCTTGGCCTGTTCGCCAACCTGCGGCCCGTAAAAATCATTCAGGCCCTGGTCGATGCCAGCAGCCTCAAGCGCGAGGTGATCGAAGGGGTTGATCTGATGGTGGTGCGGGAGCTCACCGGTGGGGTGTACTTCGGAACTCCGAAGGGCCGGGTGGAGGCCGATGGCCATGTGCGGGCCTTCAACACCATGGCCTACTCGGACTACGAAATCGATCGGATCGCCAGGGTGGGCTTTGATCTGGCAACCCAACGGGGGGGGCGCCTCTGCTCCGTGGACAAGGCCAACGTGCTCGATGTAAGCCAGCTCTGGCGTGATCGCGTTGAGGCCATCCATGCCGATTACCCGGCCGTGGAACTCAGCCACATGTATGTCGACAACGCGGCGATGCAACTGGTGCGCTCGCCCAAACAGTTTGACGTGCTGCTCACCAGCAACCTGTTCGGCGACATCCTCAGCGATGAGGCGGCCATGCTCACCGGTTCCATCGGCATGCTCCCCTCGGCCTCCCTGGGATCAAGTGGTCCTGGACTGTTCGAACCGATCCATGGATCCGCCCCCGACATTGCCCGCCAGGACAAGGCCAACCCCATGGCCATGGTGCTCAGCGCCGCCATGCTGCTGCGGATCGGACTCCACCAAGGACCCGCTGCAGCCGACCTCGAGCGCGCCGTCGACCGGGTGCTCAACGCAGGCTATCGGACCGGCGATCTCATGGCACCTGGCTGCACCCTGGTGGGTTGCCAGGCCATGGGCGATCAACTTTTGGCAGTCCTCTAGGCCTGCGTTGGGCACAGGACCGACGACCTGCCAAAATCAAGGACGCTTTTTCTCCTCCTGCGCCAATGTCGAAGCGTCACCCGGTTGTGGCCGTCACTGGTTCCTCTGGCGCAGGAACCAGCACCGTCAAAAGGGCTTTCGAGTACATCTTTAACCGCGAGGGCATCACGCCTGCGGTCGTCGAAGGCGACAGCTACCACCGCTATGAGCGGGGGCCCATGAAGGAGGCCATGGCAAAGGCAGTTGCGGAAGGCAAAAAGTTTTCCCACTTCGGCCCCTGCGCCAACCTCTTCGACAAACTCGAGGAACTCTTCAAGACCTACGGCGAAACCGGTAGTGGAGAAAAGCGCTACTACCTGCACAGCCTCGAGGAGGCGGCCGAACACAACGGACGTCTCAGCACCAACCTCGCCCCTGGCCAATTCACGCCATGGGAGCCGATCCAACCGGGAACAGACCTCCTCTTCTACGAGGGCCTGCACGGCGGAGTCGTCACCAAGGAGCATGACGTCGCTTCCCTGGTGGATCTTTTGATCGGTGTTGTACCAATCACCAACCTGGAATGGATCCAAAAAATTGCCCGCGACAACGCGGAGCGGGGTTACTCCGCCGAGGCCACCGTGGACACCATCCTGCGCAGAATGCCGGACTACATCAACCACATCTGCCCACAATTCAGCCGTACGGATATCAACTTCCAAAGGGTATCGACTGTTGACACGTCAAACCCCTTCATGATTCGACCCATCCCTAGCCCGGATGAGTCGTTCGTGATCATTCACTTCAGAAAAGGGGCCCGGGAGAAATGGGGCATCGACTTCCCTTACCTGCTCAACATGATCCAAGACTCCTTCATGTCCAGCCCCACATCCATCGTGGTGAACGGCGGCAAGATGGGTTTCGCCATGGAGTTGATCCTTACCCCGATCATTCACCGCATGGTCGAAGAGAAGCAGAACTAAGCTGAATTCATACATTTCCCCTAAACTTTCAGCACCGCAAGACAGGTGAGGACGATTTCCTTCGCCGCACCCACTCCATCCTTCACGATTGCGGGAGCAGCTTCATCGGCTGCTCCCGTTTTGCGTTTGGACCAAATCAATAGCCAGCAGGTCCTACGGGCCGCTCGCCACGTGCTGTTTCACTACCAGCAGCACAGCCCCATGGGTCGCGAACCCATGGGAGTAGTCCTTCAGGGGGCTGGCCAAAGTCAGCCAGAGCAGTACGGCCGCGTGGTGTTTGACATCCCAATCCTCCTGCCCGACGAGCACTTCATTGCGATGGAGTGGATTCTTTGGCGCTCCAAGCGCGGCCAAGGGCCCCGGCTGCGGATGCCGAAACAACCGGTTGCACGCCCCTGGGGAGAGTTGCAATCGTGATAAGGCCAGAGTCGGCAATGGTTTTACCCGTCACAGCCGCCGTTTTAGGAGCCTGTATCGGCAGCTTCCTCAATGTGGTGGCCTGGCGCCTGCCGCGCCAGGAATCGGTTGTACTCCCGCCCAGCCACTGTCCGCGCTGCGGTAGCCAGCTGCATTGGTTTGAGAACGTCCCCGTTGTTGGCTGGCTGTGGCTGCGGGGCCATTGCCGCCATTGCGGAGCACCGATTTCACCGCGCTATCCCTTGGTGGAATTGCTGACGGCGGGCTTATGGGTTGCCGTCACTTTGGCCACCCCCACAGCCATGGGACCCAATGTTGCTCCCCTAGTTCTCATCCCCGTTGGTTGGGTGCTGGTGAGTTGGCTCATCCCTTTAGTGCTGATCGACCTCGATCACCTGTGGTTGCCCGAACCGCTCTGCAGGATCGGGCTTGTTTTGGGCTTGCTCTTCACCGCAGGCTTGGGCTGGATGCAGGGTCCTGAGCTGGGCAAGGAGCTGGTGGTTCAGCATCTTTTAGCAGCAGGCCTTGGCCTGGTGGGCTTTGAGGCGGTGAGCTCCCTCGCCCAGAAGATGATGGGCCGCCCTGCCCTTGGCCTTGGCGACGCCAAGCTTGCGGCCCTGCTTGGCGCCTGGCTGGGCCTCAGTGGTCTTGGCGTCTCGGTTCTTTTAGCGGTTTTTGCTGGCGCAATCATCGGCGGTTTCGGCCGGCTCAGTGGCAGGCTGGGCCGTCACCAACCCATGCCGTTTGGCCCCTTTCTGGCTGCCGGTGGCGTGGCGGTTTGGCTGATCGGACCAGGCCCATGGATCGTGATCTTTGAGATGGTGAGCTGAGCTGCCTTAAATAGGGTCAAGCAAACAGGCAACGTTCCTCGATGTCCCTCTTCGACTGGTTCGCCGATCGACAGAAAAGTGCTCCTGTGGTGCGCGCCACCCAGGAGCCAGACGAGGGGGACGGGCTGTGGAGCAAATGCCCTGACTGCGCTCTGGTCGTCTATCGCAAGGATTTGGTGGCCAATGCCAGCGTTTGCAAAGGCTGTGGCTATCACCACCGCATTGACAGCGACGAGCGCATCCGACTGATCGCCGATGCAGGCAGCTTTGAAGAGCTCGATGCCGATCTTTCTCCCACCGATCCCCTGGCCTTCAAGGACCGCCGCAGCTATGCCGATCGGATCCGCGACAGCCAGCAGACCACAGGCCTTCGGGATGCAGTGATTACCGGTTTCTGCCGCACCAATGGGCTACCACTCGGCTTGGGAGTGATGGATTTCCGCTTCATGGGTGGCTCGATGGGTTCCGTCGTGGGGGAAAAGCTGACCCGGATGATCGAGGCCGCGACGGCGCGCCGCTATCCGGTGCTGATTGTGTGCGCTTCCGGCGGAGCGCGCATGCAGGAAGGGATGCTCAGCTTGATGCAGATGGCGAAGATCTCAGGAGCCCTCCATCGCCACCGAGAAGAACGATTGCTGTATCTGCCCTTGCTCACCTACCCCACCACGGGTGGAGTCACGGCCAGCTTCGCGATGTTGGGTGATCTCATCCTGGCCGAACCCAAGGCCCTGATTGGTTTCGCTGGTCGCCGGGTAATCGAACAAACCCTCCGCGAAAAACTCCCCGAAGGCTTTCAAACCGCTGAGTACCTGCGTGACCACGGGTTTGTGGACACAATTGTGTCGCGAACCGAATTCAAAGGCACCTTGAGCGCGCTGCTGAAGATGCACGGCTGCCCTCAAGCCGTGGCTGCCTGATGGATCAGCCTTGGATCGCCGGGGTCAAGCCCCTTGCAAAATCCTTGACAACCCGCCTAGCAAACCCCCTCGCTGGTTTCCTGGCTGGGTTGGTTGTTTGGCTTGGGTGTCTGCCATCGGTGGTCCTAGCCGGCCCCGTGAATTGGCAGGAAGTTCCTCCCACATCAGAAGGCAGGCAGTGGTGGGATTCAGGCAGTCTCCGCGCCACAAAAACGGACCATCTCTCGGTGTTGAGCCGCTTCCAGGCCGCAATCCCAGCAGCCCCAGAGAACGGCACCACAGCTGAATCCGGGTCAAAACCGAAACCGAAGCGGATGGCCGATCTGTATGTCATGGACATTGATTGCGACCAACAACTGTTTCGGGACACCTCGATCAACGGCATCCCCCAGTTCAAACCTGACTGGCTGCCCGCCGCCGGCGACAACCTGATCAGCGCCGTTATCGAAGGCTCCTGCACAGAGGCGAGGGAGCGGGGGGTGGTGCCATGAGGACCTCCCAGCCCCCCCTGCGGGTCGCCATCGCCGGCCTTGGTTTTGGCGAAAAGGTTCACTTGCCCGCCCTCCGGGCCTGCAGCCATACCCACCCCGTAGCCCTCTGGCACCCACGCCAGGATCGCCTCGAGGCCGCCTGCCACGCCGCTGAGCTGCCTGGCCACACCGATTACGCCACCCTCCTAGGGGATCCAACTGTCGACGCCGTGGTAATCGCCACGCCACCGGCCCCACGCTTTGCCCTGGCTAAGCAAGCCCTCGAAGCCGGCAAACATGTGATGCTGGAAAAACCGGTGGCTCTCTGCGCGGAGGATGCGGAAGAACTGCAGCGCTTGGCCCTGAGGAACAAGCTCACCGTGGCCGTGGATTTCGAGTACCGCGCCGTGCCCCTCTTTCAACAACTCGAGGCCCTGATCAAGAGCGGAGTGCTCGGTGAGCTTTATTTGGTGAAGCTCGACTGGATGATGGGCAGTCGAGCCGATGCAAGTCGCCCTTGGACCTGGTATTCGCAGCACTCAGAGGGGGGCGGCGTGCTGGGAGCCCTGGGCACCCATGCCTTTGACACCCTGCATTGGCTGGTGGGCCCCACCCGCAACTTGCGAGCCCAGCTCTCGACGGCGATCCAGCAGCGCCCCCTTCCCCAGGGAGCCCTCGCCACCGTGGATGCTGAGGACATTGCCCTGGTGCAGTTGGAGCTTGAAAGCCCCAGCGGGACCCTGGTTCCAGCCCAGGTGACTCTGGCCTCCGTGACCCGAAGGGGCCGGGGCTATTGGATTGAGCTTTACGGCAGTGGCGGCACCGTGGTGCTTGGTTCCGACAACCAATCCGATTACGTGCATGGATTTGGTCTTTGGCAATCCCATGGAGGTGAACCCTTGCGCGCCATCGAGGCCGATCCCCAGTGGGCCTTTGAACGCACCTGGGAGGACGGTCGGATTGCCCCAGTGGAGCGGTTACACGGTTGGTGGAGCCAAGCCGTGGCCCATGGACTGCCGATGGTTCCAGGCCTGGCGGAGGGGGTCCTAAGCCAACGCTGCTGCGAGAGGGCACGCAACGGATCTGCTCCCTGAAGAAGCCCCAGGGCATCCCCTAGAGTCGGCCGCAGTTTCTACTCCTGAGCGAAAGGTTTCCCCATGGCGCTAGTCCCCCTTCGGCTCCTGCTCGACCATGCCGCTGAAAACGGCTATGGCATCCCCGCTTTCAACGTCAACAACCTCGAGCAGGTTCAGTCGATCATGGAGGCTGCCCATGAGACTGACAGCCCCGTCATCCTCCAGGCTTCCCGTGGCGCCCGCCAGTACGCCGGGGAGAATTTTCTACGCCACCTCATCCTGGCCGCCGTTGAAACCTATCCCGACATCCCGGTGGTGATGCACCAGGACCACGGCAACAGCCCCGCCACCTGCTTTGGTGCCGCCGCCAACGGCTTCACCTCCGTGATGATGGATGGCTCCCTAATGGCCGATGCCAAGTCACCTGCCAGCTACGAATACAACGTGGCAGTCACCAAAGAAGTGGTGGACGTGGCCCACGCCATTGGCGTGAGTGTCGAAGGCGAACTGGGCTGCCTTGGATCCCTGGAAACCGGCATGGGTGAAGCCGAAGACGGCCACGGCTTCGAAGGCAAACTCGACCACAGCCAACTGCTCACCGACCCCGCAGAAGCGGCCGATTTCGTAGCCAAAACGAAGGTGGATGCCCTGGCCATCGCCATCGGCACCAGCCACGGCGCCTACAAATTCACCCGCAAGCCCACCGGTGAAGTGTTGGCGATCAGCCGCATTGCTGAAATCCACAAAGCCATCCCCAATACACACCTGGTGATGCACGGCTCCAGCTCCGTTCCCCAGGAATGGCTGGACATGATCAACAAGTACGGCGGTGCCATCCCAGAGACCTATGGCGTTCCCGTGGAGGAGATCCAAGAAGGCATTCGCAACGGCGTGCGCAAAGTCAACATCGACACCGATAACCGACTGGCCTTCACCGCCGCCGTGCGTGAGGCAGCCTTTAAGGATCCCGCCAACTTCGATCCCCGCCACTTCAACAAGCCTGCCCGCCAGTACATGAAGCAGGTTTGTCTGGATCGCTACCAACAGTTCTGGTGTGCTGGTAACGCCAGCAAAATCAAACAACGCGATATCAACTTCTACGCCGGCCTGTACGCCAAGGGCAGCCTAGACCCCAAAACAGCAGTTGCTGCCTGATCAACAGGTCTTTCGATTAACCATCTGGGGGCTCACAAGAGCCCCCTTTTTTGCGACTTACCGATCCAGCGGATCAAAACAACAGGATCCACAACCGGGATCAGCGCACCAGCTTGGCCAAGGCATCCTTCAAGTTGCGCTCCATCACAAAGGTAACCCCATCGGTTACGACCACCCGCACGAGGGTTGGCAGATCGTTGTTCTTACTCTGCAAGTAGATCGGTTCCACATACAGAATCCCCTTGCCCACGGGAAGCACGAGCAGGTTGCCATGAATCAGACGCGAACCCACCCGGTTCCAGAGGCCAAATTGATAGCTAATAGCTGGATCCTGCTCAATCAGGGCAGACACTTGCTGGGGACCCAACAAGAGCCGTTGTTGCGGGAACCGCGCCAATTGCAATTTTCCGTAGTGGGGTAAATCGTTGCGGGCCGCCATCCATCCCACCATGTTGGCCCGTCCCAGGGGGGTGAAAGGTAGGAGCAAGACATACTCTGGCTTTTGCTGGCCAGGTAGCTGAACGGTGACGTGATAAGGCCTAACTGGTGTATTGCTTGATCCATAAATTTCCAAGGGAATCGACCAAACATCATCCCCGTTATAGAACGTGCGCACATTGGTGACGTGATAGCGCCTTAGCCGTTCTGCCTGGATATTGAACTGGCTCAAGGGCACTTGAATATGGGCAAGCAAGTCTTTCGGCATGGCCGTCAAGGGGCGAAACAGATCCGGGAAAGCCCGGCGCCAGGTCCGCAGGATCGGGTCGCTGGGATCACTGACATAGAGCCAGACGCGGCCGTTGTAGGCATCCACCACAGCCTTTACAGGATTGCGGAAATAGCGAATACCTTGGGGATTAGGATCGGAGTAGGGGTAGCTGCGACTGGTTGTAAATCCATCCAACATCCAATACTGGTGCTGGGCGGGATCAAATCCAGCGTGGTCAACTTTGGCAGTCACCAAATAGGGTTGACCCTCGAATCGTAAAAACGGCAGTAGCGCTGCCAATCGGCTATTGACCTGGCGACGAATTAACAACCTCGATTGGTCACTCAAGGATCCGGTGCCAAGGAGCCTGGGTTCCAGTAAATAGGTTGCGGCCAAGAGACGCTGGAGTGGACTATTAATCGGCACCCCAGCTTCCCCGTCGTAACGGGAGTAGATATTCAGATCACCGTCGGGATAGTCGAACTCCCTCACCTGGGACGGAGCAATCGCGTAGGGCGTCTTCGACGATGAGAAATAAAGCCTGGGCCGACCCACCGGGAGGATTTGGCGGGCCTGTTCGTTGCTGATACCGAGCTGGGGGATGCCTTGTACCTGGCCGCCCCTGCCGAGGTCCTTGACGAAATACACGGGAAGACCATCGGCTCCCGCCGCATTAACCGCAGAAACCGTGAACCCATAGCCGTGGGTGAAGACCAGGTGTCGGTTCAACCAGGTTCTGGCCGGCTTTGGTAAGGCCGAGGCATCCAGCTCGCGGGCAGATATCAAGACCTGCTGGGATCCATGCAGCCTGTTGTTAGCCAACAGGGGATAGCGATCGACGGCAGCCGAGGGGAAGCTGTAATACAGGCGCAGTTGCTGCAACTGCCGGTTCGTGGCCAGCAGCGGCTGGCTATCCCAAAGACGAATATTCGCAATCGTGCCGCGGGATTGCTTGAGGTCGGCTGCGGTGATTTTTTGGCGCGGCTCAAGAACCTTGTTCTCCATGGCGTCCAGGCCAAAGGCCTGGCGGGTGGCGGCAATGCTCCGCTTGATGTACGGGGCTTCCATCTGCAACTCCCGCGGCTGCACCACCAACCGTTGAATCAGGGGTGCGACAAGCCATTCAGAAACGGGCAACAGGGCCGCTGCAGAAGCAAGGGGCAACAAAATGCCGCGCCGCAGCCAGCCCTTGGGCAGGGGGACGAGCAGGCCCAGGCAGCTGGCTACCAACAACAGGGCCAAAAGCATCCGCAGCGGCAAGCGCACATGCAGATCAACAAAGCCTGCTCCGCTGGCCACACCGCTGCCCTGAACCATTAAGGCAAAAGGGGATAGGGCTGTTGCAAAGGCTGCCGCCAGGGCGATCACGGCCAACTGGGGCTGCAGCACCTTTTGCTGGATGCGGCTCATGCCCACAAAGGCCAGATCGGAAAGGGTGGAACCCTCCGTAAACGTGAGCCAAAGGCAGCCGGCAAAGCCCACGATGGCCTGGGCCAACACCACGCTGATCAGCAGGCGCAGGGCCGGCAGCTGCAACACCGTAAAGCTGAGATCCAGGCCCGTGAGGGGATCGGATTGGCCGAAGGGCACGGCCAACAGGGCTGGTAGCCACAGGCTCCACCCCCGAGCCAGGGCCGTGGCCGAGCCCGCCAAAGCCGCTGCCAAGGCAATCCGCAAGGTGGTGAGGGGCCAGCGCAGCAGGGGGAAAAGCAGGCCAATCGCCAACCCCACCAACAGCAGGGGCTGCAGGTCAGCGAATACAGGAAGTCCCGTCGTGACATGGCCACTAAATGGTGCGGCGATCAAATCGCGGGCCTGCACCATCAAATAGGTGAGTGCGGCCACTAGCAGCAACAGCAAGAGGCCCAACAGGCCCACCAGGGTCCAGCTGGAGCAGCCCAGAAGCGGCGAAGGGGGCTGTTGTTTGCGGGGTGCCTCCAACCGCAGGCGCCAGCAGCGCTGCAACTGCTGCAATTGCAACGGCACGCCCAGACCCATGACCACCAGGAAGGCCACGAGTTGGAGCAACCAACGGCGCAGGACCATCCCTTGGGCGCCAAATTCACCAAACCATTGCCACTCCATGCTCAGCCTGGCCACCAGGACCAACAGCCCCACGGCACCGATGGCGATGGGCACCAGCAACCATCCACCCCATTTCCAGCGCTGCGTCAAGGGAAGCAAGGAGATCGCCTTGGCTGCTTACAGAAAAGGAGGCTAAGCAGTGACGGCCCAGGCGCAAGCCCAACGGCAAGGAATCCAAGCCCAACGGCAAGCCATCCCAATGCAAATACCCGATCTTCACAGTCGGCATTTAGCCGGTCCCCTCAATGGCACTGGTAATCTCAACCAATCGCTAGGTGTGACCGTGACAGCCACCCTTTCTCGCTCCACCTTTACGGGTCTGCGCTGCAAAGAATGCGGCCACCCCTATGAAGCCAGCGCCCGTCACGTCTGCGAAGACGTCTGTTTTGGCCCCCTCGAAGTCGTCTACGACTATGAGGCCATTAAAAACAAGGTGAGTCGTGCCACCATCGAGGCAGGACCGGCTTCAATTTGGCGCTACCGCGACTTCCTGCCGATCGAAGGGGATCCGATCGATGTAGGCACGGGGTTTACCCCTCTGCTTAAGGCAGGCAACTTGGCCAAGCGGCTTGGGCTTAAAAACCTCTTGATCAAGAATGACGGCGTCAACATGCCGACGCTCTCTTTCAAAGATCGGGTGGTGTCGGTGGCTCTCACCCGGGCCCGCGAGTTGGGATTCACCACGGTGAGTTGTGCCTCCACGGGCAACCTGGCCAATTCCACTGCCGCCATCGCGGCCCACGCTGGCCTCGACTGCTGCGTCTTCATTCCCAGCGACCTGGAACTTGGCAAAGTGCTCGGCACCTTGATTTACAACCCCACCTTGATGGCGGTGCATGGCAACTACGACCAGGTCAACCGCCTCTGCTCAGAAGTGGCCAACACCTTTGGCTGGGGATTCGTCAACATCAACCTGCGCCCCTATTACTCGGAAGGTTCCAAAACCCTGGGCTATGAGGTGATCGAACAGCTGGGCTGGCAGCTGCCCGACCACATCGTGGCACCGCTCGCTTCAGGTTCCCTCTTCACCAAGATTCGCAAGGGCTTTGATGAATTCATCAAAGTGGGGCTTGTGGATGAGAAGGCCGTTCGCTTTAGCGGTGCCCAAGCCGAAGGCTGTTCCCCCATTGCCCAAGCCTTCGCCGCGGGGAGGGATTTCATCACCCCCGTAAAGCCCAACACCATTGCCAAGTCAATCGCCATTGGCAACCCAGCTGATGGTCCCTATGCCATTGATATTGCCAACAAAACCAAGGGCACCATTGCTGCCGTTAACGACTCCGAGATCATCGAAGGCATCAAGCTCCTGGCCGAAACAGAAGGGGTATTTACGGAAACTGCCGGAGGCACCACCATCGCCGTGCTCAAAAAACTGGTGGAAGCGGGCAAAATCAATCCCGACGAAACCACGGTGGCTTACATCACTGGCAACGGTCTCAAAACAACCGAAGCCATAGCCTCCTCCATCGGTGAGCCCTATCTCATTGAAGCCACGTTGGACAGCTTCAAAGCAGCCTGGCAGCGTTCCCAAGCCAGCTGAAAGTCTTCCTTTCCCATTGTTCCAGTTTCTTCCTCCCGATTGAGATCCCATGGCTGTTCAGGTTCTGATTCCGACCCCCCTGCAGAAGTTCACCAACGACGAGGCCACCGCTGAGCTGACTGCCAGCAGTGTTGATGGGCTCCTCGATGCGCTCGAAGGCCGTTATCCCGGCATCAAAAGTCGTCTATGTGATGAAGCCGGCAAACTGCGCCGCTTTCTCAATGTCTACGTCAATAGCGAAGACATTCGCTTTCTTGACAACCAAAACACCCCTCTCAAGGATGGGGACGAAGTCTCAATCGTGCCAGCTGTTGCTGGCGGTTGAGCCCCAGCAGAATGATCCGGCGTATCGGTTGCAGCAGGACCAATCCCCCACAACCACCTAGAGAGCTTGCAACGAGCCCGGCCCTTGTTGCCCCAACTGCTTCGCCCACACCAGGAGATTGGATGAATGGTTCAAGCCTCTGACATCCGGCCCAGTGATGAGCCCCTTTGGTCTTGCACCCAAAGTAAGGCAGAAATTTACGACTACCGAAAGGCAGCGAATCCAGTTCGGTGCGGCCTGACCGAGCCCATTCCCTACCGGCAGTGGGGACCCGAGATCCATGGCCACGGACCTAGTGGCGTTATTCCCCTTGATTTGAGCGAGGAACTGGGACTCGCAGGCCCTGGGCCTGCGACAAGTCCAGGACTGGCCGCCCATTTTTTGCGCATCCTTCCCGGTGAGGGGCTGAAGGCCGCAGCCGAGGCCACCAGCCAGCTGTTCTATGTTTTGTCAGGCCAGGGGCACTGCCATCGGCCCGCTAACGCTGGCTGCCCAGAGGTCGCCATTGACTGGGACGAGGGAGACCTCTTTGTGTTGCCCCCAGGGGACGATTCCCTATTGGAGGCTTCCTCCACGAGCGTTCTGTATTGGGTGCATGACGGCCCCCTACTGACCTACCTCGGCGTGGTTCCTAATTGCGCTCGCTTCGAGACGACTGTCTACCGCAGCCACGCGCTTAAGCAGGAACTAGGGGCCCTGGCCCAATGTCCCAGCAGTGCCAAAAGCAACCGACTGAGTGTGCTTCTGGCCAATGGCGATCTTCCTGCGACCCGCACGGTGACCCACGTGCTGTGGGCCATGTTTGGCATGGTTCCTGCCGGTGCAACCCAAGCACCCCACCGGCACCAATCGGTGGCCCTCGATTTGATCGTCGATTGCGCTCCAGGCTGCTACACCCTTGTGGGCACTGAACTATCCAAGGATGGTTCCATCAACAATCCCAAGCGCATTGATTGGCAAGCAGGCGGGGTGTTTGTCACCCCACCGGGCCACTGGCACGCCCATGTCAATGAAAGTGAAAACACGGCCTTCCTCCTGCCGATTCAGGACGCCGGTCTAAAGACGTACCTGCGCAGCCTGGACATTCGCTTTGCCAGTGGCCTCGTAGGTACTGACTAAAGCCCGAAAGGCATCTCCCTCCAGGGTTTCCTGCTCGATCAACAGACTCACCAGCTGATCCATTAGTTCCCTTCGAGGTCTCAGCATCGCCACAGCGCGATCGAGCGATTCTGTTGCGAAGGCGCGGACTTGCTGATCGATTCGATTGCCGGTTTGCCGGGAGTAATGAGGCTCGGAGCGCAACCAATCGCGGCCCAAAAACACTTCACCACCATCGGCCTCAAAGGCAACCGGGCCAAGACTGGAAAACCCATACCGGGTCACCATTTCCCGGCAAATCCGGCTTACCATTTCCAGGTCGCCAGTGGCTCCCTGGGTGACCTCAGCTGGACCAAACACAACGATCTCGGCTGCCCGTCCGCCCAGGGCCACCACGAGCCGAGCCTGGAGATAGGCCTTACTGATCAAGCCGGAATCGAGAATGTCCTCGTCGGGCATCGTGCGGGCAAAGCCACCCACCCCACCGGCCCGCGGCAGCAGGGTCACCTTGTCGAGTTTGTCGGCATGGGGGACCAGAGTGGTGAGCAGGGCATGGCCGATTTCGTGGTAAGCGATCAGTCGCTTTTTGGCACTGTCCTGCAGGGGTGATGCGGCCAGACCCATGGTGATGCGTTCCAAGGCACCACTGAGGGTCGATTCATCAATTTCGCTCTGGTGCCGCCTGGCCGTGAGGATGGCGGCTTCGTTGAGCAGGTTGGCGAGGTCAGCTCCGGAGAACCCTGGCGTGCGGCTAGCCCACTCCGCCAGGGAAACCGAATCAGCCAAGGGCCGAGTGCGGGCGTGCACGGAAAGAATCTCCTCGCGACCGCGGCGGTCGGGCAAATCAACGGTGATGCGGCGATCAAAACGCCCTGGCCGCATCAACGCCGAATCGAGCACATCCGGGCGGTTCGTGGCGGCCAGCAGGATGACCCCCGAATTTTCTTCGAAACCATCCATTTCTGTGAGCAACTGATTCAGGGTCTGCTCACGCTCGTCGTTGCCACCCCCAATCCCAGCGCCGCGTTGGCGACCGACCGCATCAATTTCGTCAATAAAAATGATGCAGGGGGCCTTCGCCTTCGCCTTGCGAAAGAGGTCACGAACCCGCGAAGCGCCAACCCCCACGAACATCTCAACGAACTCCGAGGCGGCCATCGAGAAAAAGGGGACGCCGGCCTCACCGGCAATCGCCCGGGCCAAAAGGGTCTTACCCGTGCCAGGAGGTCCTACCAGGAGCACCCCTTTGGGGATCTTGGCGCCGACGGTGGTGAACTGTTCAGGCGAGCGCAGGAAGGTGACCACCTCGGTGAGTTCTTCTTTGGCTTCGGCGATTCCGGCCACGTCCTCAAAGCGCACAGCCACGCTGCCTTCGGCCTGGAGCCTGGGCTTGCTGCTGCCAAAGCCCATGGCCCGATTGGCCACCTGGGCAGAACGGCGGATCAGCAGGGCCAAACCGCCGAGCAACAACAGCACCAACAGGCCATTGGCGACCATGCCGGCCATGGCCCCATCCTGCCGGTCATCCCGCACGGTGAGGGGAACCTTCGCATTCTGCGCACTGCGCAGCAGGAGCTGGTCGTTGCTGAAAACAGGCACCTGGGCCTGGCGGCCATCCTCGAAGCGCACCCGCACCTCGCGCTGGCGCAGGGAGAGCTCCAAATCCTTCACCTTGCCGCTACCAAGATCCCGCAGCAAATCGCTGTAGGAGGGCCGAGCGGGGGCGGATGACAGACCAGCAGAGGATTGGATCGCCTTGAACAGACCCGGGCGGGCGGGGGCCGGATCCGAAGCCGGCGCAGGAGAAAGGCTGTCGCTCACTAAAAACCGACTTTGATCGGAGCTTAGCCATTTGACGAAAGGCAAGGCTGCAGCAGATGATCATTGTTTGGTATGGATGATCTGGGATGGCTGTTCCCAAGAAGAAGACGTCAAAGGGCAAGCGCAACCAGCGCCATGCCACCTGGAAAGGCAAGGCTGCTATTGCAGCCCAAAAGGCCCTATCCATCGGCAAGGCCGTTTTGAGTGGTCGGGCCCAGGGCTTCGTCTACCCCATGGATGAAGAGGCCGAAGACAGCGAGAGCTGAATTCAGCTCCCGATCTCAATGTTGATGCAGCGCCTCCGTCCATTCAGTTGGGCGGAGGCTTTTGCTTGTTTGATCAATGGCTGTTGATAGAGCCGTGGTGGTAGAGACGCCAGGCTTGAGCGCACCAACCGATCAAGTTCTGCGGGCTTTAGCCAGCCGTCGGTTTTGTGGTGTTGGCATTGAAGGCGCCGTTGCCGCGCTTCCGCTTGAAAGCGCCAACGCCTTGGCAACCCCCAATCCAGGGGGCGCAGCAACCAGAGCCCATCGCACAGATCAAAGAGTGGGCCATAGGCCTCCAACTGGCGATCCCAGTGGGGCAGCCAGGCCGCTTCTTCTGCCCCCAGTGGTGCCAAGCCCGCTGCCAGCTCCATGCCACAGGCAACCCCAGCCGCCCGCAGACCGGCAGCACCGAGGGGCCGACAACCCATCAGCCAGCCCTCGAGCACCAGGGCATCGGTGGTGGCACCTGCTTCACTTGACGCAGCATCAGCCACGCGATCCCCGGCGCCATTGCGCAGGGTTTTATCGAACCGGGGGAGCTGCAACGCGTCCCCCGATTGCCACCGCTGCAGCCGCTCCACCAGCAGGGGGGCATCGTGGCTACCAGGAGGCACCCGATTCACCCCGAAGGGGTTGCCCGCCATGGCCACCAGGCGCTGCTCCCACGGCAGATAGGCATCGTCGATCGAGGCCACCGCCATCCGCAAACCGCGGGCTTTGGCCAGGCCGATCAGTTGCTGGCAGAACCGACTTTTACCGGCCCCCACCGGGCCATTGAGTGCCAGCACAGGCCGTTGGCCCAAGCCAACCAGTCCTTCCACCTGGGCGAGCATGGGCATGGCCAACCCCTGAAGCAGCAGGGGATCCATGGCCAGGGCAGTTTGCGCCGGATCAGCCTGCACCAGATCAGGGGGTGAGAGACCGGCGCGAGATTCTCCGCTCAAGACCCGAGCTTGAAGGCTTCAAGCACCACGGCATAAACCAAACCAAGACGCAGGTTGTCGGCGATCACCCAGGCCAGGCCAGGGGTTTGAAAGACCAGGCGGCCCCGCAGGCGAACGATCAGTTCCAGCAGCACGACCAGGGCCAACACCAGGGCCGGACGCCCCCCCGGGAGAAGAAATAAGAGATAGGAGGTCAAATTGCTGCCTGCGTAAAACCCCACCAGCAGGGCCAGGAGCACGGCGCTGCGATGGCGCCAATTGCCCCGCCAATTACCCAGCACCACGGCAGCCAGCCGCTCACTAAAACCCTGAAATCTGGTGCGTTGAAACCTGGTGGACTGGTTCGGCAGGCGAATCACCGCAACGACTCCAGGTAGGAGAGCGTGATTCGCCCATCCTGGCAAGGTGGACCCTGGAGCACCTGGGCCCCATCGCCCAACTGGTTGACGACGGCACCAGCTCCAACAAAACGACTAACCGGTTCCTGGGCGCTGTAGTGGCTCAGGCTCACCACACAAGCCAGCCCTGCCCCAAGGGCAGCCGTTAGGCCAGTGCTGGAATCCTCGATGGCGCAAGCCTGGTTGGGTTCCAGCTCCAGCAACTCCAGGGCCAGTTGATACGCCTCTGGATTCGGTTTTTTGCGGGCCACATCCCCTCCACAAACCCATACATCAAAGGCCCCAAGCAGGTCGGCGAAAAGCTGCTTCGCCAAGGCATCGACCGCCCCCCGGCCACTGGTGGTCACGATCCCCTGGCGCAACCCGGCTTCCGCCGCCGCTTCAATCAATTGGCGCACCCCAGGGCGGAGGACCAACTCCCCCTCCGCCACCAGGGCGGCGTAATGGCGTTGCTTGCTGGCATGGAGCGCTGCCACCCACTGGGGATCAGCGGGCTGTCCCTCCTGGTGAGTGAGATAGGCACCAATGCGCTCAGCGCCTCCGGTAATGGCTAAGAGCTCGCCATAACCATCGACATCCCAATGGGCCGACACCCCCGCCTCGCGGAAGGCCCGGTTGAACGCCCTGCGATGGCCATCGCGCTCGGTTTCGGCGAGGGTGCCATCCACATCCCACAGCAGGGCAGCGAACCCCATCGGGAGCAGCGCGAATGGGCCCAAATTACGGGGATGGCGGCGCAGGGTTGGCGCCGCACAATGGCCAGGTCCTTGCCCCCACTCCGTTGCTCCCTGCACTCCACGAGCAACGCTGGCAATTGCCAACTCCCCTGCCGCTTGACGGCAGCCTGGAAGCCCTCAATGGCCCAGGCAAGGCCGCCCTGCCGCCCCCCCTGCTGGCCCTGTTGTGGCGGCGGGGTTTTTGCACGGCCGAAAGCGTTGAGGCCCTGGTCGATCCACCAAGCGCCCCAGCGGCCAAGGGCCACTTTCCCGACCTAGCCAAGGCAGTCAAACGGCTGCAAGGGGCCTGTGCGGCGGGAGAGAGCATGGCCATCTGCGGCGACTATGACGCCGATGGCATGACCAGCACGGCCTTGCTGGTGGGGGTCTTGCAACGGCTTGGGGCCCAACCGGTTGCAGCCATTCCCAGCCGGATGGAAGAGGGCTATGGATTGAATGCCGCCATGGTGGAGCGGCTTGCGGCCGAGGGGATCCGGCTGCTGATCACCGTCGACAACGGCGTTTCTGCCCAAGAAGCCCTGGAGCGGGCCCAGGAGCTGGGCGTTGCAGTGATCCTCACGGACCACCACACCCTCCCTGCCCAGATGCCACCCCACCTGGCCCTGCTGCATCCGGAACGAACGCCTGCCGATTCGCCCTACCGGGGCTTGGCGGGGGTTGGATTGGCCTATGTGCTTGCAGCAGCGCTCTGCCAAAGCCTCAAGCGTCAAGACGGTCTTGAAGTGGCCCGCAACCTCTTTTGCATCGGCACCATCGCCGACATGGCCCCCTTGGTGGGGGTGAATCGTCGCTGGCTCATCGATGGGCTGCCCCACCTGGCCAAGAGCCCCCTGGCGGGCCTTCAAGCGCTGCAGCAATTGGCCGGGCTCGACGACAGCCCCCTCGATGCCCAGGCCGTGGGGTTCCAAATCGCTCCCCGGATCAATGCGGTGGGGCGCCTGGGGGATCCCCAATTGGTGGTGGAGCTGCTTACCACCCAGGACACCACCAGGGCCCTGGAATTGGCCCGGGAGTGTGAAGGTCTCAACCGACAACGGAGGGAACTCTGCAGTGCCATCGAAGCGGAGGCCCTGGCTCTCTTAGATGCCGATGGCCCCCAGCGCCCCCCGTTTCTCTTGCTGGCCCAAAGCCACTGGCACCACGGCGTTATTGGCATCGTGGCGGCCCGGCTGGTCGATCGATTTGGCCTGCCGGCGGCCCTTTTGGCCGGCGAAGGCCATGGCCGGTTGCGGGCCTCGGTGCGCTCACCCAAGGGATTTGCCGTGGATCAGGCCCTCAAACAATGCGCCCCGTTGCTCGAGCGCTTTGGGGGCCATCCCGCCGCCGGTGGCTTCACCATCAAGGCCGAGAGGGTTGCCGAATTGCATGAGCAGCTCAATGGGCTTGCCAAAAGTTGGCTGGAAACAACGGGCAGGGGCAACCCGGTTGAGCCCGAAGCCCTGCTGCGCTTCGAGCAGATTGACCGCGATTTTTACCACCAACTGCAACGCCTCGAACCCTTTGGGATCGGCCATCCCCAGCCCCTGTTTTGGAGTGCTGCCTGCCGCGTGGTGTCCCAGAAATTGCTGCGGGGAGGGCACCTGCAATTGGAATTGGAACAGGAGGCGAACCAGCTACGAGCCATGGGATGGCGCTGGCAAGGGGAAGCCAACCTGCCCGCCTGCGTGGACGTGGCCTACCGCTTGAAGCTGGACTCCTGGCAAGGCCAGCCCCGACTCCAGCTCGAGTTGGTCGGGGTACGGGCCAACACTGGAGCCGTTGGCACCAGGGAAGTGGTGCTCAAGCGGCGCGAGCGCACCTATTGGTGCCGCATCGATGGAGATGGATGGATCGTGCGCAATACCGCCGGTGAGGAGATCCGCAGCAACAATGCCGCCATGGAGCAACATCCCTACATTCGTTCCCTGCTGCAAGAGGCCGCCATGGCCCTGGGTTTGGTGGCCTGATGGAGAGCCCGTTGAACGCGAAGGTTTTCAACGCGACCCCCACCGGGGACGTCCAACCCAGGGACGATCCCTTCAGGACGGTTCGGCTAAAACGTCCGCTGCCGACGTTGCTGCAGCTGGTGCTCTTTGGTGGAGCCGTGGGGGTGGCCTGCCTCCCCCTCAACAGGGTTGATGGCTGGCAGGCCCAGCTCCTCCATGGCCTGCCCGGCTTCAACAATCAGGCGTGGCACCGGGGCAACCTGGCCCAAGCTCTGGCACCGCTGGTGGTGATGCCCTTGCTGCTGTGGCTCCAGTCAGGGCACTTCAAATCGGGGGCCGGATCAGGTATCCCCCAAACCATCGAGAGCATGGAGCAACCAGGGTCGGCCAGCAGCTTGCTGGGCTTGAAACCCACCGTCCAGCGGCTCTCGCTTTGGACAGCTGCCAGCCTTGCCCTGATGCCCCTGGGGAGAGAGGGACCCGTGGTGCAAGTGGGTGCCTCCGTGGCCCTTGCCCTGAGGAGCCGTTTCCCAAGGCTGTTGGCCGGATTCAGCGAAACCAACCTGGTGACCATTGGCGCCGGCGCAGGCCTCGCTGGCGGCTTTAACAGCCCCCTGATGGGAACCGTTTTTGTGTTTGAAGAGCTAACAGGGCGCTTCTTGCCCTCGGTTGTCTGGCCGGCCCTGGTGGTCTGCGTCGCGGCAGCCCTGGTGAGCAATCTCACCGGCACGCCTTTGTTCATCCTGGGCCTGATGCAGGGCCCAGAGGCCGAGTGGGTGCAGTTGGTCCTCGCCCTTCCCTTGGGCTTGGCGGGGGGCTGGCTGGGCGGATTGTTTGCCAAGCTGCTTTTCGAGACCACAGCCTGGTTAAGGCCGAAGGTCAACGGCAGGCCCCTGGCCTGGGGCCTGGCCCTGGGGGGCTGCTTGGCCCTGATTGCTGTGCTGAGCGGTGGCCTCAGTGGCGGCGATGGCGAAGCCCTGATGGGCCACCTGCTGGGCGATGGCGGAAGCTTGCCCGTACCGGGATCGCCGATCGATGTCCTCGGCTGGTTGCTCCTGCTTGCCGCCCGGATCGTGGCTCCGGTGTTAGCCCTTGGCGCCGGAATTCCCGGCGGGCTGATCGATCCGGCCTTTGCCATTGGCGCCGTCTTTGGCAGTGGCAGCCTTGAATTGCTGGGGGGCAATGGTCAATTGGGCTTGGCCCTGGGCATGGCTGCCGGCCTGGCCGGTGCCACCCAACTGCCCTTGATGACCATTTTATTTTCCCTGCGAATGATGGGCGATCAGCAATGGCTCTTCGGCATGTTGCTGAGCGCCGTGATTGGGGCCGTGATTGGGCGCAAAATCCAGCCAGAGCCCATCTATCACGCCCTTTGGGGTCTCGGCAAAAAGCCAATCAAAAGCCCGGCACCCTGAGGGGATACCGGGCTTTGAGAAGCTCGAGGGCCTGGGGTCTTCGGCCCTAGAGGGCGCCGCGGCGGTAGAAAAGCAGGAAGATCACGGCTGGTCCTGCCAGGGTAATCAGGGCAAGGGCCGCAAAGTTGGCGATCAGATGAATGTCGATGCCCATGGGGATCCGGTTCGTTAGCGCTGCAATCAGGATAGAAGCCCCGCAGGGCTGTCCACAAGGGTCCGGTCGCCACTGTGATGGCTTGTCACGTCGTCACTGAGATGGCTTGTCAAAGCGAACCTTGCGTTGTGACTGAATAGAAAGAAGCCGAAGCAACTGGGATGGCTGGTACCGAAGAGCGATGGCAGTGCATCAGCCAGTGCGGGTCCTGCTGCCGACTGGATCCGGGCGAACGCCAAGACGCCCTTGGGGCCCTAAGCGAATCCCAGCGGGAGCTCTATCTCTCAATGGTGGGAGCCGATGGCTGGTGCATCCACTTCAACACCGGTTCCCGCAGCTGCAGCATCTATGACACCCGCCCCGATTTCTGCCGCGTCAGCAATTTAATGAGCCTCTTTGGAGATAGCCCAGACGGGGATCCAGACGATGCCGATCGCTTCGCGATTGCCTGCTGCAAGCAACAAATCCGCAGCGAGCACGGCGGCCGTGGCAGGGTGATGCGCCGATTCCTCAGGGCGATCCGCCGGCAGCCATGAGTCCCGATCCCGAAGCCAGCCCGAACCAGGAACCAGCTCAACCAGTCCAATCAGCGCAACAAGACCAACCAGACAAAGGGGGGGAGGCAATCCCGGAGAACGGTTCGGCACCCGCCTGGGGCGTGGCCTTCATCACCACCTTCACCACGGTCTTTTTGGCTGAATTGGGCGACAAGACCCAACTGGCTGCCCTGTTGCTTTCGGCCCAGTCTGGCAAGCCTCTCGTTGTGTTCATGGGGGCCTCCCTGGCCCTGATCTGCTCCAGCTTGGTTGGCGTTCTGCTGGGCCGGTGGCTCTCCAAACTGATGCCCCCCCAACAGCTGGAACGGTTGGCCGGGATCTTGATGGTGGCCCTGGGCCTCTGGCTGGGACGGCAGGCGGTTGTGGCCCTAGCTCCCGAATCTCTCCCCCTGACTTGACCTAGAACCACTGACCTGACCCCCAACCATGGACTTCGCCCTCCTCGCTTCCACGTTTGTCACGGTGTTCCTGGCTGAATTGGGCGACAAAACCCAATTGGCGATTGTCACGATCAGCGGCACCTCAAGCCGGCCCGGGGCCGTGTTTGCTGGCAGCTCCGCAGCCTTGGTGTTAGCCAGCCTGCTGGGGGCCGCCGCTGGCGGTTCCCTCTCGGCGGTGATCCCAACCAATGCCCTGCAGTTGGCCGCCTCCGTGGGATTTCTTGTGATTGGGCTACGCCTCATCCAACGCTCCAGCGCCGGCTCGGAAGCTTCAGACGAGGCAGGTACCTAAGGGTCCGTAGACCCCCTAAAGTGATGATCAAAGGCCTGGCGGCCGTGGGCATCGCTCCGAGCCCAGACTGCCCTGCCCCCATCCTCACCATGCTGCGCCCTTTGGGGCCTCACGCGGTGGCCCCCCTCCAACCAGCTGACCAAGCCGATGAAGTTCACGGTCGCCGACCTGCTCGACCAGCTTCCCGCCGAAGAAGCCCTACCCATTGCCAAGCTTGAAAAGGCCCTTGGCCTGAGCCAAAAAACCGAGAAGCAGCAACTGCGGATCGGCGTGGATGGCCTGATCAAGCTTGGGGTGGTGCAGGAAGTCGAAGACGGCATTCGGCGCCGGGAAGACCCGGAATTGATTCCCGCCAGGCTGCGGTGCTCCAGTAAGGGATTTTGTTTTGCCCTGCGCGAAGACGGCGGCGAGGACATCTACATTCGCGATCACCAGCTCAACCACGCTTGGAATGGTGACCGGGTGCTGGTGAAAGTGACCCGGGAAGGGGGCCGCCGCCGCTCCCCCGAAGGTGGGGTGCAATGCATTCTCGAGCGCCGCACGGCCTCCCTGCTCGCCCAGGTGGAACAGCAAGAGTCCCGCCTGGTGGCAACTCCCCTCGACGACAGGCTCCTCACCAGCATTGAGCTGCCAGAAGGCGACGTCCAACACCTCGATCCAGAGCACACCTCTGTGGTCGAAGTGTTGGTGGATCGCTATCCAGTGGGCCAGTTTTCGCCCCAGGGCCACGTGGCCAGGCAGCTACCCGTGAAGGGAGGGGAAGCCGCCGATCTTGACCTGCTGCTCACCAAGCATCACCTGCATGAACGCGCCGCAGCACCGCGGGCCACGCTGAAAGCCCTAGCCCCTAAGGACCGCATCGACCTCACCGCCCAACCAGCGCTGTTGCTCCAGGGATGGTCGGGCAAGGAGGCCCCTGGTGGGACTGCCATCTGCCTGGAAGAGCGGGAAGGCGGCTGGACCCTTTGGGTGCACAGCCCTGCCGTGGCTGAGCGGGTGGGTCTGGGCTCCGCCCTCGACCTTTGGCTGCGCGACCAGGGCGAGGCATTCTGTGTGGGTCGTCAGTGGCTCCCCCTGCTGACACCTGCCCTCGCCAAAGCGGCAGCATTCAGTGCCGGCGAAGGCCAGGATGCCCTCTCCGTAGCCCTTGAGCTCGATGGGCAGGGTGCTTTGGAGCACTACCGCTTCAGCCGGAGTCGGATCAAACCCATCGCCACGGTCGATGCTGCGGCCCTGACGGCCCTCGCGGAACGCAAGCCCAAGAGCCGCACGGTACCGGCAGCGATCAAAGCGATCAAAGACCACCAGCAACAACTGGAAAACCTGGTATCCGTAGCGGAACTCCTTCACCAGCTACGGCTCTCCCAGGGATCCATCGACCTGGATCTCGGCCTTCCCGCTATTGACAGCCTGGGGGATTTGACCATCCCTGGCCCAGACAGCCCCCTGCATGGCTGGTTTGTGCAACTGCCCATGCACCACCCGATGGCCTTGGTGCGGGAGTGCGTTTTGGTAGCTGAACGGGCCCTGGGCCAACACCTCTCAGCCCTCGCCCTGCCGGCGCTGTTTGCTACCAACGCCGCTGCCGATCCCAACGACCTCAACGACGTTGCCAAGGCGGCCCTGGCCCTTGACATTCCCCTGGAACTCAGTGAAGAGGGTGATGCCAGTGCTGCCGAATTGGCCGCTGCTTTTGCCATCACCGATCGCAACCGGGCCCTTCAACAACAATTGCAGGGAGCCCTCAAGCCGATTCTTTTGGCGAGCGAAACCGGAGACCATGCCCTCGCTGGCCTCAAGGGCGACGGTGCGGCCCTGGCCCCCTGGTGCTCACCAGCCCTCCACTATGCCGATCTCTGGAACCAGCATGTTTTGGTGCTCCTGCTCACCGAAGGCAAGGATCGTCCCAGTGTGCGCCACAAAACCAGCGTGGATCTCAGCTCCGACGCCTGCATTGGAGCCATCGACTGGCCCCTGCTAGCTCCCAGTGGCCTGACCCCCTACAAAGAGGCCCTAGAGCACGGTCTGGTGCAACGACTCAACGGACGGGTGCGCTTTACGGCAGAACTCCACAAGGATCTGCTGTCGATGGCCCAGGCACGGCAGGCCGAACCCCTGGTCGGCCAGGTGTTGCCTGGGGTGATCAGTGGGGTTCAGAGCTACGGCTTCTTTGTGGAGGTTCCCCCCTCCCAGGTGGAAGGCTTGGTGCATGTGAGTTCCCTCAAGGACGACTGGTACGAGTACCGCTCCCGCCAAAACCGCCTCGTCGGCCGCAAAAACCGTCGCACCTACAGGCTCGGCGATCGGGTGGAGGTGGAGATCCAAAAGGTTGATCCCCTGCGCCATCAAATTGATTTGGCCGTCGTCCTGCCCGAGGGGGACGAGGGGGAAGCCGAAGCGTCAGATGCCTACGCGGCCCAAGACGACCCCTTTGCCCCCATACCTGTGATCACCGAGGCTTGAAGCCAGTGCCCGCGGATCCCATTGTCTTAGCCATCTCTGGAGCCTCGGCCCAACCCTTGGCCCAGCGGGCGCTCCAGCTGTTACTGGAGGCTGGCGAAACCGTGGAAGTGGTGACCTCCAAGGGAGCCATTGGTGTGTGGCAAGCCGAGCTGGGCATCCGGGTGCCCCTGGAACCGCGTGCCCAGGAAGCCTTTTGGCGGGACCGCACGGGGATGGCGGGGGGCCAGCTGCGTTGCCATCGCTGGAATGACCAATCGGTGGGCATCGCCAGCGGCAGCTTTCGTACCAAGGGGATGGTGATCCTCCCCGCCTCAATGGGCACGGTGGGTCGGATCGCCTCGGGAGTGGCCTTGGACCTGGTGGAAAGGGCCGCCGATGTGCACCTCAAGGAAGGCAGACCCCTGGTGATTTGTCCGCGGGAAACCCCCTGGAACCTCATCCACCTGCGCAATTTGACCACCCTGGCTGAAGCTGGGGCCCGCATTGCTCCCCCCGTGCCTGCCTGGTACCACCAGCCCCAGACGATTGAGGACATGGTGGATTTTTTAGTGATCCGCGTCTTCGACGTGCTGGGCTACGACCTGGGCAACCTCAACCGTTGGCAGGGAGCCCTGGGCCGCCCAAACTCAGCACGAGCCGATCAGGCCGAGTAGCCCCCACCCGATCCCCCTGCTGTGCTCCTCCTGCAACGGCTCTTTCTGTTTCCCCTGCTGGCCCCCTTGCTGGTGGTCGTGTTGGTTGGGGCGATCAACCCAAGGCCGTTGGTGGCCCTACGCCTACTCACCTGGACCACACCAACGCTGTCGATCGGGCTTTGGCTGAGCATCGCCGCCGGGGGCGGGGCGGCCATCAGTGCGGCCGCCACTGGCCTTGCCCTGCGCCTGGGCCCAGGCGCCCAGGGCCTGCCAACCCGTCGCCCGACCAATCGAGCAGGTATGCAAGACGACGGGATCTGGCCAGATGTTGAGAGCCCAGCCAAGGGCCCAGGCAAGCGCCAAGCCAAAGAAGCATCCAACGGGCCATCACGGAGCCCCTTTCAAGCAGGTCCATCCCGGGCACCAGGTGAACCGGCACCCACGGTGGCCGTGCCTTTTCGGGTGATTCGCAAAGCCCAAACCGCCAGTGCGCCCCCTCCCCACGCCCCCGAGGCCAAAGCAACCGCCGTAGGCGATGGCTGGGATCAGGCCGCCAGCGACGACTGGTAAGAACCAGATACCGCCTGGAGGGGGGCACCCCTCACCCATCGGGCCGCCCAAGCTCAAGCTGGGCACTCTCTAACTGGGCACTGGCTAAAGTGAAAACTTGATGCCTTGAGGGCCTGTAACGGTGAGCGATTCCGCCAGTTCTGCCCCCCAGCCGGTAGAGAGCAGCCCCGCTGCCGCCCCCAAAGTCAAACCTCCGGCCCCTGAAGACAAGCCCTTTGCCGAGTTCGTGCCGCAACTCCTGCTGCCGGCCCTCGCCAAGGAGATTCAAAGCTATGGCGGGCCTGCTGCAGAACTGAGTTTTGAACAGGGTCCGATGCCCGTGGTCGGCATGGACTGCTGGATGGTGAAGGGTTGCTTGCCTGGCGAACGCCGGTTCTGGCTCTGCTTCACCACTGACGACATCAACGCCTCCAAAACCGTGGCCATTGCCGAAGCCGGCAGCGAACCGAGTCTTTTGGAGTCGTTTCTGATCGATGAAAAACGGATGAGCTTGGCCCTGATCGTTTCCCGCTTGGTACAAAGGCTTAACGGCCAGAAATGGCTGGGCCCGAACTGACAGTGGCTCCCTCTACGATGCATTGACAGCCTTAAGCCGCAACGCGCGATGGTGCCTCCCGCTGCTACAGCCGAAGCCAAGCCCAGCCAAGCCCAGGGGCTAGGGGCAGTCGGAACCCCCGATGCACCGGTGACCAAGGATCCTGCCAGGGACACGATCCTCACCCCCCGCTTCTACACCACAGATTTCGACGCCATGGCGGCGATGGATCTGCGCCCGAATGAGGTTGAGCTCGAAGCCATTTGCGAAGAGTTCCGCAAGGATTACAACCGCCACCACTTTGTCCGCAACGAAGAGTTTGATGGCGCCGCAGACCAGCTGGATCCCAAAACCCGCCAGGTTTTTGTCGAGTTCCTCGAGCAGAGCTGCACGTCAGAGTTTTCAGGCTTCCTGCTCTACAAGGAACTGAGCCGCCGCATCAAGGATAAAAATCCCCTCCTAGCTGAATGCTTTGCCCACATGGCCCGGGATGAGGCCCGCCATGCTGGCTTTCTTAATAAGTCGATGGGCGATTTCGGCCTCCAGCTCGACCTGGGCTTCCTCACCGCCAACAAGGCCTACACCTTCTTCAAACCGAAGTTCATCTTTTACGCCACCTATCTCTCCGAGAAAATTGGCTACTGGCGCTACATCGCCATTTACCGCCACCTCGAGCAACACCCCGAGAGCAAGATCTTCCCGATCTTCAACTTCTTTGAGAACTGGTGCCAGGACGAGAACCGCCACGGCGATTTCTTCGATGCCTTGATGAAGGCCCAACCCGACACCGTGCGGGGCCTGCGGGCTCGCCTCTGGTGCCGCTTCTTCCTCCTGGCCGTTTTTGCCACCATGTACGTGCGGGACGTGGCCCGCAAGGAGTTCTATGAGGCCCTCGGCCTTGATGCCCGCGAGTACGACAAGCTCGTGATCGCCAAGACCAACGAAACCTCCGCCCGGGTGTTTCCCGTGGTCCTCAATGTGGACCATCCCAAGTTCTACATCCGTCTAGAAAGGCTCGTCACCAACAACAACGCCTTGGCTGCTGCCGATGCCAGCAAGGCTCCAGGGGTACTGAAAGCCTTGCGCAAACTGCCCTACTGGGCCGCCAATGGCTTGGAGATGGCCAAGCTGTTCCTGATGGCACCCATCCGCAGCGACGCCTTCCAACCCGCCATTCGCTGACGCTGAGTGGTCCTATCCCCCCAAACCGGTGGTTTTGACACCACCTGGAGTTCCAGGCTGGAAAGCCTTCTTTCCAGCGGCCGCGGCAGCGGCGCCGATCTTGTTGAAGTCTTTCTCGAGCGCACCGACCACATCGGTCTGTTAGCCGAGCAGGACACCATCACCAGCGTCAGTCCAGCTTTTGGCATGGGAGCTGGCATTCGGGTGTTTCGTGGCGAACGCGACGGCTTTGTCAGTACCAATGACCTCAGCGAGGCGGGTCTGCACCATGCCCTGGAACAGGCCCTGGGCATGCTAGGCCTGGCTCCCACAGCCTCAGCCGTTGCCAGCTTTGAAGGCCTCAAGGAACTGCGCAATTTCGGTGCAAGCAAAACCGATTGGCTCCAGCGTTGCCCGGAGATTCAAGAAGCCACCAACAAATTGCTGGATGGCACTGCAGCCCTCGAGCGCCATGGCCATCACCTGCAAGCCCGCCGCGGCAGCTATGCCCGCGATTGGCAGGAGGTGCTGGTGGCGGCTAGTGATGGCACCTTTGCCCGCGACATCCGCCTGCACCAATCCCTTGGCCTCAACGTGCTGGCCGCCGATGGTGACCACCGGGCCGGCCTCGGCCGCCGCTACGGCACCTCCGGACGCCCGGACGATCTTCGCCAATGGGATGCGGATGGCTCGGCCCAAGAGGTGTGCTCCAGCGCCGGCACCATGCTCTATGCCGACTACGTCGAAGCAGGCCAGATGCCTGCGGTGCTCGCCAACCGCTTTGGCGGCGTGATCTTCCACGAGGCCTGCGGCCATCTCCTTGAAACCACCCAGGTCGAACGGGGCACCACCCCCTTTGCCGACAAGGTGGGTGATCTGATCGCCCATGAGGCCGTCACCGCCATCGACGAAGGCCTCAGTGATGGGGCCTTTGGTTCCCTGTGCATGGATGACGAGGGCATGGAGGCCGAGCGCACGGTCTTAATTGAGAATGGTGTGCTGAAGCGCTTTCTCAGTGATCGAGCCGGGGAACTGCGCACCGGCCATGCCCGCACCGGCAGCGGTCGCCGCCAGGGCCATTCCTTTGCAGCCGCCAGCCGCATGCGCAACACCTTTATTGCCGCAGGACCCCATAGCCCGGAGGAGCTGATCGCCTCGGTGGACCAGGGCCTCTACTGCAAATCCATGGGCGGGGGCAGCGTGGGGCCCACAGGCCAGTTTAATTTCGCCGTGGAAGAGGGCTACCTGATTGAAAACGGCAAACTCACCAAACCGGTGAAGGGGGCCACCTTGATTGGTGAAGCCAAGGAGGTGATGCCTCGAATTTCGATGTGCGCCAATGACCTCGAGTTAGCCGCAGGCTTCTGCGGTTCGGTGAGCGGCAGCATCTTTGTGACCGTGGGCCAACCCCACATCAAGGTGGATTCCATCACCGTGGGGGGCCGTTAATCGTGGGCTCCCAATCCAGCGCCCAGATGGACGCCAACTCAAAAAGTCTCAACCCCATCCAGCTCAGGGATCGCCTCGAGCAGCTCGCCATCGGCGCAGGAATCCATCAATGGGATCTGGGCGCATCGTGCAGCACCGACACGTCGGTTCAAGTGGACCGGGGCGAGGCCAAGCAAATGAAGGGCGCCCAGCGCAGTGCCATCACCGTGCGGGTCTGGAATGGCGATGGACTCGTGGGGGTGACCAGCACATCCGATCTCTCGGACCCAGGCCTGGCCAAGGCCCTCAAAGGTGCCCGCGATGCCAGTGTCTTCGGCAATGCCGATGAGACCCCAGCCTTTTCGCCCCTGGCCACAGCTCCCCTGGCGACCCTGGAGCAACCGATCCACCGACCCCAATCCATTCTCGACCTACTCGCCACCCTCAAGGACGCCGAGCGCCAACTGCTGGATCGCCACCAGGCCATTGGCACGGTTCCCTACAACGGCCTAGCTCAACGCAGCAGCGAAAGGATCTACCTCAACAGCGATGGAGCCTGCCGCCACCAGCAGCTGACCACGGCCAGCATCTATCTCTACGCCCGCGCAGAAGAGACCGGCCGAAAACCCCGCAGTGGTGGTGCCGTGCGGTTGGCCTATGGAGCCTCAGACCTCGATATTGCCGGCTGCATTGACGAGGCGGCCGAGCGCACCATCTCCCACCTCGACTACGCCCCCATCGACACCGGCCACTACACCTGCGTGTTTAGTCCGGAAGCCTTCCTTGATCTGGTTGGCGCCTTCAGCAGCCTGTTTAACGCCAGGGCCATCCTCGATGGGGTGAGCCTGAGCAGCAAGGAGTCCCTGGGCCAACAATTGGCGGCACCGTTTCTCTCCATCCACGACAACGGCCTCAACCCGGGCAACGTCGGCGCATCGGCCTTTGATGGGGAGGGCACCCCGACCAAACCCCTGGCCCTGCTTGAGGGCGGCGTGATCCAGCACTTTCTCCATTCAGAAGCCACGGCCCGGGCCTTTGGCGTGGCGCCCACGGGCCACGCCGGCATGGGCTCCAAGGTGTCGGTGGGTCCCGACTGGTTTGAAATCAGTGCCACCCCCGGTAGCAATGGCGGTCAACAGGGCCTCAATCACCTCGGCGCCGCAACCCCGCTCGTGTTGATTGAGTCGTTGTCCGCCCTCCATGCCGGAGTCAAGGCCAGCCAAGGTTCCTTCTCCCTGCCCTTTGATGGCTGGCTGATCCAGAACGGCCAACGCCGTTCCATCGAAGCCGCCACCGTGGCCGGTGACATCCGGACCATGCTCAAGGGTCTGGTGGGTTTCGAAGGCCCAGCCAAGGTGACGCCCGATGGTCTCTGTCCCCATGTGTGGGTGGACGGACTCTCCATCACCGGCGAGGCCTAGGCCCAAAACCAGCTGCCCCCCATGAGGATCCTGTTCTGGGGCACCCCCTCCTATGCCGTAGCCAGCCTGAATGCCCTGGTGGAGGCTGGCCATGATCTCGTGGGGGTGGTGAGTCAACCGGATCGACGCCGGGGCCGGGGTAAGGAGCTGGTCGCCTCCGCCGTCAAAGCCAGGGCCCTGGAACTGGGGGTGCCTGTGTTCACCCCGGAGCGCATCCGCAAGGATTTCGCCTGCCAGGAGCAACTCGCCGCCCTGGAGGCAGATGTCTACGTGGTGGTGGCTTTCGGCCAAATCCTGCCCCCAGCGATCCTGGCCCAACCCCCCATGGGCTGCTGGAACGGCCACGGATCCCTGCTGCCCCGCTGGCGGGGAGCGGGCCCAATCCAGTGGTGTTTGCTGGAAGGTGATAGCCAAACGGGCGTGGGGGTGATGGCCATGGAAGAGGGGCTTGACACCGGGCCGGTGCTGTTGGAGAGCAGCCTGCCCATTGGCCTTCTGGACAACGCCCACCACCTGGGCGGGAGCCTCGCAGACCTCACCGGCTCCTTGCTGGTGCAGGCAATGCCCCTGATTGAAGGGGCTGGGCCAGGAAGCCAGGCGGAACGCTGGGCCCGCCTTGGCCTCAAGAGCCAAAGCGAGCAAGGCATGACCTACGCCCGCCAGCTGGTGAAAGACGACTTTCTGCTCGACTGGAGCCAAAGCGCCTTAGCACTGCACCGCAAAGTCATGGGCCTCTATCCCGGAGCCCATAGCCCTTGGGCTGGCAAGCGGCTCAAGCTCTTGGCCACCGAACCCCTGGTTCAGCGGCTCCGCGACCAACTCAGCCCCGATGCCAGGCCCTTGGCCGACCAATGGGGGCAGAACCCTAATGCAGACATTCCCCCCCAATCAGAACGCCACAAGCCCTACCCGGGCAGGGTGTTGGCCATCGAGCCAGGCGTTGGTTTGGTCATTGCCACCGGTGGCTGCCCCCTCCTGCTTCGCTCAGGTCAACTGGAGGGCAAGGCAGCTGCCACAGGCCAATCGCTCATCCAACAACTCGCTGCAACCCCCGGCCAACACTTCGGCTGAGAAGGGTTGATGCGCCCTGACTCCCTTGCATGCTGCCAAGGGTTGCGGCTAGAGCAGGGGAAAGGTCACTTGGGGGAGCTGGAGCCATGGAATCCTGTCAGTGGTGCTTCAATCGATGGCGTTAACAGCGGCAGCTTCAACAGCCGGAGCTAACAGGCCGTCTTTTCAAGAACTACCTTGCGGTGCAGGGCATGCAAACCCTCCAGCTGATTGTGGACGGACACCAGCTGGTCGCGGATGTGCTGACTGTTATCGAGGCGATCGAGGGAGAGGAGCATCGACTCGATCTGGGTCTTGCAACTGATCAGAACGCGGCACTCGGGTGATCCGGGCTCGTAGGGCATCCATGTCATGCGAGAAAACCCATCTGAGCCCAGTAGAAGAAAAGACACTGTGTTCGACGCTGCAGTTCTCACTGTTAGGGACCACCCGACGTGGGAGTGCTCCTAGCGACCACCGGCGGGGCGCCGTCCGGTCCGTTTCGGCGCGGATTGGGCCGCACCTGGGTGGCTGCTGCGCCCGCGTGCTCCCGAGCTCGAACGGCGCCCCTTGCCCCGGCCCCCACTGAGATCAAGGGGAGCAGCCTTGAGAACCTTGGGTTCAAAGCCCACAACCTCCTGGCGGGGCAAGGGATTGCCAATCAGGCGCTCGATCGCCCGTAACAACTCCACTTCTTCAGCCGCCACCAGGGAAATGGCATGGCCATTGTGGCCGGCCCGACCGGTGCGGCCGATCCGATGGACGTAGTCCTCGGCCTGATTGGGGAGATCCAGATTGACCACATGGGGTAATTGGTGGATATCGATACCGCGGGCTGCCAAATCGGTGGCCACCAGCACGCGCAGGGCCCCACTTTTAAAATCCGATAGGGCGCGCGTGCGAGCGCCCTGGCTCTTATTGCCATGGATAGCTGACGCCGCCATCCCTTCCTGACTGAGGCGTTCAGCCATGCGATTCGCCCCATGCTTGGTGCGGGAAAACACCAGCACCTGCTGCCAGTCGTTGAGCCGAATCAGGTGGCTCAGGAGATCGGGTTTGCGGTCCATGTCACAGGGATGGAGCAAGTGCTCCACCGTGGGGGCCGCGCGGTTTTCGGGGGTGGCTTGCAGCTGCACCGGTTGGTGCAATAAGCCAGTGGCGAGCCGGCGAATATCTCCTGAGAAGGTGGCGGAGAACAGCAGGTTTTGGCGCTTGGGGGGCATCAACGCCAGAATTTTCTGGATGTCGCGGATGAACCCCATATCCAGCATGCGATCGGCTTCATCAAGCACCAGGATCTCCACCCGATCCAAACGCAGGGCCTTCTGTTGATGGAGGTCCATCAACCGACCAGGGGTGGCCACAAGAATGTCTGCTCCCCGCTGCAGGCGGGTGATCTGGGGGTTGATTTTTACCCCACCAAACACCACATCACTGCGCAGATCTAGGTAGTGGCCATAGGCCTTGACGTTTTCCGCAACCTGGGCCGCCAATTCCCTGGTAGGGGTCAGCACCAACGCCCGCACAATTCCGGCCCGGGCATGGGGCCCATGGCGAAGCCTCTCGAGCATCGGCAGGGTGAAGCCGGCCGTTTTGCCCGTACCCGTTTGGGCAGCCGCCATCACATCGTGACCAGCAAGTACGGCAGGAATGCACTGGCCCTGGATTGGGGAAGGCTTGGTGTAGCCCTTTTCGGCTACAGCCTTAAGAATCGGCTCCCCCAACCCAAGGGAGGCGAAATCAAGAGCAGTTTGCGTAATCGCATTAACAATCAAGATCCCTCCACCCTAGGGGCCGTAGAGATTCCAGGCCTTGGCACAGGTGGCTAAGAGATCGGCATCGCCCAGGGCCAAGGCCTCGAGCAGGCATCCCCGCAACCAGTGGCGCAACAACCGGGGCTCAATCGCCCCACCAGGACCTGGGCGCCAAAACCTCGAGCACCATCGGCGACTGAACATGGCGCACCTTGGTTGAAGGGTCTGGCAGATAGATCCAGGCCGAAACAAGCCCAGCAGAGATAGGGTCTGGAGCCAAGCCATCGGGCCCGCTCCCTAGGCGAAGCAACTGAACCTGCCAAAAGCTGAAGGTCTCCGATGGATGCAAGGGCGTCCAGACCAGGTGTTTGAAGCAGTGGTCGGGGTTTGCCGCACCCAGTCCCGAGGCAACTCCGTGCCCATTATCCAACCGGCATCCAATCCATTCCATGGGGTTGGAAGTGGGCACAGCGCTCGCAGGGACCATCGGGCAGGACGGCACAGCGCAGCAGGGGGCTGCGGGCATTGAAGCGGCAACTGGGATCACCAATCACCCATTGGTTGTTCCACCAGTGGGCGTCCTTGGGTTGGGCCTGGGCCTTCACCTGCAAAGCAATGGACGCCAACCTATAGAGACCATCAATCAGTTTGTGGCGGTGGCTCCGCTGCAAGACCAGGTAACTCTGGTTCTCAACGATGAACCAGCGTCCGGGCTGGGGCACATCGGCCAGGGCTTCGACTTCGAAGGTTGTCAGTAGGGAGTCGTTGCCACTTTGGCGCAACTCAATTCGCATCAGCCTTGAGCACTGTCGGTCAGCTCAGCAGCCTCAAGGGGATTGCGCTTCGAAAAGCCCCAAGCAAACAAAGCAGCAACCAACAGCAATAACGACCATTCCGGGAGATCGAAATCAGGAACGAGCAGCCGCAACAACAGCCTGAAACCCACAAAACCAACCGCCAAGTATCCGGCCGTTTCCAGGTGTTGGTACTGCTCAAGCCAGCGGATAAACAATTCTGCTGTTAACCGCAGGGCGACCACCCCGACCACCCCTCCGGCCATCACGAGCAATAACCGATCGGTCACCGCTACAGCTGCAGCCACACTGTCGAGGGAGAAGGCCAAATCGGTAAGGGCCAAGGTCATCACCACAGACGAAAGGCCCTTGGTGGCGCCAACCAGTGGGGCTGCCGTGGGGTTGCGGCTCCCTTCAGTGCCCCCATCCAATGGAGCAAAAGAGCTCAAATCGGTGGAAACATTTAAATCAACTGGAGAAGCCAACTCGGCTGGCGATGGTGCCGACACCTTGATGAGGTGGCTGCCACATAGCCAAAACAAGTACCCGGCAGCTAGCAACTGCAAGGGCCAAAAATTCAAGACCCACTGGGCCGCCACAATCAAACCGAGGCGAAAAACCAGGGCGATCGCCAGTCCGAGATTAAGGGCCTGGCGCTGAGTACCAGGGTCATCCAGTCCCCGAGCGATGGCCGCGAGCGCAATGGCATTGTCTGCTGATAAAACAATTTCAAGCGCCACCAGCAAGGGCAGGAGCACCAACACCTCGACCCATTGATCGGCTTGCTGAAGCAGGGGGGTTAGCGATTGGATCGACTCCGCTTCCAAAATGCTGCAGCGGATCCAAGGAGGGTCCACTCTAGGAAGTCCGTTGGCGCAAGGAGCCCACCAGCCATGCAGCTCGAGGCCCAGTTGGTGCATGCCGAAACCGGCAAGCGGGTGGTTCAGGTGCGGGCGATGGCCAAAGACCAATGCCTGGGCAGCGCCCTTGGTGAAGCCCCAACGGCCGAAGAAGCTGAGGATCGGGCCAGGAGCCGGCTCTTGGCACGGCTGGGAATCCAACCGGAATCGAACCCAAGTCACTCGGCCAGAACCGAGCAGCAAGAACCACCCACCAAAGCTGAGAAGGCACCCAAACCCGCACCAATCCCCTACCAACCATCCGCAGCTGAACCACCACCTGAACCAGCAACTCCACCAGCTGCAGAGCTAGGCGAGATAGAAGTCAAACTGCCCCTGTTTGACCACCTGGAACTTCCATCACAGGAGGTTCCAGGTCGTGAACCCGAGGACTGGAGCAGCGAACTCACGCGGCTGGACCTTCAGCTCCAACGGCTGGGCTGGAGCCGGGAGGAGGAAGCGATCTATCTCGAACGAGCTTTTAGCCATCCGAGCCGAAACCGCCTCACCAGCTACGCCGACATCGTGGGCTACCTCAAATCCCTTGAGGCCCTCAATCCGGGGGCCAACCCTGGCAGTGCCCCAGTGCCCCTCCGGCGCAAAGACCTACTCAACCAATGCGACCAATTGCTTGGACAACTGCAATGGGATGCATCGAGGGGAAGAACTTTTCTAGAACAACACTTCAGCCTTTCAAGTCGGCAGCAATTGAACGACACCCAACTCCTTCAATTCAACATGCTTCTCGAAGGTGAATTAATGGGAATTTAAACTAGCAAAGATCAGGTCGTCGCACCAACAACATGGGCAATCAACAAATCCAACATTGAAACAGCCAACATTGAAACAGCCAACATTTAGATAGTCAATATTTAGACAGTCAACATTAAGACAGATAGCAGGGCTTGCAGGGCCATCACCAATGTGCACCGACGCGACATCACCACCTCGCTTGTAGACCCCTAGGTGGAGTTGACATGGAGCGAAACGAACAAATAATCAATCAGATGGGGTTCAGGAGGGGAAGACTCTCCCGCGAAGGCCCAACAAAAGCCCCACCGCGTATCGTCACATCAAACAATAAGTAGACCACTATAAAAACCACAAGAGACATAAAGCAAACCGCCGCCACATCCCATAGCTCAGTCAATCCAATGCCAGCCATGACGTGGGCAGTTAGCACCATTAATAGCATCTTAGCAATCAACTGGGGCACCGCAAATGCCGGATAGAGACTGGCCACCGGAATCACAAGTCTGGGGAACGGCCGCAACACGTCGATGCCCATCACAACGGCGGGAGCAAGGAATCAATAGCCAGTTAATGCCTCAAAAAAAGCGATCATAATATTGAATTTTTGTCGCCAATACTATCACTACTAAGCAGCACATTAGACAGCGAGCTATCGATCAACCAAAGGACACCAAAACGCAAAGACAGGGCAAACAACCCCTGCGCTGGGAGAGCTTTAAACGGAGTGGGGATGAGCAAAAAACGCCAAGCTCATCATAATGCGCGATGATATTGGCCACAAGACATCAATCTTGTCGCAATGCTCGAAAGTGTAGATATCAGAGGCAGTAAGCCTTGACCAAAGAGGGACCAAGACCAAGATTGGCCTGGTTTGCAAAAGCTTCCTGTTCCAAGCCTTTTGCTTGAGATGGGGCATTTCGATAGGGAGGTTTGTCAAGAATGGACTCCAGGGAGGGCGGGAGATTATTGGATAGGCCAATAACTTCAGGATTGGAGCTGAGGGATCCGCGTTTACAGCTTTGGGCCACATGAATAGCCTCATGATTCAAAACCCATGCAAATTCCTTGCTGCCCTTGTCAAGGACTTCAGGATTGATGCGTATGGTCTTCTGCTTGGCATCCCATTCACCAGCTGCCCCAACCTTTAGCGGAATGACAAGGCGAATCTTGACTCCCTTAGCCTCCAAGACTTGCCAAAGTTCTGAAATTGACCGGCGTTCCGGATCGAAGGTCGGCGGGTTCATCATCAAGTTTCTGATTTGTGCGATCGAGAGGGTTGGCTCCCCAGCCCGCCGCTTATAGCTGTAGCGGGTCGTTCCATTCGGCATCACTTCAGATTTTGGAATCCATTGGAGATCCGCTGAAGCCAACTGATCCAGAACCTGTTTTGAACTCGATGGATCGAAGGGCATCAAGCCTGGAGAAGGCTTCGGAAGAGAAGGCCCAGTGATATTCGATTGAACCTGTTTGGAAACCGCAGAGACCCTTTCTTTGTCCTGCTTCTTCAACGCAAGCAGGCCTGCCATCAGGAGCAGGGCAATGCCGAGGAAGAGTTGCAGTGAAAGACGTTTCATCGCCAAGGTCAGCACCCTTTGCAGGGGTGCGGGTCGTGCAGGGCACCGAAGGTCACCACGGTAACGATGGGATTGGATCGTGTTGAACCAACCCTGCAAGCGAAGGCCAGTTGCGAAGATCAACGGACCTTTCCTGGCCATCCGATGCCCCTCTCCCCCCTGGTGCGCCAGCTGCAGCAGGTGCCCCTCACGGGGGAGGTCCTGGAACGGAGCCTGCGTCCTGATCGACTGCGGCTCAGCGGAGCTGGCCGGGGGGCCCGGGCGCTCATCAGCAGTGCCCTAGCCCGATCAGCGGGCGCCCCCCTCCTGGTGATCGTGCCCACCCTGGAAGAGGCGGGCCGCTGGGCATCCCTGCTGGAGTTGATGGGGTGGAGCAGCTGTCAGCTCTACCCCACCAGCGAAGGTTCGCCCTACGAACCCCTCGATCCCACCAGTGAGATCACCTGGGGGCAGCTCCAGGTGCTCAGCGAATGGATGGATGCCCCAGGGAAAGGGGATGCCACTGAGGCCTCCAAGGGTTTGGCGGTGGTTGCCACCGAACGGGCCCTCCAACCCCACCTGCCCCCACCTGCGGCCCTGGCGTCCCAATGCTTCAGTCTTCGCAGAGGGGATGTGCTCGATCTCGAGCAGCTGGCATCCACGCTCACCCGCCTGGGCTACGAACGGGTCGCAACGATTGAGCAAGAGGGCAGCTGGAGCCGGCGCGGCGACATCGTCGATGTGTTTCCCGTGAGCGCAGAGCTGCCCGTGCGGCTTGAACTGTTTGGCGACGAACTGGAAAAACTGCGGGAATTCGATCCCGCCAGCCAGCGCTCCCTCGACGCCATTGAGGTGATGCGCCTCACCCCCACCGGCTACGCGCCCCTGATCGCCGATGTCCTTCGCGAGACAATGCCCGATGGGCTAGAGGATCTCCTGGGGCCCAAAGCCACCGATGAGCTGCTCGAAGGCGGTACCCCGGAGGGGATGCGGCGCCTGATGGGGCTGGCCTGGAGCCAGCCCGCTTCCCTGCTCGATTACCTCCCCGCCCACACCCTGGTTGCGGTGGATGAAAGGCGCCATTGCCTGGCCCATGGCCAGCAGTGGTTTGACCATGCCCAAGACCACGGGGCCGATTTGGCCAACGAGCACCCCCAGCTGCCCATCACCCTGCACCGGGATCCCCAAACAGCCATCGATCAACTCGAGGCCTTTAGCGGTTTTGACCTGGCCGAGCTGTTTGAAACGGACAACCATCCCAACAGCCTTGATCTGGCCAGCCGCTCCGTGCCGGCCTACCCCAATGCCTTCGGCAAGCTCGCCGGCCTGGTGAAGGGCTTTACAGCTGAGAAAGCCAGGGTTTGGCTGCTCTCAGCCCAGCCCAGCAGGGCGGTGGCCCTGCTGGAAGAACACGACTGCATCACCCGGTTTGTGCCCAACCCGGCCGACACACCGGCCATTGAGCGCCTGATTGAACAGAACACCCCCGTGGCCCTGAAGACCAGGGGGACTGCCGAGCTGGAAGGGCTTCAGCTACCAGCCTGGAAGTTGGTGCTGATTACGGATCGCGAATTTTTCGGCCAACACTCCCTGGCCGCCACGGGCTACGTGCGTCGCCGCCGCAAGGCCGCCAGCCGCACGGTGGATCCGAACAAAATGCAGCCCGGGGATTTTGTGGTGCACCGCAATCACGGTGTGGGCAAATTCCTCAAACTCGAAAAGCTGGCCATCGGCGGGGAATCGCGCGACTACCTGGTGGTGCAATACGCCGATGGCCTGCTGCGGGTGGCCGCCGACCAACTGGGCAGCCTGGGGCGCTTCCGGGCCACCACCGATGCCCCGCCCGAGCTCAATCGGATGGGCGGCACCGCCTGGACCAAGGCCAAGGAACGGGCCCAAAAGGCCATCCGCAGGGTGGCGATGGACCTGGTCAAGCTCTATGCCGAGCGGCACCAGGCGCCTGGCTTTGCCTTCCCCCCGGACGGACCCTGGCAAAACGAGCTGGAAGACTCCTTCCCCTACGAACCCACCCCCGACCAACTCAAGGCCATCAGCGAGGTGAAGCGCGACATGGAACGGGACCAGCCCATGGACCGGCTGGTGTGCGGCGATGTGGGCTTTGGCAAGACGGAAGTGGCGATCCGCGCCGTGTTTAAGGCGGTTACGGCAGGCAAACAGGTGGCGATGCTTGCCCCCACCACGGTGCTCGCCCAACAGCATTGGCGCACCCTCTCCGAACGCTTTGCCCCCTATCCCCTCAAAGTGGCCCTGCTGAACCGCTTTCGTACGGCGGCCGAGCGCAAAGCCATCCTGGCCGGGCTGAAAGCGGGCACCGTGGACGTGGTGGTGGGCACCCACCAACTGCTCAGCAAGGACACCAGCTTCGAGCAACTCGGGCTGTTGGTGGTGGATGAGGAACAGCGTTTTGGCGTCAACCAAAAAGAAAAGATCAAGGCCCTGCGCAAGGACGTCGACGTTCTCACCCTTTCAGCCACCCCGATTCCGCGCACCCTCTACATGAGCCTTTCGGGGGTGCGGGAAATGAGCCTGATCACCACGCCACCGCCCCTGCGCCGGCCGATCAAAACCCATCTCTCGGCCCTTGATGAGGAGGCCGTCCGCAGTGCCCTGCGCCAGGAACTGGATCGCGGCGGTCAGGTGTTCTACGTGGTCCCGCGGGTGGAGGGCATCGAGGATGTGGCCGGCCAATTGCGGGGGATGATCCCCGGACTCAAATTGCTGGTGGCCCATGGCCAGATGGCCGAGGGTGAATTAGAGAGCGCCATGGTGGCGTTCAACGCCGGTGAAGCCGATGTGATGCTCTGCACCACGATCGTGGAGAGCGGCCTCGATATCCCTCGGGTGAACACGATTTTGATCGAGGACGCCCACAAATTCGGCCTGGCCCAGCTCTACCAATTGCGCGGCCGGGTGGGCCGCAGCGGTATCCAGGCCCATGCCTGGCTGTTCTATCCAGGCAACGCATCGCTTTCGGAAGCGGCTCGCCAACGGCTCAGGGCCATCCAGGAATTTGCCCAACTGGGAAGCGGCTATCAGCTGGCCATGCGCGACATGGAGATCCGCGGCGTGGGCAATTTGCTGGGGGTGGAGCAAAGCGGCCAGATGGAGACGATTGGCTTCGACCTCTACATGGAGATGCTGCAGGAGTCCCTCGCCGAGATCCAGGGTCAAGACATCCCCGCCGTCGAGGACACCCAAATCGACCTGCCCGTCACGGCCTTTATCCCGGGCGATTGGATCACCGAAAACGACGAAAAAATCACCGCCTATCGCCAGGCAGCCGATTGCACCTCCAAGGAGAACCTGGTGGAGCTGGCGGCTGGCTGGGTCGATCGCTACGGCGCCATCCCGGCGCCGGTTCAATCCCTACTTCTGCTGATGCAACTCAAGCTGGTGGCGAAGCGCTGCGGCTTCTCCCGGATCAAGCCTGAAAAGCCCAGCATCGCCTTGGAAACACCAATGGAAGAACCCGCCTTCCGCAACCTGCGCCAGGCCCTTCCCACCCACCTGCATGGCCGCCTGGTCTTCCAGGCCGGATCGGGCAGCACGGCAAAGGTTCTCGCCAGGGGGCTGGGCATGCTGCCCATGGAAAAACAGTTGGAGCAGTTGATGGACTGGCTGAATCTGATGGCAGAACAAATCCCCGGATCAGATGGCCTCACCGATGCCCAGCGCACCGAGCACCTCAAGGCCCAAAACGAAGCCGTACTCTGCGTGTGAGGGCCTAGCCCAAAACCCTGCCCAACCGATGGGGCCCTAGGCAAGGATCAACCCCAGCAACAATCGAATCAGCTAATTAAGGAATAGCAACCAGCTCTAAAATGTCAATCAATACAATTCTACGATTCTCGGGACAGGTTTCGGCCACCAAGTCGATCACTTTTTGATAGGACAAACTTGCAACAAAGCCTTGACTAATCGGATGACTTCACGAGTCAAACAAACAACTTTGCTTACGAGCACCAAGCAATCAGGCCATCCCGCGCAACATCGCCAATCACCTAGAAACTAACCAGTCGCACTTGTGGGCAAACATCCCAAATATACAATTGACCAACCTTGAGACCTTTGAGGGCAAGATCATCTGTGCCTCCTACATCCTGTCTGCCCCCATCGATCCATGCAGGGCCTGGAGTCGAATCATCAACGACGAAAAAGCCAACCTTCTCGCTAAATCCCCTATCTACCACCAGGGCCTGATTCACTGAAAAACGCTGCAAATCGCGTGCTGTGTACAGCACATTGTTTTTCACATCTACAGCCATCACAGAGTCATCGCAGTTTCCATTGGCAACGGATAAATCTTCGCAAGCCAAAGACAAAGAATCAGCGCGTCCGGCATCAACCTCATCGGGGCTTGGAGAGGATTCATCGGCAGCAAAGCAACAGCTATGCCCTGGGCTTGATCGCCGCGAATCACTGATACCTAAAACACTATCTACAAGAAAACTAACCTGTTCACGCTCCAGGCAATCCACAACCGACCTTTTTATTATAGCATCATATCCTATCCCCGACCTTACAACCTTGCCAGACTTGTTAACATCAAAGTATTGAATTTGGGAGCAAGAAAGCGAAAGACCATTTGCAAACTTGTAGGAATATCTGGTTTCGGGAGCAACAGCTGAAGCAAGCAACAGACGGATGGTGTTGCTATCGACCCAAAAAGAACCAATACCGTCAAGACTCCTTGTTGGAATGAGATGATCGACCGACTCCAGGAGAGTGGACAGTGCCTTCGTTGCCAACAAGGAAGGAAGACTTTTCAGCCGCGAAAGAACCATCGAGACAACACACAAAAGAATCAAAAGGGCAATCTCGATTACCCAACCCTTTCTATGGCTTGGTGCTCGCTGCGTCTATCGACCGATGTCGATGCAAAAGCTGCCCCTTGGGCCCCATCCCGACCAGAGCCCGAGGGACGCCACGTCGCGCAAAGCTTCGTTACGATTGTGAGGAAAGGGAAAGCTTGACGCCATGGGTGAATTGATCAATCTGGGCACTGGGTCGGCCAACCAAGCCATGGGTTTTGAGCCGGCCACAGCGCTCCTCTCCCTACTTGCCGGTGCTCTAGGCCTCGGCTTACTGGCGGTGATGGATCGCAATCGCAACAACGATGATGACGATTCCAGTCCCGGTGGCGGCTTGATGCAACCTGTCTCCTAGGCCCTCAGCCCCCCCCTACTCCTTCAACAAGCTTTCATCCCGCTCCAGTTCAGCTTGGTAGGCCCGCGGCACAATCACTAAAAAGAGCCACCACCACAGCAACACCGCCAGAGCCAACGGCACAGAAATCCACCAGCGATGCAAGAGCAGCCAGCTGCCAGCGATCGCCATCAGGCCGGTGAGCAGGATGGTCCAGGGCTGGCACCACCAAGGCTTGCTCTGCCATAGGGAACTGGGGATACCGTCTTCCGATCTCAAATTCGCCCGAACCATCCAAACCCCATTCTCCAGGCTGGACGCCCTCCTGAGCCGTAACGCAGGCCACCTGCCATGGGCCTGTTGCATTTGCCTGGTGTGGGGTGAAAAAAGCCGACCCCCATCTCGAAACACCAGATCGCCATTCCACCAGCTCCGCTGAAGCTGATTAGGGGGAGCCTTGCCCCATGGCAAAGCTTAGAGATCATGCAGACGGCAACCCCGGTCTTCTCGATCCTGCCAGTATTTAGTAGCTACTTCTGGGGCAGGGCTGACGGCAAGTTGGAACCCGTGGGGCTGTAGGCCTGGACATCCTGGGTAACAGGACTTTTGCCTGAGACCTTAAGGGCGTTCAGCTCTTTCACCAAGGTGTTTTCAGCGACCCTGTATTGGGGATCGAGCCGGGTACCGAGATCTTCAAGCTTGAGTCGCTGGGCCTCCAGCGGCGTCATCTTGACGTAAATATCCGGTTTAATGCCACTGTGGTTGATATAGCGACCACTAGGAGTCACGTATTTGGCGATGGTTACGGTCATGCCGGAGCCATCGGAAAGACTTCGCACCGATTGCACCAGACCCTTGCCAAAGGTCTTTTGACCGACCAGTAGGGCACGGCGGTTGTCTTGGAGAGCACCCGAGAGAATCTCACTGGCGCTGGCCGAACCCTCGTTGACCAAGACCACAAGGGGTTTATCGGTCATGGCCCGCCCCGTGGCACGCTTGATGTCTTGGATGCCGTCGCGGGTTTTGGTGGACACAATCGTGCCCTCATTGAGCCATTCCCGGGCAATGGCAATGCTCGCAGCTAGCAAACCTCCTGGATTGTTGCGCAGGTCCAGGACATAGCCATCGGGCGATTTCGATTCGAGGTCGGTGAGGGCCAGCCGCATGTCCTTGGCAGCAGTGGCGCTGAACTGCTTGAGGCGGATGTAACCAACCTTTTGACCATCGGGGGTTGTATTGAGTTGGTGTTCCACCGCATGCAACTCAATCCTCTGACGTGTCAACGCCACATCCATGGTTTGAGTATCGCGATTGAGGGTGAGGGTGACGGTGGTGCCTGCCTCGCCACGAATCAATTTGACAGCGGTTTCGGTACTCATACCCTTGGTGCTTCTGCCATCGATGGCCAGAATCACGTCCTTTGGCTGTACCCCGGCCTTCGAAGCTGGTGAGCCTTCAATCGGTGCAATGACCACCAATTTTTTGGTGTCCTTATCGAGGCTCAGTTGGATGCCCACCCCGGAGAGCTCCCCAGAGGTGTCGATCTGCATTTCCTTGAACTCCCGCGGGTCCAGGAACCGGGTGTACGGGTCATCGAGACTGGAGAGCATGCCCCGAATGCCCTCATAGGCTTCTTTGGAGTTGCCATAGGTCTTGGCGAGCATCTCTCGGCGGAGTTTGCGCCACTGCTCGGGAGAGTATTTGCCGTTGACATCCAGATAATCGCGGAAGACAATCTGCCAGGCCTGATCCATCACCTCCTTCGGGCTATCGCTGACCAACGAAGCCCCACTTGGTGCAAGCAATGGGGGAATGGCGATCGACGCCAAAAGTCCCGTGACTCCAAAACCGGCGAGCACCAGCACCCTGGCGTGTCTCCTGCCCATGCTGCGAGCTCCCATAGCCCTAGTGATACCCAAAGCTAGCCGGCAGGGCAAGGCTTCGAGCGGGGAGAAACCGATGCAGATCGGCGCCGTAACCGCCTAGCCCACCCAGCCCGATGCCCATCAGGCCCCGGGCTCAACCCAGCGGCCATCCTCCTGAATCAGGGCAATCAACGCCTCCACCCCCTCGGCTTCCGGCACCCGACGAATCTCATCGCGACCGCGGTACAGGGAAATGATGCCGGGGGTTTTGCCGACATAGCCGTAATCGGCATCGGCCATCTCACCCGGGCCATTCACGATGCAGCCCATCACGGCAATATCGAGGCCAGTGAGGTGGGCCGTGGCCGAGCGCACCTGGTGTAGCACCGCTTCCAGGTTGAAGAGGGTGCGGCCGCAGCTGGGGCAGGCCACGTATTCGACCATGGTCTTGCGCAACCCGAGCGCCTGAAGAATCGAATAGCAAACAGGGATTTCTTTCTCAGGGGCTTCGGTGAGGGAAACGCGGATCGTGTCGCCCAGGCCATCGGCCAGGAGGGTGGCGATGCCAGCGGTGCTTTTGATCCGGCCGTAATCGCCATCACCTGCCTCGGTGACGCCCAGGTGCAGGGGGTAATGAAAACCCTCAGCGTCCATGCGATGGGCCATCAACCGATAGGCCGCGAGCATCACCGGTGCCCGGGACGCCTTCATCGAAATCACAATGTTGTGAAAATCGAGGCGATCGCAAATGCGGATGAATTCCAAGGCCGATTCCACCATTCCGGCGGGCGTATCCCCGTAGGTAAAGAGCATCCGCTCTGCCAAGGAACCGTGGTTCACGCCGATGCGCAGGGCCTTGTCCTGCTCCTTGAGCAAGGTCACCAAGGGTTCAAATGTGGCCTGGATCCGCTCTCCAATCTCCGCAATTTCAGCGTCTGAAAAAGAACTGCGGTTGGGATCGGGCTTGTCGAAGACAAACAGGCCAGGATTGATCCGCACCTTGTCCACGTGCTGGGCCACCTCCAGGGCGATCTTCATGCCGTTGTGGTGCACATCCGCCACCAAGGGCACCGGCTGGTAGCTGTCTTCCAGGCGCTGGCGGATCTCCTTCACAGCCTTGGCGTGGGCCAGGCTGGGCACGGTGAGGCGCACAATTTCGCAGCCCGCCTCATGGAGCCGGCGAATCCCGGCGGTGGCCCCTTCAATGTCGAGGGTGTCCTCATTGATCATCGATTGGACCGCCACGGGGTGGTCACTGCCGATCCAGATGTCACCCACCCGCACGCTGCGGGTTTTGCGGCGACGGATCACCGTGTCGAAACGGGGATCGTTAGCCCAGTCGGTTGCGGAAGCTTCGGGACGGGCCAGGGCGCCAGTCATGGTGAAGGGACCTTCAGATGGGCCAAGCCTGTCACAGGGAAGCGGGCAATTGGCGAAGTCGCTCAGCCGCACTCCGCAGATCCTCCCGGGTGAGCCACTTCGGCTTGCCCTCAGCCGGCGATGGATTGCGCAGCAGGTAGGAGGGATGGAAAAGGGGCATCAGCAGGCGGCCGCCGAGCAGCGGCCCCTCGCCCACCAGCCATTGGCCTCGCAGCTGGGTCATCCCCAACTTCACCCCCAGCACCCCCGCCAAGGCCGTAGCTCCAAGTAAGCCAATCAAGGGGGGGTCCACCCAAGCAATTTGTTGATCTAACCAAGGTCGGCAGGCAGCCAGTTCGGTGGCACGGGGCTTGCGGTTGTCAGGGGGGCGGCACTTCACCACATTGCACAGGTAGGCATCCCGGCTGCGATCGAGGCCGGCTTCAGCCAAAAGCTGGTCAAGCAGCTGACCGGAGCGACCCACAAAGGGCTCTCCCGCCCCATCTTCGTTAGCACCAGGGGCTTCCCCGATCAACATCAAGCGGGCCTGATGGTGGCCCCGGCTGATCACCACCTGCTCGCGACCGGAGCTGAGGCCGCAGCGGGTGCAGGCTCCACAGGCCGTAGCAAAAGCCTCCCAATCGGGAGCCGAAGCGGGTTCTGGAGCGGGGGCCATGGCTGGGACTTGGGTTAGGGGATTCGGTTTGGGGATTTGGTTGAGGACTTTGGAATTGGTGTAGGGATGAACGCTGCCGGGTTGAGGCGTGGGGCAAAGTGGTCGCATTGCTCATGCCGCGCCCCCCGTAGCCGGCCAATGCCCCATGCCGGCCCCCATGAACCATGCCGCATAGGGGCTTGCTCTCCGATCGAGCCAAGGCTCTCCAGCCTTCGCTAACCCTGGCCATCGCTGCCAAGGCCAAACAATTGCGCGCCGAGGGGGCCGATGTCTGCAGCCTGAGTGCGGGAGAACCGGATTTCGACACCCCAGATTTCATCCGTGCTGCTGCCATCAAAGCCTTAAACGAAGGCCAAACCCGCTACGGACCAGCCGCCGGAGAACCGGCTTTGCGCGAAGCGATCGCCGCCAAGCTCAGCCAGGAAAACCATGTGGCCACCACGGCGGCCCAAGTGCTGGTTACCAACGGAGGCAAGCAGGCCCTTTACAACCTGTTTCAGGTGCTGCTCGGCCCTGGCGATGAGGTGCTGCTGCCTGCCCCCTACTGGCTGAGCTATCCCGAGATTGCCCGGATGGCTGGGGCTTCTGTGAAACAGCTGCCCAGCGATGCCGATCAGGGCTTCCGGATCAAGCCCGAGCAATTGGAGGCAGCCATCACCCCAGCCAGCAGGCTGCTCGTGCTCAATAGCCCGGGCAATCCCACGGGCATGGTGCTCAGCCCAGCCGAATTGGAAGCGATTGCCCACGTTTTGCGCCGCCATCCCCAGGTGCTCGTGGTGTGCGACGAGATCTACGAATTTCTTTTGGCACCTGGCCACACCCACCACAGCCTTGCGGCAGTGGCCCCAGATCTCGCCGACCGCATCTTCACGGTGAATGGCTTTGCCAAGGGCTGGGCCATGACCGGCTGGCGCATCGGCTGGCTGGCCGGAGCCCAAGAGGTCATTGGCGCCGCCAGCGCCCTGCAAAGCCAGACCACAAGCAATGTGTGCACCTTTGCCCAATTTGGAGCCCTTGCAGCCATCAGTGGCTCTAGGCAGTGCGTCCACGCGATGGCTGACGAGTTCAACGGACGCCGCAGCCTGCTCACAGAGGGCCTGATGGCCATGGAGGGCCTGAAACTCATGGCCCCGGAGGGGGCCTTCTACGCGTTCCCCGATGTGAGCCACTTCGGGCTCGATTCAATGAGCCTTTGCAACCGCCTGCTTGACGAGGTGGGGTTGGCTGTTGTGCCGGGGGTTGCCTTCGGTGACGACCGCTGCATTCGCCTCTCCTGTGCAGCGTCACCTGCCACGATCAAGGATGGCCTCGAGCGCCTTCAGCGCTTCCTGAGCTCCCTTTAGGGCCTCTCCTCGAAGCCTCAATGGCGGCTATTGCGATCCCAATTTTTTTCCTTGTGTTCTGACTCCATGGCCATCCCTGCCCGCATCACCGCCGTTGCCGTTGGCCTGTCGCTGGCCCTCCTGCCTGCCCTGCCTGCCCTGAATCCAACGACCCTCAGCGCCATTGGCCTTGCTCCAGCTGGGGCAGAGGTGCAAAAACCCGTGCTACGAATCAGCGCTATCCCTGATCAAAACCCTGAAAAACTGAATCGGCTCTACGGGCTCGTGGTCAATGAGCTTTCCCAACAGCTTGGAGTGGCTGTCAAATACGTGCCAGTCACCGACTACTCGGCTGCCGTGAGTGCCTTCCGCACCGGGAATCTGGATGTGGTTTGGTTTGGTGGTCTCACAGGCGTGCAGGCCACCCTCCTCAAACCTGGGGCGCGCATGATTGCCCAACGGGATATCGATGCCCAGTTCTATTCGGTGTTCATCGCCAACACCGCCAGTGGCCTCAAGCCGATCCGCAACGTGAAGGGGCTGGGCGAACTCAAGGGCAAGCGCTTCACCTTCGGATCGGAAAGTTCCACATCAGGGCGTCTCATGCCCCAATACTTCCTTAGCCAGGCGGGCGTAAAATTGAGTGATTTTGCAGGCGGAGCTCCGGGTTTCAGTGGCAGCCATGACGCCACCATTGCCTTGGTGCAAAGCGGGGCCTACCAAGCCGGTGCCGTGAATGAACAGGTTTGGAAATCCAACCTCCGTAGCGGCAAGGTCAACCGGGCCAAGGTTGAAGTGATATGGCGCAGCAACCCTTACCCCGATTACCTGTGGCTAGCCCAGCCCAACCTGGATCAAACCTTCGGCAAAGGATTCACAGCCAAGCTCTCCAAAGCAATCATCAGCTGGCGATCAAGTGATCCCGAGCAAAAGCAAATCCTTAAGCTGTTTGGGGCCCAACAGTTCACCAAGGTGAACGCGAGCGAATACAAGCAGATTGAACAGGTGGGCCGACAGATCGGAAAAATCCGCTGATCAGCTTCCATAAACCCAAGGCCCTTATCACGGGCCTTGGGTTTGCATCAGGCCCAGTCTTCGAACCAGGGGCCGGGCGAGCAGCCCCTGGATCAAGAGATCCACCACAATCACGTTAAAGACCACGGTGGCCAAGTTTTGGGCCAATGACTTTGCGATAAGGGGGCTAACCCCGCGCAACTGGGGCACCTCAAAGACCAGGCTCAAGGACAGGGCCAAAGGCACGGCAGCTCTCACGCCACAGAAGGAAATGGCCAGCAGCTCCCTGGGATTCATCCTGCTCGAGCGATGCATCATCAGGACAACCAGGGGACGAACCACAAACAACAGAAACAGGCCTGTCAGAAGGCCCAAGGGCAGAGTCCTGAGTACTTTCTCTTCGCTTACCACAAAGGCCAACAACAACAAGATTGTGTATTCCGCCAAGGTGTTGAACGGCAGCAACACCTTCTGCAAGGCCTCGTGATTGACCCATGAATCGCGGTAATGCCAGTTGCTCAGGACAAGTCCACAGACAAACACCGCCACAATTCCACCACCGCCAAAGATATTGCCCAAGCCGTAGGAGACAAAAGCTACGGAAATGGCCAGAACCAACAACTGGGAATGCTCGCGCAGCACCCGATCGATCAACAGGCTGGCACCCACGCCCACCAGGATTCCTGCGACCACCCCGGCGAAGAGGTGTTTCAGCAAATTCAGCAACTCCCCAACAACAACTCCGGAGCCATAGGTGGCATGGAGATGCCCATGACCGCCATGGGCCTGGGCCTGAAATAGAGCCGAGATCAAACCAAAGCAAAGAATGGCCGCCAAATTGGTGAGGGCAGCTTCGAACTGCAGCACGTCGCTAACGTGACTGGGTAGCCAACGCCTCAGCGACTGGAGTACGTCTTCGGTGGCAGATCCATCGGTGGCCATCAAGCAAGCTGCGGTGAGCAAGGCAGCACCCCAGGGCATGGCCGGAGCCCAGGAAAAATCCACAAAATCGCCCCCTGGCGAACCCAGCCAGAGCAACCAAAAGCTAAGGAAGAGGAGGGTCACCACCACTCCCACAGTTGACAGCAACAGGGCGAAGCTGAGGTGACCACGGATGCGGCGCAGGTCTGTTTTAAGGCCTGCATAAAACAAAAGCAGGGCCAGGCTCATCACATGCAGGCTTTCGACCTGGGCATGGTCGAGCCCTAAAAAATTGCCGTTGTTTGTACCGACGACGTAGCCCACCACCAGGACCGTTAAGGCGGCAGGCACCCCCAGCCGGGTGGCTAAACGATCGGCCACCAAAGCCAGTAGGTAGAGAAGACCGAGGAAGAGGAAAAACCCCCTAGGCAGAATCGTTCCGGGCGAATGGTTTAAATCCGCTCCTAGGTCCGTAACGGCCATGGGCAGTGGATGGGCCGCCCCGTAGGCCATCCAGTGGCCAAGGGTCTGGGAGGCCAAAAGGCAGGATGGAAGGCTACCTAGATCCATTCCCGCAAGCTGCCCGTGATCCGTCAGACGCTAGAGGCTGACAACCTAGGAAGCCCAAGCGACAAGGGCCCAGCCCTTGCCCTGCTTGAGCTGCAGGGCATCACCCTGGCCGGTCAGGGACGGCAGCGCCTCGAAGCCATCAAGCTCCGCATCCAGTCCGGGGAACGGGTTGCCCTGATTGGTGCCAGCGGGGCGGGGAAAAGCAGCCTGCTGGCGGTTGCCAATGGACTGGTCAAACCCAATGCCGGCACCGTGCTCTGGCAGGAGGAGCCGCCAGCCAAAAGCCGCCGCCACCGCCGCCGCCAACAGGCCCGCAATGGCACCCTTTGGCAAGACCTGCGCCTGATCGAAGAACTCACCGTGCAGCAAAACCTCAATGGGGCCAGGCTGGCCCAATGGGGATGGCCTAAAGCCCTGCTCAACCTGCTAATGCCCATCGAGACTGGTCCTTGCGCAGCCGCTCTGGCGAGGGTTGATCTGGATCAGGCCCTGCTGGACCGGCCCGTGGGGTCCCTCTCCGGGGGCCAACGCCAGCGCGTTGCCATCGCCCGGCTCCTGCGCCAGGAGCCCCTGCTGGTGTTGGCCGATGAGCCGCTGGCCAGCCTCGACCCCAGGCTCGCCGAAGAGCTCCTAGCCCTCTTGCTGGAATACACCATCGCACCCCGGGCCCTGGTGATGAGCTTGCATCGCCCGGATCTCTTGGCCGGGTTCGATCGGGTGGTGGGCCTAAAGGCTGGCCGGGTGCTGTTCGATCAACCGGTGGACCAACTCGTCAAAGACCAGCTGAAGGCGCTCTACGCCAGCAGCCATTGAGGAGCACCTCTTTACAACCAGCTGCGCCGCTCTGGGTGTTGATGCCAGCCCTGGTGCTGATCCCGGTGTTGCTGGTTTTTCCCCAGCTGGTCCATGGGGGTGGTTGGGAGCTGGTCGGCCAATTCGCCCTGGCCGCCGTTCAGCCCTCCCTCGATCCGGTGGTCATCCAGTCGGCGCTCATCGGGCTCGGTACCACCGTGTCGATGGCCCTCCTTGGCTGGGCGGGGAGCATGGTGCTTGGGGTAGGCCTGGGCCTTGCCAGCTCCCGCACGGTCTGGCGGACCGTGCTCGGCCATGGGGCACCGGCGGAACTGATCCGCAAGCTGCTCGCCATCCCCCGCTCAATCCATGAGCTGCTCTGGGGATTGCTACTGCTCCAACTGGTGGGACTCGAACCCGTGGTGGCCGTGGTGGCCATTGCCATCCCCTTCGGTGCCCTGGTGGCCAGGGTTGTCAGTGACCTGATCGACGCCTTGCCCACGGCCAACCTCAGCGCCCTCCGCGCCGCTGGAGCACCACCCGGGCCGGCCCTGGCCACGGCCCTGGGGCCCCCGCTGTTGCCCCAACTCCTCAGTTACAGCAGCTACCGGCTCGAGTGCGCCCTCCGCAGTGCCACCCTCCTGGGCGTCTTTGGCCTGGGCGGGCTGGGCACCGAACTGAGGCTCACGCTGCAATCGCTGAACTTCAAGGAACTATGGAGCAACCTTTGGGTCCTGCTGGCCGCCATGGTGCTGCTCGAAACCCTGCTGGGCTGGCTCCGCCAACGCTGGTCGATGCCCAATCGCTTCACCAAAAAAGTGGTGGTGAGCGGCCGGCAAGGCCAGGAACTGGTGGCCCTAGGGGCGGCGTTAATCCCACTCCTGGTCTGGGTGGCCCACAGCCAACACATCGATCCAGGCGCCTTGCTCCACTGGCAGGCCCTGCCGCCCATGGGGCCGCCGCACTGGGCCGAATTGGCGGGCTTGAACTGGCCATCCCTGGTGGGTAACACCATCGTGCTCACGGGCCTGGCTGCGGCTTTGGCGGTGGGGGGTGCTCCGCTCTTGCTGCTCTTGGTGGCGGCCTGGCCCCTGGGCCAACTCCTCGTGCGCGGGATCTGGTTGCTCGCCAGGCTTTGGCCACCGCCCCTGACAGCCCTGTTGCTGTTATTTGTCCTCAAGCCAGGGGTGCACACCGCTGCCCTGGCCCTGGGGTTCCACAACCTCGGCATCCTGGGCCGGCTGTTGCTGGAGTGCGCCGAAACGGCCGACAGGGCTCCTGAGCAGGCCCTGACCAGTGGGGGCACGGGCCCCAGGATGGCCCTGCTATACGGGCGCTTTAGCGCTCTGGCCCGACCCTACCTGGCCTATGGGGCCTATCGGGCCGACGTGATCCTGCGGGAATCGGTGGTGGTGGGTCTGGTGGGGGCCACGGGCCTTGGCAGCCAACTGCTTGAGGCCCTCAGCTCCTTTGCCTGGGACCAACTGCTTGCCCTGGTTGCCGTCTATGCCGCGTTGACCCTGCTGGGAGAAGATCTCAGCGACCGTGCCCGTCACCAACTCCTCGAGACCTCCCATGGTGATGACCAGTCCCAAGAAGTTGGTGGTGCTTGGCGACAGCGGCATCCAGGGCTGGGGGGATCCCCTCGAGGGGGGCTGGTGTGAACGGCTGAGGCGCCAGTGGATGGGGCAACCCAACGGCCCAGTCGTCTACAACCTGGGCGTGCGGGGCGATGGCTTGGAGCGCCTGGCTGCCCGCTTGGTGGATGAGGTGGGCCGCCGCGGCGAACTGAGGCGTCAGATCCCCCAGGGAATCCTGATCGGCATCGGCCACAACGATGCGGCCCGGGTGGGGCGGACCGATGGTCGGCACCAACTGGACCCCGAGGGCTTTCTCTTTGGCTTGAAGCAGCTGCTCGCATCGGCCAAGGCCCTGGCCCCAATCCACGTCTTGGGACTGGCGCCGGTGGATGAAGCCGCCATGCCCTACGCCGAGGTGCTTTGGTATCGACTCGACGACATCCGCCGCTACGAGGCCCTGTTAGAAGAGGCCTGCCTCGAAGTGGACGTGCCGTTTTTGCCCCTGCTCGATGGGCTAATGGCGAATCCCAACTGGCGGCAGTGGCTCTGTGGTGATGGCCTGCATCTCAACACCGAAGGTCACCGCCAGGTGTACGAACGCATCAGCCACTGGCCTGCCCTGCTGCAATGGGCCGATCAGGATCCAGCGCCCTCTGCCAATCACCCAAACCGGTGAGTGGCCATTCCTCCCCCTGGGGGACGCCAGCACCCAGGCGGGCAAAGAACGTAATTGCCCCCTACCGGCGTCTTCATCGTCCAGGCTCCATGGCCCAATCCACCCCCATCAAGTCCCAACGTCGCTCACGCAACAAGCAATGGTTCCAGGCCTTAGCCCAGGCCAACCAATCCAAACAAGCCGAGCTCAGCCTCCACTGGCGCAATGCCCTGGTCAAGGAAAATTTGGCCCTGGTGCGCCAGGTGGCGAACCGCCTCAGCAGGCAGACAGGCCAACCCTTTGACGAGCTGGTTTCGGCAGGAAGCCTGGGGCTCATTCGGGCCGTGGAGGCCTTCAACCTCCAACGGGATTGCGGCCTGAGCAGCTTTGCGGTGCCCTACATCCGCGGAGCAATTTTGCATGACCAGCGGGACAACGCCCAACCACTCAAAACCCCCAGACGCCTGCGGGAACTGCACCAGCGGGCTCGACGGCTGGAAGAACAACGGCGGCGCCAGGGCGAAGCACCCCTCGATATCGCCGGCCTCGCCGGGGCCTTGAACTGCCGAATAGACCAACTCGAAGAGGCCAAACGGGTGCAGCGGGCCCTGAAAGTGTTGAGCCTCGATGCCCCCCTCCCTCGGAGCCAAGCAACCAGCGGGGATGGTCTATCGCTCCTGGATCAGATTGCCGACCCAGAAACCAGCTGGGGCCCCAGCCATTCCGGTGAGGACCCAACCGATGGCCCCAGCCAGGCCCAGAGAAGCTGGCTAGAGCGTCAGTTGCAGACCCTACCGGCCCTGGATCGCGCCCTGATCCAGGGCCACTGGATCCTTGAGCGCAGCTGGAAAGAGCTTGGTTTCCAATGGCGGATGAACCCAAAGCAAGCCCAGGCAAGGGCTGAAGCCGCCCTCAACCAGCTACGCCACAACCTGCATCGGGAGGCCCTTTAGCAGGAAGCAGGCCATGGCAATGAGGGCCGCAATCGTGGTTTGCAGGCCATTCACCAGTTCATTGGTGAGCCAGCTGAAACGCTGTTGGCAGGTTGCCCCGATCACGCTTTCAATCAGCGTGGCCAGCAAACCCACCAGGGTCACAACGATCAGGTCCATCGCCGTAGGCAATAGCCCCAACAGGGCCATCAGCGAGGCCATCAGGGCACTACCCAGCAGGCTTGCTGCGGTGCCCTCCAGGCTGATGGCCCCCTCCGTACCGGGGGGGACTGCTCGAAAGGTGGTAATCAACAGGGTGTGGCGGCCCCAACGCTTGCCGATTTCACTGCCGAAGGTGTCCGCCAACTTGGCGGCAAAACTGGCGGCAAAACCCACCAGCAATACCGGGGTCGCCTGGGGGGGGAGAAGTTGGCTCGCCAGGGCCAACACGGCACCGGTGGCCGCCGAACCCCAGACATTTTCGGGGCCCCGCCGGCCACCCCTGGCCTCCGCCAAACCCCGGGCCTGTTTGCTGCGAAAGCCCAGCTTGGTGACCATCGAACCCAGGGCCAAATAGGCCACCACGGCCAACCAGCCCCTGGGCCCCAAGCTGCCCCAAAGGATTGTGCCCAGGATGCCGGCATGCACCCAGCCCGCCTTGGTCAGCAGGGGCAGGCGCTGGGCCAGGGCGATCAACAGCCCATTGATCACCAGGGCAGGGAGCCAGCTCAGCAGGACGGCAATCAAAGCAGGGGCCCTCGCTTGTGTTGCACAGATCTAAGCCAGGCCGCTGAAGTGGCAGCTCGCCATTGATAATCGGCCCAAGACGTTGCTGCCGTCATGGTGTTCAACCGCAAAGAAGTTTTCCGCCACGATTTCGGCAGCGAAGGGGCCAAGCCGGCGGCCATTGCGATGAGGCCTGCGGCTAGCGCTGTAGAGCCTGCGGCAGGCAAGCCAGCAGCCACCGCAAACGCCCAGGTTCTTAAGGCCGCGGCAGCGTCACCTGAGACGGCGAACACCACAACCAGCGCCCCTTCTTCCAACACTCTCACCACAGCCGAAGCGATCGCCGCCGAGCTTCGGGCTGCCCAAGAGGCCCTGCCAGCGCCGAGCAACGCCACCTTCGCGCCGGACTGCCTGAATCCCGCCAACGCCGTCCCCACGGCCCGCCGCCGCGCCGGTGCAAACCTTGCGGGCTTTAAGACCATCGCCAAAGGCATGCTCAAGAGCTGACCTCTGATCGAGAGGGCCCCTAAAGACCCGCCCGCCAATGGCTCAATAGGGCCGCAGCTGCCACCGCTGCAGTGGAACTGCGGAGGATCGTGGGCCCCAGGCTCACAGGACTCCAGCCCTTTGAGATGGCCAGGCCTTCTTCGGCGGGGCTCCAGCCCCCTTCCGGACCGATCGCCATCACAACGCCTTTAGTTAGCTCCGGAGAAGGGAGGTCACTTGAAAGGTTTGTCTGCTCCAGCACCGCCGCCAACAGGGGAAGACCTTCGAGGCGCGTTGTAGCCAGCAGGCCCAGACCTGGTGGCGCTTGACCCAGGTAAGCCTGGGCTGGTTGCAAAACCCCAAGCTCAGGACACCAGAGACGCTCACACTGCTCCACGGCCTCCCGCAGGATCAGTTGGCAGCGTTCACTGTTGATCGGACCTTGGACACTGCGATCGGCCCTGAGGGGCGTGAGACGATCAAAGCCCAATTCACAGGCCATGCGCAGGAGCAACTCGCCATCGCGTTTGGGCAAGGCCACCGCCAGTTCGAGGGGCAGCAAAGGCCGGGCTTCGGCCTGCAGGGGCGCATCCACCGGTTGATCCAAAACTGCAGCGGTGCCGCCCGCAAGAGAGGCACTCCAGAGTTGGCCGGCCCCATCAGCGAGGCCAAAGCGATCGCCCTCGCGTAGCCGCAAAACCCGGCGCAGGTAATGCAATTCATCGGCCTCGAGCGGCAGCTCGAGGCCGATGCCCACCAAGCGGGCTGGGGAAATCAACAGGCGACGCAGTTCGCGGACCACTGGTAACGGGGTAAGGCTGATGGCGCTAGTCGTCAAACAGCGACTCGGGTTGCTCCTCAATCGGCCAGTCGTCGTTGAGTCCACCGATCAAGAGCTCCTCAATCTCCACCACATCGTGGTTGAGTTGGCGTAGGGCATTGATCAAGACATCGAGGGCGAAGCCATCACTGGTGCCCAGGTCGACCCAACACCGGGCCCAGGTCTCCTGATACTCCATGGGGCCCATGTTGTGCATCAAGGCGGGCATGGCCGCCTGGGCATCCTCGCTGTCGTAGGCCATCCAACTGAGTTCGGCGCCCTCCTCGTGCACCTGCAATGCCTCAGCGTTAAAGGCGCCGCATTTCCCAAGGAAAAACCAGCTATCAAAGGCCGTTTCCAGGTAGCCCCGTTCACCGCCGCCGGGAGGATTGGCAAAGCGCAACCAGATCCAACAATTGAAAGGGTCAAAGTCGCGGAAACGCACCTCCATGGCTCGAACCAAAGCAAGATCACCCCTATCAAACACGCCAGGCCCCCAAGGCACCAGGCATGCTTGGCAAATGCTTGAGCTGCGCGACCTCTCGTACCAAAGTGCCACCGCCGCTTCGCCGGTGCTGCGCCAGATCAACCTGCAACTGGCCCTTGGAGCGCCCGCCCTGGTGGCAGGTTCCAGTGGCTGCGGCAAGACCACCTTGCTCGAGGTCATCAGCGGTCTGGCGGAACCCAAGACCGGCTCGATCAGCTGGAATGGCCAAGAGTTAAATGGCCGCCAACGGCGCTGGCTGTGCGGCCTCGTCTTTCAATTCCCGGAGCGCCATTTCCTGGGACTCAGCGTGGGCCAGGAACTGAAATTGGGCCAGCGGCGCCTCAGTGCCGACAACGCAGAAGCCGTGCTCGCCCTGGTCGGCCTGGGTGGCCTTTCCCTCCAGCAGGCCCCTGAACAACTCAGCGGCGGTCAACAACGCCGACTAGCCCTGGCAGTGCAACTCCTGCGCAACCCCAAGGTGCTGTTGCTGGATGAACCGACCGCCGGCCTCGACTGGAGTGTGCGACGCGACATCCTCGATCTGCTCGCTGGGCTCTCGAAGGACCGGTTTCTTTTGGTGGTCACCCACGAACCGGAGCTCTTCACTGGGGTCATCGACCAGGGCTGGCGCATGGAGAGCGGCATGCTCAGCACCCTCGAGCCACCAACGATCTGAACGGTGTCCGTACGATGCCTGAATCAGGGATTGATCCTTTGGGCGACCAGTTGCTGCGGGCTACGGCCGCCGATGGGGGTATCCGCATGGTGGCTGTTACCACCACCGATGCCAGCCGGATCGCCCGCCAAAGGCATGGTCTGTCGTTCCTGACCACGGCTCTGTTGGGACGGAGCATGACGGCTGGGCTACTCCTCGCCAGCTCCATGAAGGTGGCCCATGGTCGGGTCAACCTGCGCATCCAATCCGATGGCCCCCTCAAAGGATTGATGGTGGATGCGGGGCGCAATGGCACGGTCCGGGGCTACGTGGGCAACCCCCAGCTCGAACTGGATCTGGTGCAACCCAGCGATGGTGGCAGCCAATTTGACTTCAAAACAGCCTCCGGCACGGGCTATCTCCACGTCGTCCGAGACCTTGGCGTGGGGGAACCGTTCAGCTCCACCGTGGAACTGGTGAGCGGAGGGATTGGCGACGACCTCGCCTCCTACCTGGTCCATTCCGAGCAAACCCCATCGGCGGTATTTGTGGGCGAGCAGATCGATAGCCAGGGGGTGCGCTGCAGCGGTGGGGTTCTGGTGCAGGTGCTCCCCAAGGCCGCCCGCGAACCCGCCCTGGTGGCCCTGCTGGAAGAACGCTGCCGGGAGGTTCGGGGGTTCAGCCAACGACTGGCCGACCACGCCACCAACCTCCAAGGCCTCCTGGAAGCCATCTTCCCGGACCTCGATCCCCAACCCCTCGAAGGGCTGGCCAATCGCCAAAGCGTGAATTTCCAATGCCCCTGCAGCCGGGAACGCAGCGTTGGGGCCCTGCAACTCCTGGGCCGGGATGAACTGACAGCCATCCTTCAGGAGGACGGACAGGCCGAGATCACCTGCCACTTCTGCAATGAGCACTATATGGTTGGAGCACCCGAACTGGAAGCGTTGATTCAGGCGGTCAGCTAGCGGGCATCATCCCTCCGGGACCCTTAACCCAAAAGCAGGGCTCCCAAAAGCAATACCACCAGGGCGGGCAGGCTCTGCACCTGCACACTGGAGAGGGGGAAGCCCAGGGGAAGGGCCGGATCGAGGCCAGCCGCCAGCAGGCCGCCAAGCACCAAGCCGATGCTGAGCAGGGCAAAGCTCCAGCCCACGGCCTTGAGAAACTTGCCGCTGCGGCGCTGGAGATTGATGACGGCCATGCCGGTGGACAAGGCCAACAAAAGTTCTGGTGGGGCCGCAGGCACCAACACCAAAAAGGCCAGCAAGGTACCCGTGGTGGCTAGTGGAAACCAGAGCTCCCGGCCCTGGGCCGCCACGGCAACCTTGGGCAGAACATCCTGGGCAAATTTGGGCAGCTGGGGAAGTTTCGGGAGCTGGGGGAGTTTGGGCAGGGACGCCACAGCCAATGGCTGGGCCGGGGGCACCTGTTCCCTCTGGGATGCGGTTTTAGCTGCTGTGCTCACCTTGCCTTGCTGACGCTCCTTCAAGCGCTCCATTAAGACGGCGTCATAGGCGGCCTCCACCTTGGAAGCGGCCATCGTGTCGCCAGCGACTTCGAGGAGTCGGGCCCGTTTGGCCGCCTGTACCTCATCAAAGCTGGCATCGGCCGAAACCCCCAAACGCTCGTAAGGACCGGGGGCATCTGCCGACGGGGAGGGGGAATCGGAACGCTGGTTCATAGGACCACACCCTATCCAGCCAAGCCCACCATCGGGCCGATAACGGCCTGTCTTAAAACAATGGCTCACTGTCTTGGTATCCGTCGTCCTGCTGCAGGTGACGGCAACAGCGCTCGGCCTCAGCTAGCGGTAGCCGCTGACGGTGCTTGAGCAAAGGAATCTGGGGGGGTAAATGGCTGCCCTGCCGCATCTCGATGGTGCCAGAAGCGCACCCTTCGAGATCGGGTTGGAAATTGACGTAATCGCAGCCCCCATCCGGGCGGGGACGCACCAGCCAAACCGGCTTTGGCATCGCAGTGAAGTCTCGTTACAACCATGGTGGCTGAACCCGCGGACGACCGTGGCTGCCGATGGCGCGACCACCCGTGACTTGGCAGGAGCAAATCAAAAGGATGTTCACAGACACAACATCCACCTCCTTCAACGATAAGGTTTACGAGAATGAACAAGACAACTTTACCATAAGAACACTTTATTGCCAGAACTTTATATTGCCAGAACTTTTATTGTCAAAACATTTTATTGTCAGAACACCATCATCACCCCTTGACAAATCATCCAATCCAAGTGTCCCAAGGTCATTGCAGCTGGCCATACGCAGCCAGGGTTGGCTCTAGCGCAAACCAAGCGCAAACTTGATGGCCATTTTTGAGCCCGGCAAAGGCTCCTGAAACAATGTTAACCTCAGGAAGTTTTAATCAGGACATCAATTGCAACACTAGCTCCCAATGGCCTTAACCAAACAATAAGCTTTAATTTTCAAGAACTCCTGAAATAGAGTTAATAGATCAGATGTCTGAAACAGTACCTTTCTCTCCAGAACAGCTGAGATTGCTATCGCGTTGCCAGGTCTTGCCCAACGTCCTAAGCGCACTCATCGCAGACCCAATCCTAGCATCGGTATCCCTATCGGACGAAGAGGAGAAGGAGGCCTTTCAGGCCTTTTGCAGCCAACAACAATTAATCAACCCTGAACAGGTAGAGACCTACAGGAAGCAACAACACCTGCAGCCGGAGGATTTAAAGTTTGTGATTGAGCGCCCCATGCGACTGGCCCGGCTGTGCAAAAGTCAGTATTTGATCAAAGCAGATGCTCGCTTCCTTGAGCGCAAAACGTCCCTCGATCAGATAGTTTATAGTCTTTTACGGGTGGCCGATGGCGGCCTAGCAAGGGAATTATACCTACAGATTGCAGATCAAGAAACTGATTTCGCCTCTGCTGCAAGTGAATACAGCCTCGGCCCAGAGAGCAAAAGCAAGGGCCTAGTAGGACCTGTACCGCTGTTGCAAGCCCATCCTGATTTGGCACATCGCCTACGGACAAATCCGCCAGGCCAGTTAATTGAACCTTTTCAAATTGAACAGTGGTGGGTGGTTGTTCGAGTAGAACATTACACACCTGCAGTCTTGAATGACGCTACCCGCATGGCCATGGCCAAGGAACTCTTTGACGAATGGCTTGAAGACGAAGTGAAGATCAAGTTATCTGAACTTGAACAGCTACTACAATCCGCCCATCAGGCAGTTAATAGGCCATGACACCAGCCAACCAACGAGTACAGGTCATAGGCCATCCTGCCCTCAATGAACTGCCTGCACACCTGGGTGATCGCCTGCAAGCGGAGATCGTTTTCCGACATTACGAGCTTGGCCAATCCTTGAGCCTGGATCAACAGCTACCCAGTGAGTTGCTGTTGATCATGGAAGGAAGCGCCCGCTTAGTAGCCCGGGACCAGGGTCATCTGCTCACGGTGGAGAAGCTGGGTCCTGGCAGTTGGGTGGGATTGGCCTCCTTCCTGCGAACTGGGGGCTGCGAGGAAGTCAGTGCGGCCGGACCACTGGTGGCAGCGGCAATTCCCGATACCCTAGCCATTGATCTTATCGGCGATTCGAGCTTCTACAGGAAAGCCTGCGGTGGCGTCCTAGCTGCCGAATTGGCTGCCTTGCTCCAATGCCTACTTGGCAAGGGACCGGGGGAAACCCTGGGGCTCAAAGTAATCCTCGAGCAGGCCAAAACCCTTGCCTCAGTTGCAAGTCCTGGCACCAATCAACCACAGCAGCAGGTCTATTTGGCCAGTTGCAATGGCACCAATCTGGACTACGGATCCCCGATAGATCTCGCTAAAGGCTTGCCCCCAAGCCAAGGGCCTCTGCCCCTGCGCTTGATTGCCCTGCCAGAGAACTTTTTAGCCCAGAGCCAGCACCCCCCCGCCGCGCTGCCACCCCGCCGAAACGTCCTACACGTTCAACCGCCGTCCGGCGACCTGGAACCAGCCCAAGGCCTTACCCCAGCACCCCTCGCCAGTGGTTTGGATCTGACCGGGGAAGGGGAACGTCGCTTTCGCTTGATCCGCGCCAAGGGTGTGCTCGAAGAAACCCTGGCGTGCTTTCAAATGCTTTCCCTGGAGCTGGAGCTACCCTTTCGCCGCGATGCGATTGAGAAGATCCTGAGGGATGTCTTGCGCCGCGGGCAGACCCCTGATCTGCAAATTTGCGGCCAGCTAGCGGCCATGCTGGGGTTGCATGTGAGCGGCGCCAAGGTGGCCGCCTCCCAAGGCACTCGCTTGCAGGTGCCAGCCCTGCTCCCTTGGAAGGATGGTTTTGCCCTGCTGCGGGCCAGCCATGTGGGGGGCATGGTGCTGGCTTCGCCGCGCGATGGCGTCGTGCAGGTGCCCCCCGATCAGATCGAGGAGCACTTCCCCGAAGGGATCGAACTGCTCTTGCTTGAGCGCACGCTGCAAACCCCAGAACAGCGCTTTGGGCCGAGTTGGTTCCTACCCGCCATCAAACGCTATCGGGGCGTACTTGTGCAGGTGGTATTGGCCTCGTTTGTGGTCCAGTTGTTTGGCCTGGCAGGGCCCCTGCTTATCCAGGTCATCATCGACAAGGTGATCACCCAGCGCAGCCTCGACACACTCCAGGTTCTTGGGATCGGATTGGTGGTAGTCACCCTGCTGGAGGGCGTGTTGGGTGCATTGCGCACCTTTTTGTTTACGGAAACCACCAATCGGATCGATCTGCGTCTCGGCTCGGAGGTGATTGATCACCTACTGCGCCTACCCCTGAATTACTTCAACAAACGGCCCGTCGGTGAATTGGGAACGCGGATTGCAGAACTCGAAAAAATCCGTAGCTTCCTCACCGGCCAAGCCCTCAGCACAGTGCTTGACGCGGTTCTCTCTGTTCTCTACATCATCGTGATGGTCGCCTACAGCTGGCTTCTCACCTTGATCGCCCTTGGCGTCTTACCGATTCAAATCGGCCTCACCTTGCTTGGTGCCCCGTTGTTTCGGCGTCAATATCGAGAGTCCGCCCAGGAAAATGCCCGCACCCAAAGCCACTTGGTTGAAGTGTTGAGCGGCATCCAAACGGTGAAGGCCCAAAATATCGAGATGATTAGCCGCTGGAAATGGCAAGACTATTACTCGAAATACATCGCCCGCACCTTTGAAAAAACCGTCACCGGCACGGCCCTCACGGAAACGAGCCAGGTGCTTCAGAAGCTATCCCAACTGTTGGTGCTCTGGGTGGGCGCCACCCTGGTATTGAAAGGGGAAATGAGCCTGGGCCAGCTCATCGCCTTCCGCATCATCTCCGGGTACGTGACCCAGCCATTGCTAAGGCTTTCCTCGATCTGGCAGAGCATCCAGGAACTCAAGGTCTCGTTTGAACGTCTTGCCGACGTGGTCGACACACCCCAGGAATCGGATGATGCCGATAAGGCCAAGATTCCCTTGCCTCCCCTTGAAGGAACTGTGCGGTTCGAGCACGTTGGATTTTCATTCGCCCGAGCAAATCCTCCTGTTCTTCATGAGGTGTGTTTGGATGTCGCCGCCGGTACTTTTGTAGGGGTCGTAGGCCAAAGCGGCAGTGGCAAAAGTACTCTCACCAAAATGTTGTCGAGGCTCTATGCGCCCGACAAGGGAAAGATCCTGATTGATGGTTACGACATCGCCAAGGTTGAGCTCTATTCCCTGCGCCGCCAGATCGGCATCGTGCCCCAGGAACCACTCCTGTTTAGTGGCTCAGTGGCAGACAACATTGCCCTGGGCGATCCCGATGCCAGCAGTGATGCCATTGTGGAAGCAGCACGCTTAGCCTGCGCTCATGATTTCATCATGGACATGCCTGCGGGCTACAGCAGTGATGTGGGAGAGCGGGGGGCTGGCCTGTCAGGGGGCCAAAGGCAAAGGATCGCCTTGGCGCGCACCCTGCTGTTGAAGCCACGGCTTTTGGTGCTGGATGAGGCAACCAGTGCCTTGGATTACGACACCGAAAGGAGGGTATTCCGAAACCTTTTAGATAGTTTGCACAACTGTACCGTGTTTTTCATCACCCATCGTCTATCAACAATCAAACGGGCAGATCGCATTGTGGTGATGCACCAAGGCGCCATAGCAGAGGAGGGAACCCACGATGCCTTAATGGAGCTCAAGGGCCGTTATTACGCCCTGTTCCTTCAACAGGAGGCAACCTAATGACCTTGAAACTATCGCCCCTACGGCTCTTCCGCCAAGCGCAGAATTCCCTGGAACAAAGGGTAGGTGGGGGCCACCAGCAGGTGGCTATCAAACAATCGCCCGCCATGGTGCGCATGGTGGTGTGGGTCTTGATGGGAACCACCGCCTTCGGGGTGGCTTGGTTGGCCTTCGCCAAAACTGAAGAAGTGGTTACAGCCCCCGGGAAACTTGAGCCCATTGGCGATGTCAAGACCGTACAAATGCCCCAGGGGGGAGTGCTAAAGCAAATGCTTGTGAAGGAGGGTCAGAGGGTCAGCAAAGGAGAAGTGCTATTGCGGCTCGACAACGAGGCCAGTGTGGACAGGGAAACCGGGCTTGATGCCTCCATAGCGGCGAAAAGCAAGGAGCTCACCCTGAAGCAAACTGAGTTGGATCGCTACTTGGAGATCAACCAAACCGAGCACCAAGTGGCCGTAAGCACCCTTAGTCTTGACCGAGAAGTTTTACAGCGGCTAGAGCAACTGCGGCGTGCGGGGGGAGTGGCTGAATTGCAGTATCTGCAACAGAAGACAAAAGTCAAACAAGATGAAGGCGATGTCACCAAAACAAGAATTGATCGCCTTAGGCAGAGCGCTATTTTGAGGCAGCAAATTCAATCCCTCAGGGGAGAACTGGCAGACCTATCCACCAGGCTCACTGAATCCAAGGTGGCAAATCGTTACCAGGCAATCCGATCCCCAGTCGATGGGGTGGTGTTTGACCTCAAACCCAGTGGGCCAGGATTCGTGGGCCAGGGCAGTGAGCCGGTCATGAAAATCGTGCCATTTGATGCTCTCCAAGCCAAAGTAGAAGTTCCAAGCTCAAAGATTGGGTTTGTGCGGCTAGGTCAATCAGTTGATGTGAGCATTGATTCCTTTCCCGCCAGCGATTTTGGCGTACTGCAGGGGGCGATCAAGCGCATTAGCTCAGATGCTCTACCGCCCGATCAAATGAAACAAGATTATCGCTATCCCGTTAATGTTGGCCTAAAAAGCCAAACCCTGAAGCTGAGCTCTGGTCAAAGATTGCCCCTGCAGGTGGGGATGTCCTTAACTGCCAATATCAAGCTGCGCAAAGTTACCTACCTCCAGCTTTTACTCAGCGACTTCAAAGACAAGACCGATTCGCTGAAAAAAATCTAAACCGATTGTTCGATTTGTTTTCAATGATTAAACGACCCGGTTAGGAAAACCATCTAAAGCGCTATCGGTTCGACGCCGCTCACCACTGGGGCCACGGCACTGAGCTCCAGATCGGGGTGATCCTCGGCGAGCTGGTTGAGGTTCCAGTCGTTCTTGAACAGCAGCACCGGCCGGTCCCAGGCATCCCGCACGGTTTTGCAATTAAAAATGCGGCCCACTTTCTCCAGGGCTGGCCAACCGCCGCTCACCCAGCGGGCAACGCTGAAACCCAAGGGTTCAATACGGGCTTGAACCCCGTATTCATTTTCCAGGCGGTATTGCACCACCTCCAGTTGCAGTTGCCCCACCGCCGCCAAAATTGGGTCGCGCTTACTTTGATCCGTGTCATAGAGCACCTGCACAGCTCCCTCTTCCCGCAGTTCATTCACACCCTTGCGAAAGCTTTTAAACGCCGAGGGGTTGGGATTGCGCAACCAGGCAAAGATTTCTGGGCTAAAGCAAGGAATGCCCTCGTATTCCACCTTGGAGCCCACATACAAGGTGTCGCCAATGGCAAACATGCCGGGATTGTTGAGGCCAATCACATCGCCCGGGAAGGCCTCATCCACCACCTCCCGGTCCTGGCCAAATAACTTCTGGGGCCTAGACAGACGGATCGTTTTGCCGCTGCGGGCATGGCGTACGGCCATGTCCTTTTCAAATTTGCCGCTACACACCCGCACGAAGGCCACCCGGTCGCGGTGGCGGGGATCCATGTTGGCCTGCAACTTGAACACAAAACCGGTGAAGTCGGGGCTCAAGGGATCCACCTCCCCCGCCGCCGACTGCCGGGCCGTGGGCTTCTGGGCCAGTTCCAAAAAGGCATCCAAGAACGGACGTACCCCGAAGTTGGTCATGGCCGAACCAAAGAACACCGGGCTGAGCTCGCCGGCATGGACCAGCTCCAGGTCGAGGTCGGCGCCGGCCCCATCAAGCAACTCCAATTCCTCCAGGGCCGCAGCCAAGAGTTCCGGTTCCACCAAGGTGGCCAGCTCGGGATTGGTGGCATCCAAGCGCCTTTCGTTGCTCTGCTTGCCCCGCTCGGCTCGCTCAAACAACACCACCTGCTTCGTGCGCCGATCGATCACCCCGCGGAAGCGGTCGCCGCTGCCGATCGGCCAATTCACCGGCCAACAGGCCAAACCCAACTCCTGCTCAATTTCATCGAGCAGCTCGAGGGGCTCCCGCCCCGGCCGGTCCATCTTGTTGATGAACGTGAAGATCGGGATGCGCCGCATCCGGCACACCTCAAACAATTTGCGGGTTTGGGGTTCGAGCCCCTTGGCGGCGTCCTCGAGCATCACCGCGTTATCGGCGGCGGCCAGGGTGCGGTAGGTGTCTTCCGAGAAATCTTGGTGGCCGGGGGTATCCAGCAGGTTGATCGTGCTGCCGGCGTAGTCGAACTGCAGCACCGTGGACGTAATCGAGATGCCGCGCTGCTTCTCGAGCTCCATCCAGTCGGAGGTCACCTTGCGCTGCTCGCCCTTGGCCTTGACGGCACCGGCCTGTTGGATCGCACCCCCATACAGCAGAAGCTTTTCGGTGAGGGTGGTTTTACCGGCGTCGGGGTGGGAAATAATCGCAAAGTTGCGGCGCCGGCCCACGGCGGCGGCCAACTCGGCCAGTTCTGGAGCTGTGCTGCCCTGGGAGCTCGGCGAATGGGTGGAGCTGATGGTCATTGGGCCAACCTAAAGGCGACCCCAGACCTCCAGATAGCGGTCATCAAGGGCGGCCACCTGCAGGCCCTGCTCTCCCACCGGCAAGCCGGCTGAGCGCAACTGGGCCTCCACCTCGGCAGGCTCAAATGCCGCATGGAGGGAGGCCAGGTAATCCCGCTGGAGCAAAGGGGGCGCCGACGCCAGGTACATCTGTTGCAGGGCCAGGGCGGCCTCCGGGGTGGCCGGGCGGCGCAGGTCCTTGATGTAGATAGCAGCGCCTGGGGCTGCCAATTGGCGCAGGTGGCTCCAGAGGGCCTGGGGATCATGCAGATGGTGCAACAGGCTGTTACTCACCACAGCCGTAAACCCGCCCAAGGGGAGGGTTTCAGGCCCCAAAACCACCTGGGCAAAGCCCATCCGGTCGGCCAGGCCAGGGCAGGCCAGAGCGCGCTGGGCCAACTCCTGTTGAGCCACCTCCAGCATGGCGGCAGCGCCATCAAGGCCGAGCACGGAGGCCTGGGGGAACCGCTCGGCCAGTAGAAAACTGATGTTGCCCGGGCCACAACCGAGATCCACCAACCGCGGCCCTGGTCCATCCCCCAGCGACTCGCCAAAAATCTCCACCAGGCGCTCCACCAGGGCTTGGTCGGTGGCCCTGAAATCGGCTTGGGCGTAGGCCTGCACCTGCAGGGGCTCGTCCATCAGCTCTGGCTCAACGCTGCGCCGCATAACAACCGCGAAACCGCACTGCAGATGGTGGCAACGGATGCTTGCACACCCCACCGGTGGCGTTATCGTTCGGCACACGTCAGGCCCCATACCCGTGCCCCCGTCCGCCCTCTCCCCAGAAGCCGCCAAGGCAGAAGCCCAACAGGCAGAAGCCCAGCAAGCAGAAGCCCATAAAAAGGAAGCTGAAAAGGCGTTTGCTGCGGCTGCGGGCACTCCGGTAGGCCAGGAGAAGAGCGGGGATTTTCCAGCCACGGCCCCTGCCGCCAATCCGGTCTTCTACCGCACCTACAGCCGCAAAACCCCCAGGGGGCGTGAAAGTTGGCACCAGGTGGCCGAGCGCAACTTGGGCGGCCTCAAACAACTGGGCAACCTCAATGACGAGGAAATCAGCCTGCTGCGCCGGATGCAGCAACAGCAAAAGGCCCTGCCCTCCGGCCGCTGGCTCTGGATTGGCGGCACCGAGTGGATTGAGCGCAACGAAAACTTCTCCGGCGCCTACAACTGCACCTCCACCAACCTGGTCGATTGGGAAGCCTTTGGTCTGATGATGGACCTGGCCATGATGGGCTGCGGCACTGGGGCCGTCATTGAGCCCCACCTAATCAGCCGTCTGCCAGCGGTCCGCAACAGCTTAGTGATTGATGGCGTCACCGACATCGGCGCCACCCCCGCAAGCCAACGCCAAGAGCAAACCACCAGCTCGATCGACGGCCAACAGGTGCGGATCAAGGTGGGCGATACCCGCCGCGGCTGGGTGGATAGCTACCAACTGCTGCTCGAACTCTGCAGCGACGACCGCTTTGAGGCTGGCGCAGAGATCCACATCCACGTCGACCTCTCCGACGTGCGCCCGGTCGGCGAAACCCTCAAGGGCTTTGGCGGCATGGCCAACCCCGTGAAGCTCAAGGATCTCTATGGCCGGGTGGCCCACCTGCTCAACAAGGCCTTAGGCCGCCAGCTCACCTCCGTGGAGTGCTGCCTGCTGATCGATGAGGCCGCCGTCACGATCGTGGCCGGCAACATCCGCCGCAGCGCTGGCATGCGTCAGTTCTGCGCCGACGACAACTCCGCAGCTGGAGCCAAGGAAAACCTCTGGCAGCAAGACGCCGATGGCAATTGGCGGATCGATCCAGAGCGCGATTCCCTGCGCATGGCGAACCACACCCGGGTGTTCCACGTTCGCCCTTCAAAGGAGGTGGTGCTGGAGGCCGTCACCAAGCAGTTCCAAAGCGGAGAGGGCGCCATCCAGTTCGCCCCCGAGGCCATTGCCCGCTCCAATGCCGACCTCCTGGGCACCACAGAGCTGCGCGAGGAATTCATTGGCATCTACTGCGACCAAGGCCGGGAGCAGGCCGGCCAATGGCTCACCACCCACCATCCGGACATCGACGCCGCCGAACTTGAACACCGGCTCGGGCGCTATGGCCTCAACCCCTGCGGCGAAATCCTCGGGGCCGACTTCCACTGCAACCTGGCCGAGATCCATCTCAACCAGATCGATCCCGCCGATCACCAGGCCCAAGCCGATGCCTTCAAGGCTGCAGGTCTGGCCGTGGCTTGCCTGCTCAACCATCGCTTCGACGTGGCGCGCTACCGCCAAAGCCGCGCCTGGGATCCGATCGTGGGCGTGAGCTTCACAGGCCTGTTCGACTTTTTCGTACATGCCTTCGGCACCCCGTGGCTGAACTGGTGGGAGGCCGGTCGCCCCGATACGGAAGCCGGCCTGGCCTTCAAGGAGCAGGAAGCCGCTTACCTGGGCCGCTGGAAAGAGATCGTCAACGAAGCCGTTTGGGAGTATTGCGATCGCCAAGGCCTGCGGCGCCCCAACCGCTGCACCACCGTGCAGCCAGCAGGCACCAAGAGCCTGCTCACCGGTGCATCCCCCGGTTGGCACCCCCCCAAGGCCCAGCGCTTCATCCGCCGCATCACCTTCCGCAAGAACGATCCGGTGGCCTTGGCTTGCATGGACTATGGCTATTCGATCGTGCCATCCCAATCCGACAAGGACGAGCAAGGACGCCTGCTGAATGACCCATTTGATGCCCGCTGCACCGAATGGCTTGTGGAAATCCCCACCGAAGTGAGCTGGGCCAACATCCCTGGGGCCGACAGCGTGGAGATCAACAACTTCTCTGCCATGGCCCAGTTCGACTTCTACATGCAGGTACAGAAGCACTACACCGCCCACAACACCTCCGCCACGGTGGAGTTCCGCGAAAACGAGATCGAGCCCCTCGCTGATGCCATCCACAAGGCCATTGAGGAAGGCGAGGGTTACATCTCAGCGGCCCTGCTGGCCCGCTTCGACGCCAACGCCACCTTCCCCCGCTTGCCCTTTGAGCCCATCGACCAAGCCACCTACCTCAGCCTCAATGCCGAGGTGGCCAAGCGCCGTAGCTGCCCGGACTTCTTTGAAGCCCTCCAGCGCTACGACCGCGGCGAATTGGTGGAAGCGGGCCCTGCGGGATGCGATTCCGACAAGTGTCTGCTGCCCCTGGCCAAGCCGAACACCTAGGCAAGGCCGACCCAAGGGATCCCAGAGGATGGCTATGGAATGGGGTGAAGCACAGAAAGGATTCCCAGCGAGAAACAGCCGGGTCTGCCTGTTGCTGCTCCTTGCTGCCCTGGTGGGGGGCTGCCAAAAGGCAAAGCAACCCCCCAACGAGCAGCTTGTTCGGTGCTTGCGGGATCAAAGCCAGCTCATTGCCCAAGTGGCTGGGTTGAAACCCCAGCTCCGGGCCCTGGCAACCATCAAACAAGAAAGGTTCGTCCCTCCGGCCAAGCCCACTCCAATCGACCCTGAGCTGGCGGAGCGCTACACCCAGGAGGATCGGGAGCTGGATGAGCAGCGCTACCAAAGCTCGCTGCTGGCCTGGGAACAAATGAATGCAGAGCGCTACCGGCTCTGGCTATTCGACCACACCCGTAGGGAACGGGCCCTGGAGCTTGTCGTGGAACGGCAAGCCAAGGCCCTCAAACAGCTCAACCCCGCGGTGGTGCAACGCACCGCCAGCAAACCTGGATCCTTCGTGCTGAACCGCCAGGCTGTACAGAAGTACAGCAACTGCGATCCTCGGGCTTTCTGAGGGCGGGTTGGGGCAAAGCAGCTCCGAGCACTATGGGGTCACGTGAGCCCAGCAAGGGCTCAGGAACTAAGATGGGTCCGCGTCCGCTGGTGCGGAAGCAACCTCTGGAGAGGTGGTCGAGTGGTTGATGGCTCTGGTCTTGAAAACCAGCGAAGTGAAAGCTTCCGCGGGTTCGAATCCCGCCCTCTCCGTTTCAGTTAGGGCCTGAAAACCCAAGCTCCGACAGGCTTTTGGGGTACACAAGGGGACCAGCATCGGCTACATGCCGAATGGGTCTTCGCGCCTTTTCGCGCGGCTTCGCGTGTGAAAGTGGTCCACAAACGGTCCACGCTCATGCTCGACCTGGCACCCCTCAACGAAGCCCTGCGAGCTCGGGGTCTTCGCATGCAGGTAGAGCAGCGCCGCCAGGGTCTCACGGCCCGCGGCACCTTCCCCGAGCACGACGGAACCTGCAAACGCAAGCGGATTTCCCTGGACATAGCCGCCACTCCAGCGAGCCTGGTGACCGCCGAGCTGCGCTGCCTTCAGCTCCACAACGCCATCCAGCAGGGCACCTACCCCGAAAGCCTGCCGTGGTCCACATCGGTCCACGCCTCAGCCGCCCAGCTCGACACCCCGCTGAAATGCGGTATTGCAATCCACGACTTTGAGATCAACTACTGGCAGGTCCGGCCGCGCTGCTCAGCTTCAGAGCGGACCTGGGAGCGCATCGCCATAGAACTCCGCAGGCTCCCGCCCAATGCCCCCTGCACACTTCAGCAACTCTTAAAGACAGCCGCCGCCACACGACCCGGCAGCCGCACCCGTCTCGAATGCTGCAAAGTTTTCAAGCGACTGGCCAGGCAACAGGGCCTCACCGGCAACATCGAAGAGCTCTCTGCCCTAAAGGGCAGCTACGAACCGGTTGACCGCACCATCCCAGAGGACGAAGCGATCCTCGCCCTACTAGAAGCCCTCCGCCCGACCAAATGGGGATGGTGCTACGCCGCCCTCGCCACCTACGGCTGTCGACCAGCCGAAGTCCCTTCCCTGGTGCTCCACGAAGACGGCACCGCGGACTGCATCACCATCAAACGCCGGAATCGCAGCCCCGCCAAACGCACCTGCTTCGCGCTGCCCCGAGCCTGGATCGAGAACTTCAAGCTGGCCAACATCTCAATTCCCGGTGGCACTTGCTGGACCCAGCCGGAGCAATACGACTCCGCCCTCGGGAAGAAGTTCGTTGACGCCTGGCGGCACAGTCGTCGCTCGAAGGAGATCCGCCTAATCCTTGAGGCGCAAATCCCCGAGTTCGATTTATACGATCTGCGCCACCGGTGGGCGATCAGAAGCATCGAAGGCGGCAAGCGCCTCACCCTCTGTGCAAGGGCGATGGGTCATAGCGCCTCAGTCCACGAACAGACATACCACCGTCACATCCAGGCTGCGGACCTACGCGCCGCAATGGCCACCGAGGCCGACTGAGCTCACCGCAGCCCCAGATCCCGCAACGCAAGCTCGCGGTGGTAGCGGTAGTTGAAAGTCTTACCCCGCACCTCCCGCTTGTAGCTGGCCGGCCCCAACCGCTCCGTGGAGACATAGCTCTGCAATGTCCTCGGCGTGACTCCGCAGAGCTTGCTCATCTCCATAGGCGTGAGCCAGGTTCGATCCACAGTCGGGATGGACTGCTCCAGCTGTTCGAGCCTCTGGCCAATGGAACGCAGCTCCTGAAGGATGACCTCCGCGACATGAGTACCGGGCATGACTTACACGCGTCTAAACGCAACATAGCGCTTTCGCGATTAGGTTGAAAACCCGAATCTTATGGCACAGGATTGAATGTTTTTTCTAGTCCTGCTTCCTTGGCCGGAAAGCCGTTCATCAGTACAGCAGGAGGGCATTTAGTGAGTACGGGAGCATCCGGGCCTACTTGTTTTTCCAGTAAGCAGTACCGATCTGGGGGACAGTCACTCCATGCTGCGCCAAGCGGAAGCTTCCTAGAGCCCGTTTCCTGCTGATATGCAGAACCTCAAAAAACTCCGATCAAAAGAAGAAAACTTTTGACTAGATGAGCGAAGGTTGTCGCTCCACTTTCAAATCTTAAACATTTAGCTTCTACCCTATTCAGATTTAAGTTAACGGAAGGCAGTGTCGTAGTTGAACCACTCGGGAGGGTCCTCTTGTTGTCCGCCCTCGGGGGTCACCGGAGCGCTAGCCCCACCTGTCACGACATTGTCTTGACAGTCACCCCTCACCATTTGGCCTCCATTTGTACGGCCACCGTCCTCGGGGGGATGAACCTCCTGAGGTGTCTCATCCTGAGACTCACTGGTCCGACCAATGTCTGTATCTGAAATGGGGGCATTTGTCCACAGATGGGGCAGATCCCTTGCAGGAACTGGAAAAGATCTGTGGACACGTTCTCGGGGGTGAACGGGCGTGTCCACAGATAATTGCTCCTGAGATCTGTGGACACTGTGGATAACTTCAGACCCCGTGTCCACAGATAAATCCCCACTATCACTGGGGTTTGACCCATCTGTGGACAAATTACCTCCTTTTTCACACCCCACGCGAGAGGGGGGTACATATGGAGTGAGGTAGGTGGGAGTGCGCCTGTTCTTAGACCCTTCAGGCACCAATCCCCCGAGAACGAGTACTCCGTCCTCAACCCAGCGGTTTAGCCATCGCTTCACCGATCGCTTCGCAGGCGCCCCCCTCCCCTGCCCGGTCACTTCCTCCACCAGCTGCTCCCACACCTCCTGGCAGGTCATCTGACGCTGCTCCTGCGGCGCATCCCCCCGAGAACGATCCCTAACGATCCTCAAGGCGATCGTGGAGGGGTCAGGATCCCCGAGGCCCTCATCCATCCGCCTCTCGGTAGGGGTGTGGTCCCAGACGCTGTAGACCCCATCGACATCCCGCTCAACCACCAGGCAATCACCCTCACGGCCCAGCCGGCTCTTCTTGACCTGAATGAACCTGCAGTTGCTGGCCACCCGACCGCTCTCCCGCAACCGTTGACGCTCCTCCTCACTGAGTGAGCGGAGGTGCCACTGCTCATCGACAGCAGCCGTCAGATACCGGGTGCCCCTGACCTCCCCCTGAGCGTTGTCGTGGTGGATCCAGAGGATCGTGCAGGGATGGAATCCCCCGAGCTCGAGGTCCTCCCCATTCATGTTTGCGTAGTGATACAGCGGGGACGCAAACGCCTTGTCCTTCTCCTGTTCCTGCATGGCGGTGGAACACGAGCCAATGGAGTCGATCACCACCAGGGCCGGTTTGATCTCATTGATCCATTCGGTCAGATCCTGGAGGTAGTTCATCTGGAAGCCCCGCTTCACAACGAACCAATCGGAATCCTTTGCCGGATCAATCCCGTTGTCTTCGCAATCCCGCTTGAGCTTGGCGGGGTTCTGATCGTTCTGAACCCAGAGCACCTTCCCAGCGGGAACCGGCACCTTGATGCCCCGGATCATCATGGGCTCGCCCCGTCCCACCATGCGGGCAAAGCCCATGGCAGCACTGGTCTTCCCCTTACCCGGAGCGGCGTGCATGATGATCTGCGAGGGCCGCATCATGAGGTTCGGAATGGTGAACGTCATGTCCGGGATGTCATGCCAATCCCTGGCGTTCGACTTCGTCGTTGTGACGTAGGAGCGGTACTCCTGCTCCGCCCTGATGCAGTCAATCCCGTTCAACCGCCGCCCGGTCTGCTGAGCCAGGGAGGCCATCTTGTCTTTGGCCACCGCCGGGTTGGGGCTCTCCTTGATGATCTCGCTCAAGCTCTTGTGGAAGAGCTCCGCGCCCATGACCAGATCAGGCCGTGACGTGACCGTGGTCTTCTGAACCATCTGGGCATCGTCTGGATACTTGTACCCAAGCTCCGGCGCCAACTCGGCGACGTACTGCTCCAGCACTGGCCCCCGAGGACGACCAGCAAACTTGTCACCGGTTTTGATCTTGTGCAAGAAATCCAGTGGATCGCCACCGATCGCGCAGGCCTTGCAATCCCACAGACCGGTCAGCACGGAGTACTGAAAAGCAGTGCCACTCTCGCCGCCATGCCAAGGGCAACCACACAACATCTGCGGATTCTTCCCATCCCGAAGCTTCCAGCCGTAGTCCTTAAAGGTGGAGTGATTGAAAATCAGATCCTCCAGCCGAGGCATCAGCCGGGCTTGCACCTCATCGGAGAAAAACCAGCCCCGAATCTGCTTAGAGGGAATGAGAGTCGTTCCCACCTCCGACTCCATGAGCGTCATCTCCTCTTCGGAGAGCCAGCTCCTGGGCTTGAGGTGCTGGCGGATCACATACAAGATCCACTCCGGCGCCTCAGCAGGCATGCCGCCGTTGTAGTTCAAAAAGGCGTACCACCGGCCCTTTTCCGGGTGGGGGCTCTGAGGCAACACGCTTTGGCAGCGGTTGAAGCGCAGCACGACCTCTTCGTACTCATCCCCGTCGGTCGCACGGTTGGAGTCCCCCTGCCCCAGCGACCATTCCCCGTCAAGGCGAAGAATGATCGTGTTGATGTGGCTCATGCTTTCGATCAGGTGAGCCTGACGTGGACCCCAGAAACTGAACCAGTTCTTATGAGAGCTTCCCTTTCGGCCAAAATTGGCCAGGAGAAGCCCCATGAAACGCAAACGTCACAGTCCCGAACAGATCATCCGCAAGCTCCGCACCGCGGAGCAACTGCTTAATCAAG
>CALRWB020000004.1:0-202903 GCA_943371815.1 Chitinophaga pinensis | reverse complement strand
CTGGCGCGCGCCCTACAGCGATCGTCATGGTGAAGAAACGGAGCGGAAAACCCGCGGGAGCTGAGGGATACCGGGGGATGGTAACAACGGGGCCGGGGTGGGCGAGAGGGTTTGAAACCGGCTGAAATGCCTGGGCTGGATTGGATTTTTTAGGTGTTTTTACTGACTTGCTGCCAGCGTCGCCCGTCCCCGCGCCAAGATGGCCTGCTACTGCACGCTTCTACCGATGGCCACCTCCGCCGCAACGCCCCCTGCGGTTGATCCCAATGGCAGCGATCTCCTGGAGCAGTCGGTGCTGGGCTCCCGTCGCCTGTCCAACGTGGTGGTGGCCTCGGTGGTGACCACCGGTGGCTTGGGCTTCTTGCTCACGAGCGCTTCCAGTTTCCTCGGCAGAGACCTGCTCCCCATCGGCCATCCCGCTGAGCTGGCCCTGGTGCCCCAGGGCTTGGTGATGGGTCTGTATGGCTTGGCCGCCATGCTCCTGGCCACCTACCTCTGGGCCGTGATCGGTATCGATGTGGGGGTGGGCTCCAACCGGTTTGATCGCAAGGCCGGCATGGCCACCATTAGCCGCCGGGGCTTTCGCCAAGAGATTGCGGTGGGTATTCCCCTGCGCGACATCCAGTCGGTGAAGGTGGATGTGCGTGATGGGCTCAGCCCCCGGCGCAGGATTTCCCTCAAGGTTCAGGGACGCCGCGACATGCCCCTCACCCGGGTCGGAGAACCGATGCCCCTGGCCGATTTGGAGCTCTCCGGCGCCCAGCTGGCCCGTTTTCTGGGCGTTCCCCTGGAGGGAGTCTGATGCTGCCCCCTTCCCGTTCCCCGATGGGTGCCTGGATGTCGAGGCTGCTCCTGGCTGGTCTGCTCTTGCTTGCACCCCTGGCCCTCACGGCCTGTGCAGCCGAGAACACCAACCAGGACTTGGGCTGTAGTGCCACCAGTGCCCCGTGCCTTAAGGGCGGCGCCACCGTGGAGTTGGTCACCAGCAAAGGGGTGGTGCAGATCCAGCTCGATGGACCGGCTGCCCCCCTGACCGCCGGTAATTTTGTGGATCTGGTCAAGCGCGGCGTCTACAACGGCACCGTGTTCCACAGGGTGGTGCGCGACCCGGTGCCCTTTGTGGTGCAGGGCGGAGACCCCGCTAGTGCCGATGCCAAGACGTCCGCCAGCCAATACGGCACAGGCAGCTTCATTGATCCTGCTACGGGAGCGGCCCGCTTCATCCCCCTGGAGATCCAGCGCAGCGGTGAAGCCCAGCCGCGCTACGGCGAGCCCGTCACCTCCCCTGGCGTTACCCGGGAGCTGGTGTTGGCCCACCAACGGGGTGCGGTGGCCATGGCCCGTTCCGCTGATCCGAATTCGGCCAGTGCCCAGTTTTATGTGGCCCTCCAGGCCCTGCCTGAGCTGGATGGCCGCTACGCGGTGTTTGGCCGGGTGAGTAAGGGCATGGAGGTGATCGACAAGATCCAACAGGGCGACAAGATCACCTCGGCCAAGCTGGTTGCCGGCGGCGTGTTGGTGCAGGGCAAGCCCTAGTTGCTCCAAGGCAACCCCTAGGCGGGCACCCGTTTCTCCAGGTCTGCGGTTTTGAGGTAGGCGGTGTTCACTCCAGAAGCCCGTTCCAGGGAGATCCGGCCGGTGCGGGCGATTTCAAGGATGCCGTAGGCCTCCATCACCTGTTCGAGGGCTACGAGCTTGCCGGGGTCGCCCACCACTTCGAGGGTGAGGGCCTCGTCGGCCACGTCCACGACGTTGGCGCGAAAGACCTGGGCTAAATCCAGGATCGCGCTGCGGGTCTCGGCCGGTGCCGACACCTTGAGCAGCATCAACTCCCGCTCTACGGCGGGAATGGTGGAAAGATCAATCACGCCCAGCACGTTGATCAGCTTGTCGAGTTGTTTGGTCATCTGCTCGACGGTGTTGGCGTCGCCGGCGACCACCATGGTGAGGCGCGAAACCCCCGACTTTTCGGCCGGACCCACGGCCAGGCTTTCGATGTTGAAGCCCCTGCGGGCAAACAGGCCCGAGATGCGGCTGAGGGCCCCGGATTCGTCTTCAACCAGCACCGAGAGGGTGTGCTTCATCTGCTGGGGAGCCCAGGCTGCGGCGACACCCAAATTATGCAGGCCGCCCCCCGTCCTGATCACCAAGCCCCAGCCCACCCAGTCCCTCGAGCCAGCCCAGCAGGGCCCCATTGAAGGCCTCGGGCACGTCGTCGTGGGGGCAGTGGCCGCCGTGATCCAGCACCACCAAGGGCAGCTCGGGCCGCACCCGCAGCACCTGATTGGCCACCTGTAGGGGCACCAGTTGGTCGCGCCGGCCCCAGACCAGTAGGAGGGGGCAGTCCAGGCGTTGCAGTAATGCCGGGGCCGTGGCCCCATGGGGCCTCAGGGCCATGGCGATGCTCATGGCCCTCAGGGAGCGCACGGCGCCGGGCCTGCGGGCTGGCTTGGCGATCACCCGATGCAGCTCCTGGTCGCCAAGGACGGCGGAGGCATAGGCCGATTGGATCCCCAGATCCAACAGCGGTGAGTGGGCCAGCAGCGGCACCAACAGCTCCAGGGGCAGCAGGCGGCACAGCAGGATCACCAGCCACCGCTTGAGCCGCCGCCGCCAGGGCCGACGCCTTGGGGGCCTGGAGGCGGAACCCCGGGGGCCCCGGCCGGCCTTGGCCATCACCAGGGTGGGATCCGGCAGGGGGGAGGCCACCACCGCCCGCACCCAGGTGGGAAAAAACACGGCAGCACTGAGGGCCACCAAGCCCCCCAGGGAATGGCCCACCACCACCGCCGGCCCCTGCACCACGTCCTCAAGGAATCCCTGCACCTGGCGGGCCCAAAGTCGGTTGTCGAGCCAGAGGGCCGGTTGGCTAGAGGCGCCAAAGCCCACCAAATCCAGGCCATACACCCGCCAGCCGGCGGCGGCGATGGCGTGGGCATTGCCCCGCCAGTGGCCGCTGCCTGCCGCAAAGCCATGCAGGAGCAGCAGGGGCGGGTGGGCCGGATCCCCCACCACCCGCCAATGGCAGCTGAGGCCCTGCCAGCGCCATTGGGCATGGACCCCCCACTCGGTGCCGCCGGCCATAACCCCCCCAGCGCTGCCGGCTCCCGAGGCGTCAGGCTGGGTCTCGGCACTCCCCACGGTCGCTCTCCTGATCCCTGTCATTGCTGATCACTATTGCGAAGGAGCTGCGGATCTGCGCCTGGGCGATGGCTTTTTTCGCGCCGCATCGCGGCCCTCACGAGATCTGGGCGTGCTCCTGGCCCGCATGTTGGCGGGTCAGGGCCCGTTGCGGGTGCTCGATGCCATGGCCGGCTGCGGCATCCGCGCCCTGCGCTACGGCCTGGAGGCGGGGGCTAGCGAGGTTTGGGCCAATGACGCCGATCCGAATCGACTGCCCCTGTTGGAGGCCAACCTCCAGCCCTTGGCTGGAATCCAGCTGCGCGCCACGGCCCTGACGGCCCAAAGCCTGTTGGCCGGGTGTCTGCAGCGCCAGGAGCGTTTTGAGCTGGTGGACCTCGATGCCTTTGGCTGCCCAACAAGCCTGGTGCCCCTCGCCCTGGAGGCGGTGAGTTTTGGCGGCGTGGTCTACCTGGCCAGCACCGATGGCCGCTCGTCCACGGGCCACGACCGATCCGCCGCCATTCGCCATTGGGGGGCGGCGGCCCGGGCCCATCCGGCCAGCTGGGAGCTGGCGCTGCGGTTGCAGCTGGGGGCCGTGGCGCGGGCGGCCTGGGCCATGGGCCGGGGCATCGAACCCCTGTTCAGCTTCAGCGAGGGACGCACCTTCCGCACCGCCGTCCGGGTGGTGCGGCTCTGCGCCAGCAGGGACGAGGAGCAGCTGGGTTTGGTGGCCCTCTGCCACCGCTGCGGTGATCAACAGGTGCAGAGCCTGCTGCGCTTGAGGCAGTGGCAGCCCTGCTGTGGGGGCACGACTGAGGCCGCTGGTGAGCCCTCGCCCTTGGCGATTAGCGGCCCCCTATGGATTGGTCCGCTCCAGGAGCCGGGGCTGTTGGAGCAGATGGCAGCCCTGGCTGTGGAACCTGGGGGCAACCAGCCAGAAGCCAACCAGTCAGAGGTGGGTCGAGCCGCCCTGAAGCTGCTGGCGGCGTTGGCTGCCGATCCAGGGGTGCCCGCCCGCTGCTGGCCAACGGCCGAGCTGGCCCGCCGGCTCAAACAAGGCCCCCCGCGGCTGGATCGTTTGGTGGAGGTTTTGCGAGCCCAGGGGGCCCAGGCCTGGCCCAGTGGGGTGATGGCCGCTCAGCTGCGCAGCGATGCGCCTTGGCCGCTGATCTTGCAAACCGCCCAGGATTTGGCCGTAGGGGCCAGTGAAACTGCTAAATAAGGATCCAGTCATCGCCCATCTGCGCCAGCCCATGGCCTCTGAAATCTTCGGCATTGCCGCCATCTTTTGGGTGCTCATTCCCTTGGGTCTGGCAGGGGGTGCCCTGCTGCTGAAATTTGCCGACAACGACTGACGGCTCGCCCCAGCCCCTGGCGCCCCCCTAGGCTCGGCCCCGCTTGAGCGTGGTGCATGCAGGTTCTGGTTGTGGGCGGCACGGGCACGTTGGGCCGTCAGATTGCCCGTCGCGCCCTCGATGCGGGCCACCAGGTGCGCTGTGTGGTGCGTTCGCCCCGCAAAGCGGCATTCCTGCAGGAGTGGGGCTGTGAGCTCACCCGCGGCGACCTGCTCGAGCCCGAGAGCTTGGATTACGCCCTCGAGGGACAAGAGGCGGTGATCGATGCGGCCACGGCCCGGGCTACGGACCCTGGCAGTGCCTATGAGATTGATTGGAGCGGTAAGCAAAACCTGTTTGCGGCCTGCCAGAAGGCTGGGGTGAAGCGGCTGGTGTTTCACTCCTTGCTCGATGCCCAAAAGCACCGCCAGGTGCCCTTGATGGATATCAAGGCCTGTACTGAAGAGTGGCTGCAGGCGTCTGATTTCGACTTCACGATCCTGCGGGGTGTGGCCTTCATGCAGGGCCTGATCAGCCAGTTTGCGATTCCGGTGCTGGAAAGCCAAACCGTGTGGGTGAGTGGCTCGCCAACGCCGATTGCTTACATGAATACCCAAGATGTGGCCCGCTTTGCGGTGGCCGCCCTCGACCATCCCGCCACCAGCCGCCAGGCGTTCCCGGTGGTGGGCCCGAGGGCCTGGACCACGGGCGAAATTACCCAGCTTTGTGAGCGCTCCACGGGCAAGGATGCCCGGGTGTTTCGGGTGCCGCCGGTTTTAATCCAGGCCATGCGGGGGGTGGCAAGCTTTTTCGAAGCCAGCCTCAACGTGGCCGAGCGGCTCAGCTTTGATGCCGTAACAGGCGGCGGCAAGAGCCTGGATGCGCCGATGGAGGCCAGCTATGCCGCCTTTGGCCTGGATCCGGCTGAAACCACGGGCCTGGAGGCCTACCTCAAGGAGTACTACGACACGATCCTCAAACGCCTGCGCGAGATGGAGGCCGACCTCGACAAGGACGCCAAGAAGAAATTGCCCTTCTGAGCTGTTACCGAGGGCTTTGAGGGCTTGACGGCACTGGTCAATCCATCAGTGCGTCTGTACTATCTCTCCAGTGCGCGTGTTTGGCGATGTCGGTGGCCCAGATCAAAAACCTGCAGCGCCGCTTGGCCAATCTTGAAAGCGAGGCCATCGACGAGGTCAACCGGGCCTGCGGCCATGAGCTCTGGCAAAGCCTGGGCTTCGATGCCCTCGACAGCCTGGAGGATCCCGACCGGCGTTCCCGGGCGAACTACTACTACGGCCAGCTGCAGACCGTCAGGGAGCTCAAGGACGTGGTTGGCTAAGCCCCCCTATCCGCCACCGCCGGCCCGGCCTGATTTCCCGCCGCCGGCCCGGCCACCCCGCCCAGGCGAGGCCTTGGGGGTTAGGCGGGCCTTGGTTTGCAGCAAAAGCTGTAGGAGCCGCTGGTCTTCGTCGTCGTTGAGGGGGCGCCAGCAGCCTGGGTTGAGGCCATCGAGGTTGAGGGGCGGGTCGCCATCCATCAAATCCATGGCGACCCGCACCAGCCGCAGGGTGGGTAGCCCCACGGCAGCTGTCATGCGCCGCACTTGCCGGTTGCGGCCTTCCCGCAGCTCGATCTGAAGCCAGCTGGTGGGAATCGATGCCCTGTGGCGAATCGGTGGATCCCGATCCGGGAGCTGGGGGTCGGCAATCACGCAGGCTTGGGCCGGCAGGGTTAGCTGCCCCTGGATCAGCAGGCCATCTTGCAGGTGGCGGATCGCTTCTGGGTTGCTGGCAGCGTCGCCTTCAACCTGCGCCCAATAGCGCCGCCAATGGCCAAAGCCCGGGTCGGTGAGCCGTTGCTGCAGCCTGCCGTTGCTGGTGAGTAGCAGCAGTCCTTCGCTGTCGGCATCCAGGCGGCCGGCCGCATAGACCTCTGGAACCGTGATGAAATCAGCCAGGCATCGCCAGCGACTGCCCGCTTCCGGCGTGAACTGGCTCAGCACCCCGTAGGGCTTGTGGAAGAGAACGGTGCTCAGGTGCCTTCGTCAGGATTTGCGGGCTTTCCACAGGTTGACCGCGCCGATGGAGATGAGCAGCAGTCCCAGATCCATGGCAATCGGAGGGAGGATCATGGGGTGAATGGCTTGGGGGCGCGGTCCGGGGACCAACGCTTCGACCCTATCGCCTGGCGGGCGGCAATTAAGGTGGAAGCAGCGATTCATCCTTCTGAGCGCCCAGCTGCATGATTGAGACTTCCGGTGTGATCGAAAAGGAGCAGGGGAACGGGTTCTACCTGGTCACCCTGGAGCAGCCAGCCGGTCACCAGTGCCTTTGCCGCGCAGCCGGCAAGCTCACCAAGTTTCGAATCAAACTCCTGGCCGGCGACAAGGTGCTTGTCGAGATCAGTCCCTACGACCTCACCCGCGGTCGCATCACCTACCGGGAACGCAACGCAGCAGCCGGTCCTCGCCCAGGCGGCAACCGCCCGGGTGGTCCGCGTCGCCGCTAGGCCAGCAGGCTTGGGTTCAAGAGAGCTTCAACAGCGGCCTTGAATTCGCTGCGTTGTTTGACGCCGCGGAAGGTCTGTTTCAGCTCTTTTTGGAAGAACAGTTGAACCGTGGGTGTGCCTGTGACCCCCGCCTGCTGGGCAATCTCAGGATCGGCCTCGATGTTGATCTCCACCCCTTGAGCTGCGCCGCCCAATTCATCCAGGATCCGCTTGAGCTGGGGCTTCAGCACGTGGCAGGGGCCGCAGCTGGGTGAGGTGTACACCACCAAGACGGGCCTTGCGCTGTCGTGATACAGCTTGCGGAGGGCATAGCTGCCCTTCTGCCAGAGGCCATCGGCCTCGAAATTCTCGGCGTCACTCTCGGCCGTGGCCACGGGTTCCCCGCTGGGCTTGGGGTCCACCGGGTCGTGGCTCACGGTGACAGCCAGGTCGTGGTGGCTGAGCCAGCGTTCGGCCGCTAGGGCAGCTTGGCAACCGCTACCGGCTGCCGTAATCCCTTGGCGCCATTCGGCATCGGCCACGTCTCCAGCGGCATAGACCCCCTCCTGGCTGGTTTCGGGTCTGCCGGGCTTGGTCACCACGTAGCCGTGGGAATCGAGCTCGAGTTGGCCTTGCAGCAGGTGGGTGTTGGGGGTGTGGCCAATCGCGTAGAAGAGCCCCCGCACGCTGAGGGTTTCGTTCGCGCTAGCCGTTTCGGGGCCGGTGGCATCGCGGAGGGTGAGACCGGCGAGCCAGTCGTCACCGGTCACATCCACCAGCTGGCGGTTGAAATGCACGGTGATATTCGGGTTGGCCAGCACCCGATCGGCCATGGCGCCACTGGCCCGCAGGCGGCTGCCCCGCACGATCAGGTGCACCCGGCTGCCGTACTTGGTGAGATACACGGCCTCTTCGCAGGCGGAGTCTCCGCCCCCCACCACCGCCAAGTCCTCGCCTCGAAATTGGGGTGTGGCACCATCGCAGATGGCGCAGGCACTGATGCCCCGGCTCCAGAACATCTGCTCGCTGGGCAGGTTCAGCCGGTTGGCCCGGGCTCCCGTGGCGATGATCAGGGATTGGGTGTGGAAGGTTTCTCCATCGGCCTGGATCCGATAGGGGCGAGCTGAGAGGTCGATGGCATCGGCATCGGCTTCCACCAAATGGCTGCCCCAGCGCACGGCCTGGGCCTTCATCTTGTCCATGAGCACTGGCCCCAACACCCCGTCTGGAAAGCCAGGGAAGTTCTCCACATCGGTGGTGGTCATCAGCTGACCGCCAGGGATGCCACCGTCCTGGAAGCCTGTGATGAGCAAGGGGTTGAGGTTGGCCCGGGCGGCGTAGATGGCTGCGGTGTAACCCGCGGGCCCAGAGCCAACGATGACAAGGTTCTCGACGGCGGGACGACCTGCGCTCACGGCTTAAGCGGAATGGCTATGAGTTGGAGTCTAGGGGAGTGGGCTCGGCCCTTGCTTGATCTTCGCGAAAGGGCTGCTTGGTGCCGGAGGAGAAGTGCGGATTTGATTCGTTGTTAACTGCGACTTAACTCAGAATTTATTTAGAATTTATTTAGATTTGGCTTCAATTCGAGCTCGGTTTCGATAGGTGGCCGGCTTGAATCTCTTGCAACTTCAGCTTCCCAGCAGCTTCAGATTTCCAGGAGTCCGTCGCCTTCAACTCTGGAGCTTCGCCCCAGCTTGCTTGGAACCATCAGCACGGTGGCATCGAGGAGGTCGGGGCGTTCCTCAAGACACAGCAGCCATTCCCGGAATTCTTCGTTGAGGGCATAGCTCTCTTCGAAATGCTCGAGCCCGTCGAGGGTGGCTGCGCGGGCAAGGGCCCAGCTGACAGCAACGGTGAGTCGGCGTTCGACGGAAGCATCCATCTGTCCGTGTCCCCCTTGGTTGGAACCACGCTGCCTTCCCGTCGGCCGTGTGGGGGTATCGGTTGACACAACGTCGCAAATTTGCGGCCCTGGGATTGCTGGAATTGCTGCAATCCGCAGCCGAGGGTTATGCAATCTGCCGCAGAAATGTTGGTAATTCAGGCCCACCCATGCGGATGATGTCGCCCAGTTGTTCCTGGATCGCTTCCAGGGGCAAGCCGTTTGATCCGCCCGATCCGCCCAAGGCCGGATCGGCGGGCACCACCTTGGGCCGCACCAGGTAGGGCTCGCTCAGCGACCAACTGCGGGCGTAGCTGATCAGCAGGGGGTCGGCCGGGGCAAAGATGAAGGAGGCATCCCTTGGGATGGCTTCGATCAAGGAGCGGCTGCTGTCCATGCGCACGGCCCGGGTGATCGCCTGAACAAAGCGACTGCGGGTCACCACGGTGGTGAGATAGGCCACCACCCTCAGGCGCGGTGCATCGAAGCCTTCGGCGCACATGTCGATGCTCACCAGCCAATCGCCCTCACCGGCTTGAAAGGCCAGCAGCCGGTTGGCGGCCTCGGGGTCTTGGGAGTGGACCAGCTGCACCCGATCGCCTTCTTCGGCGAGCAGGGCCGTGAGTTGGCGGGCATGGGCAATGTCGCGGGCGATCACCAGGCCTCCAGCCTCAGGATGGACCGCGCGAACGCTTTCAAGTTTGCGCCTGGCATTCAGCAGAAGCCGCAGGGCGATGCTGCTGCTATCGCCGAGGCGAATCGCCCGGCGCAGGTTGCGGGAGCGCCAGCTTTCCCGGCTCTCCGCCGAGAGGGGGGAGGTTTCGGTGTCGCCCGGCTCGTGGCGGCGGCCATGCTCCACCCAGCCGTCTTGAAAGCGAAACTCGAGGGGGCGCACATCCCCTGCGGCAATCAGTTGGCGTGGTTCGACGCTCAGGTCGGGGGCAATCCGTTCAATGATCTGTTGGCCCTCGCGCACCTTCACCCGCCTGGCGGCACAAAAGGCCAGGTTGTCGGCCCTAAACGGGGTGCCGGTAAGGCCCAGGCGCAGCTGGGCGCTTGCGGTGAGGTGGCTGAAGGCATGGCCCCAGGCAGCGGCGTCCGGTTCGTCGGGGTCCAGGCCGAGGTGGTGCACCTCATCGGCAATGGCCATCCAGCGGCCAATCCCTGCCTGGGGCAGGTCCTGCTGCAGCCGTTGGCGATGGCGGCCGGCGCTCTGGTAACTGAGCAGCAGGCCATGCCAGTCGTCGCTTTTTGGGAGGGCTGCAAGCCCCAGCTCCGGATCCCAGGGGAGCAGGCGCAGGCCGAGGCGCTCGGCGGCCTGGTGCCATTGGTTGGCAATTGAGCTGCGGTGGCAAAACACCACAAAGCGATCCAGCCGCTGTTCCTGGTGCAGCTTGTGGAAGCTGAACAGGGCGCCCAGGGTTTTGCCGGCCCCGGGGCCGGCATGGATGAGCACATCTGCACCCTGCCCATCGGTCCCTTGCCCAGCGCGGCCAAGGCGCGCCCGTAACAGCTGGACCAATTGGCTCTGCCATTGCCTGGGTTGCAACCGCAGCGCAGGCAGCGCCTGACGCTTGGCAACACCCAAGCCGAGGTCAAAGGAAGGGGGAGCCATTTCGCCATTCTGACCAGGGGTGCCAAGGTGGCCCCCAAGCGGTTGGTCGAATCGGTGGTGATGGTGGGGGCGGCAGCCTCGTTTCAGGAGCGCTGGCCCTGGCTTGGGCCCGATCTGCAAACCCTGCGGGACACCATCCGCCCGCTGCCCCTACCTGTCGATCGGGGCGAACCAATCCCCATTGATCTTGATCCGATCTCCGCGGGGCAGGGTGGGAGCCTCTTGGCACTGCATGATCCGCCCACCACCGGCCCCGCCAAGGGCCTGGTGATGGTGCTGCATGGGCTGGGCGGTAGCAGTGGCCGTCAGGGGGTGCGCCGCCAGGCCCTGAGCTTGCAACAGGCTGGTTTTGCGGTGCTTCGCCTCAATTTGCGCGGCGCCGGGCCAGGCCGGGCCCTGGCTGCCGGCACCTATGCGGCCAGCTGCAATCCCGATGTGCTGCCGGTGGTGGCCAAGGCGCGGACCCTGGCCGGCTCCCTGCCGCTTTTTGGGGTGGGTCTGTCGCTGGGGGGCACGATGCTGCTCAACGTGCTGCGCGAGCAACCCCAGGCCCTCGATGGCCTGGTCACGGTGAGTAGCCCGCTGGATCTCGCGGCCTGCTCCCAGGCCATTGGGCGGCCCCGCAATGGGATCTACCAGCGCTGGCTGCTCAACCGCCTGGTGGCCCAAACCCTTGCCGATCCCTTTGGCGTCTCCAGCCAGGAGCGCCAGGCCTTGTTGATGGGCGGCGGACCCAAAACCATTCGTGCCTTCGATGCGGCGATCACCGCGCCCCGCTGGGGCTATGGCTCGGTGGATCACTACTACGCCGGAGCCAGTCCGCTGGCCAGCCTGCTGACCGCCCAGCCGCCCAGCCGCGCACCGCTGTTGCTGGTGCATGCCGCCGACGACCCCTGGGTGCCCGTGGAGGCCCTCCATCAGCTGCAATCAGGGCTGAATCCAGGGTTGAGTGGGGTAAACCAACGGGGCCTGGAGGTTTGTATCCCAGCCAAGGGTGGCCACAACGGTTTCCACGGGGTGGGGGATGGGCCACTGGGCTCCTGGAGTGATGCGCAGGTTGTCCAGTGGCTCAGCGCTCTGGTGGGTTAGGGAGCTGGTGTTTCGGGCGCTACTGGTTGGGTGTTAGCGGTTGGCCAAAGCCTTGAAACGCCAGCCGTTGCAGAATCCAGGGCTCGATCGGATGGCCGCTAATCACGTGCTCGTGCACGATTCGCTCGATCCGCTCCGCCGTGACGCCGCCATAGACAATCCCCTCTGGCCAGATCAGCAGCACGGGGCCCGCCGCGCAGATGCGCAGGCAGTCGGCCTTGGTGCGCAGCACCACACCGCCTGGGCGATCGGGTTTCTCCAGGCCCAACTCCCGCACCAGGCTCTTCAGAGTTTCCCAGCTGGCTACGCCAAGGCTGGGATCGGGGCAGCAGAGGGCCTTGCTGGGGGTGGCGCAGAGCAGGAGGTGATGGGCGATCACACCGGCGATCAAACTGTTAGGGCTGCAGCTTCCTGCACCGCCTGACGGGCCCAGGTGTCGATGGCGAGAACGTCGTCCAGGGAGGGGTTGCTGGTGAGATCAACCCGGTGGCGATCACACACCCGTTCGATCAGCCTGGGGATGTCGAGGAAATGCACCTGTTCCTCGAGGAAGAGGGCCACGGCCTGCTCGTTGGCGGCGTTCAGCACCGCTGGCATGGTGCCGCCAGAGCGTCCTGCGGCGTAGGCCAGCTGCATGCAGGGGTATTTGCTGGGGTCGGGCTTGCGGAAGTTGAGTTGGCCCACTTCGGTGAGATCCAAGCGGCGCCAGGGGGTTTCCAGCCGCTCTGGCCAGCTCATGCAATAGAGGATCGGCAGCTTCATGTCGGGCCATCCCAGCTGGGCGAGCACCGAGGAATCGGCCAACTCCACCATCGAATGGATAATCGATTGGGGGTGGATCACGATCTCGATGTGGTCGTAATCCAGGCCGAAGAGGTAGTGGGCTTCGATCACTTCGAGGCCCTTGTTCATCAGGCTGGCGCTATCCACCGTGATCTTTTTGCCCATGCTCCAGTTGGGATGGCTGGTGGCATCGGCCACGGTGGCCTTCACGAGATCAGCCGCATCCCAATCGCGGAAGGCACCGCCTGATGCGGTGAGCTGGATGCGGCGCAGGCCTGGGGTGGGAATGCCCGTGGAGAGGCGGGCGGTGTCGACCCAGGGCGTGCCCTGCAGGCACTGGAAGATGGCCGAGTGTTCGGAATCGGCTGGCAACAGGCGCGAACCGCTCTTGGCCAATTCCGGTAACACCACTGGGCCCGCGGCGATCAGGGTCTCCTTGTTGGCCAGGGCCAGATCCTTGCCGGCGCGCACCGCCGCCAGGGTGGGCAGCAGGCCGGCGCAACCGACGATCCCTGTCACCACCAGATCGGCGCTGGGCCAGGCCGCCGCCACGCAGATGCCGTCGGGGCCGCCCAGGATTTCGGGAAGCTTGGCCGGGCGCTGGGCGGGCTCGAGGGCATCGAGCCGGGCCTTCAGGCTGCCAACCAGCTCGGCATCGGCCAGGGCCACCACCTCGGGCGCGTGGCGTTGAATTTGCTGAATCAGCAGCTCGAGGTTGCGCCCTGCCGTGAGGGCCACCACCTTGAAGCGATCGGGGAAATCCTCCACGATCTCGAGGGTTTGGGTGCCGATCGAACCGGTGGATCCCAGCACGCTGATGGCTTTCACGGCTGGGGCCCCTGTAGGTTTCGGCGCTCCAGTTTCCCATCGCCCCTGCCCGCTGGATTGGCCCTGTGGATCTGGAACCCCGCCTTCTCTATCGCGATCCCTGGTTGGCGGCCTTTGACAAGCCCTCCGGGCTCTTGAGCCAACCCGGTTTGGGGCCAGATCTGGCCGATTCCCTCATCACCCGGGTCCAGCGGCGCTGGCAGGAGTTGCGCCTGGTGCACCGGCTCGATCGCGACACCTCGGGCTTGCTGCTGCTGGCCTTCAGCCCTGAAATCCACCGCCAGCTCAGTGGCCTGTTTGCGGCCCGCGCGATCCAAAAGGCCTATCTGGCGGAGGTGGCCGGCCACCCCAGGGCCCAGGGCGGCCTGATCGATCGCCCCCTGGCCCGGCTCGGCACCCGGCCGCCCCGCTACGGCCCTGTGCCGGTGGACCATGGCGGCAAGCCTGCTGTCACCCAGTGGCGGTTGCTGCAGCGCCACTGGGATGGCCTCGGCCGGCCGATCTCCCGGCTTCTTCTGGTGCCCCGCACTGGCCGCTCCCACCAATTGCGGGTCCATCTCGAGCAGATCGGCCATCCGATCCTGGGGGATCCGCTCTATGGGTCTGCGCCAGGGGTGGCAGCAGGCGCGGCATCAGGGGCAGATCGCCTCAAGCTCCATGCCTGGGGCCTGCGGTTTCGCCATCCGGCCACCGGCCAGCCCCTGCGGCTGCGCTGCCCGGCACCATGGGAGCACCCTGATGGGCCGCGTTCGGTCCTGGCACCCCATGGCTGATCTGCCCGGTTTTATGCAGCGCTGGAATTTCATCGAACGGGCCAAGCTCGAGAGGGAGCTTTGGGATGCCTTTGAGCAGGGCCAGGACCTAGATTCCTTAATTAACGATTGCCGGCAGGCGGTGGCTGCGGGGGCCAAGGAGCGGGCCTTTCAGCTCGAGGTTTGGCAGACCAGCTTGGAGCGGATCCGCAAAATCCAGGGGATCATGCAGGGCAAGCAGGCCCCACCAGCCTCACCGGAGGATTGATTGGGCTTCAAAGCAGGGGATTAACCCCGAATCCATTCCGTGAGCCCGCCGCCCTTGTCGATCAGTTCGATGCCTTGGGCCTTGAGCGCGTCGCGGATGCGGTCGGCCTCCTGGAAATTTTTGGCGGCCTTGGCGGCAAGTCGGGCCTCGATCTGCGCCTGAATTCCCGCCTCGCTCGCCCCGGGAATTCCGTTGGAGCCGGATGCTGATTTGGCTAGCTCCGTTTCTGTTTTGAGGCCCAGCACCCCGGCGAGTTCCTGCAACAATTCGCCGCGGCCGACGAACTCGGCTTGCTTGGCCTCGGCTTCGGCGGCTGGATCGCCCCGCTCGATGCGGTTGGCCAAAGCGCGCAGGGGCTTGGCCAGCTCAAACAGCACCGCCAGGGCGGCGGCGGTGTTGAGGTCGTCGTTGAGGGCCGCCGCAAAACGGCTGCGGGCATCGGCCAACGGCAATTCACTGTCCTTTGAAATCTCCTGCTGAGGCTGAATGGAGGGCCGGGGGAGCTGGGCGGCGGGACCCGTCAATTTGAGGGCGGCGTTGAGCCCCTTCCAGCCGGTGGCCGCGGCGTCGAGGGCTTCGGGGGTGAAATCGAGGGGTTTGCGGTAGTGGGCCTGGAGCACAAACAGCCGCAGGGTCATGGCTGAAACACCGCTCTCCAGCAGGGCCCGGATCGTGGTGAAGTTGCCGAGCGACTTGCTCATCTTCTGGCCGCCCACATTCACCATGCCGTTGTGCAGCCAATAGCGGGCGAGCTCGTGGCCGCTTGCCGCTTCCGATTGGGCGATTTCGTTCTCGTGGTGGGGAAAGATCAGGTCGGCACCGCCCAGGTGGATGTCGATGGTGTCGCCGAGTTCGGCGCGCACCATGGCGGAACACTCGATGTGCCAGCCAGGCCGCCCTGCGCCCCAGGGGGAAGGGAAGCTGGGTTCACCGGGCTTGGCTCCTTTCCAGAGGGCGAAATCAAAGGGGTGCTGCTTGCGCGCCTCTTCGACATCGGCAACCCGGCCCTCGGCGTTGGGCTGCTGCTCGGCGAGATCGCGGCCTGAAAGCTTGCCGTACCCGGCGTGCTTCATCACGGCGAAATAGACATCCCCATCGGCGGAGTAGGCGGCGCCTTTGGCTTCCAGTTCGCTGATCAGGGCGCGAATGCCATCGAGGCTTTGGGTGGCCCGGGGCATGCGATCGGCCGGAAGAATATTCAGCGAAGCCATGTCGGCCACGAAGGCCTCGATATTGCGCTGACTCACCGCCTCCATGGAGCTGCCTTCCGCTGCGGCGCGGTTCAGGATCTTGTCATCGATGTCGGTGTAGTTCTGCACGAATGTCACCTGGTAGCCACTCCAGGTCAGGTGGCGGCGCAGCACGTCCCAGGCGATGTAGCTACGGGCATGGCCCAGGTGGCAGAGGTCGTAGACCGTCACCCCGCAGCAATAGATACTCACCTTGCCGGGTTCAAGCGGCTCAAAGGTTTCGGTGCGGCGGGTGAGGGTGTTGGTGAGCTGAAGGGCCATTGGGGCTGCTGTCATTTCGCCTCCATCCAGTTCGGACCCACCCCGGTTTCCACCACAAGGGGCACCGAGAGTTTGACGGCGTTTTCCATGGTTTCACGGGTCAAGGTGAGCACCGCATCCAGCACCTCAGGGGCGGCTTCAAGCACCAGTTCATCGTGCACCTGGAGCAGCAGCCTGGCGGCCAGGCCCGCGCTTTCCAATTTGTGGTGCAACTGCACCATGGCCACCTTGATGATGTCGGCAGAGGAGCCCTGGATAGGGGCATTGGCCGCGGCGCGCAGTTGCTGGGCTTCCATGCCGCCCTTGCGAGCCACCTCGAGATCGATCGCGAGGGGATCTTTGCCCCTGAGGCGACCCAGGCCATTGGGATCAAAGGGGAAGGGTCGCCGCCGGCCCAGGATCGTCTCCACATAGCCCTGGCTGAGGGCTAGCCGTTCTTGCAGCTCCAGGAACGCAAACACCTTGGGGTAGCGCTGTTTGTATTTGGTGAGGAAGTCTTTGGCCTGGGCCTGGCCCACGCCGGTTTCGCGGGCAAACCGCTGGGCGCCCATGCCGTAGATCACGCCGAAATTGATCGTCTTACCCAGCCGCCGCTCATCGGGCGTGATGTCCTTTTTGTCCAGCAGCAAGCGGGCGGTGAGGGCATGCACATCGTCTCCCTGTTGGTAGGCGTTCACGAGCACCTCCTCCCCCGAGAGGTGGGTGAGGATACGCAGCTCGATTTGGGAGTAGTCGGCACTGATCAGATGCCAACCCTCCTGGGGCAGGAAGGCTTTGCGAATCCGGCGGGAAAACACCGTGCGAATCGGGATGTTTTGCAGGTTTGGGTTGCTGCTGGAGAGCCGGCCGGTGGCGGTGACCGCCTGGTTGAAATCGGTGTGGACCCGCCCCGTTTCGGGTTCCACCAGGGCGGGTAGGGCATCCACATAGGTGCTCTTTAACTTGCTCAGGGTGCGGTGCTCCAGCACCAAGGGCACCACCGGATGGTCGGCCTCCAGCTTCTCGAGCACGGTGGCATCGGTGCTCCAGCCCGTCTTGGTTTTGCGCGATTTTTTGCGATCCAACCCCAGAGTGTCGAACAGCAATTCACCCAGTTGCTTGGGGGAAGCCAGGTTGAAATCGCTGCCGGCCGCCCCTTTGGCCTGGGCTTCCAGGCTGGTGAGGGTGGCAAGCAATTCCGCCGAGAGCTCCCGGAGGTAGGCGATGTCGATGCGGATGCCGGTGGCTTCCATGGCTGCCAGCACCGGCTCCAGCGGCAGCTCCACCTTCTGCAGCAAGGGCGTCAAAGCCGCGCCGAGGTCCTGGAGTTGCTGGCCCAACAACTTGCCCAGCCTCCAGGTGAGGTGCACGTCCATGCCGCAATAGAGGGCGGCAGCCTCGATCGGCACCGAGGCGAAGTTGGCACCCTTGGCCACAAGGTCGCTGAAGCTGGTGGGGCTAAAGCCAAAGTTGCGCTCTGCCATGGCCTCGAGGCCATGTTTGGCGTTGGCATCACGCAGGTAATCGGCCAGCAGGGTGTCCATCACCACGCCGCCGAGGGCCAGGCCATGGCGCAGCAGGATCAACCGGTCGTACTTGGCGTTTTGCAGGCTTTTTGGGTGGTCTGGGCTGGTCAGCCAGGGTGCCAAGGCTTCCACCACCACGGCCAAGGGCAGTTGGGCTGGGGCCGAAGGAGCCGCACTGAGCAGATCGGCGGCCATGGGCGGGTGGTGGCCAATCGGCAGATAGGCCAGATCCGATGGCCCAGGGCCCCAGCAGAAACCCAGGCCCACCAGCTCAGCTTTGAACGGATTGAGATCGGTGGTTTCGGTGTCGAGGGCGATGGGATGGGCGGCTTCGGTGGTGGCCATCAACCGCCCCACCAGGACCTGGAGCTCAGCGGTGCTGTTGATCAGCTGGGGTTTGAGATTGGGTTGGCAGGCTGCGGGATCGGTCGTTGGGGGATCGGTGGCCGCAGAAGCTTGGGCTGCAGAACCTTGGGGCGCAGAAGCTTTGCTTGTTGGGGCCGCTTTGAGCCCGGAAAGATCCGGGGGATGGCTGGAGAAAATCGTGGCGAAGTTGGGCACCTGGCGCACCAGGCTGAAAAGCTCCAGCTCCTCGAGGTTGGCTGCGAGGGCTTCGGCTTTGACCGCACCCAGCTCTAGCCGAGGCTCCCTGGGTAGGGGGATGTCGATCAGGATCTCGGCCAACATCCGGGAGCGGTAGGCGTTCTCCTTGTCGGCCCGCAGCTTCTCGATCAGGGCCCCTTTGAGGGGGCCGTTGCTGGCCTTGGGGCCATCCAAGCCATCGAGGGCGGCATAGATGCCATCCACGTGCTCGAAGGATTGGAGCAGGCCGATGGCGGTTTTCGGACCCACGCCCTTCACTCCCGGGATGTTGTCGGAGGAATCGCCCGTGAGCGCTTTGAGGTCCACCACCTCTTCCGGGGTAACGCCGAGCTTGGCGATCACCCCGTCGCGGCGAATGTCCGTGGGGCCGCTGTTTTTGGCATAGGGGCCCCCTCCCATGTACAGCACGGAAATATCACGGTGGTCGTCGACCAGCTGGAACAAATCCCGGTCGCCAGAGAGGATCCGTACCCGCCAGCCCTGGTTGGCCGCCCTGTTGGCCAGGGTGCCGAGCACATCGTCGGCCTCATACCCGGGCGCCATGCAGAGGGGAATATCCAGCGATTCCTCGAGGATGGTTTGCAGGTTGGCCAGGTCTGCAAAGAAGTGTTCGGGGGCCGTGTCGCGGTGGGCCTTGTAGGCCCCGTCGGCCACGTGCCGGAAGGTGGGCTCTGCCGTGTCAAAGGCAATCACCACCCCCTGGGGGGCCAGTCCCTTGCAGTTGTCGAGCAGGGCTTTGAGGAAGCCATAGGTCACCGAGGTGGGGACGCCCTCCTTGGTGCTCAGGCCCCCATCACCGCCCTTGGAGAAGGCGTAAAAACTCCGAAAGGCGAGGGAATGGCCGTCGACCAGTAGCAGCAGGGGCTTTTCTCCTGGCATGGCAAGCCCTTCGGCCCTGGATCGATTGGGGTGCGCCCAGCCTGCCAGAGCAGGTTGGGTGGGCCACTCTTGAGTGATCCGGCATCCTGAGGTGAGCAAAGGCCCCCTGGGCCACCCCCTGCCATGGCCCGCACCCCCCGGCGCTACGCCGTGCACCTGCATCTCAGTGGTGGTCAGAGCGAAATCGCCCACTTCAAAACCCTGGAAGCCTTCCAGCAGTGGTACGGCGGTGTTCTGACCGCCGCTTCCCCGTCCTCGTCTTCCCCCGCATCGGACAGCTTTGTGACTGTGCCGATGGGCGATCTTGAGGGAGAGTATTTGGTGGTGCGTTCGAGTGCTGTGATTGGCATTCGGGTCGAACCCCTCTACGGCTCCCTCGACGACTGACCTGATGGAATTGCTCTGGGGAGAAGCGTTTTTCGCCGGTGCCTTGGCCCAGTTGGTGGCACGGCTGACCAGCCTGCCCGCGGTGGTGGTGCTGCTGGCCACCGGGCTGTTGATTGGCCGAGCAGGCCTGGATCTGGTGCAGCCAGAAACCCTGGGCCGGGGGCTGGAGCCATTGGTGGGCTTGCTGGTGAGTTTGGTGTTGTTTGATGGCGGCCTGAATTTGCGCCTGGCCGGCCGCGACCTCCAGCGGGCCGTGGTGCAGTTGGTGTTGGTGCGGGGCGTGCTCGGTTTGGTGGGTGGCGCTTTGTTTGCCCATCACTTGGCCGGGTTGCCCTGGCCCTTGGCCTGGGTGTTTGGAGCGATTGCCCTGGCCACGGGGCCCACGGTGGTCACGCCGATGGTGCAGCAGATGCGCCTGATTCCTGGCTTGGGGCGGCTGCTGGAAGCCGAGGGCCTGATCCTTGAGCCTGCTGGCGCGGTTCTGGCCCTTTTGCTGCTGCAACTGGCGTTGGGGGATTTGGATCGCTGGCAGGATGTGGCCGCCCTGTTGGCGTTGCGGCTCGGCGGCGGCGTGGCGATCGGCGCCCTGGGGGGGTGGGTGCTGGTGGAGGTGCTCAAGCGCCTGCCCCCCAACTCCAACGGCCTCAAGCTCCAGCTCAGCCTGGGGATGCTGTTTTTGCTGGTGAGTGGTGCCCAGGCCCTGTTGCCAGAGGCGGGTTTGCCGGCAGCGGTGAGTGCCGGGGTGGTTGTGGGTTTACGGCTGGATGCGGAGGCCACCGAGCTCGATGAGCTGATCAGTCAGTTGGCCCAGTTGGCTATCACGGTGCTGTTCCCCCTGCTGGCAGCGGATTTGTCCTGGGGTGAGCTCAGCCCTTTGGGGTGGGGTGGGATCGCCTGTGTCTTGACCTTGATGGTCTTCCGCTGGATCGTGATTCAGGTTGGCGGGATTGGCCTGCCCTCCCTGGGTTGGCGCGACAAGTTAATGCTCAGCTGGATTGCCCCCCGTGGCATCGTCACCGCAGCGGTGGCCAGTCTGTTCGCCCTCCAGCTCCAAGAAGCCGGTATTGCCGGTGCCGGAGCCTTGAAGGGATTGGTGTTTCTCACCATCCTGCTCACCGTTGGCATTCAGGGATTCACGGCCCCTGCCCTGGCCAAGGGCCTGGGGCTGGTGCAGCAAGAGCCCTTAGAGGGACTCCCCTAGAGGGTGCGTTGGATGCGAGCCCTGTCCTCGCCACTGCGGTGCAGCAGCAACCAGGTGGCGAGGAGGTCGGGGCCCTGGAGGCTGCCCAGCAGGGCGGCACGCAGGCTCTTCATGATGACTCCTTTTTTGACACCAGCGGTCGCGGCCGCTTCGCCCAGCAGGCCCTGGGCCTGAGCAGCCTCGAGGGGGGCTTCGTTGAGCAGGGAAAGCAAGGCGGCCAGGGCAGCTTGGGCACCGTCGCTCGCCAGTTGGGCCTGGGCTGCTTCATTGAGGGCCGGGCAGGTGAAAAATGGTTCGGCCTGGGCTACCCCATCCGCCAGCAGCGTGAGGGACGGACCAAGCAGCTCGCAGAGATCCACTTGCCAAGCGGTCTCGGCATGTATGGGGTTGGGATCCGCCCCCCCCCAACCCTTGGCAGTCCAGAGGGGTTGCAGTTGGTCGCGCAATACGGCCGGTCCCTGGCCATGGAGGACTTGGCCATTGAGCCAATTGAGCTTGTCCCAATCGAATCGGGCCCCTGCCTTGTTCACCCGCTCGAAGCCAAACACGGCGGCGGCTTGCTGGAGGCTGAAGCGCTCGCCCATGCCCTCCGGTGGCGACCAGCCCAGCAGGGTCATGTAGTTGGCCAGGGCTTCGGCGGTGTAGCCCATGGCTTGGAAGTCGCTGATGGAGGTCACCCCATCGCGCTTGGAGAGTTTTTTGCCCTCTTGGTTCAAGATGAGCGGGGTGTGGGCAAACACCGGCACCTCGGCGCCCAGGGCCGCGTAAAGCAGCAATTGCTTGGCCGTATTGGCGATGTGGTCTTCGCCGCGGATCACATGGGTGATGGCCATGGCAGCGTCATCAATGACCACCACGAGGTTGTAGAGCGGATCACCGATTTGATCGGCGGGGGCCCGCCTGGCGATCACCATGTCGCCGCCCAGATCCGCGCCAGCCCAGCGCATGGGGCCGCGCACCAGGTCGTTCCAGGTGATGGTGGCGCCATCGTCGATGCGGAAGCGCACCGTGGCTTCCCGGCCTTCGGCGATAAAGGCGGCTTGCTGCTCAGGGGTGAGGTTGCGGTGGCGGTTGTCGTAGCGCGGGGCCTGTTTGGTGGCGGCCTGGAGCTCCCGCATGGCGGTGAGTTCGGCCTCCGTGGCGTAGCAGCGGTAGGCATGGCCTGAATCCAGGAGCCCTTGGATGGCTTCCCGGTGGATGTCGATGCGGGCGCTTTGGATGACGGGCTCTTCATCCCAATCGAGGCCAAGCCACCGCAGGCCCTCGAGGATGTTGTCGGTGTATTCGGGCTTGGAGCGCTCCCGATCGGTATCTTCGATCCGGAGCAAAAACTTTCCGCCCTGGTGGCGGGCAAACAGCCAGTTGAAGACCGCCGTTCGGGCCGTGCCGATGTGCAGGGTTCCCGTAGGACTTGGTGCCAGGCGCACGCGGACGGCCGAACAACCCGTTTGCGCTGCGCTCACCAAGGAACCCTCCAGGTTGAAGGGATGAAATTGAACGGGACTGACGGGATTCGAACCCGCAACTTCCGCCGTGACAGGGCGGTGCTCTAACCGGTTGAACTACAGTCCCAGACTTTGGAATTCCAGCTTGACCTAGGGGAAAAACTGGAAAGGATGTGACGACTTAAGCAGCCAAAACTCCAGGGTTGTGATGGGCTGGTCGCGACATGGGTCAGCCGCATTTGCGACCTAATGAGTATCCGTGATCGAAGGTCCCATCGTCAACCGATTGGAGCCGTTGGAACCGTCGAACGGATGGCTTGTCCCTAGGGACGGAAGCCTGCGGGTTCAATCAAACGGACTTGATTGCCCCTGGCCGTGAATTCACGGCCTTGATCACTTTGAACAACCACTCGGCCCCCGGATTTAACCCGGATGACACGGGCCCGAACCCAGCCGAGAGCGGCTGATTCGAGCACCTTGACCACATCGCCGGGTTGTAGATCCAACTCCATGTTCGGAACCACGAAACTGCAGGGGGGGACGTCGAACGCGCCGTGGAGGACTTGAACCCCCGACATCAGGTTTTGGAGACCTGCGTTCTACCAACTGAACTAACGGCGCAATGCCGACGCCCCCATAGAGATAGAGGGAAGATCTGTTGAGAAAGATCCTCAGCGGTCGAAGCGTTGCTTGACTCGCGTGGCTTTACCCACCCGATCTCGCAGATAGAAAAGCTTCGCCCTACGCACCTTACCGCGGCGCTCCACTTTCACGGAGGCAACCTGGGGGCTGTGGAGCATGAAAACCCTTTCCACACCGATGCCTTGGAAGATCCGGCGCACGGTGATGGTCTCGTTGAGTCCACCGTGGCGCTTGGCAATCACCACGCCCTCGTAGGGCTGCACCCGTTCTTTGGTGCCTTCACGGATACGCACACCCACTTTGACCGTATCGCCCACATAGATCTCGGGGAGATCGCTCTTGAGCTGCTCGGCCTCGAAGGAGCGAATCAACTCGTAGGCACTGAGCTTGCCGGTGGTGACGGTTGCGGAGGCTTGGGCGGGCTTCTCCTGGACCGCAGTTGCGGCAGGAGCCTCAGGAGTTGCACCCACCTGCTCTTCGTTCACGTCGTCTGCGGTCATGTCCTTTGAATCCGATGCCATCTCAGCTCCGCTACGCCTGACCAAACCACCAGTGTACCGGCTCAGGTGTCACCCCCTCCACGCCCCCGATTGAGCTGGAGCCGCAAGCGTTGGATGGCCATCGACGCTCCCGTGATCAACATCCAGGCCAGGCCTGCCCCATTGGCCAATACATAGAGGGTTTCACCATGGGGTCCCACCCAGTGCTTCAGCCATTCGCCCTCATGCAGAACCATCAACAGATGGGCTTGATCGCGCCCGAGGCCAGCCCAATCCCGAAGCACCCGATAGCCCACCCCGGTGGTCACGGTGAGGGCTAAGGGAAGGAGCACAAGTGGGGCTACTACCGCGTGGGCTTGCCGCAGACGCTGGGAGATCGAAGGGGCCATAGTCCCGATGGGTGTACCCGCGCCCCAGAGCTAGCCGCCTGTTGGTAGCTTGAATCCCTGTGAAAATCCAGCCTGGCGGAAAACCAGGTTGGCTGGACAGCTTCTTTGCCCTGGCGTTTGCATGAATCTTTTCGCCGACCTTCTGGCCAGCACCAAAGGGGCCAAGCCCCAGGGCACCAGTTCAGGGGTGATCGAAACCGGTCCCAGGATCCAGAAAGGCCGTAGGGGCGTTGAGATCAAATCAGCCCGCGAGCTGGAAACGATGCGCAAAGCCAGCCGCATTGTGGCCACCGTGCTGCGTGAAATCATGGAGTTGGCGGCCCCTGGCATGACCACCGGCGACCTCGATCGTCACGCTGAAAAGCGCATCCGCGAGATGGGCGCGACCCCCAGCTTTAAGGGCTATCACGGATTCCCGGCCAGCATTTGCGCCAGCATCAACGACGAAGTCGTGCATGGCATCCCCAGTAGCAAGCGGGTGATCCATGCCGGCGACCTGTTGAAGGTGGATACCGGGGCCTATTTCGATGGCTACCACGGCGATAGCTGCATCAGCCTCTGCGTTGGCGAAGGGGCCACGGAAGACGCCCAGCGACTGACCCGGGTGGCCCAGGAATCCCTGATGAAAGGGCTCGCCCAGATCAAGGCTGGCAACACCCTGCTCGATATTGCCGGCGCTGTTCAAGACCACGTTGAGGCCCATGGCTATGCGGTGGTGGAGGACTACACGGGCCATGGGGTGGGCCGGAACCTGCACGAAGAACCTTCCGTGTTCAATTTCCGCACCCGGGATCTACCCAACATGACCCTGCGGGCCGGGATGACCCTGGCGGTGGAACCGATACTCAATGCCGGCAGCAAGGCCTGCCGCACCCTGAAGGATCGCTGGACCGTGGTCACCACCGACGGCACCCTGTCGGCCCAGTGGGAGCACACCATCGCCGTGACCAGCGATGGCTGCGAAATCCTGACCGATCGGGATTTCTAGGGGCCTGATTCATTTGAACGCTTGCTGGTGACGGAGTAGTACAACCAGCGCCCCAAGGTGGTCAGGGGCATCAGTACATAGGTGAGCGGGTTGGGCGTCACGATGATCAGGTTGCAGCCCCACTGCGCCTGGTTGAGCACCTGGTTGGCCACAAAGTCGGCCCCCATCAAGCCGATGGGATTGAGCTCTGAGCGGAAGGGGCCCAGCACCAGCCGCCGCACCCGAATCGGCCGCCCCCCTGAGGCCCAATCCAAGGAGCGCAGGCTGATGAGTTGGCCTAGCAGCCGTTTACTGATTTCATAAAGCGGACTGACGGCCGGTTGGATTTCCGCTTCCGACGTGTTGAACCACAGTTCTGGCGCCCGGTGCCCGGAGCGCCGGGCTGCCTGTTGCACAAACAATTCCGCCAGCCGCCAGCTGCTCAGGGCATTCACCTCGAGGGCCATGGCGGTGGCTTCCTGGCGGCGGTCCTGGTGGGTATTGATGCCATGGTTAAGCACCAACACATCGACCCCAGTCAGTTCAGCGGCGAGGGCTGCTTCTTGGCCTGTCTGCCAGCGCACTTGGCGCAGGGGGATGGTCCCGCCATCCGGGTCGCGCAGGATCAACGGCTGATCACGGCTGGAGATGGCAATCAGTTGGGCGCCGCGGCGATGCCAGGCCAGGAGGAGGGCCTGCCCCAGGGCTCCACTGGCTCCGGTGATGGCCACGGTGGTCGGCCCTGGGATGGCTCCGGTGGGGGCCGCTGGTGGTTGGGTAAGCGCGGTCATGGCTGGTGATGGCAAACCTCGGCCAAGACGTCAGCATGGATCAGGCCTCCCGAATCGATGGTTGTGACGGGTTTATCCCCCTTGGCTAGCACCGCATTTGATAAGGCTGTCGCTGAAACGGCCACCCCTGACATGGCTCCCCTGGTGCCGCTGTTTGCGCCCTATTGCGGTGGGAAGGTCCAGCCAAGCGATCTGCTGAAGGTCCTGGGCCAATTGGCCCAGGGGTCCTGGCAGGGAGTCCGCCAGCTCGAAGGCGGCAGAAGTCACCCCTATCGCCTGGAGTGGCAGGGGGAATCGGCGCCCCTGGAGATGCTCCGCTGCGGTCTGCTGTTCCCCGCAATGCCGGCATTGGGGTATCACTTTTCCCTGCCGGCCCACCAGCTGGTGCTCTGGTTGGCTCAAGTGGAGGGCGATGATCTTCCCCAGGCCTTCTGGCGTTGGTTGCTGTTGGGACAGTCCATGGCTTGGGAGGCCTAAATTGCATGGCCAAGGGTCCTTGGCACGGGTTGATTCATGGCTTCCACCTTGCTGATTGGATCCTGTGAGCCCTTCAGCGGGAAGTCGGCTGTGGTCTTGGGCTTGGCCCGCCTTTTGGGGAGGCAGGGCGTCAAGGTTTCGTTTGGCAAGCCCTTAGCCACAACCCTGCAGAACCCCGCTGACGCCCATGGGGCTAGCGGCGCGCCGTTGATTGATGCCGATGTCCAGTTCGTCGGCCAGACCCTCGGTCTGGCCGATAGCCAGTTGATTCCTTCCTTGCAGGTGCTCGCGCCCGAAACGGCCCACGCCCGCTTGCTGGCGTCGGATGTGGGGCCAGGGCCTGGCTTTGAGGCCTTGTGTGAGCAGCTGGTGGCTGCCCCCGAAGGGGTGGTGTTACTCGAGGCGGCCGGCAGTCTCCACGAAGGTCTGCTCTATGGATTGAGCCTGGTTCAGCTTGCAGAGGGTCTCGATGCCCCGGTGGTGCTTGTCCATCCTTGGAACGACAGTTGCAGCATCGATTCGCTGCTCGCGGCCCAGGCCCAGCTCGGCCACCGTTTGGCCGGGGTGGTGCTCAATGCGGTGACCCCAGAGGAGGTGCCGCTACTCCGCACGGAGGTGGTGCCTGCCATCGAGCGCCTGGGACTCACGGTGTTGGGCGTGATGCCCCGCAGCCCCCTGCTGCGCAGCGTCACGGTGGAGGAGTTGGCCCGGCGGCTCGATGCCCAGGTGCTCTGCTGCCGGGACCGTCTCGATTTGCTGGTGGAAACCCTCTCGATTGGCGCCATGAACGTCAATTCGGCCATGGAGTTTTTCCGCCGCCGCCGCAACATGGCCGTGGTCACCGGGGCCGATCGCACGGATATCCAGCTGGCGGCCCTGGAGGCGTCCACCCAGTGCCTGATCCTCACGGGGGCGGGAGATCCGCTTACCCAACTGCTCAACCGGGCCGAAGAATTGGAGGTTCCCTTGCTCAAGGTGGACCACGACACCCTGACCACGGTGGAAGTGATTGAGAAGGCTTTTGGCCACGTGCGCCTCCATGAGTCGGTGAAGGCCACCTATGCCGTCCGGCTGGTCGAAGAGCATTGCGATTTCAGCCCCCTGCTCACCCAGCTGCAGCTGCCCGCGATCGCTGGGTAACGCTGCTAATTTCACAGGGCAGGCTGCGGGCTGTCGGTGACTCGATCCCTAGATTTTCCAGCGATCGATCGGATCGATACCCTGGCCCAAGAATTGGCCATGCTCCAAGACAGGGGCAAGCGGCGCATTGCAATCCTGGGCAGTCGCCACCTGCCTGTGGTGGCGGTTCACTTGGTCGAATTGGTGGCCCGCTCCCTGGCCCAGGAAGGCCACAACCTGATTACCTCCGGGGCCCAGGGGGTCAACGCTGCGGTGATCCGCAGCGTGTTGGACATTGATTCCAGCCGCCTCACCGTCTTGCTGCCCCAGAGCCTGGACCATCAGCCGGGGGAATCCCGCGAGCTGCTGGAGCTGGTGCTGCATTTGGTGGAAAAGCCCGAGCACGATGAGCTGCCCTTGCCGATGGCCAGCAGCCTCTGCAACCAAGAGATCATCACCCGCTGTGACCAGTTAATTTGCTTCGCTTTCCACGACAGCGAAACCCTCCTGGCCAGCTGCCGGCTGGCCGAAGACATGGGCAAGGTGGTCACCTTGCTGTTCTTTGACTGAGTGGCCAGCTCAGGGGGGTAGCTCAGGGGGCCAGCAGAGCCCTCAGCCCTTCCACGTAGAGCAGCCCCGAGCACAGCAGGCCTGCCGCCCAGGTCATGCCGCGGAGCGGGGGCACATTGCCCACATAGGCACCCACATACACGAGCCGCAGCAGCGGATGCAGCCAGGCGGCGGCGATGGCGACCGGCGCCGTGGGAGCTGCAATCAGGCAGAGCAGGCAAGCCGGGGCATGCAAGGTGAAGGCTTCAAAGCTGTTTTGGTGGGCCCAGCTGGCCCGCTTCCCCCAGGCCGGGAGGCGATCAAACATGGCCCTAGGGGCAGCCAGGTCGGCCATGGTGAAGTCGGCCTTAGAGCGTCCTGCTCCCAGGGGCACCACACTCAGCACCACCACGGCGCCGGCAAGCACCAGGGACCAGGCATAGGGGGCAAGGGTGGCGGCTTGATTCATCAGGTTGGGAGTTTTGAGGATCCTTTTCTAGGGTGGCTCCAATCCCGTACGCGTGTGCCATGGCCGACACCTATTCCTTTGATGTGGTGAGCGATTTCGATCGCCAGGAATTGGTGAACACCCTGGATCAAGTGCGCCGCGATGTGGGCCAGCGCTACGACCTCAAGGATTCCGGCACCGAGATCGATCTGGAGGAGACCAGTCTCACCATCACCACCGCCAGCGACATGACGCTCCAGGCCGTGGAAGATGTGCTGCGTCAGAAGGCCACCAAGCGCAACCTCTCGCTCAAAATCTTCGATTTCCAAACCCCAGAGGCGGTGGGCGGCAACAAGGTCAAGCAAGTGGTGAAGCTGCGCAAAGGCCTCTCCCAGGAGCTGGCCAAGAAGCTCAGCAAGACGGTGCGCGATGAGCTCAAAAAAGTGACCGTGGCGATCCAGGGCGAAAGCCTGCGCATCACCGGTAAGAACAAAGATGACCTTCAGCAGGCCATTCAGCTGCTCAAGGACCAAGACGTTGACGTGCCCCTCCAATTTGAAAACTACCGGTAAGCAAGGCGGGCGCTGGAGTTTTTGGCTGGATCGGGGCGGCACCTTCACCGATGTGGTGGGTTGCTCCCCATCCGGCGACCTTGTGGTGCGCAAGGTGCTCTCCGTGCAGCCGGGCTGCCTGGGGGATCCGGCCGTGGCCGCGATCCAAGCCATCCTGGGAATCCCTGCAGGCGAGCCCATACCGGAGGGTTGGATCCATGGGGTGCGACTGGGCACCACCGTGGCCACCAATGCCTTGATTGAGCACCGGGGCCAGCCGGTGTTGTTGCTGATCAATCGGGGCCTGGCCGACCTCCCCACCATCGGCGATCAACACCGGCCTGACATCTTTGCCCTCCGCATTGAACGCCCCCAGCCGTTGGCGATTCGAACGCTGGAGGTGGATGCTCGCTTGGCCGCCAATGGCGAGGAGGTGGAACCCCTCCAATTGGGCGCCAGTTTGGAGAGTCAGATTCGCCAAGCGATGGTGGATGGCTACCGCAGTTGTGCCATTGCCTTGCTCCACAGCACAAGCAATCCCCGCCATGAACACCAACTGGCCGCCTGGGTGCGCCAGTTGGGGCTGGAGCAGGTGGTGCTCTCCAGTGAGCTCAGCTGCCAGCCTCGCCTAGTACCCCGTTGTCAAACCACCCTGGTGGAGGCCGCCGTGGCTCCGGTGCTGTTTGGCTACTTAGACCAGGTTCAGCAGTCCCTGGGCCTGAAAAACGGCCTGCGGGTGATGCGCTCAAGCGGAGCCCTGGCAGCCCCTGGGATGCTCCACGCCAAGGACACGATCCTTTCGGGCCCTGCGGGCGGGATGGTGGGTGCCGTTGCCTCGGCCCGGGATGTTTTGGCCGCGATGGGGCAGGTCGATAGCCCGGTGGTGGGGGTGGATATGGGCGGTACATCCACCGATGTGTTCTATGCGGAAAGCACGGCCGAAGGGGCCGCTTGGGAGCGACGGGCCGATACCGAGATTTTGGGTCTGCGGATCCAGGCCCCGATGCTGCCCATTCACACCGTTGCAGCAGGTGGTGGTTCGGTGGTGACGTTCGATGGCGAGCGTTTGGTGGTGGGTCCGGTGTCCGCTGGGGCTGATCCGGGTCCGGCCTGTTATGGCCGCGGCGGTCCTGCCACGGTCACCGATGCCCATGTGCTGCTGGGGCGTTTGCCCAGCTCGGCCCTACCGGCTGTTTTTGGCCCTGGGGGGGATCAACCCATCAATCCCGGGGCGTCGTGGGCTGTCTTTGCTGATTTGGCTGCGGCCATGGCTGCTGTGGCCCCAGGCATCAGCCCAGAGCAAGTGGCCGAGGGGGCCTTGGCGATCGCCATCGAAACCATGGCCCAAGCCGTGCGGCGCATCACGATTCAACGGGGCCACGATCTGCGCCGGGCCAGGTTGGTGAGTTATGGAGGGGCGGCGGGCCAATTGGCCTGCAGGCTTGCCCACAGCCTGGGAATCGGCCAGGTGGTTTTGCACCCCCTTGCTGGGGTGCTCTCGGCCTATGGCATTGGGGTTGCCCCCCAGGCCGTGCTGTTGGAGCACCTGGTGCGCCGCCCCCTGGAGGAAGCCCTGGTGCAGCAGCTGGTGTGTCAGCTGGAGCGCCTGAGCGCTGGAGGTGTTCAAAACCTGGAGGCCAGCGGTGATCTTGATTCCGGCCAGCGTCCCCAACGGTTGGTGCGCCTGGAGTTGCGCCTCGCCGGTAGTGAGGCCGGCCTTGAGGTGCCGTGGCCCGAGGATCAAATCCTGGCGCCTGCCCACGAACTCTTGGCCACCTGGCGCGATGGTTTTGCCGCGAGCCATGGCCAGCGCTATGGCTACTCCCCCCCCACGCCTGCGTTGGTGGTGGAACGGCTGCTGGTGGAGTTGGTCTCACCAGTTGGGCAGCAGCCCTTGGCCTGGGATGGGGCTCGCCATACCTCGAGCGCTCCCTTGGCCCCAGGGGAGGAGCTGCTGGGTCCGGCTCTTCTGGTGGACGCCACGACAACCACCGTGCTGGAAGCCGGTTGGCAGGCCCGGGGGCTGCCAGGGGGCGCGATTGTGCTGCAAGCGATGGAAACCAATGCTGCTAGGACGCGACCGAGCGGTGCCGGTTCTTCAGGGGGAACGGCAACTGTTGCTGATCGCCCCGATCCGGTGCTCCTGGAGCTCTACAACCATCGCTTTGCCGCGATTGCTGAGCAGATGGGGGAGCGGCTCCAGCAAAGCGCCCGCTCGGTGAACATCCGCGAGCGCCTCGATTTTTCCTGCGCCATTTTTGACGGCGCAGGGCAGTTGGTGGCCAATGCCCCGCATATTCCCGTTCACCTCGGCTCCATGGGTGAAAGCGTGGTGGCCTTGTTGGCCGCCGTGGCTTGCGGAGAGCGCCCACCCCTAGCCCCTGGGGATGTGGTGCTCACCAACAACCCCTTCAAGGGGGGCACCCACCTGCCCGATATCACCGCCATCACACCGGTGTTCGCAGAAGGTCGGCAGGGGCCCGAGCCGGTCTTTTTTGTGGCGTGCCGCGGCCACCATGGCGATGTGGGGGGGATCACGCCCGGTTCGATGCCGGCCCTCAGCCGCACCATTGACGATGAAGGCCTGCTGCTCGACAACGTCTTGTTGTTGCATGCGGGCCAGCTTGATTGGGCGGCTTGGCAGCAGCGGCTGGCGGCGGGCCTTTGGCCCGTGCGCAATCCCGAGCAGTTGCTGGCTGATCTGCAGGCCCAGGTGGCAGCCAATCGCTATGGGGTGGAGGCGATGCAGCAGCTCATGGCACGGGAGGGCCTCAGCCAGGTGCAGGCCTACATGGGCCACGTACAAGCCAATGCCGCGGAGTGCGTGCGACGGGTGATTGGCCGACTCCGCCATGGCCGGCACCAGGTGGAGCTCGACGATGGGGCCGTGATTACCGTTGCCATTGCGATTGATCCCATCTCCCGCACGGCCCGCGTGGACTTCAGCGGGACGAGCGCCCAGCAACCCAGCAACCAAAACGCCCCCTTGGCGGTCACCAAGGCCGTGGTGCTGTATGTGTTTCGTTGCTTGGTGGGGGAGCAGATCCCCCTCAATGCCGGTTGTTTTGAACCTTTGGAGCTGATTGTGCCCGAGGGCTGCTTGCTCAATCCATTGGCGCCAGCCGCTGTGGTGGCGGGAAATGTGGAGGTGTCTCAGGCTGCGGCGAATGCCCTGTTCGGAGCCCTGGGCGTGCAAGCTGCAGCCCAGGGCACGATGAACAACCTCAGTTTTGGCAATGCCACCTGCCAGTACTACGAAACCATCTGCGGGGGCACTGGAGCTGGACTCGATCTGGCTGGCCATGGGTTTGCCGGGGCTTCAGCCGTGCAGAGCCACATGACCAACTCCCGCCTCACCGATCCGGAAATTCTGGAAGCGCGCTATCCGGTGCGGGTCGAGAGGTTTGCCCTGAGGCGGGGGTCGGGGGGGGCTGGCCGCTGGCGCGGTGGCGATGGGGTGGTGCGGCAGTTGCGCTTCTTGGAGCCGATGCAGGCTGTTTTACTCACCGGGTCGCGCCGGGTGTCGCCGTTTGGGTTGGCAGGGGGCGAGGCTGGCAGCCGTGGCCGCAACCTATTGCTCAAACCCCACCAAAGCGAGGAGCTCCTGCCCGGCGTGGCCCAGGTGAAGATTCAAGCGGGGGAAGCTTTACGCCTGGAAACCCCCGGGGGTGGCGGCTACGGCTCGCCCATGGACACCTGATGGCGACCAAGCGGGCCCTGTTTCTGCCCAAGGGGGCGACCAGCCTGGTGGCGGTTCTGGTTGCCCTGGGCCCCAGCCCGATCCAGGGGCCTGGGTGGGCCCAGCCGGCTGCCCCCAATGTGCTCCAGGAAGCCGGCCAGCGCTTCCAGCCGGTGTGGTCGTCCCGGGGGATCGTGGCCAGTCAGGAGGCGCTGGCGTCGTCGGTGGGAGCCCAGATCCTGCGCAGCGGCGGCAACGCAGTCGACGCGGCGGTGGCCACCTCCTTTGCCCTGGCTGTGACCCTTCCCCAGGCGGGCAACCTGGGCGGTGGCGGTTTCCTGGTGGCCTGGTTGCCGGGGCCCTCGCCCGCCAAGGGCCGGGGTTGTTTCCTGGATCCCAGCAATCTTGCTCCCCGCAATCTCTTCCCCCGCAACGGCACCCAGGGGGAGTCAAATCCCGAGCTTGCCCTTGGCCGCGGCCATGCCATTGCCATCAATTTCCGGGAAAAGGCCCCCTTGGCGGCTATGCCCGGCATGTTTCTCAACGCTGAGGGCAAGGTCGATCGCCAACGGGCCACCCGCAGCCTGTTGAGCAGTGGGGTGCCCGGAACCCCCGCCGGCTTGGTGTTGGCCCAGCGCTGTTATGGGCGCCTGCCTTTGCAGCAGGTGATGGCACCGGCCATTCGCCTGGCTGAGCGGGGGTTCCCCGTGGGCAAGGAACTCAGTGATTCCCTGCAACAGGCCTCTGCTCTGCTCCAGGCCGATCCCCTGTCGCGCCAGCTCTTTTTCAAGCCGTCTGGCTTGCCATACCAGCCCGGGGAGATTTTGCGCCAGCCCCTGTTGGCAGCCACCCTGCGCCGGGTGGCCCAGCAGGGGGAACGGGGCTTCTACCAAGGGGTAACCGCGGATGCCTTGGTGCGGTTGATGCAGCAACGGGGCGGCTTGATTCGCCAGGCTGATTTGGCTGGCTATCGCGCCCAATTGGTGCGGCCCTTGGCCAGCAGCTTTCGGGGCTCTCCGGTGCTCACCATGCCGCCCCCCAGTGGCGGTGGCGTGACCCTGCTGCAAGTGCTGCATATTCTGGAGCCCTTGGATTTGGCAGCCTCGGGCTTGAACAGTGCCGCCACGATTCATCGGATGGTGGAGGCGATGAACCTGGCCTACCGCGACCGCAACCGCTGGCTGGGGGATCCGGATCAGGTGGCGATCCCGGTCCAGGGCCTGTTGGCTCGCAGCTATGCGAATCAGTTGCGCCAATCGATCTCAGCTGTCCGCCACCGCCCCGCCGCGGAGCTGGAAGCTTCCAAAGTGGCCCTGCCGGAGGGCACCAATACGACCCACCTATCCGTGGTGGATCGCCAGGGCGGGATGGTGGCCACCACCACCACGCTCAACTTCGCCTATGGCAATGGGGTGAGCGTGCCCGGAGCAGGTTTTCTGCTCAACAATGAAATGGACGACTTCTCATCGCAGCCGGGCTCGGCCAATGCCTATGGCTTGGTGCAAGGTGCGGCCAATGCCATTGCCCCCGGGCGCCGGCCCCTCAGTTCGATGACCCCGACCCTGGTGTTCCGGGCCGATGGCAGCCCCTGGTTTGCCACGGGGAGCCCGGGGGGAAGCCGCATCATCACCACCGTGTTGCAGGTACTGCTCAACCGCATGGTGCACGGGTTGAACCTGGCCTCAGCTATCGCCGCCCCGAGGATCCACAGCCAACTCTGGCCCGACCAGGTGTTGATCGAACAGGGCCTGAGCCCCGACACCATCAAGATTCTCGAAGCCATGGGCCACCGCCTGGTGAAGGGGCCTGCCATGGGATCGGCAAATAGCGTGGAATCCCTGCAAGGGGCCCTCTTCAGGCCGGCTGGAAGCCTGGGCTATGCCGACCCCCGCCGCCGCGATGCCGGGACAGCGGGCGAGTGAGTGACCTAGGCGGCCGCTTGGCTGGGAGCGGTGAGCATGTTGATGGCTGAAAAAGCCAAGCCAATGCCAAACAGCATGCCAATGGCCCAAATGCTGTCGCTGGGCCATTCGGCGATCAACATGCCTCCCAAAATTGCTGTGACCACCCCATCCACCAGCACCAAGGCCCGGGCAGGTCCCTGGTTGGTGGCGGCGGCGGCCAGTTCCATCACGCCTTCAAAGGCGAGCAGGAATCCCACAAACAGGGTGAGGCTCACTTCGCTGTCGATGGGGAAGGCCAACACCCAAATGCCTCCACCCACGTAGAGCAAGCCGGAAAGCAGGCGGAAGATCTTGCCCTTGGTATCGGCTTCGCCGCTAAGCCGCAGCACCTGGGAGATGCCTGCCACGACAGCCACGGCTCCGATGGCGATGGTGAGCAGGGTGGCCGAAACAAATGGCAGCACAATGGATAGGCCCGCTCCGGCGAATAGCAAAGCGGCGGTTAGCCAGCGGAGGGCTGGGGAAGCAGGAGCTGACAACAATCAAAAGCGTCTTAGATCCAGCTTAGGGGTTTTGCCGTCGGGGCTTTATCAGCGAAGCCTGACGCCAATTGTGGCAAAGGATCACGGAATTTGACGGAAAAGGGTCGCCTTGCAAGAGTTGATACACGTTTTAAAATCAACCCATGTTTGAGCTGCTGCCGCCGCTCAACGATCACAACCTCCCTTGGATGGATACGATCCATCCAATTGTTGTGCACTTTGTGATTGCCATGGGGCTTATCACGTTCGTTTTTGATTGCATTGGAATCTTTGCCAGGAAGCCTGCCCTGTTTGAAGTGAGCTTCTGGAATTTGTTGTTTGCCACGGCGGCAATTTTTGTGGCAATTATTTTTGGCCAAGTGGAAGCCGGCTTGGCCAATCCCTACGGAGCCTCCAGCGATATTCTCAATTTGCACAGCACCATCGGCTGGTCCTTGGCGGGAATTTTGTCGGCCATGTCGGCTTGGCGCTACGTGATTCGCAGCAAGGACCCCAAGCAATTGCCGTTGCTTTTTTTGGGATCAGGTGGCCTGCTGAGCGCCCTGATTGTGGTCCAAGTCACCTTGGGAAATAAGCTCATTTGGGTGTACGGGCTGCACACCGTCAAGGTGGTCGAAGCCATGCGAGCGGGCCTGGTGTGATGGGTCCTTATCTCATGAGCATTCAATTCCTTCCATCTGAATCGCCGATCCAGCAGCTCGCACCTGAGCTGGGATCCAATGGCCTGCCCTACAGCTTGCCGATTCACCCCAATCTGGTCCACTTAACCATTGGACTGTTTGTGATCGCCATTGCCTTTGATATTGCAGGTTCCCTCTATCCCCTCGAAAAGCGGGTCTTCCGCTTTCTGGCCCTGCCGGTAACCCGTCAGGGATTCCACGATGTGGGTTGGTACAACCTGCTGGCTTGCTGCAGCGTCACGTTTTTCACCGTGGCGGCTGGTTTTTTCGAAATGTTCCTGGCCGTTCCCTTGCCCGGGGTCACCAGCGCGATCGGCCTCCAAAGCATGGAAACCATGCTTTGGCATGGGGTTGGCGGTGTGGTGATCCTGCTGGTGATTGTGGCCATGACCGTGTGGCGCGGCTACCAGCGCTTTCTTTGGCGCAAAGATATGGGGCGCCAGGTTCAGTGGCTCTATCTGCTGGTGGGCTTGGCCATGTTTCTGATCATTGGTTTGCATGGCACCTTGGGGGCTGAATTAGCCGGGGAATTCGGAGTTCATATCGCTGCCGACCAGCTCTTGGCAGCTGGCGCCGACCTGAAGGTGGCCCTGCCATGACCAACGCCCCGCCATCCAGCATCAAGTTTTCATCCGTGGTGGGTTTGGCCCTGGCCGTTGGTGGGTTGATCGCCCTGAGTTGGTGGATGGGCCAGCAGGCCTACCACTGGCTGCCGGTGCAGGCGTCCACCGCCGCGCCCTTGGTCGATGGCCTGTTCAGCTTTGAAACGGCCCTCGGCACCTTTGTGTTTGGCGGGGTCTCGGCGGTGATGCTCTGGGTGATCGTGATGCATCGCGCTGACAAGTACGACGAGAGCGATGCCTTTCCGATCGAGGGCAATACCAAGCTGGAGGTGATTTGGACCGTGATCCCCCTGGTGATTGTGATGGGGATTGCTGTCTATGCGATGCGGGTGGGAGAAACCCTTGGCTCCGTGGGTCCCATGGAGCACATGCACATGGCCCAGCCCATCGAAGAACGGGGGGGGTATCCCGGGGATCGACTGCCGGCCGAGCAGATCGAGGTGATCGCCAGGCAATGGTCTTGGGAGTTCCGTTATCCGGGTGCGGATGTTTCTTCCACGGAGTTGCATCTGGCTGTTGATCAGCCGGTCAGCTTCCGATTGGTATCTGAAGATGTGATCCATGGTTTTTATATCCCGGCCTTCCGCCTCAAGCAGGACGTGATCCCTGGACGGGCGATCAATTTCAACCTCACCCCCACCCGGGAGGGTCGTTATCGTTTGCGGGATTCCCAGTTCAGCGGAACCTGGTTTGCAGCCAATCAAGCTGATGTGGTTGTGGAGGGTTTGGATACCTACCAGCAATGGCTCAAGCAGGCAGCCTCCCAGCCCCTCCAGGCGGGCATTAGTGATGCCGTACAGCAATACGAAGATCGCCAGAAATTGAAGAGTCCTGGCTGGGCAACGGTGGTGCCGGCACCTCCTCCCCAAGTGAATGTTCCTGGATCTAACACCCTGCCCCACGACGCCTGATCCCCATGACTTCTGCCAGCTTTCCTCCGAATTACGCCCACCCAGAAGAAGGCTCCTGGTGGCGCTATTTCACGTTTAATACCGATGCCAAGGTGATTGGTATTCAGTATATCGTGCTGGCTTTTTTCTATTTTTTGATCGGTGGCCTGCTCGCCATGATCATCCGGGGTGAATTGATCACTCCGGAGGCCGATTTGGTGGATCGCACCGTGTACAACGGCATTTACACGATGCACGGAACGATCATGTTGTTCCTGTTCATCTTTCCAGTGCTGAATGGGCTCAACAACCTGTTGATCCCCACCATGATTGGTGCCCCAGACATGGCTTTCCCGCGGCTGAATGCCGTGGCCTTTTGGTTGGTGCCCATTTTTGGTACCCTGTTGATCGCCAGCTTCTTTGTGCCGGGGGGGCCGGCCTATTCCGGTTGGTGGTCCTATCCGCCGGTGAGTATCCAGAACCCCCTCGGCCATTTCGTGAGTGGCCAGGGTTTGTGGCTCACGGCTGTGGCCCTTTCGGGGGTCTCGTCGATCATGGGCGCGGTGAATTTCGTCACCACGATCCTTCGCATGCGGGCCCCTGGCATGGGCTTCTTTCGTATGCCGGTGTTCTGTTGGACAGCTTTAGCCGCCCAGAGCCTGCAGTTGATTGGCCTGCCTGCCCTGACAGGCGGGGCGGTGATGCTGTTAATGGACCTTACCTTTGGCACCAGTTTTTACGAGCCAGAAGGCGGTGGCGATCCGGTGCTTTACCAACACTTTTTTTGGTTCTATTCCCACCCGGCTGTCTATGTAATCATTCTGCCGGTCTTCGGGATTTTCTCAGAACTTTTCCCGGTTTACTCACGCAAGCCTTTGTTTGGGTATGTGTATGTTGCTTTAGCCTCCTTCATTATTGTGGGCCTGGGTCTGATTGTTTGGGTTCACCACATTTTTCCCAGTGGCGTTGCCCAGTGGATGCGTAACTTTTTCATGTTCAGCACCATGCTCATTGCGGTGCCGACCGGGGTGAAGGTATTTGCATGGCTTGGCACCATTTGGCGGGGAAAATTGAGGCTTACGACGCCGATGCTGTTCTGTCTTGGTGGCCTGTTTAATTTTGTTTTTGCTGGCGTCACTGGTGTGATGTTGGCAACCGTACCCGTGGACATCCACGTCAGCAATACCTATTTTGTAGTTGGCCATTTCCACTATGTGATCTACGGAGCCGCCGTGATGGGCATCTTTGCTGCCATCTATCACTGGTTTCCCAAATTCACTGGCCGGATGCCCTACGAGGGCTTGGGCAAAGTGCACTTCCTGCTCACCTTTGTAGGTGCCAACCTCAACTTCCTGCCCATGCACCCCTTGGGGTTGATGGGCATGCCCAGGCGGGTCTCCTCCTATGACCCGGAATTTGCCTTCTGGAATGTGCTAGCCAGTTTGGGTGCCTTTTTGCTGGGTGTTTCGATCATTCCCTTTCTGCTCAACATGCTCAGTTCCTGGGTGCGAGGAGACAAAGCCCCCGCCAACCCCTGGAATGCCATTGGTTTGGAGTGGTTGTTGCCGTCACCTCCCGCCGAGGACAACTTTGGTGAGAATGTCCCCACGGTGATCTCCCGACCCTATGGCTATGGAACTGGATTGCCCCTGGTGGAAAACCAGCAGGCCTATGAGCAAGCCCTGCAGGAGGCCTGAGCCATGACCCTCTCCAATCCCCAGCACGGCCATCAGAGCAACAATCTCACTGGCTTCATTATTTTCCTTTGCTCTGAAAGTGTCATCTTCTTGGCATTTTTTAGCGGTTATGCATTGCTCAAAACCTCTGCGCTGAATTGGCTTCCTGCGGGAGTTGAAGGGCTAGAGGTCCATTCGCCTCTGATTAATACCATTGTGCTGGTTTCCAGCAGCGGCACCATCTATTTGGCCGAACGCTTTAAGTCCAAAGAGAATATGGCCCTCTTCCGGGGGTTTTGGCTGTTGAGTATGGCCATGGGGGCCTATTTCCTCTACGGCCAATATGTGGAATGGAGCGGCCTCCAGTTTGGCTTTACCTCAGGCACCTTTGGCGGCACTTTCTACCTCCTCACCGGGTTCCATGGTCTGCATGTGGCGACCGGTATTGGGCTCATGGGCTTGATGTTGGTGAAGTCCTTCATTCCTGGCAATTACGAGGGTGGGGAGCAGGGTGTCGAGGCCACCTCCTTGTTCTGGCACTTTGTGGATGTGATCTGGATCATCCTGTTCCTGCTGATTTATGTCTGGCAATAATTGGGCTCCAATCACCATGAACCAGGTCAAGATTTTGAACCCAACGTCACTGTTCACCCTTTCCATTGTCACCAATTCAACCAAGGTCCCAGGAGCTGAACGATGATCATTGATGACATCACCTACGACATCATTGTGGTGGGAACTGGAGCTGCCGGGGGAACCCTGGCCGGCGATCTTGCCAGTTCTGGTCTGAAGGTTCTCGTGCTTGAGCGTGGGATCCAGCTCCCCATCGAAGATCAAAATATCGCCGATGTTGGTCTATTTCGCAAGGATCGCTACCACCCCAAAGAGCAGTGGTTTGGAACCGACGGTGATCCCTTTTCCCCCCAGACCCTGTATGCCCTTGGCGGCAACACCAAGATCTGGGGCGGGGTGCTCGAACGCATGCGCGAACAAGAATTTGAAGGGCTTGCCCTGCAAGAGGCCCATGCTCCTGCCTGGGGATTGGCTTATGCAGAGATGGCCCCTTGGTATACCCAGGCCGAGGATCTCTACCGCGTCCATGGACGCTCTGGGGTGGATCCCACCGAGCCCCATCGCCAGGCGGGCTATGGCCTAGCCCCCAAGCCCATTGAGCCCTTCATCGAGGAGCTGCGCACGGCCTTGCAACGCCATGGCACCCACCCCTACGACCTGCCGTTGAGCTGGTCGGAATCGCCGGTGGATCCCTCCGGTGACGCTGAATTGTTTGGCGTCGATCTGGCGCTCGAGCCCAAGGGTTCCATCACGGTTCGTACCGGCACTGAGGTGACCCGGCTCCATGTCAATCCATCGGGCACCGAGGTGCGCGGCGTGGAAGCCAACGTGGCTGGTCAAAATTGGCTGTTCATGGCCCACCACGTGGTGCTGGCCGCCGGGGCCATCAACACGGCGGCGATTCTGCTGCGTTCAGCCACCGATCACCATCCCCGGGGCCTGTCCAATGGCTCTGATCAGGTGGGCCGCAACCTGATGAATCCCCAGCTCACCTCGATTTTGCAGTTGGCGGCTGAGCCCAATTCTGGCCGTTATCCCCGCAGTCTTGGGGTCAGTGATTTCCTCTGGGGTGACAAAAACGTCTCTTTCCCCTTGGGTACCCTTCAAACCGGCGGCGGTGTGCTCCAGGACGCCCTGTTTTCCGAATCGCCACCGGTGCTCTCACTGGTGACCAAATTGCTGCCCAACATGGGCCTGGAGCAATTGGCTGCCAGGTCGGTGAGTTGGTGGGCCCTGAGTCCGGTCTTGCCCGACCGGCATAACCGGGTTTCCCTGCGGGGCGATCGGATTCAGGTGAACTACCTCCACAACAACCGCGAAGCCCATGACCGTTTGGTCTACCGCTGGGTTGACACCCTGAAGGAGGTGGAGGCCGACCCCCTCACCCATGTGGTGAAAACAGCCCCGACCCATCCCAGGGGAGAGGCCCCCCTTTCCGTGGTGGGTTACGCCTGCGGAACCTGTCGCATGGGCGTGAATCCAGCCACTTCGGTGGTGGGGCTCAACGGCCGCAGCCACGAGGTCGCCAATCTGACGCTTGCAGATGCCAGTGTCTTCCCCACGTGCCCGGCTGTGGGTCCAGGGCTCACCGTGATTGCCAATGCCCTGCGGATCGCAAGCGAACTCAAGGCGGTCCTGCGATGACCAGCAGCTCCGATGCCGGCGTCCCCGTAACGAGTCGCCAAGTTGCCGAAGTTCAACGGCTTGGGGAGCGTGATGGGGAGACCAAGCCCTGGGCCCTCTGGGGGAGTTACTTGCCCGAACGCCAGTGGGGCACCGTGCGGGAGGACTACTCCGCCGATGGCAATGCCTGGACCTCTTTCCCCCACGACCATGCCCGATCGCGGGTCTATCGCTGGGGGGAGGACGGCCTACTTGGTCTGTGTGATGACCAGTGCAGGCTTTGCTTTTCCGTGGCCCTTTGGAATGGCGTTGATCCGATCCTGAAGGAACGTCCCTTTGGCCTGGGAAACCCTGAGGGGAACCATGGTGAAGACATCAAGGACTACTACTTCCATCTGGCCAATACCCCGACCCACAGCTTTATGCGGGGGCTCTACAAGTACCCCCAGACTGAATTTCCCTACCAGCACTTGGTCGAGGAGAATGGACGTCGCGGCCGGGACCAGCCGGAATTTGAGCTTGTTGATACCGGCATCTTTGATGACAATCGCTACTTTGATGTTGTTATTGAATATGCCAAGGCATCACCCACCGACATCCTGATTCAGATCCGGGTGGTCAATCGTGGTCCTGAGACGGCACCAATCACTCTCCTGCCCACGATCTGGATGCGCAATACCTGGTCCTGGGGTTATCCCGACCAGCCTTGCCAACCCATGGCCGTGTCAACCCATGGCGACGAAGCGGCTGGCACGGCAACAGAGGCTGTGGCGATTCCAGCCTTGTCCCATTTGGATGCCTACGCATTGCACTGTCGGGAGCAGGGCGATTGGCTGTTTACCGACAACGAAACCAACCTGGAGCGTCTGTTCCACCAGCCCAACCCCACCCCTTTCCAGAAGGATGGTTTCCATCGCTATGTGGTGGGGGGAGAGGCCGGTGCCATTAATCCGGCCCGCTCCGGCACCAAGGCGGCCCGGTTGCTCCAGCGGGATTTGGCCCCTGGCGAGGAATGGTGCGTGCAGCTGCGTCTGTGCCCCCAAGAGGTTGATGGCACAACGGCCGATGGCGCCGCTGATGAACCGTTTGGTGCTGGCTTTGATGCGATTTTTGCCGAGCGGGAGGCCGATTGGCATGCTTTCCAAGAGCATCTTCTGCCAGGTCTCACGGAAGAGGATCGCCTGATCCATGCCACGGCCTTGGCCGGTTTGCTGTGGTGCAAGAAGTACTACGGCTGGAGTGTGCTGCGTTGGCTGGAGGGGGATCCAACCCAGCCCCCTCCCCCGCAGAACCGCTGGCAAACCGACACGGCCCTCTGGAGTCGTCTCCACGCCCACAACATCATTTCGATGCCTGATTCGTGGGAGTACCCCTACTTCTGCCAGTGGGATTTGATGTTCCACGCGGTGGCTTTTGCCCTGATCGATCCAGCCACGGCGAAGGAGCAAAGCATGCTGCTGCGATCGCCGCACTTCACCTCGCCGAGCGCCCAGACCCCAGCCTATGAATGGGCCCTCTCCGATCCCAACCCTCCGATTGGGGCGTGGGCGGCGATGCGCATCTATCAGATCGATCGCAAGCAATCTGGAGTCGCCGATCAAGCTTTTCTGCGATCCTCCCTGCGCAAATTATTGCTTGAATACGGTTGGTGGGCGAATCGTAATGATCGTACCGGTGACAATGTCTTCGAGGGAGGTTTCCTTGGGCTTGACAACATTGCCGTCTTTGATCGCCGCTTCCCCCTCGCTGATGGCAGCCGCATTGAGCAGTGTGATGGCACCGCCTGGATGGCTTCGCTTAGCTTGAATTTGCTAAATATTGCGGTTGAGTTGAGCCAGGAGGAGCCCGAATATGTCGATATTTGTGAGCGTTTTGTTTGTGACTTCACCCAGCTTGCGATTACTCTGAATACGTCTGCAGCCCGGGGCTTCTTGAGTTGGGATGATGACGATGGCTTCTATTACGATGTGGTCAAAAGGCCTGATGGCAGCTGTGATTATCTGCGTACCCGATCGCTTTCCGGTTTGATCCCCCTGCTGGCAGTTGCCAGTTTTGATCGAGAAACGGTTGAACGGCTGCCCGCTCTTGATGTTCTCAACAGCATGAAGTGGTTTGTGCATGAGCGCACCACCCCCACATGGCTTGAGCATAATATGGGCCGTTGGCATGGGGATCGAATTCTTTTCACCTTGGTTCCTGAAGACAGGTTAAGGCGTATCTGCCAGCGCTTGTTTGATGAGGAGGAGTTCCTGTCTCCCTATGGAATCAGGGGGCTTTCCAAGGTGTATGAATCGAATCCCTATAGTTATACGGAGGGCGCTGACCATGAAACCTTGGCCTATAGCCCTGCCGATAGCCCCGTTGCCATGTTCGGCGGTAATTCAAACTGGCGGGGTCCCGTCTGGATGCCCATCAACTTTTTGTTGATTGAGTCGCTACAGAAGTACTCCCATTTCTTTGGTGACAGCTTCAAGGTGGAGTTCCCAACGGGCTCGGGCCATTGGGTCAATCTCTGGGAAGCGTCCCTGTTGCTGGAGGACCGTTTGGTGGGCATCTTTCGCCGGGATGGCGAGGGCCGTCGGGCTTTCAATGGCCAGGTGGATCTCTTTCAGAATGATCCCAACTGGCGAGATTTAATCCTGTTTAATGAATATTTCCATGGTGATAACGGTAGTGGTGTGGGGGCATCCCACCAGACCGGATGGAGTGCCATGACGGCCAAGATGATTAATCAGCTCAGCCGTTATCCCTCCGGCTAACGTTATCTCCTTCGTTCCCATGGCCCTTTCACACCCCTTCGTTGAAATCCCAGGTCCGTCATTGGCGATCTCGCCCCTACCCCAAGGCTCCCAGCTTGAGGTGTCTGATGGGGCCCATTTTGACATTGTGATTGTGGGTAGTGGTGCCGGTGGAGGCACCTTGGCCCGTCACTTGGCCGCCTCCGGCCTCAAGGTTTTGGTCCTGGAGCGGGGGGACTGGTTGCCCCAGGAACCCCAAAATTGGGATGCGGAAGAAGTGTTCCAAAAGGGGCGTTATGTCTCCAAAGACACCTGGTTTGATAAGCACAACAAGCCTTTCCAGCCTGGCAGTCACTACTTTGTGGGTGGGGCCACCAAGATGTATGGCGCAGCCCACTTCCGGCTTCGCCAGCAAGATTTTGAGGAGTTGATCCATTTCGATGGCATCTCCCCAGCTTGGCCTTTGCGTTACAGCGACTTTGAGCCCTACTACCAGCGGGCCGAGGAGATGTACCACGTCCATGGTCAGCGGGGAGAAGATCCCACCGAGCCCCCCTGCCAAGGTCCCTATCCGCACCCTCCGATAGCCCACGAGCCCAGGATCCAGAAGCTGGTCGACGATCTACGTAGCGCTGGACTGCATCCTTTCCATGCCCCTACCGGCGTGATGTTGGATGAGGCGAACATGGCCTTTAGTCGCTGTCGGAAATGCAATTGCTGTGACGGCTTCCCTTGCTTGGTCCATGCCAAGAGTGATGCCGATGTGCTTGGCATGCGCCCCGCCCTGGCGGCAAACAACGTAAGCCTGCTGACCCGGGCCCAGGTGTCTCGGCTGGTCACCGATGCCAGCGGTCGCACAGTCCAAGCCGTTCAACTGGAGCGTGACGGCGTGCCTATGACCGTCAGTGGTGATGTGGTTGTGGTGAGCTGTGGTGCCGCCAACAGTGCCCGGTTGTTGTTGATGTCTGCCAATGACCAGCATCCCAAGGGTTTGGCGAATGGCTCTGATCAGGTGGGGCGCAATTACATGTATCACAACAGCAAGGCGATGGTGGCCCTGGCCCATGAGCCCAACACCACGGTTTTCCAGAAAACAATCACCATCAACGATTGGTATCTCGGCGATGCCGATTTCGACTATCCGATGGGCAATATCCAGATGACGGGTAAGACCAATGGCACGATCATGAAGGGCTATGCCCCATTGGAAACCTTCCTGATGCCAGGCTGGTCGATGGACAAGATCGCCGAGCATGCCCTGGACTTCTGGATCTCGTCGGAGGATTTACCGGCGCCAGAGAATCGGGTTACGGTTAATCAGGCGGGCCAGATCACCCTCAATTACACGCCTAACAACCAATCAGCAGCCCAGCATTTATACGGCAGGCTGACGGGATTACTGGACCAGCTCTACCTGAAAAACCACTTGGTTGAGCGCCAGTTCTATATCAAGAGTGAGATGTCCATTGCGGCTGTGGGTCACCAGGCTGGCACGTGTCGTTTTGGCAGTGATCCGGCCACATCCGTTCTTGATATTCACTGCAAGGCCCATGAACTGGACAATCTCTATGTGGTGGATACCAGCTTCATGCCCACCATTGGTGCTGTGAATCCCTCCCTAACTGCGATCGCCAATGCCCTGCGGGTTGGTGACCACCTGTTGGCGCGCTTCAGGCGTTGATGCTGCAGGCCTCTGTGATGTCCCTTGTCGATCGCTGCACCGAAGGTGTGCGGCGATCCCAAAGGTGGTTGCAGGTCCAGGCCAGGGATCCGGAGGGGCAGGTGCTGTTGGCCCTTGGAACTGTTGCGCTGCTGACGGGTGCTTGGGTTGTGTTGTGGCCTGTGCCTACCGAGGTTGTTGGTCGCGGCGTGATGATTGTGCCGGGCGGATCCCGGGTGATTGATGCCCGCGCTGAGGGCCAAATCCTCTCGATCGCGGTGAAGGTGGGTCAAACCGTGAGTAAGGGCCAACCCTTGCTCACGATGTATCTCCCCACCTTGGACCAGGAGTTGCGGCGCCAGGAGCATGATTTGCTTCAGTTGAATGGCATCAATGCAAGCCTCAACTATCGCGACGGGGTGCGATTGGTGTCCGCGCGCCGGGTTAAAGACACGTCGTTGGCCAAACTTCAGAACGAACGCCAGCGTTTAGGCCGGCTCCGTTTCACCTACGACCAAAAGGTTGCGGACTTCCGCTTGCTTGCCCGCCGGGACGTGGTGGCGCCCCTATCCGAGGAAGTGGTTGCGACGGAAGATCGAGCCACCCAGATCGATGTGGCGATCGAAAACCTACGCATTCGCGAGAAGGAAGTGGTGGATGCCTACGAGAAAGTGAAGCTTGAGATTGATACCGAACAGCAACGTCGTCTTTACCGCATTGACGACACCCGTCGCCAGATCAAGGTGACCAAGGCCCGATTGGGCTACGAGGGAACCCTGCTTGCGGATCGCCCTGGGCAAATCCTGGATCTCCAGGTGGTGCGTGGCCAAACCGTGAAGCCTGGTCAGCGACTGGGAACCTTGGGTGGAAAGCCCGGGGACACCCTGTTTGCCGTGGCCTATTTCCCCCCTGCGGACGCCAGGCGTTTACCGATTGGCTTGCCGATGGAGGTGGTGCCTGATTGGAATGAACGGGGCCGTTTCGGCGGACTGCTCGGCCAGGTGCAACGGGTGAGCCTGCTACCAGCAACCCGTGAGGACGTGGACACCACCATGGGCAATCCCCAGCTGGCCGAAGCCCTGGTGAAGAGCGGCCCAGTGATGCGTGCCGATATTGCCCTGGCCCGGGGAGCCCGCAGTTTTGATGGCTACCGCTGGACCCTCTCGAAAGGGAGCAGTGTCTTCCCGATTCGCGAGGGTCTCACCCTCAAGGCCCATGGCTATGTGGAATGGCGGACCCCCATCAGCTATGTGTTGCCAGTGCTGCGGGAGCTCACCGGTTCTTACCGCAATCTGGCTGAGGAGGGCCAGGATCGCCCCCAAACCCGCCAGAGGGGAACCCTGCCATGACAGTCCGATCTCGCTGGGCTGGTGTCCATGGGCCGTTACGGACCGAGCTTCCTTTGGTGGTGATCGAAGTCAGCCTGTTGGTGGTGTTGCTCCATGCCAATGCACCTGAGGTGTGGTTCTGGTTGGTGGTGTTGCTTAGCCTGCTGTTGTGGCGGAGTTGGGCGTGGTTGTGGCGGCGCCGGGAACGTTTGGCAGCGTTGTCCCAAGTTGCGGCAGGACCAGCGGAAGGTTCACCGGGGCTCCAGGCTGATTCGGCACCGTGATCAATTCACGCAGCAGCTGGGCATAGCTCACGTTGGCGAGGGTGATCGATTCAGCCACGCTCTCCATCGTTTGGGTGAGCAGTTGAATCGTTTGGCTTACATCGGTGTAGTTGGCGAGGCCCAATTGGTAGCGGGCCCGCACATCGCGAAAGGCTTCTCTCGCTGCCGCGTAGGAAGCCCGGGAGGCCACGATTTGACGCAGGGCAGCCCGGTGGTCGAAGAAGGCTGCTTCCATCCGTTGGCGGATGCCATTGCGCTCCCGGGCCAGGGCTTGGTCGGTACGCTCTGCAGCAGCCCGGCTGGCCGCTGCTGCCCCGCTGGTGACTCCGCCGTCGAATAGGCGCCAGCGGATTTGCAAGCCTGCTGCCCAGTCGGCGCTTTGGCTATACAGCGCGGGGATGTGGGTGGCACCACAGCAACCCTTGAGGTTGATGAGTGGTTCATCGGAGATCACCTCCCCGTACCCCGCTTGAGCAAACAGCCGCAGGCTGGGCAGCAACTCTGCGGCCCGCCGATTCGCCTGGTTGATCAGGGCATCGCGGGCGGCTTGAAGGGCCAGCATCTGGGGATTTTGGGCAAAACCCTGGATCAGGGTCTGTTGCAGATCCAAGGGCCAGGGGGGCTGCAGGCTCACCGTCTCGGGCGCGGTGACCGTGACATCAAAGGGCACGTTGATCAGGTTGCTGAGTTGCCGTTGTCGACTCAGGCGCAGGGCATCAGCTTGCTCATACCGGTAGTTGCTTTGCTGCAGGGCCGCGTCGGCCCGGAGCAGATCAAGCCTGGGAACCAAGCCCGAGCGCTTGAGGGCCAAAACTTCCCCCTTCACGATCGCGTCGTTGTTGACGACGGCTTGCCGGACCCGCCTCAGCTGCTCGGCTAACTGAAGCCCGTAGTAGGCCAGGCTGACGTCGAGTTGCAGTTGGCGTAGGCGATTGGCATAGCGCTGTTGGGAGGCCTTGAGTTCATCCTTCGTTTCAGCAAGGGCTGCATTCCGTTCAAAGCTCACCAGCTCCCAATTGAGCCCCAAACCAGCGGTGGTGGCCTGGAGGTTTTGTTGGATCTGGTTCCAGCCTCCGGTGCGCACCAGAAATGGCGATCCAGCTGGGTAGATGCCTTCGTTGCCCTGTCTTGCACTGCTGTCGGTGCGCCTTTGGCCGTAGCCGCTTCCCACCAGTAGGGAGAGTTCGGGCCAGAAGCGTCCCCGCACCGAGGCCAGCCAGCCCTGGCGTTCTCGAACCGCTGCCACTTGCTCAGCCAGATCAGGGTCGTTGCGAACGGCTACCTCCAGGGCCATGGGCAGGCTGAGACGAACCGTGCGCTGAATCCTGACGGCTTCAACGCTGGTGGGTATCGCTCCCGCAGCAGGAGGCTCGAGGCTGGTCAGAACCCTTGCCGACGGTGCATCGGCTGGGTCCGTTGCGACCTTTGTCCCCTTGGCACGGTCGGACCCAGGCGCCTGGCCAGGTAAGGCCTGATCCAGGAGCCGCATATCCCGCTCGAAGCGATCCAGGCTGCGCAGCAGGGAGGCCGAGGGTTTGGGGATCGGCCCTGCCCAACAGTTCGTTGCACGAGGTAAGGCCAGCCCCATGGCGGCGGCTAAGGCAACCCATGCCAACCGCCGCACCCTGGCTGTCATGGGTTGGAGGGGCTGGCTCCGTTGGCTTGGCCGGCTTCAGCTTTCTTTTCCGCCTGGACCTTGTCGTGGAGCAGCACGCTGGTTCGGGCTAGGCACCCAATCGAAAAGCAAATGGCGGCATTGCCAAACAGTCCCCAATGCCAGCGCAGGGCGTCGTCCCGCAGTTTGGTGACCAGCAGCAAAACCAATGCGGCGGCTATCCAGGGCAGGGTGATGATGGTGATCAGACGCTTGCTTCCCATCGCCCTGGTTAATGCAGAACCATGTGTTCAATGATTTGACGATCCCGGGGAAGGGTGCGATTGATTTTGGCAAGTTCCCACGACACCTTGCTCACGCAGCCAATCGAAAAACAGATGGCTCCGCTCCCGAAGAGGCTCCAGCCATGGCTGTGCAAGTTGAAATCGTCGGCCATCATCAACCGCAGGGCGGCCAAATTGACCACTGCTGAGGCTGCCCAAGGGCCATAGACCCAGCCCAAGAAGAACCGTGGCATTGCTTGGGCCATGCCAGCTCAGGCGATCAGAGCCTTGAGGATGTCGGCAATGATCAGGTTGTCGAAGGAAAAAAGGCCGCCCCCGCAGGTGGCCAGCACCAGGCACATCACCACATACATCGCTGCTTTCTCCCAGCTCGGCGGGTCACCCACACCCATCGGGCCGGCGTAATCCCCTGCTGGAATCTGGTAGGGATCGGGGCCAATGAAGGGAAACCCAGAAGCGATTTCGAGCACCATCGCGTAGGCCATGGAGACCAGGATGGCCAAGGCCGCCAAGGGTGTGAGCAGGCCAGGGATCAGGGCGATGCCGGCTCCCCACATCGAAAAGGCGGAGAGGAAGCAGAGCCACTGGGGCGTTTTCATCGCCGTCGCCCAGGTTTTGAGGTTGCGCAGCTTGGGCCAGCCGTGGCGGATAAAACAGATCCCGGTGAACACGCGTAGGACCATCAGGGCCCCTTCAGCAAGGACTGTCGGTGGCGTTGGCACCAACAGCTCGACAACGGTGATGTCCACGCGATAGGCAACAAGCTCTGCCCCAAGTTACCGGGACCAAGCTGTTTCGCGCCATCATGGATTGGCCTGCGCTGCGCCCTCGTGCGCGTTGCATCCGTGCTCCATATCGCCTTGTCTCCAGGATCAAGTGCGCCCCTGGGGGCAACGCCCCAGGCCGGTGGGGTCAACTTCAGCCTCTATGCCAGGGACGCTACCAGGGTGGAGTTGTGCCTGTTTGAGAACCCTTCATCCCCAGAGCCTTCCCAGGTGTTGGTGCTCGAGGGGGAGGCCTACCGGACTTACCACTATTGGCACTGTTTTGTTGCCGGAGTCGGCCCAGGCCAGGTCTATGGCTACCGCGTGCATGGCCCTTGGGATCCATCCAGAGGGCTGCGCTTTGATTCCAATAATCTGCTCTTGGATCCCTATGGTCTGGCCCTGGTGATGCCAGAGGGCTATCGGCGTGAACCGGGTCAGCCCAGTGCGGTGGCCATGAAGAGCGTGGTGGTGGATCCCAGCACCTACGACTGGGAAGGGGATCAACCGCTGCGGCGTCCCAGCCGGGACACGGTGATTTATGAGCTGCATGTGCGCGGCTTCACCGCCGACCCCAGTTCCGGGGTGACTCCGCAAAAGGCCGGTACCTATAGCGGCTTGATCGAGAAAATTCCCTACCTCAAGGATTTGGGGGTCACGGCGGTGGAATTGCTGCCGGTCTTCCAGTTTGATCCTTTGGATGCACCGGGAGGCAGGCCGAATTATTGGGGCTACCAACCCATTTCCTTTTTCGTGCCCCATCACGGCTACAGCGCTCGCCCTGATCCCATGGGCCCCCTCGATGACTTTCGAGATCTGGTGAAGGCCCTGCATCGGGCAGGCATGGAGGTGATTCTCGATGTGGTCTTTAACCACACGGCTGAGGGGGCTGCTGATGGCCCTACTTTTTGCTATCGCGGCATCGCTAATTCCGATTACTACCTGTTGGCAGAAGATCAGAGCGAATACGCTGATTACACGGGTTGTTTTAATACCTTGAATGCCAATAATCCTGTTGTAAGGCGAATGATTCGCCACAGTTTGCGCTACTGGGTCGAGCACATGCATGTGGATGGTTTCCGCTTTGATCTGGCTTCCGTGCTCTCCCGCGATGAGACAGGGGAGCCTTCACCGTTGCCGCCGATCCTTTGGGATATCGATACGGACCCTGTCTTGGCGGGAACCAAGTTGATTGCCGAGGCCTGGGATGCGGCCGGGCTTTATCAGGTCGGCAGTTTCGTGGCGGATAACTGGCAGGAATGGAATGGCCGCTTTCGAGACGATGTGCGTCATTTCCTAAAAGGTGATGCAGGCATGGCGGGCAAGGTGGCCCAGCGGTTGATTGGCAGCCCAGATATTTATGGCCATGAAAACCGTGCTGCCGAGGTCAGCGTGAATTTCATCACCTGCCATGACGGCTTCACCCTCGCTGATCTCGTCTCCTACAACGGCAAGCAAAACGGGGCCAACGGTGAAGACAACCGCGATGGCAGCGATGATAATGCCAGCTGGAATTGTGGCAGCGAAGGCCCAACCGACGATGCCGAGATTTTGGCCTTACGCCTTAGGCAGCGCCGCAATTTTTTCACCCTGCTGATTCTCTCCTTGGGTACGCCCATGCTGGGCATGGGCGATGAGGTGGGACGCACCCAGATGGGAAATAACAACGCCTATTGCCAAGACACGGCCCTGAGCTGGTTTGATTGGACGCAAGTGGATACAGCGACAGACCTGCGCCGGTTTGTCAGAGAGCTCATTGCCTTTCGGATGCGCCAGGATGTGGTGGTGGACCATCAGTCGTTCACCCTCCCGGAGCTTCTCGGCCACAACGCCATCAGCTGGCATGGGGTGGTGCCCAACCAGCCCGATTGGGGCGAGGAGTCGCGCTCGTTTGCGGTCTCGCTGACCAGCATTTCCCGCCGCTATCGCCTGCACGCCATGGTGAATGCTTGGTGGCAGCCCCTCTGCTTTGGGGTGCCCCAGCCCGATGCCGGCGATCGGCCGTGGCGCCACTGGATTGACACCTCCAGCCCAGGCCCCGATGACATCTCGCCTTGGGGCGCTGGGCCCGTGCTCCAGGGGAGCGAGGTCCCGGTGGGCCCCCGCTCGATTCGGGTGTTGATGGTGGAGCTCCCAGCGACTGCCGCCTAGGCCCCGGGCCCGGGAACTAGGCCTAGCGCCCGTGAACTAGGCCTCCAGCACTTGGAGCTGGTGGCCATCGGGATCGGCTAGCTGCAGCCCCCTGTGGGCCCCGATCAACTCGGCTTGGTCTCCAAGCTCGACAATCCCCGGGGAGATCACTTGTCCTCCATGGGTTTCGGCCTTGGCCCTGATCGCTTCCAAGTCAGTGACCTGAAAACGCAACTGCCAATGGGCCAGATCCTGGATGCCCTGGTCCGTTGCCATGGGGCGTCCGCCTAGGGGTTCGCGGTAGTCGAGGCATTCGACTCCGGCTCCTTCGGGGCAGCGGTGGCCGGTGATGTGAACCCTGGTGCCCATCAGACCATCGAGGCCGTCCTGTTCCGGCCCGCTGTTGACGCCGTCACCGCCGGGGCTCAGGCCCAGCAGCTCGCGGTAGAAACGGCAGCTGGCTTCGGTGTCGGCGATGCCGATGGCGCTGTGGTCGATGCCCAGACATGGGCCTGTTGCCTGTTGATGCCAACGGGCTTCCCCCTTGTCGGGCGGAAATTGCAGGAGTTCGAGGGGGTGGCCCTCCGGGTCCTGGAATTTGTAGGCGACGATGCCAGCGGCGTCGGTGTTCCAGTCCGGCAGGCGCTGGGGCGCCGTGGAGATCGGGGTGATCGTGCCGGCCTTGAAGGCCTGCTGCAGGCCAGCCAATGCTTCCTCCATCCCGTTGACCACCAGGCAGATGTGCTGGAACCAGCGGTCTGTGCTTTGCGAGTCGGCTGGTATGGGTCTGCCCGCTCTGGCTCCGGGACCGGGATCAAGGATCTCGGTGAGCTCCAGCACTTCCGAGCCGATCCCCAGGCGCAAAAGCTTGAAGTGGGCACCGGGAAGACCCACCAGCTCGGCGTAGGCGCCACCCTCCAGGATCTGGGCTTCGCCATGGCGCTCGAAGCCGAGACCGTTCACAAAGAAGGTTGCGCTGGCTTCCGCGTCAGCTGTTGTGAAGCCGATGCTCGCGAGATGGGGATGGGCCATGGCTGGAGGGAATAGGGATCGTGAGCTGGGGGCTTCAACCCAGGGCGGCGGCCCCAGCGGTGGCAATGGCGGTGTCTACCTCAGGGGTCATGCCGGAGATGCCGATCGCGCCCAGGCAGACCCCTTGATGCAGCAATGGCACGCCCCCTGCCATCGCCACGGCGTGCCCATCCAGGGCTCCAGCGAGCTGGAGCAGACCAGGGCGCTCGCCATTGATCGCCGCCTCCATCGCCTCGGTGGGCTTGGCGTTGAGGGCGGCCATGCGGGCCTTGGCCAGAGCCGCCGCTCCACTCGCGGGACTGGCCCCATCAGCACGCTCGAGCAGGAGGGGATGGCCGCCACCATCCACAACAGCCACACTCACCACGGCCTGCCGCTGGGCGGCTTCGGTGTGGGCGGCCGCCACGATCGCCCGACAGTCAGCGAGTTCGAGTTGGGAGATCAAGCGCATGACGTGCTCAGGCCCAGACGATGTGCATCAGCCAGAGGTGCCCCTGGAGTTCCACCCCGGCGGCGGCGGCGGCCAGCTCCTCTTCCCCCAGCCTCAGCGTGGCCTCAGCCTGATGGCGCACGAGGTCGACACCGCTGAACTGATGGCCTAGTTCTTTGCCCAGGGCGGCGATCCCATCGAGGTTGGCGCAGGCCAGCAGCCGTTGGAGCAGGGCGGGGTCAGACTTGGCCTGGGCAAGGAAGGTTTCCAGTTGGGGATTAGCCATGGGGTTAACACCTTGGTGTGGATGGATTGATCAGGACGAGCTTGATCAACACGAGGTTGATCTGCGTGAATGAACGCTGTTTTAGGGGCGCTGAACGCCGCGGGTGTTGGTGAACAGCGCGTAGAGGGATGAGGAGGCGCAGATAAACAGACGGCTGTGGAAGCGATCGCCAAAACAAAGGTTGGAGACGCGCTTTGGTACGAGCACCTTGCCCAACAGGGTGCCATCGGGGCCGATGCAGTGCACGCCATCGCCGGCGCCACACCAGAGATTGCCATGCTCATCCACCCGGAAGCCATCGGCCCAGCCCGGCGTGATCTTGTGGAACTGCTCCCCGCCGGAGAGGGAGCGGCCATCCTCACTGACATCAAACACGCGGATGTATTGCCGCGGCTCCAGCGCTCCCGGTGCGCCAGATTCGACCACATAAAGTTTGCGCTCATCTGGCGAAAAGGCCAGACCATTGGGGCCGTCGAAATCGGAGGCCATCCGACTTAATTCTCTCGTAGAAGGATCGAGGCGATAGAGGGCCGCAGGCTGTTCGGAACCTTGGCGACCGCCTTCGTAGTCATTGATCAAGCCATAGAGAGGATCGCTAAACCAGATGCTGCCGTCGCTCTTCACCACAACGTCGTTGGGTGCATTGAGCCGTTTGCCGTCGGATTGGGTCACCAGGGTGGTGCTGGTGCCGTCGTGTTCCAAACGGGTTAGACAGCGGCTGCGGTGATGGCAGGTGATCAGGCGCCCCTGGCGGTCACGGGTCTGGCCGTTGCCGTAATCGGAGGAGTCCCGGAAGACGGAAATCCCATGGCGCTCACTCCAGCGCAGGGTGCGGTTGTTGGGGAGGTCGTTGAACAACAGGCATTGGTGATCGCCAAACCAAACCGGCCCCTCGAGCCAGCGAAAGCCGTCCGCGAGCAGCTCCAATTCCGCGTTGAACAGGATCAGGCTGTCAAAGCGGGGGTCATAGCTTTCAGTGCCAGGGGGCAGGAGTGTTTGGGTCGCCATGGATGCAGGTGGTTGGGGAACTCAGCTGAAGAAGCCGGGTTTGACTCCCCGCCAGGCATCGTCGTTGCGTTGAATAATCAGCTGCACATTGGGTTCATCCCCTACTTGGGCGGAGAGATGTCCCTTTTTGCCATCCGAGGTTGGGATGCAGCCTTGATCTGCTCCAAAGGAATATTCGCCGGCATTGATGACGACCTTGTGGCCATCCATGCTTTCGACTGACCAGGATCCTCGAAGCACGTAGATCCATTTGGGGATGTGGTTCTCATGCCAGTCCGCAGTCCAGCCGACCGGGAGATAGGTCACAAAGGCATTGCCGTTATCGAGAAGGTCGCGTGAAAACTGTGGTGAATCTCCGGGGCCCAGCTGTCCCAGGGTGAAGGAGCTGATCGCGCACTTCTGCTGCCGGCTGACGCCGTTTTCATCGGTCCAAAGATGCCAATACCACTCAGGTTGGGGCGCAAGGCTGAAGGGGTCTGTCATGGCTGGGGTTCAATCCTTGATGGCGATGGCTGAGATCTCGAGTTGGATGCCCAGAACCAGGGCCGCCACTTCCACGACAGCCCGGGAGGGGTAGGCCTGGGGATCGGGGAAGTACTCCTGCCAAACGGCATCGAAGGTGTCGAGCTTGTTGATGTCGGTGAGGTAGACGGTGGCGCTCACCACATCTTTAAAAGCAAAGCCTGCCTCTTCCAGCACGGCTTGCATGTTGCGCATCACCTGCTGGGATTCAATTGTGATATCCCCATCACCAACCTTCAGATTGGTTTCGGGATCAACGGGAAGCTGGCCGGTGATGAAGAGGGTGTTGCCCTTTTGAAATCCTTGGCTGTAGGAGGCAACAGGCTTGGGGAAGCGATCGCTGTGGATCGCTCGGCGGATGTCACCGGAAGCCATGGGAGGTGGGCTGCTAGGGCACCCATTAAAGGTAGCCAAAGCCCTTCGAAGTGTGATCGCTCGGCTATGTCAGGGTTTCCAGTCTGTAGCTGTTGCAACTGTTGACTGGATTGGCCTGATCCCCACTAGGTTCGGCTAAACAAGTCTTCCTTGGGCTAACGCCATGACCAGTTCCAACCCCCTTGCCGGCAAGGCTCTCTCCACCCTGCTCCAAGGCAAGGTTGCCATTGTGACCGGTGGGAACAGTGGAATCGGTAAATCCATCGTCGAGTACCTGGCCGAGCTTGGAGCCAAAGTCGTGATCGACTACCGCTCCCATCCCGAGGCCACCGAGGCCCTGGAAGAAGAGATTGGTGGCTATGGCGGTTCCAGCTTCGGGGTGCAAGCTGATGTGGGCAAGCTGGAAGATCTTCAGCGGCTTGTCGATACAGCTGTCAGCAAATACGGCAGGCTCGACATCATGGTGAATAACGCCGGAATCGAGACGCGCACGTCGATTCTGGACACCACGCCCGATGATTTTGACAAGGTCTTGAACGTCAACCTGCGGGGTGTCTTCTTTGCCACCCAATACGCTGCTAAGCAGATGATTGCCCAGGGAGGTGGTGGTCGCATCATCAATATTTCATCGGTGCATGAGGATTGGCCGATGCCGAATAACACGCCCTATTGCGTTGCCAAAGGCGGTGTGCGCATGTTGACCCGCACGGCTGGTGTAGAGCTGGCTTCCAAGGGGGTGACAATTGTGAACGTGGGGCCAGGAGCGGTGGCCACACCCATCAATGACTCGACGATGAACGACCCCGAGCTATTGGCCAAGCTGAATGCGGCCATCCCGATGGGGCGGATGGCCCAACCCGAGGAGATCGCCAAGGTGGTGGGCTTCTTGGCAAGTGATGCGGCCAGCTACATCACCGCTACCTCGATCTTTGCCGACGGTGGCATCATGCAAAGCAGCCCTGGTCTGTAGGCACCGGTGCGGTTCACACCAGAACAGATCGAGCGGTTACGCCATCGCCACCGGGGGTATCAGATCACCTTGGCAACGGAGGTGCTTCTGCTCCTTCTGTTGCCCCTGGCCCAAGGGCATCCCTGGTTGCTCTCGGTGATGCTGGTCGTGCTGGCACTTGTGCTGATCGTGTTCGTGAGCCGCTATTCGCCCCTCCGTCAAACCCGGCCGTTGATCTATGGACTGGGGGCTTTGGCGATTGGCCTTGAAATCCTGTGGCATGGGGCCTTAAGCCAATCTCCCCACATGGGGCGCATGCTGACTGTGCCCCATGTGTTTGTGTGGCTGGTCTTCCTGTCGGTTGGGGTGGTCCGCAAGGTGAAAACCTTGGTGAGGGAACCCTATGTGACCGTTTCAGTGGTGCTGGGTGCCGCTTCGGGCTACCTGCTCATTGGCTTGGCCGGTGGGTTGCTGTTGATGGCCCTTTGGGCCATTCAACCTTCGGCCTTTGTCTTGGCTTCTTTGCCCCTTGTGGAGGCTGGTAGGTCGATTGATTTGGCCGTGGCCCCAGCCCTGATGGCAGCTTCATTCACCATGCTCACCACTGTAGGAACAACCGTCCTTAAAACCAGCGATGTGGCAGGTCAAGTGGTGACCACGGTAATCACCATCCTTGGCCAGCTCTATGTGGCGATTTTGATTGCTTTAATTCTTGGTCGTTATCACCGCCGGAGTGCCTAGTGGCGACGCTGCAATACCGCCATCGTTTCTATGCTCGCCTGTTTTTCCTTTCGGTTGGGGTGATGGTGACGATCGCGCTGCCGGATTCGATTCGTCGCCTTTCAGTTGTCCTATCGGAAGCCTTGATCCTGCTGTTAACGCTGGAATTGGGACAGCCATTGCGTACCAGGCAACGCCAGCGCCTTTGGTTTGACAATGTGTATCGCATGGTAGGGATCACATCCTTCCTCTCGCAAATTACCTGGTTTCTTTCTCCAACGGGGTGGCGTTTGGCCAGTGGTTTGCCCGCACTTGTGTTGATTGCTTTGTTTATATTTTGGAGCCTTAAACGCCTCTTGAAGTGTTTGTCACGTGAAAACGTTGTTAGTACCCAGGTCATCGGCGGTGCTGTTGCTGGTTATCTGTTGCTGGGCATTAGCGGAGGCCTAATCCTTGGTATTATGGAAACCCTCGTTCCTGGCAGCTTTATAAATGCTGACCGCCAATCCCAAGGTTTGGTTTTGGGGACGTTCTCATCCAATCCATCCCAGTTGGCTGCTTGGATCGATTTTAGCCGCATTAATTATTTTGCCTTTGTGAGCCTGACGACCGTGGGCTATGGAGATATTGTGCCTGCTACACCACCTGCGGAAATGGCCAGTGTGGCTTTGAGTATTTCAGGCCCCCTGTATCTGGCCTTGGTGATGGGGATTTTGATCAGTCGTTATACGATTCAAAGTGGAAATCAGCAGGGGCAAAACCCCAAGGATGACGATTAGCTCTTTATCCTGCAATAACGGCTTGCGATTCCTTCGAGTCTGGGGATTCAGAGGGTCCCGTGGATTCCGGGGCTGGTGCTGCGGCCGGATCGAGGCCCACATCCACGTCCAGATGTTGGTTGGGATGGCCCGTGATTAGCATCGATGCCCGCTCTCGGGTGGCGATGGCCCAAAGCCATTTTGAGAGCAGGCTGATGCGGTTTTCGTTCGCTGGCATGAAGGAGAGGTGAGCGAGACCCCAGAGCAGCCAGCCCACGGCACCCGAGACCCGCAGGCCCCGGAAGTCGGCGACGGCATGCAACGGACCAATGACGGCCATGCTGCCGAAATCGAACCAGCTAAAGCTCTTGTGGGGTTCCCCTTGGAGCTTGGCGACGATGTCGGCGGCCACCCAGCCGCCCATTTGCACGGCGGGACCCGCCATGCCTGGTAGGGGTTTGCCATCGGCGGTGTGGCTGTAGGAGCAAAGGTCGCCGATGACGCGAATTTCGGGATGGCCCTGGATGGAAAAATCCGGTTCCACGACCACCCGTCCGCCCTTGTCCACCGGGCAGCCGGTGGCATCGCCCAGCACCTTGCCCAGGTGGGAAGCCCTAACGCCCGCTGTCCAGCAGATTGTTGCGGCCTCCAAGGTGTGCGTGCCGTCAGCGGTGTTCACCACCAACTGGCCTTCGCTGATTTGCTGCACCCGGCCCCCGAGCAGGAGCTGAACGCCAGCTTTTTGGAAATAGCTCTGGGCCGCCTTGGAGATGGCCGGATCCATGGCGCGCAGCACCCGATCGCCCGGATCCACCAGGGTGACCTTGCATTGCTTGGGATCCAACTGTTTGAAATCCCGAGCCAGGCTGTGGCGCATGAGTTCGTTGAGGGATCCCGCCAATTCGCATCCCGTGGGCCCGCCACCCACGATCACCACCGACTGCAGGAAGAGGCGCTTGGCTGGATCGGGTGTTTGTTCGGCTTCCTCGAGGGCGGAAAGAACCCGGCGCCGGATTTCATCGGCGTGTTCCAGGATTTTCATCGGCGGTGCCAGGGCCCGCCAATCCTCATGGCCGAAATAGCTACTTCCTGATCCGGCGGCCAGGATCAGGTGGTCGTAGCGGTAGCGACGCTCGTTGAACACGACCTCCTTGGCATTGGCATCGATCTCCTGCACTTCGCCCAGGAGCACCTGCACATTCGGTGCCTGGCCCACCATCTGCCGCAACGGAGACGCCACATCGCCTTGGGAGACCAGTCCAGAGGCCACTTGGTAGAGCAAGGGCTGGAACAGGTTGAAGTTGCGCTTGTCGATCAGGGTGACGCGCACCGGTTTGCCGATCAGCGCATGGCAGGCCCTCAAACCACCAAAACCACCGCCCACTATCACCACATGGGGGAGGGCCTTCAGGCTTTCCACCGGTGGATCGAGCTCCAGGAAGAAGCGTTCGCGGGCCATGGCTCAGGAGGCAGTGGGATCAGGTTATGCAGCTTTGGATGGATTGTCCTTGGGCTCAGGCTCTGTGCTGGTAAACCGTGACCCTGCTAAAAGTGGACTTCACTACGCCTGGCCTAGCCCATGTCTGTTGCTTCAATTCAGGCCTTTGTTTCCAAAATTGCTGGCGACGAAGCCCTGCGTAGCAAGGTGCATGCGGCGGCCGGCGTGGATGACATCGTCACCATCGCCCAGTCCCACGGCCATACCTTGGATAAAACCGTGCTCCTCAAGGAGCATGCCAAGGCCTTGGGCACGGCCAAGGACCACGAGCTGGAATCCATCAACAGTTGGGGCGATGCCCTGATGCACGCCTTTGGTGCCACCGATAAGGATTGAAGCTTGGCTTTAGGGCGCTTCAGCCCCCGTTAGGCACCCAAATAGGAGGCGCGCAGCTTGTCGTTGCTCCTCAGGTCCTGGGCGCTGCCTTCCAGGCTGATCTGCCCAGCTTCCAGGACATAGCCGCGGTGGGCAATGGCCAGGGCCGCGTTGGCATTCTGCTCGACCAGCAGGATGGTGAGGCCGTCCTGGTTGAGCTGGCGCAGGGTGGTCATCACTTCGGCCACCAACTTGGGGGCTAAACCCAGGCTGGGTTCATCCAGCATCAGCAGCGTGGGCCGGGCCATCAAGGAGCGGGCAATGGCCAGCATTTGCTGCTCCCCTCCAGAGAGGGAGCCCGCCAGTTGGTTGCGCCGTTCTGCCAGCCGCGGGAACAGGCCGTAGCAACGGTCAGTATCGGCCTTGATGCCGGCGCGGTCCTTGCGCAGCCAAGCACCCAGTTCCAGGTTGTCTTTCACGCTTTGCCGGCCCAGCACCCGTCGTCCTTCGGGGCAATGGCTGAGGCCCAGCTTCACGGTGCGCTCGGTGCTGACCCGGCCCAGGTCGCCGCCCTGCCAACGGATGGACCCTTGGGTGAGAGGTAAGAGGCGCGATGCGGCGCGCAAGGTTGTGCTTTTGCCGGCCCCGTTCGAGCCCAAAAGGGCGACGAGCTCACCCCGGTGGACCGAGATGTTGATGCCCTGGAGGGCGGTGATGCTGCCGTAGCGCACCACCAGATCCCGGAGTTCGAGCAGGGGAGCCGCTGGAGGGGACACGCTCATCCAGCTCCCCCGAGGTAGGCCTCGATCACGGCGGGATCCTTGGCGATCTGCTCGGGTGGGCCTTCGGCAATGGTTTTGCCGAAGTTCAGCACCACAAGCCTGTCGCAGAGCTGCATCATCAGGGGTACGTGGTGCTCAATGATCAGAACCGTGAGCTGGAACTGGGCCTGGATTTGGCGGATGAGTTCGCAGAGTTGGTCTTTTTCGTAGGGATTCATCCCAGCCGCCGGTTCATCCAGGAGCAGTAATTCAGGGCGGTTGGCCAGGGCCCTGGCCATTTCCAGTCGCCGGCGATCGCCATAGGAGAGCGCATGGGCTGGGCGATGGGCGGCATCGGCGATGCCAAACAGCTCCAGTAGGTTCAGCGCCTCCTGGTGCAGCTTGGCTTGCTTCTGGTGGAAAGGCCGGGTTTGGAAGAGGGCCGCCAGCCGTTGTTGGCGCGCATGGCGATGCAGGCCCACCATCACGTTGTCGAGGCAGCTGAGGGTGCTGAACAGCCGCAGGTTTTGAAAGGTGCGGGCCATGCCAAGGCCGGCTACGGCATGGCTGGCCATGCCCGTGATCGGAACCCCCCGCCATTCGATCCTGCCGGCCGAGACTGGGGTAACACCGGAGATCAGGTTGAACAGGGTGGTTTTACCGGCGCCATTTGGGCCGAGAAGGCCCAGGATTTCGCCCTGGTGCACCCGCAAGCTCACGTCATTGACGGCCATCAAGCCGCCGAATTGGCGGTTGAGGTTGTGGGCTGCCAGGAGGGGCGTGTCCAGGGTGCGCGGATCGGTCATGGCGTTGGGGCCTCGAGCCGTAGGCGTTGGCGCAGCAGTCGACTCCACCGGGTGAGCCGTTCCGGGTTGATCACGCCCTGGGGAAAGAGCACCGGACCCATCAAGATGACTAAGCCATAGACAATCAGCCTGAGATCTCCCACGGGCCGGAGCAGCTCCGGCAGGGCGGTGAGCACAAGGCCGCCGATCACGGGGCCGAGCCAGGTGCGGGTGCCGCCAAACACCACAAAGGCCAACGTTGTGATGCTCGCATCGAAGTTGCCCAATCGGGCGTTCCAGGAGTTGAGGAAGTGGGCGGCGATCACACCGGTGACCCCCGCCACCAGGGCACTCAGCACAAATGCTAAGAGCTTGGTGTTGGCGGTATGGATCCCTTGACTGGCGGCGGCGAGTTCGTCATCGCGGATGGCGGCCATGGCCAGCCCAGGCCGCGTGCGCTCGAGCCGATCGCAGAGCCAGCACACCACGGCGAGGAGGAGGCTGGTAAACCCCACGTAGCCCTCTGGGCTAGCAAAGGGCTGGGGAATCCCAAAGATTCCGATGGCCCCTCCGGTGAATTCGAGGTTGAGGCTCACCACCCGCAGAATTTCCACCAGGGCAATGGTGGAAATGGCCAGGTAGATGCCCCTCAAGCGCAGCACCACCTTGCCAATCCCCAGGGCCAAGATCCCCGTGACCAGGGCCGCTAATGCCATCTCCAGCAGCACAGAGCTGATCGGGTAGCTCGCCCTATCACCACCAAGCGACGGGATTCGGGTGGAGAGCAGGGCGGCCACGGTGCCTCCGATTGCATAGAAGCCCGGGGTGGCCAAGGAGAGCTGGCCGCAGCGCAGGGGGAGATAGACGGAGATACCCAGGAGGGCTCCCAGCAGCATTTGTTGGATGAGGGTGGTGTCCATGGGCGTCCCGGTTACACCTTGTTGGGCAGGGGTTTGCCCAGCAGCCCTTGGGGCCGCACCAGCAGCATCAGGAACAGAAAGCCAAAGGCCACGGCATCCTTGTAACCCGAGAGGTGGGCGGGTACGAGGGCTTCGGCCAGGCCAATGATGAGGCCCCCCAGCACGGCCCCAGGCACACTCCCGAGGCCGCCGAGCACCAGCACCCCCAGGCCTTTGATGCCGTAGCCGATGCCGAAGTAGGGCCCGGAGATGCTGACACTCAGGCCTACCAGTCCGCCGGCAATGCCTGCCAAAAAGCCACTCAGGCCAAAGGCGATTTGAATCATTTGGCCACTGTTGATGCCCAGTAACTGGGCTGTAACAGGGTCTTCGGAAACGGCTTGCAGGGCTTTGCCACTGCGGGTGCCATCAATCCAGGCGGTGAGGAGCCCAAGCAACACGGTGGAGACGGCCAGCAACAACACCTGCACCGTGCGGATGCGGGCTCCACCGAAGGTCAGGGCTGCCGGTAGGGAGCCGAGGCTGCTGGTGGGGATCGAATGGCTCTCGGCTCCCATCAGCAGTTGAATCAGATTCACCACAATCACGCCCGCCCCCAGGCTGGTGATCAACGCCAACAGGGGGTCGGCTTTGCGCCTGCGAAGGGGGCGAAAGGCCACCCTCTCCACGCCCAGGGCCACGGCCGCGGACAACAGGCCGGCGATCGGAAGTGCGAGCCAGAAGGGCAGGGCCACCGGCAACTGGAAGCCGGCCAGCAGGCCATTGCTCCCCACGCCGCCGCCAATGAGCAGATAGGTGAAATAGGCCCCCAGGGTGAAGATCGCTCCGTGGGAGAAGTTGATGACCCCGAGCACCGAGAACACCAGGGTGTAGCCCAGGGCAAACAGGGCATACACCGCACCCACGGAGAGGCCATTGAGAAGGATTTGCAGTAGGTCATCCATGGGGCGGGGCTTAGGGCAACAGCCGGAATCGCCCGGTTAGGCCATCGGGGTTCATCTTGACCTGGGCCACATAGAAGTCGTTTTGTTTGATTTCGCCGTTCGGGGTGAAGCCAATGACGCCTAGGGGGGTGGCATAGGTGCCTGAAAGGATTTGACGATTTAAGCGTTGTCGCAGGTCTTTGAGGGGGAGGGAGGTGAGGCTGGTTCCCTTGGGCAGGCTGGCTTGGAGGGCTTGGAGAGCCTGGTGGATCACCTGGTAGGCGGTGAAGGCTTGGGCGCTGAATTGGGGTGGAGTGGCACCTTGATTGCGCTGCTTATACAAATTAAGGAAGCGTTTGTTGATTGGTGAAGACGTTTCAGGGCTGTAGGCCTGGGCAATCAGTAGGCCGTCGCAGTAGCGCTGGCAAACCGGAAAGATATTGGGTGAATTCATGCCATTCCCGGCAACGATGGGACCGCCGAAGCCAAGCTCGCGCAATTGTCTGACCAGGTTGCCCCCATCGCTTGGGCCAGCCGAGATCACGATGAGTTCAGGCTTGAGATTGAGGGTGTCGTTGATCTGTTTTTGAAAATCTATCTCGCCGCCATTGGTGCGTTGCACTGTGATAATTTTTAGCCGTTTGTTGTTCGCGGCAATTTCAAAGTTCTTGAATTCTGATGTGCTATAGGCATCGTCTTGGGTATAGAAAATTGCCGTGCGTTGGACCCCTGGGTTGAGCCTGATGGCCGCCGCAATCGATAGGGGGGCCACCACGGAAACAGGCGCCGAAACCCTGGAAATGAAGGCCCCAATCTCTGGGATCCCATTGGCGGTATTCGAGGCCGCCACGACGGGAACCCCAGCGCGCTCGGCTAGGGGGTCAGCGGCGAAGGCTTGTTGGGAATTCGACGGACCAATCAGGCCAATGACACCGCGGGAGATCTGGCTGCGGAAGGCATTTGTGGCCGTGAGTTCATCACTGCCGCCATCCTCAATCGAGAGCTCGGTTTTGGGTTCGCGCTGGCCGAAGACCTGCTGGGCGAGCTCAAGGCCAATCCGCTGGTCCTGGCCAATGATGCTGTAGTTGCCCGTGAGGGCAATCACAGCCCCAATGGGAAACCCCTTGTTGGCTTGGGTTTGGGGGGCTTGGCAGGCCGTTGTTGCGGCCAGGGGCAGGGCAATGAGGAGTCCCTTGAGACAGGAATTCCAGCGGGATGGACGCGGCGTCATGGGACCCATTCAGGGAAGCAGGGCAAAGCGACCGGATTTGCCATCGGGGTTCATCTTGACCTGGGCGACAAAGAATTGCTGTTGCACCACTTCGCCTTCAGGGGTGAAGCTGATATCCCCAAGGGGTGTTTGATACCGACCTTTGAGGATTTCCGTCATCAAGGCCATACGGGCCTTGGCCAGGCTGAGCGTGGTGAGGGGAGTTTTGGCATCGAGGCGCTTGAGGGCTTCACCCACCACCTGCAAGGCCGTAAAAGCCTGGGCGGTGAGCTGGGGCGGGATCGCCATGCCGCCACCTTGGTTGGCCTGGAAGGCCTTGAGGAAGGCCCGGTTGGCTGGCGTGGCAAGTTCTGGGCTGTAGGCCTGGGCGATCAGGATCCCGTCGCAGTAGCGCTGGCAGATCGGGTAGATGTTTGGCGTGTTCATGCCATTGCCCACCACGATCATCCCGCCGTAGCCCAGCTCTCGGAGCTGGCGAATCATGTTGCCGCCATCGACGGCCTGGAGCGAGAGCACGATCAGATCAGGCCTCTGTTGCAGGGCGGCGGTGATTTGGGTTTGGAAGTCTTGGTCGTTGAGCTGGGTGCGCTGCACCGTGACCGGCTTCAGCCCTTTGGCGGTGAGAGCCTTTTGGAAGATCACCGTTTCAGCGGTGCTGTAGGCGTCGTCTTGGGCGAAAAACACCGCGGCGCGCTTGATGGTGGGTTGAAGGGCTAGGGCTTTGCCAATCGAGAGGGGGGCTATCACCGAGCTTTGGGCAGAAACGCGGCTGATGAAATGGCCGATCTCCGGAATCCCGGTAGCGGTGTTCGATGGTGCCACCACCGGCACCCCGCGGCGTTGGGCGATGGGGTCTGCCGAAAAGGCTTGCTGGGAGAGGGTGGGCCCAATGAGGGCTAACACCCCCCTGTTGATCTGCAGGGTGAAGGCCGCATTGGCTGAAGGCTCGTCGGTTCCCCCGTCTTCCAGGCTCAGAGCCATGGGTTTGCCGTTGATCCCGCCGCCTCCATTGATCGCGGCAAGGGCCAAGTTGATGCCTGTGCGCTGGTCCTGGCCGTAGAGATTGGCGTTGCCAGTGAGCGATAACACCGCCCCAACCGGCACCCCTTTGGCGAGGTTGATGGGTTGGTTCGCCCCGGGGTCGCTACAGGCTGTGAGCCCAAGGCCTGTGGCCAGGAGGGCGAGCCATGGGCCAAAGCCCTGCGGGCGACAAGTTGACATCAGGCGACGGCAGCGAAGCTTTCGCGGAAGGCGGCGAGGGTGGCGTCGATGTCGTCGTCGCTGTGGGCCAGGGACGTGAACCCGGCTTCAAAGGCACTGGGGGCTAGATAAACGCCCCTCTCCAGCATGGCCCGGTGCAGCTTGCCGAAGCGCACGGTGTCGGCGGCCTTGGCGTCCTCGAAATTGCGGACGGGACCGTCACAGAGGAAGAAACCAAACATGGCGCTAATCGAACCGCCCGTGATTGGCAGGCCCGCACCCCTGGCGGCTTCCACAATCCCAGTGGCGAGGCGATGGGTGATGGCTTCCAAACGCTCGTAGGTGCCGGGTTGCTTGAGCAGCTCCAGGGTTTTGATCCCGGCCGTCATGGCGAGGGGGTTGCCGCTCAGGGTGCCGGCTTGATACATCGGGCCCGCCGGAGCCACCATCGCCATGATGTCGGCCCGGCCGCCGTAGGCCCCCACCGGTAAGCCGCCGCCGATCACCTTGCCCATGGTGGTGAGATCCGGAGTGATCCCAAACCTGGCCTGGGCGCCGCCGTAGCTGATGCGGAAGCCGGTCATCACTTCGTCGAACACCAGCAGGGCGTCGTTTTCCTTGGTGATTTCGCGGATTCCTTCCAGGAACCCCGGTTCAGGTGTAATGAAGCCAGCGTTGCCCACCACGGGCTCGAGAATCACACCGGCAATCTCGCCGGGATTCTCGGCGAAGAGTTGTTTGACCGCTTCGAGGTCGTTGTAGGGCGCCGTCAGGGTGCTGGCGGCGGTGCTCTTGGGAACTCCGGGGGAATCGGGCAGCCCCAAGGTGGCGACGCCCGAGCCGGCTTTGACCAGAAACATGTCCGCATGGCCGTGGTAGCAGCCTTCGAACTTGATGATCTTTTCGCGGCCGGTGAAGGCCCGCATCAGCCGCAGCACCGACATGCAGGCCTCGGTGCCGCTGTTGACAAAGCGCACCATCTCGACCGACGGCACGGCCTCGATCACCATCTCGGCCAGGGTGTTTTCCAGGGAGCAGGGGGCGCCAAAGCTGGTGCCCTTGTCGATGGCCGCATGCAAGGCAGCCAGTACCTCGGGGTGGGCATGGCCGCAGATGGCTGGGCCCCAGCTACCGATGTAATCGATGAAACGGTTGCCATCCACGTCCCAGGCGTAGGCACCCTTAACGCGATCAAAGACCAGGGGCTGGCCCCCCACTGAGCGGAAGGCCCGCACCGGTGAGCTCACGCCCCCTGGCATCAGGGTCTGGGCGGCACGAAAGAGTTCTTGGGAACGGGTGGTGTTCAAGGAAGCAGCCAACGTCGGAGCGGAAGTGGCAGCGGCGTCCCAAGGGACATCCGCACAAAAGACCGCCGCCCATCTTGACCCAGAATGGGATGGATTGGTTTCTCAGTAGGTTGAAACCATCAAGATCTGGCCTTGAACGGGTGAGCATTGATTGGCCCCAACTCGAGCGCCAACTGAGGCGGATCCTGCCGGCGAAGGCGGTGGTGGCGGCGCGCCAGGAGTTGCTTGCCTACGACTGCGATGGTCTCACCTTGGAGCGCCATCAACCGCCGTTGGTGGTGTTGCCTGAGACCACCGAGGCGGTGGCGGCCGTGCTCCGCCTCTGCCACCACAACGGGGTGCCCTTTGTGGCCCGCGGCAGTGGCACGGGCCTTTCCGGGGGCGCTGTGGCTGAAACCGAAGCCCTCGTGATCGCCACCAGCCGCATGCGCAGCGTGCTTGCGGTGGATCTCGAGAATCGCCGTATCACCGTGCAACCCGGGGTGATCAACAGTTGGGTGACGCGAGCCGTGGCCGGGGATGGGTTCTATTACGCCCCCGATCCCTCCAGCCAGGTGGCCTGCAGCATTGGCGGCAACATCGCCGAAAACTCCGGCGGGGTGCACTGCCTCAAATACGGAGTCACCAGCAATCACGTGCTCTCCATGGAGGTGGTGCTTCCCGATGGCAGCGTGATGACCTTGGGCGGTGAGCTGGATGAGGCCCCTGAGTTGGATCTGCGGGGGGCGTTTATCGGCAGCGAAGGCACCCTGGGCATCGCCACCGCCATCACCCTGCGGCTGTTGCGCACCCCCCAGAGCGTGGCCGTGCTTCTGGCCGATTTCACCTCCATGGAGGCGGCTGGTGACGCCGTGCGGCTGGTGACGGCGGCCGGAGTCTTGCCGGCGGGCATGGAGATGATGGATCGTCTCTGCATTGAGGCCGTCAACGATTCCTTTGGTATGGAGGAATACCCAGCCGATGCGGCGGCGGTGCTGTTGATCGAGCTGGATGGCCAGGAACGGGAGGTCGAAGCGGCCGTAGAACTCTCCATGGAGCTCTGCCACCAGGCTGGAGCCCGCACCATTCGCCAGGCCTGGGATGGCAACGAGCGGGCCCGGCTCTGGAAGGGTCGTAAGTCGGCCATCTCAGCCCTTGGCAGGTTTTATCCCAGCTATTACCTCCAGGATGGGGTGGTGCCCCGCAGTGCCCTGCCCCAGGTGCTGGCCGCCATTGATCAACTCAGCCAGACCCACGGCTTACCTGTGGCGAATGTGTTCCATGCAGGTGATGGCAACCTCCACCCGTTAATCCTCTATCGCTCGGATGAGCCCGGAATCCAGGAGCGGGTGAAGCAGCTCAGTGCCGAAATCCTGCGCCTGTGTGTCGACGCTGGGGGCAGCATCACCGGTGAGCACGGGGTGGGTTCCGATAAGCGCTGTTACCTCGATTGGATGTTCAACCCCGACGACTTAGCCACCATGCAGTGGGTTCGCCGGGCCTTCGATCCAGACAACCTCGCCAATCCCGGCAAGATTTTCCCGACGCCCCGCACCTGCGCCGAGTCCTCCCGGCGGATGACCCAGCTCCAGGCTGCCGGGGTGATGTTGCCCAAAGAGGCAGTCGTGTTGTGATCCCACTCCCAGGGCCCCTGGACTAGGCGCCCAAGTCTTCGCTCTCCTCCTCCAGGGACCAGGCCAAATTCACCACCACGGGGGCGTGGTCGCTGGGTTGGTCGTTGCCCCGGGTGGTCTTGTGGATCATGCAGCCCGTGGCACAGCTCACGAGGTCGTCGGTCCCATAGATGTGGTCGATCCGCCAGCCCTTGTCCCGGTCCCAGGCCCCGGAGCGGTAGTCCCACCAGCTCCAGTGACCGGTATCCCGTTCAAACATCCGGAAGACGTCGGTGAGCCGATCACCCAGCACCCGTTGCAGGGCTTCCCTTTCGGCCTGACTCGCCATGATTCCGCCGGTTTGGCGCTTGGGGTCGGGGAGATCCCGATCTTCGGGACCGATGTTGAAGTCGCCCACCATGCAAAGGGGATCGCCCTGGTTCTCCTGCGCAGCCAAATAGCGCTGGAGGCAGGCCAGCCATTCGAGCTTGTAGGCGTATTTCTCCGAGTTCAACGAGGAGCCATTGGGCACATAGAGGTTGAGCACCCGCACCCCATCCACCAGGGCGCTGATCACCCGCTTTTGCTCACTTAAGACTGGGGCTTCTGGGTCGCCGGGAAGCAGGGCCTCGAAGCCGATCTGCACGTCGTCGAGGGGCAGCAGGCTGAGGATGGCGACGCCGTTGTACGCCTTTTGCCCACTGATTGCCAGCTGATAGCCCAAGGCTTCAAAGGCCGAACGGGGAAAAAGTTCATCGGTCACCTTGGTTTCCTGCAGGCAGAGCACCTCGGGGCGCTCCTGCTGTAGCCAGGCCACCACTTGATCCAGGCGGGTACGAACCGAATTCACGTTCCAGGTGGCGATGCGCATGGGCCCGCTGTCCGGTCTCTCAAGGGGCCACTAGCATCGGTTGTCAGGCAGACCCGGTGACGTGATGGCGATCGCTTCGCGCCAATCCCGTAGGACGTTTCGATGGCTGTGGTTTGTGGCGCTCGGCTGGGGTGCGGCCCAGACCCCTGTCCTGGCCCAGCAGGCGGATTGGGTTGCGCAAAGCAATAGCAACCCCCAGCTCCAAAAAGAACTCGATTACGGCTCGGGTAAACAGGAGTCCGGCTCCCTCTTCAACACAGCCAATCCGATGGAGCTGATGAACAAGTTGCGTAAATCCGGCGCCATGGATGACGCCACCTCCCCCTCCGATGCGGTGGACGCCGCCCTTAGGGGCCTTGATTCTTCCCCTGCCCCTGCATTGAAGATCGGTTCCCCCCAGGTGAAGGCTCCCTAAGCGATTCCAGCCCCCATGCGGCGGCAAGAGCATCGAGGCGTGGATCGTCCTGGCCGGGCTTGAGGGCCTTGGCTTGGGCAAGCGCCGCTTGGGCACCTTTGGCGTCTCGGCGTTCCTGCAGCAGCAGGGCCCTCGCCAAGATCGGGGTTTGCTCCTTCGGGAAGGCGGCAGCCAGCCGGATCAGCAGGGCTTCGGCCTGGCTTCCTTGACCTTCGCGCTGGAGCACGTTGGCCAGCAGGAGGCCGATGTCGAGTGCCACTGGCTTGGGGGCCTCTGGCCGAAGAGCGGGTTTGCTGGCTTGATCGAAGGCTGCTTGCAGTTGGCTCACCGCAAGGGCGCCCCTGCCGGTTTCCACTTGCAACAGGGCCATGAGTTGCAGGGCTTCGATGTTGCTGGGGTTTTGGTTGAGCAGTTGGCGCACCTCCCGCTCAGCTCCGTTGCGATCGTTTTGGTCCCGTCGTAACTCCGCGAGCACCAGGCGCAGGGCCGGACGCTCGGGTTGTTGATCGGCCAAGCGTTCCGAGAGGCTGAGGGCTTCGCGCTTGCGGTTGAGGGCGATCAGCAGCTCCAGCAGCCGTTGCTCCTCAGCCGCCGAGGCCTCGCCCTGGGCGGATCGTTGCTGGAGGCCTGCGAGCTGGCCCTCTAGGGCCTGTTGTTTGGGATCGGCAGCCAGGCCACCGCTGGTCAGATGGCCCAGCCACCAGCCCCCCGCCAAGCAGGCCCCGGCCAGGCTTGCCAGGGCCAAGCCAATCCAGAGCTTGGGGCGGGAAAGGGCAAGCGGCATTGGCGAGGCCCATGGCTGTCGCTACCCAGTTTGCCCCGACTACCACTGCCATTGGGGCGCCTACACTGGGCTCCATGCGTCACCATCCGATTTCACCGGTCACCGAGCCGATGCAGTACCGGGCCATTGGCGTGGTGCGAGGGGTTTACGTGCCCTCCGATCCCGAGCAACTCACCCGTGGGCTGATTCGCACTGCCGATGGCGTTGAGATTGAAGCTGTGGTCTTGGGGCGTTTGCTCACCTTGATGCGCCGCCACCTCAACCTGGAGGAGCCCCACCTGTGGGTGGTTTATCCCCGGTCCAAGGAAGAGGAGGGGCTTCACCTCCAAATGGTGGGAGTCTGGGAGCCCAGCACCCTGGCCGAAGCCGAACCCCCTGGGGACCCTGCTGAAGGCGAACCCCCGGGAGAGAAGGCTGTAGCCAGTGATCAGTTGCCTGAGGGAGATGATTTTGTCTCTGTGCGAGGCGAGCTGATCTACACCAGGCCAGAGACGGGAGATTTGGTGGTCAAAGTGCGGCAGCAGCCCCGTCTAGACGGCAGCAGGCCCGTGCCCTTCAAGCTCCAGCTCAAGGGCGAGGTTCCCCTCGAGCATCTGCGCCATTTCCTCTCCATCAACCTGCGCCGCCAGGGTCAGCACCTTCAGCTGGAGTCATTTGAGGTGATAGGTCCGGTTGCCCAGCGCGGCACCCGCGGAGGCAAGGGCCGCCGCGATGCCAAACCCGGTCGAGAGCCCAAGTCTGGACGGGATGGCGGATCTGGACGGGATGGCGGATCTGGTCGTGAGGGTGCGGGGAGCAACCCAGGCCATGCCGCCGGCCCCCGGCCCAGTCCGGTGAGTCGCCCCTCCCGTTGAAGCAACCGTTGGGGGCTGGATTGGCGGTGTTGGTGGTGAGCTTGCTCGCCATTGTGGGCCCCCTGCTGGGTGTTTCCCCGGCCTGGATTGTGCTGGCAGTGGCCCTTTCGCTCGGAGCCTTGACCGTGGATTCGGCCAGTTTTGGTGGCCGGGGGGGCCATGTTTTGGCGGAGGCTCTGCCAGGCGGCGAGGCACGCCTGCGCCGCATTGCCATCCATGAGGCAGGGCATGTGCTTGTGGCGGGCCACGAAAACATGGCCACGGGCCCGGTATTGGTGGGAAGCCTGGCTTGCTTGAGGGCGGGGCTGAACACCAATGGCAGTACGGCCCTCGAAGCACCGGGCCAGGCCAAACTGGCGGAGGAGGACTTGCGTCGGTGGAGCCGGGTGCTGCAGGCCGGCATGGCTGCTGAGCAGCTGATCTACGGCGAGAGCGTGGGGGGCATGGACGATCGAGCCCTGTTGGGCCGCCTCTGGGGCCTTTCGGGATTGGACGTGGCGGTGGCCCAGCGGGAGCAACGGCGGGCCCGCCGGGACGTGGACGCGCTGCTCAAACAGCGCCAGAGCGACCTGGAGGCCGAGGCGGAGCGGTTGCTTTTGGCGGCACCCCGGCTTGGGCGATGAGCCCCCCAAAGCCATGAGCCAGCTTGCCCTGATCGACTGCCCCACTGGCTTGGCCGGCAACATGTTGTTGGCGGCCTTGCTCGATCTGGGCCTGCCACAGGAGGTGATCGCTACCCCCCTTGCTTCCTTGGGCTTGGCCCATGCCTATCGGCTGGTGGTGGACGAGCGCCGCAGTGCGGGGCTGCGGGGGCTGCACCTGGAGGTGGAGCTTCGAGAGGCCTCCCCACCCCATCGCCATTGGGGGGATTTGCGGCAACAAATCCTGGCGGCACCCCTGGATGGTGCCCTTCAGGCCAAGGTGCTGGAGGTGTTCACGCTGTTGGCCGAAGCTGAGGCGGTTGTCCATGGGGTGGCGCCGGAGCAGGTTCATTTCCATGAGGTGGGTGCCGTGGATGCCCTCGTGGATGTGGTGGGGGTTTGTGCGGGCTTGCTCCATTTCGGTGTGAGTCAACTGATCTGCAGTCCGCCCCCGGGCGGCCATGGATCGGTGGCCACGGCCCATGGTCCGTTGCCCCTGCCAGCGCCGGCTGTGCTGGAGATCGCCCGCCAGCGCGGGGTTGCGTTGGCGAGTGCGGAGGGGTTTCCCCCGGCCGAGCTCACCACCCCGACAGGGCTGGCGCTCGTCGCTTGTTGGGCGGATCGCTTTGGGGTGGCGCCAAGCCACATCCCCAAAAGTATCGGTATTGGCCTGGGGAGCCGCCAGCTGGATCGGGCCAACCTGCTGCGTCTCACCCTGGCCGCTGCTTCCCAGGATCCCCAGACCCAGCTCCCCCAGGCCCAACATCCCGCAACCCAGGAGGTGGTGCTCGAGCAGCAGGCCCAAATCGATGACGCGACGGCTGAGGATTTGGCCTTCCTGATCCAGGCCCTGCGCGACGCCGGCGCCAAGGAGGTGTTCAGCCAACCCATTGCCATGAAAAAGGAGCGCCCGGGCCAATTGCTCACGGTGCTTGTGGATCCCTCTGCGGCTGAAGCCCTGCGCCAGGTTTGGTGGCAACACAGCAGCACCTTGGGGCTGCGGGAAACCCAGCAGCGGCGCTGGGTGCTGCCACGCCGCAGCCTGGAGATCGTCACCCCCTTGGGATTCGTGCGCCTGAAGCAGGCCCAATTGCCCGATGGGCGCTGGCGCAGTAAGCCCGAACACGATGATCTGATTGCCCTGGCCACCCGCCACAATCTGGGTTTGGATCAGGTAAGAACCATCGTGGTGCAGGCCTTGACGGCCCACGATGGGGGTCAGCAGCCGTGAGGCGATTCCAGAACCTGCTGGCTTGGCTCCAGACCCCGCTGGCTTGGCTCCAGGCCCAGGGTGCCCAGCTCCCCGGAGGAATCAAGCTGTGGACCACCCTGCTGAGTGCGGGCTTTCTGCTGGCAGCGGTGCTCAGCCATGGCCAGCAACTGCTGCAAACGCGGTTGGATTTGCAGGGCTTCCTGTGGCTGGTGCTGGGCGTGGGCATCAGCCTGCTGAGCCTGGTGGCCAATGGGATTGGCCTGGGGGTGGTGCTCCATTGGCTTGGTCTCAAGCCCCAGGGTCAGGCCCTGGTGGGGGCCTATCTCGCCACCAACCTCCGCAAGTATTTGCCCGGGGGCATTTGGCATTTGGCGGCCCGGGTGGAGCTGCTGCGCAGCCCAACAGCTCCCTTGCAGCACCCCGCTTCTGCGGGGATGGCTCTGCTGGCCGTGCTGTTGGACCCCCTGGTGGCAGCGATCGCGGCCCTCGCCTTGGTGCCTTGGGGGGGGTGGCAAGGCGGTTTGGCCTTGGTTTGTGTGTTGCCCCTGCTGCTGCTCTTGCCCCGTTGGCTGAATCCCCTTCTGGTTCGCCTTGAACGCAGCAAAGCTCCTGGACTCGGCCTCACGGATGCCGAGGGGATGGGCGAGGTCTTGGCCGAAGGTCCGCGCTTGAGCGGCTATCCCTGGCAGCTGCTGGCTGTCCAGGCGGTGTTTGTGCTGGTGCGGTTTGGCGGTTTTTTCTGCTGTGTGCAAGCGTTTGATCTCTCCTATGGCCTGGGCTGGGGCGGCTGGTTGGCGGGCTTTGCCATCGCCTGGACCGCTGGGCTGGTGGTGCCAGGAGCTCCAGGGGGCTTGGGGGTGTTTGAGGCGGTGTTGCTGCTGCGGCTTGGGGTGGCAGTGCCCGAAGCGCCCTTGCTTGCGATCGCCATCAGCTATCGGCTGGTGGTGAGCCTGGCCGATCTGCTGGCTGGCTTCACTGCCCGGCTCGATCAAGGCCAAAAGCCCTAGGAGCAGCTCTTGTTGCGTTTGCAGGCCCTGTGATCCCAGGGACGCATCAAGCTCTCGCTGGGGCCAGAACCATCGCTCTGGCTCGGCCCCCAAACACCGAGCTGCTGGGAGCGGGCGGCCCGTTCTGCTTCGTCGTAGGCCAAGCCATCGCACCCCTTCAGGTACGTCCTGTACACGAACGCATAGCCCTGGCGAACCAGGGCCTGGTTGATGGACTGGGGGGCACCGGATCGGAACACCTCGGCCACGGTGCGGCCGTAGCGATCCGTGGCCTGGACCTTCAAGGTCAGCGAAGTGCCAGGGGGAGCCAGGGTTTTTAGGGCCGCTTTGGCCCGAGCTCCGGCGGCACCCTGGCTGAGTTCGGGGGCATCAATGCACGCCAGCCTCACCACCCGCTTGTGGCCTCCTTCCAACACGGTGAGGGTGTCGCCATCGCCGACGCTCAACACCACTGGATTGGTCGTTGGGGTGGTCTGGGAATTGGCTTCCAGGACAGAGGCAACTGCAGGACTGACGGCCAGCAGCACCGTGGCCAGCAAGACGCCCCCGGGCGTTCCCTTCGTGTTGGGTCGCGCTGTGGTGTGGGCTTGCTCGTTCATGGCGGCACCCTTCGCAATTGCCCCTATTGTTGAGAACCCGAGGGATTGTGTGGTGGCTGCTCGAGCTTCAGCTGGTTTGCCACCCGCCCCTGGCAGCCATGGCCTGAGGTCCAGTCTTCATGATCGCGGCCAGCGCTTGACCCCCCAGCGCCAGCGCGTGTTGGCCCTGTTTGAGCGGATTGGGGAAGGCAGTCACCTCGGTGCGGAGGAGGTGCACCAAAGGCTGTTGCGGGCCCAAGAGCGGGTGTCCCTCGCCACGGTGTACCGAACCCTGAGGCTTCTTAGTGGCATGGGCCTGCTGCAGGAGCTGGAACTGCCTGAGGGTGGCCGGCGCTTTGAACTGGCCGGGGATGCCCACCGCGACCACCATCACTTGGTGTGTGTGCGCTGCGGTCGCACGGAGGAATTTGAAAACCCCGAGGTTTTGGAAGCCGGGAACCAGGCTGCGGCTGGCTTTGGTTTCCGGCTCGTGGAGTGTGTGCTGAATGTGCGTGCCCTATGCCCCAGCTGTACGGATGCTGAAGGCTCCTAGCGGCGGCGGGTAACCCGGACAGGGACCAGCACAGGCTGCATCAAGCCACCACCACCGCTGTCGTCATCGGAATCGGCCGTTAGCCAGAAGGCCAGGCCGAAGAGGGCGGCGACCCCGGTAAACACCAGAACCTCGACCATTGCATCCCTTTCATTCGCCTTACGCTAGCGACCCTGGCCAGGGCTGATGTAGCAAAAGCGGCGGTTTCCCCGACCTGGGCAGGTCGGTCCCTAGCCGAAGCCCTTGCCGGAATCCTTGGCGACACATGCCTGCAGCTGTTTGCGAAGTTTGGCGTGATCCAGGTTCTTGCCAATCAGCACGATCTGGTTCTTGCGCTCGCTGCTCGGCCATTCCGAGTCGTCGATCGAGAAGCGCTTGCCGGCGAGGTGAAACACGTGGCGGCGCTCGCTTTCGTTGAACCAGAGAATTCCTTTGGCTCGGAAGACCGAAGCGGGCACCAGATTGTCGAGAAAGTTCTGGAACTTGCGTAGGGCAAAGGGGCCTTCGGCCGCAAAGGAGAGCGACGTAAAGCCTTCAATGGCGAGGTGATCAGGGGCTTGGTGGTCAGCGTGATCATGCCCGTGATCGTGGGAGTGGTCATGGGAATGGCCTTTGTCATGGGAATGGCTGTCCCCATGGGAGTGCCCGTTGGCATGACTGTGGACGTGTTCGTGGCTGTGCCCGTGGTCGTCGTGTTCGCAGTGGCCATGGTCGTGGTCGCAATGCTCATGGCTCTGTTGGGCCACGACCTTGTCGCTTTCAAACAACCCCACGCTCAGCAATAGGGGTAAGGGAACCTCCCCTTTCACGGCGCGCAAAATCCGGGCATCGGTTTTGATCGTGCGGAGTTGGTCTTCCAGGGCTGCGAGGCGCCCTTCCTCCACCAGATCGCATTTGTTGAGGAGCAGGATGTCGCTGTAGACGATCTGGGCCCGGGCCACCTCGCCCTCGAGGAGCTCATCGCTGAAGTTTTCGGCATCCACCAGGGTGATGATCGAATCCAGGCGGGTTTGGTCGCGGAGATCGCTGCCCAGGAAGGTCATGGCTACCGGCAGGGGATCCGCCAACCCCGTGGTCTCCACTACCAGGTAGTCGACGGGCTCTGGACGATCGAGGATTCGATACACGGCCTCGAGCAATTCCCCATTGATCGAGCAGCAGATGCAACCGTTGCTCAGCTCCACCATGTCCTCGCCGGTGGCGACCACCAGGTCGTTGTCAATGCCGATTTCGCCAAACTCATTGACCAGAACGGCGGTTTTGATCCCGTTCTGGTTGCTGAGGATGTGGTTGAGCAGGGTGGTTTTGCCGGCCCCCAAAAAGCCCGTGAGGATGGTCACCGGCAGGCCGCTGGGGGCCGGGTCCACCGCGACAGCGGTGATGGAGCCGGTTTGGTTTTCAGTGCTCTTGCTCATCGGTCACTGAACTGGAATGCGCCCAGCCTAGGAATTGATGGTGGGCCTGAATTGGTGGGGTTATTGGTGGGGCTAAAAACGGAAGCTGGTTTTCACCAGGGCTCCGAGCTGATTGGCCCCGCCCCCATTCCCCTGGGGATTGTTCAAGTAAAAGACCGCTGGGGTCACGGAGATGGCATCGCTGAGCTGCCACTTGTACCACCACTCCCAGGCCCAGACTCCGGATTCTTCCGGAGTGTCATTGCGGGTGGCGGTGGCAAAGCTGGGTTGCCCCACGCCCATGCCAAAGCTGTTGCCCTTGGCCAGCACATCGCTCCACTGCAGCCCCACCATCCACGACTGGCTGGCGCTCAGGTCGCCGCCGGAGCTGCTGTTGTAGCCATAGCCTGCGCTGATTGAGGGCAGCCAGCCGCTTTGGGTCGGCTGCCAGAAACCGCTGATGGCAAAGGCGTTGGTGTTGGCGCCCCCCTCTTCGATTTGGGTGGTGATGAAGGGGGTGGCGCCCGGCACAGCCACACCGGCCTGGACATAGGAATAGAGAGCGGCAAGGCCCCAGTTCTCCTTGCCGTAGCCCAGTTGAACGGTGCTGGTGCCGGCGGAACCACTGGTGAAAAGCCCCTGGCTGGAATCGGCAGCGTTGGCGGCCACGTAGTTGGCAGTCACGCTCCAGCCATTGTTTTGCCACCAGAGGCCAAAACCAGGACCGATGTTTTTGTTGTAGGCCGTCGGTGCTCCGTTGAGAGTGAGCACGTTCAGGATCGTGTCGTTGGGATAGGCACTGGGCCAGAGGGCGAGCATGTCCTCCTGGCCCACCCGGGCGCCGAGGGTGGCGGTGAACTGCTTGCCGATTGGGAACTGGTAATAGAGCTTGTCGATGCCCATGACATCGGGTCCGGCGTCTTCCTGGAAGGCGATCTCCAGGGTGGATAGGCCAGTGCCGAAGACATTGCGGTTGGAATCAAAGTTGCCGGCCCGCAGCACCGTGCGCAGCAGATCTTGGCCACTGAAGCTGGTCTCGAGGTTCAGCTGCAGGTCGTAGTTGAACGACACCTGGCCGCCGGCGGGGTTGTTGCTCACTCCGCCCACCACCATGGTTGCCTGCCCCGAGAGCTTGGTGGTGGTGGAGAACTGGTTGGCTTGCAGCACGCCTACGCGGGCATCGAGGCCATCGACTCGGCCCTTGAGCAGGGCGAGTTCCTTTTGAAACTCATTCAGGAGCTTTTTCAGCGCATCGGTGGTTTCTGTGACCCGTTCAAGGCAAGCGTTGAGTAGGGCAGCGGCTTCAAAGCGGGAGATGGCGCGGCCCCCTTGGAAGCTGCCATTGGGATAGCCGGCCACACAGCCGTAGCGCTCGATCAAATTGGAAAGCGCTTGGTAAGCCCAGTCGGTGGGCTTGACATCGGCGAACTGGCTGATGCTCGTGACCTGCTCATCGGCCAGGGCGTAGCGGTTGACGCCGGAAAGGTTGGGGTCGGCGGCATTGGCTGCAACCGGGGCAGCCAGGGGCGTGAGCAGGGCGACGACGGAGAGGTTGAGGCGCTGGCGAAGCATGGACAAGGTCATCGACACGGGAAAGGGGACGGGAGCATGCAGCAGGAAGCCAGCGCTCACATAGTAATTCGGGAATGATAATGGTTCTCACGGGTGGCGCTTGCCGGTTGGGCCACTTGCTCTGCCGAACGCATCGCTGAGTCGATCCAAGATCTCGGCCTGGTCGGGCCTCCCGATGGGCTGGCTGATTAGCCCTGGTCCTGGCGGCCTTGGCAGTCCGAGCAGAGGCCGAAGAACTCCAGGGTGTGGAAGAGCAGCTGGAACCCCCCGATCTGTTCGGGGCTTAGGTGGGCGTCGTGGATCGGGCAGGCTGTTAGCGGCTGGTTGCGGCCGCAGTCGACGCAGGTGAGATGGTGTTCGTCGCGCTCGGTTGGGGCAAAAAGGGCTTCGCCGCTGGGGAGGTGGCGGCAGCGCACCAGACCTTGCTGTTGCAGTTGGCGGAGGTGGCGGTAGACGGTGGCAAGGCCGGTGCCGTGACGCATGGCTCTCAAGCGTTGGTGCAGTTCCTGGGCGCTGAGCTCGCCGTCCGTCTGCTGGAGCAGCTGGAGCAGGGGCTGCTGCCTGGGAAAAGAAGTCGCGGAAGCCATTGGGGTCGATCCGGGCGGGTGCCTTTGCTAGAACGACAACCATTCTCACTCTTGGGCCCGACCCAGCCTGGCCATGGCCTTCTCCAGCCCCGTTCCCGCCGCCGAGCGCCTGCCAGTGACCGTGCTCACCGGTTACCTCGGTGCCGGCAAGACGACCCTGCTCAACCGGATCCTCACCCACGAGCACGGCCTCAAGGTGGCGGTGATCGTCAACGAGTTCGGCGAGGTGGGCATCGACAACCAGCTGGTAGTTGATACCGATGAGGAGATCTTCGAGATGAACAACGGCTGCATCTGCTGCACCGTGCGCGGCGATCTGATTCGGATCATCGGCAACCTGATGAAGCGGCGTGATCGTTTCGATCACCTGGTGATCGAAACCACCGGCCTGGCCGATCCAGCCCCGGTGATTCAAACGTTCTTTGTCGATGAAGACCTACGCGATGAGCTGAGGCTTGATGCGGTGGTCACCCTGGTGGATCTCAAGCATGTTGAGCTGCATTGGGATACGGAGGAGGTGCAGGAGCAGCTGGCCTTCGCCGATGTGCTAGTGCTCAACAAGGCCGATCTGGTGAGCGACAGCGAGCGCGCCGCGATCGAGCGGCGGGTGCGCGCCATCAACCCCGTGGCTCGCCTGGTCACCAGCCATAACGCCGATGTACCGATGCAGGAGCTGTTGGGCGTTCAGGCCTTCGAGCTGGAGCGTGCCCTGAGCCTCGATCCAGGCTTTTTGGTGGACGAGCACGCCCATGAGCATGACGATGCTGTGGGTTCTGTGGCCCTAGTGGAGGAGCGGCCCATGGACATGGAGAAGTTGGGCAGCTGGATCTCGGAGCTGGTGAGCAGCCGCGGGCCGGATTTGTTCCGCATGAAGGGCATCATCCAGCTCGCTGGCAAGGATGAGCGCTATGTGCTCCAGTCGGTCCACATGCTGGTTGATGGCGATTTCGATCGCCCCTGGAAAGCCGGTGAGCGGCGCCAAAGCGAATTTGTAATCATCGGCCGCGATCTCGATGCTGAGGCCCTGCGAGCCAGCTTCCTGGCGTGTGTGGCCTGAGTAGGCCATGGCTCAGGCAACCCTGGTGAGCGAACGGCTCTGCGGTGATCTGCAGCAGCCAATCTCGGCGATGGCCTGGTCGGTTGATGGTGAGTTTCTAGCCATCACCAGCACCGGTGGTGAATTGCTGCTGCTCGATTTCCGCGCCGGCTGTGAGGAGCTGCTGCGGGGCGACCATGACAGCAGCCTTGATGTGGTGGGTTTCAGCGGCAATGGCCAGTTCCTGATGGCCGCAGGTCAGGCCGGCGAGCTGCTGCTCTGGGAGTTGGGTGGCACCGGGGTGCGGCCGCTGGCCATGGATCCCATCCCCCTGGGCAGTGGCTGGATCGATGCGGCGGCCTGGCAGCCGGGTGGCTTACTGCTGGCAGTGGCGGCCGGGCGCGAGCTGCGGCTCTGGGATGGGGCCAACCGCCAAAGGCGTGAGCCACCGCTGCCGTTGCCCGGCACGATCCAGACCCTGGCTTGGAGCGCCGATGGGGTACAGCTAGCGGCCAGTTGCCACGGTGAAGTGGTGCTGTGGCAGCCGTGTCTGAGCTCGCCGTCGGATCCGCCGCTGCGCCATGCCATCGCATCTGCAGGTCTGGCCCTGGCTTTTTCAGGGCCTGGGAACCATCTGGCCTGCGGGATGCTGGATCGCTCCTTGCTGGTATGGCCCCAGGACTGCCATGGCCAGCCCTGGCAGTTCAGCGGCTTTCCCGCCAAGGTGCGTCAGCTGGCCTGGAGCGATCAGCCGGGCCGCCTGGCACCACTGCTGGCCAGTGCTGCTGGTGAGGCCGTGATCCTGTGGACACAGGTGAAGCAGGGTGCCAAGGCCTGGCAACCCGAGCCCTTGCTGTGGCACGAAAAGCGCGTGCAGGCGCTGGCCTTTGCTCCCGGGAGCACCCTGCTTGCCAGTGCCTCAAGCGACGGCAGCGTGGTGCTCTGGGATGGCAAGGGGCGGATGCTTCAGCCGCTTGAGGGGCAGGGCTGCGGCTTCAATGCCCTGGCCTGGCGACCGGACGGCCGCCACTTGGCAGCAGGTGATGCCCAGGGTCGTTGGTGGCTGTGGCCGGTGGCGGTTCCACCGCGCGAACGGCAGAGCCAGCGCGCAGGGGCAGGCTTCAGGCTCAAGCCTTAGGATGAGAACCGTTCTCAGCGCATGGCTTCAGATGTGTCCTCCCGCCGGGTTCCAGGATCTGTTGAAGCGGGCCGGGGTGGTGATCGGGGCCGTGCTGTTGGCCGCCTGCGGCGCACCCCGCCAGAGCGCCCCTGATGCCACAGCTGACAAGGCTTTCAAAGTGGTCACCACCTTCCTGCCTATCACCCTGTTCACTCGCGCCGTGGCTGGCGACTGCGCCACGGTGACACCCCTCATCCCTGCCAGCACAGGGCCCCACGATTTTCAGGCCAAGCCTGGAGACCTGACCTCCCTGCGCCAGGCCCGGGTGCTGGTGAAGAACGGCCTGGAGATGGAGGGGTTCCTCGACAAGCTCGTGGCCTCCGCAGGCAATCCCCAGCTGAAGGTGATTGATTCCAGCCGCGGCGTCGCCACCCTGGAAACGGAACACCATGACGACGGCCATGGCGATGAGCAGAGCCATGGACATGGCCATGATCACGGCGCTGTGAATCCCCACATCTGGCTGGATCCGCTGCGGGCGGTCCAGCAGGTGGAGACCATCCGTGATGGTCTGATCCAGGCCGATCCCAGCTGTGCTGACGGCTACCGGCGCAACGCTGCTGCTTTCACCGCTCAGTTGAAACAGCTGAACAGCGAGATCGCTAGCCAACTTGAGCCCTATCGGGGCAAAACGTTTGTGGCCTTCCACGACTTCGCCCCCTACTTCGCCCAGCGCTATGGGCTCAAAGCTGATTACCTGGTGGATGTGCCCGAGCTCAATCCATCACCGGCTGATCTGCAGCGGGTGGCGGCCGAGGTGAAGAGCAGCCAGCTCAAAGCCCTGCTCAGCGAGCCTCAGGAAGGCAACCGCTCCTTCAATACCCTGGCCAAAGATCTGGGCGTGAAAGTGGTGGTGTTCGATCCGATGGAGACGGCCTCGGAGGAAGCCTCGAGGAATCCGGCCACCTACGTCAGCGTGATGCGCCGCAACGTGGCTGATCTACGCCAGGCCTTCGGCCAATGACAGACAACGCCCCAGTGCTTGTGGTTGAAGGCCTGAGCGTTCGCCGTGGCGAGCAGCTGGCTGTGGAGCAGGTGAGCTTTCAGCTCGCCCGCGAAACCGACACGGCTCTGGTGGGTCCCAACGGTGCCGGCAAAAGCAGCCTGGTAGCTGCTTTGTTGGGTCTGCTGCCCAGGGCGGCAGGGTCCGTTCGGATCCTTGGCCATGCGCTCGGTCCGGCGGGCGAATTGCCCCGTTCGGTGCGTGCGCAGATCGCTTACTTGCCCCAGAGCCTGGCGTTGCAGGGGCGCTTCCCCCTCACGGTGGGTGAATTCGTGGGCTTTGGCTTTGATCCACCAGGCCTGAGCTTGGCCTGGCTGGGCAACAGCCGCCGATGCAACGCCGTGCAGCGTGCCCTGGAGCGCACCGGCTGCCAGGACCTGGCAGAACGCCGGCTCAGCGAGCTCTCCGGTGGTCAGCTCAAGCGGGTGTTGCTGGCCTTCTGTGTGGTGCGGCCCCGCCAGTTGCTGGTGCTCGATGAGGCTCAGGCGGGTCTGGATGCCCCCAGCAGTGAGCAGTTCCAGGAGCTGCTGCTGGATCTGCGCCGCCAGGAAGGCTGGACCGTGCTGCAGGTGTCGCACGATCTGGAGATGGTGCGCCGCAGCTGTGAGCAGGTGTTGTGCTTAAACCGCCGCCTGCGTTGCAGCGGTGCCCCCGTCCATGCCCTCAGTGCGGCGCGGCTGGCTGAGCTCTATGGCCCCAATGTGGTGCCTTACCGCCATAACCATGCCGGGATTGCTGGCCATGGCTGATGCCGCAGGCTTGCTGGAGATTGTTGGCCAGCCCTTCATGCAGCGGGCCCTGCTCGGCGGCTTGCTTACCGGTGCCCTAGGTGGGCTGTTGGGCAGTTTCGCGGTGCTGCGTCAGCTCTCGTTCTTCAGCGATGCCCTCGGACATTCCGCCCTGCTGGGCATCAGCCTGGGAATCCTGCTGGGGGTCAATCCCACCCTGGTGCTGATCCCTTTCGCGGTGGTGTTCGCCCTGCTGGTGAACCAGCTGGTGGCCCGCAGCGGCCTGCCGGCAGACGCCCTGCTGAACATCGTGTATTCCACCTCCCTGGCCTTTGCGGTGGTGGCCCTGAGCTTGGTGGAGACCTACCGCGGCGGCATTCAGCAGCTGCTGTTCGGCGACATCCTCGGCATCAGCTGGAGTGATCTGGCGGTGATCAGCGTCCTCTTGATCGCTGCGGTGAGTTATCTCGCCCTGAGCCTGCGGGCCCAGGTGCTGCTCACCCTCAACAGCGATCTCGCCGGAGCCTTCGGGGTGGGGGCCAACCGTCACCGCCTGATTTTCATCGTGCTGCTGGCGGTAGTGGTGGCGGTGTCAATCAAAGCGGTGGGGGTGCTGTTAATCAGCGCCTTTGTGGTGATTCCGGCCTGCGGGGGGCGGCTCGTGAGCCGCCACTTCCCGCTCTATGCCCTCGCCTCAGCCACCTTGGGCGGCGGCTGTGCATTGCTGGGCCTACTGGGCTCAGGCCTCACCAACCTGCCCTCCGGTCCGTGTGTGGTGATCGTGCAATTTGCAGGATTCCTGCTGGCGCTGCTGGTCAGCCAGCAGACACGCAACTCTCTAGCAGTTGCCGTGCCAGCAGGGCCCCAAATTCCTGGTGCAGCCCCAGTCGACCAGGAATCACGCTGAGCTGATCAGCCGCCTCCCAGGCCAGAACCTCCATCTCTTTCTTTGAGCGCGGCGGAGCCTCAGACGCCAGCACCACCTGCAGCGGGCATTGGAGCAACCGCGCCTGCTGCAGCCACCAGGTGCGATCACCTACCGAATCAAGGCCACCGCTCACGAAGGCCACGCTGGCAAAGCGCGCTCCGGGGCGGCGGGCAAGAAGCTGCTGTTCGCGGATCCGAGCCGGTGTGAGCATGGCGGGGGCGACCCAGACATGACGCCGCAGCATCAGGCGCAACAGCATTCGGCTGGTGTTGAGCCGGTAGAGCGCCGGGCCGATCCATGGTGTTGCCACAAGACTCCGCAGCCAGTTGAACTGCTGCTGCGGCAAGCCGGTCATCGTCGGCAGGGGGCCGCGCCAGGTGGGGGCCACCAGCACAAGCTCCTGCCACAGCCCAGACCATTCGGTGGCCAGCCCCAGGGCCACCGAGGCACTGTGGCCGGCGGCGACCACAATTGGCCACTGAGGGGTTGTGGTGCGGAGGTAGGAGAGCACGGCCCGCAGCGCCGAGCGCAGCAGGGCGGCGTCGTAGGCAATCGCTGGGCAGTCACTGTCGCCGAAACCGGGCCAGTCGAAGCTCACCAGCTGACGCCGATCGCCCATCGCATCCGCAAAGGCTTTCCATTCACCGCGGCTCGACACAGTGCTCAGCGCCGGCAACAGCAACCAAAGGGGGGCAGCCGCTGGCCCCCGGCGCTCCAGCACCAAGCGCAGCTGTCGCCCGGCCAGGTCAACCTGCAGGGTCTCCAGGTTCCCCCCCAGCTGCGGGGTCATGCAAACCCCCGCGCCCGTTGCTGGGGCCTGCTGCCGGCGATGAGGAAATCGAGGCGATCGCTGCCGGGGTCGTAGATGGTGTAGTGGACGCCAGCCCCGATGCCGATCACCTGGCGCTTAGGAACGCTCTGTTGCTGGTGCCGTTCGCCCTCCAGATCCCGCACCTGGGATTGAATTCCACCGCCGCTGAGCTCGAGGCGGAACTGCTGGCCGCTGCGGGCGGTGAACAGCCGGTTCACCTCCATACGGGTGAGGCGATCCAGCAGCAGCAGCGGTGAGCTGTTCGGACCCAGGCTGTCGTCGACAGAGGCGGAGCTGCCGTGCAGCAGGGCGCAGTCGAGCTCGATGAAGCCGAACTGCAGCGCCGCCAGCCAGCCCATGTGGCCGGGATCCACCGCCTGGAGCAGGGCATCCACGGCCGGCTCCCCCTGGCTGAGGCGCAGGGCATCGGCTCGCCGCCCGCCCCGGTATCCACGCTCGGCCATCAGCTGGTCCTCCCACCAGCCGTAGAGGCACTGGGGCTCCAGCTCGCCACGGCGCGGCTGCTGCAACCGGTTCAGAAGGGCATTGCACTCCCGCTCAGGGCCGATCACATCCCCCAGCACAAACAGGGTGTCCACCCGCCGGGTGTGGCGCAGATCGGTCTGGATGGCCTCATAGGCCTCCAAATCTCCGCGCAGTCCACTGATCAGGGCCCAGCGTGCCATCAGCGCTCACACACGTGGCTGGCGTCATCGGCCCGCTCGGCGTACTCGAAGCCATGGCGCAGGCGCCAGGCGAACACCGGTGGCAACCCCACCTCAACGATGGTCCGGCAGGTGCGCTCCACGTCGTAGGCCACCTCCCGGATCTCCACGCTGTCCGCGGCTTCGTCGTGAATCACATAGGTGGCGTTGGTGTTGCCATGGCGCGGCTCACCCACCGAGCCGGCGTTGATGATGCGGCGCATCGGCAAATTGATTTGTCTTTCTTCGGATGGGTCGCCGTTGGCTGCACCGTCCTGCACGCGCACCCGGATCGATCCCTCCCGCAGCTCCCGCACATAGGGCCGATGGGTGTGGCCGCAGAACAGGGTCTCGGCACCGGCGGTCTCCACCCGCTCCAGGGCCGCGAAGGCATCCATGTTGGGCAGCAGGTATTCGTGCTGACTGTTGGGACTGCCATGGACGAACAGCAGCCGATCGCGCCGCAGCGACATCGGCAGGCTGGCAAGAAACGCCTTGTTCTCCTCGCTCAGCTGATCGGCAGTCCACTGGTGGGCCAGATGGCCTCGCCTTTCCGCCAGCTGGGAGGGGTAGCTGCAGTCGCAGGCGTTGAGGCCTTCGATGATGTCCTCATCCCAGCAGCCCTGGCAGGTGGGAATCGCCCGCTGACGCACCAGGTTCACCACCTCGTTGGGCTGGGGGCCGTAGCCCACCAGATCCCCCAGGCAGGTGATGGTGTCGATGCCCTTTTGGTCGATGTCGGCGAGCACGGCCTCCAGGGCGGCGTGGTTGGCGTGCAGGCAGGAGATCACGGCGTGGGCCATGGCGATCAGGTGGCAGGGGATGGATGGGACGGGGCCTCGCTGAGCAGGCAGTCGGCGAGGGTGACCTCGATGGCGGCGGGATCGAGGCCCTTGCCCTGTACCACCAGGCGGGAAAGGCGCTCCGGGCGACCGTCAGGCGGGGCAAGCGCCTGGAGCGGCAGAAACTGGGAGCCCTCCTGGCTCACCATCCAGTTGCAGAAGAAGGCCCGGCCATCCGGCAGGTTCATTAGGGCCTTGGCGCGGTACACATCGCCATAGGCGCCGTTCACCAGTTCAAACCAGAAGCTGCTCAGGCTGGCCGGATCCCACACACTCCCAGCCAGGTTCCTTTCCCAGGCCTGCAAACTGCTGAAATCCAGGGTGTCCTGGCGGGGCAAGGCGGTATCTCGCCCGAAGTGCAAATGCTCGTCGGGCTTGAGATGCAAGGCCTCCAGTTGGGGAATCACGCGCCGGTCCACCCCACCAAGACCCGATTCCGTCGGCGGCTGGAACTGGGGTAGTTCAATCAGCGCCAGAAGGTGCTCCGGCCTTGGTGCCAGGGCCTGATCGAGATCGGCCAGATCCAGCAGCCTCGGGCACTGGTCCTGTAGGTAGGCCAGATCGATACCGCCGTCAGGCGCCTGGGCGAGCCCTTCTTCGGGGTAGCCGGCCAGCCGCAGATACCCGCATGGGCCTCGATGAGCCTGGACCCGCTTCAGGATCCAGCTGGTTTTACCGCAGCCGGGCGGTCCGGAGATCAGCAGGGTCTGGCTCATGGCAGCGCTACGCAGGCCTCGAGCTGGGCCTTAAGCGTTGCCTGGTCAATGCCCTTGCCGATCACCACCACTTTGGTGTGGCGCTCTGAGCCATCGGGCCAGTCGGAGTCATCGATCGTGAAGCGCTTGCCGCAGAGGTGAAACAAATGGCGCCGCTCGCTTTCGCGGAACCAGAGCACCCCTTTGGCGCGGAACACCGATTCAGGCAGCTGGATGTCAAGGAAGTGCTGGAAGCGACGCAGATCGAACGGCGCGTCCACCGCCAGGCTTACCGAACTGAAGCCCTCCAGCTCCGGGGTGTGGGGATGGTGGTGATGTTCGTGGTGGTGGTGATCCCCGTGGTTGTGATGTTGTTCATGGGCATCTTCCTGGGCCTGAAGCGATGCCAGACGATCAGTTTCAAACAACCCCACGCTCAGCAGCAGGCCCAGGGGAACATCACCACGGCTGGCCCGCAGGATGCGAGCGTCGGTTTTGATCGCCCGCAGCTCGGCCTCAACTTCTTTCAGCCGTGGCTCATCAACCAGGTCGGCTTTGTTGAGCAGAAGGATGTCGCCATACACCACCTGGGCGCGAGCGATCGGGCTTTCGAGGGCTGTGGCGCTGAAATGTTCGGCGTCGATCACGGTGATGATCGAATCGAGCCGCAGCCGATCGCGCAGGTCCCCTGCCATGAACGTCATGGCCACGGGGAGCGGATCGGCTAGGCCGGTGGTTTCCACCACGATCAGATCCAGTGGCTCGGGGCGTTCGAGCACCCGATGCACCGCCTCCTGCAGCTCCCCATTAATCGAGCAGCAGATGCAGCCGTTGCTGAGCTCCACCATCTGATCACTGGTGGCCACCACGAGCTCGTTGTCGATCCCCACCTCGCCGAATTCATTGACCAGCACGGCGCTGCGCATCCCCTGCTGGTTGCTGAGGATGTGGTTGAGCAGGGTGGTCTTACCAGCGCCGAGGAAGCCGGTGAGCACGGTGACGGGCACCTGAACGACCTGCTGACCCATCTACCCACTCAATCCTGAGAACGATTCTCATTCTGACTGATCGATGGCTCCTTTGGCCATGGACCACGCAGGTCAGTGGTCTCTGGTTCACTGCCAAGGCGATGGCATATTGTGCACATGTACACAAACATGCTCGATGTCCACGCCTGAGCGCCATTGCACCTCCAGCCGCGAGGGCAAGGTGATGTTGTCCTGCTGGATCCCTGAGAAGCTGCGCCAGGAGCTGGATCGTGTGTGGGCCGAGAAGGGCCTGCGTCCCCATGGGAGAACGCAGAACGGCATGGAGCAGATGATCCACAACTTCCTGCAAGACCAGGCGGTTAGAGACCAGTAGTCGAATCACCGACCCCTGACCTGCACACCGATCCCCCACGCGCTGGGTGAGCTCGTCACGCTGAACTTTGGACCCCATGCCAGAAGAACCATTAATCCTCGTTGTCAAATCGCCTCGCCTCTTCTGCAGGCAGTAGTGATAGTGGAATTGGAAGATGCAAATGGCATGACCCATCTCGACGACAGATCAACTGTTCAAGTAGATCTCCACCGTGCGAGTCGTCCACGTGGCGATACCGCTGCCAAAGAAGTCTTGGTCCTCCGTCCAAATGGCGCACTCCAGTTGCAGGCCAAGCGCTAGTGCAGGCCAGTCATCAGCATCGCGGATTCTGGCCAGCGCCTCCGCTCGAGCTGACTCGAGTGCCGTGTCCTCCACCAGCTGAACAACACGCAACAAACTGAGCAGGGATTCTGCGAAGAGCACTTCATCGAGGTTCTTTTCTCTGGCGAGATCAGCGATGTAGCCCGCCGCCTCGGCGACATTGGCTTCCGCGACAAAGAAGTCCACTCGATCGGCGTAGTCGGCGATCAGGTTCCTCACCCGCACGCCAAGGCAGCCACGAATCAAAATGTTGGCATCAAGGACGAGTCGTTTGCGCTCCACCTTCAGTGCTGTTGGCGCCGCTGACGCCAAGCCTTGAAGTCAGCACTCAGCTCCTCCTCTGTTAGGCCAAGGCGCTCCAGCTCGGCCTGCATCAGCCGGCCGGCTTCCAGCAGTCGTTCCCGATCATCCAATTCACCCTGTTGGGGCAGGGGTACGTAGAGCCCGATCGTGCGGCCGTGGCGAGTCACCTCAATCGGCGTCACCGACTCAAGGTGAGAAGCCAACTTGGCCCTGAGCTCACGAATGCCGACGCGGGCGGTCACTGTCTTGACCATACAAGTGTGTACACCTTAGGACTGGTCCAACCGGATCGCCCACTCCAGGTGGTCACGACCATCCTGCCGATTACGGAGTTCACCAAGGCGGTGGCGGGCAGCTGCGCCAAGGTTCAGCCCCTCATTCCCGCCAATCGGGGCCCCCACGATTTCCAGGCCACCCCAAGCGATCTGGTGCTGGTGAGTAAGGCCGATGTGCTCGTCAAGAATGGCCTGGGTCTGGAGACCTTTCTAGGCAAACTGATCGCCAGTGCTGACAACCCCAATCTGAAAGTGATTGATTCCAGTCGGGGGGTTGCCACCCTGGGGAATCCTGAAGCGGAGCTCGGTCATGACCACGACCATGACCATGGCTCCGTCAATCCTCACATCTGGCTGGATCCGGTGCTGGCCGAGCAGCAGGTGAACACCATTCGGGATGGTCTGATCGCGGCAAAACCCGCCTGCAAGTCCCAGTTCATGGCCAACGCCGCCGCCTTTGCGGCCCAGCTCCGCATTCTCGACACCGAATTGGCAGCCCAGTTCAAGCCGTTCTATGGAAAGACCTTTGTGGTCTACCACGATTTCCATGCCTACTTCGCTAAGCGCTATGGCCTGAAGGGCACCTTCGTGGTGGATGTGCCAGACGAGAACCCCACCCCCGATGACCTCAAGCGGGTGGCCAGTACGGCGCAGAAAAGCCAGCTCAAGGCCCTGTTGACCGAACCCCAGGAAGGGGCAGGGCCCTTCGAGGCGCTGGCCAAGGACCTCGGGGTCAAGGTGGGGGAATTTGATTCGATTGAGACCGGATCTGAAATGGCCCAGCAGCCCGCCTCTTACTTCGTTGTGATGCGCCGCAATGCCAAAGCCCTCGTCAACGCCTTCGGCGGCTGAGCCCAGGGGGGCTGGGTAGGCTGCAGCCATGGTGAAAATGGTTCTCGATGTCAGCGGGCTGACCGTGCGGCGTGATGCCGTCATCGCCGTAGACAACGTGAGTTTTTCCCTGGAATCGGAAACGGACACGGCCCTGGTGGGGCCCAACGGCGCTGGTAAGAGCACCCTGGTCCAGGCCCTCCTGGGGATCCTTCCCCCCTCGGCCGGTTCGATCAGGGTGCTCGGCCACGCCATGGGGCCCCAGGGCCAGCTGCCCCGCTCCGTCCGCGAGCAGGTGGCCTACGTGCCCCAGTCGTTCGCGGTGCGGAACCGTTGCCCCCTCACCGTGGGGGATTTCGTTGGTCTGGGCTGGGATCCACCCGGGCTGAGACTGCCCTGGGCCGGAGGCGAGCGTCGTCGAAGCGCCGTGGCCCAGGCCCTGCGCCAAACCCATTGCACCAACCTGGCCAATCGCCTGATCAGCGATCTCTCCGGCGGCCAAACCAAACGGGTTCTGCTGGCCTTCTGCCTGGTAAGGCCCCGGCGGCTTCTCGTGCTCGACGAGGCCCAGGCCGGTCTGGACAGCCAATCCGCCGAGCAGTTCTACGACCTGCTGTTTGAGCTACGCCGTTCCGAGGGTTGGACGATCCTCCAGATCTCCCATGACCTGGACATGGTGCGTCGCACCAGCGACCGGGTGCTCTGCCTTAACCGCAGCCTCCGCTGCTCCGGGCCGCCCGACCATGCCCTCAGCGCCACCCAGTTGGAGCAGGTCTATGGCCGTGGCTTTGTGCCCTACCACCACCGCCACACCCCATGAGCATCGAGTCCCCTCTGCTGGAGTTGGTCCAATTCCCGTTCATGCAGCGGGCCCTCATCGGAGGTCTGCTCACAGGAGCCCTGGGAGGGGTTCTGGGCAGCTTCGCCGTTCTGCGCCAACTGTCCTTCTTTAGTGATGCCCTGGGCCACTCCGCCCTGCTGGGCATCACCCTGGGCATCCTGCTGGGTCTGAACCCCACCCTGGTGCTGATCCCCTTTGCGGTGGTGTTTGCCCTGGGGGTGAACCATCTGGTGCAGCGCAGCCAACTGCCGGCCGATGCCCTGCTCAACATCGTCTACTCCTCGTCCTTGGCCCTGGCCGTGGTGGCCCTCAGCTTCGTGCGCAGCTATCGGGGGAGTATCCACCAGCTCCTCTTTGGCGACATCCTGGGGGTTTCCTGGCTCGATCTGGGGCTGATTGCGGCTCTTCTGGTTGTGGCTGTCGGCTACCTGGCCCTCACCCGCCGGGATCAGATCTTGCTGACCCTTGATGAGCCCCTGGCCCTCTCCCGCGGTGTGGCCGTGCCGCTCCACCGGCTGCTGTTCATCGTGCTCCTGGCGGTGGTGGTGGCGATCTCCATCAAGGCGGTGGGGGTACTGCTCATCAGCGCCTTTGTGGTGATTCCTGCCTGTGCTTCCCGGCTGGTGAGCCGCCACTTCAATGCCTATGTGGTCCTGGCCTCAGCCCTAGGTGGTCTTTGCGCCGTGCTGGGGCTGTTGGTTTCGGGAGCGTTCGATCTGCCCTCTGGCCCCTGCGTGGTGGTTGTCCAGTTGGTTGGTTTCCTCGGGGCGTTGGCGCTGGTGCCGTTGCGCACCGCCCTAGAGCGGCTCCCCAGGGCACGCCGTTCAGCGACTCGGTAGCCAAATGGCGAGGTTCACCTGCTTGGCCAAGGGGCGGGGAGTGAGGGTGGCGGCGTCGATCAGAAGGGGTTGTGGGGATCGGTCTTTGCGGCGCATGGTGAGGAGGAGCTCCTGGCGGGTGGCGTCGAATTGCATGGGCGTTCCTGGTTCTTGCTCCCAGCCCACCAGTGGTCGGCGCTGCAGCAACCGGCCCCGCTGGTCAAGGACCAAGAGCGTGGTCTTGAGCCCGTTGTTCCAAGTGCTGAGCAGCAGCCAAACCCTCTCGCCACCCCGGTCGCAGGCACTGGCCAGCACTCCCTCGCTTCCCAGCCACAGCTGCCTCGGCGGTTGGCCTGGTTCCACCAGTTCCAAGGAGCGGCGGTAGTCGGGCCAGTGGCGCACCAACAGGGCTCGGCCACTCATGGGGCAGAAGCTGCTGAGATCGCGGCTTCCGGGGAGAACCTGGCGACGACTGGCTTGGCCAGGCAGGGAATGCAGGGTGAGGCCTTCGACCTCTGGCACGATCACCCCGCCACCTTCGGGTAACAGCTGCATGGGCCCGGAGGCTTTGAGCCCAAGCGGTCTGCGCCCGCCGCGGCGGGGCCAAAACGTCGTCGTCCCCTGACCGAGGGCGGTCGTGGAACTCTGCACCACCAGATCACCGAGGCGGTTGCTACTGAGATGGGCATAATTCAGGGCCTGATCACTGAGTGATCGCAGCTGGGCGGGCCTGGGTCCTTCCAGCCGCCCCAAGTTCCCCGGCTGGTGAAGGGCCAGATTGCGCTGATGCACTGGAAGCAGCCAGAGTCGGTGGCTGGATTGGCCGTCAAGCGTCGATAGGGCGATGCCAGAGCCATCTCCCAGGGGAACCACGGAGGCAAGTTTTGGAAAGCTTGGTGAAAGGGCGTACCAACGGCCATCACGGCTTTGCACCTGCAGTTGTTCCCCACCGGCTGTCGGAACGACCGCGAGCAGGTAGGGGCGGGGATCCCAGCTCCAGCGCTGGGGTGAAAGGGGCAGATTGCGGTGGTCGACTCCCCGCAAGACAAGGGTGAGTGGGCTTTTGAGGATTTGCCCTGGCTCCAATAGGAGACGCAAGGGGGTGCCGTCCCCCAGCCAGCGCACCGCCAAGGCTGGCTTGAGCTTGCTGGATTGGGCCACGCTGGCCCGCTGCATGGGCCGGCTGAAAGCCAAATCCAGGGCTGCGGGCCCAGAGGTGGCGGTCGTGGAGATCAGCTGAACCAGCCGCGGTGGCCGGTGCTGCAAAAGGTGTTGCTGGAGACCCGCCAGGGCTAGGCCGCTTCCCAGCGCCAAGCAAATCCGAAAGCTGGCTTGGCGATTCAAGGCTCAAGTGGGCGCTCGGGCCTTGGGATTGTTTTGAGATGCTGCACCCACACAACAGTGCGGATCTGGCCGTTGTGTTCTTCAAGTCCCATGGTTCCGCGCACCGCGACCCAGGTGTCGGGCCGAGGCTGGAATCCTTTGGGCCAGCGCACCGCTAGCCCCACCGGAGTGGCATCTGCCAGGCAACAGCGCACCAGCAGCCTGGCCAGCTGGGGCCGATCTCCTGGCTGGGGAAGCACAAAGCCACTGATCCGCACCGGATCACCGACGTAGAGCTTGGGGTCGGGTTGGCTGTTCATCAGCCGTACCCAGTCGGTGAGAGTGCGCTGGGCCGGGGGCGATAGAAAACTGAGGGAACTGTCTTCTGCCAATTGGTTGGGACGATTGGCGACGAGCTCACTAAAGGAGGGGTTGGGTGGAACGACCAGCACCAAGTACGCCACGGCGCTGCTCAGCCACCAGGTGATTGGGGTGCGCAGATTGCGTGGCTCCCGCCAAGACGACCCCAGCTGCTGCAGGCCCCAGAGCAACAGCACCAAGCCACTGCCTGCCACGAGGGGGTGAAACGCGCTCCGCAAGAGCAGATCAAGCCGACCGTTCATGCTGCTCAGTAGCAGCACTGTTCCCCATAGGGCCAGGGCCATGGAGCGCATCACAGGCGAAGCAGATTCACCCATTGACCAAGAATCAACACCATCACGCTCGCTCCAGCGGCGGTGAGTGCAATGGCCTTGGGTCTGAACAAGACTCCAAAGAGGCCAAGCAATTTCAGGTCCATCACCGGACCCAGGACCAGGAAGGCCACCAGAGCTCCTGGGGTGATCTGAGCGGCGAAACCTAGGGCGAGGAAGGCATCCACGCTGGAGCACACCGACACCACGACGGCGAGCACCATGAGGCTGAGCACCGAAAGAGTGGGTGCTCCGCCCACGGCAAGGAGCCAGCTTCGGGGCATCAGGGTTTGGACCAGGGCTGCAATCCCACAGCCCAACACCAGGAGCGCTGTTAGATCGAGAAATTCGCGGCTGCTGTGCTGCAGTGCTTCCGCCAGTGGTAGGCGTTGGGTTGGGGGTGTAAAGGGTTTGATGGGAGCACCCACCAAACCGGAGCTTCGCTCCAGTAGGCCCACATGCTCCAAGGGCTGGCTGAGGCGTCGCTCTGCCAGCAGTGCTGGGGTCAGGAGTTCGGCTTCTGGAATGAGCCGGAGGAGCTGGGTCAGGGTCAGGGCCACCAACAGAGCACCCAGCGGCCTTGCCGCCAACAGCCATGGTTGGTTGGGAAAAGCTGCCCAGGTGCTGGCAATCACCACGGGATTCAGCACCGGCGCAGCAAAAAGGAAGCCAAAGGACGTGCCCAGCGGAGCACCGCCTGCGATCAATCGTCGGGCCACGGGGACGTTGCCGCATTCACAGGCCGGTAAGGCAAAACCCAGGGCCGCGCCTGTGATGGGTCCGAGGAGGGGATGGTTAGGCAAACGCTGCAACCACCCTCCCTTGGGCGCCAGCCAGCGGGTGAACCCAGCGATGAGAACGCCGATCAGCAGAAATGGAAGCGCTTCGAGCAGCAGGCTTTGAAAGATCGCCCATGCTGTGGCAAGCCGATTGGGGCCCAGACCGATTGTGTGGCTAGAGGTAGAAGATTAGGCGGCACTGAATCATGCGGCACTAAACCATGCGGGCCTGGCTTCAAAACAGGCCGCATTGCGTTCGTTTTCGCGGGCTTCCACCTTCCAGCAGCAGGTGCGGCCCCCATCCCGCTCCTGAAGGAGGCCATTGGCCCAACCCCACACCAGCTGGGCGCTGGCCTCCATGCCCACGTTGTCCATCACCCGCAGGTCGAGGGCTCCTTGGCCGTGCAGGGTTTGCCATTGCTCCAGGAGTGGGTCGTCGGCATTGACCAAAAAGGTGTGGTCGAATTGGCGGGCGAGCTGGGTTTCGAGGTCTTGCAGGCTGGAGAAATCCACCACGAATCCATGGGCATCGAGGGCCGTTGCCTGGAACCAGAAGGTGAAGCTGCGGCTGTAGCCGTGCACAAAGCGGCAGTGGCCCGGATGGCGCCATTGCCGATGGCAGCATGGATAGCCGCTGAAGGTTTTGGAGCAGGTCAAAGCGGCGGTCATCCTGCGGCCAAGCGGAAGATGTTGCGGGAGGATCGGGTCAGATGGACCAAAAGCCCTTGGAGGCATCCTTTCACCTGCTCGATCCCGCCCGGGCCGAGCAGTTCGCTGGTGAGCAGTTCGCTGCTGAGCTCAGCCAGCACCTGCGCTTTAACGAGGCAGGCCTGATTCCCGCCGTGGCCCAGGACTGGCTGGATGGCGCCGTGTTGATGGTGGCCTGGATGAACGCCGAGGCGATTGAGCGCACCCTGGCCACGGGCGAAGTGCACTACTGGAGCCGCTCCCGCCAGGAGTTGTGGCATAAGGGTGCCACCAGCGGCCAGCTTCAAAAGCTGCGCGGCCTTCGCTACGACTGCGATGCCGATGTGTTGCTGCTCACCATCGAGCAGGCCGGTGCGGGGGCTTGCCACACCGGTGCCCGCAGTTGCTTTTACGAGGAGGGCCCCAAGCCCAGTGCGGGTGGCCCCGCGGCCCTGCCACCGCCGGCCGATGTGTGCACCGAGCTGGCCCGGGTGATCGAGGGCCGCCGGGATACCCCCGAGCCAGGCAGCTACACCAACAAGCTGTTGGCCGGAGGTGATAACGCCATTCTCAAAAAGATCGGCGAAGAGAGCGCCGAATTTGTGATGGCCTGCAAGGACGACAACGCCGCCGAGATCGCCGGGGAAGCCGCCGACATCGTGTTCCACATCCAGGTGGCCTTGGCCCACCATGGGGTCAGTTGGCGCCAGGTGCAGGAAGTGCTGGCCCAGCGGCGGGGCGCACCCCGCCGGAGTTGAGCCCCGGCTGGCGGTAGAGCCAGTCAAGGGTGGCCCGATCCCGGGCGCTGAGCTGAAGCAGGGGCTTGGCTCCAGGCGAAACAGCCATCACATCGCTGGCTAGGTCGCTGTGGCCCCAGAGCCCAAAGGCATGGCCGAGTTCGTGCAAGGCCGTGGCCTGGATCGCCGTTTGGGCTTGCCCGGGGCTAATCGCCAAGGTGACCAGCGGTTCGATCTGCCACTGGCCTGATCGCTCCACCTCCACCAGCTCCAGCTCGGCGCGGCCGTGGCTGGCCCGGTTGTTTTGCAGCCGCGGTTTGCGCCGCCAAATCAGGATTTGCGCCTGGCCCGGTTCCTGGGCGCGGCGAATGGGCAGTACCTGCTCCCAGCTGGCCAGGGCGGCGGCCACGGCCCCAAGCCAGCGTTGGTCCCAGAGGGCGGCAGGGCCCGTGGTGGCGCCCGGTTCGATCCACACGCACCAGGAGGCCCGGGTCGGCCAGCCGTAGGGGGTGGGGCGCAGTCGCTCCCGGTAATCCTCGGGGGCGCGCACCCCGTCGGAGGGGGAGCTGGCCGCCGCCGCCGGGAGCGGTGCCGGGGTGATCCCGGGGGCTGGGGGCAAGGCCCTGGTTGCCTCAGGCCTCTGGCAGGCGCCCGCACTTCCCGCAGCCAGGCCCAGGGCAAGCCCGATCGTGATCGCCCTGACTTGCATCAGCCCGGCAGGCCAACCCCGCGGGCCATCAGGGTGGCCATCAAGGGAATGGCAGCAAAGCCCACCAACTCAATGTTCAAGATCCAGGCCAGTCGCTTGGCTAGGGCTTCGCTGACCTGGGGCAGTTCGCCCTTGCGCAAAGGAATGGCCCAGAGGATGTAGGTGATGGTGGGATAGAGGGACAGGCCTCCCACGGCGAGGTAAACCCCCACCTTCCACCAGAACAGCGGATTTTCGGTATAGAACTCACTGCCCTGGCCGAAATAGAGCACCCGCAGGATGCCGCTGCCCAGGAGGGCAAGGGCAGCGATGCCATAGGCCACATCGGTGATCACCATCAAGGTGGCGTCCTGCTTGCTGGGGTTGGCCTTGATCAGGCGCCTCTCCAACACCAGGGCACCGAAGCAGAGCATGAAGCTCACGTAGTGCACGTAGGCAACCCCGGCGCTCGTGAGCAGGTCGGGGGGGATGGCGGCCAGGCCAGTCATGGACAAGTTGCAGTGGTAGCAACCGTAATGGGTGAGCCCGTAAGGGTGAGGCTTTGCTGTCTAAACACTGTCAGGAGATTTGCGCCAAGAGATTTGCGCCAAGACATCTGCCTAAATTGAAATCACTGAATAGGCCTGGTATGCCGAGTGCATTGAGTGCCTATCTCGGTGCGATTGGTCGCTACCAATTGCTGACCCCCGAGCAGGAGCTCACCCTCGGTCGCAAGGTGCAGGCCTTGGTGGTGCTGCAGGAGCGCTGCCAAGGGGCTGGAGGGCAAGGCCCTGGCTGTGAGTACGACCTCCTGGAAAGGCGCACCATTCGGCTTGGTCAGCGGGCCAGGCAGCACATGATCACGGCCAATTTGCGCCTGGTGGTGAACCTCGCCAAGCGCTATCAAAACAAGGGGCTGGATTTGTTGGATTTGATTCAAGAGGGCAGCCTGGGACTGGCCAGGGCCGTCGAGAAATACGACCCCACCCGGGGCCATCGGTTTAGTACCTATGCCTATTGGTGGATTCGTCAGGGATTGAATCGGGCCCTTTCGACCCAGAGCCGCGCCATCCGGATTCCCACCAACGTGAATGAACAGCTCACCCGCCTACGGGCCGCCAGGGCACGCTTTTTGCAGGCCAATGGCATGGTGCCCAAAGCGTCCCAGCTGGCCCAGCTGTTGCCCATGCCCCTGGACCAGGTGGAGGAGTTGTTGGGTTGCGAGTTGCGCAGTCTCAGCGTGAGCTTGCAGGGTCCGGTCCCCGCCATGGGCGATGGCTCGGCCCTGCTGGATCTGGTGCCCAGTGACGCCATGGCGCCCATGGATCTCGCCGAACAGGCCGAGCGCGCGGCCTCGGCTTGGGCGCTCCTGGACCACTGCACCATGACGGCGAAGGAGCGCAGGGTGGTGGTGCTGCACTTTGGTTTGGATGGCGGCAACGACGCGCGGACCCTGGCCCAGGTGGCTCGGGAGCTCGATTGCAGCCGGGAGTACTGCCGCCAGGTGGTGCAACGGGCGCTGGTGAAGCTGCGAACCAGGGGCGTCGAACTTGGCTTGATCGAAGCCGTTTAGGCGTCAGGCTGGAGGCCTCCGAGGTTGTTGCCCCTGTGACGTCCCCAGATCAGGCTGAGCCCCTGCCCGCCGAAGTGCTCGAAAGCACCGTGGTCGACGAGGCCCTGTTGGTTCGTGTGTTGCGCCGGGCCGGTCGCCTGGTGGCCCGGCCGGCCTTGGAATGCCTTGAATTGATTTTGGATCCCCAGACTCCCTATCCGATCAAAGCCACCGTGCTTGCGGCGTTGCTGTATTTGATGGTGCCGCTGGATCTGATTCCTGATTTCATTCCGGCGGCGGGCTTCAGCGATGATCTAGTGGCTCTCACCACGTTGTTGGGCCTTTGTGCCCGTCATCGCACGCCGGCTATTCGCCTTCGTGCCCAACGCAAACTTGATCGGTGGTTTCCCCTGGGCCGCTGATTTGCTTGGCTTTTGATCCTGATGTTGCCCTCCAGTCGATCCAGCCTTTCCAGCGATCAGCTGGATGATCTCCAATCGTTTTTGAAGGATTGGTTGCGCCATACCGGTCGCACCCAGGCCGATTTGCGGCGGGCCCTGCGTGCCAGTTCGATTCGCATGCCCGTGCTGCTGGAGGAGCTCAATCGCACCTACAACAGCAGCGGTTTGGATGGCTTAGCCCAGCAGCTTTGCGGCATTGAAGAGCTCTGGCAGCACGAAGACGGTTGGCCAGCCGGTGAGGTGGGCGAAGCCGCTGCGGCCCCTGGGCACCTCAGCCTGGATGATTCCTTGGGGCAATTGGATTTGCTTCTGGAGGAAATTCGCTTGGATCAGGCCTCCTAACTCCTCTGTCCCAGGCAAAGTAGAACCAACGACCCAATTCCCCCATGCGTTTGCGTGCCTTGCTGATGGCAACTGCCCTGCTGGCGACCGTTGGGCCTGGGCCCGTACAGGCCCAGGCCCAACGGTTTCTCTGGAGCCCGGGTCCATCCGTTGGCCCTGAAACCAAGATCGAGCCAGTCAATTGCGTGATGGGTGCTGATGGTTCGATTTCCTGCGACACCCGCGTGGTGAATCCACCAAGCGATACCAAGGCCAAGGCCCAGCTCGATGGCTTCAACAACTGATCCTCGCCAACCGATTCTCTCCAACTGATTCTCTCCAACTGACCTGATGAAGCGCCTGCGTCGCGTTTGGAATGACGTTCAGTTCTTGGAGTGGATGGACCTTGCCGAGCAGCAGCTCGCCAAGGTGCTGAGCCTGGTGTTGTTGCTGGTGATGCTGGCTGCGACGCTGCAGTTGATCTGGCAAGTGGGTTGGGCGCTCACCTCACCGTCCACGCCCTGGATGTCTTCGCGGCTGATTCAGGTCTTGGGGGATCTCCTCACCCTGATGATTGCCCTAGAGGTGCTCCAGAACATCACCTCCTACCTGCGCCACAATGTGGTGCAGATTGAGTTGGTGTTGCTCACCGCCATGACGGCCGTCGCCCGCAAGGTGATTGTGATGCCCCATGGCAACGACAAACCGGAGTTATTGGCGGGCTTGGGATTGGCGGTGCTCGCCTTGGGCGGGGCCTTTTGGCTGGTGCGCACGGTCAACCTGCGTCAGCCGGCGACCAGAACAGGGCCAGCCAAACGCAGCCCGGAGCTGGATCGGTTGCCACCACCCGATGGCGCCGACCGGCGCTGATCAAGAGGCAGTCGCCTTGGCTGAGCTGACGGGGCACTTCTTCATCGGCGAACTGCAGTTGGGCGCTGCCCTGCAGCACGACAACCCATTCATGCTCGCTTTGGTCGTACCAGAAAGCCTTGGGGCTTGAGGACAGACAGGACTGGATTCGCTCCAGGCGCAGGCCTGGTTCCTCGAGTAGCACCGTGGTGGTTTCCTGGCCCGCCATTGGGCAGGGGCCAGCCAGCAGATTGCTATCGCCGTGGCGACCATCTCCCCCGGGGGTGGCTGGGGTCGCCGCTTCTCCCCAACGCCTGCCAATCTCAAAACCATGGTGGCGGGCCAGATGGACCACCTCGTGGTGATGGCTGCACGCTTGGAGTTGCTGGCGCAAACCCGGGTTGGCTTCGCTGAGGGCTACGAAGGCATTGAGCTGCCGCACCTTCTCAAGGAATTGCTGGAGTTGGGCTTCGGCCATGGTTACAAGTGAGACTTCGGAGCGGATGCCGTGAGGGTCTTGATCATGCGCCAGCGAATGAAGAACACCCCGGCAAATCGCACCTCTTCCTGGGCCTCAATCTCCCAGCCCAGCCGGGTGAGTAGGGGCCGAGACAGCTGACTGGCTTCGGTGCGTAATTGGCTGCAGCCGGCTTCGCGGGCATGGTTTTCGAGGGCTTCCAGGATGGCGGTGCTCCGACCTTGGCGACAGGAACGGCCGCGGCAGTAGAGCAAGGCCAGCCGATCAATGGGGCAGAGGATTCCGAAGGCTTCGATGCTCTGCTGGCCATGGTTAGAGCAACTGGCTAGGCCATAACCATCGGCCAGGGCCTGGTCGATGGCGTCGCTCTGCCAGCCATGGTCTGCCCAGGCTTGAAGTTGGACGTTTGAATACAACCCAACGGCCTGGCTGGTGACCGCATCGTGATACAGCTCAGCTAATGCATCTCGATCGCCGGATTGGAGCAGGCGGATCGTATCCATCGCGGGGGGTATGCCACCAGAAGCGTTCTATCACCTCCCCGAAGTTGTGCATGACGAGAATGGTGAATTTGTTCCGGTGTATTTGCCTGGTTAAGCCTTCCCAAGTAGAGCTGATGGTGTATCTTTTGAAATGTAATCACTGGGGCCGCCCCTAAACGCAATGCTTACAGGTTCGGAATTGCTGGCCAAGGTCAAGGAGCTTGGCGACGTAAGTAAGTCGGATATCGTCCGCACATGCGGCTATGTGTCTGGCAAGAAAGATGGCGGCGAGCGCCTCAATTTCACGGCTTTCTATGAGGCCTTGCTCGAGGCCAAGGGCGTCGACCTGGGTGGCTCTGGCAAGGTTGGCAAAGGCGGTCGCAAGCTCAGCTATGTGGCCACCGTTCAAGGCAACGGCAACCTGTTGATCGGTAAGGCCTACACCGCCATGCTCGACCTCAAGCCCGGCGATGAATTTGAAATCAAGCTCGGCCGCAAGCAGATCCGCCTGATCCCCGCGGGCGCGCCTGACGAAGACGAAGAGTGATTTTGGCTTCGCTGCCTTTTATGGCCCCGGCACTGCCGGGGCTTTTTCATGGTTTGAGGTTCACCACGTCCCCGAGTCCCTCGGCCAGGTGGGCGTAATCCTTTGGATTGCAGGAGAGGAGAAGGATTTGAATCCCGGCTTCACTGCCCTTCCTCAACATTTCACCCAGCCCAGAGAGGCGCTCGGGATCGCTATTGGTGAAGGCGTCATCAAACACCAGGGGCAAGCTGTTGTCGTAGGCCGGTTGCAGCACGTCGGCGATGGCTAGCCGCAACCCCGCCGCCAACTGTTCCCTCATTCCGCCACTGAGTTCTTCAAAGTCAAAGCACTGCTCGCCCTGTTGCAATTGCAGAGCCCCAAACCCCGCCTTGGGATCGAAGCCCAAGGAAACCTGCTGGAGGGGTAGTCCTAAACAGCTGAGATAGCGACCAATGGCTTGGCCTAAAGGTTCGCTGTAGCGCTCGGCAATCTCCCCCCTGGCCTGGTGCATCAGGGTTTGCAGCAATCCCCAAGCATCGGCCTGTTGATGAATGCGTCCACGGTCCGCTTCGGCGGCTTCGAGTTCAGCTTGCCGTTGGGCAACCTCGGCCTGGGGATCGATGGCACTCAGGCTCAAACAAAGCTGCTCATTGTGTCCCTTGGCCGTGAGCAGGTTGTCTTTTTCAGCCTCCAGTAACTGGCTGCGTTGGTCGAGGTTTGTCGCGTCTTGGCCCCTGGCCGCGACTCCGGCTTGCTGGCTTTGGCTCTCGAGGGCTTCGATGGTTTGGTCGTGGTGGGCCAGTTGCCCTTCGAGCTCTTGCAATTGGTGGGCGAGGACGTCGGCCTTGCCATGGGTGTGCTCCAGCAGCAGGCGCCGTTCCTCCAGGGCTTGGAGAGCACCCGCCAAGTGCTCCAGGCTGGTTTCGAGGGCCCGGTGGCTGGCCCGGCGCTGCTCAAGCTGGTGTTGGGCTTGGACCACGATGGGCTCCAGATCCTCTTGATCGCGCCCCAGCTGTTGGCTGGCCCCACGGAGCTGCTCGAGCCAGGCTTCGAGTTGATCGCGGCCGATGGGAAGCTCTTGGCTGTTTTGGAGCTGGGCTTGCAGGGCGGCATGGCGGCCCAGGGCTTGCTCAAAGCGCAGGCGCCTGGGTTCCAGTTCAGCCAGTTGGACATCGAGCTTGGCCCAGGGAATGGCTGAAGCAGCTTGGCGCAGGCGCTTCAGCTCGGCATCGAGGACCTGGCGTCGTTGGGCCAGGGGTTCGGCGGCATCGCTACTGGCGACGCCGAGTTGCCGTTGCAGCTCTTGCAACTGCTGTTGGCAGAGGTGGGCGTGTTGTTGGGCATTGGCGGTGGCGTCACCGCCCCCAGGGCTGAGGCGCAGCCGGACGCCTGGGCCGATGGCCAACTCCTCGGCGCGGCTGAGCTGCACCTCCTGGCCGGCCACCAGCTCTTGGCCGCCGAGCGTCACCGTTTGGTCGGCTTGCAGCACCCTCAGATGGGTGGCCATGGCTTGGCAGCGCGCCTGGGCCTGGGCGAGGCGTTGCTCGCCTTGGCGCAGGGCCCTCACCTGCTCACTGCCAATCGCAGGAAGGGCAGCCAGTTCGGCCTTCCAGTGTTCGGCCTCCTGTTGCAGTTGGCTGAATTGATCCTTGTGGGCCTGAAGCTGCTGGGCTTCCCGGTCCAAGTTGTCGAGGGCGAGGAGGTGCTGGGCCAGCTCTTGGCGCTCTTGGTTGCTGCGGACCAGGCCTTGGAGTGATTCCAGGGCTCGGCGCTGCTGGATTAGGGCCTGGTCTCGCTGCTGCAGCTCCTGCTGGCCGGTTTGCAACTGGCGTTGCTGCTCGCTTTGGCTGCTGCGCTGGCTCGTCAGTTGACCCTCGAGGTTCTGCAGGCTTTGCAGGGCTTGGCGGAGCGCTTCCCACTGTTGGCGGACGGGCTTGGCTTCAGCCCGCCGCAGCTGGAGGGTGGCTTGCCGTTGCCGTTGGGCCGCCAGCGCGGGGCGCTCCTGCTCGTCAATCTCCTTGAGGCGAAGCCCAATGGCGCGCAGCTCCTCCATGGCCGTTTCCAAGGTCGCTTGGCGCTCCAGGGCTTGGGCCAGCTGGTCCTGGGCGTCCTTGACCCGCTCCTGGGCCAGGGCCAAGGGGCTGCCGGCCTTCACCTTGCCGGTGGCGGTGAAGAGGCCATTGAGCTGGAGTTGAATCCGCTCGTCTACGATGCGATCGAGGGGGGATTCCAAGGTGGCCGTTGGTCCCTGCTGTTGGAGTTGCTGGACCAGGCGCTCCAGGTCGTAGCCCGCGCCCGGCCCGCTCAGCAGATTGCTACCGGCCTCTCCTTGGCGCACCCAGAGATGGGCCCAGCGCTGGGGGAGGTGGCCAATGCGGCGCCCCTCGATGGCCCCATCCACCCCGAGTAGGGCCGCCAGTTGTTCTTCGGCGGCGGCACCGCTGAGGGCAAGGCCGCTGGTATTGCTGAGTTGGCAGGTGCCACTGGCCCCGGAAAAGCGTTTGCGCAGCTGCCAGGTGTTGCCGCCTGCCTCAAAGCCAATCTCCACCTCCGGTAGCCCGCTGTGGAGCCTGGAGCGCAGCTCCTCCACCCCCCTGCCGGTGGCCGTGGCCTTGAGAAAGAGGCCCTTGTGCAGGGCTTCCACCAGGGTGCTTTTGCCGGCCTCATTGGGGCCGCCTATCAGGGTGAAGCGGGGATGGAAGGTGAGCTGGAGGTGTTTGTGTTGGCGCACCTGGCGCAATACCGCATGGCGTAATCGCATGGCTAAGGGGCCGCCGCGGCATCGGCCAGTTGCACGGCCCGGTAGAGCTCGCTGAGGGCCAACCGGGCTGTGGCTGGGTCTATCTCTGGATTTCTGCCTGGATCGGAGCAGGTGCTTTGCAGCATGGCGGCCAAGTGGGTGGCCACCTGGGCGATCAAGGGATCGCCGGGCCGCTGGGTGAGTTGGGCCAATTCCTCTCTCCCCGGGGCGGCATCGCAGCACCCCCTGAGCTTGAGCCGCAACAACTGGGCCTCCAGGCGTTCGAGGAGGGCTTCGTAGGATCGGTGGCCCGCCAGGCTCAAACTGCCCGAAACCTCGAGCAGCAGTAGGTCGGCACCGATGCGGCCGGCCAGCAGTCTTTCCAAGTGCTCCTCCAGTCGATCGAGATCGCTATCGGCTTGGACGTTGAAGCGCAGGGGATGCCAGCCCAGGCTGCCGGTGGCTAGGGGCTGGAGCTTGGGTTGCCCACCGCGGCGCAGCTCCACCAGCAGCACCTGGCCGGCTTGGTAGTCGGGCGAGCGGGGAAAGCGATCGGGCTCCAGGGTGCCGCTATACCAGGCCTTGGCCGACACCTCCTTGAGGCCATGCCAATCGCCCAGGGCGACGTAGTCGACGGCGTCGAGCCAGGCGCCATCGAGGCGCAGACGGTTGTTGGCGCTGGCAGGGGCTTCGAGATCCTCGGCGCCAAAACCCTGCACGGATCCGTGGGCGATCACGAGCCGAGGTTTGCCAGCGGGCAACCCATCCCAATCCACTTGGTTGAGCCAGTTGCAGGGATCCGCGCTGTCGCTGCGCCGCAGCAGGGGGCAGGGCAGCACCACGAGGGAATCGAGCTCCACAACCTTGCGCTCGAGCAGCACCTGCAGGTTGGGGGCGCGGCGGCCTTGCTCCGCTTGGAAAAAGGAGCTGTGCCACACCGTGCCTGGGGCCCCATGGTCGTGGTTGCCGGGGATCACCAGCACGGGGCAGGGGATGGCGCCAATGGCAGCGCAGACGCTGCTCACATCCGAGCTGCTGGGGGTGGGGGAATCAAACAGATCCCCAGCCACCACCACCAGCTGAACCGCCTGCTGGCGGGCGTGGTCGGCCAGCCGACCAATCGCTTCGAAGCGCACCTGGCGCAGCCGGGCCCGCTTATCCGGATCCAGCACCCGTGCATAGGGCTTGCCGATTTGCCAATCGGCGCTGTGCAACAACCGGATGGGCGAGGAGGCAGCCAGAACTGGCTCGGCGGCGAAGGCTCCTATCTAGCGCCCGCACCTGCAAACTGGACAGTCCCTTCGCCCGCTCCACCAGGTGCCCAAGTTGGTCGCACGGTTTCTGTTGATGCCCTTGGTGTTGTTGGCCCTGGTAGTGCTGGTGTTTTGGCCCAGGCCAGCCTGGGCGGTTGAGCTCTCGGGCGGTGCGCCGGGCGGGGTGTCGGGCGTGCAGTTGTTCCAGAACCACTGCGCCGGGTGCCACGTGAACGGGGGCAACATCCTGCGCCGCAGCAAAACCCTGAAGTTGGCAGCGCTTGAGCGCAACGGGATCACGGGTCCAGGGGCGATCGCCACGATTGCCGCGCAAGGTCGCGGCCAGATGTCGGGCTACGGGGCTGTGTTGGGGGATGGTGGCGCTGAGGCTGTCGCCGCCTACGTGTGGGGCCAGGCCCAGGCGGGTTGGCCGAAGGCCTAGAAGGCCTGGATCCAGGGGTAGACCGCCACGGCGGTCCAGATGCCCTCACGCCAATAGATATCCCCGTTCACCAGGGCTTCCACCGCCGCTTGATCCTCGGCTTCGAAGATCCCAAACACGTGGGTGCTGCCCTCCGTGGGCCCCAGGGTTAGCAAGGTGCCCGCGTCCTTGAGGGCCTGGAGCCCCGCCAGATGGGCCTCGCGGAAGGGGGTGCGTTTATCTACGGCGTTCTCGCAATAGGTGCCCCATAGAACGAACTTGGCCATGAATGCAAATCGGCCTCTAGGCCTGTAAAAGAGGTTGAACCTAGGGCCTGGGTTTCGGAGCCCAAGCCTGGTAAAAGGGGGACAGTTGACGCTTGCCCATGCGAATCCCCACGATGCTGCTTGCCTGCGGGGCCTTGGTGGCTGGGACTCCCATGGTGACCCATGCCGGCGACAACATGATGGATCAAGTGGCCCGCAAGTTTTGCCTGGCGGCCGTGAACAAAGAGGTGGCCGATTCCGGCAAGCCGGCTCCCGTGGGGATGGAGGACTTCACCTGTGATTGCGTGGTGCAACAGATGAAACTGAAGCAAAGCATCGATTCGGTCAAGGCGATTTGCAAGGCCAAGACCACCGAGAAATTCGGGGTTTGAGCCCAGCCCAATGACTGACACCCCGGGGCCCGTTCCCCAGGCTGCGAGCTCCTTGGATCGGGTGCTTAAACCTGTGATTGCAGAGCTGGGTCGCTTGGTCAGGGCTACCCCTGGAACCCTCTCCCTGGCCCAGGGGATGGTGGGCTGGGATCCGCCTGATGGGGTGTTAAGCGCCCTGGCGGAGGCGCTCCAAGACTCCGAATCGGGCCTGCATCGCTATGGATCCGTGCAAGGGGAACCCCCGTTGCTGGAAGCCATCCAGCGCCATCTCCGCACGCACCACAACCTCGATCTGGCGGGCTCCACGTTGTGGGTCACCGCCGGCAGCAACATGGCCTTTTCTGCGATCGCCCAGGTGATCTGTGGGGCCGGAGCAGCCGGTGCCGCTGAGGTGATCCTGCCGCTGCCCTACTACTTCAACCACGTGATGGCGATCCAGCTGGCGGGTGGCCTGCCGGTGCCGGTGGATGCGGGGTTGATCCCTGCTCTGGAGCGCTTAGAAGCAGCGATCACGCCCCGCACCCGGGCGATCGTCACCGTGTCGCCCAACAACCCCAGTGGGGTGGTGATCCCCCAGCGGGTGCTGGCAGGGATTAACGCCCTTTGTGCCGAGAGGGGCTTGTTTCACATCAGCGATGAGGCCTATGGCGCCTTTGTGTATGGCGATGAGCCCCATTGGAGCCCGGGATCGGCTCCCGGCAGCAGTGCCCACACCATCTCGCTCCATTCCCTTTCCAAGGCCTACGGCATGGCGGGATGGCGGGTCGGCTACATGGCCGCACCCGAGCAGCTCACGGCGGCCTTGGCCAAGGTGCAGGACACGGTGTTGATTTGTCCGCCGCTGCCGATTCAGCGGGCGGCGGTGGCGGCTTTGGAGGCCGGCCCGGCCTGGGTGGCCCCGAGGGTTGGGGCATTGGACGAGCGCCGCCGGCAACTGCTCGCGGCCGTGGCTGAGCACCAGGGCAAGGGGCTGCCGGTGCGGTTACTTGCCGAACCGGATGGGGCTATCTACGCCCTCCTGCAGATCACGGCAGGGCGAGGGCAGCTGGATGCCGACACCGTGATGCGTCGCTTGGTCTTGGAGCACCGGGTGGCGGTGGTGAGTGGGGCCAGTTTTGGATTCCATCAGGACAGCCATGGCCTGGTGTTTCGCTTGAGTTACGGCTTGCTGGATGGGGCCGATTTGGCAGAGGCGCTGAGGCGGCTGTTCCTTGGCATTGCGGAGATCCTGCATGGGATCTAGGCGTTGCGGCGAAAGATCAGGGTGCGGTTGTTGGCGGGCATCGCCACATCGGCCACCTGACTGAGCCCAAGGCCGGTGGCCTGTTCGCGGATGATCACCGCATCGCGCACCCCCATGGCTGGATCGAGGCTGCGGAGGTGTAGGTCAAAGTCAACGTTGCTCGCCGCCGTGGGGATGCCGTGGTCGCAGAAGGGGCCGTAAAGCAGCAGGAGTCCCCCTGGGACCAGCACTTCAGCGGCACCTGCGAGCAGATCCGGCACGGATGACGCCGGCATGATGTGGGTGGTGTTGGCGGTGAACACCGCATCAAAGCGTTGTTTGGGCCAATCGGCTGGCACCCCCACATCGAGGGGGATCGGCATCAGGATTTGGGAGCCAGGGGCCAGGCCCGAGCCCCCCTCCAGGGCGATGCGCTCGCCGAGGCCCGCCAGGTTGGCGCTCAGCTCACTGGTTTGCCAGGTCAGTCCGGCCATGGATTGGGCAAAAAACACGGCGTGTTGACCACTGCCAGAGCCCACCTCCAGCACATGGGCCCCTGGCGGGAGCCAATCCTGCAGAACGGCCAGGATTGCGTCTTTGTTGCGCTCGCAAGCGGCGGAAAACAGCATGGGTTGGAGGTGGCCCTAACGATCCAGTCCTAGAGATCCAAACCCTGGCGCAGGTCGGCGCAGAAATGGCCGGCTGCCGTGGCCACCGCTTCCGGATCACCACCGCTGGCATGGGCGGCGGCCATCACCTTCACCAGGGCGCTTCCCACGATGGCGCCATCGGCACCCCAGTCGCGCACTTGCCTGGCTTGCTCGGGGCCGGAAATGCCAAAGCCCACAGCCACCGCCGTGGCGCCTTGGCCCTTGAGCTGGCCCACCAGGGTGCCCACCCGGGATTCCAAGTTGGTGCGGACCCCCGTCACGCCAGTCACACTCACGAGGTAGGTGAAGCCGCGGCTGGCGGTGTGGATGCGGGCCATGCGTTCGGCTGGGGTGGTGGGAGCCACCAGCAGCACCAGATCCAGCCCATGGCTCGTGGCGATCTCGGAGAGCTTTTCGCCTTCCTCCAAGGGGAGGTCAGGCACGACCAATCCGGCGGCTCCGGCCGCGGCGGCATCCCGGCAGAAGGTCTCCATGCCCCTGTTGAGCAGGGGGTTGCTGTAGGTGAAGAGCACCACCGGCATGGTGAGCGTGCCCTTCAAGCTGGTGAGCATCTCCAGCACGGTTGCGGGGGTGGTGGCGGCGGCGAGGGCGCGGCTTGCGGCGGCCTGGATCACCGGGCCATCCGCCAAAGGATCGCTGTAGGGAATGCCGAGCTCCACCATGTCGGCCCCATGGGCCTGGAGGGCGAGCAAGGTGGCCCGTGTGGTGGCCAGATCCGGATCGCCTGCCATCAGGAACGGCATCAGGGCGCAGCGGCCTTGCTGGCGCAGATCGCTGAAACGCTGCTGAATCGGGGTGGCAACGGCAGACACAGCGCTCATTGGGGCTCGCGAAGACGTGAGCCTATGCGGCGCTCTCTGGGTTGGCCGGGGTGTCCGCCCCCAACTGGCCCGTTTCCCTCAGGAGCCGCTCCTGCTCCTCGGGGCTGAGGGCATCAAATTTGGCCTGCAGCTGTTCGTTGGTCAGGTCGTCGTAGGCCTGGCGGTAGGTGCGGCGCTGCTGCATGTAGGTCATGTTGCCGGTGAGGGCCCGGAACAGGTAGCTGCTGGTCCAGCCCAGCACCAGCACCGTGAGCACCGCTGAGGTGGCGATGCCTGCTGAAAAGCCTTCCAGCCCGTTGGCCTGGAACACGGCATAGCCAATGCCTCCAAGCGCAAAAATGCCCAGTCCCAGGAGGATGGCCTGTGCCCGGTTCACCTAGGTGACCTCGCCATGGCCGGCCATGCGCAGGTTGATGAACGGGGAAAACAGGATGAGCCCAGGGAAAAACAGGAACACCAGCCCGTAGACACCGACGCGTTCAAGTTTTCCCATCACGGTCCAGCGCTTGACCATCCAGGCGTAGAGGGCCAGGGGCACCGCCACCAGGTAGGTGCCACCGAGAACCACGTAGGCAGCGAGGACCAGCAGGGTTTCCTGGCTGATCGAATTCAGGAACCCAGGCAGGGGCACGGCTGACAACGGCGTGGATCGTTCGAATTTAGGATGCTTGGGCCAGGGGGCATGGCGAAATTGGTAGACGCAGCAGACTTAAAATCTGCAGGCCGTAAGGCTGTGGGGGTTCAAGTCCCCCTGCCCCCATCGTTTTCTGCGATACAGCTATAGTTTTCTTGTTAGGCCACAATCCGCACGCCCTGCGCGTCAAGACCTGCGGTAGGCCCAATCTCCTCAGAATCTTTCCCGGAAGGGTTTGCTGCCTCTGCGGTGCGTTTTCATAGTTCTCACTGTTGTTATGTCGATTCGATTTCCTATTTTTGTGCTGCGCCAGCGTCAAGCCCTCGCCAGTTCCACCAAGCCCAGTTTCCCCAGTTGCTCCCTGGCCGCCAAGCCCCTAGCGGCGAAGGCCAGTGGTCCGATCACCTGGGAGGAGTTACTCGGCCAGCGCTGAGCGCCTAGGCCCATGCCAGATCGGCCTGCCCCATGTCAGTTCAGACCGGGCCAATGTGGTTGAAAACACCTCTGCCGGTTGTGGTTGGCTTCAGGATTGCTTTTTTAAGCTGACGCCCCATGACCCTGCTTCTCGGCGATACGGTCCCCGATTTCACCCAGGACTCCCAGCTGGGGCCGATCAACCTCTACGACTTCGCTGGCGACAGTTGGGTGGTGCTGTTTTCCCACCCCGCCGATTTCACGCCGGTCTGCACCACCGAGTTGGGCGAGGTGGCCAAGCTGCGCAGCGAATGGGACAAGCGCAATGTCAAAACCCTGGCGCTGAGTGTGGATACGGCTGAAAGCCACAAGGGCTGGATCCCCGACATCAACGAAACCCAGGGCACCACGGTCGACTACCCGATCCTGGCCGACGGCGATAAGACGGTGAGCGACCTCTACGGCCTGATTCACCCCAACGCCCTCAACAACCTCACGGTGCGCTCGGTGTTCATCATCGATCCCAACAAAAAGCTGCGCCTGCTCATCACCTATCCGGCGAGCACGGGCCGCAACTTCGATGAGATCCTGCGGGTGATTGATTCGCTGCAACTCACCGACCACCACTCAGTGGCCACCCCGGTGAACTGGAAGGACGGCCAAGACGTGGTGGTGGTGCCTTCGATTTCCACCGAGGATGCCCGCGCCAAATTCCCCAAGGGCGTCACCGAGGTCAAGCCCTACCTGCGCACCACCCCCCAACCCAACCGCTGATCACGGATCGCGCTGGATCGGATTGGCCGGATCCCGGCTCCATTCGATCCAGGAACCGCAGTAGTTGAGGAGATGGGCTGGATCCCAGCCCATCAGGTAGAGGGCAAAGATGGCCGTGGTGGTGCGCACGCCGGATTGGCAGTAGAAGATATGCCGCTGGGCGGGATCGAGCCAATGGCAGGCGATGGCGGAGCTGATGGCCTCCGCGCAGCGAAAGGCGGATCCTTCGCTGCCACTGTGGCGAAAGGCCTTCCAGCTCAAAAACGTGCCCCAGGGAATGCGGCCGGCCCTCTTGGCGCCCCATTTCCGTTTGGCTCCGCTCCATTCTTCCGGTTCCCGGGTATCCCAGAGGCGCAGGCCTGCAGAGCTTTCGGCTGAGCGCACCAGCTGGGTGCTGGCGATCCCAAAGCCCAAGCCCCCACGGCCTGTGAAGTTGCCAGGCCGACGTGGTTGGCCTACGGGCCCCCGCCCAATTGGGAGCCCGGCTGATCGCCAGGCCTGCAGCCCCCCATTCAGCACCCGCACATCGGTTTTGCCGTGGTGGTGAAAGGCCCACCACAGATAGGTGGCGTCGTAGCGGGTGTCAACGACGACTACCTGGGAGTCGTTATCGATCCCTTGGCTCCGTGCCCAGCGCTCAAAGGCCTGGCTCTCAAGCTCTGGCCGCCAAGCCGGCCTGGAGCCAGGAATGTGGTGGCGGAGATACTGCCAGGTGGGTGTGGCCTGCAGCACCACCAATTTGCCGTTGCCCTGGGCGTACAGATCGTGCAAGGCCTCCACCTCGATCAGCGCCTCACCCACCGGGTAATGGGTTTGCGATTGGCTGGCCATGGCGGAGAGTGATCGCGGAGAGGGGGAAAAGAATGGACTTCAGATTGTTGATGTCTAGAGTTTTGGATTGAACCTGTCCATGAGCATAAAAAAGCCCCTCCGAGGAAGGAGGGGCTGGCAGGGTTTTGTGTGTGAGGTGCAGCTTGCGCTGCGTTGAGGTGAGTGAGGAGTGTCTTCTTGCTCTGAAGATCAGAAGCGGAAGGTGGTTTGGATCACGCCGCCAAGACCATCGAATGTGGTGCCATTCGTCCTGTTGCCCGAGCCACCACCTGTCGTGGCGGAGCGGGTATTGGCAATACCAGTGCCGTAGAACAGGGTGGGGGTAACCGAGATTTTGTCGGACACCTGGAAGCGGTAGAACCACTCAATCAACCAAGGAGAATCCTGGGTGAGTGAGTTGGAGAAGGCTGGCTGACCGAAGGCGACACCGGCAGCATTGCCCTTGAAGAAGGCATCATCCCATTGCAAACCAGCAAACCAGGATGCCGAATTGATCGGGCCAGAACTGTTAGGTCGTCCAACGGTATTGGTTCCGGTTGATGCACCATCGATCCAGTTGTAGCCGTAGCCAGCACTGATCGAGGGGAACCAGCCGGTCTTCACGGGCTGCCAGTAGGCGTTAAGGGAGATGGCGTTGGAGGTTTGATTGGTCAGCAGGCCTGCCCCTGCTAGGCCATTGCCATCACGCACGCTTGAGCCTGCTGTGCCGTAGCGATAGGCAACTGCTGCACCCCAGTTCGAGGCGGCGTAGCCAACCTGGGTTAGCCAGTTCAGGCCCGAATCGGAGTTGAAGACGCCGTAGCTGCTATCAGCACCGGAGGCTCCTTGCTTGGTGGTTGGCCCCTGGGTGCCATCTCCAGAAAGGCCGTTGTTGCCAGCACTCACGTAGTTGGTGTTGATGAGCCAGGCGGGTTTGCCTTTGGCCACTTTTTGCTTCCACTGGAAGCCAAAGCCTTGGCCGGTGGCTTTGTTGTAGGTGCCTGGGGTACCCCCGGTGGTGAAGAAGTCGAGAACGTTGGCGTTGTAGGCCGATGGGATCCAGCTGAGTTCGGTGTTACGGACCAGGGCACCGGCTGTCAATTTGATCGACTTATCCTTGCCAACGGGGAAGGTGTAGTAGAGACGGTCAATAACGACGTTGTCGTTGGTTGTATCAGATTTGTCGAGTTTGAAGGGTTGCGATGCACTGCCAAAGGGCAGGGCCGAGAAATTACCGGCACGCAGGCGGGTTTTCAGCAAATCCTGGCCGGTGTAGCTGGTATCAAAACTCAGCTTCACATCGTAGTTAAAGGTGGTATTCCCCTGGCGCTGAAGGTTTTGTTGGCGGCCGTTGGTCACACCAGTATTCGAGGTGTAGTTAGGAATCCCACCCAGAATGAAGTTGACTTCACCTTTGAGTTTGGTGGTGGTGGAGAACTGCAGGGCCTCCAGCTTGCCCACTTTTTTGTCGAGGCCGTCGACCCTGCCCTTGAGGGTGGCTAGCTCGACTTTGAATTCGCTGAGCAGTTTTTGCAGATCGTCGGTCGCTTCGGTGACCCGATCCAAGCAGGAATTCAGTAGGGCGGCAGCTTCATAGCGGCTCAGGGCCTGCTTGCCTTTGAAGGTGGCATCGGGATAGCCGGCCACGCAGCCGTACTTCTCCACCAGGTTGCTCAGGGCTTGGTAGGCCCAGTCGGTGGGTTGCACATCCGAGAACTGGTTGACGCTGGTCACCTGGTTCCTGGATTCCCAGGCCATGAAGCGGTCTTCGACCTGCTGCTGGGTATAGCTCGAAACTGCGGCTCGGCCGCTCAGAGAAGCGATTTCTTGGGCTGAGGCGGCCGCTGGGGCCACCAGGCTGGTACCGGCAAGCGCCAGCACCAGTTTTTTGGAAAGATTCATCGGGTCCTCACACCGATAGGAAGGCTTCACAAAGGAAGCCCATAAACCCTATCGATGAACCGGTCTATGAGGCGTTGCTGCGGCAACGTGCTTCGGCCGTGCCATGTGTTCCTGGCTACTTCAGATCAGTGCCTAGAGCTATGCAGCCTGGTTGCTTATCTGGATTGAGCGCCCTACTCGGCTTCCGTTTCCAGGCTGCGAGCTTTCTTGTCTTGCTCGAGGAGCCGCTCCACGACCATCTTGAGCAGCAGGGAGACCACTCCAACACCCCCTAAAACCATGGCCGCGCCAAAGGCCAATTCGGTGTTGTATTGCTTGTAGGCATCCTCCACAAAAAGGGGCAGGGTCTGGGTTTGGGAGGCGATGTTGCCGCTCACCACCGACACCGCCCCAAATTCACCCAGGGCCCTGGCGGTGGTGAGAATCAGGCCGTAGAGGGCAGCCCATCGCACCGAAGGCAGGGTGACCTTCCAAAACACCTGCCAGTCGCTGGCCCCAAGGGTTTTGGCGGCTTCTTCCTGCTCCCAGCCCTCCTCCTCTAGTAGGGGAATCACTTCCCGTGCCATAAACGGGAAGGTCACGATGATCGTGGCCAACACAATTCCGGGAGTTGAGAAGAGGATTTTCCAGCCCAGGCTGTTGACCAGGCCGGCGAGCACGCCATGGGATGGCGAATAGAGCAGCACCAGCATCAGGCCCACCACCACCGGTGAGATCGAGAAGGGCAAGTCGATCACGCTCAGCAGCAAGGCCTTGCCCTTGAATTTTTTGCGGGCTATGGCCGTTGCTGCCGCCAGGCCAAACACCGTATTGGCGGGCACCGCTATGCAGGCGGTGATCAAGGTGAGCCGCAGGGCGGAACGCAGATCTTCCGATTCAAAGTTTTCCAGGAAGGGCCCAATCCCCTTGGCAAAGGCCTGAACCACCACGGAGACGGCTGGTAGCAGGATGACCACGGCCACATAGAGGCAGGCCACGATCGCGATCAAGGCGGGTGTGGCGGATTTGAGCCGGCTACCCAGCGTCGGTTTAACCCACCGCGCTGGTTTGATCGATTCAAGCGGGGGAATGACAAATGGCATGGGTTTAATTGCCTTGGTAGCGCTGACCCCAGACCTGGATCAGGTTGATGGCCAGCAGACTCACCAGGGAGAAGAGCAGCATCACCGTGCCGATCACGGTGGCACCGTTGATGTCGTATTCCTCCAGTTTCTGCACAATCAAGGTGGGGGTAATGAGGTCTTTGAAGGGCACATTGCTGGAGATCATTACCACCGAGCCGTACTCGCCAACGGCCCTGCTGTAGCCCTGGGCCACGCCAGCCAGGAGCGCGGGCGTCAGCTGAGGTAAAACCACCCGCCAGAAGGTTTGCCCCTTGCTGGCCCCGAGGCACCAGGCGGCTTCTTCCTGTTCCTTTTCCAGGGCGCGCAGCACCGGTTCCACCGTGCGCACTACGAAGGGAAGGGAGATGAACACCATGGCGATGGCCACTCCGATGGACGTGAAGGCCACCTTGATGCCAAACAGGTTGTAGAGCGGCCCCCCCAGCCACCCTTCTTCGCTGTAGACGGCAGTCAGGGCCAGGCCCGCCACGGCCGTGGGGAGGGCAAATGGCAAATCGATCAGGGCATCAAGCAGCTTCTGGCCAGGAAAGCGGCAGCGGATCAGGGCCCAGGCAATCACCAGGCCAAACACCCCATTGATGATGCTGGCCAAAAAAGCGAGGCAAAAACTCACCTTGTAGGTGGCCACTGCTTCGGGGCTGGTGGCCGCTTCCCAGAAGCCTGCGGGCCCAACGCCTGCCGCCTTGAGCAACATGCCCCCCAGGGGCAAAAACAGCACCAAACCCAGATAGAACCAGGTGATGCGCCACGACCAGCTCGGCAGCTTGACGAGTGGGAAGCGTTGTGGACGCCGCTGGCGCGGCAGGACAGCAGTCATGGCGCCGTAAAACCATTGCCGACGACCGTAACACTGGCCCCAGGTTTAAACAACGGTTCTTGACCGGGTTTACGGAGTTTCTTGTAGAGTTGGATTGCTTTTGGCCAGGCCTCTCGAGGCTGCCTAGGGGCCAAGCTGTTCCAATCTTTTCTACCGCTCAGGCTCGATGGGAATCCGGGTTTCCAGTGTTACCAAGAACTTTGGCGACTTCCGGGCCGTCGATGACGTCAGTGTCGATGTGGATACCGGCTCGTTGGTGGCTCTGTTGGGCCCTTCGGGATCGGGCAAAAGCACCTTGCTGCGCTTGATCGCTGGGCTCGAGCAGCTCGATCAAGGCCGCATTTGGATTACCGGCGAAGAGGCCACCGAGCGCTCGGTGCAAGACCGGGAAGTGGGTTTTGTCTTCCAACATTTCGCCCTCTTTAAGCACCGCACCGTGCGTCAAAACGTGGCCTTTGGGCTGGAGTTGCGTCGTTGGAAAAAAGAGGCAATCCGGCGGCGGGTGGATGAGCTGCTCGAATTGGTGCAACTCCAGGGCTATGGCAGCCGCTACCCATCCCAGCTTTCCGGTGGCCAGCGCCAGCGCGTGGCTTTAGCCAGGGCTTTGGCGGTGCAGCCCAGGGTGCTGCTGCTCGATGAGCCCTTCAGTGCCCTCGACGCCAAAGTGCGTAAGGAGCTGAGGGCCTGGCTGCGCAATCTCCACGATGAGATGCACGTCACCACGGTGATCGTGACCCACGACCAGGAAGAGGCCATGGAAGTGGCCGACAAGATTGTGGTGATGAACCACGGCAAGGTGGAGCAGATCGGCACGCCGGCAGAGATTTACGACCATCCGGCCACGCCCTTTGTGATGAGCTTCATCGGGGCCGTGAACGTGCTTCCCCAGGGAGCCATTCAGGTGGGCGTTGGCGCTGGCCAGACCCCGGGCCTGCATCTAGGAGGAGACGGCCAGATGTTTGTGCGCCCCCACGATGTGGAGGTGTTCATTGAGGCCCAAGACGGCACCGTGCCCGTGGAGCTGCGGCGGCTGAGCCATATGGGCCGCGATCTCCAAGCCGAGCTGGTCCTAGCCGATGGCCAAGTGGTGATGGCCCAGATTCCCCGCGATCAGATCAACTACGCCAGCCTTGACGTGGGCCGGCAGTTGCACATCCGCAGCCGCGAAGCCCGCTCCTTCGTGCCGGATTACAGCATTTAGGTTTTGAGCTCTTACAGCAACACCTCGAGCTGCTGGAGCTCGGCCTTTTCGGTGTCGTTACCGCGCAGGGTGAAACCGCCGGCAAGTCGCAGAACAGGATCATCCGCTCAGCCCCGATCTTCGATCACGATGTCGCTGATCAACCTCCCTTCGCCCTGCAGCTTGATGGGAGGGGGAAACACCGGCTTGCGGCCGTTCCAGCTCGCGATGCCAGCATCGATGGCGCCCTGTAGAGGATTTGGAGGCCCCTCGTTAGCACGTTGAAGCACGGTGATGCGGGCGATGGGCTTACGGTGCGATGTCACTTCCACCAACTCTCCCGCCTGAACGCGGGCGAGCCAATCGGAGAGATGGGTCTTGAGATCCCTCATCGATACCCGGTTTGTGACCATGTCTGCCAATCTTTTCTCGGCTTTTGCGACTAATTTAGTGGCTTTTTTGTGGGGGCAGGGAGCAGTTCAGGCTGGGGCTGGATTCAAACGGCGGCCAGCCCCTTGTCGTTAAAGACGCCCTCAAAGAGCACTGAACTCAAGTAGCGCTCACCGGAATCGGGCAGCACCACCACGATCGTTTTGCCGGCAAAGGCCTCCTCATCGCCCACCGCCTCCACCCGATCCACCATGGAAAGATCGAGGTTGGCGGGCACAAAGCCAGCCCCAATCCCTTGGATTTTGTGGGGTCCGGGTTTGACGGGATCACCGGCTCGGGTTTGGCTAATCACCGGGTTGTTGGTGGGCTCCACCGCCACAGACACCAAGGGCTTGCCCAGGGTGGTTTTGATGTAGCGGCTCACCCCGGTGATCGTGCCACCGGTGCCCACCCCAGCAACTAAGGCATCCACCTGGCCGTCGGTATCGCTCCAGATTTCCGGGCCGGTGGTGTCGTGGTGGATCTGGGGATTGGCGGGGTTGGCAAATTGCTGCAGCAGCACGTAGCGATCGGGATCGGAATCGGCTAACGCCTTAGCGGCTGCGATCGCCCCGGGCATGCCCAGCCGGCCCTCCGTGAGCACCAAATGGGCGCCGTAGGCCGTGAGCAACTTGCGGCGCTCCAAGCTCATGGTTTCCGGCATGGTGAGGGTGAGCCGTATCCCGCGGGAGGCGGCCACAAAGGCCAGGGCGATGCCGGTATTGCCGCTGGTGGGCTCCACCAATTCCTTCCCAGGACCCAGCAGGCCATCATGTTCGGCCTGCCAAATCATGGCGGCGCCAATGCGGCACTTCACCGAGAAGGCGGGGTTCCGGCCCTCAATTTTTGCCAGCACCCTGGCGGTGCAGCCCTCGGTGACCCGGTTGAGTTGCACCAGGGGGGTCTTGCCGATGGTGAGGCTGTTGTCGGCGTAGATCCGGTTATCGGCGTGAATGCTGGTCATCTCGGGTGGGGGAAGCCTGAACGCTCAAAAAAAAGGCCAGTTACGGATGCAACTGGCCCTGGTTGATGGGCCCTAGACGTTGGGCCGGGTTGTCGTTTGTATGACGCAATCTTGGATCTCGGGCTCAAACGAGGACAGCCTGGGATCACTGAGGTATTGCATCAGGATCTGGGCGCTTTGCCGGCGGAGCACCTCGCCGTTCTTAAACGTCAAGGTCAACAGGGCAGGGGCGTTGTTGGGATAGGCCCGCTCGATGGCTGATTGATTCATGGGTCTTCCATCCTCAGGCGAACCCTGGGGCCAGCGCAGGCCTGGGAATGAACCAGTCGTCTGGGCTGAGTTTTTGAAGGGTACCGATTTCCCGGTAACGGCTCAGGGCCTTGGTGACGGTGACGCGGGTCAAGCCGCAGAGCTCAGCCAGGGATTGGTGGGTGAGGTTGAGCTCCTTGAGGGAGAGCCGGTATCCGCTGGCGCTGACTTGGCCAAACCGGCCGCCAATCCAGGTGAGTAGGGCCAGGAGCCGTTGATCAGCGGATCGGATCCGGTTGAGCTGGAAGATTTCTTCGATGTTTTGGACCTGGCGGCGCAGCAGTTGGTCGATGTCGGCGGCTGTGGGCAGGAACTGGGTCACCACCACAGGGGTGAGGCATTGCAGTTCGATGGCCTGGCTGGAGGAAAAAGCAGTGGTCACCCATTCGCCCGGGCCCCAAATGCCGAGGGTGATGGTGTCACCTTCGGCATCCCAGGCAAAGGTGCGCACATAGCCCTCCTCGATTTTCCAGTAGAGGCTGTGGGGGAGGGAATCGTTGGCGGGAAAGGAGAGGCGAAGGGTGGTTTGGGTTGTTTGGGGATGAACGCGAACGGAGGGGGGCCTAGTCGGTGAACTTCGGCGGGAGGCGAGCTGGCGGGTGGGCGCGAGCAGGGAGGCGGTCATGGCAGAACGGATGCGAAGAGGTCATGGCTGAAGGGCACGGCCAGCAGGGGGCTGGCCTAGGGCATTCGCTGACAACAACAGCTCGGCATCGCATCAAAAGAAGCTGCAAAAACCATAGCAGCGAAAAATTCGCATACCCAATCGGACTTGCGGGGTATCAAATCTTTTCTGGCGCTTTTTTCTGGGCTTCAGATGAAGTACATCGCTTGTTCTTGGGTCTGGGCGTCGCGGCGATCAATCAGGTCTTGGAGGCTGGTGCTGCTTAGCAGGGCTTGCTTGGCGGCTTCGAGCTGCTGGTCGAGTTCAAGCAGCACCTCAAATTCAGCGGTGGGCCTGGTGGGCGTGTCTTTGGCGGAGCCCTCCCCCTCCAGGCAGTTGACGACGTCGGCGACGAGCACCTCGGATGGCGAGCGCATCAGCTGGTAGCCCCCCTTTGGGCCCCGGATGCTGCGCAGGATTCCGCCCCGCCGCAGGGTGGTGAGCATTTGCTCGAGGTAGCGGTCGGGAATGCTTTGGCGAGCAGCAATCTCGGCCACCTGCATCACCCCGCCGGAGGGGTAGGCGCTGCCGAGTTCGATCAGGGCGACGAGGCCGTAGTCGGTTTTGGAGCTAAATGCCACGTTGCGCCAGGCCTCCGGCTCATAATAACCGCATTCCCCAGTGATGTAGTTGGGAATACGAGGGCGGGCTTCGCGGCGACCTATGTTCCCAATCAGTCCCATCGGATTTACGTGGATTTCATCGCTTCTTCGCTCTCCCGCCGCCTCGGTGCCGGCGTTGCCGCAGTAGCCCTCTCGGCATCTGGCGCCCCGCTCCTTCTGGCCTCACCCGCTTCGGCTGGCCCTGCAGTAGGTGGCAAGCAGGAAGTCCTGCTGGTGAGCTACGCGGTCACCAAGACTGCCTACGACAAGATCATCCCCCTCTTCCAGGCTGATTGGAAGAAGAAGACAGGGCAGACCGTGACTGTGAAAACCAGCTACGGCGGCTCAGGCAGCCAGACCCGCGCCGTGATCGATGGCCTCGAAGCCGATGTGGTGGGCTTGGCTCTCGAAGGCGATGTGATCAAGATTCAGGAGGCCGGCCTGATCGACAAGGGTTGGCAGAAGGAAAATCCCAACAATTCGATCATCACCAATTCGGTGGTGGTCTTCTTCTTGCGGCCCCTGAACCCCAAGAAGATCAATACCTGGAAAGACCTCGACAACAAGGATGTTGACGTGGTGACGGCCAACCCCAAAACCTCCGGTGGTGCCCGCTGGAATTTCCTGGGTCTCTACGGCTCGGTTACCCAAACAGGTGGCTCCGATGCCCAGGCGAGAAAATATCTCACCACCGTGTATAAAAACGTCGAGGTGTTGCCTAAGGATGCCCGCGAAGCCACCGACGTCTTCGTGAAGCGCCGCAAGGGTGATGTGCTTCTCAATTACGAGAATGAAGCCATTTTGGCTAGGAAGACCGGCGACTGGAAGACTCCCTACAAGATACCCAGCCCCAATATTCTGATCGAGGGTCCCATCGCAGTGGTGGATAAAAATGTGAACAAGAAAGGCAACCGCAAGGCTGCCGAAGCTTTCACGAAATTCCTGTACACCCCTGCAGCCCAAAAGATCTTTGTGGACAATGGCTTCCGCCCCGTCACTGCCGAGGGCAAGGCCTACGCCCGGGGCAAGTTCCAGGAGGTTAAAACCTTCACCGTTGCGTCCTTCGGTGGCTGGAATACGGTGAATAGTAAGTATTTCGGCAAGGGTGGCCTTTGGGATCAAATCTTCAGTAAGAGCCGCTGATTGAGCTGAACCTTTATCTCAGGGCCCTGGCAGACCATGCTGGGGCTTTTTTATGGCCACCGCTAGGTGGTTGCTGGGATCGGACTAGCGTTGTCGCTCCAGGCCCTCCGCCCTTCCATTCCCCCCTCGGTTCATGTGTGAACTGCTGGCCCTCAGTGCCAATACCCCTACCGATATGCGTTTTTCCTTCCGCGGCCTTGCGCGCCGCGGCGGGGCCACCGGGGAGCATGCCGATGGCTGGGGGTTGGCGAGCTTCGATCCCCAAAGCGGCGGCTTGAGGGTGATTCGCGAAGAGAGCGCCGCGGCGTTCTCCCCCTTGGCGGCCCAGATGGCCGAGCACGATCTCAAGGCCCTCTATTCCCTGGCCCATATCCGCAAGGCCACCCAGGGCGTGGTGACCCTGGACAATTGCCACCCTTTCCAGCGCCAATGGCACGGCCAGGATTGGGTGTTTGCCCACAATGGCGACATCAAAGGCACCATTCCTTCGGGGGATCCCTACAGCCCGATTGGCAATACGGATAGCGAAGCGGCCTTTTGCTGGATCCTCAACACCTTGAACGATCGGGCCTCGCCCCAGTTAGGGCGAAACATCTTGTTTGACTTGCTGAATCGCTGCTCGGCCCATCTGGCGGGCCAGGGCATCTTTAATTGTTTGATCAGCAATGGCCAGTGGCTCTACGCCTTTGGCGGCACCAAATTGCATGTGATCACCCGGCGGGCTCCCTTTGCCCAGGCCACCCTGGCCGACGACAACGTGACCGTGGATTTTTCGGCGGTCACCACGGAAAACGATGTGGTCACGATCGTGAGCACCGAACCCCTCACCACGAATGAAACCTGGCGGGCCTTGGCCCCAGGGGAAAGCCTGCTGCTCGTGGATGGGGAGATTGTTTGCAACGCCTTTCCAGAAGCTTGTGGTCAGAAATCTGCAGTCTGAAGCCGCAGCTTGAAGCCGCTTGAGCGCAGGGAAGGCTCCATGGCATTCCGTTAAGTACGGTTTGTTGCTCGGGATACCGGTGTTAATGCAAGTTGGCCCCACACTGTCTGCAGTTGGGCAGGGCTCTGATGGCTATCGCATCGGACATGGGGCGTTGGGTTTTGCCTCGTTGTTGTCCCTGTTGTTGTTCCTGTTTTTGCTTCGTTCTTTGATCTGATTCCTTCGTCACAGTTGCCATGACCACCCCAAGCAAGGCCTTCCCCCAGGCCCACCATGTGCTCAAGCCCCATGACCTGCTCAGGCTCCAGCAAGCCAAGAGCCACGCCCACACTCCTTTGGTGATCGATATTCGTGATGCTCGTGCCTATGAAAAAGCCCACATTCCTGGAAGTCACCGCATTGGTGTGCCTTCGCTCCTAAGCGGCGAGGCGCTCGATTCCGATCTCGTCTTGGTGGGCGCTCGCCAGGAAGACACCGAAGCAGTGGTCCAAAGCCTCTACGACGGGGGATTCCACCGGCGTATCCAGCACCTGGAAGGGGGGTTTCCCCGTTGGCAGGAGCAGGGCTTCCAAGTGGCGACCCTGCGAGCGGAAGGAAAGAGCGCGGCCCTGGTTCCCCATGGTTGGGTGCCCGTGCTGAGCCTGGTTCCGTTGCTCGTGGGCTTGCAGCAGCTTTCCCTGCCACTGGTGGCGATCGCAGGTCTCTTTGCTGTTGCCCCAAGCCTGTTCGGTTTTGTCGCTGAACGGGCCTGGCAGCAGGCCCTGCGGCGATCCACCTAGGCCCCCGGTCGATCCGCCCCCATGGCTGGCTGGCATCCGGGTGATCCCATTGGCAAACGCCAGTTCGCCACGTTGTTTGCCGATACCCCCCTCACCCTGGAGGGGGGTAAACGCTTTGGGCCCATCACCCTGGCCTACGAGAGCTGGGGTGAACTCAACCCCACCCGAAGCAACGCGATTTTGTTGTTGCATGGCTTCACCGGCGACAGCCATGCAGCGGGGCCGGTGGAGCCCGGCCATCCCGAGGCTGGCTGGTGGGATGGGTTGATTGGGCCTGATCGCCCCCTGGATACCAACAGCTTTTATGTGGTCTGCCCCAATGCCTTTGGGGGCTGCCAGGGCAGCACCGGGCCTGGATCCTTGGCCCCCGATGGGGTTCCCTATGGCAGCCGTTTCCCAACGATCACGATTCGGGATTTGGTGGCCACCGAGGCGGCTTTGGCTGAACAGCTCGGCATCAGCACGTGGCACGCGGTTGTGGGCGGCTCCATGGGGGGCATGCGGGCCTTGGAATGGGCGATCACCCATCCCTTTGCGGTGGAGCGCTTGATGGTGATGGCCACAACGGCCTATGCCACCGCTGAGCAGATTGCCCTGCACCATGCCCAGGTTCGGGCGATTGAGCTGGATCCCCATTTTCGAGGTGGTGACTATCAACAAAAGAGCACAAAGCAGCCCCAATTGGGCTTGGCCCTGGCGCGCGCGCTGGCTGTTTTGTCCTATGGCTATGAGCGGGAATTTGCAAGCCTGTTCCACCGCAGGCCTGAGGCTGAGAACAACCCTTTGGCGGAAGGACGTTATGCCATTGAGGCCTACCTGGAAGATGACGGCGCCTCATTGGTCCGTCGTTTCGATGCCAATAGCTACATCGCCCTCACCAAGGCCATGAGCCACCACGATGTGGGTCGGGGTCGAGGCAGTGTGGAAGCAGCCTTGGCCAGGGTGCAAGCCCGCACGCGCATCGTTTCGATTCGATCAGATCGCCTTTTCCCGCCAAGGTTGCAATTGGAAATGGCCCATGCGTTGCCGGGGGGCGTCACGTTTACCGGAATTGATTCCAACCATGGCCATGATGGTTTTTTGCATGAGCACCGTCAGCTGGCACCAGTGATTCGGGAAATGCTGGGTTAGCTGTTACTGCCTAAGGCAAAGCTACGGCGGCCTTGATGATCCCGCAGTTGGGTGATGCCTAGCCAAAGAATCGGAATTCCAACCAGGACTGGTGTCAGCCACAGCCCAGCAATGATCAACAGGGTAGGCCCAAAGTTGTTGGGGATTGTTGGTGGTTGGTGCGCGCGATTGGAGACCAACAAGGTGGTTCTGTCTGTAGTACTTAGTTTATTTTGAGACCAATCAGGTGTTGTGGTTTAAAACACAGTTTCCCTGGTCTTCCTGCTTCCTGGACTACCTATGATTGAACTTGCTTTGGTTCACTTGTGTCACCAACTGCCGCTCCAGTTGTCTCCCTCGCTGAGGCCTCCCGCTATTGGTTTCAGCTGGGCTGGATCAGTTTTGGCGGGCCGGCAGGGCAGATCGCCTTGATGCACCAGGAGTTGGTGGAGCGGCGCCGGTGGCTCTCGGAGCGGCGCTATCTCCACGCCCTCAACTACTGCATGGTGTTGCCGGGCCCTGAGGCCATCCAGCTGGCCACCTACCTGGGCTGGTTGATGCATGGGGTGCGGGGTGGCCTGGTGGCCGGCGGCCTGTTTTTGCTGCCTTCGGTGATCGTCCTGATAGCCCTGTCGACCATCTATGTGCTCTGGGGCCAGTTGCCGCTCCTGGCCGCCGTGTTTTGGGCGCTGAAGCCCGCGGTGCTGGCGATCGTGGTGCAGGCGGGCTGGCGGCTGGGGCGCCGCACTCTGCACACCCAGACCCTGGTTTGGCTCGCTGTTGTCGCCTTTTTGGCCTTCAGCGTGTTGCAGTGGCCCTACCCCCTGGTGATCGCCTTGGCGGCCCTGGCCGGATGGGCCGCCGGCCGCTGGAAGCCCGCTTGGTTGGCGTTGCCCGAGCCCCAAGCCCCGGTCGTCGCAGTCCAAAACCCTTCCCAGCAAAACCCGATTGCCGAGACCAGTGCAGGCGATGACATTCCCCGCGATTTCATCCATGGCGATGCCACGCCCACGCCGGCCCACGCCAGGTTGTCCAAGCGCCACCTCGCCCTCACCCTGCTGGTGTGGGGCTGTGCCCTTGGCCTGCCCCTGCTGGCCCTCGGCCTGATCAATGGATGGGATGGCCCCCTGGTGGCCATGGGGCGGTTCTTCAGCCAGGTGGCCCTGGTCACCTTTGGGGGGGCCTATGCGGTGTTGCCCTACGTGGCCAAGGCGGCGGTGGGTCACTTCGATTGGTTGAGTGCCAGCCAGATGGTGGATGGCCTAGCCCTGGGGGAAACCACCCCTGGCCCCTTGATCATCGTGGTGGCCTTCGTGGGCTTCATGGGCGGCTGGAACACCGGGGTGTTTGGGGCCCCGGGCCACTGGTGGGATGCGGTGGCCGCCACCTTGGTGGTGGTGTGGTTCACCTTCCTGCCCAGTTTTGGGTTCATCCTGGTGGGCGGCCCCCTGGTGGAAGCCACCCGCGACAACCTGCGCTTGGGAGCTCCCCTACGGGCGATCACCGCCGCGGTGGTGGGGGTGATCGGCAGCCTGGTGTTGTTCTTTGCTGCCCCCGTGCTTTGGCCGGCCGGCCCATTCGATTGGGCCCCAGCTGGGCTTGTGCTGCTGGCCCTGGTGCTGCTGTTGCGCTGGCGGTGGAGCGTGCTGCAGTTGATCGGTGGGGCGGCCCTGGTGGGGCTCGGCCGCTATGGCCTTGCACAATTGGGTTACCTGATCGGCTGAGCTAAAGCATGGTTCTGCCTGAGTTCTTCAGCACGGCCAACCTCGAAGACCTGCTCAACACCTGGGGCTACTGCGTGGTGTTTGCGGCCATGGTGCTCGAGAGCGCCGGGCTGCCCCTGCCTGGGGAAACCGTGACGCTGCTGGGCGGTTATGCGGCCGGCAGTGGCCATTTGAACCTGGCTGGTGTGATCGCCGCCGCCAGTGGCGGGGCGATGGTGGGCGATTCGATTGGCTATTGGGTGGGTCGCCGGGCCGGTTGGCCCCTGCTGCTGCGGGTGGGCCAGTGGCTGCGCCAATCCCCAGAGCAAATTGAGACGCTGCGGAGCCAATTTTTGAACCATGCCGGCAAATCGGTGCTGCTGGGCCGTTTTGTGGCGGTGCTGCGGGTGTTGGCGGGCCCCATGGCCGGGGCGGTGGGGATGCCCTATGGCCGCTTTTTGCTGTGCAATTGCACCGGTGCCCTGCTCTGGGCCACCACGATGGTGAGCCTGGCTTGGCTGGGGGGGCGGTGGATTCCGTTCCAGCGCATGGTGGAAGGGGTGCTGGAATTTGGCTTTGGTGCGCTCGCTCTTGTGGCGCTGATCGTGGCCGTGCCCAGGCTGTTGTCGTGGTGGGAATCGCGCCTGCTCGACCGTTCTGGCCCCAAGCCATGACCCTGCATCTCACGGCTGGCCAGCGCCGGGCGGCCACCCTCGCGGCCCTGTGGGGCAATGCCCTCGAGTGGTTTGATTTTGCCGTTTACGGGTACGTGGCTACGCCCCTGGGCAAGGCATTTTTCCCCACCGATGCGCCCGGGATGCAGGTGGTGGCAGCCTTCGGGGTGTTTGCGGTGGGCTACTTGATGCGGCCCGTGGGCAGCTTGGTGCTGGGCCCCATCGGCGATCTGCTCGGCCGGCGCACCATGCTCAGCCTCAGCATTGTGTTGATGGGGGGGTCGAGCCTACTGATTGCCCTGTTGCCCACCCATGCCCAATGGGGAGCAGCGGCCGGCTTGGTGTTGCTGCTGCTGCGCATGCTGCAGGGCTTCTCCGTGGGGGGTGAATTCACCGGTTCGATGACCTACGCCACCGAGGCCGCCCTGCCAGGGCGCCAGGGCCTGTTGGCCAGTCTTGCGACCGCCGGGGGGCTCGTGGGTTTCAGTTTGGGATCAGCCACCGTGGCGGTGCTGGCTGAGCTGCTGGGGGCTTCGGCCATGGAGGCCTGGGGCTGGCGCCTGCCGTTTGCGGTGGGGGCGATGGTGGCGGTGTTGGGCTTGTGGATGCGGCGCCAGATGCCCGAAACCCTGCAGCTCTCTCCTGGACAAGCGCCCATCCAGTCGGGCGCCGACCTGCTTGCTGCCATGGGCGGTCGGCTGCGGGAGGTGGGCGGCCAATGGCGCTTGGTGCTGCGCATTGGCGCCTTGGTGTCGTTCGCCAATGTCGTTTTCTATGTGCTGTTTGTCTATCTGGTCGACTACAGCGGCAACCAGAGGGGATCGAGTGTGGCTGCGGCCAACAGCACAGCCGCCGTGATCCAAACCCTGGGCTTGCCCTTGGTGGTGCTCGGTGGGGTTTTGGTGGATCGCTACGGGAAGGTGCCGATCAATCGGATGGGCAACCTGCTTTTAGCCGTCACCACCCCGGTGGTGTTGCCCCTGGTGCAATTGGCAGGCCCGAGGGGATTGCTGATCGGCCAGGCCCTGGGGGTGTTGCCGGTGATGCTCACCATGGGAGCCCAGGGGGTGATGGCGGTGGAGATGGTGCCCGAGCGCCAACGCTGCGCCGTGTTTTCGATCGCCTACAGCCTGGCCATGGCCCTGTTTGCGGGCACATCGCCGCTGGTGTGCAGTTGGCTGCTCGAAAAGCAAGGCTGGCAGTGGGGCCCAGCCCTGTATTGCAGCCTCTATGCGATCCCGGCCTTTTGGGCCCTGGGCGGGCGCTCTTCCACTCCGAGCCTCCCCCCGACTGTCCCGGCACCTGGGGCTTACAAATAGAAACCCACCGTGGTGACCACCCGGGTGCCCTGGGCCCGGAGGGCACTGCGCAGGGAAATGGTGGATTGGTTGTGGAGCAGGTTTTCCCAGCGGTGCCTGGTCACAAAGACGGGCAGCACCACCGTGCAGAAGGCTTCGCGATCTTGTTTGTGCTCCACCTCAAAGGTTTTGACAAACTCCAGCACCGGATCGATCAGGGAGCGGTAGGGCGAATCCAGCACCACCAGCGGGATCCCGGGGAGCTGGCGCTGCCATTGCTCACGAAAGGCCTCCGCTTTGCCGAGGCCTAAATCCACGTGGACGGCCACCAGCTCCCGGGCGATGGAGCGGGCATAGCGCACGGCCTCGAAACTGCCGCGGTGCAGTTGGCCTACGAGCACCACCACCGGTGCTCCGCCATCGGCCGGGGCCGGGGGCAGGCTGAGTTTTTTATCGGTAGCAAGGCGCAATCGCTTGGCCACCTGCCTGTAGTGCCGCTTGATCGCCAAAAACAGCATCACCAGCAGGGGAATCGTGACCACCACCAGCCAGGCCCCATGGGTGAACTTGCTGAACAGCAGCACCCCCGTCACCACCAGGGTGACCAAGCTGCCAAAGCCGTTGATCAGCGCCTTGACCCGCCAGCCCAACCCCCGTTCTTTGCACCAATGCACCACCATCCCGGCCTGGGAGAGGGTGAAGCTCAAGAACACTCCCACCGCATAGAGGGGGATCAGCCGGCTGACGCTGCCGCCAAAGATCACGATCAGCACCCCGGAGAAGCCAGTGAGGGCAAGGATTCCGTTGCTAAACACCAGCCGATCGCCGAGGGAGGTGAGTTGGCGGGGCAGGTAGCCGTCCTGGGCCAGGAAGTTGGCCAGGCGGGGGAAGTCGGCGTAGGCCGTATTGGCGGCGAGGAGCAGGATCAGCAGGGTGGCCACCTGCAACACCAACACCATGGGACTGTGGTGCCCAAAAACCTGACCCCCCAGTTGGTAGAGCAGGGTGGGCCCGTTCTCCTTGTAGATGGTTCCAAGTTGTTGGGCGAGCACGCTCAACCCGCCAAACATCACGGCCAGGAGCAGCACCATCACGGTGAGCACGCGTCGGGCGTTTTTCCATTCGGTGGGCTTAAACGCCATCACCGAATCGCTAATCGCCTCAATGCCCGTGAGGGCAGCACAACCGGAGCTGAAGGCCCGCATCAGCAGCACGGCACTGATGGCGGTGAGACCGCCGTGCTGTTCGGCCAGGCGCAGGTTTTGTTCGGCTACAGCCACGGGGCCAATGTCGCCATGGGCAAGCTTGAGCAGACCCACGCCAACCACCGTGAGCACGGCAGCCATAAACACATAGGTGGGGGTACTGAGCAGTTGGGCGCTGGAGCGCAGGCCCCGCAGGTTGGCCACCATCAAGAGCAGCAACGCCACCAGGCACAGGGGAACCCGGTAGGGCTCCAGGCCATGGAAATAGGAGGTGAGCGCCGAGATGCCGGCTGCCGTGCTCACGGCCACGGTGAGCACGTAATCAATCGAGAGGGCGGCGCCAGCCACCAGGCCCGGCAGATCGCCCAGGTTTTCGTGGGAGACCCGGTAGGAGCCCCCCCCCAGGGGATAGGCCTTGATGGTTTGGCGATAGCTAATCGCCACGATGATCATCAGGGCAATGATCAGCCCCGTGATCGGCAGGGTGAAGCCCAGGCCCACGGCCCCGGCCATGCCCAGCACCAGCACAATTTCCTGGGTGGCGTAGGCCACCGAGGAGAGGGCGTCGGAGCTCAGGATCGCGAGGGCCTCAGCGTTGGTGAGCCGCTCTTCGGCGTGGGCGCTGGTGGGCAGGGGCTTGCCGATCAACGTGCGGCGTAAATCCCACACCCCAGAGGCTTGGATGCGGCCCATCTAGCCCGGGAGTCACAAGATTTCGCCCCAGTCTGACCCCTGGATTGCATGGGCAACGGAATGGAACGGATTGCGTTGCATCAGGGCGTCGATACCGAGCTGCTGGCGCCAGGCCTGCAGCGGGGTTGACCAGCCTTCCTCCCAGCGTTGGGCCAGGAGTGGCTGGCTCTTGGCCCCCAGCTCCAATCCGAAGGCAATGGCGAGGCCCACATCGGGGCCCTCTTGGGGATCCGCTTCGGCCCGATGCAGCAGATGGGCTGCCAGGAGCAGGGCGGAACCGGGCCAGCGCAGTTGCTCGGTGGTGAGGCCATCGAGGGCGGCCTCCCCTGCTGAGGTGGGGGGAATCCCAGCCACCACATGCCAAAGATCGTGGGTGTGGCGAATTCGCAGTTGCAAATAGTGGTCGTCGGCCTGACTGCCTTCGGGCCACTCAGGATCGGGCAGGGGGTCGAGGCCCTGGTGTTGAAGAAAGCGGCCGAAGGACTGGCCCAAACTGCCTGGTGGTAGCTGGAGCAGTTCAGGGGTTTGGGGCCACGGCCCCCAGTAGCGCTCGGCCACCAATGGGGCAATGGCCGGGTCGCTTTTCAGCCGTTCCCGGGCTTGGGCCGCCGCCGGGGTGGCATAGCTGGCATTGAGTAAATGAAAGGCGTGGTCGAAGTCGTCGGGGTCGTGGCTGAGTGCCACAAGATCGCGGGCGATGGCCTGAAGCAGCTGTTTGGGGGATTGGCTCCGCAACCTGTTCACCTGGGGTCCGGGCCAAACGCGCTTTCCTAAACCTAGGCAGTTGGGATTACTGCCAAACTGCCGGAAACCTCTTTCGCCATCCATGGTTCGCTTCCCCAGGCTGGCTGCCGTTGTTCCTGTGCTTACCGCCCTGGCGCTGGTGGGATGCGCCAGTGAGGACGGCGGTGTGCAGAGTCAGAAGCTGGCCACCATCAAAGGCCGCGGCACCGTGGTGTGTGGGGTGGATGGCAAGTTGACCGGGTTCAGTTTTGTGGCGCCAGACGGCAGCTACAGCGGCCTGGATGTGGATGTGTGCAAGGCCGTGGCGGCAGCGCTGTTTGGCGATCCCGCCAAGGTGGATTACCGCGACCTCAATTCCAGCGAACGGTTTGCGGCCCTGGCCAGTGGCGAGGTGGACCTGCTCTCCCGCAACACCACCCTCACCTTGAGCCGGGATGCTTCAGGCGGCAATGGGCTCAGTTTTGCCCCCACCACCTTCTATGACGGCCAAGGGGTGATGGTGCCGGCTGCCAGCGGCATCAAGGGCCTGAAGAATTTGGCCGGTAAGCCCATCTGCGTGGAGAGCGGCACCACCACCGAGCTCAACCTCGCCGATCGCATGCGCGAAATCAACGCTGCCTACACCCCGCTCAAATTCCAAACCGCCGACCAGACCTACGCGGCCTACCTGCAGGGTCGCTGCGTGGCCGTGACGAGCGACCGATCCCAGCTGGCGGCCAAGCGCACCGGCTTCCCCACGCCGGCTGGCCACACCCTGTTGCCTGAGGTGCTCAGCAAGGAACCCCTCACCCCCGCCACGGTGAACGCTGATCCCGGCTGGGCCGATGCCGTGCGATGGACGATCTATGCCCTGATGCAGGCCGAAGAACTCGGCATTACCCAGGCCAATGTGGCCGCCAAGCTGGCGGAAGCGAAGGCCAATCCCAACCAGGCGGACCTGCGTCGCTTCCTTGGCGTCGAAGGCGACTTCGGCAAGCAGTTGGGCCTCCCCCCGGATTTTGTGGTGAAGGCGATCACGGCGGTGGGCAACTACGGCGAGGTGTTTGAGCGCAATGTGGGCAGTGGCTCCAAGCTCAAGCTGGAGCGGGGCCTCAACCGTCAGTGGAAAGAGGGCGGCCTGATCTATTCGCCCCCCTTCCGTTGATGCCCTCTCCGTCGCGACCCTCTGCAACCACCCCCTGGTGGCGCAACCGCCGGGTGGTGCCGTTGGCGGTGCAGGCCGCCGCGGGCTTGGTGGTGCTGGTGGTGGTGGCCTTTTTGCTCGGCAATTTGGTGCGCAATCTCACCGCCGCCGGCTTGCTGCTGAGTTGGGGTTGGCTCGATAACCCGGCGGGGTTTGATCTGGCCGAATCCTCGATTCCCTTTTCGGCGAGTCAGCCCTATTGGCAGGCCCTGCTGGCGGGCTTGGTCAACACCTTGAAGGTGGTGCTGGTGGGCCTGGTGGGGGCCACCCTGCTGGGCACGGCGGTGGGCTCTGCCGCCTTTAGCAGCAACGGTTTGTTGAAGCGTCTGGCCCGGAGCTATGTGGAAGTGGTGCGCAATATCCCCCTGCTCTTGCAGCTGGTCTTTTGGTATTTCGTGGTGTTTCTGGCCTTGCCGAATGGGGCGGGTGCCATTCAGCTGCCCGGCCTTGTGTTGGCGAAGTCGGGGCTGTATTTGGGGTGGTTTGGGGAGGGTTTGCAGTGGCACTTGCCCCACCTCACTGGCGGGGTTTGGCACGCACCCCTGCGCCTCACGGTGGAATTTGGCGCCCTGCTCACGGGGCTCGTGGTGTACACGTCAGCCTTTATTGCCGAGGTGGTGCGGGGGGGCATCGCCGCCGTGCCCCAGGGCCAATGGGAAGCGGCCCGCTCCCTCGGGTTTTCGCCCTTGGTCACCCTGCGGCGCATCGTGATGCCCCAGGCCCTGCGGGTGATCGTGCCCGGCCTCAATAGCCAGTACATCTCCTTGGCCAAAAATTCCTCCCTGGCCGTGGCCTGCGGCTACACCGATCTCTATTCCGTGGCCGAAACCACCCTCAACCAAACGGGCCGGGCCGTGGAGGTGGTGGTCTTGCTGCTCGGTTCCTATCTGGTGATCGACCTACTGATCTCGGCGCTGATGAATGGCCTCAATGCTGCTGTGCAGCTCAAGGAGCGCTGATGCCCGCGTCGTTTGCCCCCCCCCATGCGTCCCCGTCCTGGTGGAAGCGTCTGCGCAGCGAGCTGTTTGGTAGCCGGGTGGATGGTGTGATTTCGATTGCCCTGGGTGCGGCCTTGGTGGCCATCGCCCTGGGCCTGCTCAAGTGGACCCTTTTTAAAGCCCAATGGGCCGTGATCCAGGCCAACAGCACCCTGTTTGCGGTGGGCCGTTATCCGATTGAACAGCAGTGGCGGCTTTGGCTGCTTACGGCCCTGCTCGCCGCCGCCACCGGGTTGAGTTGGGGGCTGTTGCGCGCCCTGCCCCGGGATCAAGCCACGGGCCAGCGCTGGCCCTTCAACGATCGCCTGGCGGCTGGGGTCTTGGTGGCCCTGGCCCTGGCCGTGCCCCTTTGGCTCCAGCTCAGCCTGGCGATCCAGCTGCGCTGGTGGGGGATCACGGCCCTGGTGTTGGGGTTGCGCTGGGCCTTGGCTCGCTGGGGCGCTGACGTGCCCCGGGGGATCCAACGGCTGGTGCCCTTGCTGTGGCCAGGGCTGTATTTGGTGGGCATGGTGCTGATCAGCGGCGGCCTGGGGCTGATCCAGGTGGCCCCCTCCCAGTGGGGTGGGCTGCTGCTCACCCTGGTGGCCTCCAGCTTCGCGATCTTGATCTGTTTCCCCCTGGGCCTGGTGCTGGCCCTGGGCCGGCGCAGTGAGCTGCCCCTGCTGCGCTGGGGATCGGTGGTTTACATCGAATTCATCCGGGGTGCCCCGCTCATCACCCTGCTCTTTTTGGGCCAAAACATTCTGGGCTTTTTGCTCCCCGGGGGCCTGGCCCCCGATCGGGTGTGGCGGGCGGCCTGGGTGCTCACCTTCTTCGCGGCGGCCTATGTGGCCGAGGCCCTGCGCTCCGGTTTGGCAGCCGTGCCCCGCGGCCAGCTGGAAGCGGCCCAATCCCTCGGCATGACCATGCCCCAGGGCTTGGTTCAGGTGGTGCTGCCCCAGGCGATTCGGGTGGCCTTGCCCGCGGTGGTGGGCCAGTTCATCACCCTGCTCCAGGACACCACCTTGCTCTCGTTGATTGGCCTGCTCGACCTGTTGGGCACGGCCCGGGCCGTGATGGCGAACCCGGCCTTCCTGGGCAAAAGCGCCGAGGTGTACCTGGTGCTGGCGGTGCTGTTTTGGTGCTGCTGCGCCGCATTGGGGCTCGGTAGCCGCGCCCTGGAAACCCGCCTCAACCCCAGCGAACAGGCCAGGTATCAGTGATGACATCGCCCCCTTCCGGCACACCTGTCACCATGGCTTCGAGCAACCCTGCTGCGATGGACCCCATTCTCGAAGCGCGGGGTGTCCAGAAGTGGTACCCGAATGGCTACCACGCCCTGCGGGGGGTGGACCTCACCGTGCACCGCGGCGAAGTGGTGGTGATCATGGGCCCTTCCGGATCCGGCAAAAGCACCTTCATTCGCACCTTCAATGCCCTAGAGGATTTCCAGCAGGGCTCCATCACGATCGATGGCCTCAGCATCAATGAGGACACCCGCAACATCGAGGCGATTCGCCGCGAGGTGGGGATGGTGTTCCAGCAGTTCAACCTGTTCCCGCACCTGAGCGTGCTCGACAACCTCACCCTCGCGCCGGTGTTGGTGCGCAAGCGAGCCAAGGCCCAGGTGGAGCGCGAAGCCCTGGCGTTGCTGGAGCGGGTTGGCATTGGCGAGCAGGCCCACAAATTTCCAGGCCAGCTCTCGGGCGGTCAGCAGCAGCGGGTCGCCATCGCCCGTTCGCTCTGCATGGAGCCGCGCTTGATGTTGTTTGACGAGCCCACCAGTGCCCTCGATCCGGAGATGGTGCAGGAGGTGCTGGAGGTGATGCAGGAGCTCGCCGCCGATGGCATGACCATGGTTGTGGTGACCCATGAGGTGCGCTTTGCCCGCAACGTGGCCAGCCGGGTGGTGCTGATGGCCGAGGGGGAGGTGGTGGAAATCGCGCCTCCTGAGCAGTTCTTTACGGCTCCTTCCCACCCCCGCACCCAGCAGTTTCTCCAGCAAATCGGTTGATGTCCGTGCTGTCTTCCCGCTTGATTCGTTACGTGCGTTTTCCATTAGCGCTCTCAGCCATCGGCTTGGCCGCGGTGTTGGGGTTCCTGGGGCTGCAGGCGGCCTGGTTGACCCTGGTGCTGCTGCTTTTGGAGATCTCCCTCTCTTTCGATAACGCGATCGTCAATGCCCGGGTGCTGGATCGCATGACCCCCGGCCAACAGAAGTTTTTTCTCACCTGGGGCCTGGTGATTCCGGTGTTTGGGGTGCGCTTTTTGGGCCCCCTAGTGATGGTGGCCCTGGCCGGGCAGGTGGGCCTGGGCGAGGCCCTGGATGCGGCCTTGAACCATCCCGACCACTACCGGGAGTTACTGGAGATCGCCGAGCCCAGGATCCTGGCCTTTGGCGGCATGTTCCTGTTGATGGTTTTTCTGCACTACTTCTTCGACGACGCCAAAACCCTGCATTGGTGGACCGCCGTGGAGAAGCGCCTCAGCGCTGCCGGCCGGATCGAAGCCCTGGAAGTGGCCGTGGCCCTGATCGTGCTGCTGGTGCTCGTGGCGATCGCCCCAGCCCAGATGCGCGGCGACCTGATGGTGTGCGGTGTGTTGGGTGTGGTGCTCCAGCTTCTGGCCACGTCGTTGGCCGATGCCTTTGGTGATGAGGCCGCGGCAGGTGCTCGGGTTGCGGCCGGCGGTGGCTTGGCGAGCTTGCTCTACCTGGAATTGCTCGATGCCTCCTTCAGTCTGGATGGCACGATCGGGGCCTTTGCGATTACCCAAAACATCATCTTGATCATGGTGGGCCTGGGTCTTGGGGCCCTGTTCATCCGATCCCTCACCCTGTTATTGACCAGGGAGAGGGCCCTTGATGAGCTGATCTATCTGGAACATGGGGCCCACTACGCCATTGGGGCCCTGGGCCTGTTGATGCTGGCGGGGATCCCCCTGGGGGCCCACCATCTGCATCTGCCCGAATGGCTGAGTGGGCTGATCGGCATTGTGCTGTTGGCCATTGCCCTGGTGGATTCGATCCGCCAAGGCAAAGCTTCTGCTTGAACCTTTTGCTGCAGCTTTCTGTTTGAACCTTTTGCTGAAGCCTTCTGCTTAAACCTTTTGATTAAGCCTTCTGCTTAGACGCTCTGCTGAAGCCGTCTTCTCATTCGGCTTGGGTGGTGACCTCAGGCTCGGCAACGGTGGGGGTCCGAGAGACGCGAGCAACGGCAAAGGTCACGCCCAACAGGGCAGCCAGAAAGATGCCAGTGGCAAAGCCTTGAAGCCTGCTCCATTTGGGCCGCGTTTTTTCGGTGTGGGGATGGCCGCAGTCGGAGCAGATCAGCATGGTGTTGGTGCGACCCACCTTGGTCACCATGCGGCCACCGCATTTCGCACAGGACAAGGCTGCGGCCTCCAACTTCACCAACACTTAACCATCACCCTAGAAGCCGAGGTTTACGGCTGATGTATCGGTTGCCTCCAAAAGCAACCCGGGGCGCCCTACGATATTGAAACTCACTCTCAATAAGCTCCGTCCGATGCGAACGCCCGCCCACTTGGCCGATTTGGCTCCAGGGCAGTCAGCCACCATCGCGGCCATTGAGGCCCAGGCGGGGCTTCGCAACCGCCTAGAGGCCCTGGGGCTCATTCGGGGGCAGCGGGTGGAGATGCTGCGCCGGGCCTGGTTGGCGGGCCCCCTGCACGTGCGCGTGGGCATGACCGAGCTGATGCTGCGCCGCGCCGATGCCGCCCGGGTGGGCCTGGAGGCGGACCTGCAGGCGTGGCCGGTGGCGGCGTGAGCACGATCGCCGTCTTGGGCATGCCCAATACGGGCAAATCGACCCTGTTCAACCAGCTCACCGGCAGCCAGGCCCATATCGGCAATTGGCCTGGGATCACGGTGGATTTGATGCAGGCCGAGGTGGATCTGCAGGGCAGCCCCGCCCAGCTGGTGGACCTGCCTGGGATCTACGACCTGCGCGGCCACTCCGACGACGAGGCCGTGGTGCGCCGCTTCCTGGAATCCACCCGCCTCGATTTGGTGGTGGTGGTGCTCAATGCCAGCCAGCTCGATCGCCAATTGCGGCTTGCCCTCCAGGTGCGGCAGCTGGGTTTGCCGGCGGTGCTGCTGCTCAACATGGCCGATGAGGCCAAGCGTTTTGGCGTCAGCATCGACAGCGCCGCGCTGGCAGAAGAGCTGGCCATGCCCGTGGTGCTGCTCAGCGCCAAATACCGCCGCGGTTTGGGGGAGGCCCGCCAGGCCATGGCCAAGGCTTTGGCCAAGACTGTGGCCAAGGCTGTGGCGCCAAGCGAGGCCCACCAGGGCCCAGGCGGCGCCCAAGCTCCCGTGGCCCATCTCGAGGCTTGCCTGGCCCAGGGCGATGGCGCCCTCCAGCTGCAGATCGCCCAGCTCATGGAGCGTGCGGTGACCCTGCCCCCCCAGTGGCGCGATCGGCTCACCCGGCAGCTCGATGGGGTGCTGCTGCATCCGCTGCTGGGTCTGCCGCTGTTCTTCCTGGTGATGGCCCTGATGTTTCAGGCCATCTATGCCATTGGCGTGCCGCTGCAGGAAGCCCTGGGCACCCTGCTCGACAGCTTTGGCCAGGGGGTGATCGCCCCATTGATCCGCGGGCTCCCGCCCTTTGGGCAAGGGTTTTTGCTCGAGGGGGTCTACCAGGGCATTGGCACGGTGAGTGCCTTTTTGCCGGTGATCTTTTTGTTCTTCCTCGCCATGGGCGTGGTGGAAGACAGCGGCTACCTCTCGCGGGCGGCCTACCTGATGGATGCCTTCATGGAGCGGCTGGGGCTCGATGGCCGCTCCTTTGTGCTCTCGCTGATGGGCTTTGGCTGCAATGTGCCGGCGATCATGGGCACCCGGGTGATGCGGGATCGGGGGCTGCGGTTGCTCTCGATGCTGATCATTCCCTTTTCACTGTGCTCCGCCCGCCTGAACGTTTTCCTGTTCATGGCCTCCGTCTTTTTTGCTCCCAAGGTGGGGGGCCTGGTGATCTTTGGCCTCTATGTGATGAGCTTTGCGGCGGCCATTGTCACGGCGTTGCTGTTTAAGGGGCGCTTCTCGAGCCATGAGCCCCTGGTGCTGGAGCTCCCCCCCTACCGCTTCCCCACCCTGGGCCAGATGGTCGGCCGGGCCTGGCTGGAGGTGCGGCACTTCTGGTTTTGGTCGAGGCGCTTCATTATTTTTGGGGTGGTGGCCGTGTGGCTGCTCAATAACCTGCCCTTCGGGGTGGAGCCCGCTTCGGCCCAGTCGTTTTCGGGCTGGATTGGTAAGGCCTTGATGCCCGTGCTTGGGCCCCTGGGCATCAACCCCAAGCTGGCGGTGGCCTTGCTGTTTGGCTTTATTGCTAAAGAGATCGTTTTGGGTGGTTTGGCGGTGATTTATGGCCAGGCCAATCCCGTGGCCCTTGGCAACGCCCTGGCCTTGGATGTGAACTGGGTTCAGGCGGTGAGTTTCATGCTCTTCACCCTGCTTTACACCCCCTGTTTGTCCACGGTGGCGGTGATCCGCAGTGAATCCAAGAGTGCCAAGTTCACCTGGTTTTCGGTGCTGTGGTCGTTAGCCCTCGCCTGGGTCACCAGCTTTGCCTTTTATCAATTGGCCAGGGCCCTGGGTTGGGGAACTTAGATGCTGCATTCGGTAGCACTGTGGGTGGAGCAAACCATCACGATTGCTTGTGGATCCAATAGGTAACGGCATCCCTGAAACCCGCCAGGTAGGGCGGTCTGATCCCTAAGGTTTGCGGCACCTTCCCTTCAGGGCTCCTACTAATGACCGCTGCCTTTCTGCAGACGGCCTGGCTAGTTCCCCTCTATCCCCTCGTGGCGGCAGCGTTGTCGTTGGCCTGGTCGCCGGGGCTCATCAAGCGCACGGGTCCCCGCCCCTGCGGCTACATCAATCTGCTGATGGTGGCTGTGGCGTTTAGCCACAGTGTGATTGCACTCATCGCCCTGCATACCAATGCCCGTGCCGGTGCTGAAGCCCTCTACCGACCCCTGAGCTTCGGCTGGACCTGGTTGAACTCCGGTGGTCTGCGGGTGGGCTTCGATGGCCTGGTGACCGAGCAGGCCCTGATCGCCATGGCCCTGATCACGGGCCTACACCTCTTGGTGCAGATCTATGCCATTGGCTACCTGGAGATGGACTGGGGTTGGCCCCGGTTCTTCGGCTCGCTCAGCTTCTTCGAGGCGGGCCTCTGCGCCCTCGTGCTCACCGATTCGGTGTTCTTCAGCTACGTGATCCTGGAGCTGCTCACCCTGGGCACCTACCTGATTGTGGGTACCTGGTACAACCAGCCCCTGGTGGTGAAGGGGGCCCGGGATGCCTTTCTCACCAAGCGCATTGGCGACCTGATCCTGCTGGCCGGGGTGATCGCCCTGTTGCCGGTGAGCGGCACCTGGAACTTCCACGGTCTGCAGGGTTGGGCCGCCGACCTCACCAACAACGGCACCCCCTTGCCACCGGGCTTCCAGCTGATCCTGCTGGCCCTGATCGCCGGGCCGATGGGCAAGTGCGCCCAGATTCCCCTGCACCTCTGGCTCGATGAGGCCATGGAGAGCCCGCTGCCCTCCACCGTGCTGCGCAATTCGGTGGTGGTGGTGGGTGGTGCCTGGGTGCTGCTTCGCCTGGAGCCCCTGCTTGAGCTCAGCCCCTACGTCCAGAGCGTGCTGGTGGTGGTGGGTGGCTCCACGGCAGTGGTGGCCTCGCTGATCGCCCTGGCCCAGGTGGATGTGAAGCGGGCTCTCTCCTTTTTAGTGAGCAGCTGGCTGGGGCTGCTCTTTGTGGCCGTGGGCCTGGGGGGCACCGCCGTGGCCGACCACCTGCTGTTGGTGTATCCCCTGCCGATGGCCCTGCTGCTGCTGGCGATCGGCACGATCGTGATCAGCAATGTGACCCAGGACCTCACCCAGTTGGGGGGGCTCTGGAGCAAGCGGCCCCTGATTGGCATCGCCTTCCTCGTCGGCGCGGGAGGCCTGATGGGCTTGCCGCCGTTCGCCAGCTTCGCCGCCCTGCGCGAGTTGCTCGCCCTCACGGCGGCGAGTGGCCATCCCGTGCTTCTGGGGGGTGTGGTGCTGGTCACCAACGCCCTGATCAGCGCCGGCCTGATCCGGGTTTTCGGCCAGATCTGGGGAGGTCGGCCCACCCCGTTCACCACCCGTTCGCCGGAGGTGCTCTGGTTGATGGTGCTGCCCACCATGGTGCTGATGGGCCTGGTGCTCCATCTCCCCATGCTCCTGGTGGCCAATGGGGTCTATTCCCTCACCCCCCTCGCAGGTTGGGGGCCCCTGGCCTGGCCCCTGATTGCCTCCACTCTGGTGGGCGGAAGCCTCTCAGCCGCCTTCTACCTGCGCCCCCACGGCCTGGCCCAGCTGCCGGCCTCCCTCGGAGGCCTGCAGGATTGGCTCGCCCACGACATGCAGACCGAGCGCTTCTACCACCGCACCGTGGTGGCCCTGGTGCTGGCCCTGGCCCGCTTCGGTGCCTGGAGTGACAGCCGCCTGGTGGATGGCTTCAGTGGCGGCACCGGTGCGGTGGCCCTGGAGGGTGCCCGGCGCCTCAGCCTCACGACCTCCGGACGCTCCCAGGCCTATGCCCTCACCCTGGTGCTGGGTGTGCTGCTGATGGCGGCCTGGTTGATCGCCGATGCCCCCGGCCCCCTCGCCTCCATTTTGAAGTGATGGCTTCTTCCATGACCTTGCTGTTGTTGTTGGGGGTGCCGCTCGCGGCAGGCCTGCTCCTGACCCTGCTGCCCAAAGGCCGTCCGGGCCTGGTGCGCACCCTGGCCGCCGCTGCTGCCCTCCTCCAGCTCGTCCTGGGCCTTTTGGCCTGGCGCCATCCCCCCGCTGCCCTAACGATCGAATGGCTGCCCCGGCTGGGGTTGGGCCTGGATCTGGGCCTCGATGGGCTGTCGCTGCCGCTGGTGCTGCTCACGGGCCTGATCACCGCCATGGCGGTGCTGGCCTCCCCCCTAGACCAGGGCCGCCCTCGCCTCTATTACGCCCTGATACTGGCCACCAACCTGGGGGTGATGGGGGCTTTCTTGGCCCGCAATGCCCTGCTGTTCGTGTTGGCCTTCGAGCTGGTGCTGATCCCCACCACCCTGCTGGTGGCGATCTGGGGTGGCGAGCGCCGTGCCGGTGCCGCCGTGCGCTTTCTGCTCTATGGGGCGGTGTCGGGCCTGAGCCTGCTGGGCGGCGTCCTGGCTTTCGGCTGGTTCGGTCAGGGCGCCGCCGGCGCCGACACCGCCGTGAGCTTCAGCTTCGAGGCCCTTGCCGCCACGCCCCTGCCGGCAGCGGCCCAGGCCTGGGTGCTGGCCCTGTTGGTGCTTGGTTTCGGCATCAAGCTGCCGGTGGTGCCCTTCCATGGCTGGCAGCCGATCAGCTACGCCGAAGCACCGCCACCGGTGGTGATGCTGCTGGGGGGTGTGGTGTCGAAGCTGGGGGCCTACGGCCTGCTGCGCTTCGGGGTGGGCATGCTGCCCGAGGCCTGGACCGCCTTTTCCCCCTGGATCGCTGCGGCCGGGGCGGTGAGTGCGGTGTATGGCGCCCTCAACGCCATTGCCGCCACCGACATCCGCCGGCTGATGGCCTACAGCTCCCTGGGCCACATGGGCCTACTGGTTTTGGCCCTGGCGGCCGCCACGCCGATGAGCCTGCAGGGGGCCATGGCCCAGGTGCTGGCCCATGGCCTGATCGTGGCCCTGCTGTTTGACTGCGTGGGGCTGATCCAGCGCAAGACCGGCACCACGGTGATCGCTGAGCTCTCTGGCCTGATGAACCCGATCCGGGGCCTGCCCTTCACCATGGGCCTGATGCTGCTCGCCCTGATGGCCGCTGCCGGCATCCCCGGCCTGGCGGGCTTCCCGGCAGAACTGCTGGTGTTCGAGGGCAGCTGGACCGTGTTCCCCCGGGCCACCCTGATCTGCCTGGTGGCCTCGGGCTTCACCGCTGTCTACGCGGTGCGGCTGTTCAACCGGGTGGGCTTCGGCCGGCTCGATAACAACCGCGCCGACTGGCAGAGCACCCGACTGGCCGAACGGCTGCCTGCCGTGGTGCTCACCACCCTGGTGGTGCTCGCCGGCATCTGGCCTGTCGGGCTCACCGCCTGGAGCGAGGCAAGCACGGCCGCCATCGCCCTCCGCCACAGCGACCCCGTGGTGCAAACCCTGGCCCTGGCCCCCCCTTCTCCTTCATCGACCCTGCCCGCATGACCACCTCCCTAGCTGCAGCGGGCACCAAGACGCCCCTAATTCCGCCCTCAACCCATCCCTATGCGGAGGTAATCCATCGGCTCGAGGCCGGTGGGTCGATGCTGCCGGATACGCCAGAGAATCTCCAGCAAATCATCGGCATCTACAAGGCCTATGCCGTGCCGATGGATTTCTATTGGCGCGATTTGCTCTATATCGCCGAGCGGGTGTTTCTCAACCCCCTACCGGCCTTCAAGTACTTCATCTCCCAGGAGTATCTCGACCTCCCCAACAGCTACGCCGGCGATCAATCGAAGCTGCGGATCTGGCGTGGTGGTGAAAAGGCCCATCCGGAGCTGCTGGAGTTCATGGCCAAGGGTGAAACCCTGGCCATGCCCAAATTGTTGCACCACCTCTGGCACGACCGGGTGAACATGGAGTTCGCCGAGGCCTGCATGCAGGCCATGCTCTGGCACCAGGGCATGGGGGGGCGCTTCAACGACTACATCGCCAGCGATGCCTACCGGGCCAACGCCGACCGGGCCATCAAGGCCTACTTCAAAGGCAATCTGGTGATGCTGGCTCTGTACAAGATCTTCCCGGAGATGTTCCTCGAGCAGGTGCGCCAGCTCTCCTACACGGCAAACCTCGGCCTCTTTTGGGAGGTGATGGCGCCGGTATTCTTTGAGATGAGTGACCTCTACGACGAGGGCAAGCTCACCAGCGTTCCCCAGGCGATGGACTTTCTGGTGAATGGCATTTTTGCCGTGGCGGGCCGTCCGATTTACCACCATGTCTTTATTGGTGGGGAGTGCTTCGAGATCATCCCTAAGGCTGAAGGCTTTACCTGGCTCTATGAGGCGGCCCTTCCCTACGTGGAGGCGGTGTTCTATCGCACCTCCCCCTTTCGGGGCACCAAGAGCTACAACGCCCAGGCCCTGCAGGTGCCGGCTGACCAGGCCGATTTCCACTACGGGATTCTCTACGCCGATGTGTTCCCGGTGGGTTCAGCCGGCATCCCGCCCACCCTGCTGATGCAGGACATGCTGCATTTCCTGCCCCCCTATCTGCAGGAGCTCTACAAGCAGCATCGCCGCGGCGAGGAAGACCAGCTGATTCAGTTAGGGGTCACCTTCCAGCGCTCGATGTACAACGTGACTTCGGCGGTGATCCAGGCCCTGCGCTGTGCCCTGCTCTATCCCCTCGACGACACCGACCCCGAGCACCTCATGGCCAACCGCCGCTTCTTTGAGGCCCAGATGGATCGCTTTTTGCGGCCTGAGGCACGCTTGAGCGACATCCAAACCCAGGATTACCGCTAGGAGATCCACCATGGCCACGATTCTTGAAACCGCCGCCGGCGCCGGGGTGTTTAACACCCTCCTGGCCGCCGTGGATGCCGCCGGCCTGCGCGGTGCCCTGGAGAGCCCTGGGCCGTTCACCGTGTTTGCCCCGGTCGACGACGCCTTTGCCGCCTTACCCCCCGGCACGGTGCAGACCCTGGTGGACAACCCGCCCCAGCTGGCTCGGATCCTTAAATATCACGTTCTCAGTGGCGCCCACAGCCGCAGCGCCCTCGTGGAGCAACCCGAATGGGAGAGCCTGGAAGGAGCACCCATTCCCATTCGCCGCTCCGAACCCTTTGAGGTGAAAAACGCCACCGTGGTGAGCGCCGATATCGTCTGTGACAACGGCGTGGTTCATGTGATCGATCGCGTGATCCTGCCTGGGTAATGGGGAATTCCCTGCTCACCACGCTGCTGCTGCTGTTGGTGGGGGTGGTGTTTGCGAGGTTCACCGCGACCCGCCTTGCCCGCTGGGCCGTGCCCGTGATCGCCTTGGAATTGGCGGTTGGTTTTGTCCTGGGCAACACGGTGTTGCCCTTCTCCCAGATTCGAGCCCTATCTGGCCTGATGGAGCTGGGGGTTCTCACCCTGTTCTTCCAGGTGGGCCTGGAGGTTCGCGGCGGGCTGCTGGGATCCCGGCCTGCGGCGGTGCTGCGCACCGTGTTGCTCTCGGCCTTGACGCCCCTGCTGGCCTGGTGGCCCCTGCAGCAGGCCTTTGGCCTGGAGCCTGCGACGACCCTGCTGTTTGTCGCAGTCTTGAGTGCCACCGGCACCGGTGTCACCTTGCGGGTGCTGGCCCAGCGGGGCGCCCTCAACACAACCTCGGGGCGGTTGCTTGTGGGGGTTTCGGTGCTCGACGATTTGCCCGCCATTGCCCTGCTGACCCTGGCGCTATTGCTGGGATCCAGCGTCGGGACACCCTTGGCTGGCCAGCCGGCAGTGGGCGTGGGCCCAGGGCTGGGGGGCCTCGTGTTGGGGGTCGTTGTGGTCGGGGCCAGCTTCCCCCTCACCCGTTGGTGGCTGCGCCGCCATGGCGCCTTCAAGCCCGATCCCCTGGGGGTGATCTTGCTGGTGATTATCTGCAGTTGGCTTGGAGAGTTCACCGGGCTCACCAGCCTGTTGGGTGCCCTGTGGGGCGGGGTGCTCCTGGGCCGGTTGGCCCCCATGGCGGAGGGCAGCACCGAGGCCCGGGAACTCCGCAATTCCTTGGGGTTGCTCTCCGATGTCTTTCTGCCCCTCTATTTCATTGGTGTGGGCATGCGAATTGAGCTCGCCACGCTCCAGCAGCCGTCCTCCTGGCAGATGGCGGTGGTGTTGATTGCCCTTGCCTTGGCCCTCAAACTGATCTGCGGTTTGGGCATCAGCCGCCGGGATCAGGCCGCCGGGGTGGATCGCTGGGTGGTGGTGTTCGGGTTGATACCCCGGGGTCTGCAGGGGCTGGTGTTTGCTTCAACGGCCCTGGGCGCGGGTGTGATTTCCCCCTTGCAGTATTCGGCTTTGGTGTTGATGGTGATGGTCACCACGGTGCTTGGCTTGTTGTTGCTCGGACAGCGTCTCCAGACCTTGAGCCTCGCCTCTCAAGCAGCAGAATCCTGAAATGAATCCTCCAGCAGGCATGAATCCCTACGCGCTGCTGCAGCATTGGCGCCACAGGCTCACCGTGCCCCAGTTCACCATCGTGACGGGCTTGCTCGTGATTGTGGTGGGCACGTTTGTATTGGCCTCACCGCTCTGCTCCAGCGATGACGTGGGCCTCTGGCAGGCGCTGTTCACGGTGACCTCTGCCATCACCGTGACGGGCCTCTCGATCATTGTGGTCGACCAGGATCTCACCCTGTTCGGTCAGATGGTGCTGGCCGGGTTGATCGTGGTCGGTGGCCTAGGCCTGATGGTGATTACAACTTTTCTGCAGGGATTTGTGCAGGGTCGCTCAGGCTTGCGGCGGCGGCTGGACAAGGGCCGCTCCCTCGATGAGTTTGGGGTTGGGGGGATCGGTCCAACCTTCAACAGGATCTTGTTCACGGCGACCTGCGTGATGGGTATCGGCACCCTGGTGCTCTTCGCCTTTGGCTTCACCGATATCGAGAACCCGGGCCGTCGGCTCTGGGCCTCAATGTTCCACGTGATTAGTGCTTACAACAATGCTGGCTTTGGCCTTTGGGCCAAGAACCTTGAGGCCTATCGCGACAACAGCGTTGTCAATGCCGTGATCGCTTCCATGATCGTGATTGGCGGCATCGGTTGGCGCGTCACCAGCGACCTTGCAGCCAACCGTTTCCGCCGCCGCCGATTGAGTTTGCATACCCGGCTCGTGCTTCGGACCACCGCGTTATTGATCGTTGTAGGGGCCGTGGGCTTGCTGGTGACCGAGCACTTCGGTTTTGACTCGGGCGCGATGGCTGCCTACAGCCTCTGGCAGAAGCTCCAGATCACCCTCTTTCAGTCGATCACAACCCGCACGGCTGGGTTCAACACCATCCCGTTGTCGGCCGCGGCAATCACGGATGCGGGCTTGCTTTTGATGATCGTGCTGATGTTCATCGGCGCCAGCCCCGGCGGCACCGGTGGGGGGATCAAAACCACCACGTTTGCCATCTTGATGGGGGCGACCCGCTCCACCCTGCAGGGGCGCCAAGACGTGTTGTTGCATCGCCGCCAGATCCCCGATGGCACGGTGCTTCGGGCCGTGGGTATCACCTTGGCTTCGATTTTGTTTGTGGTGCTGATGGCCCTGTTGCTTGGGATCGGCCCCACGGCGGGAGGGTTGCCGGGCCACCAGGCCTACAGCTTCATCGAGAAGCTCTTCACCTGCGTCTCTGCCTTCGGCACCGTGGGGTTGGATTTGGGGGTCACCGCCAACCTCAACCGCTGGGGGCAATTGGTGCTGATGGTGGGCATGTTTGTGGGTCGGGTAGGCATCCTGCTCCTGCTGTCTGCCATCTATGGCAGCCGCCCGACTCCGCGGGTGGGCTATCCCCGCGAAGATATTTACGTGTAAGTAGAGCGCCTCTCAATCCCATTCCTTCCATCCCGATCCCATCCCTTTCATCCCCTTTTGACCCATGGCTTCTGAAATGCAACCGATGAACCAGTGGTGGCAGCGGCGCCAGGGTGATGGTGCCGATCTTGGCGGCTTTGCTGTGATCGGGGTGGGCCGATTTGGTTCCTCGGTGTGCGCCGAGTTGCTGCGCTCCGGTGCCGATGTGCTGGCGATTGATTCCAGCCAGCGGGCCATCGATGAACTGCGTCAGATGGAGCCGGCGATCGAGGCCCGGGTGGTGGATTGCACCGATGAGGAGGCCCTGCGCGCGGCGGGTGTCTTGGAGCTCTCCACGGTGGTGGTGGCCATCAGCGAGCCGATTGAGGCGAGCATGACGGCCACCTTGATTTGTAAGGACGCCAAGGACACGCGGGTGCGCCAAGTGATTGCCAGGGCCACCAGTGACCTGCACCTCAAGATGCTGGAGCGGGTGGGTGCTGACCGGGTGGTGTTCCCCTCAAAGATGCAGGGACAACGGCTGGGCATGGAGCTGGTGCGGCCCAACCTGCTCGAGCAGTTGCGCCTTGACGACCGCAACAGCATTGAGGAGATCAAGGTGCCTGGGGCTTTTGTGGGTCAGACCCTGCGCGAACTCAACCTGCGCAAGCACTTCAAAGTGAGTGTTCTAGCGGTGGGTCCCAAGGGGCAACTCCAGGTCAATCCCCAGGCCTCCCATCTCCTGCAGGCCGATGAGTTGTTGGTGGTGATGGGATCGAATGAGGCCCTGCGGTCGCTGCCTGGCAGCTGAGTTGGGCGGGGTTCTTAGCCAAATCTTTTGGGCAATCCCCTATCTTTTGCCTTAATAACTCCCTACCTGTTTTGGCTCGTCCCGCAGCGCCCGCCTGGCACAGCCTCCAGGGCGATGAGTGCCTAAGGCAACTCGAGGCCAGTCCTGAGGGGTTGAAGACTGCCCAGGTGGCCGATCGCTTGGCGCGCTACGGCCCCAATCGCCTGGAATTGGCGGCCGGGCGAAGCCCTTGGCAGATCCTTTGGGATCAGTTCAGCAACGTGATGTTGATCATGTTGTTGGCGGTGGCAGCCGTTTCGGCGGTGGTTGCCTTTGTGGAACAGAAGTTCCCCAAAGACGCCATTGCGATTGTGTTGATCGTGGGCTTGAACGGCCTGCTGGGCTATCTGCAGGAGAGCAAGGCCCAGCAAGCGTTGCTGGCCCTGCGCAACATGGCCCAGCCGATGGTCCAGGTTCGCCGCGATGGCCAATGGCAACGGCTATCCAGTGAGGAGCTTGTCAGTGGAGACCTGATTCGCCTGGAGGCTGGCGATCGGGTGCCCGCCGATGCGCGTCTGCTGGAGGTGGCCGATTTGGGGGTGCGGGAGGCGGCCCTCACCGGGGAAGCGGAGGCTGTGTTTAAGCAGGCAGCGCTCGTACTGGATGCGTCGTGCTCCTTGCTCGAACGTCAGAACTGCCTGTTCCAGGGCACCGAAGTGGTGCGGGGCCGGGCCGTGGCCGTGGTCACCAGCACGGGCATGGCCACCGAGCTGGGCCAGATCGCCGAACTGATCAACACCGCCGGGGGTGAATCCACCCCCCTGCAGGAGCGTTTGGATGGCTTGGCCAAGGTGTTGGTGGGCAGCTCCCTTGCCCTGGTAGCCGTTGTTGTGTTGCTGGGCTGGTGGCTGGGCCAGCCCCTGCTGAATTTGTTGGAAGTGGCCCTGTCGATGGCGGTTGCCATTGTTCCCGAGGGCTTGCCTGCCGTGATCACGGTCACCCTGGCCATTGGCACCCAGCGGATGGTGCAACACGCCGCCCTCATCCGAAAGCTGCCGGCGGTGGAGAGCCTGGGCTCGGTCACGGTGATTTGCTCCGACAAGACCGGCACTCTCACCCAGAACCGCCAGGTGGTGCAAAACGTGCTTTGCGGTTCCTCCAACTTTGCCGTTACGGGGTTGGGCTACGAGCCCATCGGCGACTTCAACGGCTCATCCCTGGTGCCCGCGCCTGGGGGCACGGAGGGAGCGCCCCATGGCCTGCGCACCCTGCTCTTGCAGGCCGGGGTGCTCTGTAGTGATGCCGAACTCAAAAAAGACAATGCAGGGGCCTGGGAGATCCTGGGCGATCCCACCGAAGGTGCCCTGCTGGTGGTTGCCGGCAAGGATGGCATCGACGATTTTGGCCTGCGCAACCGCTATCGCCGGGTGGCTGAGATTCCTTTTAGTTCCGAGCGCCAGTGGATGGCGGTTTGGGTTGAGGATCTCGATGGATCTCTGCAAGCTCCCCTCGGTGAGTCGGCGGCAGGCTCCCAGCGTTTGCTGCTCAGCAAGGGGGCCCCGGAAGTGGTTCTGGAGGGCTGCAACCGGTGGATCGATGGTTCGGGGGTTGTGCCCCTGTCCGAAATCCAACGGAACTGGTGGCTTGAGCAAGCCCGGCAGTGGGCTGCCGAGGGCCTTCGGGTGCTGGCCTTTTCCTGCGCGCCCCACCACCACGATCCTGAGCAGGAGATCAAAGACCAGGTGCTGCTTGGTCTGATGGCCCAGCTGGATCCCGCCCGCCCCGAGGTGGCCCAAGCCGTGGCCACCTGCCGGCAGGCCGGGATTCGCCCCGTGATGATCACCGGTGATCACCCGCTCACGGCCCGGGCCATTGGCTCCGGCATTGGCCTCACGGACGCCAATGGCGAGGTGGTGCTCGGCCGTGAGCTCCAGGACCTTGATGATGCGGGGCTGCAGGCCGTGGTGGCCCGCTGCAGCATCTACGCCCGGGTCCCCCCCGAGCAGAAGCTCCGGATCGTGAAAGCCCTCCAAGCCAATGGCCAAGTGGTGGCCATGACCGGAGATGGGGTCAACGATGCACCGGCCCTGAAGCAGGCCCACATTGGGGTGGCCATGGGGATCACCGGCACCGAGGTGAGCAAGGAAGCTGCCGACATGGTGCTGCTCGACGACAACTTCGCCACCATCGTCAGAGCGGTTGAAGAAGGTCGGTTGGTTTATGCCAACATCCGCCGCTTCGTGAAATACATCCTCGGCAGCAATGTGGGCGAGTTGATCACCGTTGCTGCGGCACCGTTGCTCGGTCTGGTGGGTGTACCCCTCTCCCCCCTGCAAATCCTCTGGATGAACCTGGTCACCGATGGGGTTCCGGCCCTGGCCCTGGCCCTGGAGCCTGGGGAGCAGGGTCTGATGCAGCGGCCCCCTGCAGCCCCCGGTGAGTCGATCTTTGCCCGGGGCATCGGCAGCTACATCCTGCGTATCGGCGTGGTGTTTGCCGTGATCGTGATCACCCTGATGGTGTGGGCTGCCCGGGCTGGCCTGCCCTGGCAAACCATGGTGTTCACCACCCTCTGCCTGGCCCAGATGGGCCACGCCCTCTCGGCCCGCAGCGACCGCCCCCTGATCCAGATGGACCCCTGGTCCAATCCCTGGTTGATCTGGGCCGTGGTGCTCACCTCGGGCCTGCAGATGCTGCTGCTGTATGTGCCCTGGCTGGCCAAGTTTTTTGGCACCACCCCCCTCACCCTCAACGAACTGTTGGTTTGCGTTGGAGTCAGCGCGGTCTTCTTTGTGTACTTGGAGCTTGAAAAGATTTGGCGCCTGTGGCGGCGCAGTGCCCATGCCGATGCGTAAACCACTGCGCCCTCTGTTCTCCCTAGAACCCTTGCAGGCCTAGGTCTCCAGGTAATCCATAAACCGCTGGGAGAGATTCTTGATCGCGGCTAAGGCCCGTCTCTCCAGTCCCCTGGCCGTATCGCGGGTGATGCCCATCTGCCTGGCTGTCGCGCTCAGGCTCAAGGGTTCCCCCGCCGCGATGCCGTAGCGCAAGCGCAGCAGCTCCGCCTCCTGGGCGGGCAATTCATCCAAGAGCTGTTGGATGTCCTCTTGCATCAGGGTCGCATCCACAAGCTCCTGGGGCTTGCTCACCTCACAGGTGATGCTGTCGAGCAGGCTCGGCGTGGATTGGCAGAACCGCTGACCATCCAAGCTCAGGGGTTCCTGGGCCCTGAACAGCACCTCGCGGATGTCGAGGGGCTGGAGCCCAGCGGCGGCCGCCAGTTCCTCCAGGTTTGGGTCCCGTCCCAGCTGGTGGCTGAGGGATTGCTGGGTCTGGCGCAGCCGGTGGAGTTGATCCACCATCGTGGAGGGCAGCCGGATGGTGCGACCCTTGGCCGCCAGGGCACTGCCGATGGCGTCGCGAATCCACCAGGTGGCGTAGGTGGAAAAGCGGTAGCCCCGGCTGGGATCGAAGCGTTCCACGGCCCTGATCAGACCAATGGTTCCCTCCTGGATCAGATCCTCCATCTCGCTAGGGGTGTGCTGGTAGCGGCGGGCCATGCTCACCACCAGGCGGATGTTGGCCGACACCATGCGGCTCCGGGCCTGGCTGGCCTGCCGCAGGCACGTCTGGAGCTGGGGCACGTCCATCCCCGCTTCATGGGCCCAGGCTTCGAGACTGGGTGCAACGCCGCCGGCCCGCAACGTCATTTCGTGGGCCACGTCGGTGGCTTGGCAGCCCAATTGAACCAGGCGACCGAGGCTGATTTCATCATTAGCGGTGAGCAGCGGAATGCGGCTGATGGCCCGCATGTGCTGGCTGAGTGCGTCGCAGCTGCCCTTGGGGCGCTTCTGTGGCGCAGGCATCGGGGGGTGTCTGACTTTGGGTCGAGAAACGGTACTGGTTATCTTTTGCCCTTGGGGATTTTGGGGGCTGCCTATCAACCAGGAGCTGCAATCCTTGTGATCAGAGAAGCTGATCAATGCCTCTGATTTCGAGGCTTGGATCAGACACTTGGCTGCTCTTGTCTGGCTCGCTTCACAAGCCAATAGGCCGCCGCAAGCCCTACCACAATGACCCCAAATCCCGCCATGAGCTGGGGTTTGCTTTCCGTGCCGGGAGGTAGCACAATCACCTTCCTGGCTACAGCAGTCATGGCGGTCAGCAGCACGAGCTCAATCTGCACGACCTGGTCGCGGAGATAGGCCAACACGTTCTGAAGCACTTCCAGGGCGATAAAAACCAGAAGAAGCCGATCGAGCAGATTCACCAATCCACCCCCAAACCAATCTGATTCCAGCCGGGCGATCTTGATGCAGGAATCAACAGTCAATTGGATTGCGGCAAGGCCGGTCACCGCGGCTAAAAGCAGGGCGAGCAGCTTGGCGAGTTGCCGTTCGTATCCATGAATGACAGCTAAAAAGCGTTTGTCGCTAAACAAGTCCATTGGGAGGGGTGGGCGTAGGTTGCTCCTTTTTGCCCTTGAGGCTGAGCGAATTCAAAGGCCCCCTGTGCGATGCGCCGCCAGGGCGCGTCGTGCAGGGGGCTACTGGTGATCAGAATTTGTGATCGCGCAGGGCTTCTACTTGGTAGATGTAGGTGATGATCGAGAAGTCTGCGTAATACTTAGCTTCGATCTCGCGGGTGATTTTGTCGGCCAACTCACGGGTGCCGGTGAGCACCTCGATTTTCACATTGGAGAGGGTGTGCGACACGCTGGGCTCCCCTGTGGAGCGCACGTTGCGACTACCTTCGCCGCCGGCTGCATTCACGGTGTAACCGGTAGCACCGGCCTCTTTGATCAGTTTGGTGAGTTTTTTGGAGAGGATTTCCTCCGCAACAATAACCAGCTTCCAGATTTGTTGACTCATGGTTTTGATCTCGAATGGTTTTTTGTGAGAGTTCTATTTGCCGATCATGGTCTCGGCAATCCCAATGAAAAGAGGGATGCAGATTGCGATCGCAACTGGGGTGCCGATGGCCGTGGAGGCGCCGATGTAAGCCGAGGGATTCGCGGAGGGAATGCCAGCCCGCAGGGTGGGTGGGCCAGAGATGTCGGAGCTGGACGCGGCAATGACCGCCAGCACAACTGAGCCACCAATGCTGAAGCCGGTGAGCTTGTGCAAGATCAGGCCCACACCGAATCCCAGGAACCCATGCACGATGGGAGCAATGAAGGCATAGATGGCAAACCACTGGGCAACCTTGCGCAACTCATTCATGCGCTGGGCAGCTTCCATCCCCATGATGATCATCAATACGGCGAGGAAGCCGCGGAACAGGGGGTTGAAGAAGCTGTCATAAACGGGCTCCGGCTTGGTGAGGATGCCAAGGGCAACACCCAGGAGCATGGCTGTAACGGCTGAACTCTGCAGGCTTTCTTTGATGATCGGCCAGATCTCAACTTTTTCGGAGGTGTTGCCGGTCTTCTTGCTGATGTAAAGGCTGGCCACCACGATCGCTGCCACCAGGGCAGGGATGTCCATGAATGGATAGAGGGCAGCTGTCCAGGCCTCATAGGGGACCTTGGCCGAATCCAGCTGGGGCAGCACCGCCGCCAAAGTGGAACCACTCACTGCGCCAAAAAGCCCACCGGTCGCCACGGCGTCGGGAACACTGATGCCAGGCAGTCTCCCCAGGGTGTAACGGCTAAGGAACACAATCGCGACACCAATCGCCACAGCTCCGAGGGCTGGGAGAAGGATTTCAGCAAAGTTCGAATTGCGAATGGCGATGCCACCAGTCAATCCAATCTTCATCAACAAGAAAAAGCTGATGAACTTGTAGATCGAATCAGGAATGGTCAGCTGGCTGCCAAGGGCGGCGACGACAATTCCACCGATAAGAAAACCCAGCGTTGGCGATTGAAGTTGCTCAATAAAGAGCGGGAGAAAGTCCGTCATGTTGGGTCTTTATTTGGTGCCCTTGGATCACGTCTGCTTTAGGCAGGCCTCCGCGACATTGGGTTCAAGTTCGCGGTAGGGATGATCTGTTTGAGCCGCTTGAAAAGTTTTGGCGCCGGACTGTAGGCAGCGCCATTCCCCTTTGGGTTGTCCTCCCAAAAGTCGTGCTCCGAAGAGGGGGGCCTAGCCGGCGATCAGGTGGGTTTGTGGTCCGCTTCGCCCCAATCGCCAGCGCGTCTTACCTATAAAGACAAACCAACGCACGCTCACGATGTTGCCGATCTCTCCGGTGTTGCTGGAGATCAGTTCCCACCAATTTGAGGTGGCTGAAACTTTGATTCAGGTGGGCCGCTTCGTGGTGATCTTCATCGCCGCCAGGGCTATTGCCGAAGTGATGGTGCGCCTGCAGCTGCCCACGATCCTGGGGGAGCTGGTTGCCGGTGTGTTGATTGGCGTCTCAGGCCTGCATTTGATTGTTCCTCCCGATACCCAGGCCCAGATCAGTCACACGGTGCTGTCGCTATTGGGCTCCCTCGCGGAGATCAGCCCCGCTGGGGTGAGTGAGATCTACAACGAGACATTCCCCAGTTTGGAAGCCGTGTCGCAGTTGGGGTTGTTTGCCCTGTTGTTCCTCACGGGCCTGGAGAGCGAGCTCGATGAGCTGGTGGCCGTGGGTGTTCAGGCCACCACGGTGGCGGTGGCTGGTGTGGTGTTGCCCTTTGCCCTGGGTACCGCAGGCCTCTACTACCTCTTCCATGTGCCCCTGGTTCCAGCCGTGTTTTCTGGAGCCGCCATGACGGCTACCTCGATCGGCATCACCGCCAGCGTGTTTGGTGAGCTGCGCTGGCTCAAGCGCCGTGAAGGCCAGATCGTGATTGGTGCCGCCGTGCTCGACGACATCATCGGCATCGTGATCCTGGCGGTGGTGGTGGCCGTCGCCGGGGGCGGGGCCTTCACCGCGGGCCCAATCCTGAAACTTGTTGTGGCGGCTGTGGTGTTTGTGGCGGTGGCTCTGCTGCTCAGCCGCACGGCCGCCCCAGCCTTCGATTGGGTTGTGGACCAGCTCAAGGCCCCCGGTGATGTGGCCGTGGCTGCCTTTGTGGTGCTAACCGCTTGCTGCTTCGCGGCCCAGGCCATTGGTTTGGAAGCTGCCCTAGGGGCCTTCGCTGCCGGACTCATCCTCAGCTCTTCGAAGCACACCCACGACATCGACGCGGCGGTGAAGCCCCTGGTGGCCCTGTTTGCCACCGTATTTTTCGTACTGATTGGCACCGGCCTGGATCTCTCGGTGCTCAACCCCCTGGATCCGGCCAACCGGGAGGGCCTGATCGTGGCCGGCTTCCTGCTGGTAGTGGCCATGGCCGGCAAGGTCATTGCCGGCTGGAGCTACCTCAGCAAGGAACCCACCAACCGCTTGGTGGTGGGCCTTGGGATGATGCCCCGGGGAGAAGTGGGCTTGATTTTTCTCGGCCTGGGAAGCCAAGCCGGCATCCTCACCCCCGCCCTGGAGGCGGCCATTTTGTTGATGGTGATTGGCACCACCTTCCTGGCGCCGATCTTGCTGCGGTTGGTGATTGGACGGGAGCCCGAGCCCGTTGAGCAGGCGGCCTGAGCCGTCTGCCTGCCGCCGACCAACGCGACTGCGTTCGATTCGCGCGCTTGCCTGGGAGTTGGTTCGCCGTTTACGTTGACCCTGTCCGGATTGCCCCGCGCAAGGGTGGGGTTTGCAAGATAAAAATCTCTGGCCTGCGGTGCGGTTGCAGCGGAACTCCAACCCCATAGGCGGCTCAGGAGGTACGGGGCTGCCAGGTCTGTGAGCCCAGCCAGCTCAATGTTTTTATTGCAATCCTTAATTGATGCCTCCATTTTTAGTTTCGTTCCTTGAAATCCTGATCGGTATCGCCCTCCTCTTTGGTGGGGGCGAACTGTTTGTCGCCGGCTCCGTGGCGATCTCCCTGTTGCTTGGGATCCCCCAGATCGTGATTGGTCTCACGGTGGTTTCGATGGGGACCAGTGCCCCTGAGCTGTTTGTCAGCCTGCTTGCCACGATCCAGGGGGGCGCTGGCGGCGATGCCTTGGCGGTGAGCAACATCGTGGGCTCCAACATCTTCAACGTGTTGGTGGTGCTGGGGGCCAGTGCGGTGGTGATGCCCCTGCGGGTGAAGAGCCGGTTGGTGCGCCGCGATGTGCCCTTACTGCTCGGGGTTTCGATGGCGACCTGGGGCATGGCCTCCGGTGGCCGCATCACCTGGGTGGCCGGATTGGCGTTGCTCACCGGATTGGTGATCAATCTGCTTTGGGAGTTGCGTTCGGCCAAGGAAGAATCCCCTGAAGCCTCGGATGATCTTGATGCCGATGGGGCAGCTCCTGCCCCCATTGCCGGGATCAAGCTTGCTGCTGGCCTGGTTCTCTTGGTGCTGGGCTCCCAGTTGCTGGTGAAGGGGGCCACGGCCGCCGCCGTGGGTTTGGGCGTCAGTCAAACGGTGATTGGTCTGACGATCGTGGCGGCGGGCACATCGATGCCCGAATTGGTGACCTCGCTTGTGGCCGCCTATCGGGGCAAGGCCGACCTTGCCATCGGCAACGTGGTGGGCAGCAACTTGCTCAACCAGTTGGTCATTCTGGGCCTTTGCGGCGTGGTGTCCGGTGGCCGGGGCCTCGGGGTTGACCCGGTGATGTTGACTCGCGACTTCCCGATCATGGTGGTGACCACCTTGGCCTGCTTGCCGATTTTCTGGAGTGGCGGTGTGATCAAGCGATGGGAGGGAGCCTTGTTTATCGGTTTGTATGGCCTCTACTTGGCCGAACAAGTCCTCTCCAACACGGCTCCCATGGTGGTGGATGAATACCGGCTGGTCGTGCTGGTGGCTGTGTTGCCCTTGGCCCTCGTCGTCGTGTTGTGGAGCGCCATCCGTTGGCAACGGCAACGGCAGCTACTTCAGGGCTAGGCCTTCGGCTCAAAGCCCTGTATCAATTCGCACGTGTGAATCGATCATTGGGATGCAGCCGGGATGGGTTTGGCCCCTAGGGTCTGGCCCAGGGTTTTCCGCATCGTTTTATTGATGACATCTCGCCATTCCCGCCAAGGTTCGACTGTCGTTCCCAGGGCCCTTGGAGCCTTGGGATGGCTTGCCCTTCCTTTGGGAATGCCCTCGCTGGCCAATGAAATTGGGGTGTATTCAGGCCGGCACTACAACAGCGATCAACAGCTCTACAAGCAGTTCACTGCCAAAACCGGCATCAAGGTGAAGTTGCTGGAGGCAAAAGATGATGCCCTGATTGAGCGCCTGCGCAGCGAGGGAGACAAGTCGCCCGCCGATGTGTTGGTGCTGGTGGATGCGGCCCGCCTGGATCGGGCCGCTGATTTGGGTCTGTTCCAGCGCACCCGCTCGTTCCAGTTGCTGCGCGATGTGCCCCTGGATTTACGGGATCCCAAGGGTCGCTGGTATGGCCTGACCCGCAGGCTCCGGGTGGTGGTGGTGAATCCCAAGCTGGTGAATCCTGCCAAGATCACCACCTATGCCGATCTCGCGAATCCCCAGCTGAAAGGCAAACTCTGCCTGCGGGATCGCAAGAGTGTGTATAACCAATCCCTGGTTGCCGACCAATTGATCCTGCGCGGGACTGGCTTGACCACCAAGTGGGTGCAAGGGATGGCAGCCAATGTGACCCAGCCCTATTTCAGCTCCGATACGCCCTTGATTCGTGCCATTGGCAAGGGCCAATGTGGGGTGGGCTTGGTGAACACCTATTACGTGGCCCGGATGCTCAACGGGGAAAGTGGTGCTGCTGATCGCGCCCTGGCCAGCCAGCTCAAGGTGATCTTCCCCAAGCCCGCCCACGTGAACATCACCGGTGCCGGCGTGACCCGCTACGCCAAGAATCCTGAGGGGGCCCTGAAGTTGATTGAATTTCTGGCGTCCCCAACGGGGGGTCGCGGTTACGCGGAAGCCAACAACGAATATCCCCTCAAGGGCTATGGCGATAACGCCACCCTCAAGCGCTTTGGCCCCTTCAAGGGCGATGGGGTTTCAGCCCAGCAATTGGGGGCCAAAAACCCGGTTGCCATCAAGCTGATGGAAGCCAGCGGCTGGAAGTAGGACCCGATGTTGCCGCGCACCCTGGCATCCCAGCGTTCCTTTCTGGGCGTTGGGGTGTTGCTGGTCAGCCTGTTGGCCCTGCTGCCCCTCGCGGCGTTACTGTTGGTGGCGAGCCGCAGTGGCTGGGCTGGCTTGCTGGCCCTTGGCCCCAGTGGCGGTGAACAAATTCAGAACACCCTGCTGCTGCTGGTTGGCGTTGGGGTGTTGGGGGCCTGCGTGGGTACGGCCAATGGCTGGCTGACGGCCCGCTGCCACTTTCCAGGTCGCCGCTGGTTGCAGATTGCCCAGCTCTTGCCTTTGGCGATTCCGAGTTACTTGCTCGCCGCCACCCTGGTGGACTTGGGCAGCCGGGTGGGCTGGCGGGTCCATGGCCTGGCCTGGGCCGTGCTGGTGCTCGGTTTGTCCACCTACAGCTATGTGTTTTTGCTGAGTACGGAGTGTTTTGGCCTCAGCGGCGCTCGCCTGCAGGACGCCTCCCGTTCCTTGGGGGTCGGGCCCTGGGGCTGTTTTTGGCGGGTGGCCTTGCCGATGGCGGTGCCAGCGATTGGGGCGGGCGTGGCCCTGGCCGGCATGGAAGTGGTGAATGAGTTTGGCGCCGTTCAGCTCCTCGGCGTACCCACCCTCTCGGCGGGCATCCTCGACCGTTGGCAGGGAGATGGCGACATCGAAGGAGCGATTGGCTTGGCCCTGGTCACCATGGTGATCGTGGTGGGCCTGGTGGTGGCGGAGCGCGGTTTCCGCCGCCGCAGTCGCCTGTGGAGCGCCGGCCAGGAGAGTGCCCCCGCCAGCCGCTGGCCCCTGGAGGGCTGGCGCCAGGGCCTGGCCCAGTTCTGCGCCCTGCTCCCCCCCTCGGCCAGCTTGGGGTTCCCCCTGCTGTGGGTTGGGATCAGTTGGGGGCAACTCCCGCCGGATTCCACCGGGGACTTGGTGAGCTTGTCGCTGCATACGTTTGTCCTGGCGTTGGCCGCCACGGCGATCACCGTGGCGGCGGCCCTGGTGTTGGCGGTGGCCAAGCGCTGGCTACCAAACCCCTGGCTCAGGGCCATCAGCTTTGGGGCGGGCATGGGGTATGCAATTCCAGGCACCGTTCTGGCCCTGGCCTTTTTGCTGTTGGGCGGTGGCCTGGGATTGGTCCCCCTGGCCCTGCTGGTGTGGGGCTACGGGGATCGTTTCCTGGCCGTAGCCAAGGGTGGCTTGGATGCTGCCCTGGAGCGCATTCCCCCCAGCGTGGATGAATCGGCGGCCAGCCTGGGTAGCCCCTGGTTTGAGGTGCTGCGGCGCATCCATCTGCCGCTGCTGCGCGGGCCGCTGTTGGTGGCGGCCCTGCTGGTCTTTGTCGACACCGTGAAGGAATTGCCGCTCACCTTTGCGCTCCGGCCCTTCGACTACGACACCCTGGCGGTGCGGGTTTACCAGTACGCCAGTGATGAACGGGTTGGCGCTGCCCTGGTGCCAGCTGTGGTGATTATGGGGTTGGGGTTAGTGGCCGCCTTGGCCGTGGTGCCGAGCCTTCAGAACCGAAATGGGAGCCCCCCCTGATTCGGGCGCTCGAAACTAGACCGCTTGAAAGGCCCGTCCACCCGGAAACAACCGCACCGTTGCCCCTGGCACCAGGCTCGCCCTGCAACGTTGGTCGATGCCCAGGGGGTTAGAGAGGGGAACCCTCACCCGCAGTTCCTGGCCCTGGCTCTCCACTTGGAGGAGCCATCCCTCACCCAAAAACTCCCGGCCCACCACCCGCGCATTGCCGCAGGGATCGGCATCGAGGTGGATGGCATCGCTCATCACCATCGCGTCCTGCAGGACTGGGGCGTCTTCTCCCAGGGAAGACGGTCCAGCATTTGGGGTGGGTGCGGCTTGCAACATCCCGAAGGGCGTGAGCAGTTGGGCGCCTTGGCGGGTGGCTGGCAGTCGGTTGGCCTGCAGCACAAACCGGCTCACGAAGGCACTGGCCGGATGCTCCACCAAGGCCTGGGGGGTATCGCACTGGTGCAGCCTGCCGCCCTCCAATACCGCCACCCGATGGCAAATGGCGAGGGCTTCCTCCGGGTCGTGGGTCACCAGGATGCCGCTGGTGTTGCAGCGTTTGAGCAGGTCGGGCAGCTCGCGCCGCAGCCTTAGGCGCACCTCCACATCCAAATTGGAGAAGGGTTCATCCAAGAGCAGCACCGCTGGTTCGGGAGCGAGGGCCCGCACCAGGGCTAGCCGTTGGCGTTGGCCCCCCGAGAGTTGGTGGGGGTAGCGCTCGTCCATCCCTGCAAGGCCGAGCAGGTCGAGCAGCCACCGCACCCGATCGGAGGCCTGGCCCCGTTTCAGGCCAAAGCACGCGTTTCTCCAGGCATTGAGATGGGGGAAGAGGGCGTAGTCCTGAAACACCATCCCCACCCCGCGCCGTTCCGCCGGTAGCCAATGGTGAGGGCCGGCAACCTCGCGGCCATGGATCACGATGCGACCGCGGCTGGGGCGCTCAAAGCCGGCAATCAGCCGCAGCAGGGTGGTTTTGCCAGAGCCGGAGGGGCCAAGCAGGCCGAGCAGCTCCCCCGGGGCCATGGCCAGATCCAGGCCCGCCACGGTCCAAGCACCGGAGCGGTTTGCGGGATACCGGTGCCAAACATTCTCGAAGCTGATCGAACTCTGCGTCACGGTTGTGGGCCCTAGGTGGTGGCCAAGGGGGCGGAATCCACCAGTGATGGAGCCAGGCGCAGCAGGGCTTGCTGGCCTGGAGCTTCCAGCAACTTCTCCTGGCGGATTCGTGAGATCAGGCGCGTGGTGGTGACGCGGGTGGTGCCGATCAGTTCGGCAATGCGCCCATGGCTCAAGCGAAACGGCAGGTCGCACCAGGGGCCGCAGCGCTTGCCAAGCCGGCGCACCAGCAGGCCCAATAGGGCATGGAGCCGTTGCTCCGCTTTGTTGAGGTGGCGGATGCGCAGCAATTGCAGGGTCCACTCATTGACCGGATCCAAGCCGCCGGGATGTTGGGCTTGGCCATCCCGGCGAAACAGCAACGGCGTGAGGGCTTCCACGCATACCCCCTCACTGCAAAGCCTGTCGGTGGCTAGATGGTCGCCGGGCTGGAGGAAGGCCAGGGTCATGCCTTCGGTTTCTTCGCAGGGGCAATAGACCCGGGCGATGCCCTCGATCACCTCAATGCAGCTGGCTTGGGGGCGCAGGGATGGATCAATCAACACCGTTTGACCCACGGGCATGCGGATGGGCCCCTGGGAGCGATCGGAGAGATGGCGCAACGGCATCGCGGCTTGGTCGGCCTATTGAGAGCTGCTCGCAACATAGTCCGATCGGGGGACCTTTTGCAAGCAATTCTCAATTGCAACAATCAATTGCAAAAAAAAATAGGGGCGCCGTTGGGGCGCCCCTGCGGCTCTGGTGTGGGCCTCGCCTCTAGGGATCGTCGGCTAGCAGACTTCTGATGCAGCGCGATCGATGGGTTGGCTTCTTTTTGAAAGGGGGTGGTCAAAGCAGATCTCTTCGAGTCTCATTTGGGTTGATTCCAGAATTGTCAGGTCCACATCCTCGGCGGAAGACTTATCACTAAATCCGAAGGGATTGTCGAGATCATTGATGAGATGAAGGATGAAAATGAGTATCCAGGAAAGGCTAAACAAGAAGAATCCATTGTTGTAAAGTGAGGTGGCGTCGTTTTTGATTAGCGTGAGTCCGACGCATAGGATTCCAGCTGCTGCATAGGCCAAAAGGTAGACAATGGTGGCGAAATCGGTTTCCCGGATGACTTCGATGCGATTGAGGCTCCGAAGAATGGATCCCATTTCGATCATCAGGCGTCCCTTGAGCGTGGAGTCTTTCAGCCAAGCGCTGGCTTTGACAGCATGATCATGGGTCAGGCTGTAATTGGCCATGACTTGCTCGGTGCTGATTTCTCCTTTGATCCAGCGAATAATGCTGCGGCAAAGGTAGTAAATGGATTGGAGCTCCTCTTGAATCTGAGCACCAGGGGTATGAACGGGTATGGCTTTGATCTCCTTGGAGAGCAAATAAAGGGCTGTCGAAATCTCGCCGGGTAGTTTTTCGCTCTCCTTGTAATCGCTTAGGACGCCATTCAGCAAGAAGCCAAGCAGGAATACGGTTGCTGCAACGAGCGATGAAAAGAGTGGACTTACTTCAAGTATGTCAAATCCCAGTTTATTGATAAGGCCCCTAAGGAGTACAAAGCCTGCTGATGCAAACGAAATTCTTATGATGATGACAATGAGCCTGCCTCTTTTGACCCTGTTTGGGTAGGGAGAGTTCATAAAGGCTCAAAAAATATCTTCTATCTTAGTTTGTGGCCTGCTTTATGGGCTTGTCCTCTGCAATACATTGCTTCTGCTGGCCCGCTAGGCGCTTGCAAGGGCGCCGTGCATTAAATCCAGGCCATGCAGGCCTTCGTAGAGAAGGTAGGCGCCCAGGACGAGGGCTAACACGCCCACAAGCCATTCCGCCTTGTGCTGAAGCCAGCCCTCCAGCTTGGTGATCGATTCCCGAATGCCGCCGCCGCTCAGCAGCCAGGCCAAGGGGGGCAGGAGCAGTAATGAGCTGGCCATCAAGGTGAACAGCCCTGTCACCTCGGCATCGGCCTTGAGGCCCGGTTCGTTGAGCAGCAGCAGGCCCGCTTCCTTTAAGTAGAAGACCAGATTTTCCGGAGTGAGCAGGGCGCTGATCGCCCCGATCCCAAGCAGCGCAAGCGTGCTGAAGCCGGGCAATTGGTTCATCAGCTTGAGGGCCATGCCCTCCTCGCCGATGTTGGCTTGGGGGGTGAGTTGATACAGGCCCAGGCCAATCAGGGCTCCGGATCCAAGTAAATCGATGAGCACCTGCTCCCGTCCGCCGTGGCTCAAGCTGATGGAGAAGGCTTCGCCAATGGCCATTAACACCACGATGGCGAGGGCATTGGCCGTCGCCCAGCCGGCCACGTAGGTGAGGGCCCGTTGCAAGGGGGATTTACCTAGCAGCAGCAGGGTCACCACCCCGATGTGCAGGGGGCTGAAGGCAATGCCAATCCCAAACAGCGACGACTTGGTCACCAGGGCTGGTGACAGAAGACCTGGCGAAAGCAGGCCTGGTGGGAAAAGGGCTGGCCCCACCAGATGGAGAGTGCTCAAGCCAACGACCTAGCGCTGAAGAGCCCTGATTCTCGAAGATCAGCCAGGGCGAGTGCGAGCCAGGGAGCCGAACTAGCTGGCCAATCCCCGCTGGGGAGCCCACTGCTGGATCAGGCTTTCCATCCGGACCACCTGGTAGCGGGTTTGCTCGTTGGGCTGGTCTTCATAGGCGCTGCGGAAGGAACGCAGGGCAGCATCCATGGACAGCAGAACGGGGTGATTGTCTTGCACGGAACGTCAATTGATGGAATCTAAATAAAATCTTAAGTGGCTTTTCTCGGGCGACCGTCCCTTGGGCCGCCGTTTGGCCCCTTGGATGGGCAAATCAACGCATCAAAGCCTTCGCCAGGCCAAGCTGGCGTTTTTGTGGCGGAGGGGAGCGTGGCCCGCGAACAGTTGAAAGCCTTCCTGGTGCGCATGCAGGACGATGCCGCCCTGAAGCAGCAGGTGCTGGCGGCGGCCACCGCCGATGACGTGGCCCAGATTGCCCTCAAGCTTGGTTTTGAGTTTTCGGGCGATGAACTGCTGCGCGCCTCGGGCCAGCGCTTTGACCGCGTCACCGTGCGCAAGAACGACATCCCTGGCGAATACAACTAAATCCTGTGACCCAGCCCCTGCTCACCGAAGCCCAGCGCCAGAAGCTGGATGCCAGCAGCGATGAGCTGTTTTATGCCGAGCCCCGGTTCGTGCAGCACCTCGATGGGGCCTTTCGCAGTCGCCTCACCCAGCTCTACCGGGAGCGCCTGCAGCCGGGTTCGGTGCTGCTCGATTTGATGGGTAGCTGGGTCAGTCACCTGCCCGAGGAGCTCAGCTTTGGCGAGGTGATTGGCCATGGCCTCAATGGCCAGGAGTTGGCCGCCAATCCCAGGCTCAGCCGTCATTTTGTCCAAAACCTCAACGTCAACCAGCAGCTGCCCCTTGAAGACCGTGGCCTTGATGCCGTGCTGATCGTGGCGGGCTGGCAATACCTGCAGCAGCCCGAGGCCGTGGCCGCCGAGCTCAAGCGAGTTCTGCGGGGCGGTGGCCAGTTGATCGTGGCCTTCTCCAATCGCATGTTTGCCCAGAAGGCCCCCCAGGTTTGGCTGGAGGGTTCCGATCGCGATCACCTGGCCTATGTGGCCAAGGTTTTGGCCCATGGCGGCTGGGTGATTGAGGCCGTCATCGCCGAAGACACCAAGGCGGAAGGTCCCATGGGCTGGCTGGGGGGCAAAGGGGATCCCTTCTTTGCCGTGGTGGCCCAGCGGCCCTAATCAATCCTGCAACAATTCCTGCAGGCTTCCAAACAGCTGGCATCCTGGACCCAGATCAGAGGATTTGCCGGTTCGAATGCCCCAATCCATCGCCGTGATCGGTGCCGGAGTGGCTGGCTGCGGACTGGTAGCCCAATTGCGTCGCCTGGGGGTCCGGGCGCCCATCAGTCTTTGGGAAACCGGTCGCGGCCCGGGTGGCCGGGCCAGCACCCGTCGCTCCAGGTTCGACCAGCACCTGGCCTTCGACCATGGGGCCCCCCAGTTCAATCTCACGTCCCACTCCGATCCGGCGTTGTTGGAGCCCCTGGTGGCGGGCGGCTGGATTGAGCCCTGGAGTGGGGCGGTGGCAGGTTTGGAGGGGGAATCCCGGCTCAAGCTGGGCAAGCCCGATACCTTTGGATTGGGCCGGCTCTACCGCGGCGCCGGCGGGATGGACCAACTCTGCCGGGGCTTGTTGGCGATTGGCTCGGCTGCAGGCCCCATTGATACCCACTACGGCACCTTGGTGCGCCATCTCGCCAAAGTGCCCGGGCGCCCCTGGCAGTTGATCGGCCCCGAAGGCGAACCCTTGGCCGAGGCCGATTGGTTGGTGCTGGGCAGCACCCTGCTGGCCCATCCCCGCACCCAATGGATTTTTGAGTGGCCGGAGGTGCCCCTGAAGGCGGCGGCCGCCGGCCTCGGCGATCTTCAGCTCGACCACGTCCTCACGACCATCGCTGGCATTCGCAGCGAGGCCAGGAGCAATGCCCTCTTTGTCCTGCCGGTGGCCTGGGCGGAGCCGTGGCTTGCCCTGCCCTTTCGCCTGCTCCATTTCGATGCGGCTGCCCAGCAGCGATGGGGATTGCGGCGGATCACCATCCAGCCCCTCGCCGATGGCCGCTGTGTGGTGGTGGCCCATTCCAGCAATGCCTTTGCCGCCGACCATCTCGATGTCTATGGCACCCATTCCGCCGTAGCCCAGATCCTGCAGTTGCCCCCCGATGGCGGCAAGGAAGAGACGGTGATCGCAGCCCTCCAGCAGGCCTTGGTGCAGGCCTTGGCTCCCTGGCTTGGGGATCCCAGCGGGGATGCCAGCCTGTGGCCATCCAGGCTCACGGGTTTGGCCCCGTCCGAACGGCAGTTGATGCGCTGGGGGGCGGCCTTCCCGATCGCCCCAGGCTTGCCCACGGAGTTGATGCTCTGTCCCCAAAGCCAGGTGGCGTTCTGCGGGGACTACCTCGCTGGCGAGGGATTTGGCCGGGTCGAAGGAGCCCTGCGCAGTGGTGAAGCGTTGGCCCGCAAACTCACCCTGCAGGGCCTGGCCTGACCAGGGCCTGGTGCAGGGCTTGCAGCCGCTGGTTGTTCACGCCGAGATCGGAATCGCCGAGCCGGGAAACGGAGCGGGCCTGAAGGGTGCCGGTGCCTTCCTGGGCATAGAGCTCCAGATCGTCCACAAAACCAAACAGTTGGCTGGTGGCGGTGGCATGCAGGTAGCCGGGGCGCTGCTCCACGATCAGGGTGCGGGGAGTGGCCGCAACCACGGCTTGCAGGGTGGCAAAGGCCGCTTCTGGATCCGCTACGGCCCAGTCGGCGCGGGCGCAATGGGCGCTGGTTTCGCAGGGCGACAGGCTGCCGGCGTGCACCCCGAGATCCCCTGGTAACGGCCCCTCAAAGTGCAGGCCAAACACCAGCAAAACGCTGGTGAGGATTGCCAACAGACTGGTCATGGTTGCTTCGCTGGAGGGGGCGTGCTTTTCGGCGAGGAATTTTGGGGCGGGGAACTTTGGGGTGCGAGCTCCGAGTCCAGGCCCAAATCCAGTTCCACAACCCACAGCACCAGGCCGCCGATGCAGGCCAAGGCGGCCAAAAGCAACACGAGGTGGCGGCGGTCGAACCGGGTGTGGCGTTGGCTGGACCTCGTCTTTGGTGGTTGGTTGGGATGGGGATCAGGCATCAGGCCTGGTGCCGCGCCTGGTTATGAGTTCCATGGTTAAGAGGTCCAGGGTCAAGAGGTCCAGGAGTGCCCATCATTGCGTTTGTTGTTGCCCTGTGACAGTTTGCTGCGCCTTGGTCTTGATCAGGGCACCGCGCGTTGCGGGTCGCTTTGGCCATGGCTATTCCTAGGTCACCGCTGAGCGATGGGGAGGCATGCGACCTGTACCGAATCTGGCCTCGGCCTCCCGCAAGCAGCGGCCCCATCAGCCCCCGGGGAGGCTCCCGGTCGCCCTGGCCGATCAGCTTGATCTGGTCAATCAGGCCGTGGGTTATTTCTCCGACCATTTCAGTGAGGCCATCGAGCTGGAATCGATGGCGGAATTCCTGGGGGTCAATGGCGACTGGCTTGATTTGTGTTTTGATCACTGCCGCGGCAAGACCCCGTTTCAATCCCTCCAGCACCTGCGGCTGAGCCGGCTGTTTGAGGGCATTGCGGCTGACCCCCAGCGCACCCTGCAGCAGCAGGTGGATCGCTGCGGTCTGGCCTCGGTGATGGTGGCAAGCCAGTCCTTTGAGGAGTTGTTTGGCATCGGCCTGGTCCCCTTCCGCCGCCTCTGTCGCCGGGCGGTGCAGGACCGCCAGATGACCAGCATGAATCTGCCCTATCCCAACCGAGCTTGACAACGAGCTGGAACTTGGTTCTGGCCCTTTGGGGGCTGCTCTCTTGTGGTGGTCTGCTGACCATGCTGGCCCTGCTGCAGCGCATCTTTGCCCAGGCACCTTGCCTGGAACCAGTGCCAGAGCCAGCCCCTGCTGAACCAGCAGCCGCCCTGGTGCCTACTTCGCTCACGGTGGTGGTGCCCGCCTACAACGAGGCCGCCAACATCGGCGCTTGCGTCGCCTCGATCCTGGCCAGCGAAGTCCCTTGCTCCGCCTGGAGGCTCTTGGTGGTTGATGACGGTTCCACCGATCAAACCGCTGCGTTGGCTGAGGCTGCCCTGGCGGCTGGTTCGGTGGCTTCGGCGCTCCTGCCTGCAGGCCCCCGCCCGGAGGGGGAGCGTTGGGTGGGAAAAAACTGGGCCTGCTACCAGGCCAGCCGCTGGCTGGATCAGGCAGGGGGAAGCGATTGGCTGCTCTTTCTTGATGCCGATGTGCGCCTCGAACCTGGGGCCCTGCGCCTGGCCCTGGCCGACGCCAGCCGCCATGGCGCCGATTTGCTCAGCCTGGCCCCCCGCCTGAGCTGCGGCTGTTTGGCCGAATGGCTCGTGCAGCCAATCATCGCCAGCTTGCTGGGGCTGGGTTTTCCGATTCAGCGGGCCAATGATCCGGCCGATCCCTTGGCTTTTGCGGCCGGGCCATTCATGTTGTTTCGCCGCAGCAGTTACCTGGCGGTGGGCGGCCATGGCGCCGTGGCGGCCGAGGTGGTGGAAGACCTGGCCCTGGCCCGGGCGATCAAGGGGCGGGGCCTGCGCTTGCGCTACTTGCTGGCCCTCGATCAGCTCACCCTGCAGATGTATCCCAACTTCCAGGCCCTGTGGGAGGGCTGGAGCAAGAACTGGTTTTTGGGCCTGGATCGCAATGTGATCAAAGCCCTCGGGGCTGGGGGTTTGGTGGTGCAGTTGTTTGCCGTTCCCTGGCTGTTGCTGCCGGTGGGGCTGCTGTTGGCTGTTATGGGGCGTCCACCGCTGACCTGGGCCCCGTTGGCCGTTGCGCTCAGCGGGATAGGCCTGCAGCTGGCGATTCGCTTGTGGAGTCGTTGCCGTTTTCGCCTGCCCCTGGATTGGTGGTGGCTGGCCTGGGCTGGGGCCCTGGTGATTGGCGCCATCGCGCCGGTGTCGGTGGTGAAGACCCTCACCGGCCGCGGTTGGACCTGGCGGGGGCGCTCCCTGCAGGCCTGAGGTGGGGGGCGACTGGTGGTGCGGGCCTGAGCGGGTGATTCAGCAGATCCTGGGCAGCAGTTCCCCCAGGCCCACCTCGAGCGGTCGCTTCACCCCAAGGGCGCTGCGCAGGCTGACCGGGTTGCGGGGCTGGCGAAGGCGATCCCCTCCAAAGGGCTGAAGCACCGTGCCGATGCGGGCAGCACTGGGCTCGAAGGCCCGCAGGATGGCAAGGGCGGCTGGGGCTTCGCCTGCGGCCAGGATCACCACCATCCGCCCTTCGTTGGCCAGGGCAATCGGGTCAAAGCCGAGCAGGTCGCAGGCCCCCTGCACCGATGGGGCCACCGGGATTGCCCCTGCCTCCAGCTCGATCCCGTGGCCGGCGCTGCGGGCAATTTCATCGATCGCACTGGCCAATCCCCCCCGGGTGAGATCCCTGAGGCAGTGCGGCTGCAGGCCAGCCGCCAGCAGGGCTTGCACGGGCCCAAGCAGGGGGGCTAAGTCGCTCATGAGGGGGGCCTGAAACCCCAGCTGGCCCCGGGCGGCCAGGATCGCGATGCCATGGCGGCCGAGGTCGCCACTCACCAGCACCGCATCCCCCTCCCGCACGGCGCGGGGGTGAATGGTGAGGCCTGGGGCCACCTGGCCCACCGCACTGGTGTTGATAAAAAGGCCGTCGCCCTTGCCCCTTTCCACCACCTTGGTGTCACCGGTTACCACGGCCAAGCCACACTCGGCGGCGGCGGTTTGGATCGAGGCCACCACGGTTTCCAGCACCGCCATAGCCAGGCCTTCCTCCAGGATCAGGCCCAGACTGAGGGCCACCGGGCTGGCACCGGCCATGGCCAGGTCGTTGACGCTGCCAATCACCGCCAACCGGCCGATGTCTCCCCCGGGAAAGATGAGGGGATGCACCACGTAGGAGTCGGTGGTGAAGGCCAACTGTCCCTCGATGGGGGGCAGCAGGGCGGCGTCGTGGTGGAGGCCATCGTGGGGGCCAAAGGCCGGCACCAGCAGCTCCTGGATCAGGCGCTGGCTGAGCTTGCCGCCACCACCGTGGCCGAGCTGAATGACCGGTTCAGCAGTGTGGGGAGGGCCCATCATCTAGGGGCGATAGCGGTAGTAGGCGGCGCAGGCCCCCTCGCTGGACACCATCGGCGCCCCCAGGGGGGTTTCAGGGGTGCAGGCGCTGCCAAAGCTGGGGCAGGCCGTGGGGCGAGCCAGGCCCTGCAGCACCTGGCCGCTGATGCAGGTGTCCCTTGGCGACTCCAGGCTGCGTTCCTGGAGAGCCTGCCCTTCCACGGCAAGGACGTTGTAAGGGGCGCGCAGGCCCAAGCCACCGGCTGGAATGACGCCCAGGCCCCGCCACTCAGTATCGATGGCCGTAAATACCGCGGCGATCCGTGCCTGGGCGGCGCGGTTGCCGTTGTCCTGGGCAACCCCTTGGTAGGCGTTCTCAACGGCATGGTCGCCGTGCTCCAGTTGCAGCACGCAGCGCAGGATCCCCTCGAGGAGGGCATCGGCCTCAAATCCCGTCACCACGATGGGCCGCCCGTAGCGCTTGGCGATTCCCACGTACTCCTGCTGGCCCACCACGGCGCAGACGTTCCCCGCCGCCAGGATTCCATCAACGCGGCAGTGGGGATCGGCAAGCAGCACCTCCAACACCGGCGCAATCCGCACGTGGCACACCAGCAACGCCAGGTTGGGGAGCTTGGCCGCCAAGGCCCGCTGGGCCAGCAAGGCCGTTGTGGGAGCCGTGGTCTCAAACCCCACCGCAAAAAACACCACGAGCCTCTCGGGGTGCTGCTGGGCGATGGCTAGCACATCGAGTGGTGAATAGACCACCCGCACATCGCCGCCCGCCGCCCGCACGGCCAGGAGGTTGAGGCTGGTGCTGCCTGGAACCCGCAGCATGTCGCCGAAGGAACAGAGGATCACCTCCGGCCGGCTGGCCAGCTCCAGGGCCTGGTCGATCCGCCCACAGGCCGTGACGCAGACGGGGCAGCCTGGACCGTGGATCAAGCTGATGGCAGCGGGCAGCAGCTGGTCGATGCCATGGCGCAGCAGGGCATGGGTCTGGCCGCCGCAGACCTCCATCAGGGTCCAGGGTTGGGTGCAGCTAGCTGTGATCTGGTGGAGCAGCTGGGTGGCCCTCATGCTTTGGGCAGGCAGTAGCTGCTGAGGGCCCGCTGGTATTGGGCCCGCTCAAATGCCTCCGGGTCGGGGCAGCTCCCCTGGCTCAGGCAACCCCGCAGGCCGTCGAGCTGGTTGTAGCCGTGCTCCTCCAGCCATTGGCAGAGCTCGCTCTCCATCCGCTGGAGCTGGCCAGGACCATGGCGGAGCAGGGCCCCCACCACCTGGGTCACCTGGGCGCCCACCATCAGCATTTTTACCACGTCTTGGCCTGAGCTGATGCCACCGCTTGCCGCCAGCTCCAGACCCTGGCGGCCATGGAGCAGGCCGATCCAGCGCAGGGGTAGCCGTTGGTCGCTGGCACCGCTGAGCTCCACGTTGCAGATGGTGTCCAGGGTCTCGATGTCGATGGTGGGCTGGTAGAACCGGTTGAACAGCACCAGCCCTGCGGCGCCCGCCTGCTTCAGGCCCCGGGCCATCGCCGCCAAACTCGTGTACCAAGGGCTCAGCTTCACCGCCACCGGCAGGGCGACGGCCTGGCAGACCTCCCCCACGAGGGCCAGCTGTTCGGCTTCCAGCTCCGCTCCGCTGCAGCGGCCATCACTGGGCACGGTGTAGAGGTTCAATTCGATGGCGCTGGCACCGGCCTCGGCCACGGCTTGGGCTGCCTCCAGCCAGTGGCCCCGATGCACGCCGTTCAGGCTGGCAATCACCGGGATCGCCACCAACCGCGTTGCTGACCTGATCTCGGCGAGGTAGCCGTTGAGGCCGAGATGGCTCGGTGGGGTGGCTGGCACGTAGCTGAGGGCTTCGCTGTAGCTATGGCTGCCGTGCCGTTGGTGGTGCTCCCATTCCTGCCAGTCGCGCTCGATTTGCTCGAGAAACAGGGAGTGCAGCACGATCGCGGCGGCCCCTGCCTCCTCAAGCTGCCGGAGGAGGGCCCCATCCCCGCTCAGGGGTGCCGCAGCTCCCACCACCAGCGGTGAGCGCAGCGGCAAGCCGAGATAGGAGGTGGCGAGATTCACGGTCATCGCCCGGTTGCCGGCGGGGTGCTCGCCAGGCGTTGGTAGAGCGCAAAGCGCTCGTTGAGCTCCCCTTGGGCTTGCTTGGTGAGGCTGCGGGCCTGGTCCGGGTGGCTGTACTGCAGCATCCGGAAGCGGTTTTCACCGGCCATGGCCTCCTCGAGTCCCAGGCTGGGGGGGGCGGAATCGAGCACCAGGGCGGGTAGCCCCTGGGCCCTGCGCCGGGGGTCGTGGCGGTAGAGCAGCCAGCGGCCACTGGCGACGGCCTGGCGTTGCTGATGCATGCCCTTGGCCATGTCGATGCCGTGGGCAATGCAATGGGAGTAGGCCAGGATCAGGGACGGCCCTGGGAAGGATTCGGCCTCCAGGAACACCCGCAGGGTGTGCTCGTCCCGGGCTCCCATCGCCACGCTGGCCACATAGGCGCTGCCGTAGGTCATCGCCATCAGGCCCAGATCTTTTTTGGCGGTGGTTTTGCCGCCGCTCGCAAATTTCGCCACCGCACCCTTGGGCGTGGATTTGGACATCTGGCCCCCGGTGTTGGAGTACACCTCGGTATCGAGCACCAGCAGGTTGACGTTGTGGTTGCTGGCGAGCAGGTGGTCGATGCCGCCGAAGCCAATGTCGTAGGCCCAGCCATCTCCCCCCACGATCCAGACACTGCGTTTCACCAGATCAGCGCCCAGCTCCAGCAGTTCCCTCGCCCAGCTGTTGGTGTTCCCGGTGTTGGTGTTCCCAGTGTTGGTGTCCCCAAGCTTGTTGATGTCGAGCTGGTGGCGTAGCAGCTGGTTGAGTAGCAGTTTGTTGAGTTCATCGACCCGTTGGCGTTGCTCGTGGATGCCGGCCTCATCGCTTTGGTCAGCTTCGATGAGTGCCTGGACGAATGGATCTGAGAGGCCTGGGCCAGAGCCTGGGGGTGAACTCTGGCTGAGCTGACTGAGCTGGCTGAGCTGGCGGAGTAGCTGTTCTGCCCTGGCCCGGCGTTGGTCGAAGGCGATGCGAAAGCCCAGCCCAAATTCGGCGTTGTCCTCGAAGAGGGAGTTGCTCCAGGCCGGCCCGCGCCCTTGCGGGTTTGTGGTCCAGGGCGTGGTGGGCAAGTTGCCGCCGTAGATCGAGGAGCAGCCGGTGGCATTGGCGATCACCATCCGATCCCCAAACAACTGGCTGGCGAGCTTGAGGTAGGGGGTCTCACCGCAACCGGCGCAGGCCCCCGAAAATTCGAACAGGGGTTGCTGGAGTTGCTGCTGCGCGATGTGATGCCGATTCAATTGGCGTCGATCGGGGTCGGGAAGGGAGAGGAAGAAACTCCAGTGGCTGCGGCCTTGCTGCCGCAGCGGGCGCTGGGGGGCCATGGTGAGGGCCTTGCGCCGGGGATTGCTGGGATCCCGCGCCGGGCAGACCTCCACACACAGGCTGCAGCCGGTGCAGTCCTCCGCTGCCACCTGGATCGTGAACCCCTGGCCCTCCCAGGCAGGATCGTGGGCGGGTGCCGATCGAAAGCCTTCAGGGGCGCCCAAGAGCAGGGTGGGCTCCACGGTCTTGGCACGGATCACGGCGTGGGGGCACACCATCACGCACTTGCCGCATTGCACGCAGAGATCGGGTTCCCAGATCGGGATGGTCTCGGCGATATTGCGCTTCTCCCATTGGCTGGTGCCGCTGGCAAAGCTGCCGTCGCAGGGGAGTGCACTCACCGGCAGCTGGTCGCCGCGGCGCTGCAGTTGGGGCAGCACCAGCTCCCGGACTGCCGTTGGGGCCCCCTCCCATGGGCCGGGGATCCCAAGCGCCTCGCCGGAATCCGGTTCCATTTCGGCAGGTTTGCCTGTGCCCAGTTCCTTGGCGGCAGGTTTGGCTGTTCCCTGTTGCGTCGGCGTGATCTCCCGCAGCCCAGCGATGGCGGCATCGATCGCCGCCAGGTTGCTCGCCACGATGGAACGTCCTTTTTTGGCGTAGCTGTGCTCGATGGAGGCGCCCATCGCCGCCAGGGCTTGGGCCATCGGCATCACCTCGGCCAGGGCGAAGAAGCACGCCTGCATCACCGTGTTGATGCGGGGCCCCAGGCCATGGGCCCCCGCAATCGAGGAGGCATTCACCGCAAACACCCGCAGCCCCTTGGCTTCGATGGCCCGCTGGATGCGGCCAGGCAGCTGCGACCAGCTCTGCTCCAGGGGCCAGGGGCTGTTCAGCAGCAGGGTGCCGTGGGCGGCGGCGTTCTCGAGCAGGTCGAATTGCTCGAGGAAATCCCAGTGGTGGCATGCCACGAGCTGGGCCTGGCGGATCAGGTAAGCCGAGCGGATCGGCTGGGGGCCGAAGCGCAGGTGGGACACCGTGATCGATCCGGCTTTTTTGGAGTCGTAGACGAAATACCCCTGGGTTTGAAGCCCGGTGGCTTCACCGATGATCTTGATGCTGCTTTTGTTGGCACTGACGGTGCCATCGGAACCCAGGCCATAGAAGATCGCCCCAAAGGTGGGGGAGCCCTCGCTTTGGCTTACCTCGATGTCGAAGCTGCTGTCCACCGCCAGCGAGAGGTGGGTGACGTCGTCGGTGATCCCCACCGTGAAGTGGTTCCTTGGTGGCGTGGCCTTGAGGTTGTCCAAGACCGCTTTCACCATGGCTGGGGTGAACTCCTTGGAGGCCAGGCCATAGCGGCCGCCCACCACCTGGGGCTTGGCGCCGCTCCAGTGCTCCCAGATCGCGGCCAGCACATCGAGGTAGAGGGGTTCGCCGGCACTGCCGGGTTCCTTGCAGCGATCTAGTACGGCGATGGCCCGCACCGTTGCAGGCAGGGCGGCCACCAGCCGTTCCATGGCCATGGGCCTGAACAGGCGCACCTTCAACACCCCCACCGCTTCCCCCTGGGCAATGAGCCCATCGACGGCTTCGCAGGCGGTTTCGCAACCCGAGCCCATCAGCACCACCACCCGCTCAGCGGCGGGATGGCCGTGGAATTCGAACAGGCGGTAGTGGCGACCCGTGTGTACGGCGAAGCGATCCATGGCGGCCTGCAGATGGCCTGCGGCGGCCGCGTGGAAGGGGTTGCTGGCTTCGCGGGCTTGAAAGTGTAGGTCGGGGTTTTGGCTGGTGCCCCGCACCATCGGGCGATCGGGGGAGAGTCCCCGCGCCCGGTGGGCGCTGAGGCCCGTGCCAGGGATGAGCTCCTGCAAGGTGGCGTCGCTGATCAACGCCACCCGCTGGATTTCATGGGAGGTGCGAAAGCCATCAAAGGCATGCAGCACCGGAACCCTGGCCTCCAAGGTGGCGGCGGTGGCGATGGCGGCGAAGTCGCCGGTTTCCTGCACGCTGGCTGAACAGAGCAGGGCCCAGCCGGTGCCGCGGGCGGCCATCACGTCGCTGTGGTCGCCAAAGATCGACAGGGCCGAGGTGGCGATGGCCCGCGTGGCCACATGGATCACCGCGGCGGTGAGCTCACCGGCGATTTTGTAGAGGTTGGGGAGCATCAGCAGCAGCCCCTGGGAGGCGGTGAAGGTTGTGGTGAGGGCCCCCGCCTGCAACGCCCCGTGCACGACGCCGGCGGCGCCGGCCTCGCTTTGCATCTCCACCACTTGCGGCACCGTGCCCCAGAGGTTGGGCCGCCCTTCGCTGGCCCAGCCATCGGCCCACTCGCCCATCGGCGATGCCGGGGTGATTGGGTAGATCGCCATCACCTCGTTGAGGCGATAGGCCACCCGCGCCACCGCTTCGTTGCCATCGATCCAGGCCCAGGCGCAGCTCATGGCGGCAGTTCCCCCTCCAGTCCGTCGGCGGGTTCGCCATTCAGCACCGCCAGGGCCAGCCCCACATGAACCATCAGCCGATCCCCGATGCGGGCCTCGGGCAGGCAGGCCAGGCTCACCTGCCGCAAGACGCCGCCAAAGCTCACTTCGCCCATCCGCCAGAGGGGGTCGGGATGGTCGTCGATTGCGATCAGCTCACCCGCTACAGCCAGACACATACGGGCGCCTCAAGCTGGGCTGATCAGGGTCTAGGCGGGGTTCCTGGCTCCCCGGCGCCGCCGCCGCCGATCTGCCGCAGTAACTGGCCAATCGGCAGCGCTGCGTCGTTGCAAGGCAGCTGCTGGGGCCACAACGCTTGAACGCCCCGCTGCTTGAGCGCCCCCACCGCATGCTCCAGCAGCAGTTGGTTTTGAAAGCAACCACCGGCCAGAAACAACTGGCCAACCCCGAGATCTTCGGCGAGTTGGCCAACCGCTTCGGCGAGGGCCAGGTGAAAACCCAGGGCAATGGTGCTGGGCGGCACCCCAGTGGTGAGATCCGCGAGCACCCCATCGAGCAAAGGACCCCAATCCAGCTGCCATGGCGCTTGCCGTAACCGTGGGCGCCGGATGGGGATGCGGTAGCGATTGGCTTTCCCCTGGGCCAGCCAGCCAGCTCCGTCGACCCCATCCTCCAGCGCTAAAGCCTCCAGCGCTAGAGCCTCGAGGGCCATGGCGGCCTGGCCCTCGTAGCTGCAGCATTGGTGCAGCCCCAACAGGGAGGCCATGGCATCGAAGAGCCGGCCCACGCTCGAGCAGAGCGGGCTGTTAATCCTCTGCTCAATGGCTTGGCCCAGCAGCTCCCGCTCGTCTGGACTGAAGGCCTGCAGGGTTGATCCCGCCGGCAGGGAGGCTGCCAACCCCTCCAGTTCGGTGCGCCAGGTCGCTCCGAAGCCTGCAACCAGCAGGCCAAGGGCGGCCCGGCGCGGTTCGCGTAGGGCCTGTTCACCCCCGGGCAGGTGAAAGGGCCGCAGTTGGGCCAGGTGGGTGAAACCTTCGCGGTTGAAGGCGAGACATTCCCCGCCCCAGATGCCGCCGTCCGGGCCAAGGCCCGCCCCATCCCAGGCCACACCCACAGCTAGCCCCTGCTCGGGGGATCCCTGATCGATGAATCCTTGGTCAGCCAGGCAGGCCAGCAGGTGGGCGTGATGGTGCTGAACACGCTGGATTGGGAGCCCAGCGGAGAAGGCAAGCTCCTCCGCCACTTGGCTTGAGACATAGCTGGGGTGTTGGTCGCAGGCGATCGCCCCCACGGTGCAACCATGGCGGTCAATCCATTGCTCCAGGGTGTGGCGCAGGTGCTGCTCGCCGGCGCTGGTTCCGAGGTCGCCGAGGTCTGGGCTGAGCAGGGTGAGCCGCCCGCCGGAGGGCCCATCGATGGCCACGGCAAAGCTGCCCTTCTGGTGGGCCCCGAGGGCCAAGTTGGGTGTTTCAGGCCCAGGGCCGCCCGGTAGGGGGATGGCCAGGGGCGCCAAACCGCGGCCCAGCCGCAGCACCATTGGCCGGCCTGCACTCACCCGCATCACGGAGTCGTCGAGGCGGTTGACAATCTCAAGGCCATGGCTCAAGACCCCATCCGCCAAATGGGCCAGGAGGGAGCCATCGGCGCGGGCATCCCGGCAGAGGGGTTCGCCGGAGCGGTTGGCGCTGGTGGCCACAACGGCTCCGCCCAATCTCTCGAGCAGTAGGTGGTGCAGGCCCGTGGTAGGCCCCATCACCCCCAGCCACGGACTCTCCCCCGCGACGTTGATCGCGATGTCTGGATTTGGCTTGCGGCGCAGCAGCAGGATTGGGGCCACGGGCCCATCCAGCAATGCCCGTTCCGCCGCAGAGAGTTGGCAGTGGGCGCTGATCCAGGGCCTGGGCGCCATCAGCGCTAGGGGTTTGGCGGGACGGCCCTTGCGGCGGCGCAGTTCGGCGATGGCCGGTCCATTGCCGGCATCCACCAGCAGCTGGAACCCCCCCATGCCCTGCAGGGCAACGATCTCTCCACGTTTTAAGGCCGCCGCCGCCGCGGCGATGCATGGCTGGTTGTCTTGGTCCATCTGGTCGGCTTGTCCGATCGGATCGACTTGGCCGCGCCAGTGGAGCTGGGGCCCGCAGGTGCTGCAGCCCAGGGTCTGGGCGTGGAAGCGGCGATTGGTGGGATCCTCGTAATCGGCTTGGCAGGGCCCGCATAGGGGGAAGGCTGCCAGGCTGGTGTGGATCCGCTCGAAGGGCAGCTGGTTGAGCACGCTGTAGCGGGGGCCGCAATCGGTGCAACTGATCAGCGGGTAGCCGTGGCGCCGGTTGGTGGGGTCTTGCAGTTCGGCGAGGCAGGTACCGCAGGTGGCCAGATCAGGGCTGACAAGGGCCGACGCCCCAGCGGCCCGGCTGGAGGACGGAGCTGCAATGCGAAACCCCTGGGGCTCGCCCCGGGCCGGGCCCCACTGCTGCTGCCGGGAGTCGATGCGGCAGCGGGGGGGCAGCTGCTGGGGCAGGGCCGCGAGGAAGGCCTCCAGCTCCGGCCCTGGGCCCTCCACCACCAGTTCCGCCCCCTCTGGGCAATTGCCCACCCAACCCCGCAGCTGATGCTGTTGGGCGAGGCGATGCACGCTGGGGCGAAAGCCCACCCCCTGCACCAAGCCCTGGAGCTGGACCTCGAGGCGTTGCTCGAGCGCACCGATCACCTGCAGGGTTGCAGCTGATCCCAAATCCAGCTCTGCAGGCTCCCCAGGCCATCACCGGTGCGGGCCGAGAGCTCAAACAGCTGGGCCTGGGGTGCCACGGCCCTGAGATTGGCGAGGGCGCTGTCCCGCTCGAAGGCCACCGCTGCGGCCAGATCGGTTTTGTTGATCACCACGGCATCGGCGGTTTTGAACAGGGCCGGATATTTGAGGGGCTTGTCTTCGCCCTCGGTCACCGAGAGCACGGCAATGCGCAGGTCTTCGCCGAGGTCAAAGGCGGTGGGACAGACCAGGTTGCCCACGTTCTCGATCACCAGCAGGTTCATGCCCTGGCTGTCGAGTTGGCTGAAGGCGCGATCCACCAGGGAGGCATCCAGGTGGCAGCGATCGCCGGTGCAGATTTGGATCGCCCGGGCCCCTGCCGCCTTCAGCCGGCGGGCGTCGTTGTCGGTGGCCAAATCGCCCACGATCACCCCCACAGGGGGCGAGGGCCAGGTTGCGACCAGCTTCTCCAGCAGCGTGGTTTTGCCTGAACCCGGAGCGGACAGCAGGTTGATGGCGAGCAGCCCATGCCGGTGGAAGTGGACGCGGTTGCGGTGGGCCTGTTGCTCGTTTTTGATCAGGAGGCCCTGCTCCAAGGAGACCAGGCGCCTGGGCTGGGTCGCGGCCGGAGTTGCTACGGCAGTCGCTACGGCAGTCGCTAGGGGCGCTGGTTCACAGCCGCACTGCCCGCACACTTAGGACACCTCCAGAGCTACCAGCTCCAGTTCCCTGCCCTGGAGAATCTGGGCCGAGAGGGCCCCGCAGCTGGGGCAGGCGTGGATCACATCCCTGGGGGCGAAGTCTTGCCGGCAGTGTGAACAGAAACACACCGTGGCGACTACCTCCAGCTCCAATGTCGCCCCTTCCCTGCAGCGTTTCGCCATCACCACGTCGAAGGCAAACCGCAGGGCCTCCGGATCCACCCCCGCCAGGCTGCCGATGCGCAGCTGCAGGCGGTGGATGCGGCTCGCCCCTTGCCTGCGAACCTCCTCCTCAGCCAGGCGCTGCACCGCGTCCATCAAGGCGAGTTCATGCACGGCGGCTGCAGCCCTGGGTCCAGCCCACAAGGAGGGCCATGGCCGTGGGCAGCGCCGCGGCGGCTCCAGGAGAGAACCCTTCGCCATGGCCGTTCCACTGGGCGGGCACCAGCAGCTGCAGGGCTGCAGGTTGGTGGCCATAGAGCTGGTTCGCCAGCACCAGCAACGCCTGGGGCGTCAGCTGGTGGCTCCAGGTCTGGGGGCCTGGATCAGCAGCTTGGGGGTTGTGGTGCAGGGGCTTGAGGGCTAGGCGCGCGATCGCTTGGACTGGGCCGTTCGCGGTGGATTCCCCATAGGCGGCATCCACAAACACCACCGCCTCGGCCATGGCGATGGGGGCTGCCAGCTCGAGGGTGAGCTGCTGGGCCGCCAGCACCTGGAGGCCGGGTAGGCCCAAAGCCTTGATGGCCAGGGCGATGTGCCAGCCCAGGCCGTCGTCCTGGCGCAGGGGGTTGCCGTAGCCAATCAGCAGCAGCGGTTTCAACCCCTGAACAGGTTTCATCCCCGGAACCGTTCCTGGAGCAGGCCGCCATCGGCTCCGATCAGTTGGACCTGGAGGGGCATCTGGCCGGCGGCATGGGTGGAGCAGGAGAGGCAGGGGTCAAAACAGCGGATGCCCGCTTCCACCCGGTTCAGTAAGGCCTCCGAGAGGTTGCCATTGCTGAGGTAATGGCGAGCGATCTGGGTGATGGTGCGGTTCATGGCACCGTTGTTCTGGCCGGTGGCGATGATCAGGTTCACCTGTTCGATCAGGCCATTGCCATCCACCCGGTAGTGATGAAACAGGGTGCCCCGGGGGGCTTCACTGACCCCCACGGCTTCATGGGCGGTGAGGGTCCCCCGAACCCGCACATGGGGATCGCCAATCTCGGGCGTGGCGAGCAACTGCTCCATCTGCTCGAGGCAAGCCAGGATCTCAATCAGGCGGGCGAGGTGATACAAAAACGAGGCCGTCACCACCCGTCCGCCCCGCTGGCGGAACTCGAGCAGTTCCCGGTCGGCTTGTTCGCTGCCCATGCCGTTGCAGATGTTGAGCCGGGCCAGGGGCCCCACCCGGTAGCTCCCGGCCGCGGGGCCGAGGGCGGCGATGTAGGGAAATTTCAGGTAGCTCCAGGGCTCAACGGCTTCTGAGATGAAGGAGGCGTAGTCGTCTTCTGCCAAGCCATCGGCGACGAGGGATCCATCGCTGGCCATGATCCGCAGCCCGCCTGCTGCGCTGCCACCCCCCGGGACCCCGTAGTGCTCCCAGTGGCCGTCAGCGCCCACCAAGCCCATAAACAGGGAGGGGAAATTGCCAAACACCTCCAGTTCTTCGCCGAGCTTGGTGTCGAGAAGCTGCTTGAACAGGGCCAGGCCCCGCTGGGCAATGGCGAAAGCCTCCGGCAGGCCGGCCAGGAGTTGATCGCGGCCGGCGGGGCCTAGGGGGCTGCGGACCCCCCCCGGCACAACCCAGGCCGGATGGATCTTGCGCCCCCCCAGCACCTCAATGACCGATTGGCCAAATTGGCGCAGGCGGATGCCGGAGCGGGCCAGGTCTGGATCGGCTGCCATCAGGCCGAACAGATTGCGCTTGGCTGGATCGCTATCCCAACCGAGCAGGAAGTCGGGGCTGCTGAGGTGGAAAAAGGACAGCGCATGGGACTGGATGATTTGGGCCAGATTCATCAGCCGCCTGAGTTTTTCGGCCGTTGGCGGGATGGTGACGGCCAGCAGCTTGTCGCCGGTTTTGGCCGCTGCCAGCAGATGGCTCACCGGACAGATGCCGCAGATGCGGGCGGTGATGGCGGCCATCTCCGGGAAGGGTCTTCCCTCGCAAAAGCGCTCAAAGCCCCGAAATTCCACCACGTGGAACCGGGCCGTTTCGACGGCTCCCGTGCCATCGAGGTGGATGGAGATCTTGGCGTGCCCCTCGATGCGGGTCACCGGATCGATCGTGATCGTGCGGTGGCTGGCGTTCCTTGCCGTTGGGGAGCCATCCGGCGTGCCATCTGGGGATTCGGCCATCGGTGGGATCCCCTTAACCAAAGCGGATCAGTTCGGGCCCGCTGAGCTCGGGCCACAAATCGTGCAAAAGGGGCTCTAGGGCGGCCCGGATGCGGCTGGCCGAGGGCGGACAGCCCGGTAGGTAAAGATCCACCGGCACCAACTCATGCACCGGCAGCACCTGGTCGAGCAGTTTCGGCACGGGGCCCCCATCCTCTGGGATCTGGCTGAAGGCCTGGGCTGTGGCGCCATAGGCGGTGGCCAACACCGCATCGATGCCGGCCAGGTTGTTGCGCATGCCGGGCACGTTCGCCGTGATGGCGCAGTCGCCGAAGGCGATCAGCACCCGGGTGTGTTGCCTCACCTGGCGAATCAACCGGAGGTTGTCGCTGGTGCCAACCCCCCCCTCCACCAGACAGATATCCACATCCTCGGGGTAGCTCTTTTGGTCGGAGGCCACCGGGCTAAAGACAACGTCGGCGAGGTCGGCCAGCTCAAATAGCCACTCATCGAGATCCAAAAACGACATATGACATCCCGAGCAGCCCGTCAGCCACACCGTGGCCAGGCGCTTTTTTGCCGGGGGCTGGGTGAGGTTTTTTTGGGGATCCTTGGGGTTCATTGGGTTTCCCTGTTGCTTCGCTTTGGTGGATTCCATGGGGGCTGCTGGTGGTCCCCGCTGGAGGCACCCTTGGCAAACAGGGCGCCGGTGGGGCACACCTCGAGGCACTTGCCGCAGTGGGTGCAGGCCCCCACGGCCCCCCAGGGCTCATCCATCCCGGCGATGAGCCGGCAGTGTTCACCGCGCCAGCCCACATCCCAGACATGGGCCCCTTCCACTTCGTCGCAGACGCGCACGCAGCGGGTGCAGAGGATGCAGCGGTTGTGGTCGAGTCCGAACAGCGGGTGGGAGAGATCCACCGCCCGTTTCGGGTAGCGGTAGGGCAGGCGGCTGTGGTCCATCCCCACGGCCACCGCCAGGTTTTGGAGTTCGCAATGGCCATGGGCAACACAGACGCTGCAGATGTGGTTGCCTTCGGTGAACAACAGCTCAACCAAAGTGCGGCGAATGTCCTGCAGCCGGGATGTGGCGGTGTGCACCACCATCCCCTCCTGGGCGGGGGTGATGCAGGCTGGCGCTAGGGGCTCGCTCCCCTCGATCTCCACCAGGCACAGCCGGCAGGCGGCCACCGGGGAGAGGCCGGCATGAAAGCAGAGGGTGGGGATCACTACGCCGGCGGCCTGGGCGGCGTCGAGCAGGGTGGCGCCGGCTTCGATGGCGACGGGCCGGCCATCGATCTGGAGGGAGCAGACACTCACGGGCAGGCCTCCGGCGTGAGCAGGGCTTGGTAGTCGCCGGGGAAATGGCGCAGGGTGCTGAGCACGGGCTTGGGGGCGCTTTGGCCCAGGCCGCAGAGGCTGGTGTCGCGCACCATCTGGCAGAGGGCCTCCAGTTGGGCCAGATCGCTGGGGCCAGCCCGCCGATCCAGGATCTTTTGCAGCAGGCCGTGCAGCTGCACGGTGCCAGCCCTGCAGGGCACGCACTTACCGCAGGATTCTTCACGGCTGAAGTCCATGAAGAAGGCGGCAATCTCCACCAGGTTGGTGGAGTCGTCGAGCACCACCATGCCGCCGGAACCCATGATTGTGCCCAGGGCCTTGAGGCTGTCGTAATCGACGGGGGTATCGAGCTTGGCGGCCGGTACGCAGCCCCCCGATGGACCTCCGGTCAGCACGGCCTTGATGCGCTGGCCCTCGGGGGCGCCATCGCCCATGGTTTCGACGATGCTGCGCAGACTGCGGCCCAAGGGCACTTCCACCACGCCGCATCGGCGCACCTGGCCCGTGAGCGAGAACACCTTGGTGCCTCCGGCGTAGGCGTCGGCGCCCAGGGCTAGGAGGACCGGCACATTGGCGAAGGTCTCCACGTTGTTGATCAGGGTGGGGAGGCCAAACACGCCGTGCTCGGCGGGGTAGGGGGGCCGGGGCCTGGGCACCCCCCGTTTGCCTTCGATCGAGTGGATCAGGGCGGTTTCTTCTCCGCAGACGTAGGCCCCGGCCCCAATGCGGAGTTCCAGCTGGAAGCTGAAATCGCTGCCATCGATCGAAGTCCCCAGCCAGCCCTTGCCCTCGGCCTGGCCGAGGGCGTGGCGCAGCCGCTTGATGGCGAGGGGATATTCGGCCCGCACATAAAGGAAGCCCCGGCTTGCGCCCACGGCAAAGGCCGCGATTGCCAGGCCCTCCAACAGGCGATGGGGATCCCCTTCCATCACGGTGCGGTTCATGAAGGCTCCGGGGTCCCCCTCATCGGCGTTGCACACCACCAGCTTTTCTCCAGCTGGTTGGCCAGCTACGGCCGTCCATTTGAGGCCCGTGGGATAGCCCGCTCCCCCACGCCCGCGCAGGCCGCTGCGGGTGACAGCCTCCACCACAGATTGGGGGCTGCCGTTTTGCAGCACCTGGACCAACTGTTGGTAAGCACCGGATTGGAGGGCTTCCTCGATCGATTCCGGATCGATCTGGCCGCAGTTTTTCAGCACCCAGCGCCGTTGCAGGCGGAAGAAGGGATGGTTGAGGTCGATCTCCTGGGAGCCTGGGGGGCTCCAGCTCTCCAGGGTGTTTGCGGCTGCCGCCGCTGCCAGGCCCTGGGCCAGTTCATCGGCAGGGCAGGGGTGGAGTGCTCCAAAGAGCCTGGGGTTGGCACCATCTGTGGCCAGTAGGGGGCCCTCGCCGCAGGGGCCCAGGCAGCCCACCCCTTTGACCGCGATGGTGCGGTTGAGGCCGGTCAGCCTGAGGGCCTCGATGAGGGCGAGCCGAAGCTCTTCGCTCCCGCCGTTGCGGCAACCGGCTGCGGTGCAGAGCCGTAGGCGGATTGGGGTCCCTGTCTTCCCTGCGGCCGCGCCCATGGGGTCCGCCATCACGGCTCCATCCCCGCCAGGTTGACCAGCCCCGCCAGCGTTTCCAAGACCGTTTGGGCGCTCAGGTGATTGCAGACCGTGCCGTCGATGACGGCGAGCGGGGCGCCGCCGCAGGTGCCAATACAGCGAACCGTGCCGAGGGCAATGCCCTGCTGCTGGAGGCGTTGGGCCACCCCATCCCGGTGCAGCTCCGCGAGCAATGGGCCAGCTCCTTTGACGAAGCAGGCCGTGCCCGTACAGATCAGGCAGCTGTGCTTCGGCGGCGGTTCAAAGCGAAACAGGTGGTAAAAACTGGCCGTTCCCCAAACTCGGCTGCAAGGCAACTGCAGGTGTCTGGCGATTCGGCGCAGATGGGTGGGATTTAAATAGCCAACGATGGCCTGGCCGCGAGTCAAGATTTCGATCAGCCCGTCCGGGTTGGTCCCTTGGCTGTCGAGATCGTTGGCGACGAGGGTGTCTAAGTCTGGATCTGAAGCCCTAATCCCTGGGAGCCCTGGCATGGTCAGAGCGCTGCAGTCTTTGGCTGGGCGCGGCAGTCTTTGCCTTCAACCTAAAAAGCTTTCTTTTCTGTGACGGTGCCGCCCATGCGGCGCATTTGCCCCCATGCCGCAATGGGGCGGCATTGAAGCATGTTGAGGTTTGGCTGCGTGGGCCCTATCCTAGGATCCGTCAAACTCCTTAACAAAAGGGACCACACCATGTTCACGCTTGAGAAGGCCACCCAGATTTTTCCGGACACCCTCTCGGCCGATGTGGTCCCCGCCATCACGGCCCGATTCCGCCTTCTCAGCGCAGAAGACCAGCTCGCCCTGATCTGGTACGCCTATGTCGAGATGGGTTCCACCATCACGATCGCGGCCCCGGGTGCCGCCAGGATGCAGTTCGCTGAGTACGTCCTGAACCAGATCAAGGCGATGGGCTTCGCCCAGCAGAGCCACGTCATGTGTGAGCTGGCCAACAGCAGCGACACGGAGATCGGCCGGACCTATGCCAGCTGGTCGGTGAATATCAAGCTGGGTTTCTGGTATCAGCTCGGCCAGTGGATGGCAGCGGGCTTGGTGGCTCCGATCCCCGAGGGCTACCAGCTCTCCGCCAACGCGTCGTCGGTGCTGAGCTCCCTGAAGGCCGTGGAGCAGGGCCAGCAGATCACCCTGCTGCGCAACTTCGTGGTGGACATGGGCTACGACCCCGCCAAGGGTGAAGGGCAACGGGTGCAGGAGCCCGTGGTCGCTCCGACCCCCGAAAGCCTGCGCAAGAAGGTGTTTATCGAGGGTGTGATCAACCCCACGGTCAACAGCTACATGGATCTGCTCAACGCCAACGACTTTGACCAACTGATTGAGCTGTTCTTGGCCGATGGCGCCCTGCAGCCCCCCTTCCAAAAGCCCATTGTGGGAACAGAGTCGATCCTGCGGTTCTTCCGGGAAGATTGCCAAAACCTCCAGCTTCTGCCTGAGAGGGGTTTCGCTGAGCCCACGGAAGGCGATTACACCCAGATCAAGGTGACCGGCAAGGTGCAAACCCCCTGGTTCGGTGCCGGGGTTGGCATGAATGTGGCTTGGCGCTTTTTGCTCAATCCCGAGGGCAAGATCTACTTCGTGGCCATTGATCTGCTGGCTTCCCCAGCTGAGTTGCTCAAATTCGCCAGGTGATGGATGCTGCTGCAAGGTGCCCCACCCTGGCAAGCCCCCTGCTTGCTGGGGGGCTTGCCCTGGCTTGGCTGCTGAGTTTGGGGGTCTGCCTTGGTTTGGATGTGGCTGACCTGAACCCGGCCCTGGTGGTGGTTGCCATTCTGGTGAGAACGTTCCTGCACACAGGCCTGTTCATCATTGGCCACGACGCCATGCACCGGGTGTTGGTGCCCTCCCGGCCAGCCCTCAACGACCGAATCGGTGCCGTCGCCCTAGGGCTCTACGCGGCCCTGCCCTATGGCCCCTGCCGCCAGAACCACCACCAGCACCACCAAGCTCCCGGTGGCGATCAGGATCCCGACGTCCATGGCAACCGCTCAGCCCCGGTGTGGAGCTGGTATGCCCGCTTTATGGGCGGCTACCTGTCCTATGGCCAATTTGCATCCCTTCTCGCGGGCTGGTGTGTGGTGGCTCTAGGGGCGAGGTGGTGCTTGGCAACCCCGATGGCGAACGTGCTGCTCTTTTGCACCCTGCCGCTGTTATTGAGTTCGTTGCAACTGTTTTTCGTGGGCACCTATCTGCCCCATCGCAACCAGGCCCCAGCATCAAACCCCCACCAGGCCATCAGCTTGGATTGGCCAGAATGGTTATCCCTACTGGCCTGTTACCACTTTGGCTACCACCTGGAACACCATCAGGCGCCTCAGTTGTGCTGGTTCCAGTTGCCGATGGCCCGTCGTGTCCATCGCATTCACCATCCCATTCACCATGGCGATGGCCATGCCACGTCCACGCCTTTGATGTTTGCCAGGTAGGGTCCCCCCCATGGATATGAAGCTTTCGGGTTGGTCGGAACCAGAACAGGCCATCGCTAAGACGGCCTTCGACAGCGCCTATCAGCGCGCCATTGCGGCCCTAATCGCTGCCGTGCACACCCAGGTTGATGGCCTCACCAGTGCCGATGCGGTCTGGGAGCTGCACGATTTCCTCAGCATCCAGCGCCATGTGATTGAGGGGCGCTTTGATTTCCGTTCCGATGGAATCCTGTTCGTCTTTGCAAGTTTGGTGAAGGATGGCCTTCTCCAAATGGATGAATTGGCTGGGTTGGATGCGGAAAAATTGACCAAAGTCAAAGCGATGTCACTCTTTTAGCCTTTTCCAACCAAGACGACCGATTCGGCTTGGTTCATTAACGATGTCCCAAAATGACTTCCAAGTGCATAGCTTCTAAGAATGCACAGCTTGTTTGGTGACCGCATGCCCGAGGTGGTGGTCTTCCACCCCACCCACTTTGAAGAGGCTGAATGGATCGTGCACAACGTGCGCGAGTTGAAAACGGTGATCGTCCACGCCGGAGCCATGGAGACCATGGAGGCCCAGCGTTTGATTGATTTTGTGGCGGGTGGTGTGAGTGCCATGGATGGTCAGGCGGAATGCCTGGCTCCGCTCACCTTTGTTTTCGCTCCTGAACGGGTCATGTTGCGTCGGGATCCCGGTTCACCAACAGATTGATGGTGTACAGCACCTCCTCGAGGGCATCGGCGGCACTGATGGAGGCGTAGCGCTGGGGGTTGGTTGCGGTGATGCAGCTCGGTAGAGGTGCCAGCTGGGTCCAAGGCCTGGCATGGCAGAACTGCACCACGCTCAGCCGTTCGGCCTGGAAGCCAGCGGGGGCCACGACCCGATGCCAGCCCACGGGGATCAGGCCGTTGCTGAGCCGCTCCAGCATGATGCCGGTGTTGAGGATGACCTGGCCCTCAGGCGGTCGGGCGTCCACCCATTGGCCGTCCACCTGCACCTGCAACCCCGGTGCCGTGGCCCGCGGCAAGGCGGTGATCAGGTTGATATCGCCATGGGCCTCCGCCCAGACATGGCCGCTGGCGGGGGCCTGGGCCATGGGTGGATAACGGATGGCCCGGGTGAGGGTGGGGGCTTCGCTGGTCACTTCATCGAAGAAGGTTTCGGCGCAGCCGATTCCCAGGGCGATGATCCGAAGGAAGCGGTGCTGGAGATCCGCGATGGCGGTGTGGAATGTCTCCAGCACGGAGGTGATCCCCGGAACCACCTCTTCCGGGAGCAGTTGCTCCGGGTAGAGCAGGGGGTAGTGGTGCCTCAGGGGATGGTGGGAGGGGATGGTCTTCCCCCAATTGAGCATCTCCTTCCAATCGGCATGGTCGCTGCCGGCGGCGGTTTCGACCAGAAGGCCCGTGTAGCCGGTTTGGCCGCCCGCCCCAGGGGCCACAAAACGCTGCTTGGTGGCGGGATCCAGGGCGAAAAACTCGCGCAACATGCCGTAGGCCGTATCGAGCAGATCCGCCGAGAGATCGCTGCTGGTGTAGACGAACCCCGTTTGGAGGCTGCGTTTCACCCCATCCACCACCGCCCGTCGGGTGGCCTCGCTGCCCTGTTCAAAGGCCAGCAAATCAACGTCAAGAATCGCCTGGACCATGGCGCCGAGCCTAGGGGCTAAACCTGGCCACCACAGCCTGGGCCAGGGCTGTTTCGCTGTCTTGAGTGGTTTGGGCTTCGTGACCCGTTGCGGCCGCTTCCCCCACCCAGTGGCTGATGGCCTGCTCGTCGCGGGTTAGGGGTTCGATCCAGCGGCGTTGCTGTTCCATCACCTCCACGGTGGCATCGGAGGGGTCGATGCCCGCAGCCGTTCGGGCCAGGAGCCGTTGGCGCAGCACAGGCTCCGGGGCACGGCAGGCCACGATTTGGATGGGAACGCCCAGCTTCGCGGCCAAGCTGGCCATCTGTTGCCGCTCGCTGTGCCGCAGAAAGCAGGCATCCACAACCACGGGCAGCCCGCCGGCCAGGGCCGCTTCCACCAGCTGGGGCAACGCTGTTGCATAGAGGGTGGCACTGGCTTCTGGGCCGTAGAGCTCCCCCTCGAGCCGGCGTTTTGGCTTGGCGCCCCAGAGCCCGAAGAGGCGTTTGCGTTCCACATCGGAGCGAAACACCATGGCGCCGGTGGCCGCACTGAGCCGGGCCGCCACGGTGCTCTTGCCACTGCCCGAGAGCCCATGCATCAGCACCAGGCCCTTGGGCCGGCTCTGGCACCAGGATTCCGCCAGATTCAGGTAGAGATCGAGATCGCGATGGCACTGCTGGCTCGCTGCCGGGGTGAGTCCGCCTTGGCCCAGCCTGAGCCACGTCACCTTGGCCCGCACGAGCGCCCGGTACACGCTGTACCAGGCCCAGCCGCGCAGGCCTTCGCCGTCGCCGCTGGCCTCGATCCAGCGGTTCAGGAGTTGGCTGCCGAGCTCCAGCTGGCCTCGCACGGCCAGGTCCATCACCAGAAAGGCCAACTCACTGATCGGATCGATCCAGCGCAGGGTTGGACTGAATTCCAGGGCATCGAACACCTCGATGCCGTCGGCCCCCAGCAGCATGTTGCCCAGGTGGAGATCCCCATGGCATTCGCGGATGTGGCCGCCTTGGTGCCGCTGCTTAAACCAGGGCGTGAGCCGCTGGCCCTCGTGCTCCACCCATTGGTCCAATCGCCCTAACCGTGTGCTTTCAGCGGTGCAGCTGGCCAGGGCCGTGAGGTTGTCTTGCACCGGCTGGATCACCGCCGCCGGCAGGCCCCACAGGGAGTCCATCGGAGCTTGGGCGGCATCACCGTGGAACCGGGCCAAGTCCTCGGCAAAGGCAGTGACCAGGGGCTCGTTGAGTTCGCCCCGGTCCAACACCGCCGGCAACAATTGGCTTTGGTCGAACTGCACCATCCGCACCGCTTTGGTGAGTTCGTTCTTGCTGAGTTCGGGTCCATCACCGGGCCCCAGCACCGCCACCAGATCCAGGTAGCGCTGGGGGGATAGCCGGCGGTTGAGCCGCAGTTCTTCGCGGCAGGCATGGTTGCGCAGGGCTTCGGTGGAGAAATCCACAAACCCAAACGCCACAGGTTTTTTGATCTTGTAGGCGTAGGGGCCCGTGAGGATCACCCAGGAGAGATGGGTTTCCAGGAGTTGAAGGTCCGTCACCGGATGGGGGTAGGCCCCGGGCTTGAGCAGGGCCCGAATGACCGGCTCGAACGCCTTCACCGGATCGGCATCCCCTACCGGATTCACATCAGAGGTGATGGTGCATTGCCTAGGGTCAAGACTCACTTGTGACGCAGGGCGGAGCAGATTTGCATCTTGGATATCGGCGGGTTCTTTACAGCTGTGGGCCCGTACTCATCATTCTCAGCCACTTGGGCTGTCTGATCCTTATTTTTACGGGCTTAGGCCTGGGTGCGGCGCTTTGGGCCCTTGGGCTCTACGCCATCAGGATGCTCGCTACCACGGCGATTTACCACCGCCTGATTACCCATGCCAGCTACAAAGCCCCCAAGCCCGTGGCCTGGGTTGGGGCGCTGGTGGCGGCATCGGCTGGCCAAATGGGGCCGAGCTGGTGGAAAGCCCACCATCAGCGCCATCATCGCCATGTGGATACGGCTGCCGATCCCCACACCCCCCTGGCTCCGGTTGGGGGTTTGCGGGGGCTTTGGCGTTCCCAGGCGGGTTGGCTTCTGTCCCCCTCGTTCTTCCCCGAGAGCCTGCCAGCTGATGTGGAGGCCGATCCGGTGCTGCGCGCCATCGATCGTCTCCATTTCGTGCCGATGGTGGCCTTGGCGGCGCTCTCCTGGCAGATCGGTGGCTGGGCCTGGTTGGGTGCCTTTTGTCTCAGCACCACCCTCCTGTTCCACGGGGTGGCGAGTGTGAATTCGGTGGCCCACCTGGCAGGTAGCCAGCCCTTTGCCACAGGGGATGCAAGCCGCAACAACGGTTGGGTGGCCCTGATCACCCTGGGCGAAGGTTGGCACAACCTGCACCACGCTTTTCAAGGCTCGGTGCGCCAGGGGTTCACCCTTCGCCAGGGGGAGGTGCACCTGCTGCCCGATCCCACCTACCGCTTTATCCGGCTTCTCCAATGGTGTGGCTGGGCCAGGGATCTGCGCATCCCTTCCCGCCGGGCCCTGCTGGCCCGCTCTGCAAGCTAGAGCTTTAAAGGGTTTTGCCCATAGTTTTGCCCATAAAAAAGCCGCCCCCGAGGGGGCGGCTTTTGATTGCGAGGCTAGGGATTAGGGAATCCCGGCATTGCTACGGGAATCAATAACGACCGCCGCCGCCACCGCCGTAGCCGCCGCCGCCACCACGGCCGCCACCGCCGCCGCCGTAGCCACCACCGCCGCCGCCGTAGCCACCGCCGCCGCCACGGCCGCCGCCGCCACCACCGCCGCCGCGGGGCTCAGCTTTGTTCACCCGGATGGCGCGACCCATCCACTCCACATCCTGGAGGTCTTCAATGGCCTTGGCTTCTTCAGCCTCGTTTGCCATTTCCACGAAGGCGAAACCGCGCTTGCGGCCGGTGTCGCGGTCGAGGGGGAGGCTGCACTTGCTCACTTGGCCGTATTGGCTGAACAGGTGTTGCACATCTTCCGCTTCGGCGTCGAAGGAAAGATTGCCGACGTAAATGGTCATGAACTCAGAAACTACTCAGAGAAAACTATGAAGCGATCCGTCGATGGCCCAAGAGAAAGTGGTCAGCTCGCTAAAGAGAAATCTTTGAATCACTCACCACCCTACTGCCCCAGATGGCAATGGTTGGCCCAGGTTTGAAATCCGGTTTTGGGGACTGCTGCCAAAGGCCGGTTTTGTGGCTAGGGATGGAGCGAACCAATGTTGTGGCTCCATGTCGAAATCCCAGTTGAATGCCTTCATGGTCAAAGTGGGCGCCAACGCCGCACTCAAAACCAAGGTGGACGCAGCCATGAGCGCTGATGCCGTGGTGGCCTTGGCCCTGGAGGAAGGCCATCTCTTTTCGGCAGCCACCTGGACCCGGTTGCAGCGCGGTTGAATTGGTGATTGCCTAAGGGGACCTGTCCCAAGGGTTGATGGAGCAGCACGGTTGGCGCGGGGTGCTTCACGCGGTTGAGCGGGATGGCATCCGTTGTGGGGCACCAGTGCTGCTGGCCGGTTTTGTCGCTGGGGCCGGCCTCGCCGAAGTGGCGGCAGGCCCCTTGGGCTTGGCCAGTCGCACGATCTGTGAGCTGGTGATCCTGTTGGTGCTGCAGGTGGCAGGCCCGGTGTTGGTGGTGTTGCTCGCCCTGGTCCAGTTGGGTCCCCTTTGGCTCGAGCATGTTCAGGAGCAGGGGCTGCGGGCCTGGCGTGTGGCGGTGCCTGCGGCCGCGATCCTGGCGCCCCTTCTGCTCACCCTGTTTCTGGTCGCGGCTTTGGTGAGTGGCGCCATGTTCACCCCCCGGGCCGATTTGGTGGGGGAGGTGGGAGATGTGCTCTCCGGACTCCAGCTGCGTGATCTGGCGATCACCTGGATTCGGGCCAGTTTCTTTTTTGCCGTGATCTGCGCCTGGAGCCTGCGCCAGTGCGAACGGGGGTTATTGCGCCAGGCTCCCCCGGGCGTAATCGTGAGTGAACTGTTTCGTCATGGCATCGTTGTGATCCTGCTGTTGAAGCTGGTTTGGCTTGTGGCGGTCGATCCCTTCAGCCTTGGTTGACAGCATGAAAGAACGGCGTGGCCACTGGGTTTTTTTAGGGTTCGCGGGTTTTCTCTCCCTGGCCATGGTTGTGGGCCTCGGCCGCGAACACCACTGGGGCGAGCGCTCCCAGGAGCTCCAGTTGGTGACTCCCACGGCTGCTGGTTTGCGAACCGGTATCGATGTGCGCATCTCGGGCCTGCCGGTGGGGCAAGTGGTGGGGCTGGAGATGGAGCCCAATGCCAGCGTGCGGGTTCGGATGAAAGTGTTTGATTCCTACAGACGGTTGATTGGGCCCAAGAGCGTGGCCAGCCAGGGCATCGATGGTTTTGTCGGTGACCATTTCATCGCCATCAGCCCCGACCCCCAACCCGTAACGGCGCCCTTGAAGCAGGGTGCCGTGCAGTTGCCCTATACCCAGCCCGTGGATCTCACCAATCTGATGGAGCAGTTGGTGGAAACCCAGGTGGCCCTGCAATCTGCCCTGCGCAAGATCGGCGTTGTCGCCGATAAGGATTTACCGGTTGCCCTCGGTGACATCCGGCGCGCCATGACGGGGGTGAACCAGCTCTCCACCACCGTTAATCGGGAGTTGGATGGAATCGGTCCCCAGCTGCAGACAACGTTGCAAACGCTCGATCGCACCGGTGACAGTGCGACCGAGCTGATGAAAACGACCAACCCTGTCTTGGCACCCACCCTCAAGGATGTCCAGGGATTGGCGGCCTCCACCAACCGTCTGCTTCAGGAGCTGTTCGGTTCCGGCTGGCTCAACCAAGTGCCGGCCCCCTAGCCAGCCATGGGCTCGACTCCGATGAGTGCGGGGCCCAGCAGTTGGCTGACCCGATCGAGTTGGTTTTTGCTGCCCATCACCACCAGCATCTGACCAGGGGCCAGGCGTACGTCGCTGCCGGGGTTGGCGATCAGGTGGCTGGGAGCGTCGTTCGAGCCATCGGGGGTGGCTGGCAAAATGGCTAGCACCATGGCGCCGGTGCGGCGTCCCAATTGCACCTCGGCGAGGCTGGCCCCAGCCAGGTTGCCCAGGTCGTCGCGGTTGTTGCTGAGCCGGAATTCCTCAACTTCGCAATCCGAGCCGGCTAGCAGATCCATGAAGGTGACGGCCAAGGGGCGAAGGGCCGTCGCCGCCATGGTGCGCCCACCACTGACGTAGGGACTCACCACCTGGTCGGCGCCAGCTAGGCGCAACTTGCGCTCGGCTTCTTCGCTATCCGATCGGGCGATTAGTCGGCACTGGGGGGCGAGGCCGCGGGCGCTGAGCACCACATACAAATTGGCGGCGTTACTTGAGAGGGCTGCCACCAGGGATCGGCAACGGTGGATGCCTGCTTCCAGCAGGGTTTCGTCGAGGGTGGCATCCGCCATCAGCACCGGCAGGCCCCGATCCTCGGCCGCCTGGCGCCGTTCGGGATCCATCTCCACCACCAGCAGGGGCACCCCTTCCCTGGCCAGTTGTTCGCCGATCTCCCGGCCGATGCGGCCATAGCCGCAGAGAATCACGTGGTTTTGCATGGTGGAGAGCCAGCGGAGGTAGCGGCGCTCGCGCAGGCGCCGAAAGTAGCCGGAATCAGATAGGCCAAGGATCGCCTGGATGGTGAATTGCACCACCACCAGGCCGCCCATCAAGGAGAGCGCTGTGATGACACGGCCGGCCCCGTCCAATACCTGGGTGTGGGGGTCGCTAAAGCCCAGGGTGCTGAGCGTGATCAACACCATCCAGTAGCAGTCACCCCAATCCCACCCTTGGGTGATCCGATAGCCCAAGGCGGCCGCATTGACGAGCAGCACCAGGGCCAAGGGGGCCTGCCAAGGGCGCAGAAGCTGGCGGGATGGGGGGCGACTTCGCCGTCGCCGCCAGAATTGCAAGGCCATTCCACTGCGTTGAGCCTGGGGGATCTGGATCCGGTCTGCCAGATCGCTCTATTGAAGGGTAAGTGCCCTGCCCAAGAGGTTCAGGGTGGGGCTGATTGGCCCATCCAGCCCAGCTCCCAGCCCTTCACGATCCGATAGACCACGGGCACGACAAACAGGCTCAATACGGTGGACACGAGCAGGCCGGAAAACACCACGGTGCCAATGCTGATGCGGCTACCGGAACCAAACCCGCTGGCAAACAACAGGGGGACAAATCCCGCCAAGGACGAGACAGCAGTGAGCAGGATCGGGCGCAAACGGGCGATGGAAGCCTGGCGAATTGCCAAGTCAAGGGCGAGGCCCTCCTTCAGCCGTTGGTTGGCAAATTCAACGATCAAGATGCCATTTTTCGCGGCCAGGCTCACCAGCACCAGCAGCCCCATCTGACCGTAAACATCCAGGGGTAAGCCCCGGGCGGCTAGGCCCAACCCGGCTCCCAGCAGGGCCAGGGGCACCGTGACCAGGATCACAAAGGGATCGAGGACATTGTCGTAGAGGGCTGCAAGCACCAGCACCATCACCACGATGGCCAGGCCAAAAACCCGGAGGTTGCCGCCACTGGCCTTGGCTTCTTCCCGGGCCAGGCCGGCCCAACTGATCTCGGTGCTGCCATTGCCGGTGGAGCTTTGCACCTGCTCGAGCAGGGCAATGGCCTGGCCACTGCTCACCCCAGGTTTGGGGATCGCCCGAATGCCGATGGCCCGTGCCAAGCGGGTGTGGTTGATCGTGGTGGGTCCACTACCCCGTTCCACCTGCACCAATTGGGCCAGGGGGATCAGCAGGCCTTCACGGTTTTTGACGGTGAGAGCAAGCAGATCGGCCCCATCCCGCCGGCCGGCCCCATCGAGCTGCACGATCACCTTGCGCACCTGGCCGCTTTCGAAGCTGTCGTTGACGTAATCCGAACCAAAGCTCGCGCCCAGGGTGTCGATCACCGTGCTGAGATCCACCCCCAAAGAGGCCATCTGCAGGCGGTTGGGCACCAGCTGAATCTGGGGAGCCCCGGCGGTGAAGCGGGTGGAGACCCGCTCAAATTGACCGGTGGCCGTGGCGGCCCGAATGAAGGCCCGGACTTCGGCCTCAAAGCCTTCGAGATCCATCTGGCCGTTGCTGGTGTCGAGCAGTTCGAGCTCCAGCCCCCCCTCTGAGCTGAAACCCCGCACGGAGGGGGGCTCACTCAGTTGCACAACGGCCCCCCGCACGTTGCGGCGCAACTTGGCATTCAGCCGCTCGCCCACGGCGGCGGTGGAGGCTTCCGCCCCCCGCCGGTTTTCGATTGGTGCCAGGCGGAGAAAGAAGGTGCCCTTGTTGGGGCTGCTGTCACCGAAGGAGCGGCCTGCGTAGAAGTTGGCCCGGGTGATCAGGGGCTCGGTGGCCACCGTCTGGCGCACCTGATCCAGGACGGCCTGGGTCTCTTGGATGCCCAGGCCATCGGCCAGGATCACCACCCCCCGCAGCTGGCCAGTGTCTTCCTGGGGAATGAAGCTGGTGGGGCGGGTCTGCAACACGATCCCGGTGAGCACCAGGCCCGCCAGCAGCAGCACCACCACGCGCCGGCGTTGGTGCATCACCCGATCGAGCCACTGGGCGTAGGGCTTCTCGAGGGCCTCCAGGGCCCGCCGGGTGGGATCCATCCAGCGCAAGAGCCACTTCGGTTCTGGCTGGTTTGGGGTGAGCAAGCGGCTCGCAGCCACAGGGGTGAAGCTGAGGGCATTGAGGGTGGAAAACAGGATCGCGGCGCTGATCGTGATGGCGATGGGGGCATAGAGGCGGCCCAGGCTTCCGCCCAGGCCGAGCACCGGAATGAACACCACCACCAGCACCAAGGAGGTGGCGATTACGGCACCGGAGAGTTCGGCCATGGCTTCGCGGGCCGCCTGCAGAGGTGGCGTGCCCCGCTCCATCCGGCGGCCGATGTCTTCGCTCACCACGATGGCGTCATCCACCACCAGGCCGGTGGCCAGCACCATGCCAAACAGGGTGAGCGTGTTGATCGATTGACCGGTGAGTTTCAGCAGGCTTAAGGCGCCAATCAGGGCCACGGGCACGGCCGCGGCGGTGATCAGGGCGAGGCGGCTGTTGCCCAAGCCGAACAGCAACACCACAAACACCAGCACCACGGCATCGCGCAGGCTGTCGGCGGTGCCGTGGATGCTGCCCCGTACGTAGTCGGCCTCATCGGTGATCAGCTGGAGTTCAATCCCTGGGGGGAATTTCGGAGCGAGCTCATCGATGGCCCGATTCACGGCTTCACTCACCGCAATGGCGTTACTGCCATCGCGCTGGTAGATCGCCAAGGCCACAGCAGAGTCACCCTTGAGGTTGGTGGCGATGGTGTCGTAGGTCTCATTGCCCAGCTCAACCCGCCCCACATCCTTCAACAGGGTGACGCCGCCATTGGGGGTGCGGGCCACCACCAGGTCGCTGAAGTCGGTGGCGCTGCGCATCCGGCCCTCCATGCGCAGTGGCAGGGTGATCTCCTGGCCTAGGGGGCTTGGGGCTGCACCGGCTTGGCCCAGGGCGGCCAACAGGTTTTGCTGCTGCAGGGCCGTGCGCACGTCGCCAATGGCGAGGCCGCGCTCCTCGAGCTTCACGGGATCCAGCCACAGGCGAAAGGCCAGGCCACTGCCGCCTGAAAGAGACACCTCTCCCACGCCCGGCACCCGCTGGAGCCGATCACGCACCACCTGGTCCACCCAGCCGCTCAAAAAGGTGTCGCTGTACTCCTTGGCATCGGCACTGAAGCTCAGCACCATCAGCAGGTCGTCGGAGCTGCGGCGTACCTGTACGCCAAAACGGGCCACCTGGGCTGGCAGCTGGCGGCTAATGACGGCGACTTCGTTTTGGGTGTTGATCTGGTTGAGTTCCGGATCGCCGCCTTCAAAGCCCAGGGTGATGGTGCTGCCGTTGGCGGAGCTGGTGGAGCGGATGGTGTCGAGCCGTTCGAGCCCGTTCAATTGTTTTTCCAGCAGGGCTGTTACGCCCTGCTCCACCACCTCGGGGCTTGCGCCGGGGTAGTTGGCCCGCACCGTGACGCGGCTCGGGGCGATGGGGGGCAGGTTCTCCACCTGCAACAGGGGCAGGCTTACCAATCCAGCGAGCAGCACCATCAAGCTCACCACCAGGGTGAGCACCGGCCGGCGCAAAAAGGGATCGGCGATCGATCGCATCGTTGGGCCTAAAGCCGCATGATTACCACGAGCATTGCATCCAGAGCTGGTGTTTCAGCTAACAAATGGTGTTTCAACCAACTTGACTGAAGGGTTGCGGTGGTTCGCGAAATGAATTGAGTTGTGGCTATCCCCAGCTTTTGGCTTGAAAAGATGGCAGCCCCTCAAACTTTTGGCGACCAATTAACTCGGTCGATGCATTGCTTTGCGTCTAGGCAAGGCGAGGGTCTCGCTAGGCCCAAGGTGGTTTTGACTCAGGAATGACTTTTGTTGTATGGCTTGCCTTTCTGGCTTATTGATTGCTTTCTTACATTAAATCCCGCTTAAGAACAACACACAGGTAGTCGGGTGCTTTGTAGCGACTTGGGAGGCAGGTATGGAGTTGTTCGAGTCGACTCCAGGCAACGGTTCTCTGAATTGCGGCAACTGTTTTACCTTCTTTGATCAGGATCCGTAGGGCTTTGCAGTACAGGGAGTAATTGGCTTCGAGCTCGCCGATCGTTAGTCCTTGGCTATGGCTCATCGCCGCAGGTTGCACCCGGGAGTAGCGAGGGTGCATCTTTACCCTACCCCTCCGCTGCCCCTGGTCCCCCCGCTCCCGAATGCCCCTCAGGGCTGGAGCTGCAGCCTGCTGCAGAGCTTGGGAAGGGTGAGTCCCTGTACCAGGAGATTGACCACCACCACGATAAAAATGATGCCCTGGGCATTTTGGGCAAGGCTGGCCACCATGGCCGGATCGATGCCGCGCAGATTGGGGATTTCGCTCACGACCTTGTAGGAGAGCGCAAGGGGAACAGCTCCCCTCAGGCCGCACCAGGCAATCAGCACGCTTTCCCTTCGGTTAAAGGGGGAGAGGGGTTGGAGGATTAGCACACTGAAGGGGCGGGCCACCAACATCAACACCGCAGCCGTCAGCAGGCCTACCGGTAGCGCGGGCCAGAGTTCCAATGGATCCACCAGCAATCCAAACATCAAAAAGATGGTGATTTCTGTCATCGTGTTGAAGGGGAGCAGAACGTTTTGCAGGGATTCGTGGTTGATCTCGCTGTGGCGGTAGCTCATGTTGGTCATCAGCACGCCCGTGAGATACACGGCAATGAAGCCTGATCCGCCCAGGAAGTGGGCGCAGCCGTAATCCACAAAGGCAATCGAAATGGCCACGATCAGCAATTGGGAGCGTTCACGGGCGAGATGATCGATGACAAATTTGGCCACATAGCCAAACAGGGCTCCCGCAATTAGTCCTCCGCCCACCTGCTGGAGGAAATCCCTAAGGCCACTCAAGGCCACCTGTTCAAGGGGCGTATTGGGGGCAAGATTGCTGCCGACACTGGTCAAAAAGAGCCCACCCACCAGGCCAAACACCAGCAAGGCAGAGGGGTCATTCACGGATGATTCGAATTCGAGCAGGTGCTGAAGCCGCACCGGCAGGGAGGGCTGAACCCGCGAGAGCACACTGATCGTGGCCCCGGCGTCGGTGGAACCCAGGCAAGCCGCAATCAACAGGGCCGCGCCGATCGGCATGGAATTGTGAATCCCCGGTGTGACGGCATTCCCGATGGGCGAAGAGAGAAACCAGAGCAGGCCTCCCAACATCACCGACGACACGAGCACACCACCGACAGCCAGCACCAACCCGTATTCCAGAAAGCCCCGAATCGCTTTGATGTCGGTCTTGAGCCCGGCATAAAACAGCAGCAGGGCTAGGCCAAAAATGAACAGCTCGTTGGCCTGGTCGTGGGTGATATCGAGATAGTTCACGTTGATCCCAAGGCCCAGGAGCAGCACGCCCAAGATGGCTGGAATACCGAGCTTGATGGAAAATCGACTGATGGCCAGGGTGCCTAGAAAGAGCAGCCCAATAAACAGCAACTGGGCTTCGATCGGGATCGCATTGAGGCTTAGGGCCTGGCCAGAAACGGGAGTCACGCCCATGGGCCGCTGGTAATCAAGGTGGCAGCTTGCGTGTCATTGAGCCTGCCGGCTTGGTGCAGCACGGTGGTGATCTGATCAATCGACAACACCGCATGGCAGCGGTAGCCAGCCTCCGAGAGTCGCTCCTTGGCGTGCCGGTCGTGGTCGCCTCCGTGGTCGATGAACACCACCACATCACGAACCACCAGCCCCGAGCTCTCCAGCTTGGCGATGCCATCCAGCACGCTGCCACCGGTGATCAAGATGTCATCAACGACCACCACCTGGTCACCTTCTTTAAAATCGCCTTCAATCAGCCTTCGGGCTCCGTGGGCCTTCACCTCCTTGCGCGGATAGATCAGGGGTTTGTGCAATTGCAAGGAGAGACCGGTGGCCGTGGGTAAGGAGCCATAGGGGATGCCTGCAATGCGATCAAAGATCAGCCCTTCGAGTTGGCAGGCGTAGGCATGGAGAACCCTGTGGAAAAGGTTGGGATCGGAAATGATCTGACGTAGGTCGATGTAGTAGTTGAAGACGGCTCCCGAGGCTTGCACGTAATCGCCAAACAGCAGGCAGCCAATGTCAAACAGGTCAACAATCAGGCTGGAGAGCGCTTCGTCCGGTTGCGACCCGTCCGGTTGCGCTTCGTCCGGTTGAGCACCGTTGGTGGGCGCACCCTTGGCTGGCTCCCGGGACTGGACTGGCCCCGGGAGCCAAAGATCGCAGTGGGCCCCATCCCCTTGGCCCCCATTCTGTTGGGCTCGATCAGTGCGGGCTTGGTTCTCGAGCCAGCGCTCCCGGGTGTTGCTGATCTGCTGCTTCAGGGCCTTTGCTTTGGCGGCGAGGTCGTCTTCTACCAAGAGGTTTTGGGGAAGGGGCAGGAGCAGGCCATCGGCGGCGGCGCTGAGACCCGCTTCCAGCATCGCTTCGAGGTTGTCCTCTTCGCTCCACAAACTGCGCAGAATCAAAAACCGTTCGGGCGCCTCGCGGCGGACCCGGGCCAAGATCGCCGGATCACTCGTTCCCACCTCCAGCAGCACTTGTTCCGGTGTCCCCCAGAGCTGGGTCTCTCGCACGATCTGTAAATAGAGCGGGGCTTCTTCGCTGGGGTAGTGCTGGAACAGCCGGGCCGCCTGGTTGGAGCTGTGGCAGGTCATCACCACGGCCTTGCCGGGGTAAAGCAGAAAGGGGGCGGCGATGTCTTGTCCCGCGAGCGGAGAGAGGGTCACCGCATCGGCGCCAAACTCCTTAAAGAGGTAGTGGGCCATTGCCGACGATGAATTGAGATCGCCGTGTTTGGTGTCCACGATGAGCGGCAGCTCCCTGGGAACCAGATCACGCACCTCGTGCAGTAATTCCAAACCCACGGGGCCCAGGGATTGGTAGAAGCCCAGGCTTGGTTTGTAGGCGCAGACGTGGGGTGCGGTTTCTTCGATCACCGCCTTGATCCAATGGCGCGCCTGGCTCAGAAACGAGCGGCCACCCATGGCGTGGCGGGCTGCCCAGCTCTGCAGCATCTCGGGGTTGGGGTCGAGCCCAGTCACCAGCAGCGATTGACGCTCGGCTATCGCATCTGTCAATCGGACGAAGAAGCTCATGCCCACACGCCGGAATGGCCGAAGCCAGAAGGCCCCTCAGCTCCGACAGGATCGCACCGATGGCGGCCGACCCAACCTCCTACGCCTACGCCCCGATGCTCCATGGCAGTTCTTGTGGCCCATGACAAGCGAGCCTATAGTGGTTGATTGGCCTCAACGTGACATGACTCTTCTTGACGCGACGAAGGAAGAGATCGTGCTGGAGTACACCCAGAATGCTGATGCGTTCATCCCTGAATTCGTCTCCCTAGAAGATCTTGCACAAATTTATTTGAATAATCCGGGTTTTCACTCCAGCTTCCAGGACTTTATGGCCGAATGGCAAGAAGAAGACAATGCTGTAGAATGTGAGTTCTAAAGTATCTTTTTCATTGGATATCCCTCCCCAGGAAATCAACCCCAAGTGGTTCAAGAGCCACCTGCTTGATCGCTCGGTTGAGCTTCAGGAGCTCTACGAGTTGCCCCAGGGGGAGCTGGATCTGTTGATGGCAGAGACCGCCGAGCTCAGAACCGACTTGGTCAATCGTGACCGCAACCATGGCAAGTGGTGCACCGCTGGCTACTTCCTGGAGCTGGCAAGACTTATTAGTGAGCGGCGAAGCAAAGCAGCTTGATGGCCAGTGAAATGCAAATTTGCATTCCATTGTTTTAGTCCGCGATCCGCCAGGACAGGGTTTCCCCGGCGTGGAAGGGCACCAATTCAACGGGCCCCCCTGAGCCATCCGTTAGCTGGAGGCGCTCGGGCACGCTCTGGGGTTCCCGCACCAGGGAGATGGATCCTTCGTTGGGGGGGAGTCCGTAGAAGCGCGGGCCATAGTGGGAGGCGAAGCCCTCAAGTTTGTCGAGGGCGTTCTCCTGCTCAAACACGGTGGCGTAGCTCTCGAGCGCATGGGGCGCACAGAAGATACCGGCGCAGCCGCAGGCCGATTCCTTGGCGGTGCGTGGATGGGGTGCCGAATCGGTGCCCAGGAAGAACTTCGGGTTGCCGGAGGTGGCGGCGGCCCGCAGGGCGATGCGGTGGAGCTCCCGCTTGGCCACCGGCAGGCAGTACATGTCGGGCCGCAGGCCCCCTTGGAACAGGGCGTTGCGGTTGATGTGCAGGTGGTGGGGTGTGATCGTGGCGGCCAGGGTGGCGGGGCCGCTGGCCACGAAATCGGCCGCATCGAGCGTGGTGATGTGCTCGAACACCACCTTCAAGCCGGGATGGCGTTTCAACAGTGGGTCGAGGTGCCGCTCGATGAACACGGCTTCGCGATCAAAGATGTCGACCGCCGGATCGGTCACTTCCCCGTGAATCAGCAGGGGCATCCCGATCCGCTCCAGGGTTGCCAAGACAGGGGAGATCCCAGCGATGGCTGTCACCCCGGCGGCCGAATTGGTGGTGGCGTTGGCTGGGTAGAGCTTGCAAGCCGTCAACACGCCGTCGATGAACCCCCGCTCGAGTTCGGCTGGATCGCTCGAATCGGTGAGGTAAGCCGTGATCAGGGGCGTAAAGCCCTGGTCCGGGGGGAGGGCCTTCAAGATCCGCTGGCGATAGGCCTGGGCGGCGGCCACGGTGGTCACCGGCGGGCTCAGATTTGGCATCACGATGGCGCGGCCAAAGGTTTTGGCCGTGCTCGCCGCCACGGCTTCGAGCATGGCGCCATCGCGCAGATGCACATGCCAGTCGTCGGGTTTGCGAATCGTGAGCGACGCAACAGGCATGGCTCGGCGGGTCTCGAGGTGCTGGGTGTCCAGCCTGCCAGCTGGTGGAGCTTGGAACGGGATGGAGGCGGGATTCGCGAGAATGGATCCCGCATTGCCCCTGTCTGCATGTCTGCAGCCCCGAAGTCCGCCAGCAAGCCCACCATTGGTGAACTTGAGGCCGGGTACCCCACCTGCTGCAAGGCACTCCGGATGCTGATCAAAAATAAGAAAGGCCTCGATGCGATTCAGCGCACGGTGGCCTGGGAGCGTCTCGCCCTGCTTCACAAGTGCCTGCCAACCCGCTACAAGGCCCCCGATTACCTCTACACCCTGCTCAAGCGCGAGGTTGAGCAACCCGTAGCCGCTTGAACCGTTGCTGAACCATCCGAAATCATTGCCGATTCAATGGCTTTGCCAAGTAAATAGCTTTGCCAAGTAAAGGGCTTTGAATTCAGCATGACCACCCCAGCCCCCAGAATGGGTTCCGTTGGTTCTGGCCCGTAGGGCTGGGGTTTTGGCATGGCGCACTATCAGGTTCTGATCGTTGGCGGTGGAGCTGCTGGCATCACCGCGGCGGCCCAGTTGAAGCGAGCACGTCCCCAGCTGGCTGTGGCGATCCTCGAGCCTTCAGCCCACCATGACTACCAACCAGGTTGGACCCTGGTGGGGGCTGGGGTGTTCAGCCTCGATGAAACCCGCCGCTCCGAAGGCGACCTGATCCCCTCCGGTGTGACCTGGATCCGCGACGCCGTCGCCAGCTTCCAGCCGGAGGCCAACCAGCTCACCACGACCAAGGCGGCCATCCACAGCTACGACGCTCTCGTTGTGGCGACCGGCATGAAGCTCTGTTGGGACCAGATCAAAGGCTTGCCTGAAGCCCTGGGCTCGGGCGGCGTTTGCAGCAACTATTCCCGCGACCATGCCGCCTACACCTGGGAGGCGATTCAGGCCTTCCAGGGCAGCAAGGGCGCCGCTAATGGCGGTAGCAGTGCCAATGCCGTTTTTACCTGCGCCCCGATGCCGATCAAGTGCCCAGGGGCGCCCCAGAAGATTGCCTACCTGGCCGACGACGTCTTTAAGCGCAAGCGGCTTGGCGCCAAGGTGATCTACGCCACGGCCACCCCCGGCATCTTTGGGGTTCCCACCTATGCCGCTCCCCTGCGGGAGGTGGTGGCGCGCAAGGGCATCGATGCCCGCTACAACCACGTGCTAACCGAGGTGCGCCCAGATACCAAGGAGGCGATCTTTCGGGTAACGGATGGTGAGAGTAGCCGTGAGGAGGTGATCACCTACGGGATGTTGCATGTCACCCCACCGATGGCCGCTCCCGATGTGGTGGCCCAAAGCTCCCTGGCGGCAGCGAATGGCTTTGTGGAGGTGGATCAATACAGCCTTCAACACCTGCGCTTTGCCAACGTCTTCTCCCTGGGCGATGTGAGCGGCATGCCCAACTCCAAAACCGCAGCGGCGGTGCGGGGCCAGGCCCCGGTGCTGACCGCCAACCTGCTGGCTCTCCTCGATGGCGGCCCGCTGGAGGCGGCCTACGACGGTTACAGCTGCTGCCCCCTGATCACGGGCTACGGCAAAACGATCATGGCCGAGTTCAACTACAAGCAAGAACCCACGCCGTCGTTCCCCTTGGATCCCACCAAGGAGCGCTGGAGCATGTGGTTTGTGAAGCGCAAGGTGCTGCCCAGCCTCTACTGGAACCGCATGCTCACCGGTGCCCTGCATGAGCGGCGCTTCATCCCGGGTGCCAAGGGCTAACAGGCCGCATCACGGGCGGCTTGCTGGCATTGGCGGGCCATTAGACCCTCCTCATCGGCCCGGATTTGGTGGAGCTCCCATGGCTGCAGCCACGCAAGGGCTTGGCGCAGTTCCTCCGCTAGAGCTTGGTCGTTTTGACCGATCCCGCCGGTCAGGGCGATGGCATCCACCCCCCCAAGGCAGGCGGCCATGGCCCCAATCCCGGCGATCAGTTGGTGGCGAAACACAGCGATCGCAAGCAGGGCTGCTTCCCGGTTGCTGGTTTGGTTACTGGCTTGGTTACTGGATTGGTTGGTGGCTTGGATCCCTGTGGCGATGGCGCGCAATTGGCCCATGTCGCCGCTGATGCTGGAGAGGCCGAGCAATCCGCCCTGCTGGCTGAGGGCTTGCTCGAGTTGATCGGCGCTGAGGCCGTGGCGCAGCTGGTGCAGCAGGATCCCGGGATCCACCGAGCCACTGCGGGTGGCCATCACCAACCCGTCCAGGGGCGTGTAGCCCATGGTGGTGGCGATGCTTTGGCCATCGCGGATTGCACAGAGGGAAGCACCACCGCCCAAGTGGCAGCTGATCAAGCGCGGGACCCGCACCACCTCGGCGATGTGTTGGTGACTGAGGCCATGGAAACCGAAGCGCCTCAGGCCCTGCTCCCGCCAGCTTGCGGGCAGGGCATAGGTGCGGGCCTCCTCCGGCAGGGTGTGGTGAAAGGCGGTGTCGAAGCAGGCCCACTGCGGGATGGCAGGTTTCACCCAGCGCCCCATGGCGCGCACCAGAGCCAAGGCCGGACCGTTGTGCAACGGGGCCAGGGGGGTGATGGCTTCCAATGAAGCGATGGTGCGGGGATCGAGTCGGGTTGGGGCGGTGAACCGTTCGCCTCCGTGCACAATCCGATGCACCACCAGCTGCAGCTTGTCGGCCCTGGGACCGAGCGCCTCCTCCAGCCAGGGGCGCAGCCCATCGGCTTGGCTGGCCCCAGAGGAAGGCTCCCAGCTGCGTTGGCCGTGCCAGAGCCGTTCGCCGGAGGCCCCGATCAGCGTGGCCTTGAGGTTGGTGCTACCGGCATTGAGGACCAGAACTGGGAACGCCATCGCAGGGGGACACTTTTAGGCGTATCTTTAAAGATTCTCTACTGCGTTCTTGATGAACCAACTCCTCTCTTCCCTGCACCCCAACCCAGGATGGGCTGTTCCAGCAATCTTTCCAGTCAGCGACACCGTTGGTAAGCACTGCATTCTCGAGCTCTACAACTGCGATCCCGCCAAGCTCGACGACGAAGCCTTCCTCAGGACCGCCATCACCTCAGCAGCCAAAAGGGCTGGCGCCACCCTGCTCAATTTGATCACCCACCGCTTCGAGCCCCAGGGTGTGAC
>CALRWB020000003.1:0-214855 GCA_943371815.1 Chitinophaga pinensis | reverse complement strand
GGATCACTGAGGCTGTACCACTGCTGCATCAGGTGAATCCTCAGCATGGTGGCCAATGGATAAGGCGGACGTCCACCTTTGCTGCTGGTCTTTGGGTAGTGAGGCTCGATCAGATCGATAAGTGCTTGCCAAGGCACTACCTGATCCATATCGGCCAGGAACTTCTCCTTCTTGGTGCGCTTTTTGGCGGTCGTCTGCTCGTAATCAGCAAACCCGAGCTGCTTGCCGCCCATCACCTCTGTCCTGGCCTTGGTTTATACCCCTATTCTCGCGCAATCAGCCTTGGTTTTCCAGGGTCTCCCTAGCCTTGGCGACATATGGCGACATCAAGGCATCATCAAATCTGCCTCAATGCTCCAAAAAACAACCACAATTTGGAGACTAAACCTCAGCAAGACCAACAGCCTGCATCCCAACCTTTGGATTCAATGTCACAATCCCCTGCCAAACTGACGGTCGACTCCGAGGGTGACGAACCAGCTTTGTGGGCGCAGCCATGGGGGCACTCACCCACCAAGCCCCTGTTCCGTTGCCAGACTGGGAGCAAACATCCCCTAGATCTCTTGCCATGGAATCCTCCGGGCTCACCCTCGCCACCGTGCTGGTAGCCACCAGTGGTCTTTTCGTGCTAGCGACCCTGTTCTTTGGCACCAAAGGCGGCTACTACGACAGCGACGACTACGACGGCAACGGCACGGCCCACTAAGAGTGTTCCAAGGGATTCCCCTTGGGGATCCTGCCTAGGGATTGCTCAGCCGTTCCGCCTCGGGGCAATCCTCCGAGGTGATCACATCATCGGGGTCGCCACTGCGGCAGACGTAGGCCAGCCGAGTGCTCACCGCCCCAATCGACTCGAGCCGCACGCTCTCTTCCCAGGTGTGGGTTTCGTCGTCGTCTTCGGCGTCGTAGCGGAGGGTGACCATGTCGCCCTCGATCGCCACCACCAAGGCCTCCTCCACCCAGCGCTGTTGATCACGCAGAAACACCCACACCGGGCGCTTCTCGCTACAAAACTGATCGAGCTTTCGATGCAGCATGGGCCCCACTGGAGCTGCTGGCCCTCCAATCCTAGGCAAGCCCGCCAGGGTCCAAGCTGTTCACCATGACCTTTTCAGCACCAAGCTCCGCTCCTAGGGCCGCAGCCACGTCGCCCGAAGCGATCCGGCTGCAACTGCGCAGCTGGCCCGAGGTAGAGGCCTACCTCCAAACTTGCAAGGGGGTCATTGTGCCCTTGGGTTCCACCGAACAACACGGACCCACAGGAGCCATCGGCACCGATGCCCTCACCGCTGAAGCCGTGGCCCTGGAGGTGGGCCGCCAAACAGGCGTTCTGGTGACGCCAGCCCAGGCTTTTGGCATGGCCGAGCATCACCTGGGCTTTGCCGGCACCGTGAGCCTGCAGCCCTCCACCCTGCTGGCCGTGCTCCATGACGTGGTGCTCTCGTTAGCCGGCCACGGCTTTGAGCGGATTTTCGTGATCAATGGCCACGGCGGCAACATCGCTACCGCCAAGGCGGCCTTTGCCCAGGCCTATGCCACCGCCGCGGCCCGGGGCTTGCCCCATGCTGATCGCCTGCGCTGCAAATTGGCCAACTGGTTCATGGCCGCGCCGGTGATGCGCGAAGCCCGCAGCCTCTATGGAGATCGCGAGGGACACCACGCCACCCCTAGCGAAATCGCCCTCACCCTGCACCTGGAGCCCAGCCTGCAGGCCAAGCAGCGCCCCCTACCCGAAGCCGCTCCAGCCGGCCCCATCCACGGCCCAGATGATTTCCGCCGCCGCCATCCGGATGGCCGCATGGGATCCGACCCCTACCTGGCCCAGGCCGACCACGGCGCCCGTTTTCTCGATCTGGCCGCCACTGCCCTCAGCAGTGATCTGGAAGCCTTCCTGGCCGAGGCGGCCTAACCGCTAGCGTCCGTTCAAGTCCAAGGCACCACCCAGCGCCATGAGCAAGATTTCCGCCGACGACGTCCGCAAGGTGGCAGGCCTGGCCCGCCTCGACCTTCCGGAAGAGAAGATCGCTACCTACAACGACCAGCTTGAGCGCATTCTTGAGTACGTGGCCCATCTCGAGCAGGTGGACACCGAAGGCGTACCACCCACCACCCGGGCCGTGGAAGTGGTGAATGTCACCCGCGAAGACGCCGTTGATCCCACCCCTGTGCGCGAAGAGCTGCTCAACCTCTCGCCCCAGCGGGAAGGTAACTTTTTCCGGGTGCCAAAAATCCTGGCTGATTAACCAATCAAAACGCGGCTTCGCCTAACGCACTTGCACCTAACGCACGGGTGAAATGGCAGTGCGGTGAAGCACCTCAAGCACGCGGCGACGGGCATGGCGCGTGGGCATTAGGGCGGCGATGGGACGCAACTTGCTGCGGCGCTTGCGGTGGCTCCGCACGCCAAGAAAGATGTCGTAAAGAAAGTTGAAACCATCACTGCGGGTTTCAAACAAACCCAAGCGCTGGGGCGAACCCTTGGCATCCAAAATATGCTGGGTGGCGTGATAAGCCGGCCTGTATTCAAACCAAGGGATGGATGGCCAAAGATGGTGGATCAGGTGATAGTTCTGACCCATGATCAGCCAATTCAAGGCCCGGCTGGGGTAGACCCGGGCGTTGTGCCAGCGGTTGCGTGACTGAAAGGGTCGGTGGGGTAAGTAATCAAAAAACAAGCCCAAGGTGACGCCAACAAGCAAGGCAGGGGCAAACCAACAATTAAAGATAAAGTCGAGAAAGCCAAACTTCACAGCTGCAATCACAATGCTGGCAAAAATGCCTCGGGCAATTCCCCACTCCAGCAATTCATTGTGGCGCCACAAACGCCTTTGGAAGAAGAAAAACTCGTGATAGAAAAAGCGGGGCGCAATGAGCCACAAGGGGCCAAAGGTGCTCACGATGTGGTCGGGATCGTTCTTGGGGTCATTCACATGGGCGTGGTGCTGCAAGTGCACCCGCGTGAACACGGGGAAACTGAAACCCAGCAGCAGGGCCGCGCCATGGCCCATCAAGGCGTTCCAGAAGCGGTTCGGATGGGCGGCGTTGTGGCAGGCATCGTGGATCACGGTGCCCTCCAGATGGAGCGCCAAAAACCCTGTGGCCAGAAGCAGGCCCAAGGGCCACTGGCCCACAAACCAGCCCCAAATGGTCAGGGCGGCCAAGGCATAGCCCCCCAAGAACAAGGCCACCGTTGGATTCCAGGAAGCTGGAGGATCGAGAAACTCCTTCGGAACAGAGCGCGGCAACGGAGCGCTGGCTGGGGCAGAGGCAGCGGAATCAAACCCAGCAGAGGGTGCTGCGGCAGGGGCTGAGACGCCAGTCAGAGCCTGAGTCATTCCAGAACCTGCGCCATAACCACCCCCGAATAAAGCCCCCTAGAAGAGTCGCGACGAACGGGTCTTTCGACCCATTGGGTGCCAGCAACTTAAGAAACTGCGGATGCCCACCGGGGGACTTGAACCCCCACGACCTAAGCCACTGGTACCTAAAACCAGCGCGTCTACCAATTCCGCCAGATGGGCAGAGACCGACTCTAAGGACCCGACCCCAAGCCTGGCCAGAATGGCCGCATCCACGTCCAAGACCATGGTTGCCACCCTGGGTGGCCTGGCCGCCCTGCTGGTCGGTCTGGCGATCTTGCTGCTCCCTTTGCTTGCTACCGAATTGAGTCGCCCCCGCGACTCCGCCTGGGGGGCCGTGATGCTGCTGCTGGGCTTGGTGGTTGTCAGCAGCCGTGATCGCCTCACCGGCGCGCCCATGCTGGCTGTCCTGTGCGGGGGCCTGCTCATCGGCCGCCTGGCCACGGAAGTGGGTCAGGGCCGCTGGAGACAGCTCACAGGCGATGAGCAAACCCGGCTGGGCTCGATCGAGCGCTGGAGCAGCAGCCTCCACCAATTGGGTGCCACCACCGCCAAGCTCTCCAGCCTGGTCGGCACAGCCGCTCGTGGCTTGGGGGGCTGGATCGGAGCCCAAAGACAACCCAAAACCACCACCAAGCTCTGGATCCGGCCAGAGGCGCCCCCATTGGGGATCCCCACTGTGGTGGTGAGCTCCCTGGTGGAGGTTGAGGCCCTGATCCAAGCAGCGGACGACAACCGGGCGGGATAATCCCCGTTTGATGCCCCAGGCGACGTGTCCGCAAGCTCCGCCACTACTCCGGCCAACTACAAGGACACGCTGAACCTGCTGCAGACGCCTTTCAACATGCGGGCCAACGCCAAGGTGCGTGAACCCGAGCTCCAGGCTTTTTGGGCCGAAGCCAAGCTCTACGAGCGGCTCAGCCAGCACAACCCAGGCGAGAACTTCACCCTCCATGACGGCCCCCCCTACGCCAATGGGGCCCTACACGTGGGCCATGCGCTCAACAAAATCCTCAAGGACATCATCAACAAAACTGCCCTGCTGCAGGGCAAAAAAGCGCGCTTTATCCCCGGCTGGGACTGCCACGGCCTGCCGATTGAGCTGAAGGTGCTGCAAGGGCTGAGCAGCAGCGAAAGGCAAGCCCTCACCCCGATCAGCCTGCGCCAAAAAGCCCACGCCTACGCCCTCGAGCAGGTGGAGGGCCAGAAGCAGGGCTTCCAGCGCTGGGGGATCTGGGCCGATTGGGAACAGCCCTACCTCACCCTCCACAAGGACTACGAAGCCGCCCAAATCGGCGTGTTTGGCCAGATGGTGCTGGCCGGCCACATCTACCGGGGGCTGAAACCGGTGCACTGGAGCCCCAGCTCCCGCACGGCCCTCGCCGAAGCCGAACTCGAATACCCCGATGGCCACACCTCACCAAGCGTGTATGTGGCCTTTGCGGTGGACCAGCTCCCCGAGGCCCTCGCCAACAAGCTGGGCGCCGTTGGGCTCACCAGCAGCTCCCTGGCCAGCGCCCCGCTGGCTGTGGCCATCTGGACCACCACCCCCTGGACCCTGCCCGCGAACCTGGCGGTGTCGGTGAACGCCAACCTCAACTACGCCATCTGCCAGGCCCGCCCCGAAGCACCTTCAGAAGGTGCCTCTGAAGGTGCCAGCAACCGCTACCTGGTGGTGGCAAGCGATCTGGTGGGAAGCCTGCAAACCAGCCTGGGGCTGCAGCTGGAGCCGCTGCTGAGCGTGAAAGGTGCCGAGCTGGAGGGGATCCTCTACCGCCATCCCCTGCTGGATCGCACCAGCCCGGTGGTGCTGGGCGGCGACTACATCACCACCGAAACCGGCACGGGCCTGGTGCACACAGCCCCCGGCCACGGCGTGGATGACTTCAACACCGGCAAAAAGTACGGACTGCCCGTGCTCTGCCCCGTGGATGAGGCCGGCAACCTCACCGAAGAAGCCGGCCCCTTTGCCGGCACCAACGTGCTCAAGGACGCCAACCCCACCATCATCGAGGCCCTCAAAGCAGCCGGGGCCTTGCTGGCGGAACACCGCTACGAGCACCGCTACCCCTACGACTGGCGCACCAAAAAACCCACGATCTTCCGGGCCACCGAACAGTGGTTTGCCTCGGTGGAGGGCTTCCGCAGCCAGGCCCTCGCAGCCATTGCAGAAGTGGAGTGGCTGCCCGCCAGCGGCCGCAACCGGATCGAATCGATGGTGGGCGAGCGGGGCGACTGGTGCATCTCCCGCCAACGCACCTGGGGCGTACCGATTCCGGTCTTTTATCACCGCCAAAGCGGCGAGGTGCTGCTCAACGAAGCCACCCTCAGCCACATCCAGGCCCTGATTGCCGAACACGGCGCCGACGTGTGGTGGGAACGGGATGAGGCCGGGCTCCTGCCGGAGGCCTATGCGAACCAGGCTGAGCACTGGCGCAAGGGCACCGACACCATGGACGTGTGGTTCGACTCCGGGTCGTCTTGGGCCGGGGTCTTGGGCGGCATCAGCGGCCAAACGGCCCGGGTGCCCGAGCTCCAGTACCCCGCCGATCTGTATTTGGAGGGCTCCGACCAACACCGGGGCTGGTTCCAATCCAGCCTGCTCACTTCAGTGGCCGTCAACGGCCACGCCCCCTACAAGCGGGTGCTCACCCACGGCTTCACCCTCGATGAGAAGGGCCGCAAGATGAGCAAATCCCTGGGCAATGTGGTCGATCCAGCGGTGCTGGTGGAAGGGGGCAAGAACGAAAAACAGGAGCCCGCCTATGGCGCCGATGTGTTGCGGCTTTGGGTGAGCTCGGTCGACTACTCCGCCGATGTGCCCCTGGGACCGGGGATCGTCAAACAGCTCTCCGACGTCTACCGCAAGGTGCGCAACACCGCCCGCTACCTGCTGGGCAACCTCCACGACTTCAACCCCAAAACCCTGGCCGAAGGTGGCGACGCCATCCCCTACGCCGACCTGCCCCTGCTCGATCAATGGATGCTGCAGCGCACGGCGTCGCTGATCACATCGGTGGGTGCCGATTTCGAGCGCTACGAGTTCTACCGCTTCTTCCAGGCCCTCCAAAACTTCTGCGTGGTCGACCTCTCCAACGTCTACCTCGACATTGCCAAAGACCGCCTTTATGTGAGCGCTGCCCATGCCTACCGCCGGCGCAGCTGCCAAACCGTGCTGGCCCTGGTGGTGGAGCGGCTGGCCGGTCTGATCGCCCCGGTGCTGTGCCATATGGCCGAAGACATCTGGCAGAACCTGCCCTACCCAGTGACCGAAAAGTCGGTGTTTGAGCGGGGCTGGCCCACCGCCCCGGCGGAGTGGGCCGCCGCAGATCTCGAATCGCCCATGGCCCAGGTGCTTGAGCTCCGGGCCCAGATCAACCGCCAGCTCGAGCAGTGCCGCAGCCAAGGCAATCTCGGCGCCTCCCTGGAGGCCCAGGTGCACCTGGAGCTCGGCCCCGAAACCAGCCCTGAGCTGCGAGCTGCCCTGCAATGGCTGGAGCAGAGCAGCCACCCTGAGGTGGACAACCTGGCCGATTGGCTGCTGGTCTCTGGCCTGGCCATGGAACCCAGCCGAACCGGGGGCGTGGGCGTTCAAATCGCCAAAGCGGCCGGTGAGAAATGCGAGCGCTGCTGGCACTACGAGAGCGACATCGGTAGCCATAACAGCCACCCCACCCTCTGTGGCCGTTGCGTGGGCGTGCTGGAAGCCTGATCAGGCCAAGAACCCAGCTAAAGCCAAGCGGCAGGCTCCAAAAACAAATGCGGATCTGATGGGCCCGACAACACCTGCTCCGCGGCGGGGTTGAGGGGGCCCGACAGCAGCGATGCCGTTTGAATCAGCGCCCCCTCAGGCAAGGCTGATTGGTCCGGGTCAAAGGCTGTGGGATGGGTGGTGCTACTGGAGAACCCCCGAAAAATCAACAGCTCCAAGGGCTCGCCGGCCAAGACGCCTCCCAACCGCAAGACGCGATCCGGTCGCTGGCTACTGATCGCTTCCAACTGGCTCAACACGGGAACTCTCCAGAGCTGATCAAAACTCACCTGCCACCCGGCCCTGCTTAGGCAAGCGCACCACCAGCCACTGCAGCAGGCCCACCACGTAGGCCACCAAAGCGACGTAGCCCACAAAACCAGAGAGGGTGGGGGTCCACGTAGCGCCAAACACAAAACCAAACAGCCCAGCCAACTGGTCATTCAGGCCCTGGGGTGCCTGCAGCCAAACGGCACAGCGGGGGCCCGCCAGCGCCGCCTTCCCCAGGCAAGCCAGGCTGGTAAGGCTGAACAAGGCGCCGGCCATCGCCCAAAGGCTCAAGCTCCAGCGCCAAATCCGAATTGAGAGGGGCAGCGCGCGCCAGGGGGGGAGATCCGCCAGCTCCTCATTGAGATCCACCCAAAACCACACCGCCCCGATCAACAGCAGTTGGCCTACCAGGACCAACACAAAACCCAACGGGCGCTGGTTGGCGAGGAGCAGGGTGCTGATCAGCAACAGGCTGGCCACCTTCCAATAGATCTGCATCAAGCGCACCAGGGCACCCTCGCGGCGCACCGCGGCCCAGATCAACAACACCAGGGGCAAGCCCAAACTGAACACAACCGCCAGGCGATAGTCGAGCCACACCAGCGAGCGGTAAAGCATTTCTGGAACGGCGACAGGCACGGGGGTGGTTCGGTAAGACGCCATTATCCGCGGCCCCGGGCTGGAGATAGGGTCAAACCATGGCTGCGTTTCCCCTGCCGAACTGGTTGGCGTTTCTCCAAGGCTCCAGCGCCCAGGCCCCCTGGTGCCGGACTGCCCTTGCCACAGAAACCTCGCTGCAAGGGGCCGTGGACGCCGTTGCCAAGCAGCTCCAAGGGAGCGGTCCCGCCGATTTGGCCCTGGTGTTTGCCTCCGCCAGCTACGCCAGCGACCTGCCGCGCCTGTTGCCCTTGCTGCAAAGCCAACTGAAGTCCAAGCAATGGCTCGGGTGTGTGGGTGGCGGGGTCGTGGGCACCGATGGCGCTGGCAAGCCCCACGAACTCGAACAGGCTCCGGCCCTGAGCGTCACCTTGCTGCGGCTACCGGGGGCCGAGCTGCGCCCTTTTGCCATCGATACAGCCCAGCTTCCCGACCTCGATGGGCCCGCAGAACCCTGGCAAGACCTTCTCCAGGCCCCAGGGGACGAGCTCGCAGCCATGCCCTCGATGCTGTTGTTGATCGATCCCAGCTGCCCGGCCATCAACGACCTGATCAGTGGCCTGGATTACGCCTGTCCCCAGGCCGCCAAGTTGGGGGGCATCGCCGGCCAGCACAGTGCCTCCCATGGCTCCCTCCTGTTTAGCCCTTGCCCTGACCAGCCGGGGGGCGTGACCACCGGTGGCGTAACAACCGGGGCAGTGGGCTGCCTGATTGGCGGTAGCTGGCGCCTGGATCCCTTGGTGGCCCAGGGTTGCCGTCCCATCGGCCCAGTCCTCGAAGTGGAGCAAGCCCAACGCAATGTGGTGCTGGAAGTGAGCGAAGGCAGCAAGCGCCATAGCCCGGTAGCCGCCCTGCAGTCGATCCTCACGAGCCTCAGCGCCGATGAGCGGGAACTGGCCAAAAACTCCCTCTTCCTTGGCGTCGGGCGCAGCAGCTTCAGCTTGGCAGCCAGCCAAACAGGAAACAGCAGTGCCTTCTTGGTGCGCAACCTGATCGGCATCGACCCCCGCAATGGGGCCGTGGCCGTGGCCGAGCGGATGCGCGCCGGCCAACAGGTGCAATTTCAATTGCGTGATGGCACCACCTCCCGCCAGGAATTGCGCCAACTGCTGGAGCGTCAGCGCCAGAACCAGCCCACGCCCTTGGCCGCCATCTTGTTTGCCTGCCTGGGCCGGGGTCAGGGGCTCTATGGCGAGCGCGATGGGGATGTGAGCGCCTGCCGCCAGGCCTTTGCCGACGTTCCCATCGCTGGCGCCTTCTGCAATGGCGAAATCGGACCCATCGCCGGCAGCACCCATTTGCATGGCTACACCGCCAGCTGGGCCTTCCTGGTGCCCCATGGCAGCGACGTTCCTGTCTGATGCGCCAGCACGTCAACCCGCTGAGTCGGGTCCACCAACAGCTGCTGCCTTTGCCTCCGCCGCCAGAGCTCTTTGATAAGCCTGGGGCCCCCATTCACCTCGACATCGGCTGCGCCCGCGGCGGCTTTTTGTTGGAGCTGGCCCAGCAGGAGCCGGGGCGCAACTACCTCGGCGTGGAAATCCGCCAGCCCCTGGTCCAGGCCGCCGAAACCGACCGTCAGGCCTTGGGCTTAGGCAATCTGCATTACCTCTACTGCAACGCCAATGTGAGCCTCGAGCAGTGGCTCACGGCCCTGCCCCCAGGCCAGTTGGAACGGGTTTCGATCCAATTTCCCGACCCCTGGTTCAAGAAAAGGCACCACAAACGGCGGGTCTTGCAACCTGCCTTGCTGATCGCCATCGCCGGCGCTTTGGCTGAGCAGCAGGAGTTGTTCATCCAAAGCGATGTGCTGGACGTGATTGAGCCCATGGTGCTGCTGATCGAAGCCAGCGGTTACTTCCGTCGCCCCCCCCAGGACGGGCGCCCCTGGCGCCTGGACAATCCCCTGGCTGTGGCCACCGAACGGGAACGGCTCGTGCTCGAGCAAGGCCTGCCGGTGTATCGAGTTCTCTACAGGCGCAATCGCCAACCCCTTGGGGCTTGGCCTGAGCTCCCCCTGGAGCAACGGCGCAAAGCGACCGATAATCCGCCAGAACGTCCAGAGCTTTGCCCTTGAGCAGCCCCGCCGCCGCCCCTGCGCCTCCGGTGATCCTCCGCTGGCAGGGTCTGATGGCCCAAGCTCCAGGGGGCCTGCTCACCAAACAACTGCCCCTGGTTGCAGGCGTTGTGCTGTGCGCCCTGATGGCTGGGCTGCCCCTGGTCACCCGCAGTGGCTTCAGCCTGCTCCTTGCGGCCTGCGGCCTGCTGTGGATCCTTCTCGCCCTGCGCACGCCCCCTGGCCAAGTGGGCAGCATCAACCGCTGGATCCTGGGGATCCTGGCCCTCGCCCTGCTCGCAGCCGGCTTTTCACCGGTGCCATCGGCCGCCCTGCACGGTCTGCTCAAGCTCTTGAGCTATTTGGGCGTTTATGCCTTGATGCGCGAGCTGTTGGCGACAGCCCCCATCTGGTGGGACCGGATCGTGGCGTCCTTACTGGCCGGTGAACTGGTCACCAGCGTGGTGGGCCTTCGCCAACTGTTTGGCGCCACCACCGAACTCGCCCGTTGGGCCGATCCCAATTCCGTGGCCGACGGCACGATTCGCATCTACGGAACCCTCGACAACCCCAATCTGCTGGCTGGCTTCCTCCTACCGGCGATCCCCCTCGCCCTGGTGGCCCTGTTGCGCTGGCAGGGCTTGGCCCGCAAAGCCTTTGCCGCCGCAGCCCTGGTGCTTGGCGTTGCGGCGGTGGTGTTCACCTACAGCCGAGGAGCCTGGATGGGGTTGGTGGCCGAAGCCGCCGTGATCGTGGTGCTCCTGGCGGCCCGCCAAACCCGCCCATGGCCACCCTTCTGGCGCAGGGTTTTCCCCTTGCTGCTGCTGGCCGTTGGCGGCGCGTTGTTGGTGGTGTTGGTGACCCAGGTGGAGCCCCTGCGGGTGCGGGTGCTGAGCCTGGTGGCCGGCCGCCAGGACAGCTCCAACAACTTCCGCATCAATGTGTGGATGGCGGCGCTGGACATGATCCAGGCCAGACCTTGGCTTGGGATTGGCCCCGGCAACGATGCCTTCAACCAGATTTACCCCCTGTTTGCCCAACCCCGCTTTAACGCGCTTAGCGCCTACTCCATTCCGCTCGAACTGATGGTGGAAGCTGGCGTCCCAGGGCTCCTAGCCGGCATCGGCTTGGTGCTCACCTGTGTGCGTGCGGGTTTGCGCCAATGGGGCAACGGTGGTTTCTTTGCCCTTCCCGCCCTGGCGGCCCTGGCTGTGATCGCAGGGCTTGGGGTGCAGGGCCTGACCGACACCATCTTCTTCCGCCCTGAAGTCCAACTCAGCGGTTGGTTCTGCGTCGCCACCCTGGCCGCAGCCGCATCTCCAACCCCCACTCCCCGTGGCTGAGCAGCAGGAAGCAGCCCCCGGGGTGATCGCCGGCTTTGATGCTGGCCAAACCCACACCACCTGCCGCCTGGCCTTGGTGGACTCAGGCCAGGTTGTCGGCCAAGGGCAGGGGCCCGGCGTTTGCCACCTGGCGGCCCTCCAGGGGCCAGAGCGGTTCGCGGCAGCCCTGCTCGAGAGCCTGGAAAACGCCACAAGCCAGGGGCATGCTCAGCCAGGGGCTGATGCCTTCACGCTCCTTGCGGCTGGCATTGGAGCCAGCGGCATTGAAACGGGCAGCGCCCTGCAAGCCCAGGGGCGAGCCATCGCCGCCGCCGCCCTCAACTTGACCCCGGATCGGGTTGCCGTTACCGGTGATGAGCGCACAGCCCTGCGGGGTGCCATGGGTAGCTGGACTGGCAGTGGTGCCAGTGGGAGTGGAAGCGGCGGCATTGTGGTGATCAGCGGCACCGGCACCATTGCCGTGGGGCGCAATGGGGCTGGCCAAGAGCACCGCTGCTCCGGCTGGGGCTGGCTGCTGGATGGGGCTGGCTCCGCCATGGACATCGGCCGCGACGGGCTGGCCCTCAGCCTGCAGATGGCCGATGGTCGGCGGCCTGATGGCCCCCTGCGCCCCAGGCTTTGGCAGGCCCTCGGCCTGGAGGCCTCAGAGCCAGCCAGCACCCAGGCGCTCAAGGCTTTGGTGGTGGAGCCAGGTTTTGGCGCTGCGGGATTTGCCAAACTCGCTCCCCTGGTGGCCGAATTGGCATCGGCAGGGGATCCCGACAGCCAAGCCATCGTGGAACGCTCAGCCCAGGCCCTGGCCGCCATGGCCGCCACCATCGCCAATCAACTGCATCTGGGGGCCCCTCTGGTCTGGCCGATGGGTGGGGCCCTTGGACACCTCAGAACCCTGAGGGCAGGCTTTGCCGCGGCCCTCAGCCAAGCCTGCCCCGGCGCCCAGATTGCTGTCCCAGAGGGCGACCCCTGCAGCGGCGCCCTTGCACTGGCCCGCGACCAGCTTGATTAGCCCTACCAACTGACCTGAGCAAGGTGTTGTCGCCGGGGGGTCTTGCGACGGGGGTTTTTTCGACCCAAACGTTGATCAACCAGCGTTGAGGTGTAGCTCGGCCTGGCCCGCCAGATGGCCAGCCCAGTGATCCACCAAATCCTGCTCAGCCGCCTCCACCATCACCCGCAGGAGTGGTTCGGTTCCGCTCGCCCGCACCAGCACCCGACCCTCCCCAGCCATGGCCGCCTCGGCCTGCTCCACGGCCAGGCGTAGGGGATCGCACTGCTGCCATTGCTGGCGCCTCTGGCGATCGGGCACGGTCACATTCACCAAGGTTTGGGGATAGGGCTGGAAGCTGCTGTCCATCCAATCGGCGAGGCTCTCGCCGCCCTGATGCAGCAAGGTGGACACCTGCAGGGCCGTGAGTAGGCCATCGCCAGTCATGCCATGGCGGGCCGAGAGGATATGGCCCGATTGCTCTCCGCCCAGGCCCGCCCCCATCTGCTCCATGGCCTGGTGCACGTATTGATCGCCCACGGCGGTGCGCTCAAGCACCCCGCCCTTGGCCTGCCAAGCCCGCTCAAAGCCCAGGTTTGACATCACCGTGGCCACAATCCGTTGGGACGGAAGCTGGCCCTTGGCCAGAAGGTCGGAGCCCCAGAGATACAGGATCTGATCGCCATCCACCACCCGGCCTTTGCCATCCACGGCCAGCATGCGGTCGGCATCGCCATCAAAGGCAAAGCCCATGCTGGCGCCTTGATCCAGCACCGCCTGGCGCAGCTGGTCCAGGTGGGTACTACCGCAATCGACATTGATGCGCTCCCCGTCGGCCGTGCCATGCAGCACCGTCAGATCGGCTCCAAGGGCTTGAAACACCGCTTCCCCGCAGGCGGCCGCGGAGCCCCAGCACAAATCCAAAACAATCTTGCAGCCCTCCAGCCGGCGCCCCATCACGCTCGCTACCAGCGCCCGCTGGTAGTCGGCCAGTAAATCGGATCGGTCGCGCACCCGGCCCACCCCACTGAAGCCCTGGGCCGCCGAGGCTTTGCCCGCCACCCCCCTCAGACCCGCTTCCACCATCTGCTGTTGGGCCCGGCTGAGCTTGGCGCCCGACGCCCCAAACACCTTGATGCCGTTGTCGTGGGGAGGGTTGTGACTCGCCGACACCATCAATCCACCCGAGGCGGACAAGCGACGAATCGCCCCTGGAACCGCCGGGGTGGGACAAAGGCCCAGGTTCCACACCTCTCGGCCTGCAGCCGTCAGCCCGGCGCTGAGAGCCGCCACCAACATCGGCCCACTGCTGCGGGAATCCATGCCAATGAGCACCGGCCCCCCTGGCGGCAGCACCTGACCACACCAGTAGCCCACCTGGAGAGCCAAAGCCGGCGTGACCTGGGTTCCCACCCGACCGCGAATGCCATCCGTGCCAAACCCAGCTACCGAAGCGCCCAAGGGCAGACCAACGGGATGAACAAGCTGATGGTGTGCCGCCTCGGCCATGGAGCACCTTGAACTCGAATGAGGCTACGCGGGCTTGCAGAGGGGGGAATGTCTCCACCGCTATCTCCAGCGTCGGGGCCTCCAAATCCATAGCAGCAGTTCCACACTGGCCCAGAGCAGCAGCGCGCCAACCACCCAGCCGGGCAGAAAATTCAGTGGCCAGTAGGGGCGCAGCAACAGCACCCCGCCGGCCAACGCCCAGGCCCGCAGGGTTCGGAGCCGTTGCTCCGCACCCGGAAGCGTGCTCAGCAACGGTGGCAACTGCGGCAACGGTGGCCTCGGAAGCCAAGCAGGTAGCGGCGGCAAACGCATCCGTAGAACCGAGCCGGAGTGTCCCCAGAATGCCGCTAATCCTGTGCCAGTTTCCATTGGCCCGCCTTGCCCAACTGCTGGCCATCACCTGCCTGGGGACCGGGGCCGCCTTGGCCAGTGGCCAAGCCTTGCTCGAGCGAGTGCCGAAGCCCAACCCCGATACCCCCCGCCCGACGCTGGAGGTGCTGCGTCGACTGGCCCCAGATCCCGTCGTTCGGCGCGAAGCCAGCCTGCTGTTGGCCAGTGAGCACGAGAACGATCCCGCAGCACAACAGCAACGACTGAAGGGCCAAGCCTGGGGTCCAGATCCCTTGGCAGCCCTGGTGCTCAAACGCCAGGCCCTCGCCGCGGCGAACCTCGGGCAAGCAGCCCAAGCCCAAGCCCTCTGGCAGCAACTGCTGACCCGTTTCCCCTGGGCCCCAGCGAGCGCTGACGCTCTTTATGCCCTGGGCCAGCAGCAACCCCGATTGCACGAGCACTTGCTCCGCCGCTTTGCCGCCCATCCGGCCGCCCTCGCCGCGGCTTCTGAGATGGCTTCTGGGGCGGCTTCTGGGGCCGGCCAGCAACGCCAAGGAGCCCTGCATTTGGCCCGCTGGGGCGTGCGCTGGCCTGGGGCCCACCCGCACCTGGAACGGGCTTGCCAAAGCAAGCAGGGGCTTACCTCCTGGGAGCGCGATCAACTGGCGGCTGGATTGGCCCAGCTCGGTGACAGCGCCGCAGCCACGGCTTGCCTGGCGAGCCAAAAGCCCTCCCGGCCCACCCAGCTGGCGATTGCCAAGGCGCTGCTGCAAGGCCCCTCTAACGAGGAGAGGCAAGGAGAACAGCAACTCCTCAGCCTCGCCAGCAGCAGGTCCCCCAGTCCTGAAGCCACAGAAGCCCTGCAATTGCTTGGCGAAAGCGAAAGCGCGGCAAGCCTCAAGGCCCTGAAACAACTACCCCAGACCCTGCAAGCCCAAGCGCCGGTCCAAGCCCGCTACGCCATCGCCACGGGCAACACCGGGGCAGCCCTGGCCGTGCTGCAACGCTGGCCAGCCGATCCAGCCAGCTGGGAGCTGCAGTGGCGATTGGCTCGCAAGGCCCTTTTGGCGGCCCAATGGGCCCAAGCCCGCGCCCTGCTCACCAGTGCGGCCAGCGCTCACCTGCCACCGGCCTTGGCAGCCCGCCAACAATTCTGGCTGGGGTTTTCCCTGGTCCAGCTGGGCCAGAGCAGTCAAGGACTGGAGCGTTGGCGGCACCTGCTGCGCGAGCACCCCAATAGCTATTACGGCTGGCTGGCGGCTGTGCGTTTAGGGGCTGGCGATGTGATGCTCGATCCAAACCAAGCCCCGCCCCTGCAACCAGCCCCCTGGAACCCTCTCCAGAGTGGCCAGAACCAACTGGATCGGCTCTGGCGGTTGGGGCAAAACCAAGAAGCCTGGGAAACCTGGCGGCAGCAGCGCGGGGGCCGCCCTCCCCAGAAAGCGGCAGACCTTCTTCTGGAAGGACGACTCCGCCAGGGGGTGGGAGACAGCTGGATTGGCCTGGGGCAATTGGAGGAGGCAAGCCTGCGGCTCTCCCCCCAGCAATGCCAGCAGAGGCGCCAACTGGCCCAAGCCCAGGCAACCCCCCGATTCACCAGTCTTTTGGCAACCGCAGCGCGGACAAGCCGCATTCCAGCCAGCCTGCTGGCTGCCATTGCCAAACAGGAATCCCGCTTCAGCCCTGGGGTGCACTCAGGGGTTGGGGCCGTGGGCCTCCTGCAGCTCATGCCCGAAACCGCCGCCGAGCTTAATGGGGCCCCACTGGGCACAGCCGCCCTGGAAGAGCCCAGTCTCAACGCCCAACTCGGGGGTCGCTATCTCAGGCAATTACTCACGGCCTGGGATGGGAATCCGCTGCTGGCGATCGCCAGCTACAACGCTGGACCTGGTGCCGTGGCCCGCTGGATCACACCCCAACTCCAGCAAGCTCCAGAGCTCTGGGTGGAAGCGATCCCCTATCCCGAAACCCGGCTCTACGTTAAAAAAGTGCTAGGCAACCTCTGGAACTTCCAGCAGCAGCGCTTACCCGAGTGTTAGGAGCTAATTGGAGAGGGGCTGGCTGGAGAAGCCGTGGCCCAGGCTCCCCCCTGCCAGCACGATTGCACTAAAAGCGAAGGCCAAGACAAGCGGAGATGGGGACACCCGAATGCGGGCTAAATCCACCCGCGCCAACAGAACGGTGGACGCCACAATCAAGACATGGCTGAGCACTTGCAAGTGCAACATGTACAGCCCACCAACCGTAATGATCAGGAGCGTGATCACCAAGCTGGCCACCCGACTGGCCGCCATCAAGCTCGAAACCTGTTGCAGAAGCAGGTCCGGCATGGTGCAAACCACCACGACCAGCAGGGCATGCAAACAATCCAGCGACCAAATCAAATTAGGTAAGCCACCGGGCAGGGAGGCCATGGCCGGGCCATGGCCCCAGCTGAGTCCCTCGTAAACCCCAATCGCAAACAGCACGAGAAGCATGGGCGCCCGTAAGGGCAGAACCAGGAAGCGCAGGGAAGCTTTCACAGGGTTTCAGGGTTGCGTGAAGTTCGTCGTTACCGGGTTCATGGTGTTGCCAGACTCAGCTCAGGACGGTCCAAGACCAGGGCAATGGCATTCAGCGGACAGCTTGGGATGCACTGCTCACAGACCAAACAGCGTTGCGCATCAAATTCCAATTGCCAAGTCGGCGCACCAACGTTCAAAGCCCCACTGGGGCAGACACTCGAACAAATCCCGCAATCGACGCAGGCCCCTGGATCGATCTGGATCTGACCCGGAGCCCGATTGAGGCCGAGCCCCTGGCTTTCTAACCACGCCTCGGCTGCAGCCAGCTCATCGATATCCCCGGAAAGCTCCACCACCATGGTGCCGCTCTGGTTGGGGGAGATCTGGGCTCTCAGGATCTTGGCCGCGATGTCGAAATCCACAGCCAGCCGATAGGTGATCGGCTGATGCACCGCTTCCCGCGGGAAATGCAGGGTGAGCCGCCGTTTCAACCCATGGAACCGAGGTGGTTTAAAAACCTAGCAAGCACTGGCAAAGTGCTTGCCATGACTTCACCCCCCAGCGCCTCCAGCCTCGGCGCCAAGGAACGCCTGCTCCTGGTCTTACTGGCAGCTGTTTTAGCTGGCTCCGTGCTCTGGCTCCGGGGCGGCCTGCATCCGGAAGCCCCCTTAGAACGGCTGGCCCGCCAATCCCCAGACCTGCAGGTGGCCCTGGCCAACGGCAAGCCAACCGTGGTCGAGTTCTATGCCGACTGGTGCGAAGCCTGCCGGGCCATGGCACCAGCTATGGAGGCCATGGAACAGGAGCACCGGGGCGAACTCGATGTGGTCTTGCTCAATGTCGACAATCCCCGCTGGCAGCCTGAGATGGATCGCTATGCCGTCAATGGCATTCCCCAGCTCGAGCTCTTCAATGCCCAGGGCACAAATGTTGGTCGATCGATCGGTGCCAGAACGGCCAGCGACTTGCAGGCCCTGGGCCAGGCCCTGATCGAGGACAGTCCACTCCCAGCGATTGCTGGCGTTGGCAAGGTGAGCCAGCTCAACGAAGATCAAACCGAGTCGAGCCTGCGGGCCTCCCCAGTCCCGGTCCTTGCCGGCCCCCGAAACCACGGCTAATGCCCCCCATCTGCTGACACCATGGATCCCCGCTTCCGGGTGGCCCTGATTGCCGCCACCCCCAATCCCCAACAGTGCGTGTATGCCGGCATGCACCAGGACTACAGCGAAGGCTTCGTAGCCGAGGAGCCATCCAGCTGGCCCGAGGAAACCAAAGCCGGCGAGATCTGTGTCAAACGGCTGCTGGCTGGGGAACGCGGCCATTACGGCCCCCTCGAACATGCCCAGATTGTGCTGAATGTGGGTTGGTTTCCCCACTCGGTGATGCAGCAGGCCCGCACCCATCGGGTGGGGGTGAGCTTCGATGTGCAATCGATGCGCTACACCGGTGATCGCATCTGCAAGGCCGCCAGCGGAGAGCTCCCGCTGGAAGAGGTGTTCTATCTCCGGCCAGAGGGCCACTACAGCGACCGCCAAGGCAAAAAATATGCCTACACCACGGAACAGCGCCAAATTGATTTAGCCCTTTGCCAGAAAGCTGCCGAGCGTTACAGCGACCTGCTCCAAGCCGGTTTTGCTGAAGAACATGCCCGCGGCATCCTGCCCTTCGATTACCGCCAACACTTTGTGGTGAGCTTCAGCCTCAGGGCGTTTCTGCACTTCCTGGATCTCAGGGCCAAGCTCGATGCCCAGCAGGAAATCCGCGAACTCTGCGACCTGATGTGGCCCCACCTCCAGGGCTGGGCGCCCCAATTTGCCGAGTGGTACGAAAAGAGCCGGCTGCATAAAGCCCGCTTGGCTCCCTAAACGGGATCCAATCTCTTAGCGCCCCTCCCGGGGCGACGCCCGCTTGGCTCCCTAAACCTTGGCCAAGGTGACCCGCTCGGGCTGGTGCTGGTATTTACCGGCGCGATCTTTGTAGGTGGTCTCGCAGGGATCACCCTCGAAGAACAGCAACTGGCAGATGCCCTCATTGGCATAAATGCGGCAATCAGCGCCAGAAGAATTGCTGAATTCCAAGGTTAGATGGCCCTCCCAGCTGGCCTCAGCCGGGGTGGTGTTCACGATGATGCCCAGGCGGGCATAGGTGCTTTTGCCCAGGCAAATCACGGTGATATTGGGGGGCACCCTCATGTGTTCAAGGGCCACACCCAGTCCGTAGGAATGGGCGGGAAGAATGAAGTAAGCGCCGTCGTCGTCATTGTGGAGCGGGGCCGGCTCCAAATTGGCGGGATTAAAGCGTTTAGGGTTCATGATCGTGCCCGGCACGTGCCGAAAAATCAGAAACTCCTTATCTGAGAGACGAAGGTCGTAGCCATAGGAGGAACAACCAAAGCTGAGCACAGGCGAAGCCTGGTCATCGGGATTCAAATGGCGGACCAAGGTCGCTTGAAACGGATCGAGCATGCCTTCTGCGGCTTGCTCGTTGATCCAGCGGTCGTTTTTCAGCATGACGGGGTGGGAACCTAAAAACCGCGGCGCAGTTGGGTGACCTGATCAGCCAAGCCCATCAGATCGGGCCCCATGGCAGGGCCCGTCAGGATGACATCCATCTGGGCCGGACGCTGCTCCAGGGTGCCCACAACCTCATCCAACTCGAGGTAGCCCAACTCCACCGCCAATCCCAATTCATCGAGCACCATCAGATCGACAGCCCCCGTCAGGAGCTGCTCACGGCTAAAGGCCCACACCTGCTGCACGGCATCGCTGGCTTCAGTCGACGCCCCTTGAAGCGGGGCCGACAAGCAGGTCGGCACCCCAGGTCGCAACCACTGCAACCGCCCACAGAGCCAAAGACTGCTTTCGAGCCCCTGATCAACACCCCCTTTCAGCAACTGGGTAATCAGCACCCGACTGCCCAAGCCGGCGGTACGCAGGGCCTGGCTCAAGACAGATCCGAAACTGCCCCGAAAAGGAGCCGTATGAATTTGCAACAACCCCTCGGGCTTGGGCACCAACCGCAAGGGCAGTTCTGGTGCCAAGGTGCCTGTGGACTGCCGTTGGGCGGCCGTGCCGGCCACCACCTCAAGGCGCTGTGGATGGCGCGAATGGGCAGAGGTGGCAGACAGGCTGGCGTTCATCAACACTCCAGGGGTCAAAAGCTGGCGGCCGGGATACCGCCCTGACCTGAATGTAGCGGGATCAACCCCGATCACAAGCAACGGACACTACCGATAGTGGAAGCATCCGTACTAGTGAACGATTAGGGAGCCAGGACGGCCACCCACCAAGCTCCAAAACGTGTGGATTGCTACCTGGCGCGCCCAGGGTGCTCCGTACCGTCTGGATACTTACCCCATTGCCATGGTTGGCGTGATCCACGGATTCAGCCGTACCGCCAGCACCCCGTCAACCGGCGCCCCTGGGACTGTGGTCAGCATGGGCAGTGCTGGCCAAGGCTCACCCACCCTGCTCGAGGTGATCCGAGGCCTATCGGGAAGCAGTGTGGAAACCATCGAACGCGGCAAAACCATCTTTTTCCCCGGTGATCCGGCCGAAAGGGTCTATTTGCTGCGCCGTGGTGCCGTTCGGCTCTCGCGGGTCTACGAATCCGGGGAAGAAATCACCGTGGCCCTCCTGAGGGAGAACAGCCTCTTTGGCGTGTTGTCGCTCTTGACAGGCCAACGCTCCGACCGATTTTATCACGCGATTGCCTTCACCCGGGTAGAGATGGTGACTGCCCCAGCCACCTCCGTGCGCAGGGCCATCGAACAGGACGCCAGCGTTGGTCTATTGCTTCTGCAAGGCCTGTCCTCCCGGATCCTGCAAACCGAGACGATGATCGAAACCCTCACCCACCGGGACATGTCGTCCCGTCTGGTGAGCTTCCTGTTGGTGCTCTGCCGCGATTTTGGGGTCCCCAGCAGTGAGGGGATCACGATTGATCTGCGTCTCTCCCACCAGGCGATTGCCGAGGCGATCGGTTCGACCCGGGTCACCATTACCCGTCTGCTGGGGGACCTGCGCAATGAGGGACTGGTGCAAATCGATCGCAAAAAAATCACCGTGTTCGACCCGATCGCCCTGGCCAAGCGCTTTAGTTAAGACCTTGGGTCCCAATCCCCCCTAGGCCGAGGGATACTTGGGCCAACTGCACAATGCTGTGTCCGGCTGGCTGCTGATCCTGGCCCTGCTGGTGTTGGGAGGCGTGCTTTCAACCCTTGGGGATCGGCTGGGGAGTCGCGTTGGCAAAGCCCGACTCAGCCTGTTTCATCTGCGGCCTCGGCGCACAGCCGTGCTGATCACCGTGCTCACCGGCAGTGTGATCAGTGCGATGTCCCTGGGACTGATGTTGCTCGTGAGCCAGAGGCTCCGGGTGGGACTGTTTGAACTCGACCAACTGGAAGCGCGCCTCCAGGCCAGTCGCAACCAACTGGCGGCCAGCAAAACCGAACGCAACCGGGCCGAACAGGAGCGGTCCCGATCCCAGGTTCAACTGCACCAAGCCGAACAACAGCTGGGCTCGTTCCGGAAGAGCCTGCCGCCCCTGCTTGCCCAAAAGCGCCAACTCGAAGCAGAGCGCAATCGCCTCGGTCGGGATGTGCAGGCCCGTGATGCCGATATTCGACGCAACGAAGCAGAACTCGCCCAGGTGCGCGGACGCATTACGGCCAGCACCAAGGAACTCAAAGAACTGGAGACCAACCTGATTGCCCTGCGCCGGGGCGATGTGGTGATCAGCAGCGGCCAAACCCTCGCCAGCGCCAAAGTGACCGTGGAGAGGGCCGATCAGGCGAAACCGGTGGTGACTGCCCTGCTGCAACAAGCAAACCTCACCGCCTTCCGTCGGGTCCTACCTGGGCAACCTGTCGATCGCCAGATCCTGCTGGTTCCCAAAATCGATGTGACCAAGCTGAATGAGATGCTCACCAAGCGCGGCAGCTGGGTGGTGAGCATTGTCTCGGCAGCCAACGTGCTGCGGGGCGAGAAGCAGGTGCTGGCCTTCCCCGACCTGCGGCCAAACCGCCAAATCATCAAAGCCGGGGATGTCTTGGCGAGCACCACGATTGAAGGGGAGCTCCGCAACAGCGACCAACTCAACCGAAGGCTGGGGCTGTTGTTAGCCGCGGCCTTCGCCAGGGCCCAACGCCAAGGGACGGTAGTGAATGGACTTCAATTTGATGCCAACGCCCTCACCCAACTCAACACCAATCTCAGCGAGCGTCCCAGCGGCCAGGTGGTGCAACTGGCCGCCGTAGCCGTGCGCAACGCCGACACCCCGGATCCAGTAATCGTGGAGGTGCGCTGGTCAGTTCCACGATGAGCGGGGACCTCGGTGGAACAGCGCTGATGGCAGGGCTCGACCCAGGCCGCAGCAAATGTGGCCTGGTGCTTGCAGACACGCAGGACCAGCAAATCCACCAAGCAGCAATCCTCTCGCCCTCTCAAGCGCTGAATTGGGTCAGGCATTGGCACACCCAGGGCCTCAGAACCCTGGTGATGGGCAATGGCACTGGCAGCAAGCCCTGGCAGAGCCGGCTGGCCGATCTCGATCTCACCTTGGAGTTGGTGGATGAGCGCGGCACCACCCTGGCCGCCCGCCAGCGCTACTGGGAACTCTTCCCGCCGCGGGGGGTGGCCAAGCTGATCCCTATGGGGCTGCGGATGCCGCCCCGGGACCTCGATGACCTGGCCGCCCAATTGCTGCTGGAGCGCCAGCTGGGCCACCAGCTCCAACGGCAGCTCGAGCCGGTGCTTAGAACTTGGCCCGCACCGTAAAGGCATAGTCGCCGCCCGGCTCCAGCTGGTAATCCACCTTGAGCAAAAAACGCAACAAGGCATCTTGTATCAGGGCCCGACCCAAAGAGGGCTCCACGCTCAGTTCGCCCCGATCAAACGCCCATCGAAACGTCCACTGGAAGCCGCCCGCACTCACCTCCCCCTCCAACATCCGTTGGCTGAAGCTTTGGTGCAAGACCCTTAATTGGGCCGTGGTGGCAGGGAGACGGGCCATCGAATCAAGCTGACGCCAGCTCGGGCTGAAAACTGTTTAACCGATGACCAGCCCGCTCCAAACCGAGGCGCTGGAGAAGGCCAATGCCAGCATCCACTTCGGCGAACACCGCCTCGAGAAGTTTGTGCTCCTGGGGCTCAAAACGACCCAAAACATGGCCCACGGTGCGCTGCTTCCGCTCGATGGGGTCGGAGGCAGGCGCCCCAATGCCAATGCGCAGGCGCGGGAAGTCCTGGGTGCCCAGGTGGCTGATCGTGCTTCGGAGGCCATTGTGACCGCCCGCACTGCCCGAGGCCCTTAGGCGCAGCTTGCCGAGGGGCAAATCCATGTCGTCCACCACCACCAACAGCTGGCTGGGCTCCAGCCCAAACCAATCGAGGGCAGCGCGAATCGATCGGCCACTCTCATTCATGTAGGTCTGGGGCATCAGCAGCCTGAGGCGACTGGCCCCTTGGCCCACTTCAGCCAACAGCCCATGCAGCTTGGCCTGGCTGCGAAACCCCACCTGAGCCGCCGCCGCCATGCGCTCAAGGGCCATAAAACCCACGTTATGGCGGGTTCCGGCGTACTTAGTCCCCGGATTGCCGAGGCCAATCACCAGCTGCAAACCAACCGGAGCTGCCGATGACTCGACCATCAGAAACCCCAGGCCATCAGAGAATTCAGGCTGCCGGAAGCTGGCTGGAGGGGTCGGCAATCTCTGGCTCGAGGGCGGCTTGCTCGACCACTGCAGGGGAAAGAAGCTCGGGCTTGGGCTCTTCGACTTTGGGGGCAGGGGCCGGTTCCATCGCCGTTCGGAATTCCTTCTCGAATTCGGTGGAAGCCGATTGAAAACCCTTCAAGGTGCGGCCGAGGGTTTTGCCGAGTTCAGGCAAACGCTTGGGCCCAAACACCAGCAGACCGATGGCGGCAATCACCGCCATTTCGGGGAAGCCGATGCCAAAAAAGTTCATGGAGCCTTACTCAGATCAGCCGATGCCGTTCCAGTTGACATTGATGCCTTCGAGCAGAAGGGACTTGTTGTAGAGCTGCAGGATCACCAGCAAAAAGACAAGGAACAGGACCATGAACAAGCCCATCACGGGGGTTGTGCCCCAGCCGGGAACAACCTTGCCGTATTCAGAGTTTAGCGGGCGCAGCAGGTTTCCGAGGCGGGTCTTTTGGGCCATGGCAGCTTGCTCCTCTCGCTCAATGAATCGCTGTCGTTACTGTAGTGGCCTTGCCGGTCCCCTTGCGCTGGGCTGTCGAGAGTTGTGACGGAATTCGCCACGAAACCTCATGGACCCCAGCTCCACCAGCTCGCCCGCCCTCTCGATTGCCCTTGCCGTACTGGCGGTCTTACTGGCCCTCACAGGTTTTGGCGTTTATCAGGCCTTTGGGCCACCCTCTAAAGCCCTCAGCGATCCCTTCGACGACCACGAGGACTAGTCAGCACTTGCGGATCCGCCAAAAGCGGATCTGCCAGGGCTTAAGGACCAACGACAACGGGGTGATGGGGCACTGCCCATCGGCTTGGTCGATTGACGCCGACAGGGACCCATCCAAGCCATCGAGCTCCTCAATCACCTCCCAGCCGTCACCAAGACTGAGCGGGCGTCGCCATGGGGAGCTGTTCTGCACGGCGATCAGCCCATCGCCCTGGCTGGAGTCGGGCCGGAGGGCCAGAAGCAGCAACCCATCGCCCAGGGGAGGTAGCGCCGAAACGGCCTCGCCCCAATCCTGGGGGGCAGAGAAGGGCTGGGCAGGCCGCAGCCACAGGGGCTCCCGGAAGCGGACGGCCTGCTGGGGAACCTGGGCCCGCTGCCAACTGGTGGCGCAGGGCAGCAAGGCCAGCCGCAGACGCTGCCAGCCGTTGTCGGCGCCCGGATCCGGCCAGGTGGGGGCTCGCAGCAAGGACACCCCAAGGCGCCCTGGCGTGGCCGATACCCCCTGGGGGCCATCGAGCAGCACGGCTAAACCACCGCTTTGGGGCACCGACGCGATCCAACTGATCGCCGGCACCTCCCAACGGGCCTGCTCCCGGGGCGTGATGGCCTGGGCCGGCCGCTCGATCACACCGCCCGTGGTGTCAGCAGCCCACCGCTGAGCCGGCTGCAGCAGGGGGATCTCCAAGCGCAACAACGCATGGCGGGCCCGCCAATCCACGCTCAGCACCAGCTCCAACCAGGGGCTCGCCGCCCGCAGACGACCCTCGAGCCGCACCGCGCTGGAGCCGCAGCGTCCCCGCCGCACAAAGCTCGTGCAGAGGGGCCCCTGCTCGGCCCACTGGATGTCCCCATCCCAACGCCAGGCGAGGAGGTGCTCGGCGTAATCAGCGGCCACATCCCAAGCGTCCCAAAACTCACCGGCATCGCGGTAGCACTGCCAGGCCAAGGGGGCCGCCAGCTGGGGCACGCCATTGGCATCCCACAGCTGCTCCACCCCCTCGGGGCCGAGTTCAAGCGCCACAAGACCATTGCCCAGGCGCCAGCGATCCATCACGCCATCAGGCCCAGCCGCGCCAGTCAGCCCAGCCGCCCCAGTCAAGCGCTCGAGCCACACAGGATGCTCAATCGCAGCTGGCTCGAGGGCCCCAGGGGCTGCCATGCCAGATGTGGATGGGTGCCGCACCAGCGGCAGGGCCGCCACACCTGCCAGCCGGGGTAGTTGCACCCACCCCCCTCCGGCTGAAGCCGTCTGGGCGGCGAGGCGCTGGCCGTTGCAGATCCAGGATCCGGCCGGTAGCCGCAGCACCTGACGCGACGCCGCCAGGGGCTGGAGTTGGCAGACCCACCAAAGCGGAGCCTCCCCGCCGGCCGGCCGGCTGCCAAGCCAATGGTGCAAGGCCCGATCGCGCTGGCGACAGGCGCGTCGGCGAGCAAGGCGCCACTGGGGTTCGGCCTGCTCGAACACCTCAGGAATTGAGGTGCCCGGAAGGATGTCGTGGAACTGCTGGAATAGCAGCACCCGCCAATCGGTGGCTTCTCCAAACTGCTTGGCAAAACGGCCAGGCTGCTGGGCAGAACGGCCCGCCAGCACCACAGCCAGATCCGCCTCCCGAAGCAGCCGCTCCAGGGTGCGGTTATGACGTTTTTGATCGGGCCTGCTCGTGGCGCAGCCCCGGTGCAACTCCAGATACAACTCATCGCGCCACACCGGCAGACGCCCCTGGTGGGGCTCAAGGCGGGTCAGATAATCCCGCAGCAGACCATGCACCTGGGGGGCGGCCTCTGCCTGGCCCTGCCACAACTGCAGCTGCTCGAGCATCTCCGCCGTCGGGCCACCGCCGTGGTCTCCCACCCCTGGCAGCCAGAGCGCCTCAGGGCATCCGGAGGCGGCTGTCCACTCCAGGCGGTAGCGCTCCATTGCCACCGGATCAGCATCGGTGCCAATGGGCGCGGTCATCAGGGCCTTCAGCTCGCTGCCGCAGCGGCTGCGCCAGCGGAACAGGCGATGGGGGAAGGGATTGGTGGCATTCCAAAACAGCTTGTGGGTGCAGAACCAATCCACCCCGGTGGCCTGGGCAATCGCCGGAAGGCCAGCGCCAAAGCCAAAGGTGTCGGGCAACCAGGCCAACCGATGCTCAAGTCCAGGAAACACACGCCGGCTAAAGGCCTGACCTTCTTGAAACTGGCGCAGGAGCGAGGCAGTGCTGATCAACACGCAATCACTCTCGACCCAGGGGCCATTGATCGGCTCGAACCGGCCAGCAGCCACGGAACGCTGGATGCGCGCAAACAGGTCTGGGCGATGGAGCTCCAACCAGGCATAGAGGGCTGGGGTGGAGTGGCCGAAATGGAGTTTTGGGAAGCGCTCCATCAAATCCAGCGCTGAACCAAAGGTCCGCTCGGCGGCCTGCCAGGTGTCGGCCACCGGCCACAGCCAGGCCAAATCCAGGTGGGCATGGCCCAGCAGATGAAAACGCCCCTCCGAGCCAGCGCAGGTCTGTGGAAGAGGAGAGCCGGCCCGCAACTCCTGCAGGATCCCCTTGGTCTCATCCAGGAGTCCAAGGGGATCCTCGGGGGCCTCTGGCTCGAGAACCACGGCGCTGGAGATCAGGGCTCCGTCGTCATGGAGGGGGCTGCGCAGGCGCAACTCCAGCTCGAGGGGCACCCCCCTCCACCAGCTGGCGGGCAGATGCCACCGGCAAGCCGTATCAAACAGATCACCACGGTGGACCCTGGCACCATCCACCCAAAGCTCCACCTGATCCGCCCACCAGCGCAGGGCCAAACGGGCAACAATCCCATGCCCCTCCAAACCCTGCCCTTCGCGGGCTAGCGCCTGCCAAGCGGGAGGACAAACCAACTGAAGCTGCAAGTGGCACCACAGGCCACCACGGGGCCAAATCACCAGGCCACGGACATCCCAATCAGGTCGATGCAGCGCGCCCCAGGGGTGTTGGCGCGCCGGGCCCAGGTGGCCATTGGGCTGCTCACACCGCCAAAGGGGCTGGAGGTCCCACAGCGAACGTGAATGAAACGTTTCAATCCGAGGTATCGGGGCTGCGCCAGGGGCCTCAGGCATCGTTGGATAGCAAGCCAAGCCCCATAGGATGATCCGGATGCCGTGGGGTCGGCCAGGCCCTACCAAGCGCCTGTCACTCCCTGTCACCCGCCCGTCGCCCCCAAGACCGAACCATGCTCGCCCTCAAGATCTCGGTTTACTCGGTCGTCTTCTTTTTCATTGGCATCTTCGTCTTCGGCTTCCTAGCCAGCGATCCCAGCCGCACCCCGAGCCGTAAGGACCTCGAGGACTGATCAGCAACCCCACCTGGCGGGGTCATGAACCCTGTGGGATGATCACGTCCTTGTGATCACGGGCATTCAACGTGCAAGGCCCCAGCGCTGCCGCTGAATCCTGTCTCGGTAAAAAATCTATTCTTTGTAAAGCCGGGGAATGCCCCAATATTTTTTTCGGGCAGGCTGAAAAAAAGCGCCTGATATTCAAATGGATTCGTTACACCAACAAGCTGTCTTTAGCAGCCTGTTCATTAGCTATTCTCCCGCCCCACGCCCTGGTGCTCGCTGCGCCACTTCCGCTGCCTGAAGAACAGCTGGCGAATTCAGCAGCGGACCCAGCCCCGCAAAGCGCTCGAAACAATCCTGGCTCCGCCACAGCACCCAAAACGATCCGGCCAACATCCACCACAACCAGACCAAAACCGGTAGGAACCTTCGCCATTATCGAAGCAGACCACCAGGGTTACGACGGCCCCTTGGGACGATACGTGGCCAAAGGCCATGTCAAGGCGCGCTTCAACGGCTGGATCCTGCTGGCAGATCGCATCGAAGTTGCCGAACGCAGCCGTAGCTTCTATGCAAGCGGAGAAGTCCGCCTCAAGAAAGGCGACCAATACCTGCAAGCCAGCAGCATTCGCTACAGCGATTGGGAAGGCACCGGTGAAATCGAAGATGTCTACGGGGTCATCGATCAAGACACCCTCAACCGCGACACAGCTCTGCCGCCAAACACCTCTGCTTCTGACCTCCAAACCAGCCTTCCCACAACCCAAACCCCTTCTGCAGATGAAGCCAACGCCCTAACCGAGATCGGGACACCCCCATCCTTTGCTTGTCCGCAGTTGACAGCCCGGCCGACACGCAGCGCTATCAGCATTCTTCCCCCAAGGAGAACAAAGTTGCCAACGATGGCGGCTCCCAATAGCTGCCTGGAAGCCGCAGGCAACAACGCGACGACCAAACCCAAACGGCTCATGGAAGCGCTTGAAAGGGTGGTCTTTCAACCAAGCCAGTACAAGGAAAATCCCAATTTTGAAACGCAAACCGAATTAAACACCAGTCCAACTGCTAGCCAGCCACTCACACCCATCAAGATTGATCAAAGGGTTAAAAATGTGAGCTACCAGCAAAGCTGGAGCGCTGGAGTCTCGGTCAATCTCCTGGGGTTGATCGGCTACACAGCACCAACAAATGGAGCCGAGACAGGTCAACTCGTGGCTCCAAAATCGAAACAAGAAAAGGGCACCATTAGTAGAATTCGCTTCCAAACTACCAATCTTCAAATCCAAAAAAATACATGGACTGCCCGGGAGATGGCGTTCACCAATGACCCATTTACGCCAGCCAACTCTTGGACCATTGCACGCAATGTCTCAGCAGTCCAATACCCGGATGGAACCACAAAAATCTGGGCTCGCAATGGCAACATCATCCTAGAGAATAAGTATGCTCTGCCTGCCGTTCTCAGCCAAACCCTTGGCAAAGAAAAAGCAAGCTATATCTTTGGAGTCGATAACGAAGATCGAGACGGATTTTATATCGGCTATAACTTAAAGCCTATTAAAATCGGCAATGAAGGCAGCCTGGACCTTCAGCCTCAATTACTACTTCAAAGGCTCTTCAACGGAGAAAGTAAAAGCTTTATCGCCCCAGGCGCAAGCCTTGATAGCAGCACCGTCACCCAGTCCATAAACGCCGCCGATGCCTTTGGCCTTTTGGGCAAACTTCAAGTACCCATCAACCGATTCAAACTCACTTCCGACCTAAGCCTGGCCACCCTCAATCCCGACCATCTGTCCTCAGGAACCCGTAACACGACCCAACTCACCACACCGATTCAGCTGCCTGGTCACAGCACAGCAACGGCGGGATTATTTGGCACCTACAGAGAGCGCACATTCAATGGAAGCCTGGGCCTCCAAAATGTTATTTACGCCTATGGAGCAGGCATTGGAGGAAACGTCAATTTTCAAGCTCATCTGAATCGAAATAGAAAAGACAACGGAGCAAATAATCCAACCCTAGAAACGACCAAAAGCAAAAATTTTTCCAGTCCAAGCAACACTAAAAAGCTCTTTGGCACCGTCAACTTAAACTGGCAACTTCGCTCGGGCAATTACCAATCCAACCTATTCAGCACAGGCACACTTGCGACATTGTGGCGCACAACTTTCAATACATCAATCTCATCCTCAATCTCTCTTTGGGAAGGCAAGGCCATTTCCAATGCCAGCTATCCCATGGCGGGCCTTCGCTACTCACCCCGGGCCATTATACCCGGCCTTAGATTAGATTTTGGCGCCACCGGAAACATCGCCAACTATGGAGACGGCGGCAACCAAAACACCCTCACACTGTTCGGCGGGCCCTCTATAACGTTGGGCCACTTTAACAAGCCATTCCTTGATTACACTCGAATTGCTGCATCCGTCGCAGGCAGCTTCAACAATGGGTTAAGCCCCTTTAGTTTTGATCGAGCAGTCGATCTACGCACCGCTTCAGTTAGCGTCGCCCAACAAATCTATGGCCCACTCGTTCTAGAAGCTGGCGTCACGTACAACATTGATCCCAAATCAGAGTTCAACGGCACATCGTCCTATTCCTACGTTGAAGTGAAACTCCAGCGCCGCTCCTATGAGTTAGGCATCTATTACAGCCCCTACGATGGCATTGGCGGGATCCGAGTCAAGCTCAACGATTTCAACTTTGACGGCACCGGCGCGCCCTTCATTCCGACGACAGCCACATCCCCAATCCCGATCAGCCGAAATCCAATCTAGACATCGGCCAAAATAGCTGCCCAATTCTAAACAGAATTCGATCTATTACATCAGAGTTCAACGGGAAATACCACGGCGAACGCCATCAAAATCCAGACAGATAAGGCAGGTTTGCCGCAGTTTTTTGCAGACTCCCATCATTGGCTAGCAACTCGGACGTGGCATCCCATTGGCCCGAGAGCAGCATTTGGCGGGGACCCGATGCCAACTCCAATGGCCAGGAGCACCCAGCCGTGGTCGAGGCCTGAAGGCCCTCCAGATCCAAACGGATGAATTGAGCCGGATCAGCCTGAATTGCTGCCTGCATAGCTAGCACTTGATCGTGGCTGGCGGTAAAACAGGGAATGCCCAAGGCCAGGCAATTTCCATAGAAGATTTCGGCAAAACTCTCACCAACCACAGCCCGTATTCCCCAGCGCATCAAGGCCTGGGGAGCATGCTCGCGGCTGGAACCACAACCAAAATTCCTGTTGACGACCAGAATGCTCGCCCCCTGGGAGGTCTCCAAATCGAAGGGGTGACTCCCCTGGAGCTCAGCACGATCATCGGCGAAAGCCTGGACGCCAAGCCCCTCAAAAGTGACGCACTTCAAAAAGCGGGCAGGAATAATCCGATCGGTATCGATATCATCTCCGGTTAGCACTACGGCCCGACCCTCCAGCTGGGGAATGGTGCCGAAAGGGAAGGAAGGAGCTGTCATCTCGGGAATGAAAAACGTCAAAAATGGGATGTTGCCCAGGTCAGCACAAGCTGTCTGGCCCGCAACACATCAGCACTTAGCTCTGCAATAGGACTCGCACATCACTCACCTTGCCGTGAATTGCAGCGGCGGCCACCATCGCCGGGCTCATCAACAAGGTGCGGCCCGTGGCCGATCCCTGGCGCCCCTTGAAATTGCGATTGCTGGAGCTCGCACTAATTTGACGGCCCTCGAGCCGGTCGGGGTTCATGGCCAAACACATTGAACAACCCGGCTCGCGCCACTCAAAGCCAGCCTCAAGGAACACGGCGTCGAGTCCTTCGGCTTCCGCAGCCGCTGCCACCTGCTCAGAGCCGGGCACCACAAAAGCCTTGATTCCTGGGGCCACGTGGCGGCCCTTGGCCACAGCTGCGGCAGCCTGCAGATCGCTTAGGCGGCCATTGGTGCAGCTACCGATAAAGCACACATCAACAGCGACGCCCGCGATCGGGGATCCGGGTTGCAGATCCATGTAGCGATAGGCCTCTTCTGCCAGGGGCCGCTCATCGGGATCGGTCTGCTCGAGGGTGGGCACGCTCTCATCCACACCGATGCCCTGACCTGGCGTGATCCCCCAGGTGATCGTCGGGGCAATCACCGTGGCATCAAAACGCACCTCATCGTCAAACACGGCCTGATCCCCGCTGGCCAGGCTGGTCCACCAGGCCACCGCCCGATCCCAGGCGTCCCCTGCCGGGGCGTAGGGGCGTCCGTGCAGATAGGCAAAGGTGGTGGTGTCGGGGTTGACGTAACCACAGCGGGCTCCGCCCTCAATCGCCATGTTGCAAAGGGTCATCCGCTCCTCCATCGAGAGCGCTGCAATCGCGGGGCCAGCAAATTCATAGGCGTAGCCCACTCCGCCTTTCACCCCCAGGGTGCGAATGATGTGCAGAACCAAATCCTTGGCATAGACCCCAGGCTGCAACTGGCCGTCCACCCAAATGCGGCGCACCTTGAGCTTGCCCATCGACAGGCTCTGGCTGGCCAACACATCCCGCACCTGGCTGGTGCCAATGCCGAAAGCGATCGCCCCGAAGGCCCCATGGGTTGAGGTATGGGAATCACCGCAGGCCACCGTCATGCCTGGCTGGGTGAGCCCAAGCTCCGGAGCGATCACATGAACAATCCCCTGGCGGCCACTGCCAATCGCCTGGAGGCTGATGCCGTGCTCAGCACAATTGCGCTCGAGGGTGGCCAGCATCTCTTCGGCCAACGGGTCGGCGAATGGCCTGGCTTGAGAGGTGGTAGGCACGATGTGGTCCACCGTCGCCACGGTGCGCTCGGGATGGCGAACGCCCAAACCCAAATCCTTCAGGGCTGAAAAAGCCTGGGGACTGGTGACCTCATGAATCAGATGGAGGCCAATAAACAGCTGGGTGGAGCCGCCGGCCAGCTCGGCGACCTGGTGCAAATCCCAGACCTTGTCGTAGAGGGTGCCGGCGCTCACGGGCAGTGCAGCCAATGGAATGGGCCACCCTAAAACCAAGTCCGTTTGCGTTAAGCAGCCAGCAGCTGGAGGCGTAAGCGATTGAGGGCCTCACCGGCAGTGAGCGTTTGAATCCATTCCCGGCCGCGCAAAGCCCCAAAACGCACTCCCTCGGAGCAGCTGCCAGCGGGGCCAGCGATGGCGATATGAACCAGCCCCACAGGCTTCTCGGAGGTGCCCCCACCTGGGCCAGCGATCCCCGTCACCGCAATCGCCCAGGTCGCTCCGGTCAGCCGGCGGGCACCTTCGGCCATGGCAAGGGCCACAGGATCACTCACCGCCCCATGGCGCTCCAGACAGTCGGCGGGCACCCCCAAAAGAGCCTGCTTGACCGTGTTGGCATAGGCAATCACCCCCCCGAGGAGCACATCCGATGCCCCAGGCACCGCCGCCAGGGCGGCCCCAATTCCACCGCCCGTGCAGCTCTCGGCTACGGCCAAGGTCTGGCCTCGCTCGCGCAGGAGGGCTAGCACCACCGACGCCAGGGAATCCCCGTCTGCCCCAAAACAAGCTTCAGCGGTGCGATGGCGCAGCTCCTGCTCCACGGGCTGCAGCAAGGCCTCCGCAGCCGGAAGGTTGGTGGCCCTGGCGGTGATCCGCAGCTTGACCTCACCGGCTCCTGCGTAGGGAGCAATGGTGGGGTTCTCTGAGGCCAGCAAATCAGCCACCTGCTCGGCCAAGGTGGATTCCGCCACTCCCCAAAACCTCAGCATGCGGCTGGCAAACAACCCCTCAGCGAGCCCGTTCTGCCGCAACCAAGGCTCGGCAGTTGCCTGCCACATGGCCCGCATTTCACTGGGCACCCCAGGGAAGGTGAGCACCGTGAACCCGGGGAAGGGGCTCCAGATCATGCCGGGGGCTGTGCCCGTGGCATTGGGCAACACGTCTGCACCTTGGGGCAAGAGGGCCTGCTTGCGATTGCTGGGGGCGCAAGGCCGGCCCCGGCCGCTGAGCTTGGACTGGATATCGGCCCAGATCGCCCCATGCTCCACCAAGGGCGTGTCAAAGGCTGCCGCGATGGCTTCCGTGGTGAGGTCGTCGGGGGTGGGGCCCAGGCCGCCGGTGGTGATCAACAGCCGGCACCGGCTGGAGGCGTCGCGCACAGCCGCCATCACCCGCCCACGGTTGTCCCCCACCACCTCCTGGCGGTGGTGGGGAATGCCCAAGCCGGCAAGCTCTTCAGCCAGCCAACGGGCATTGCCGTTGGTGATGTTGCCGAGAAGGAGCTCGGTGCCAATGCAGAGGATTTCTGCGCTCACAGGCTGGTTTCGCTCAAGGGCGTTGCGCGGCGATGCGTTTGGCCTTCTCGAGCTTGTGCAGCTGGCGGCGGGAACGCACCAGCACCCAGATCAAGACGGCTGTTGCTAGAGCCAGCCAAAGAAAACGCATCTCGGCATTGACCACCACCAAGGCCAGGGCAGCCAGCCATTGGGTGAAGGCATAAATGAGCAGCACGGTGCGCCGGTGACTGAACCCGGAGCGCAATAAGCGGTGGTGGAGGTGACGCCGGTCGGGATAGAAAGGGGAATGGCCTGAACTGAGGCGGCCCATGATCACGGCCGACATGTCGGCCAGAGGCAGGGCCAAGATCAACAGGGGCAGCAGCAAGCTCACGCTGGTGAGGCCCTTGGCCGGGCCAACGATGCTGACGGCTGCCAGGGAAAAACCTAGGAAGTAGGAGCCCCCATCCCCCATGAAAATTTTGGCGGGGTTGAAGTTGTGGCGCAAGAAGCCAAGGCACGAGCCCGCCAGCGCCGCGGCCAATAGGCCTGCAGCGGGTTGGTGAAGGCTGTAGCTTACCGAGAGCAGCCCTACAGCAGCAATCCCACTCACCCCGGCGGCCAAACCATCCAGGCCATCGAGCCAGTTGATCGCATTGGTGATCCCCACCAGCCACACCACGGTGGCCAGCAGGCTCAACCAATCCGGCAGCACCAACAAGCCATTGGGATGGCCCATGAACCCCAGGGGTAACTCAATGCTGCCAATGCGCACGCCCTCGCCCCAGGCCACCGCTGAGACCGCCAGCTGCCCAGCCAAGCGAGGTAGAGGAGGCAAGGCGAAAAGGTCGTCCGCCAAGCCAATGAAGAAGAAACACAGCGCCCCAGCCAAGGTCGTCCAGATCAATTGGTCGTTGGCGGTGGGGAGCTCGGCAAAACCGCCCAGACTCCAGACCAGGCCCAACGACAGGCTGAAGGCGACCACAATCCCCACGCCCCCAAGCCGCACCATGGGGGTGGTGTGTTGCTTGCGGGCATCGGGGGCGTCAATCAAACCCCAGTGCAGCCCGAGCTTTCGCACCCCAGGCACCAGTAAGGCTGTCAGGGCTGCTGCCACGGAAAACGTGAGCAGGGCAGCAGCGTTGGGACTGTGGGCGAGAGTCACGGGGGATCAGGCTCGCTGCAGGGCCAGCTGGTTGCCGTAGAGCGGAAAGCGCTCGCAGAGGGTCGCAACCCGATCCCGGCAGCGCTGGGCCCCAGCGGCATCGTCGGGCTCCAGGAGGCGATCAGCAATCACATCGGCCACCTCCTTGAAGGCCGCCGCATCAAAGCCACGGGTTGTCAGAGCTGCCGTGCCCAGGCGCAGGCCACTGGTCACAAACGGCGACTCGGGATCAAAGGGCACGGTGTTTTTGTTGGCCGTGATGTGCACATCACTGACCAGCTGATCGGCCAACTTTCCGGTCATGCCAATCGAGCGCAGATCCAGCAGCACGATGTGGTTGTCAGTACCACCGCTCACCACGGCAATGCCCCGCTCCTGAATGCGGGCTGCCAGGGCCTGGGCATTGGTCACCACCTGCTGGCTGTAGGCCTGGAAGCTGGGTTGCAGCGCTTCGCCGAAGGCAACAGCTTTCGCCGCAATCACATGCTCCAGGGGGCCTCCCTGGGTACCAGGGAACACCGCCTTGTCGAACTGCTTACCGAAGTCGGCATCGCGACACAGGATCAGGCCACCGCGCGGTCCCCGCAGGGTCTTGTGGGTGGTCGTTGTCACGACGTCGCAGTGGGGCACTGGGCTGGCATGGACCCCAGCCGCCACCAATCCAGCGATATGGGCCATGTCGGCCAACAAATAGGCCCCGACCTCATCGGCAATGGCGCGGAAGGCGGCGAAGTCGATGCTGCGGGGGTAAGCCGAGTAGCCACAAATGATCAGCTTCGGCTTGTGCTCCAGGGCCAGCTGGCGAATGGTCTCGAAATTGAGCTGCTGGGTGCCTGGATCCACGCCGTAATGGACAGCCTTGAACCACTTGCCCGACACATTGACCGGGGAACCATGGGTGAGGTGCCCCCCGTGGGAGAGATCCATGCCAAGGATCGTGTCGCCGGGCTGCAGCAAGGCCAGGAAGACCGCGAAATTGGCCTGGGCACCGCTGTGGGGCTGCACATTCGCCCAGGCCGCCCCAAACAGCTCCTTGGCCCGCTCAATCGCCAGGGCCTCAATCCCATCCACATGCTCACAGCCTCCGTAGTAGCGCTTGCCGGGTAAACCTTCGGCGTACTTGTTGGTGAGCACGGAACCTTGGGCCTCCATCACCGCCCGCGAAGCGAAGTTCTCGCTAGCAATCAGCTCCAGGTGGCCCTGCTGCCGCACCAACTCCTTGTCGATCAGCCCATCAATGGCGGGATCAGCCGCTGCCAAGGACTGGTTCATGGCTGCGCCACCAAATTCAGGCATCGATCGCCACTGATAATGCCCCGATCGTAAGAAAAGACACCCAGCCTGCACGCCTTGGTGAGCACACAAAAAAAACCGCCCGAGGGCGGTGCCTCACCAAAAGAAAGGTGAGGAGGAGTTGAATAAAAAGCGCGCCTGGAGAGATTCGAACTCCCGACCCTCTGATCCGTAGTCAGATGCTCTAATCCGCTGAGCTACAAGCGCATGGATCCCATTCTCACCGCATGGGGTGCCCATCCGTCAAACCCCTCGCCCCTTTCACCATGCCGATCCGTTGGTACGGCCCTGCCAATCCCGAAGACCCCACCTACCGGCATTTCGAGCGAATCGTCAATCTGACCCTCCATGCAGCCCTGTTTGGCCTGTTCAACAGCGGCCTCTGGGTGGTTCAAAACCTGCGCCACCCCTGGACCCACCTGAACTGGCTAACCCTGGCGTGGCTAGCCATGCTGGTCATCCACGCGGGCGTGGTGATCAGCCTGCGGCCAAACAGTGAACAACGCCAACCATGACCCTCAGCGCCAGCGACCTGCGTGACTTGGAACTAGCCCTTGGCGATCGCCTCTATCTCCAAGTGGCCGGCTGGCACCTTTACCTCAAAGATGCAGGCCTGGCCCAAGCCTTGGCGATTGAATGCTCGGCACGCCTTAGCCAAGGGGCCTCGATTGCCTCCAGGCAAGCCCTAGAGGCCGTCCAAGTGCCGATTGGTGGGAGCGCCACCAGGCTGCCCTTGGCCCGCTTGATACCGGCGGGCCAGCTTCGGGATCTGGAAGAGGTTCTCGACCCCTTTTGCCGATAGGGTTGCCCCACCTGAATGCGGGCTGTGCTGGTCATCGAGGTCACCAATGCTCGCGAGGTCATGCGCCAGAGGATTGGCCCCCTGGGGAGTCGTCTGATTGGCAAGGTCGTCGATGCCGAAGCCCAGGTGGAAAAGGCGTTGATCCAGGAGATGGAAACGGCCTTCAAAGAATTCGGAATTGAAGCGCGCATCCTGTCGGTGGAGGGCCCCAAGATGCTGGGCCGCTCCCACCTCGAGATTCCTGTGCAGGTCAGGGAAGAGCGCTGCGTGAGACTCAGCGACTAAATCAACCCAGCAACCAAGCCAATTCAGCAACTAAGACAATTCAACAACTAAGCCATCGGCAGCCGGCGCTTCAATTGGGACATGAGCTGGGTCATCAACTGCTGAGCTTCTGGCACCCGGGCTGCAGTGGCCATCCATCCATAGACCGCCAGAGCCATGGCACCGCTGAGGCCAAGCTGCAGGCCAAGGCCCACCAACCCCTGGGGCCAAACCACTAACGAGGCCAGGACCCAAGCCGCCCCGCCAGCCACAGCAGCCGCACCGAGGAGCAGCAGGGAATCCCTGGCCCAGTCCCGCAATGGCAAACCACCCAACCGGGATTGAAGGGCCAAAAGCAGGGCCAGGCAGGTGATGGCATTCACCCCCACCGTGGCCAGCACCAGCCCAGGGGCACCGAAATTGAAAGCAGGCAGCTGCTGTCCCCAGGGTGTGGGCCCACCCACCAGGGTCCAATCGAAGATCACATTGAGCCCGATGCCTGCCACCGACCACCGAAATGGCGTGGTGCCATCGCCAAGGGCATAAAACACCCGCACCAGGACATCGCGCCCCAAATACACCGGCATGCCAAAGCCATAGGCCATCAGCAAGCTGGTCACAATCACAGCGGCCTGATGGTCGAAGGCACCCCGCTCATAGACCAGGGCCACAATCGGCCCGGCCAGGGCAACGAACAGGGCGCCGAGGGGCAGCATGCTGGCGCTCGAGAGCATCAGGCCCTGGCGGATCCGTTTGATTAAGGCCGGGCGATCGGAGGGAGCCGTCAGCCTGGCGAACTCAGGCAACAACGGCACCAGCAAGGCATTGGAGAGCAGACCCAAGGGTGTCTGCACCAACAAGTTGGCGTAGCCAAGACCTGCTGCCGCTCCCACAATCCCTGAGGCAAAAAACAGATCCGTAAACACGTTGATCTGCAGCATCCCGGAGGACAGGGTGGCTGGCCCCATCACCTTCAGCACTTCCTGCACCCCGGAGTGCTTCCAATCCCAAACCAATTGGAATTTGCTCAGCCCTTGCTTGGCCAGGGCCGGCAGCTGAATCAACCACTGCAACAACGCCCCCAAGGTGGTGCTGGCCGCCAAAACAATGCCCCCGATGACGGCTTGCTGGGGCAAGGCCATGGCTGGGCCTAGCTGCCACCAGAGCAGGCCAAGGCCGCCAATCAGCGCAACGCTGGAGAGCAACGGACTCACCGAAGGCAACCAAAACACATCGGCGGCATTGAGCGCGCCAAAGCCCAGACCAATTAACCCGGCAAAAAGGGCCATCGGCGCCATCCAGCGCAGCTCCAGCACGGCGATCGCATGGCGTTCGGCATCGAGGCCTGGCCCCACGAGCGTGATCAAGGGATCCGCCGCCACCAGCAACAGCAGGGTGACCCCAATCAGTCCCGCCCCCACGATTGTGTTGATCGCAGCCAGCACATGGGCCCCCTCCTGCCGGGGTTGCCGGGCCAGCACGCTCACCATGGCGCTATGGAACGGGCCGTTAATCCCCCCCAGCAGGATCAACAAAAAGCCCGGCAGCACATAGGCGTAGTTGTAGGCGTCATAGGCAGCACCAACACCAAAGGCCGCCGCAATCACCTGTTGCCGCACCAGGCCGGCCAGCTTGCTGAGGGCAGTGGCCACAGCCACGATCAAGGCAATCTTGCGCAGCGATCGAGTCATGGCAGGCAGTATGGCGGGCCTGCCCCAGCGCTCCCACCATGGCCATCGAGACAACCAAGGGCGCACCAGTCGAGATCCTCCAGCTCGGCCCCCTGGTGGAAGGCACCTTGGTGAAGCGCTACAAACGCTTCCTGGCCGATGTAGAACTCGACAACGGCGACCTGGTGACCGCCCATTGTCCCAATACCGGCCCCATGACAGGCGTGCTGCACCCCGGCGGACGGGTCCGCCTCCGCCACGCCCCCTCACCCACCCGCAAACTGGCCTGGACCTGGGAGCAAGCCCAGGTCGTTGGCGCCCACGGCGACCAGCTCTGGGTGGGAATCAACACCGCCCTACCCAACACATTGGTGCGCGCGACGATCGAGGCCGGATGCCTGGAGCCCTGGCTCGGGCCGATTGGCGCCATCAAGCCTGAGGTGCCCTACGGGGAAGGTCGCCGCAGCCGCATCGACTTGCTGCTCACCCCCGGGGAAGGTGCCAGCGACCCCAGGCCCATTTATCTCGAAGTCAAAAACACGACCTGGACCCAGGGGGACCTCGCCCTCTTCCCCGACACCGTGACCGAGCGGGGCCAAAAGCATCTGGTGGAGCTGAAGGCCCTCCTCCCCGAAGCTCGGGCCGTGCTTGTGCCTTGCTTGAGCCGGGGCGATGTCACCCGCTTTGCTCCAGGGGATTCGGCAGATCCTCGCTACGGGGAATTGTTTCGTGAGGCCTTGGACGCCGGAGTGGACGTGCTGCCCTGCACGTATGCCTTTTCCGAGACGAGCGTGTCCTGGCTTGGGCTCGCCCGGGTTGAAGCCCGAGCCCCCATAGAGTTTGCAGACCCCCAGTAGCGGCCTTTGTGGATACCCGCGCCTTTAAACGCTCCCTGCACCATTCGGAGCGCTACAACCGTCGCGGCTTTGGCCTCGGTGACGAAGTAGCCGGGAGCCTCGAGCAGGCCTACCAAAGCGACCTGATCGCCAAGCTGCGCGCTAGCGGCTACGAATTGCGCCGCGGTCGGCTCACGATTCGCCTCGCCGAGGCCTTTGGTTTTTGTTGGGGTGTGGAACGGGCTGTGGCCATGGCCTACGAAACCCGCCGGCACTACCCAACCGAGCGCATCTGGATCACCAACGAAATCATTCACAATCCCTCGGTGAATGACCACCTCCGCGACATGGACGTGCAGTTCATCCAGGTTGAGGGCGGCGTCAAAGACTTCTCCGACGTGACCAGCGGCGACGTGGTGATCCTGCCGGCCTTTGGGGCCTCGGTGCAGGAAATGCAGCTGCTCAATGAACGCGGTTGTCACATTGTCGACACCACCTGTCCCTGGGTGTCGAAGGTGTGGAACACCGTGGAGAAACACAAAAAGCACGCCTTCACCTCAATCATTCACGGCAAGGTGAAGCACGAGGAAACCCTGGCCACCTCATCCTTTGCCGGCACCTATCTGGTGGTGCTCGACATGGCAGAAGCCCAAATGGTCTGCGACTACATCCTTGAGGGAGGCGATCGTCAGGCCTTCATGGCCCGGTTTGCCAAGGCCTCATCACCTGGCTTTGACCCTGATTGCGATCTCGTCCGCGTGGGGGTCGCCAACCAAACCACCATGCTCAAAAGCGAAACCGAAGAGATCGGCCGCCTGTTTGAACGCACGATGTTGAAGCGCTACGGACCCGCTGAGCTGAGCGAGCATTTCCTGGCCTTCAACACCATCTGCGACGCCACCCAGGAACGCCAGGACGCGATGTTTTCTCTGGTTGATGAGCCCCTCGATCTCATCGTCGTCATTGGTGGCTACAACTCCTCCAACACCACCCACCTTCAGGAAATTTCCGTCAGCCGCGGCATCCGCTCCTTTCACATCGACACCCCAGAACGCATCGGCCCCGGCAACCAAATCCAGCACATGCCCCTCGGCAGCGTCCTGGAAACGGAGAGCCCGTTTTTACCGGAGGGCCCGATCCGGGTGGGCATCACCTCCGGAGCCTCCACCCCCGACCGCGTGGTGGAAGACATCATTGAGCGCCTTGTTGGCCTGACGGAGGCCTAGGCCCAACCGGGGGGCTTTACATTGTGTAAAGGTTCGGCCATCTCAAACGGTCCCACCACATCAAACCTTCGAGCCCCCTAGGCACCAGGCCAGAGAGCTCCTTCGGGATTCTTCTCCTTGTTTCGCCACTCTTGACGCCGTTGTTCTCCTGCTTTCGTCGTCACGAACGCCGGCAACCGCGATGGCACTTCAGCCCCCTGCAGAGGCCTCGCCCATGCTGAGCCTGCGCCACATCGATGATCCTCGGGTGCGCTGTTACACCAGCAGCTTTTCCGATCTGATGGAAATGCGGGCGCCAGCTTCATTGGTGGAGTCCTATTTGGATAGCCATGGGGGATGGTTCCGGCGCTGTGCTGCGCCGATGCAGGTCAGCCCCATCGGCGCAAATGGCTACCAGCTGACCCTCGGGCGCTTTGGCAATTTTGGCTTCGATGTGGAGCCCACCATTGGCCTGGAACTGCTTCCCCAAAGCCAGGGGATATATCGCATCATCACCGTGCCCAGCTGGACTGGCGAAACCAGCCTCGAGAGCCTCTACGACGTGGAGTTCAACGCCTGCCTAAAACTTGAAGAACCCAGCACAACCCCTGGAGACTCGCAAGGGTTCACCCTCGTCCGGTGGGAATTGGATTTGAGTGTTTGGATTCAACTCCCAGGAGTGATTACCTTGCTGCCAGAAAGCTTGGTTCAAAGCAGCGGCGACCACCTCCTCAAACAAATTGTGCGGCAGGTTTCTCGCAAACTCACCTGGAAAGTCCAAGAGGACTTCCACACCAGCCATGGCCTGGAATGCCCCGCAAGGCAGCGCGCTCGCTTCTAGGCAAGGACGTTTCTTCAATAGAAGGCCTTAGGCAGGGCGGTTTTCCCAGATCTTGGCCACGATTTGCATGCCACTGACGGCCTGCCATAGGAACAAGCTCATCAAGCCCATATTTAGACCCACATGGGCTTTGCGAGCAATCAAGTTGCCCTGTTGCATCAAGGGCGTCAGCGACGCAGCGATCGCGATCATGCAGGTCATGGCGATCCCCACAAGCAGGTGAGGCCCCACAAACAACTTGCCGTTGTTGAGGTAGGTGACGGCCATGCCCCCAAAGGTACCGATCACCATGATCGCCAGCAGAACGCTACCTATTTGGAAATGGCGCTTGGCGAATTGCCCCTTAATCAACTGTTTGCGGGCCTCCGGATCCGCCGTGCGGGTGCGCTTGGCCTTGATGCCCAAGAACATGCCGTAGCCAGCGAGAGCTAACAGGCTCCACATCAACAACGGATGCAGAAAATTGAGGTTGTAGGCAAGTGCTTCAGACATGGCAGCAAAGAATGGGCCTAGGGAGCAGCCGGGGCTGAGAAAGGGAAACTACAACTGGCCCGACCTTGGCGGCGAGCTCGGTTGAGAAAATTCAGTGGAGGCCATTTAGTGAAGAAAGTGGCGGCGGCCCGTCACCACCATGGCCAGCCCCAGCTCATTGCAGGCGGCGATCGAATCGGCATCGCGCACACTGCCGCCAGGCTGAATGACAGCGGTGATGCCGTGGCGAGCCGCCAAGCGCACCGTGTCGTCGAAGGGGAAAAACCCATCGCTTGCCAATACCGCTCCCTGGGCCTGGCCCCCAGCAGCCTCAAGGGCCAACTTGGCTGAGCCAACCCGGTTCATCTGGCCCGCGCCAACGCCCAGGCTCTGGCCCCCCTTCGCCACCGTGATGGCATTGGAGCGAACGTGGCGCGCCAACTTCCAGGCGAAGTTCAGATCCTGCATCTCTTGGCTGGTGGGCTGGCGCTCACTCACAACTTGCCAGCTGGATTCCTCAACGGCCCCATCGTCCAACTCCTGCACCAGCACGCCACCGAGCACACTGCGCAGCTGCTGATGGCCAGCCCGGCCGATGGCCTCTGGGCTGAGTTGCAGAAGCCGCAGATTGGCCTTGGTCGCGAGATGCTGCTTGGCCTCAGCATCAAAATCTGGCGCAACCACGCATTCCAAAAACAAGCTGGTGAGCTGTTCGGCCGCCGCCTGATCGACGGGCGTATTCAGGGCCACGATGCCGCCAAAGGCCGAAACCCGGTCAGCATCGAGTGCCCGCTGGAGGGCATCAGCCGTCGATGGGCCCGTAGCCACGCCACAGGGATTGGTGTGCTTCACCACCACGGCAGCAGCTTGGGCGCCTGGGCCGTAGCCAAACTCCCGCACCGTGGCGAGGGCAGCATCGAGGTCAATCAGGTTGTTGTAGCTGAGTTCTTTGCCCTGGAGCTGGTCGGCCGCCCCCCAGCCTGCCCCGGGGTGGCTATGCCAAGTGGCCTGTTGATGGGGGTTCTCGCCGTAGCGCAGGGATTGCTTGGCCGGCACATCCAATTGCAGGGGAGCTCCCGGGGCGGAGCCATCGGCCAAGCGAGCCGCCAACCAGGTGCTGATGGCAGCGTCGTAACTGGCCGTGTGCTGAAATGCCGCCAGGGCGAGCTGGCGTCGCAGTTCGGACGTCACAGCTCCAGAGGCCAGGGCAGCCAGGAACGGCTCGTATTGGGTTGGACTGGTCAGCACGGCTACATCGGCATGGTTTTTGGCTGCCGCCCGCACCATGGCCGGACCGCCAATGTCGATGTTTTCGATGGCGGTCTCAAAGGCCACCGCCGGATCGGCCACCGTTTCCCGAAAGGGATAGAGGTTCACCACCACCACATCGATCGGATCAATCGCTTGGGCCGCCAGATCGGCTTGATGGGAGCCATCGGCCCGCTTCGCCAGGATGCCGCCGTGGATGCGCGGATGCAGGGTTTTGACCCTCCCGCCCAGAATCTCAGGGGCACCGGTGTGGTCGGCCACCTTGGTCACCGCCAGACCAGCCGCCTGCAACGCCGCTGCGGTGCCGCCACTGGAAATCAACCGATAGCCCGCCGCCAGGAGACCCTCAGCCAAGGGGACCAAGCCTTCTTTGTTGGACACACTGAGAAGGGCCGTGGGCGCCATGGCTGCAGCTTGACTGGATGGAAGGCCAACCTAAGCAGCAGCAGTCTCCCGATCCCACGCCATGGCCACGACCCCATTGCCCAACCCTGCAGGACCAGCCGAACTCCGTGTCGGCCCTGCTGGGGCGCAGCGCCGCCTGGTGCTGCTACACGGCTGGGGCGCCGATGCCCATGACCTGCTCGAGCTGGGGCCGCTGCTGGTTGGGCCCGACGTGGAAGTGGTGGCGCTGCAAGCCCCCTGGCCCCATCCCGCCGGCATGGGGCGCCAGTGGTACGACCTGCAGCAACCGAACTGGCCCGAACTCCCTGCAGCTCGCGGAGCCCTGAAACAGCGGCTGCTGGACCTATCCAGGGAATTACCGCTGGACAACACAATCCTTTTGGGCTTCTCCCAAGGGGCTGCGATGGTGCTGGATGTGGGCACGCTTGCGGAAGGTTTTGATGGCGGGGCTTGCGCAGCCCTCATTGGCTGCAGTGGCTACCCCCATCCGGGCTGGGATCCCCAAACCCCCCACAAAACAAAGGTCCTGCTCACCCATGGCGAGCAGGACCCCGTGGTCCCCTTTGCAGCCAGCCAAGCCCTGCAGGAGCAACTGCAGGTGGCTGGCCATGGCGTGGAGCTGTTGGGATTTAGCGGCGGGCACACCATTGATGAACGCCTATTCCCAGCAATGAAGCGCTTTATCGCCAGCCAATGGCCGAATCCATCACGCATTCAAACGCTGAACAACCATTAGGTAGCTCAAACGAAGGCGTATTCGTACTCCTCCATTTCCTCCCAATCGTCAGCAGCCAAGGCTTCGATCCCTTCAAAGAGGACCTCTTCACCAATGCTGTCCACAATCACGCGCAGCGAAGGGAAGAGAAAATGATTTTCTTCGGCGTACTGGGCACTGAAGAGGCCCTTTTCGCCCCAAAAGAAGCGGTCGGTGGTGTGCTCGTTGCGACGCACATTCAGAATCGCCGGGGGCACCAAAGCCTGCTCAGCAATAAACCGACGGGCAGCCGTCACAGGCTTGTGGTCGCCGGTCTCGAGATTGAACGTGGACACATGGGCCAAAACCCTTTGACCGGCGAGACGGCGGCGGCTGATGCGCTTGCGCTTCTTAGACATGGAACAGCTCCCAAGGGGAGAGACGAAAGGGGACGGAGAGGAATCAGGAGGGAGATAGCCCTGGGCACGGCGCAAAGAGCGCACAAAGACCACGACTCAGCCAGCTCGAGAAGCGCCAAGCGACCCAAAGGGCACCAAACAACAACTCAGGCGACGTCCAACCATCTGTCGTCGTTGAGCATGAGCAGGCCCGAGGTCAGTGAAGCTGCTAATCCGCCCATTCGGGTTAGCAGCACAGCAAGAGGAGTGGTCAAGAAAGGATTGAACTGTCTCTGCTGTAGCCTCCAAGCACAAATCGTGCCAAGGGGCCGTCACGACTGTGACCAGCTGCCCGCTCGCGGACCGCGAAGTATTGGTCGATACCGAAGACTTTAAGACTTTTTTTCGAATTTCCCCGGAAATCCGAAAAAGTTTTTTCAGCTCCCCTACTCAGCGCGCCAGATGCAAGTCTCCACGCGCTTTTTGAACCTGCTGCACTTCCAGCTGGCCCAGTTCGTTGACAGCGACGAACTGCGATCAGTGGTGGTCTACGTGACCCAACCGGGGGAAGAAGAGGCCCCTTCCCTGGTACCAATCGGCCAATGGCCCAGCGACGGGCGGGCCCTGCCCACCGTGGAAGTCAGCAGCCCCCTACGCCAGCCAGCTGCCCAACGGCGGTGGTTACCGCTGCGCCACCAAGAGGTGTTACTGGGAGCCATCCAGGTGGAGAGTGACACCGTGCCCTGGCCAGAGGCCCTCAGCCAAAGACTGCAGGCCGTGGCCCTCTGCCTCACCGAAGCCCTGTGCCTTGACCTCGAGCAACAGCGCCTCGCCCAAAACCTGCGCCTCCAAGACGAACAGCTGAATGTTTTGGTCCACCAGCTACGTAACCCCTTGGCTGCTTTGCGAACCTTCGGCCAATTGCTCCTGCGCCGACTGGAACAGGACAACCACAACCGCCCGCTGGTGGAAGGCTTGCTGGCGGAGGAGCGCCAACTGAATCGCTATGTGGACGCCATTGGCCAACTCGGCAGCCAAGACAGCCTGCCGAGCCAGCCAGGGGGAGCCCAACCCCTGCTGCTGCCCCCTGTGTTGAGCGGCCCGGCAGGTCAACCCCTGGCAGCCTTGCTGGAACCCCTGCTGCAACGGGCTGCTGCCACCGCAGCCCTCCAACACCGGCCCTGGCATCCACCGATCGCCCTGCCCCAGTGGCGGGGCGATAGCGGAGCCGTGGCCGAGATCCTCGCCAACCTGCTCGAAAATGCCTTTCGCTACAGCCCCAAAGGAGCCGGCCTCGGGCTTGACTGCCAACCCACTGAGCAGGGCGGCTGGCAACTGACGCTCTGGGATGGGGGACCGCCGATTGATCCCCGAGAACGGGCCGCAATTTTTGGCAAGGGGGTGCGGGGCTCCAACAGCACCAGCCTGCCCGGCACCGGCATGGGGCTCGCCCTAGCGCGCGATCTAGCCCATTCCCTTGGGGGCGAGCTCTGCCTGGTGGAGCAGGCCGGAGCGGCCTCTGGGGAACAGCCCTCCTGGGGCAATGCCTTTCAGCTCACCCTGCCGCCCGCAACAGCAGGCCCATAAGCAGTAGGGCCAGGGCTTCACTCCATTCGACACAGGCGCCGTAGCTATCGCCGCTATGCCCCCCCAACCGCCGGCCGAGCCAGAAGGGGGCAACAACCACGGGAAGTACAGCCACAGCCGCCCAAAGGCCCAGGCCAACCGCATTGGGTAACCGCAGGCCCGCCACCACCTGAACAATTCCCAGCACCAGGACAACAAGCAGCAGGAGAGCCAGCACCGCCGGCCGCAGCTCTTTGGCCAGGCCCTGCCAATGCTCGCGGTGGAAGCCGGCGCTGCCCTGCTCGCGCAAATAGGGGAAGTACTGCATGGCCACCAGGGGTGAAACCCGAGCCCAGAACGCGGCCCAGACCATTGCCAATGGAGCGGCCAATGGAACAGCAGAGGGGACCCCATCCGCCAAACAGATCAAACCAGCCCCGCGCAACAACAGCACCACCAGCAACGCCTGCACACCAGCCGCGCCAACCCGGCTGTCCTCCATCGCCTCCAGGGCCCTTGGGCCAGCCCCCAGGCCGTCGGCCGTATCCATGGCGCCATCAAGATGCAGGCCCCCCGTGAGCACCACCCCCAAGACCAACACCAAGGCCACCTGGGCGGCCAGGGGTAACCAGCCCGCCGTTAGACCCCAAACAAGAGCCTGCAGGCCCCCAAGCACCAGGCCCACCAGGGGCGCGAAGCGGGCGATGCGCTCAAAGCGCGGCGCAATGCATGGCCAAGCAGGCAGCACCGAATAGAAGACCCAAGCCCCTGCCCAATCCCGCAGCCAAGCCGGGGACTGGCGGTGGTGGGATCGGGTGCTGGTAGGGGGTGGCATCGGGCGAGGCCTAGCGTCAAGCGAGCACCTAAGGGGCGCAATCGCCTTCTCATTCGACATCACCGCCCGATGCCACCGAACCCGGGCACGCTGTGGCTGCTTCCAAACCCCCCATGGCCCGGTCACCACGCCCCGCTTCATGCCTGTTGGCACCCTGGCCACGGTGAAGGGTGTCACCGCAAGCCAACTGGCCGATACGGGGGCCGAGATGGTGCTGGCCAACACCTACCACCTGCACTTGCAACCCGGCGAGCAGATCGTGGCTGATGCGGGCGGGCTGCACCGCTTCATGGGTTGGAACGGCCCCTTGCTCACCGACTCGGGCGGATTCCAGGTGTTCAGTCTGGGCGACATCAACACCATCGACGACCACGGGGTGGTCTTCCGATCACCCAGGGATGGGGCCCGCATCGAGCTCACCCCCGAGCGTTCGATGCAAATCCAGATGACCCTGGGGGCCGATGTGGCCATGGCCTTTGACCAATGCCCCCCCTATCCGGCCAGCGAAGCCGATGTGGCCGCTGCCTGCGGGCGAACCCACCGTTGGCTGGAGCGCTGCATCACCACCCACCACAAGGGCGACCAAGCCCTGTTTGGCATCGTTCAAGGCGGCTGCTACCCCCACCTGCGCGAGGAATCGGCCCGGGTGGTGGCCTCGATGGGGCTGCCGGGCATTGCCGTCGGGGGCGTCAGCGTGGGCGAACCCGCGGAGGAGATGCACCGGATCGTGCGCCAGCTGGGGCCGCTCTTGCCCGAGGAGAAACCCCACTACCTCATGGGCATCGGCACGCTGCGGGAAATGGCCATTGCCGTGGCCCATGGCTTTGATCTATTCGACTGCGTGATTCCCACCCGGCTTGGTCGCCATGGGGCCGCCCTGGTGGGCGGAGAGCGCTGGAACCTCAAGAACTCCTGCTTTCGCCATGACCACACCCCGATGGATGCGAGTTGCGGTTGCCCGGCCTGCACCCTGCACACCAGGTCCTACCTCCACCACCTGGTCAAGAGCAACGAGATGCTCGGCAAGATCCTGCTCAGCCTCCACAACCTGCACCAATTGGTGCGCTTCTCCAGCGCCATGGGCCAGGCCATCCGCGATGGTTGTTTTGCGGAGGATTTCGCTCCGTGGGAAGCCGACTCCCCTGCTGCCCACACGTGGTAGCGTCCGGCACTCGATCAGTGATTTCTGGGATGGCTGCTTACGCCCTGCAAACCCTGGCCCAGCTTCCTGAGGCCTACCAAGCTTTTGGTCCCCTGATCGACATCCTGCCGATCATCCCCCTTTTCTTCCTACTGCTTGCTTTTGTGTGGCAAGCCTCCGTGGGCTTCCGCTGAACCCAGTCCCAAGCTGGGCTCACCCCCAATCTTGGCTAAGGCTTCTGAAGCACTGCCCAGGCAAACCGGGGCAACGCGAGCATCCGGCGCCAACGACTGGGCTCCTGCACCAACCGGTACAACCATTCGATCTGCAGAGCTCCCATCCAACTGGGGGCTCTTTTTTTGGTGCCTGCCCACACATCAAAGCTGCCGCCCACTCCCATCCAGAGGCCGCCGCGGCGGCCGGGCAAGCGCTGAATCCAGGTTTCCTGACGGGGCACCCCGAGGGCGGCCAACACCAAATCGGGCTTCGACGCCACCAGCTGCTGCTCTAATCCTTTCCAGGCGGCTTGGGGTTGGTAACCATGGGCCGTCAACACCAGCTGTAACCCCGGCAGCTCCTTGCGAAGGCGGGCGGTGAGCTGGGCCATCACCGTTGGCGAGGCTCCCACCAGGGCAACCCGCCACTGGTGACCGGCGGCATGCCCCAATAACTCCCGCGCCAGCTCAATACCCGGGCTGCGGCGAACGCGATAGCCCTGCCGTCCCAGGGCCCAAACCACCCCAGCCCCATCGGGAATCACCAGCTGGGCCGCCTCAATCGCAGCCCCTAGGGCGGGGTCGGCCTTGGCCGCCATCGTCATTTCGGCATTCAGGGTGACGATCTGCCCCCCACCGCGCTGTTTCAGGGCCAGGGCCGCCTCAAAAACATCGGCACACACGGCCACCTGCACACCCAGTACCCGGGTGCGCATCGGTTCTGTTGCCATTGCTGCCATGGGGGGGTCCTGCTGCGGGAGAGAATCTATGGCTGGCTCCAGCCATCGATCGGATGACACGCTTCGACTTGGCTCCCCCTTCCGCCCCAGGTGGCGCCAACGCTGAGGCGGAATCCTGGGCCGTACTCGAAGACATCGACCGTCAGATCGAAGCTGTCGTACTTGCCCGCCAGAACCCGATCACGGGTCTGCTGCCGGCAAGCACCGCCAACACGGTCCACGGAAACTACGGCGACGCCTGGGTGCGCGACTGCGTCTATTCGATCCAGTGCGTGTGGGGCTTGGCAATCGCCCACAGACGCCTCCGCAGCACGAGTTGCCGGGCTTTTGAACTTGAACAGCGCGTCGTGCAGCTGATGCGGGGCCTGCTCAACGCCATGCTGCGCCAAGCCCCCAAGGTGGAGCGCTTCAAACACAGCCTGGATCGGCTGGATGCCCTGCACGCCAAGTTCGACACTCCCAGCGGCGACCCCGTGGTGCCCGACGACGGCTGGGGCCATCTCCAACTCGATGCCACCGCCCTGTTTCTGCTGCAGCTGGCCCAGCTGACCCGCTCGGGCCTGGTGATCATCCAGACCCAGCACGAGCGAGACTTCGTGCAAAACCTGGTCTATTACGTGGCCCGGGCCTATCGGGTCGCTGACTACGGCATTTGGGAGCGGGGCGATAAGGGCAACCATGGGCTGCCTGAACGCAATGCCAGTTCGATCGGCCTCGTCAAGGCGGCCCTTGAAGCCCTGGAGGGGCTCGATCTCTATGGCCCCCATGGAGACGGCAGCTGTTGCCTGGTGATTCCCCACGACGCGATTGTCCGGCTGCGTCGGGCCCTACGTGGGCTCCTGCCAAGGGAATCGGCCAGCAAGGAAGTGGATAGCGCCTGCCTCTCGGTGATTGGCTATCCCGCCTGGGCCGTCGAAGACAAGCAACTGGCCCAACGCACCCGCCTCAAGATTCGGGCCGAGCTGGGCGGGGCCTATGGCTACAAGCGCTTCCGCCGCGACGGTCACCAAACCGTGGTCGAAGACCACACCCGGCTCCACTACGAGCGGGAAGAATTGGCGGCCTTCGAGCACATTGAAAGCGAATGGCCCCTGTTTTGGGCCTATGAATTGATCACCGCCTGTTGTGAAGAGCGCTGGGGGGAGGCCCGCCAATGGCGCCAGAAGCTCACCACGGTGAGCGTCACCGTGAAGGGCGTGGCCCTCTTGCCCGAGCTCTACCTGGTTCCCAAGGGCTCCATCCAGGCGGAACGGCGCCAGCCCGGCAGCCAGCCCCGCCAGGCCAACCCCAATGTGCCCCTGCTCTGGACCCAGAGCCTGACCTGGCTTTCCGATCTACTGCTGCAGGGCCTGATCACCCCAGCCGATCTCGACCCCCTCGGCAGGAGGCTCGACCATCCCCTCGGAGCCGAAAAAGTGCTGGTGGCGTTGGTACCGGCCACGGCCTTGATCGCCGACGCCCTCCAGCGGGCCGGACTCCCCCTGGCCGAAGACGGCGGAAGCCCAATCACCATCAACAGTTCCAAACAGCTGGCCCAACGTATGGCCCAGGTGGGTGCCAACGCCAAGCTCGGACTTTCGGGCCATCCGCCCGTACGCATGGAAACCATGGCCACGGCGAGGCTGTACCGGCACCAGGGTCCCGCCGGCAGCGAATGCATGGCCTTTTTGCCTGCGGTGCTGGAGGAGGGCACCTTCTACTTGGCTGACGACCCCGTGCAACTGATCGATGCCGTTGGGGCGGAGCTCAAGCTGCTGCAACGCCATTGGCGCGGTGGTGGGGCACCGCTCCTGCTCATTCCGGTAGCCGAAGGGGCCTTCAAAGCCAATCCCGACGCCTTTGTACAGCTGGGCCATCAACTCACCACAGGCCAGCTCGAGGGGGTGGCGGTGCAGGTGGCCAGCTTGGCGGAGCTGAAGGATCAGGCCTGCTGGATTGACCTTCCAGCCCATGCCAGCGCCCCCCCGGTCGCACCCATCACGCCATCCATTCCCCTACGCGCCAGTACGAGCCAACCACCCCTCTCGGCCGAGGAGGCGCTGGCCCTCGAACGCCAGGACATCAGCATTGGTGAGTTGGCCGATCGCCTCTGGAGGAGCACCTCGCTGGACGAGCAAAGCGAAGTGCTGGAACAGCTGGTGCGGCGCCTCGGAGCTGAGGCCCAGCTCCACGGCCCCAATGCCGCCCAAGCCGTCAGGCTCCAGGACCTGCTGGAGGAGGTGTACCGCCGGGCGCTGGCCGAAGTGAATTGGGATGTGGTGCGCCGGGTGGCGGGCTCCATGCAAATGGTCCACCCCCAACTGGAAGACGCCCTCACCGACCTCTTACTGCGCCAAAAGCAGGTGGTGGTGGGCCGGAATTACACCAATGACTCCCTGATCAGCACCCCCCAGGGCAGTGGCGCCATTGCGGCCATGATCCGCCAGTTCAGCGGGGAAGACGGCAGGGAGTGGATGCTCCAGCAAGAGCTGCTCCTCGCCCTTGATGGCCTGGCCCGCCATGAACCCGCCCTCCTCAGTGGCAGCCTCACGCTGCAGCTGGGTCAACTGCTGCTCCTGCTCACCAGTGAGCTTGCCGCCGAGGCCGATCTCTCTCCGATCGATGCCTTTGAAGCCCTGTGCAACAAGCCCCCCCATGCCATTCGCCGGCGGCTGCGGGCCGTGCTGGCCGACGTAGAGCACGCCAGAGCCTCCCTGCAGCGCAAGGAGCAACTGCATCTGCGCGGCAGGGTGCGGTGGCAGGTGCCCGACCCCCTCGAGGAGTTACCCAAAGGCGGCTGTTGGCTACAGCACCGCACGCGGCTCGGGGCCCTTGGCCGGGTACCGCGGGATTTCTATCCGGGCATTTGGGATCTCCTGCATCACTGCCGGGGGCTTGTGATTGGCGACAAACTCGAAAAACGCAACCGGCTTGAAAGCGCTCCCTTACTGAGTGAAAAAACCCCAGGAGAGCGCAATTTTGCGGCCCTGGTGGAACACCTGCTGAGCAAAATCGAGGCCTCCGAATACCGCCAGCTCTGCACTGAAACCCTGGTCACCTTGATGGCCTTTTTCGGAGCCAACCCCAGCGTGGGCTTCGACGACGACCTCGCCCTCGATGTGGTGATTGGCCACGCTGTCCGGGTGGGCTGGCAAATCCGGAACCCCGAGATTGCTGCCGAGCTCTATGGCCAGCACAAAGCCGAAGCCTGGGATCAGTTCTATCGCGCATCGCCGGCGGCGTGCCGCCGCTGGCAACTGGAAGCCCTCAAGCAACTGACCAGTACGTCAATCGAGGCTGCATCAAGCGGGGCTTCTGCCTAAGCGGTAAGCCGTCAATCCCTAGATGGGGGCCTCCAGGCTCATGCTCAAGCTGGGCTGCTCCACGCACTGCTCGATCAAATCGGCCAACAACAGGGCCCGAGACGCTTGCAAGCCATCCACCGCAGGTTTTTCGGCGCCTCGGACGCACTGCAAAAAATGCTCCAGCTCGGCGTAGAGGGGTTCAATCGAGGTGGTGCTCACCTCCTCGATCACGCCATCGGAGCGGTAAACCAGCTCGCCATGGTCGGCGCTGACCGACTCATGGGCGCGCCGATGAATATGCAGCGTTCGTTTGAGGAAATCGGTTTCGACCAGGCTGCCGCGGCAATGGGCACTCAAGCTGCGGATCTTGCGATGGGCCATCTTGCTCGCCGTGAGGCTGGCCACCACCCCATTGGCAAAACCCAGGGTGGCGTTGACGTAATCAATCGGGCCATCCGCACTGCGGCCGCCGGCAGCGGCGAGGCGCACCACCGGTGCACCTGCCAACTCCAGCACCAAATCGATGTCATGAATCATTAAATCCAGCACCACTGACACGTCATTGGCGCGATCGGGATTAGGGCTGTGCCGACGGGCCTCCAGCACCACCACCTCTTCATTGGCCGTGACCTTGACCAACTCTCGAAAAGCAGGGTTAAACCGCTCGATGTGGCCCACCTGCAACAGCCGACCCGCAGCTTCAGCGGCCCGGATCAAATCGGCGGCTTCCTCTTGGCTCGCCGCGATCGGCTTTTCGATCAGCACATCCACGCCCGCCTGCAGGCAGGCCAGGCCAACCCGGTGGTGCAGCAGGGTCGGCACGGCAATACAAACCGCATCGACCTCAGGCAGCATGGCCTCGTAGGAGTCGAACCACCGGCAGCCAAATTGTTCAGTCGCCAGGGTGCCCCTGGCCTGGTCAGGATCTGCCACCCCCACGAGCTCAGCATCCTTGATGAGACTCAGAACCCTGGCGTGGTGCCAACCCATGTTGCCAATGCCTATGACACCCACACGGACAGGGTTCATGGCCAAGGCAATAAGAACCCTTCCATTATCGACGATGGAGGGGCTTTCAAGGCCCCGCAGGTCCTTCCCCAGCCTCTGCCCGACGCCGGTCGAGTTCGACCCGCTCGATCTCGACGCGCTCGATCCGGGGGCCATCCATCGCGATGACGCGGTATTGATACCCCTTCCAGCGCAGGCCTTCTCCCGGGGCCGGTATGTGCTGAAGACGCTCCAATAAAAAGCCCGCCAGGGTGTGATGGCCATCGGCTTCAGGAAGCTGCAATCCCAACTGGCGGTTCAGCTCAAAAATCTCGAGATCCCCCGCCACCGACCAGAACGATTCCCGCAACTGCTGGAGGTCGGCCGCCGCCTCAAGGGGGTTGTCATCTTCACCAACAATTTCACTGGTGAGGTCGGCCACGGTGACCAACCCCTCGGTGCCGCCATGCTCATCCACCACCACAAGCAACGGCTGACCACTGCGAATCAAGGGCAGCAAATTGGCCAATGGGGTGCTCTCCTGCACCAGGGCCACCGGGAAGATGTAGGGCGCCAAGGGGGTATCGGCTTGCAGTTCCCCGCGGGCAATCGGATCAGCCAAACGCCGCAAATCGAGCACCCCCCGCACGTCATCGAGGGAACTGCCAATCACGGGGAAGCGGGCGTGGGCAGTCTCATGGACCTCGCGCATCATGGCCGCGAAGGTGACCTCAACGGGCAAGGTAACCATCCCAGAGCGGGGGACCATGACCTCCCGCACCAGGGTGTCGCGCAACGAGAACACCCCTTCCAGGATGTTGCGCTCATCGGGCATCAAGCCAGTGACACTGCCGGTTTCAATCAGCGTTTCGAGTTCACCAGCCGATAACACCGGCACGAGTTCATCCCAATTGCGGGGCAGGCCCAACAGCCGCAGCAGCAGGCCATTCACCCGTTCAATCAGGGAGAGAAGGGGCGCCAGGGTGCGGCTGACCGAATCCAGCAAAGGGGCCAACCGCAGGGCCGAGGCCTCCGGGCGATGCAACACCCAGGCTTTTGGAACCAGCCCGCCAAACAGGGTGGCCAACAGCACCACCACCAGGAACACGACCACATCCGCGGCTCCCTGGGGCACCACCGCCCTGAAACCGGCGGCCTTCAAAGCCAGCACCAGCTGTTCAGCAACCCCCCGGCCGGCCCAGCCAAGGGCCACCAGGGCCAAGGCAGCTCCCAGCTGGGTGGCCACCAGCACCCGCCGGAGCCGGAACTGCAACTTGGCAACGGCATGGGCACCTGGTTCTCCGGCCTCCTCAAGTTGCCTGACCCGACTTGGCCTGAGGCGAATGAGAGAGAATTCCCCAGCCGCAAAAAAGGCCAAAAGGGCCAAAAGTACGGCCAGCGCCAGAAGAGTGATCACAGAAAGACCAAAGTGGGGGTCGCGAGGATCGAACTCGCCTAAGGCGAATTATGAGTTCGCTGCATTCACCAGATTGCTAGACCCCCTGGGTTTCCCGTATCTACCACAGGCCTCGCACAGGTGCACGAAAAGAGGACGCCGGCGCACCAGAGGAGGTCGCAGAACCCAAACTGCTTGAAAAACCATTGCCCACATCGGCGGTCCGCCAGGGGATCAGCTCGCCCTGCTGCTCAAGCAACACCTGGTAGGTGTTGTCCAGGGCTGTGCCATCCCAAACGATGGTCTGGTCGGGGAACCCAAAACCCATCACCTTGGTGCCATCGCCGCCGCCCATGGAAATCCCCAAGAGATCGGTGATTTGGTGGGTGATGTTGACTCCACGGGCATAGGGGGCGGTGTAGGTATAAAAACGCTGCTCCACCAGTTGGGGCGTGGTCTGGACCCGGCCACATCGGGTGAGTTCAACAGGTCGCGGGGAAGACAGGCGTTTCTGAAGAGTCTGGGGCGCTTCGATGGTGGTCGTGCAGACCACCGGGCCCGCCAGCACAGGACCAGCCAGCAACGGACCAGCAAGGGAAGGGGCCGCCATGAGCAGCATGAGCAGCCGAGGAGCCTGCGCCATCAATCGGACCGAGCTCCACGCAAACTAGGCACCAAGTCGCTCCCGCACCAGTGGTCTCTCCGGTGTCCCTCCCAGCAACCCCCGCCGCCATGCGGGACACCTTGCTGCCCTTGCTGGCCCAAAAGGCCTACCGGCATGGGCACTTCACCCTGGCCTCCGGCCGCACCAGTGATCACTACGTCAATTGCAAACCAGTGAGTTTGAGCGGCGAGGGGCTGGCCCTGCTCGGGGCCCTGATGCTGGAACAGGTGGAAGACACGGCGGTGGCGGTGGCGGGACTCACCCTGGGAGCCGATCCCCTGGTGAGCGCCGTAGCCATGCGGGCCGCCTTGGGTGGCCGCACCCTGGATGCCTTGATTGTGCGCAAGGAAGCCAAAGGCCATGGCACGGGAGCCTGGCTGGAGGGACCCTTGCCAGAACCTGGCAGCCGCATCACCGTGCTCGAAGACGTGGTCACCACGGGGGGCTCGTCCCTCAAGGCGGTCAACCAGTTGCGCGAGGCCGGCTATCAGGTTGGGCGGGTGGTGACCATCGTGGATCGCCAGGAAGGCGGCCTCGAAGCCATGACCGCAGCAGGCCTGGAGCTGCGCAGCCTGTTTTTGCTGGATGAGATCGCCGCCAGCTCTGCGGGCCAATGACAACCCCTTGGAATTGGCAGCCCGCCCAAGCCAGCCGCATCGAGCAAGCAGTCAGCCTGCTCCGCCTGGAAGGCTCCGACACCCGCCGCTTTTTGCATGGGCAAACCAGTGCCGCCATCGAAACAGCTCCGGCCGGAGCCTGGATCCCGAGCTGCAGCATCAGTCCCAGGGCCCGGATGCGGGCCCTGGTGGAGGTGCTGCTGGATCCACCCCAGAGCGCTCCTGCCGACTCAAATGCGGGCACCACGTCGGGGGCATGGCTGGTGATCCATGGCATCCCGCCGGAAGCCGCTGAAACGGTGCGTCAAAGCCTCGATCGGGTGCTGTTCCCCGCCGACCAGGTCCACCTGGGCGCCCTGGAAACGGCGCGCCTGATCACCCCTGTGGGGCCAGGACTTGCCCAGCTCCCAGCGAGCCCCAAGGACACCTGGCAGGCCCTGGAAGCGGGTGCCGGCTGGTTACTTGGCCACCACGTTCTGCTGCGTCAAGGCAGCGAGGCTCCTGCCTGGTTGGCGGATCGGGCCCTGTTGTCAGCCACAGACCATGAGCGCTGGCGAGTTCAACAGGCCATCCCTGCGGCCCCCGGCGAGATCAACGACGACACCAACCCCTTTGAGCTGGGGCTGGCCGAGCGGGTAAGCCTCAACAAGGGTTGCTATGTGGGCCAGGAGACCCTGGCCAAACTCTCTACCTACGACGGCGTCAAACAGCAGCTGCGGCGTTGGAGTTGGACGCCCCTGACTAGGGAACTGCCTGGGGAACAGCCCGGTGACCATGGCGCCGCCCTCCTCCCCGGCACCACCCTGTATGCCCCAGTTGCCACCGGCGACAACTCCAGCAAAGAAAGCACCAGCAGGGCCGGGGTGATCAGCTCCAGCCTGGAGCTCGAGGATGGAACCTGGATTGGCCTAGCCCTGGTGCGCAAGCAAGCCCTGATGCAACCGTTGCTTCAGGCCGGCGATGGCCCCCGACCAGCCACCCTCGTGCTGTCTTGACACCAGAGCCAATGGGCCACCGTCCAGGTGGCCAAATTGTCGTCGCGGTTGTAGCGAAAGATCCGATCCAGGTGAATGCGGCTGGCGCGCCCGCGGGGGCCGGGATCATGGCGCCAATGGCGCCATTGGCGCCACCAGAGCAAGCAGCGGGCCCCATCCACCCCCTTTTGGCTCCAGGCAAACCCCAACCAACTCGCCACCGCCTTGAGGCCATAGCTACTCACGGGAAGCCGCCAAGAGCGCTTCAACCGGGCATGGACATCGACCAAACGGGAGCGCAACAGATCGATGTCGGCATCGGTTGCCCCCTGGCGCCGGGCCAGACGCACCAACGCGATCGATTCGGTTTCGCCGTAGTGCAACACCGGCCAGAGCGGATAGTGCTCCAGCCAACGCCGCAACCGTTGCCACAGCAGCGGCTCCCCGTGCTCAAACAGGGCCAGGAGCGGTTGGTAACGGCCCTCGCCCAGATCGGCTGGCCAGCTGCCATCCGCCAAGGGCTTCACCACCACAAAGCCGTGCAGGAAATCATCCCGGGCATCGGGGTCCGATTCGATGTCGTAGAGGAGCAGCCCGGGGGAGCTATCCAGTTCGCCTAGCGCCGGGCTTGGATCCAGCCGTTCGGGCTTGCCCTGCTGTTGCACCCGGGCTTGGGCCACCAACTGGGCCGCCATCTCCCGGTGCTGCTCGCCATGCACCTCCAATTGCGTGGCCAACTGCTCGGGGTCCGTGGCCGCCAAGCCATCGAGGCTGCCAATCCCCAACTCCAGCAAGAGTTCACGGCGCTTCCCGCCGATGCCACTGACCTCGCTGAGATGGCCCTCGGCAGCAGCGGTCTGATCACAGAGTCCTCGCCAGCTACACAGGGTGCATTTCTTGCGATCACTTACCAGCGCCGGCGGAGTGGTGCGCTGCAAGTCGCCCTGGAGACGCCCCAAAGATTCCTCGAGCTGGTGCTGCAGGCCAGCGCCAAGGGCGAGGGACTCCCGCTGAAAACCACGACCTTCCCAGGCCACCACCAAGCCCTGGGGCACTTCAGCCTGCTGGTGGTCGGCCAAGAGGCGCCCCCAGAGGGCCAATTGGAGCCGGTGCTCGCGGGTGACCCGGCGCCCCTGGCGGGCCAGCACCGGCCGGTAGGCAAAATCGCCCCAGCGGCTGACGCCCCCAACCCGCTCCAGCAGGGCCGGGTGCGCTTGCAACTCGGCCCCGCCAGGGCCAGGGCCCCTCAGCCGCAGGCCCATCACCCCCGGGGCTCCGGCGGCGCAGCCCGCCTCCCCATGCTGCGGTTTTTGCGGCACCAAGGTTTGAAAGCTGCGCAGCTGGTCGTGGAGGGCCAGGGCGCGATGGGCATTCCACTGACGGGCTTGCTGGTCACCAAATTGATCAAGCCAGGCCCGACGCCGGCAGCGCACCCAGCTGCGGAGCAACCGGTCGGTGAGGGGAGGCGCGCCCAAGGATCGGCCTGGAATTCCCCGACGCTAGGGCCCCAAAGGCGTGGTTAGAGCGCAGAATTGAGGGATCCGGCTTCCCCCACCCATGGCGTCTGCCCCGCTATCCCTGGAGGCCAACCCGATTGCCTTCGGCACCGATGGCTGGCGGGGGGTGCTCGGTGTGGATATCACCGTGGAGCGCCTCCTGCCCGTGGCGGCAGCGGCGGCCCAGGAGTTGGCCCATTCCTGCCCCCAGGGCATGGCAAGCAGCGAGGTGGTGATTGGCTACGACCGGCGCTTCCTGGCTCCCGAGCTGGCTGAAGCGATCTGCGCGGCGGTACGCGGGTGTGAGCTCGTTCCCCTGCTCTGCGAAACCCCCGTGCCCACGCCCGCCTGCAGCTGGGCCGTGGTGGAGCGCCAAGCCCTGGGAGCCCTGGTGATCACGGCCAGTCACAACCCGCCCGAATGGCTGGGATTGAAAATCAAGGGGCCCTTTGGGGGCTCGGTGGAGGGTGACTTCACCAAGCGGGTGGAAACCCGGCTCGCCGCCGGGGGCATCACCATTCCCATCCCAGGAGCCACGGAACGCTTTGATGCGATGGGCACCTACCTGGCCGGCCTGCAATCAAAACTGGATACCCAGGCGCTAGGTCACGGGCTCCAATCCATGGGCCTGCATGTGATCGTCGATCCGATGCACGGCTCCGCCGCCGGGGGATTGGCTGGCCTGCTGCCAGGGGCACTTGCGAGCGGCCATGTGCGTGAAATTCGTTCCAACCGGGACCCCCTATTTGGCGGCCATCCCCCCGAACCGCTGGCCGCCTATCTGGAGCAGCTGATTGGGGAGGTGCGGGCCTCCACCGCCGCTGGCAAGCCCGCGGTTGGCATCGTCTTTGATGGCGATGGTGATCGGATTGCCGCCGTTGATGAGCACGGCCGCTTCTGCAGCACCCAGCTGCTGATGCCCCTGTTCATCGACCACCTGGCCAGGGCCAAGGGGTTACCCGGCACCGTGATCAAAACCGTGAGCGGCTCCGATCTGATGCAGCTCGTGGCCGAAGCCCAGGGCCGCACGGTGCTGGAAATGCCCGTGGGGTTCAAGTACATCGCCAGTGAAATGCTCAGCAGCGAGGTGCTAGTGGGTGGCGAGGAATCTGGTGGGGTGGGCTTTGGCATGCACCTACCTGAGCGCGATGCCCTGTTCGCGGCCCTGCTTCTGATTGAAGCCCTCGTGGAAGGGGGCAAGCCGCTCGGCGAGCGCATCGATGCGCTCCAAGCCCAGTGTGGCGGCGCCGCCGCCTACAACCGCCTCGATCTGCGCCTGCCGGATATGGCCACGCGCAGGCGCCTCGAACAGCGGCTCGCCGAGGCCCCCCCCACCGAAGTGGCAGGAGCGGCGGTGCAGCAGGTGGTCACCACCGATGGCGTCAAGCTGCGGCTCGGTGCAAGCCATTGGTTGATGTTGCGGTTCTCAGGCACCGAACCACTCCTGCGGCTCTACTGCGAAGCCCCCACCCAAACCCGTGTTGACGACGTGCTGGCCTGGGCCAAGCAGATGGCCGAAGCGGTCTGAACTCCCGATTGAACAGCCTGTCCAACTTGATGGATCAAGCCAAGGTGCTCGTCATCGCCAGCGGTAATGCCGGCAAGGTGCGCGAATTCAGCCATTTGCTAGCCGCTCTGGATCTGGAGATCCGCCCCCAGCCCCCGGGCCTTGAGGTGGACGAAACCGGCAGCACGTTTGCGGAAAACGCCCGTCTGAAAGCGACTGCCGTGGCCCAGGCCACCGGCCACTGGGCCCTGGCTGACGACTCAGGACTCTGCGTCGACGCTCTTGGCGGCGCCCCGGGGGTGCATTCGGCCCGCTACGCCGAGAGCGATCAAGGCCGGATTACGCGATTGCTGGCGGAACTGGCCGCCGCCAACGGCTGCACCGATCCCGAACGCAGCCAGGGGAATCGCCGAGCCCAATTCGTGGCAGCCCTAGCGGTGGCTGATCCCAGTGGCGTGATCCAACTGGAGGTGGAGGGGCACTGTCCTGGAGAAATCCTCACCAGCCCCAGGGGAGAAGGGGGCTTTGGCTATGACCCGGTCTTTTACGTGCCGGAGGCCGGCCAAACCTTTGCGGAAATGGCCAAGGAACTCAAAGGCCGCATTGGCCACCGCGGGCGGGCCTTTGGGCTGCTTCAACCCCAGCTTCGAGCCCTCTTGGCTTAAGCCGCAGCCCAGCTGCCATGGAGCCCGTAGGGCATGGCCACCGGCAACTCAATCACCGCCTGCTCAGCCATGGTTGAGGCGTTGAGGATCACCAAGTCGCTGCCATTGCGGGCACCGTTCCAAATCACGGTGAGCACCCAACCCTCGTCTTCGCTTGTGGCCCCAGGCCGCGGCACCATGATCGGTTCACTCACGAAGCCGCGCGGTGCAGCGCTCCACACCCGGCGTTCTCCGGTGTGCAGATCGAGCTTTTTGATGGCCTGCAGGGGGTCATTGCCCTGCTCCCGTTCGGCCACCGCCATCCAGCCATAACGGGCCGGCAGGCCTTGCCTGGTGGGATTGACCATCGCGAATTCACAGCAGCGCTCACTGAGACGCTCACTGCTCAGCTTGCCTGTGGTGAGGTCAATGCGGCAACGCTCCAGCAGGCCTTCGGGGATGAGCTCGAAATCAATCGAACGGAAATCCACATCAGGGCCGACGGAGGGGAAATCGGCGTAAAAAATGCTCTCCACCACCAGCTGATCGCCCTCCTCATAGGCATTGAGGTGGTGGAAGACAAACCCTTCCGGGGCATCAATCAACCGGGGGTGCTGCCCAGCAAACGCTCCACCATCCCTTGGCACCAACCAGAATTGGGCCTGGCCACCAGCTTTGGAACTCAAACACTGGGCCGCGCCCTTTTGCCCCAACACAAACGGCAAGGGGTTGAAGTCGACCGCGTTTTGAAGGAACACCGCCCAATTGGGCGTGATGGCGAAGTCATGCAAAAAGGCAAAACCCTTGAAGCTGTCGCTCCGGTCAGCCACCAATTGACCGGCCCTGGGGCCCTCGGTGGCGAACTCCATCAACCGCAAGGTGCTGCGCGGGCCTGTCTTCACCCCAAAGGTGACCATGCGGGGTTCGCCGTGGTGACCGGGATCAAAGCGGGGGTGGGCGCTGAAGGCTTCGCCTGGCTTGAGCACCCCATCCAGCAAGCTCAGGCCCCGGGTCTCGAGGGTGGCTGGATCGAGGGCATGGGGCGAACTGGCTTCCCAAAGGGCCAGCAGGTCGTCACCAAGCCGCACCACATGGGTGTTGGCAATGTTCTTGAGCCGCAAATCAAAGGCATTGGCCAAGGGGCCACCGGGCTTCTGGGTACCGAACACACCGCGATACAACACCCGGTCTGCGGCCTCCTCCGCCAGCCAGCCCTCGGTGCGCACAAAGCGATTCGTAAACCGTGCGCCACCTTCGGAAAAGCACAGGGCGCAGATCATGCCGTCGCCATCGAAGGGATGGTGCACCCAGCGGCCAGCGCGCTCCAGCCGCCCGGGGCCATTGCGATAGAGGCAGCCGCTTAGCTCTGGGGGAATCTCTCCGCGCGCAGCAACCAGGGGCTCGTTCTCGAGCTCCACCTCCACATTGCGAAAGGCTCCAGCCCAGTCATCAAGGTCGAAGGTGCTTGGGGGTGAGGGAAGATCCGAAAGCGTTGGCACAATCGCAGGTGACATACAGAAGAGCCTGCCTAGGCGCTGGCGAATTGAGTCGAAAATAGGCGTGAATAAACGCCTCCGTGGGCCAAAAGTGCGGCGTGGGTGCCGGATTCCACCACCTGCCCGCCAGCAATCACACAAATGCAATCGGCATTCACCACCGTGGACAGGCGATGGGCTACCACCAGGGTGGTGCGGTTGGCCATGAGGCGATCCAGGGCCTCCTGAACAACCTTTTCCGAAGCTGAATCAAGGGCCGACGTGGCCTCATCCAAAAACAAAATCGGAGCATTTTTAATCAGAGCCCTGGCAATCGCTACCCGCTGCCTTTGACCACCTGAAAGCATCGTTCCATTTTCCCCAATCAGGGTGCTGTAGCCATCGGGCAACTGCACAATGAAATCATGGGCATTCGCCGCGCGGGCTGCAGCTTCAATGCGTTCAGGGCTGGATTCGGTATGGCCATAGGCAATATTGTTGGCGACGGTGTCGTTAAACAGAAAGGTATTCTGATCAACCACTGAGATCAGCTTGCGCAAACCATTGAGTGACAAATCCCGAATATCGATTCCATCTAGAGAAATCTCGCCTGCCGTTGGCTCATAGAGACGGCAGAAGAGATCAATAATCGTGCTCTTACCTCCACCGCTTGAACCCACAAGAGCGACAGTACGACCCTTGGGTATTTCTAGATTAAGCTGATTAATCACCAATTCATCGCCATATCCAAAACAAACTCCCCTAGCGATCAGAGCCTCAGAGAAGCTCGCAATATCTTGGGCCTCAGGGGCTTCAGGAGGGTCGGGGGGAACATCCAGAATTGCATAAAGATCCTCCGCAGCTGAGGCCCCCTGCTGCCAAGAGGTATTCGACTTTGCGATGCTTTTGAATGGGGCATAGCAAAGGTAAAGAGAGGTCAAGAAGGCAAACAGACTTCCGGTGGTGCGGGCACCAGCGATCACACTTTCTCCTCCATAAACCAAGACAGCACTAAATCCAACTGCTCCCAACAATTCCATCAAGGGTTGGTTGGCAAGTTTGGCTCGCGTTGTCTTGAGAGCAGTTTCGCGAACCAACTTATTTTCAGACTCAAATCGACCAAGCTCGTAGGCTTGCATCCCAAAAATTTTGACGACACGAGATCCAACGATTGACTCCTGGAGGTATGTAGCCAGACGGGCCAAACTGGACTGCCCTTTCTTCGAGGTACTCCTCACTTTTTTCGAGGACTTGATGACCGGATAAATGGCAAATGGAAAGAGAATGAAAGCAATGAGAGACAGCAGCCAATCCTGATAAAATGCAACAGAAACCAAGGCGATCAAGGTGATTCCATCTTTAATAACGGATACAAATCCATCCACAATCCCGGCCTTGACTAGGTTTACATCCGAAAGCACCCTTGAAACCAAGACCGTTGAAGGATGCTTGTCAATATAAGATTGCGGCAAATCCAGAATCTTGGCAGCCAAACTATTGCGGAGGTCAGCCGTCATCTTTTGTCCCACGATTTCCGTGAGGTAATTACCTAAATACTGGGCCGCCGCACGGACTCCTATCACAACAACAATAGCGACTGGAGCGCTATAAAGGCGGAGCCGATCCTGGGAAGGCAAAACCTGATCAAATAGGTACTTAATGACAAGGGGAACAAAGCCCGTTGAAGCACCATAGATCAGGTTAAAAAACAGACCAAATGCAAATGTTGGCCAAAGATAACGGCGCCCATAAAGAGCAAGGCGCCAATAGACAGATTGCTGACTCATGGCATCAACCTAGCAAGCTCTTTGGCAGCCCTTTCCGAGGCCCCCGAGCCACCCATCGCCTGCCGCAAGTCTTGGACTGCTTGCAGGCAACCATCTCGATTGGCCGCCATCTTAAGAACGGCACGAACAATATTGGCAGCCGTCACCTCGCGCTGCAGCAACTCAGGGAAAAAAGAACGTCCCAAGATGACATTGGGAAGCCCCAATGTGCGCCGGCCAATCACCAACTTGGCCAATAAATAGGTGATAAAAGAGAAGCGGTACAGAATCACATGGGGGCATCCCAATAGGGCCGCTTCCAGGGTTGCAGTACCGGAGGCAATCACACCCGCATCCGCCGCTGCGATCATGTTGTAAGCATCGCCCTCCACCACCGGAACCGGGAAGGGAAGCGCCCCGTAGATCTGCTCGAGATAGGCCTGATCAATGGTGGGAGCCTTCAACAAGGCCACTTGCCAGCCATCGGCCCTCAGGATTTGGGCGGCCGCCACCATCGCTGGCAACAGCAGCCGAACTTCCGAGCGCCGGCTGCCAGGCATCAAGACCAACAACGGCTGCTGATCAGAGAATCCATGCAGCGCTCGGCTCTCCTTGGCCGAGCGGGTGACCTTGAGTTCATCCACCAAGGGATGGCCCACGTAGCGGGCAAAGTCACGGCCGTGGGCGTTGAAGATCGGCTCCTCGAAGGGAAAGATCACGGCAAGTCGGTCGATGATGCGGGCCATCTTTTTGGCCCGCCCCTTCCCCCAGGCCCAGACCTGGGGCGCGATATAAAAGAAAACCGGGATACCTCGCTTGTGGGCCTCCTTGGCCACAAACATGTTGAAGCCCGGGTAATCCACCAGGGCCACCACATCGGGCCGCTGGTGATCCATCTGGGCCTTCAGCATCTCCATCACCCGGTGATGGCGGGGAATACTCCCCGCAATTTCCACCAACCCAGCGGCCGAGAGTGTGCGCACATCGGCCAAAACCTCCATGCCAGTAGCGCGCAGGTGATCTCCCCCAACGCCCACCACCCTCACATCCGGCTGTTGACGCCGCAGGGCTTGGACAAGGGCACCACCATGCAAATCGCCAGAGGCTTCTCCAGCCACCAAAAGGACGCGCTTGGGCCCCGTTTCAGGCATGACCCATCAAGCCAAGTACCTGCTGGAGCAAGGGGTCAAGGGCCACGGGATCGATCTTCAAGGGAATCGGAACGACCTTGCTTCGATACGGCAACGGCAGGCGATTGGCATCTTTGCTCGTGGTGACGAGGACAGCACCTTGGGCTTGGGCCACGGCCAATAGGTGTTCCAACTCGGCCTCAGCATAGGGATGGTGATCCGGGAAACTCTCCTGGGCGATCACCCGCAGGCCTAGGGCACTCAGGGCTTGGAAAAACTTCTGCGGCAAGCCAATACCGCAGAAGGCCACCACCGGCCGCCCCTGCAATCCATCGGGTAAATCGAGCTGAAAGTGCACGCTGCACTGGGGCTTCTGGCTGGGCCAAGGCAACTGGGCTTCTCCTCCACTGCCCAGAGCAGATCCACTTCCCATGCCAGAACCACCGCCCGTGCCGGTCAGCACCAGCAGATCGGCCCTGCCGAGTTGGCTGGCCGGCTCCCGCAAGGGCCCGGCGGGAAAGACCTGACCATTACCCAGCCCGTGCTGACCATCCAGCAGCGTGACATCCAGATCCCTCGCCAGCGGCCAGTGCTGCAGACCATCGTCAAGCAAAAGGAGCGTGGCACCCTGATCAATCGCCCGGCGGGCACTCAGGCGCCGATTGGATCCCACCCAAATCTGCACCAGCTCGAGCTGGTGGGCGTACTCCAGCGCCTCGTCTCCCACCTCGCCATAGCTTGCCCATGGAGTCACCCGCATGGGTTTGCGACGCTTGGTGCCATAGCCCCGCAACAGAACAGCCACGGCATAGCCCCGCTGCTGCAAGGCCCGGGCCAGGGCCATCACCACAGGGGTTTTGCCTGTGCCCCCCAGGGTGATGTTGCCGATGGAGATCACTGGTACCGGCAACTGCAACGGCCGCGTCGTCGATCGGTGCAACCAAACCCCGACCCCATAGAGCCAAGACAACGGCAACAAAACCATGGCCAGGCCGCCCAGCCTGGGCTGATACCAAAAGCTGGGGGCATGGCGGGGCATGGCGCTAACGCTCCACATGCTCCAGGGGCTGCGCCCCACCGGCGAGCACCTGGAGGAGTCCCGTGGCGATCTGGCGGGATGGGCCTTCGAGAAAGAGGCCAGCTTGGCCATCCCCCTGGGTTTCAAGCAGGCGCAGCACCCCATCGAAGGCTTCGCTGGCCGAGGGGTACTGGTGCAAAACACCCGCTTCTGCCAAGGCTGCGGTGACATCGGAGAAGTTGGCCATGTCGGGTCCGCAGACCACCGGCTTACCCAAAGCCGCAGGCTCTAGGGGATTTTGGCCCCCATGGGGTCGGCCATTGGGATAAAAACTCCCCCCCATCACCACCACCGCCGCCGCGGAAATCCAGGAGCCCATCGCGCCAATGCAATCGGCCACCACCAGATCGCAGGAGACCACGTGCTCGCTGGCCGCCTGCTCACTGGCCGCCTGCTCGCTGGCCGCAAGCTCAGTCCAAAGCCCTGCCCTAGGCGGCGCTTTGGGTTTCTGGCGAGAGAAGGCAGCCTGGGCCAGCTCTAACACTTGGGCCGAGCGCTGGGGATGGCGCGGAGCAATCAACATCGCAATCTCGCCAAGGCCCTGGCTTCCCGGCGAACCCGCCAACCAGGCCTCGATCCACTGCTGTTCCTCGCCGGCATGGCTACTGGCCAAGAGCACCACAGGCCTAGGCCCAAAAACCTGGCCCAACCGCTCCACGATGGGCCGGCTCACCGCCAGGGGGGCCGCATCCCGCTTGGTGGAGCCAGCCGCCACAACGGCATGGGCCCCAAGCCGGCGAAAGCGCTCGGCATCCTGCTCAGATTGGGCAAAGCAGCGCTCACAGCGACCAATCAACCAAGCAGCGAACCAGCCGAGCCGTTGATGGTTGCGAAAGGAGCCCGCACTCATGCGGGCATTGATCAGCTGCAGCCGGGGCATCGCATGGACGATCTCAGGCCACAACTCCGCTTCCGCTAAAACCCCCAAACTCGGCCGCCAATGCAGCCGAAACGGCAGCCAACAGAGCCAGTGGTCGATCGGCACGTATTGGTGGATCACCCCAGGGGGCAAGACCGCTGGCGCCAGGCGAGCGGAGCTGCGAGTCACCGTGGTGAGCAGCACCGGAATCCCGCCACCCCTCTCCTGGAGAGCAGCGAAAACGGGCAGCAAACTGTTGAGCTCACCCACGCTGGCGGCATGGAACCACAACAACGACCCCTGGGGCCTGGCACGGGTGGGCCAGCCCAGGCGCTCTTGGATCCGGCGGGGATCTTCCTTGCCTTCCAGCAACCGCCAAAGCAAAAGGAGCACCACCACGGGGGTGAGCAGAAGCCACAGCAGGCGATAGAGCAGCAGAAGCATGGTCAGGTCACCCGAGCTGCAGCCAGAGCCACCATGGCTTGGATCGCGGTCTCAAGCTGCTGCTGCAAGGACTCAAGCGGGGCATCGGCGGGGCAGTAGAGCGGCGCTCCCAGTTCAAAGACCGCCTTGGAGAAGGGGAGCGGCAACAGGCTCCGATCCCACGACTTCAAGCGATGCAGCCGCGAACAGCCGAGAGCCACGGGCACAATCGCGGCGCCCGATTGCTGGGCCAAGTGGATGACCCCACTTTTGACCCGCTCGGCGGGCCCTTTGGGCCCATCGGGAGTGATCACCACCGACTGCCCGCCTTGCAACACCGACAACAGCTGGAGGTAGGCCTTCGCTCCACCGCGGGTGGAGGAACCAAACACCAGGCGAATACCCCGCAGACGGGCCGCCACACCAACAATCTGGGCATCGCGATGGGCACTCAACAACACCGAAACCGCCCGCCGTTCATAGGTGCGAAACAGCGGTACAAAAAACACATGGCTATGCCATAGGGCATAGATCACCGGAACCCGCTGCTCTCGCACCAGGCGCTCCACCTCGGGATCGGCCGCAATGCGCAGACGCGAGGTGATCAAGAAGATCTGGCCATAGCCATTGAGCAGGGAACCCACAAGCCAGACAAGGCCCCTGTTGTTGAGCAACGTCCGCTTTTGGGCCAAAGGGTTTTACCGGTGTCTCAAGGGTGTTTCTCAGAAGATCTCCGGGACAGATACAACAATCCCCCGGTGGGTTCTGCAAGGGCAGCCCGCCAGGGGATTGGATGGTCTGAGCGGCTGAAAAACCGGTTGTTAGGCGGAACCGACGCCCACATAGGAGCCGTAGAAAAACAGACCCACCACAAAAATCACCGCCATGCCCCCGGCTGTTGCGACCAGCCACAGGGGGAGGACACCTTCAGTCCAGCGGGAACGCCAGGCCACTGCAGGTCGCCCATCGGGTAGGCGATCGGGGATCCGGCCATCAGGCAGGGAAGATTTCTTGCCGCTCATTGGATGCGCTCCCGATCAGTTGAAGAAGTAGCTGGAGAACAGGATGCCAATGACGAACACAAACAGCAGGCCTAAATAAAGGCTGGTGCGGTTGAGCTCGACAGGCAGGTTGTTGGGGTTGGGGTTGCGTTGCATGGCCTCAGCGGCGAACGAACTGCATGGCAGCCAGGGCGCCCAGGAAGAACACCGTGGGGACGCCGAGGGCATGAATCGACAACCAGCGCACCGTAAAAATCGGGTAGTTGCGCGGGGTCGTAGAGATGGGAGCTTGGGTCATGGCTTATTTCAGACGCGAGTCGAGCGATCCCTTGGCTTCATAGCGCTGGCTCACCACAGGAGCCTTGCTTTCCTGGGCCTGGAAGTAGGCATCAGGGCGGGGGGTTCCAAAGGCATCATAGGCCAGGCCCGTAGACACAAACATGAAGCCGGCCAAAAAGATGGCAGGCAGGGTGACCGCATGGATAACCCAGTAGCGGATGCTCGTGATGATCTCGAAGAACGGGCGTTCTCCTGTTGAGCCGGCAGCCATAGCGACAAGCGTTCAGCTTTGAAAGCTTAAGGGTCGAAGAGAGGCTGGCGGGAGCCAGCCGGGAGCTTGGTTACAGAAGTTGGCGGGAGGGGCCCAACCAGCCCCCGGGGCTAGGGGATCGGGCTCCCTAACCGACCCAACGCAGCAGGGATCCCCGTTCACCGAGCACAAATCCCTTGCCATCGGGACTGAACAGGATGCGGGTGAAATTGGTGGGCTGTTGGGCTCCCACGGGATCCTTTTGCCAGGTTTTGCCGTTATCGGTACTCACCAGCAGGGTGCCGCTGCCGCCACCGGTCCAGATGGCGCCTTGGGGATCCCAGGCCATATCCAGATAACCAAAGCCATTGGTAATGGGCACAACGGCCTTGCCCCAGGTGTCCACATCACTGGGATCGGCGTTGAAGCGCAGCTGGGCGCCACGGGCCAGCATCCAAAGCGATCCATCGGGCTGGAAGCCCATCGATTGCAGGCGTTGGCTGCTCATGCGCTGGTGGGGCGTCCAAGCGGCCTCACCGGGAGTCCAGGTGGCAAAGAAATTGCCCAGACCGCTCACACTCACGTACTGGCCATCGGCACCTCGGCGCAGGTCACGCACGGCCCCAGCCGCGTCTTCCACTTCCGCCTGCCAGCTGTTGCCGCCATCGCGGCTGTTGTAGATAGCACCCACGTTGGTGGCCAGCTCCGCCTGGTTGGGGCCAAGGGCCGTAATCAGGTAGGGCTCACCGGGAAGCTTGGTGTCGAGAAACAGGCGGCTCCAGTTTTGGCCGCCATCGGTGCTGTGCAGCAGCAGACCAGGCTGGCCTGCAATCCAGCCCTCATCACCCTGAAAATCGATGCTGAGCAGTCGGAAGTTTTCCTCTTCGGGCAGATCCAGGGCCCTTTCTTCCCAACTGCTCCCCCCATCATTGGTTTCTAGGATCAGGCGGTTGCTCCCCACCAGAAAGCCATGGTTGGCATCGGTGAAGGCCACATCCAGGGGGTTGGCCTTGGTTGCGATAGGCACCTGTTGCCACGGGCTGGCCGAAGCGGCGGGCAAGCCCGTGGTCACACAACCACCCAGGCCCAGGCCCAGGCCGATCACCATCACAAGGCTGAGCAGCTGGCGAAAAACGGCAGTCATTAGCGCAGGGAATACAACGAAAGGAAGAAGGCGACGGCCAAGGCAAAGCCACCAAAGATCAAGACATTCTTCTGCCCAGGGGTGAGGCGGTTCACGCCAAGGCCGAAATTGAGGTTCTCCTCAAAGCCGCTGGGCTTGTTGCGGGGGCCAATGTCCTTGAAAGCACCCATTTTGCTGCGACAAACCGGGCAGCGAAAACTGGCTGGATCGAGCTCAAGGAACGGGATGCCTGCAGCAATCTTCAGCTTTTTAATCCCTTCTGCCGGGTCGTAGACAAAGCCGCAGCTCAGGCACTCAAAGCGGTGGTCGGCCGGATCATCGCTGGGAGATTCGGGGATGAATTCAGCGATGGATTCGCTGGTGGCCCCAGGGGCTGGTTCTGGCGCCAGCTCGAGAACTTGTTCCGGAGCGGGGTCTAGCGAGGGTTCTGAAGGGGCTTGGGCCTCGGCGTCACTCATTCCTATACCCCTGGTTGGTTGGGCGAACTGTATCGACGCCCCAAGGCGAGCTGCAGATGCCAGAATGCAAAAGAGGCTGGCCTGTCCCGAATGTTCGTGCTCTCCGGCTATGACGCCTTTGTCGGCTTTTTGCTGATCGCGGCCGCCGTACCCGTTTTGGCGCTTGTGGCCAACAAGCTGTTGGCGCCCAAAAGCCGGCAGGGCGAGCGGGAGCTCACCTATGAATCGGGCATGGAGCCCATTGGCGGTGCCTGGATTCAATTCAATATTCGCTACTACATGTTTGCCCTGGTCTTCGTCATCTTCGACGTGGAGACCGTTTTCCTCTATCCCTGGGCTGTGGCGTTCCACCGCCTGGGTTTGCTTGCTTTTATTGAGGCCTTGATTTTCATCGCCATCCTGGTGGTGGCCCTTGCCTACGCCTGGCGTAAAGGCGCCCTCGAGTGGAGCTGAATTGACGTCACCATGACCGCAACCCCTGCCTCGCCAAGCCCAAGCATCCAATCCCTCAAGGATCTGAGAGCTGCTAGCTGTAACCCCGTCGGCGCACCGGCCGTCACCTCGGACCTCTCCGAGAATGTGATCCTTACCACCCTCGATGACATCCACAACTGGGCTCGCCTGAGCAGCCTGTGGCCGTTGCTCTACGGAACCGCCTGTTGTTTCATCGAATTTGCGGCCCTCCTCGGCTCCCGCTTCGATTTCGATCGCTTTGGCCTGGTGCCCCGTTCCAGTCCCCGTCAAGCCGATCTACTGATCGTGGCTGGCACTGTCACCATGAAAATGGGCCCGGCCTTGGTGAGGCTCTACGAACAGATGCCTGAACCGAAATACGTGATCGCCATGGGGGCCTGCACGATCACCGGCGGCATGTTTTCCGCCGATTCCACTACTGCCGTGCGCGGGGTGGACAAGCTCATCCCGGTTGACCTTTACCTGCCCGGCTGCCCGCCGCGACCTGAGGCGATCTTTGATGCCGTCATCAAACTGCGCAAAAAGGTGGGGAATGAAGCCCTCACCGAACGGGGCAATCTCCAGCAAACCCACCGCTACTGCACCGTTGGCCACCAGATGAATGCCGTGGCCCCCATCGTGAACGGCCAATATCTGTCGGCGGATACCCAGATCAAAGCCCTTGCAGCCGCAGCTGGCCTACCCATGGCAGCCCCGCAGGTCCAAGTCCAGCCCCAGCCGGAGAACAGCGATGCCTGAAGAGATCAAACCAGCCCAAGAGCTCACCGAAACCCAGGTCGGCCCGGTAAGCCAATGGCTCAAGGGCCAAGGATTTGAGCACGAGGTGCTGGCCAACGACCACCTGGGCGTCGAGAACCTGGGAGTTGAGGCCGCCTTCCTGCCCTTGCTTGCAACAGCCCTCAAGGCCAACGGCTTCGATTACCTCCAATGCCAAGGTGGCTACGACGAAGGGCCTGGCGGACGCCTGGTGAGCTTCTATCACCTCATCAAAATGGGGGCATTGGTGAACTCCCTTTCCAGTTCTGGTGCCCCTGCCGAGGGCGTCAAGGTTGAGGAGGTACGCCTCAAGGTGTTCCTATCCCGCGAAGGCACCCCCAGCATTCCCAGTCTCTATGGTCTCTTCCGCGGTGCCGACTGGCAGGAGCGGGAAACCTTCGACATGTATGGCATCAACTTCGAAGGCCACCCCCATCCCAAGCGCCTGCTCATGCCTGAAGACTGGAAGGGCTATCCCCTCCGCAAGGACTACATCCAACCAGACTTCTACGAAATGCAGGACGCCTACTAAGGCGGGTCTTTGACCAAGACCTGAGCAGGAGGCCTAATCCCTCAGGTTCTGTTTGTAAAACCGCATCACCGCTAGAGCCACACTGCGGGGATCGTGGCGGAAAGTGGCGGTTGGTCTGGCGCCCTGGAGGGGAGCCTCCATCACCTGATAACCCTGCTTGCGCAAGTGGCGGGCATCACAGGTGACCGGCTCCGCCCCGTGCTGGCGATAAATCTTCAGCAAGGGTGAACTGCCCAAATCCTCCTGGGCCAAAACCGCTGTGAACAGGCGTTGATCAACTCCCAAGCTGGCCAATTGGGCCTCAATCGCCCGCAGGTGACCGGCCACATCCAAGCCATCGGTTTCGCCGGGCTGGGTCATCAGGTTGCAGATGTAGAGGCGGGGCGCCTTACTGCGGCGAATGGCCGTGACCAATTCGGGCACCAACAAGTTGGGAAGCAGCGATGTGTACAGGCTGCCGGGGCCTAAAAGAATGAGATCGGCATTGGCAATCGCTTCCAAGGCCCTCGGCAAGGCCGGCGGGCGCTCAGGCGTGCAACCCAAGCGCACGATCGGGCTGGTGGCTTTGCCGATTTTGGATTCGCCTTCCAGGCGCTCTCCGTTTTCAAGCTCCGCCCACAAGCGCACATCGGCGTTGGTGGCCGGCACAACCTGGCCCTGTACCGCCAGCACCCGACTGCTGGCGGTAATCGCCGATTCGAGGCTGCCGGTGATCGCCGTCAGGGCGGAGAGAAATAGGTTGCCGAAGCTATGGCCCTCCAGACCGCTACCGGCGCGAAAACGGTATTGGAACAGCCGGGTGAGCAGCGGCTCTTCCCGAGAAAGGGCCGCCAAGCAATTACGGATGTCGCCCGGAGGTTGGACCCCTAGCTCCCGGCGCAGCACCCCGCTACTACCGCCGTCATCAGCAACTGTGACAATCGCGGTGATATTGCTGCTGTAACGCTTGAGGCCACTGAGCAGGGTCGAAAGCCCGGTGCCTCCCCCAATCGCCACGATGTTGGGGCCCCGATTTAACCGGCCTTGGGCCGCCAAAGCATCAACCAGCACGGTGCCCTTATCCGGTGCCAGGGCCTGCTGAATCGAGCCAAAACTGCGACTTTGCCCCCACAAGACCAGGGCCGCACCCGCCACTAGCACCAGAGGTCCAGTGACCCCGCGAGGCAAGACCCTGGTCACTTCCTGGAGCAACCATTGGATAGCGCTAAGCATCCAATAGATGGGCTGGAGGTCAGCCCAGACGGCAGCCCCTAGCAGGGCTAACAGCAGCCCCAAACCGGATGTCAGCACCCAGCGCTTCACCACAAGGCCCGGTTGCAACCAGCGCACGGCCCGCCGGGAGCGACTCATCAAATCGCGCTGGCGGAAATCCTTTTGGCGCTTGATTCTTCGGGGCAACGGTGGGGGAAGAACCCGGTCGCGATTGGGTCAACTTTAGGGAGGGTTGGCCTAGGCAACGGGAATCTTCCTAGCCAAAGGCGTCAAGATGGATGCAGTTGCCCTAAGACCCCTGGCCACCGCCGCGCCGCCTACCGCGCAGAGCTCCGTTCCCATCGCAGAAATGCACGACTTGAGTGTGCGCTGGGGCAGCCGCACCATTCTCAATGGCGTCAATCTCAGCATCGAGCCCGGCGAACAACTCGTGGTGGTGGGTCCTTCAGGCGCGGGCAAGTCGACCGTGCTGCGCCTTCTGGCTGGACTGCTCCTGCCCAGCAGCGGCCGCTTGGACCTGAATGGCGAAGCCCAGACCTACCTACGGCTCGACCAGCAACAGCCCCCCGATGTGCGCCTGGTGTTTCAGAACCCAGCGCTGTTGGGTTCCCTCAGCGTGAAAGAAAACGTGGGCTTTTTGCTTTATCGCGATGGGCGACTCAGTGAGCGCGAAATCACCGATCGCGTCAACCAAGCCCTCGAAGCGGTGGGCCTGTTGGGCACCGCAGACCAAATGCCAAGTGAACTCAGTGGGGGCATGCAAAAACGGGTGAGTTTTGCGCGGGCCCTAATCCAGGACCCCCGCAAGACCAACGACCAGACCCCCCTGCTGCTGTTTGACGAGCCCACGGCTGGGTTGGATCCGGTGGCCTGCACCCGCATCGAAGATCTCATCGTGCGAACCACGGACGTGGCCCAGGCCGGCTCCGTGGTGGTGAGCCATGTGCACAGCACGATTGAGCGCACCGCCGAGCAGGTGGTGCTCCTCTACGACGGCGCCTTCCGTTGGAATGGAAGCATTGATGACTACCGAACGACAACGAATCCCTATGTCGTTCAGTTCAGGAGCGGTAGCCTGAGCGGACCAATGCAGCCAGCCGAGCTTTAACCCATGCGCCGCAGTGTCCGAGAGGCGATGGTTGGGTTCTCCCTCCTGGCCGCCGTCGCCAGTGCCGTCGGATTGTCCTTTTGGCTCCGCGGCATTTCCATCAGCCGCACCAACTGGACCCTGAAAGCCGATTTCGACCAAGCCAGTGGCCTAGCTGAACGGTCCCCCGTGGTCTACCGCGGCGTCCAAGTGGGGAACGTCCGCAGGGTGCGGGTGACCCCCCAGGCGGTTGTTGCCGAATTGGAAATCACCAATCCCGAGTTGCATCTGGCCAAGCCGGCCTACGCCGAAATCGGCAACGCCTCCCTCCTGGGCGGTGATGCCCAGGTGACCTTAGTGAGTACTGGCCCGTTGCTGCCAGCCAACTCCCCTGCGCCCCACACCAAGGCCTGTAATCAAGCCGTGATGCTCTGCAACGGCAGCAGCATTGCCGGACTCCAAAGCCCCAGCCTGAGCACCGTCACCGCCCTGATGAGCAAGATGCTTGGCCAGGTAGAGCAGGCGAAGTTAATCGACAAATTCACCACACTCACCGGCAGTTTCGACAAGGCTGCCGTGGAGGCCTCCAGTTTCCTCAAGGATGGCAAGGTGCTTGTGAAAAAAGTGGATGGGAGCGTCGACAAGCTTCAGCCCACGATCGCCAATCTGAATGCGGGCAGCGCCTCTCTGAAAAACCTCATGGCAGCCCTCGACAACCCCAAAACCGTCAAGGAGCTCCAGACCACCGTGACCAATGCGGAAGTCTTGACCGCCAAGTGGCAAGCCGTCGGTGGCGATGTCAAACAACTCACCAATGACCCCCAGTTCATGGACGGGGTGCGCAGCGTGGCCGTCGGCCTGGGTAAGTTCTTTGACGAGCTCTATCCGGAACGCAAAGGCTCGACGGCCAAGGTTGTGCCGATTCGCTAGGGCACCCCTCACTAAACCGTGTTAATCGCCTCCATGGCGATGGCGGCAATCGCCTGATCGCTCGCCTTGGGGAGCTGAACATATTTTCCGCCGGCGGCCTCGGCCAGGTCTTTGCCCATGCCACTTCCGATGAACTTGCGCTCGGTATCGATCACCAACAGCTTGATGCCGAGGGCTCGGTAGCGGCTCGCCACCTGCTTCACCTCTTCCTTGAGATCCACCGGCTCTTCCCCCTCCAATTCGGGCTGACCAAGGGAACGCGAGAGGGGCACGTTGCCCCGACCATCGGTAATCGCCACCACCACCACCTGGCCGAGGTCCCCTGTGGCCAGGGCATTGGCGCCAACACGAGCCGCCTGGGTGAGGCCGTGGGCCAAGGGAGACCCACCGCCGCAGGGCATCGCTTCCAGGCGGCGGCGGGCTGCCGTGATCGAGCGAGTGGGGGGTAAGAGCACGTCGGCCTGCTCGCCGCGGAAGGGGATCAGGGCCACCTCATCGCGATTTTCATAGGCCTCCGTGAGGAGACGAATCACCGCCCCCTTGGCGCTTTGCATGCGGTTGAGGGCCATGGAGCCACTGGCATCCACCAGAAAAATCACCAAAGCACCGGCCTTGCGTTGCAGTTGCTTGGCGCGCAAATCACCGTCTTCGACGATGACCTTGCGATGGGGCTCCCGCTCGCGGCGGGTTTTCTGATAGGGCGCCGCAGCCCGCAGGGTGGCATCCACGGCGATGCGCTTCACCGGGCCCCGGGGCAACATCGGTTTCACGTAACGGCCTCGGGAATCGCTGAACACCACCGCCCGGCTACCGCTGCCACCCGACTTGGACTTAGCCGCCGAGAACAAGAGCAGATCCGGATCAATGGCGGTGGCTTCCGGATCCAACAAAAACTCTTCCGGAATCGAAGGGGGTGCCTGATCCTCTGGGGTTTCGTCGTCCTGGTTTTCATCGGAGTCATCTTCCGGGTCGTCATCCTCCGGGTCGTCGGTGTCGGGCTCGTCGTCTTGGTTTTGATCCTCGGGCGGCTCGTCCGGGGGCTGCTCCCCCTGGGGGGGCGGCGGGGGTGGCGGGGGCTCCATTTGTTGGTTGGGATCCTGGGGAGGCATCTGCAGGGCCCGCGGTGCAATCACCAAGCGCACGGCAACTTGGAGGTCGTCGGCTTCCACCTGGTCGCGGCCACTGAGGGCCGCATGGGCCCGGGCCACCCGCACCGCATACAACTCGGAGCGATGGCCTTCCACCCCACCCCGCAGGGCTTCTTGCACCAGGTAACCAATCTGCTCGCGGCTGATCTGCACATCGGGAAGCCATTGGCGCGCCAACAGCAACTGGGTGGCCAGGGCATCGGTGTCCTCCTGCCACTTCGCCCGAAACGCCTCACTGGATTCCGCCTGGGCCAGGGCGCTTTGGGTGATCTCCACTCGCTGCTGGAGCTCCAGGATCTGGTTGGCCGACAGGCAGATGGCGAAGCGATCCAGCAGGTGGTCGCGCACGGCCCCCTCTTCGGGGTTGTATGTGGCGATCAACAGACAGCGGCAGGGGTGGCTGAGGCTGAGCCCCTCCCGTTCAATCCGATTTTCACCGGAGCCCACCGCCGCCAGCAGCAGGTTGGTGATGTTGTCGTCCAGCAGGTTGAGCTCGTCGACGTAGAGCACGCCCCGATGGGCTTCTGCGACCAAACCCGGCTGAAACACCGCTTGCCCTGTGGCCAACGACGCCGTGACATCGACCGAACCCACCAGCCGGTCTTCGGTGATGCCCAAGGGCACCTGCACAAAGGGCGCCGGGATGACCTTGGTGGGCAGCAGGGCTGCGGGGTCGGCGCCGGTGGGATCGCCACCCAGCTCCTTGATGCGAGAGCGGATGGCCCCATCCCAATCATCCGGGCGCTGGGGATCGGTGTTGAGGTTCAGGTAGGGGCCGGCCGGCGCCCCATCGGGGGCCGGCAAATCCAACACATCAATGGGCGGCAGCAGGGCATGGAGCCCCCGAGCTAACACCGATTTACCGGTGCCGCGGCCGCCAGCGATCACCACCCCACCGAGGCCCGGATCCACAGCGGCCAAAAGGAGCGCCAACTTGAGGGTGCCGTGGCCAGTAATGGCCGCCAGCGGAAACGAGCGCGCTGCCACTCCGCTTGCAACCATGGAAAAGCCCAACCCCTGAACTGTGGACGCCAGTCTCGCTGATGAGCTTGGGGGAGTGCCGCCAGGGGCAGGCAGCATCGCGATTGCCGTGGGCGCCAACCTGGGCAATCCTGCCGCCACCTTGATCGCCGTGCGGCCCCGGCTCGCGGTAGCCCTAGCTCAATGGTTCAGCGGCCATGCTCCCCCAACCCAGCTGGCGCCAACGCTGCACTGGTCGCCCCTGTTTCGCACCGAACCGGTGGGCGGACCTGCCGGCCAGCCGCCGTACCTGAATGGGGCCGTGGTGATGGGAGCGCCCGCTGGGATTGGAAGCTGCCCGCCCGGGCGCCAGCCCCTTGCTACGCCCCTGGCCCTGCTCGAAGCCCTGCAAGCTCTGGAGGCCCAGTTCGGCCGCCAGCGGCTGGAGCCTTGGGGGGCCCGCAGCCTGGATCTCGACCTGCTCTGGTGTGGGAATCTCCGCTGCAACTCAAACGTGCTGGCCCTTCCCCACCCGCGCCTTTTGGAGCGCAGTTTCGTGCTGGCCCCCCTGGCCGCCATTGACCCAAACCTGATTCCACCTTTTCAACCAAGCCCTCCCGCTCAACCGGGTCCATCGGTGCCACCAGGCAAGCCCCACGGGACCCCCTTTCACGGAATCCCCCTTCAAAGTTGCGGTGCGCTCCTGAGCCAATTACTGCCCCAGCTGCAGGAAGCCCCGCCCCAGCGCCTCCCACCCCAGCAGGGCTGGCCGGAATAGGCCATGCTGGCGGCCACCACCAACCGCCCAACCCCATGGCGCCCCTGCCCGCCCCCGAGCCCGCGCGCCTCATCGAAACCACGGCAGCTCTTGATGCCCGCAAGCTGCGCTTCGAGATCAACCGGGTGGAGCTGCCGATGGGGGTGGAAGGCAGCTTTGGGTTGATCAAGCATCCCGGCGCCTCCTTGGCGGTGCCGATGCTCGCTGACGGCCGGGTGGTGATCCTGCGCCAATACCGCTTTGCCGTGGCCACCCGGCTGCTGGAATTCCCCGCCGGCACCCTGGATCCAGGCGAAACGCCCCTGGGCACCATGGAACGGGAGCTGCAGGAAGAGGCGGGCTATAGCGCTACGCGCTGGGATCCCCTGGGGGCCATGCTCCCCTGCCCGGGCTATTCCGATGAGGTGATCCACCTCTTTCTGGCCCGCGACCTCACCAAACTCAGCAACCAGCCGGCGGGCGATGACGACGAAGACCTGGAGGTGCTCTTGATGGAGCCAGGCGAGCTGGACCAGGCCCTGGCCAGCGGCAATGAATACCTCGATGGCAAGAGCGTCACGGCCTGGCTCAGGGCCAAGCAACACCTCGGTCTCTAAAGCCCAACGTCCCCACCGCCATGGCTCCTCCCCGCTGGCTGATCTGGCACCGCCGCGACCTGCGCCTCGCCGACAACCTGGCCCTTGCCGCGGCAGCGGCAAACACCGCTGCCGTTACTGGCGTGTTCGTGTGGGATCCGGCGATCCTGGAACCCGCCCCTGGGCTGGCCAAGGTGGCACCAGCCCGGCTGTGGTTTTGGTGCGAAAGCCTCAAGGAATTGGAGCGCAACTGGGAACAAGCCGGCAGCCGGCTGCTGATCCTGCGGGGCAAACCCAGCGAGCTGCTCCCCCAGCTGGCAGCGGCCATCGGCGCCGAAGTGGTGGCCTGGAACCGGGATGGGGAGCCCTACGCCCGGGCCAGGGATCGGGCCGTGGCGGCAGCCCTACAGGCCCAGGGCACCAAGGTGCTTGTGGATTGGGACCAGCTACTGATCCCACCGGACCAACTCAAAACCGGCAGCGGCGATCCCTACCGGGTCTATGGCCCCTTTTGGCGCAATTGGCGCGGCCAGGTGGAGCAGCGCTGGGCCGCCGGAGCCCTTAACTCCAGCCCGGCGCCCGCGGGCCTGGTGGATCTCGATGGAACCACCCTGGAATCACCGGCTTTAGCTGGCCTGCTCCAGCAGCACCAGGCGAACGCCAGTCTGAACCATGGTTTTGAGGGCACGGCCCTGTGCCCCTGCCGGCCTGGGGAAGCCGCCGCCCAGGAGCAGCTGCAGCTCTTTTGCCAAGGCAAGGGCCGCGAAGGAGCCCTCCTGGCCTACGGCGAGGGGCGCAACATCCCCAGCGAAGCCGGCACATCGGCCCTGAGCGCCGCCTTGGCCTTTGGCACCCTCAGCCCGCGCCAGGCCTGGGGAGCCGCCCAGGCCGCCAAAGACCTGGCCCGCAGCGACGAGGCCCACCAATCCATCACCGTGTGGGAACAGGAACTGGCCTGGCGCGAGTTCTACCAACAGGCCCTCTTCCATTTCCCCGAGCTGGCCGAGGGCCCCTACCGGAGCCAATGGCGCCACTTTCCCTGGGAAAACGACCCCGGGCGTCTCGCCGCCTGGCGCGATGGCCTCACCGGCATGCCGATCATCGATGCCGCCATGCGCCAGCTCACGGCCAGCGGCTGGATGCACAACCGCTGCCGCATGATCGTGGCCTCCTACCTGGTGAAAGACCTGATCTGCCATTGGCAGCTTGGGGAGGCCGCCTTCATGGAGCACCTGGTGGATGGGGATTTGGCCGCTAACAACGGCGGCTGGCAATGGAGCGCCAGCAGTGGCATGGATCCCAAGCCCCTGCGCATCTTCAACCCGGCCACCCAGGCCGCCAAATTCGACCCCGACGCCACCTACATCCGCACCTGGCTGCCCGAGCTGGCCCACGTGAGCACCAAGGAGCTGATCTCAGGGGAGATCGCCCCCCTAGAGCGGCGGGGCTACCCCGCACTGATTGTGGACCACAAGCACCAGCAGGCCCGCTTCAAGGCTCTTTACGCCACGATCAAGGCTTGATCACGGCTACCTGATTGACCTCTCTCTGGTTAAGCCGCAACCTGTTCAGCTTCAGCTGCGATGGAAGCGGCTTCGGGCACCAGGGTCTTGAGCACCGCAATCACCTGCTGCTGCTGCTCAGCTGAGAGCTCGGGGAAGATTGGCAGGCTGAGCACCTCGGAGCACAGGCGCTCGGTGATTGGCAGGGAGCCTGGCCCGTAGCCCAGCTCGGCGTAGGCCGGCTGGCGGTGGATGGGGATCGGGTAGTAAATGATCGTGCTGACGCCGGCGTTCTGGAGCTGCTGCTTGAGCCAATCTCGGCAGCAGGCTTCTGGCAGGCCAAAGTCGGCGCTATCGCTGGAAGGCCTACAGGCCGCCGCCTGTTTAGGGCCATCACAGAGCGCAGCGCAAGCTTTCACGCCCGATGGGGTGCCTGGCACCCGCACCACAAATTGGTTCCAGCTGTGGCCAGTGGGGCCCGCTTCCGGCAGATGCACGCCCCCAAGGCCTGCCAAGTGCTGGCGATACAGGGCCGAGATGGCCCTGCGGCGATCCACCCAGCGGCCCAGATGGGGCAGCTTCACGGTGAGCACGGCAGCCTGGATGGCATCGAGGCGGCTGTTGTAGCCAAGGGAAGTATGCAGGTAGCGACGCGGCATGCCATGCACGGCCAGCTCCCGGATCGATTGGGCTAAGTCAGCATCACGGCAGGTGATGGCACCGCCATCGCCGGCTCCGCCGAGGTTTTTGGTGGGGAAGAAGCTGAAGCAGCCCGCATCGCCCCAGCTGCCCACGGGCTGACCCGCCCAGCTGGCGCCAGAGGCCTGGGCGCAGTCTTCCACCACCTTGAGGCCATGGCGCTCGGCGATGGCACAGACCCGCTCCATGTCGACGGGGCGGCCGAACAAATGCACCGGGATGAGGGCCTTGGTGGCTGGAGTAATGGCCGCTTCCGCCTGATCGAGGTCGATCAGGTAGCTGCTCTCCTCCACGTCCACAAACACCGGGGTAGCGCCCACGGCGCTGATCGCCTCGGCCGTGGCAAAAAAGCTGAAGGAAGCCGTGATCACCTCATCGCCCGGACCAATCCCCAAGGCCCGCAACGCCAGGATCAGGGCATCGGTACCGCTGTTGCAGCCAATCGCAAACGGCACTCCGCAGACGGTTGCAAAGTCGTGCTCAAACTGAGCAATTGTGGCGCCACCGATGTATTGGCCACTGCGGAGAACCTGCAACACCGCTTGATCAAGAGCCTGTCCCAGCTCATGGATCTGCTCGCTGAGACTGAAGGGGGGCACCTGCATGGCCAAGAACTTAAGCCGGTGGCGATGCCTGCCATCGCTGGGGGATGCCAGTTGCTGGTTCATCCCTGGACCCTGGCGGCGTGCATCACAGGAGCCTGATCAGCAAAGATTCACTGGCCGTTGCATGCCAACCCGTGCTCGCAGGAGTTGTCCGCTGGCGTCCAGCTCTGCTTGGGAGCAGCGCACTTGCCACCCTCGCGATTGGCCTGGGCCTTGGGCTCACGGGTTGCATGCCCGCCCACCTGCGGCCCAGCTGGACGATCTATCCGCTGGAGCGCCACCAGCGCCATGACGGCCTGGCCGTTGTCAGCCAGCCGGATGGCTACGGCCTGCACATCTGGATCGAAACCGACACCACCACGCCAGGCCTCTGCCAGCCCCGATGGATTGTGGATGCGGCCAGGTTGTTCAACGGCAATGGCACCGCCCCCTTCAGTTCCGGTCTCGCCCCACGACAGGAATTTTTCGCAGCCGTCGCCCGGGCCGATGTGCGCCGCAGTCTGCGCCAACAAAACCAAGCCCTCTGTCAGGCGCGGGCACCCCGCAGCACCTTCCGCTGGCTTGAGCCCCCGCGCAGCCCCCAGGAGGTCAAAACCGAAAGCTTTCCGCTCCTGGAAGAGTCGGATCTGCTCAGCGATCCTCAAGCCGTGCAAGAACAGGAGGATCAGCTGCTGAAACCCTCCCAAAAGCCCGTCCCTCCAACCCAGCGCTGAGCCAACCCCAACAGGGGGGCCTCGCGGGTGGGAGAGAATCGCCCCATCGCAACGCTCCGCCCCCGGCGCCCCAAACCCATGCTCCTCGATCTGCGCGGCAAGAAGGCCCTGGTTACGGGGATCGCCAACAACCGCTCGATCGCCTGGGGCATTGCCCAGCAACTCGCCGCCGCCGGCTGCGAGTTGGGCATCACCTACCTGCCCGATGACAAAGGCCGCTTTGAAGGCAAGGTGCGGGAGCTGACCGCCCCGCTCAACCCCACCCTGTTTGAGCCCCTGAACGTCCAGGAGCCTTCCCAGATCGAATCGGTGTTTGAGCAGGTCAAACAGCAGTGGGGCTCGATCGATGTGCTGGTGCACTGCCTGGCCTTTGCCGGCAAAGAAGAACTGATTGGCGACTACTCGGCCATTAGCCCTGAGGGCTTCGCCCGGGCCCTGGAGGTGAGTGCCTATTCCCTGGCCCCCCTATGCCGTTACGCCAAGCCCCTGTTCAACCCAGGGGCCAGCGTGATCACCCTGAGCTACCTGGGGGCTGAGCGGGCCATCCCGAATTACAACGTGATGGGCGTGGCCAAGGCGGCCCTGGAGGCCTCCGTGCGTTACCTGGCCGCCGAGCTCGGCCCCGAGAAGCAGGTGCGGGTCAATGCGATCAGCGCCGGTCCAATCCGCACCCTGGCCAGCTCGGCCATCGGCGGCATCCTCGACATGATCCACAACGTGGAAGAGAAGGCCCCCCTGCGCCGCACCGTGACCCAGGACGAAGTGGGCTCCACCGCCGCCTTCCTGGCCAGCCCCCTGAGCTCCGGCATCACCGGCCAGGTGCTGTACGTGGACGCCGGCTACTGCATCACCGGGATGTGAGCGCACAAGCTGGGAGCAACCTGTCCATGGACGACCTGTCCACCGGCCCGAGCCGCCGTTTACCCGCGGAATGGGAAGCCCAGGGGGGCGTGCTGATGGCCTGGCCGCGGGCCGATGGCGATTGGGCGCCCTACCTGGAGGCGGTGCGCACTTGCTACCAGGGGCTCTGCGCGTCGGTTGCCCGCCATGCCCCGGTGCTGCTGCTCACCGACAACACTGCTGAAACCAGCGCCGCCCTGGCCCCACTCCAGCACCAGCTCGCAGCCAAAGGGCTCACCAATCGTCTGCGGCTGATCGCGAGCCCCGCCCAGGACACCTGGACCCGCGACTATGGACCAATCACAGTGCTCGAGAGAGCTACCGATTCCGGGGAAGCCCCAGGCGGCCAGAGGCCTGTGCTGTTGGATTTCCACTTCAACGGCTGGGGCGGCAAATACCAGGCCAGCGGCGATGACCGGGCCACCGCAGCGGCCTGCGCAGCGGGGGTCTTTGGCCCAACCCGGCGGGAGGAGATGACGATGGTGCTGGAGGGGGGCAGCATCGAATCCGATGGCGCCGGCACCCTGCTCACCACCAGCACCTGCCTGCTCTCTCCCGAGCGCAATCCCGACCTGGATCGCTCCGCCATCGAAGCCGCCCTGGTCCAGCACCTGGGGGCCCAGCGGGTGTTGTGGCTCGAGCACGGCCAACTCGCCGGCGACGACACCGACGCCCACATCGACACCCTGGTGCGCTTCTGCGACCCCAAAACCCTGGCCTACGTGCGCTGCGATGACCCCAGCGATCCCCACGCCCAGTCCCTGCAGGTGCTGGAAGAAGAGCTGGGCCAGCTGCGCACCCTGGCCGGTGAGCCCTACCGGCTCATTCCCCTGCCCTGGGCCCGGCCCTGTTTCGCCCCGGATGACGGTCGCCGGCTGCCTGCCACCTACGCCAATTTCCTGATCCTCAATGGGGCCGTGCTGGTGCCCAGTTACAACGACCCCGAGCGCGATCAGGCCGCCCAGCAAGCGCTCCAAGACGCTTTCCCGAGCCACCAGATTGAAGCGGTCGAATGCTCGGCTTTGCTGCTGCAGCACGGCTCCTTGCATTGCGCCACCATGCAAATTCCCGAGGCCGTGTTCCGATGAGCCCCCTGCGCACCGCCCTGATCCAGCAGCGCTGGGCCGGAAACCGGGAGGCCATGGTGGCCGCCACCGGCGCCGGGATCCGCCAAGCGACCCAGCAGGGAGCCCAATTGGTGGTGTGCCAAGAGCTCCACACCAGTGCCTACTTCTGCCAGATCGAAGATGGGACGCGCCACGACCTGGCCGAGCCCATCCCCGGGCCCTCCACCGACCACTTCGGTGCCCTCGCGAAGGAGCTGGGGGTGGTGCTGGTGATCAGCCTGTTTGAGCGGCGGGCGGCGGGCCTCTCCCACAACACCGCCGTGGTTCTGGAGAGCGATGGCCAGATCGCAGGCATCTACCGCAAAATGCACATCCCGGATGATCCAGGCTTCACCGAGAAGTTCTATTTCGCGCCAGGAGATCAGGGCTTTGAGCCGATCCAAACCAGCCTGGGGCGTTTGGGGGTGCTGGTGTGCTGGGACCAGTGGTACCCAGAAGCGGCCCGGCTGATGGCCCTGGCCGGCGCGGAACTACTGATCTATCCCACCGCCATTGGCTGGAGCCCGCAAGACGATGGCGACGAGCAGTCCCGCCAACGGGAGGCCTGGATCACCGTGCAGCGGGGCCACGCCATCGCCAATGGCCTGCCCCTCTTAGCGGTGAACCGCTGCGGGATCGAAACCGAACCCGGAGCCAAGGGCGGCATCAGCTTCTGGGGCAGCAGCTTTGGCTGTGGCCCCCAGGGGGAACTGCTGGCCATGGCCAGCAACGATCAAGAGGAGGTGCTGCTGGTGGATCTGGATCTGGAGCGCAGTGAGGCGGTGCGCCGCTGGTGGCCCTTCCTCCGCGATCGCCGCATCGATGCCTACGGCGATCTGCTCAAGCGCTGGCGCGACTGAGCCACACCCCAAAGCCCCCTAAGAGCTGGGACCTGGGACCTGGGGGGCTGGACCTGCCTGGCACCATGGGACCAAAGGGTTGAAGGCCATGCGCACCGGCGAGATTCACCGCGTCACCGGGGAAACCAATGTGAGCATCAAGCTCAACCTCGATGGCACGGGCAGCTGCCAGGTGGGCACCGGCGTGCCCTTCCTCGACCACATGCTCCACCAGATCGCCAGCCACGGGCTCTTGGATCTGGAGATCAGCGCCAAGGGCGACACCCACATCGACGACCACCACACCAACGAAGACGTGGGCATCGCCTTTGGCCAAGCCCTGGCCCAAGCCCTCGCCGACCGGCGGGGCATCCACCGTTTTGGCCATTTCCTGGCGCCCTTGGATGAGGCCCTGGTGCAGGTGGCCCTGGATTGCTCCGGCCGGCCCCACCTGAGCTTTGGTCTCACAATTCCGGCCCAGAAAATCGGCAGCTACGACACCGAACTGGTGAAGGAGTTCTTCGCAGCCGTGGCCAACAACGCTGGCCTCACCCTGCACATCCGCCAGCTCGATGGCGTCAACTCCCACCACATCGTGGAGGCCTGCTTCAAGGCCTTCGCCCGGGCCCTGCGCCTTGCGGTGGAGGTGGATCCCCGCCGGGCCGGGGCCATCCCCAGCAGCAAAGGGGTGCTGGAGAGAGCTGGGGTTTAACGCCTGAGGGGCTCGCGGGACCACAAAAAGATGCCCAAGCGCTCGGCATCGGCCATGGTTTGCTTGGCATCGAGCAGCAGAGCGCCGCGGGCCTCCCAGGCAATGCCGGCCAGGCCGGCTGCCGCAGCCTTGGCCACGGTGATCGGACCGATACCGGGTAGGTCCATGCGCCGGTCTTGGTGGACCTTGGGGCCCTTGTAGAGCACCCCGGCCTGGGTCGCTGCGGGGAGATTGGGGCGAATGGAGGCGACCCAATCGAGCATGGCGTCGGTGCCGGGCAAGGCTTCGGTGGCCAGGCACAGCCCACCAGCCACAATTGCTCCCTGGCCCACATCCACCCCGGAAATCGCTTCAACGATGTAGGCGGCCCGCTCCACATCAGCTCGCTCGGCTTCGGTGGGCACCCGGCCGGCATAGAGCCCGGGTTCGGTGAGCAGATTCGGGGCCACCTCTTCCACGCCCACCACCTGCAGCCCCAGCTCCTCGATGATCTGGGCCAAGGCCCTCAGGGCCGTGTCATCGCCGCTTCGCAGGGAGGCCAAGATGCGAGGGGCAGCCATCAAGGTGGAGGCCTCAAACCGCAGGACGTTGAGGGATTTGGGCCGATCAAACTTGCCCACCATCACGACTTGCTGGATGCCGCGCTTTTCCAGCGACTTAAAAAACGAAATCGAGCGCTCGAAGTAGAAGGGCTCAGCCCCCTCAATCTCCACGTCGATTCCGTGCGGATGGCAGGCGATGTAGTCCCTGCCGTCGCGGGTGAGGGCTTCCGAGAGCATCCGAGGCAGCACTCCGGCACCAGCAATGATCGCGAGGGTCGGATCACCCATTGGGGCGGCGTGGAGCTCCAAGCACAGCAACCTCGGCAGTCAACAGCCGCAGACCCTGACTCTGCGCGGGCTGGTGGACAGGTAGTCGGGCGGCCTGGCTGGTTGCGCAAGGCGAAACGCTCAGGCTGGCCTGAGGCGGGCCACCAGCTCCTGGGGCGTCATACGCGGGTCACTGGCGCCTGATCCGCTGCCCCCCGCCAGTGGGTCGGGGGGGCCAGCGCGCAAATCCTTAAGCACCACCACCCCCTCGGCGGCCTCCTGGTCGCCGATCACCACGGCCCACCGGGCCCCGGAGCGATCCGCCCGCTTGAACTGCTTGCCAAAGGCCGAACCACTGGCATCGATCTCCACCGCCAAACCTGCCGAGCGGCACAGGCGGGCCACCGGCAGGGCCATGGCCTCGGCAGCTTCGCCGCGGCTCACCACATACAGGTCGGGAACAGCTTGCGACGCAGCGGATACCCCTGACCTCGCGCTTTGGGCCAGCAGCAAGGCCAACCGCTCCATCCCTAGGGCCCAACCAATTGCCGGAGCCTCGGGCCCGCCCAATTGCTGCACCAGGCCGTCGTAGCGGCCACCACCACACACCGTGGCCTGGGCGCCGAGCTGGCTGCTGGTGATTTCAAAGGCGGTGTGGCTGTAGTAATCCAGGCCGCGCACCAGCCGGGGGTTGAGCACAAAGGGAATCTCCAGCGCCGCGAGCCCCTGCTGCACCTCGGCAAAGCGCTGCCGGCTCTCGGGGCAGAGGGCGTCAGCGAGGGAAGGGGCATCGGCAAGCAAGGCCTGGGTTTGGGGATTCTTGGAATCGAGCACCCGCAGGGGATTGGTGTGGATCCGACCTTGGGAATCGGGATCGAGCTGATCGCTGCGCGCCGTCAGCCAGGCCACCAATTGCTGGCGGTAAAAGGCCCGGTCTTCGGCGCTGCCGAGGGAATTGAGCTCCAAAGCCAAACCACCCACCCCGAGGTCCGCCAGCAGATCCCAGGCCACCGCCATCGCTTCCACATCGGAGCGGGTATCGGCAAAACCCAGCAGCTCCACGCCAATCTGGTGAAACTGGCGCTGGCGGCCGGCCTGGGGCCGCTCGTAACGAAACATCGGCCCGCCATACCAAAGCCGCTGGGGGCCCTGGCTCAAGAGGCCGTGCTGAATCGCGGCGCGCACCACCGATGCCGTGCCCTCGGGCCTGAGGGTGCAACTGCGATCGCCCCGATCGATGAAGGTGTACATCTCCTTGCCCACCACGTCGGTGGCTTCGCCAATGCCGCGGGCAAACAGCTCGGTGGCCTCCAGCAGGGGCGTGCGGATTTCGGCGATGGCGGCCCGGCGGAAGTGCTCGCGGGCAGTGACCTCAATCTGCTGCCAGAGGGAGGTTTGCTCGGGCAGCAAATCCACCATGCCCCGCAGGCTTTGAAGCGTTGAAGCCGGGCTGGGCATGGAAACGCTTGGCCAATCGGCCCAGTTTGCCGCCTAGCTCGCGTAGCTCTTAGCAGTAGACCAGCTTTTATCAGTAGACCAGCCCCTAGCCGTAGAACTGCCGGTACCAACGGGCGAACTGCTCGACGCCAACCTCGATCGGGGTGGAGGGCTTGAAGCCCACCCACGCTTCGAGCAGGGACGTATCGGCGGCGGTGGCCACCACATCACCGGGTTGCATGGGCTGGAAATTTTGGATGGCCCTTCGGCCCAGGGCCTGCTCGAGCACGCCAATGAAGTGCAGCAGCTCGGTGGGCTGGGCATTGCCAATGTTGAACACCCGGTGGGGCGCCCAGCTGGTGGCGGGATCGGGGTTGGCCGCATCAAACGCAGGATCGGCCGTGGCGGGCTTTTCGAGGCAGGCGATCACGCCGCTCACGATGTCGTCGATGTAGGTGAAATCACGCCGCATCTGGCCGTTGTTAAACACCTTGATGGGTTCACCGGCCAGGATCGCCTTAGCAAACAGCATCGGTGCCATGTCGGGCCGGCCCCAAGGGCCATAGACGGTGAAAAAGCGCAAGCCCGTGGCCGGCAGGCCATAGAGGTGGCTGTAGGTGTGGGCCATCAGCTCATTGGCCTTTTTGGTGGCCGCATAGAGGCTCACCGGATGGTTGACCGGCTGGCCTTCGGCAAACGGCATGGCCTTGTTGCCGCCATACACCGAACTGCTGGAGGCATACACCAGATGCTCCACGCCGTGGTGGCGGCAGCCTTCCAAGATGTGGCCAAAACCCACCAGGTTGGCCTGGATGTAGGCGGCGGGATTCTCCAGGGAGTAACGCACCCCCGCCTGGGCAGCGAGGTGCACCACAGCCCGGGGCTTGGTGGCCACAAACAGGGCCGCCATCGCCTCGCCATCGGCGAGATCCAGGCGATGGAAACTCCAGCCAGGTGCTGCAATCCCATCGAGCTGGTCTAGCCGCGCCTGCTTCAGAGAGGGGTCGTAGTAGTTGTTGAAATTGTCGAGCCCGACAACACAGACGCCGCGCCCAAGCAAGCGCTCACAGACGGCAGCACCAATAAAGCCTGCGGCACCGGTGACCAGCACCGGTTGGCTCATGAACCCAGCAACTGCCGGAAGTAGGCAATGGTTGGCTCCAGGCCCTGCCCTAGGGGCACCGTGGGTTCCCAGCCCAATTCGGCGCGGGCCAGATCAATCACCGGTTGGCGCTGGAGGGGATCGTCCTGGGGCAAGGCTTGATCCACAAATGCCAGCCCAGGATTAATCCGGTCACGCACGAGTTCGGCCAGTTGCTTGATCGTGAATTCGGCTGGATTGCCAATGTTGATCGGACCGGTGTGGGAGCCGTTCATCAAGCGGATCAGCCCCTCCACCAGATCGTCCACAAAACAGAAGCTGCGGGTTTGGCTGCCGCCGCCATAGAGGGTGAGGGGATCGCCGCGCAGCGCCTGCACGATGAAATTGCTCACCACCCGGCCATCGTCGGGCAGCATCCTGGGCCCGTAGGTGTTGAAGATCCGAGCCACCCGGATCTCGGTGCCATGCATGCGCCGGTAGTCGAAACAAAGGGTTTCGGCGATGCGCTTGCCCTCGTCGTAGCAGCTGCGGATGCCGATGGTGTTCACACAACCCCGGTAGCTCTCGGGCTGGGGATGCACCTCCGGATCGCCATACACCTCAGAGGTGCTCGCCAACAGCAACCTGGCCCCCACCCGCCGGGCCAGACCCAACATGTTGTAGGTGCCCAGGAAGCTGGTTTTGGCTGTCTTAATCGGGTTGAACTGGTAGTGCACCGGGGAGGCCGGGCAAGCCAAATGCCAGATGCGATCCACCTCGAGCTTGATCGGCTCGGTCACGTCGTGGCGGATCAGCTCAAAACGGGGATGGGCTATCCACTGGGAAATATTGGCCTTGCGGCCGGTGAAGTAGTTGTCGAGGCAGATCACCTCCTCGCCGGCCTGCATCAGCCGGTCCACCAGGTGGGAGCCCACAAAACCGGCACCGCCGGTCACCAAATTGCGCGTCAGAGAAGCGGGCATCAGCTCAACCCTCCCCCACGCGCCAAACCTGCAGCCCAGCGGCCCGGGCGGCAGCGGTATCAGCCGTGGCACGGGCATCAAACAGCCAGGCGGGCTGGCGCATCACAGCCGTGATTGCGTTCCAATCCATGGAGGAAAACTCCGCCCATTCAGTAAGAAGCAGCATCGCATCGGCACCCGTTGCCGCCTCCACCGCGGAGCTGGCCAGCTGCCAACCACCAGCGCCATCCGAGCCTTGGGCACTCGGGTCCTGGCCAAGATCTCTAGCGATTTGAGCAGGCGCGACCTTGGGATCAACAATCACCAACTCGGCCCCTTCCTCTAACAAATCACGGCAAATGCGGATCGCAGGGGATTCGCGGGTGTCGTTGGTGTCGGCCTTAAAAGCAAAACCGAGGACCACCAGGCGCTTGCCGGTGACGGTGCCAAACAGCTTGGTCACCACCAGGCGGGCAATGCGGTGCTGCTGCCAGGTGTTGAGCGCCACCACCTGCTCCCAATAATCCGCCACCTCCTCGAGGCCGTAGTGGCGGCAGAGGTACACCAAATTGAGAATGTCTTTTTGAAAGCAGCTGCCGCCAAAGCCAGGGCCGGCCTTTAGGAACTTGGGGCCAATCCGGCTATCCGTACCGATGGCCCTGGCCACTTCCCCCACATCGGCGCCCGTGGCCTCGCACAAAGCAGCAATGCTGTTGATCGAGCTGATCCGCTGGGCCAAAAAGGCATTGGCCGTGAGCTTGGAGAGCTCACTGCTCCACAGGTTCGTGCGCAGGATCCTCTCTGGCGCCACCCAATGGCCATAGATCCCAGCCAAGGCTTCGATCGCCTCTGGATCCTCACCCCCAATCAGCACCCGATCGGGGTTCTGAAGATCGGTGATCGCCGTGCCTTCCGCCAAAAACTCAGGGTTGGAGAGCACCGCAAAGGTGGGCTGAGTCCCATTGGCGGGGGCAGTCCCATGGGATCCGGCTTGCAGGGAAGAGGCAGCAAGGATGGCCTGCACCACTTCTGCCGTGCGCACGGGCAGGGTGCTTTTCTCCACCACGATTGTGTGGCCTTGGGCGCAGGCCGCCACCTGGCGGGCAGAGGCCTCAATCCAGCGCAGGTCACTGGCTTGACCAGCCCCAAGCCCCTTGGTTTTGGTGGGGGTATTCACCGAGAGGAACACCATGTCGGCAGCCGCAATCGCCGCATCCACGGCGGTGGAAAAGTGCAAATTGCGGCCCCTACAGCGGCCCACCACCGCATCCAGCCCAGGTTCATAAACGGGGAGCTTGGAGAGGTCAGGATCATTCCAGGCGGCGATCCGCTCAGCATTGAGATCCACCACCGTTACCTCAATACCAGGGCAACGATCGGCAATCACCGCCATCGTGGGGCCGCCCACATAGCCCGCACCGATGCAGCAGATACTGCGAATCCCAGGCCCCACAATTCTCAAGCGACTTCCGCAGCGGAGAGTAATGGAGCCGATGACAAGGTTTCTTTAAAAGCCCCGTAGGTCTTGACCAATCCTTCAGCAAGTGGAATTGCTGCGCTCCAGCCCATGGCCCCAAGCTTTGAAACATCCAACTGCTTCCTAGGCGTGCCATCAGGCTTGTCGGAATCCCATTGGATATCTCCTGCATAGCCCACAGTTTTTGCCACAAGATCAGCCAGCTCTTTGATTGAAAGATCCATCCCCGTACCCACATTGAGATATTGCACGTCATCAAGCCCAGGGCGCCAGCTCTCTAGCGCAAACACACAGGCCTCGCCGAGATCATCAACATGCAAAAATTCCCTCAAAGGAGTTCCTGTCCCCCAGCATGTGACGCTTGGAGCCTTGGATTCCTTTGCCTCATGAAACCTGCGTATTAATGCAGCCATAACATGGCTATTTGCAGGGTGATAATTATCACCAGGACCGTAGAGGTTGGTAGGCATCAAGCTAATGGCATCAAAGCCGTGCTGCCTCCGCAGGGCCTCGCACAGCTTGATCCCGGCAATCTTGGCAATCGCGTACCACTCATTGGTGGGCTCAAGCGATCCAGTCAGCAGAGACTCCTCTTTGATCGGCTGCACAGCAAACTTGGGATAAATACAGCTGCTGCCTAAAAACAGCAAACGGCGCGCTCCACTGCGCCAAGCTGTTTCAATTACATTGCTTTGAATCTTAAGATTATCGAGCAAAAAATCAGCAGGATAGGTGGCATTGGCATGGATGCCGCCCACCTTGGCTGCAGCAAGAATCACCACATCAGGCTTGTTGGCTCCAAACCAATCGGCGACAGCCCCAGGATCAAGCAAATCCAGTTCGCTGCGCGGTGCAGTGAGAACGGCCCCACCGCCTGCTTCTCCGTAGCCCTTGGCCAAAAGCGCCCGGCAAATGGCTGAACCAGCCATGCCCCGGTGACCGGCCACATAAATCCGATCAGCTGGTGAGATCAATTTGTCGGGGTTTCCAACAGCTGGTGAAGACATCAAGCCTCCCCACCTTGACTGGCAGCTGTTGAATTCAACGCACCAACATTAGACGGCGGATTCTCCATCGAACCCACCACCGTAAAGCCCTTGCGGCGCAGCAGGGCTTCCTTCGCCGCTTCATCCTTATCTGTCGCCACCATCTCGGCGACCAATTCCTCGAGGGTTGTGGTGGGGGTCCAGCCCAGTTTGTCTTTGGCCTTGCTGGGATCACCCAGCAGGGTTTCCACCTCGGCAGGGCGAAAGTAGCGCGGATCGATCCGCACCACCACAGCTCCCGTGTCGGCGCGGCGACCCACTTCTTCAAGGCCTGTGCCATTCCACTGGATGGCCGGGCCATGGCGACCACCCCAACCTAGGTGCTCAGCAGCGAGGTCAATGAAGCGGCGCACCGTTTCCTGGCGGCCGGTGGCAATCACGAAATCCTCAGGGGTCTCCTGCTGCAACATCCGCCACTGCATCTCCACATAATCCCTTGCGTGGCCCCAATCGCGCAACGAATCGAGATTGCCCATGAACAAACACTGCTCCAAACCAGCGTCAATCCTTGCAAGGCCCCGGGTGATCTTGCGGGTCACAAAGGTTTCACCACGGCGGGGTGATTCGTGGTTGAACAAGATGCCATTGCAGGCATACATACCGTAGGCCTCCCGGTAGTTCACCGTGATCCAGTAGGCATAGAGCTTGGCCACCCCGTAGGGACTGCGGGGATAAAACGGTGTGGTTTCTTTTTGGGGAATCTCCTGCACCAGGCCATACAGCTCTGAGGTGCTCGCCTGATAGATCCGGGTTTTATCTGCCAGGCCCAGCATCCGCACTGCCTCCAGGATCCGCAAGGTACCTAACGCGTCACTATTGGCCGTGTATTCGGGCGCCTCAAAGCTCACAGCCACATGGCTTTGGGCTCCTAAATTATAAATTTCATCGGGCTGAACCTGCTGAATAATCCGAATCAGATTGGTCGAATCGGTCAGATCGCCGTAATGCAGAACAAGCCTGGGATCCTGTTCGTGGGGATCTTGGTACAGGTGGTCGATCCGGCTGGTGTTGAAGCTGCTGGCCCGGCGCTTGATGCCATGGACGACATAACCCTTCTCAAGCAATAGCTCAGCAAGGTAGCTGCCATCCTGCCCGGTAATACCAGTAATGAGAGCATGTTTTCTCGCCATAGAGCTCGTCATCGGGCCAGTCTCCAGTTAATGCTGCAGACTGCGCAGCTTGTAACAATGAGATTGGCATAGGTTGGTCCCTAGCCATCCGGTCTTGCTTGGCCAACCTCCTGATCACTGGCGGCGCCGGCTTTATTGGCAGCCATACGGCCCTGGTGCTGCTGGAAGCGGGCCACCGACTGGTAGTGCTTGATAGTTATGCCAACAGCTCGCCAGAGGCCCTGAGGCGGGTCGCGAAGTTGGCGGGCCCAGCCGCCGCCAATCGCTTGATGGTTATCGAGGGCGACATCCGCTCAGAGCAAGATCTCGATCAGGCTTTCTCTGCCTGCTCAATGGTGGACGGCAAGCCAGCCGATGCGGTGATCCACTTCGCCGGACTCAAGGCCGTAGGCGAATCGGTGAGCGAACCACTCCGCTACTGGGATGTGAACGTCTCTGGCTCGCACCATTTGCTCAGCGCCATGCAAGGTCATGGGTGCAGGAGCCTGGTGTTCAGCAGCAGCGCCACCCTCTACGGCTACCCGGAAACGGTGCCGATCCCAGAAACGGCTGCCATCGCTCCCATCAACCCCTATGGCCACAGCAAGGCGGCGGTGGAGCAACTGCTGGCCGATGTGGCAGCCAGCGAGCCCGGCTGGCGCATCGCCCGGCTGCGCTACTTCAACCCCGTGGGCGCCCACCCCAGTGGCCGCATCGGTGAAGACCCCTCCGGAATCCCCAACAACCTCTTTCCATTCGTGAGCCAGGTGGCCGTGGGACGGAGGGAGCAGCTGCAGGTGTTCGGAGGCGACTGGCCCACCCCCGATGGCAGCGGCGTGCGGGATTACATCCACGTGATGGACCTGGCCGAAGGTCACAAGGCCGCCCTGGATGTGCTGCTGGCGGAAGACCCCCAGCTGCTCACCCTGAATTTGGGCAGCGGCCACGGCCATTCAGTGCTGGAGGTGGCAGCGGCCTTTGAGACCGCCAGCGGCCGCCCGGTGCCCTTGGAAATCGTGGAGCGGCGGCCGGGCGATGCAGCCATCACCGTGGCCGATCCCTCCCTGGCCACCAAGCGCCTGGGCTGGCGCACCAGCCGGAGCCTGAACGACATGTGCCGCGACGGCTGGGCCTGGCAGAGCGCCAACCCCAAGGGCTACGGGGCCTGAAACAATGGCTTGATCAAAGGACTCTCCGTGTTGCCAGCGTCCTCGCCAGGCCCAGCTTCTGCCCTGAGCCGCTGCCTCCAGGAAGAAGCCGCGGCCATCGCCGCGGCCGCCGCAAGGCTCAACCCCAAACAAGTGGAAGCGGCCCTGGACTTGCTGCTGGCCTGCCGCTCGCGCCGGGCCAAGCTTGTGGTGACGGGCGTGGGCAAAAGCGGCATCGTGGCCCGCAAAATTGCCGCCACCTTCTCGTCAATCGGCCTGACGGCGGTGTTTCTCAACCCCACCGACGCCCTGCACGGCGATCTTGGAATCGTCGCCTCCGACGATGTGGCCCTGCTGCTCTCCAACAGTGGCGAAACGGAAGAGCTGCTGGCGATCCTTCCCCACCTCAAGCGCCGCGGCACCGGCCGCATCGCCCTGGTGGGACGGATTGATTCGGCCTTGGCCCGCCGCTGCGAGGTGGTGCTGGATGGCTCGGTGGACCGGGAGGCGTGCCCCCTCAACCTCGCGCCCACGGCCAGCACGGCCGTGGCCATGGCCATCGGCGATGCGCTAGCGGCGGTGTGGATGGAACGGGCTGGGATTTCCCCCGAGGATTTCGCCATCAACCACCCGGCGGGATCGCTTGGCCGCCAACTCACCCTCAGCGTTGCCGATTTGATGGTGCCGGCCAGCGAACTTGAGCCCCTGGCGCCGGAAGCCACCTTGAGCGCCGTGATTGGCCAGCTCACCCGCCCCACCAACGGCAAGGGCAGCCTGGGCGCCGCCTGGGTACAGGGAGCGGGGAGCGGCAGCGGCGGCCTGATCACCGATGGCGACCTGCGCCGCACCCTGCAACGCCACCCGCCGGAAGCCTGGGCAAGCGTGCAAGCCTCCGCCATGGCCACCACCAATCCGATCAGCGTGACGCCGGACACCCTGGCCGCCGAGGCGTTGGTGATGATGGAACGCAACCCAGCCCAGGCCCTCTCGGTGTTGCCAGTGATCAATGGCGGCGAGCTGGTGGGCCTGCTGCGCTTGCACGATCTGGTGCAGGCTGGGTTCACCACCAACCAAGCCGCCGTGTCGGGCGCCGCTATCCGCCCATGAGCGCCAAGCCCCTCACCCTGATCGCCGGACCCTGTGTGATTGAAAGCCGGGATCTGGTTCTACAGGTGGCCGAGCGGGTGAGCGGCATCTGCCAGGAGCTGGGCATGGATTACGTGTTTAAGGCCAGTTTCGACAAGGCCAACCGCAGCTCCGGCAAGTCGTATCGCGGCCCTGGCACCAATGAGGGTCTGAAGATCCTCCAAGAGGTGGGCGAGAGCTTTGGGGTGCCAGTGCTCACCGACATCCACGAAAGCCACCAGGCTTCTGCCGCCGCCCAGGCCGTGGATGTGCTCCAGATTCCCGCCTTCCTCTGCCGGCAAACCGATCTCCTGGAGGCCGCTGCGAAGGCCGTGGCAGGTACAGAAAAGGTGGTGAATGTGAAAAAAGGCCAATTTCTGGCCCCCTGGGACATGGCCCAGGTGGTGAGCAAGATGGCGGAATCGGGCCTGGACCCCACCAGCGGCCGCCTCTGGCTCACCGAACGGGGCAGCAGCTTTGGCTACAACACCCTGGTGGTGGACTACCGCAGCCTGCCCCAGCTCCAGGCCCTGGGCTGCCCGGTGATCTTTGATGCCACCCACGCCGTGCAACAGCCCGGCGGCCAGGGGGCCACATCAGGGGGCCAACGGGAATTCGTGGCGCCCCTGGCCCGGGCGGCGGTGGCGGTGGGGGTGGATGGGCTGTTCCTTGAGGTGCACCCCGATCCCACGGTTGCCCTTAGCGATGGCCCCAACATGGTGCCCCTGCACCGCCTGAAGGCCCTGCTGAGCCAATTGGTGGCCCTGCGGGCGGTGGTGGCTGAAGGCCCTGCGGTGAGCGTGCTTTGAGGTGGCCACGATGAGGACCCCACGATGGGCGGCCTAGGTCTGCTCTCCCGCCTCACCCGCAGGCTGCTCGCCCCGCGGCTCGAGCCCATCCGAATGCTGATCTGTGATGTGGATGGGGTGCTCACCGATGGCGGCCTCCACTACGACGAAAGAGGAGGTGTGGTGAAGCGATTCGATGTGCGCGACGGCCTGGCGATTCGGATGCTGCAGCGCTCCGGTATCGAGGTGGCTTTCTTGAGCGGCGGCCGCAGCGGCGCCATCGAGCAACGGGCCCGCCACCTTGATATCCGTCATTGCCTGGTGGGCGTGGGCGACAAGCTCGCCGCCCTCCAAGAGCTGCTGGATCAGCTGGGCCTGGAGTGCCGCCACATCGCCTTCATCGGCGACGACCTCAACGACCTGACGGTGCGACCAGCCGTAGGCCTGCTGGTGAGCCCCGCCAATGGGGCCCGCGGGCTGCGCCGCCAAGCCGATCTGGTGCTGCGCCAAAAGGGCGGCGATGGGGCCGTGCGGGAACTGGCCGAGCTGCTGCTGCACCAGCGGGGCCACTGGCAAACCCTGAGCCGGGAGGGTTGGCGCGACACGAATAGCTAGTTGGGTTGCTAATCGGGGTTGGCCGCCACCAGGGCCCGTGCCTGCTCCAGCTGCTCCGTGGTGTCTACCGAAAAGCAATCCGCCGCCACCTCGTAGGTGAGCAGGGGGATGCCGGCTTCGATTAAGCGCAGCTGCTCCAGTTTTTCCAGGGCTTCGAGCGGCGAAACGGGCAGCGCCTGCCATCCGGCCAAGACATCCGCCCGATAGCCATACAAGCCCACATGACCCCAAAAGGTGGTGCGGCTGGTCCACTGATCGGGGTCCAGATCGCGGACATGGGGCAGGGCACTGCGGGAAAAGGTGATCGCCCGGCCGTCATGGGCGCGGAGCACCTTGACCACATTGGGGTCGTGGAGTTTGGCGGCTGCCAGGGGGTAGACAGGCGTGAGCACCGCGGGCCGATCCAGGGCCGTAAAGCGCTCCACCATGGCTTCGATGATCGCAGGATCCAGCAACGGCTGATCCCCCTGCACATTGATCACCAGGGTTTGATCGAACGCCTGGCCTCCCGCGGCTGCGACCAGCTCATCCACCACGCAAGCCAAGCGCTCACTGCCAGAGCTGCAGGATTGGGGCGTGAGCAGGGCGCGATACCCCCAGCCCTCGGCAGCCTCTTGAACAATCTCGCTATCGGTGCAAGCCACCACCGCCGCCACGCCCTTGGCCTGGGTGCAACGCTCCAACACCCGGCGCAGCATCGGCTGACCGCCGATGTCGGCCATCACCTTGCCGGGCAGCCTGGCCGATTCCAAGCGAGCCGGAACGGCCACCACGACAGGGGGACTGGTCATGGCGAGCGGGCTGGGTCGGTGTCATTTTGACCCTCGTAGCGCCTGGCCCAACGCCCGTGACCACCAAGCAACTCGTGCTCGCCGGCGGCGGCCATAGCCATGCCCTGGTGCTGCGCCTCTGGGCCATGCAACCCAAGCGGCGCCCCCCCGGCCTCATCACCCTGGTGAACCGCCACAGCACCGCCCCCTATTCGGGCCTGGTGCCGGGCCTGGTGGCAGGGCTCTACAGCCCTGAGGAGTGCGCTATTGATCTCAGGCGGCTGTGCGCCCTGACCGGCGTCAGCTTCGTGCAAGCAGAGATCACGGCCGTGGATCTGGCCCGCCAGGAGCTGGTACTGGAGGGCCGGCCGGCTTTGGCCTGGGATCTGCTCAGCCTCGATGTGGGGGCGGAAGTGGGTGGCTCCCTTGCCCTCGACGCTGCGGCCGAAGCCCCCTTACCAGTGAAGCCCCTGGAGCCCTTTTTGGCCTGGTGCCAGGGCTTGGAAGCACCCCAAGCGATCACCATCCATGGCGGGGGAGCGGCCGCCGTGGAGGTGGCCTTGGCCCTGCGCCATCGGGGGCTCCAGCCGCGCTTGCGGCTGCGCAGCGAGCAGCTGCATCTGGGCTCGAGGGCTGCCAACCGGCTAGGCGAATCCCTGCTCGAAGCGGCGGGCGTGACGACTGTGCGGGAGTCGCGCAAACCACAAGGCCTGGCGCCCGATTCAAACCAAGAACCCAACCCAGATCTGGCCTGCACCGGCAGCCGCGGCCCCAGCTGGCTGGAAGCCTCTGGGCTGCCCACCAATGCCTCAGGGCGGGTGTTCACCGAAGCCAGCCTGCAGGTGAAGGGACAGCCAGCAGTCTTTGCCAGCGGCGATTGCGGTGTAATCGAAGCTTGTGCCCGGGCGGCCTCAGGGGTGTGGGCGGTGCGGGCAGCGCCGGTGCTGGCGGCCAATCTCGAACGCTGGCTGGATCACAGCACGAGCCAAGGCGCATCGGCCCCATCACCCCAGCTGAAGCGCTGGCGCCCCCAGGTCCGGGCCCTGCAGCTTCTCGGTGATGGCGGTGCGATCAGCGGCAGGCCGAGGGCCGTGGCCTTCTGGGGGCCCTTTGCATGGGGCCCCAGCGAACTGCTGTGGCGCTGGAAGCAAGCCATTGATCAGCGCTTTATGGAGGGCTTTACCGAGCTCCAGGCCATGGGCAAAGGCAACAACATGGATAGCGGCAATGCCATGGCCTGCCACGGCTGTGGGGCCAAACTTGCTGCCGCTCCTTTGGCAGCAGCCCTGAAGCAGGCAGGCCTGGGCGGGCCGGCGGCGGATGCGGCCGTGGTGGGCCTAGGCGCCAACGGCGAAACCCTGCTGCAAAGCGTGGATGGCTTTCCGGCCCTGGTGGGCGATGCCTGGCTCAACGCCCGTCTCACCACCCTCCATGCCTGCAGCGATCTCTGGGCGTCGGGAGCCCAGGTGGACAGCGCCCAAGCCCTGGTCACCGTGCCCCAGGGCTCAGCGGCAATGCAGCAACAACTTCTGGCCCAAACCTTGGCCGGTGTGCGCTCGGTGCTCGAACCGATGGGCGGCCGGCTGATTGGGGGCCATACCTTGGAAGCGCGCGCAGGGCGCGGCATGGCCCCTGGACCTGGCCCCCTCACCCTTGCCCTCACGGTGAATGGCCGCTGCAGTAGCAGCCCCTGGCCCAAGGGACCACTCCATGGCGGCGATGTCTTGGTGCTGGTCAAACCCATCGGCACAGGCGTCTTGTTTGCTGCCTCCATGGCCGCCGCTCCAAGCAGGCACTGCAAGCCCGCCTGGATTGATCAAGCCTTGATCGCCATGCAGCAAAGCCAAGCGCCCCTGGTGGAACTGCTGCGCGCCCATGGCTGCCAGGCCTGCACCGACATCACCGGCTTTGGGCTGCTCGGCCACCTGGGCGAAATGCTTGAGGCCAGCGCCAACTCGATCCTGGTGAGCCTTGATGCCCCAGTGCTCCAGGGGCTTGCGATGGCTGGGTCGCTTGAGCTGCTCGAACGGGGTTACGCCAGCAGCCTTGCCCCGTCAAACGCCCGCGCCCTAGCCCTGCTCGAGGGGGCCATCCAACTCCAGGGCCCCAGCTCAGCCGCCCTGCAGGGCCTCTTGATCGACCCCCAAACCTGCGGGCCCCTGCTGGCCGCCCTTCCCGCAAACAATGCCCCTGCTGCCATAGCCGCGCTCCACGACGCTGGCTTTGCCCAGGCGGCCGTGGTGGGGAGCGTGGACTAAGGCCCTTGACCCGATCCGATCAGGCCACCAGATCAACTTCTCCTATCTCCAACCCATGTCACTTCGCCAGGCTCACGGCGATGTTCGGACTCTCCGGATTGACATCAATGGATTGGAGCTGGGGTTGCAGCACCAGGTCCATGTCTTCCATAGGGATCGCCCCGAGCAGCACCTCGTTGCCCAGCACCATGGCGCCTGTGAAGCAGCGCCGATTGCGAAAACGCACTTCCACCGGTCCCATGTAGGGCACGGTGCGGCGATGGCCATCGGCGAGCACCACCTCCCGTTTCTCCAGTTCCCGCAGCTGCAACTGCAAGGCGACGTGCTCCGGGATGCACAGATGCACAGCTCCCGTATCAGCCAGCGCCGACACATAGAGCGGAGCCAGCTCTTGGCTCAGCGGATTGAGCAGCTGAAACGTGCCGCGAATCAAACCCATAACGCAAACCCCATAGCTCAAACGTAGCGGTACCAACCGCCCAACCAATGCCACCAACTGTCACGGACTCATCAGCTTCCGGCGTTCTCCCGGCTCAAACCCGCTCAGCCCCCAGGGCCCCGGCCCGCAGCTGCCGCAGCCGGGCGCCAAGGGCCGGGCCGGGTTTGAGGCCTTGGGCGATCAGATCGGAGGCCTGCAAGGGCGCCTGGATGTGGCGCCACCGCCCCCACCAGCGCAGCAAAGGCCGGCGCCACTGCCGCCAGGGCTGCAGGCCACCAGCACTGCAGGCCAAAGCCAGCGCCACCGCATCGGCGGAAAAGCCGGGAGCCTCGAGCAGGGCGCACCAGCTAACGGCATCCCCAGCCGCACCGCCCCCAGCCACCTCCTCAGCCAAGCGCGCCCGCAACGCCTGCCAGCTCGCCAAAAGCTTGTGCTGGCCGTGGGGCAACTGCAGCCGTTCGGCCAAGGCCAGAGGATCGGCCGCGCCAGCCACCAACGCCACCATCAAGGGCAGCCCCAGGCGCTGGGCCCAGCGCAGCCGCCGCGGCCAAATTTGATCCGCTTGCAGCTGGGGGTCGAGCAGCACCAGAGCGCCCCAGCGCTGCAAGGCCGCTAGGGCTTGGGGCCAGGGCTCCCGCTCCAGCAGCAGCTCCAACTCCATCCGCAGTCGGGTGCCCAGGCCAGCAGGTGCCTGATCCGGGGGGTCCCCATAGCGCCACTGCCAGGGCCATTCAGCCAGGGTTCTCGCCGCATCGGCCAGGCTCTGGGGGGCCAAATCAAAACCCAACCGGGCCCCATAGCGGGCGCCCCGCAGCAAGCGGGTGGGGTCATCGCGCAGGCTTTGGCCATGGAGCAGGCGCAGTTGGCGCCGCTCCAGATCAGCCTGGCCGCCATGGGGATCGAGCAGGGCAGGAGAGAGCGAACCGGCGCCTGCCAACACCAGGGCCATGGAGTTGATCGTGAAGTCGCGCCGGGCTAGATCGTCTGCCAGGGCGCCAAAGCGCACCTGGGGGTTCTCGGCGGGAACGCCGTAAGTTTCCTGCCGGGCCGTGGCCACATCCAGCAACAGGGATTGGCCCGCCACCACAAGCTCCAGCTCCACCGTGCCGTAGGCGCCATGGACCTGGCTGCCGGTGATCGCACCCCCAAAGCCCCGCAGGGCCAACTCCAAAGCCAACTGCTCCACCAGGGCCGCCCCGCTGCCCTCGACCACCAAATCCAGATCAAGCAGCCCGCGCCAGGGATCGTTGTGCACCCGGTGCAGGAGCACATCCCGCACCGCACCCCCCACCAAGGCCACCGGTGCCCCAGGCGCAATGGCCTCTTGGGCAGAGGCAATCGCCTCGAGCACCACCTGGGGCACGCCGGGGATCTGCATTCACCCCAACGGCTCGATCGGTGCCAAGCGCGGATCGAGAATCTTCGGGCCCATGCCCTCAAATTTGACCGCGATCGACACCTTTTCACCGCTGCCAAACAGGTGGGTCACATGGCCCTCGCCAAAGGAGCTATGGCGCAGGCGATCGCCCACGACCCAGGTTTTTCCAGGGGAGCGGCGCCGCACCGCATTGGCCGCCGCTCCGGCTTCCCCACCCTCCGCCACCTGGCGGCTCTCCTCCCGGTCCACCCGGGTGAGGCGCTCCATGCGTTGATCCCGGCGCAGGGCCGCCCCGCCGCTGCGGGGGATGTCGCCCTGGATCAATTCAGTGGGTAATTCGGAGAGAAACACCGAGGGGACCGCCGGTTCGCGCATGCCGCCCCAGAGGCGCCGCTCGCTTGCATGGGAGAGGAACAGCCGCTCCTTGGCCCGGGTGATGCCCACATAGCAAAGTCGGCGCTCCTCCTCGAGGGCTGCCGGATCTTCCAAGGATCGGTAGCTGGGGAAGAGGCCCTGCTCCAGGCCCACCAAAAACACCACCGGAAACTCCAGGCCCTTGCTGGCATGGAGCGTCATCAGGGTGACCCGGTTTTGCTCGGTGTCCTTGGAATCGGCATCGCTGGCCAGGGCGGCAGAGGCCAGGAAATCCTCGAGGGATCCCTCCTCGTTTTCCTCCTGGTATTGGAGGGCCGCATTCACCAATTCGTTGAGGTTGCGGCGGCGGTCCTCCGCCTCATCGGTGCCATCGGCAATCAGCTCGGCCACATAGCCGCTCTGCTCCATCACCCGCTGCACCAGCTCCGAGGGCGCTGTGTCTTGGGACCGGCGCTGAAGGTCGCTAATTAATTCATGGAATTGCAGGAGCCCCTTGGCTGAACGGCCCCCCAAGGAGCGCACCGCCTCGGCGTCACTCACCACCTCCCAGAGGGGAATGCCGAGTTGGTTGGAAGCGTCGGTGAGCCGCTCGATCGTGGTTTTACCGATCCCCCGCTTGGGCGTGTTCAGCACCCGCAGCAGACTGACGGTGTCGGCCGGGTTCACCAACAACTTCAGGTAGGCGAGCACGTCCTTGATCTCGCGCCGGTCGTAGAAGCGCAGGCCGCCCACCACGATGTAGGGGATCCCCCAACGCACCAGCGACTCCTCCATGGCCCGGGATTGGGCATTGGTGCGATACAGCACGGCCATATCCCCCCAGCCCAAATCCGGATGGGCCGCCTCGAGCATGCGCATGCGGTGCACCACCGCCTCGGCTTCGGCGATTTCGTCGTCGCAGCGGGTGAGGGAGATCAGCTCCCCTTCGCCCCGGGTGGGCCGCAACACCTTGTCGATGCGCTCGGAGTTGTGGGCGATCAGGGCGTTGGCCGCCTCCAGGATCGTGGCGGTGGAGCGGTAGTTCTCCTCCAGCTTCACCATGGTTTTGGTGGCCAGATCGGGGGCCCCATCGCCGAAGTCGTCCTGGAAGCCCATCAGGATCGTGAAATCGGCGGCCCGGAAGCTGTAGATGCTCTGGTCGGCATCGCCCACCACAAACACCGATCGCCCTTCCCAGTCGTCGTAGCTATCGGGATCGCGGCCGTTGGTCACCAGCAGCTTGATCAGGTCGTACTGGGTGCGGTTGGTGTCCTGGTATTCATCCACCAGCACATGGCGAAAGCGGCGGTGCCAGTAGTTGCGCACCTGCTCGTTTTGGCGCAGCAGTTGCACCGGCAACAGCAAGAGGTCGTCGAAATCAAGGGCGTTGTTGGCGGCTAGGGCCCGCCGATAGCGCCGGTAGCTGTCGGCCATCAGGCGGCCCCGCTGGCCACCACCGGCATCGGCCTCCAATTGCTCAGGCAACCAGCCCTGGTTTTTGGCGTTGCTGATCGCCCAGCGCATTTTCTTGGGCTCAAAGCGCTTGGGATCGAGCTGCAGCTCCTTGGTGACGATCTCCTTCACCAGGCTCTGGGCATCGTTCTCGTCGTAGATCGAGAACTGCCGAGTCCAGCTGAGGCCTTCGGGGTCCTTGAACTTGTCGATGTCGAAGCGCAGCAGCCGCGCAAACAGGGCGTGGAAGGTGCCGATCCAGAGGTCCTTGATCACCTCGCGATAGATGCGGCTGCGCAGCTGGCGCTGCTCCACCGCCGGCAAGGTGCTCCAGGGCTGGCCGAACTGGCTCTGGGCCAATTTCTGGGCCAGCAGCACCTCGAGCCGCTCCTTCATCTCCCGGGCGGCCTTGTTGGTGAAGGTGACCGCCAACAGATGGGCCGGATCGACGCCGTGGTGGCCGATCAGGTGGGCAATCCGGTGGGTGAGGGCCCGGGTTTTGCCGCTGCCCGCCCCGGCCACTACCAGCAAAGGGCCTGTGTGGTGGTCCACCGCCAGGCGTTGGGCGTCATTCAGGCCGGCAAGAAAGGCGCTCATCGGGCCAGCTTGGCCAACCGGGCCGCCCACTGTTGGGCCTGGATCCGCCAGCGGGCCGGGGCGCGCAGGGCTGGCTCCCCCGCCAGGAGCCGATCCCAGTGGCCATTGATCTCCAGCAAAGCCCGCTGCCAGCGCGCGAGCAGCACCGGCTCAGAGCAGCCATCCATCAGGGCTTCGAGGGCTTCAGGGGCCGGATGCCAGGCCTGCGGGTTTGCGATTGCCGCCATGATTCGATCCACATCAGCTCCCAGGGTTCCCGCACCGAGCTGGTGGCCCACCAGGCCAGGGTCGAGGCTGTCGGCGAGGGCGTGGTTGAGGCTGCTGAACACCACGCAGCCGCAGGCCAAAGCCTCAATCGGCGGGAGGCCAAACCCCTCACTTACGCCGCGGCCCCGCCAGTAGTCGGCGGAGTCGTAGAGCACCACGCTGGCGCTGTTGAACAGTTCGACGAGATCGTCGACCCAGCCGGCTTGCACCTCCACCCGCAGGCCCCGGGCCCGGAGCGCGGGCACCAGCTGCTCAAGCACGTAGCGGCTGTTTTTGCGCTGCTGCACCAGCACATCAATCGGGCGGCGCTGGGGATTGGCGATGGCATTGGGGCCGCCAGTGCTGTTGCGTTTTCCGTGCTCCAACCACTGGGATTCCAGGGCATTGGGCAGCAAAAACAACGGATTGCGAGGGCCCCGATCACCCCAGTAGCCCAGGGTGTTGCGGCTCACCGCCAACACCGGCACCCCAGCCGGCAATGGGAAGCCATAGCCACTGCTGTGGGCGTGATAAGCCACGGGCCGGCCCTTGAGCTGGCGCAGCATGGCGGGCACATCAAAGCCCCAGCTCACAATCCAAAGGGCTTCCCCGGGGGAGCGCTCCGTGCGCAACAGATCGGCGAGGAACGGGGTGCCTGACTCCCGTTGGCGGTAGGTGACCACCTCGGCGGGCACTAGCTGGGCCACCAGCCGGGCGGTTTGCAATTCCACCAGCAAGCCACCGCAGCGGAACTTACCGCTGGTGCCTGGCACCAAAAACCGCAGCGGACGCAAACTCAGGCAGCCACCGCTTCCGTACTTCCGGCGCGCTGGCGGCGGGTGAGGAAGCCGAAGAGCACCTTGCCGATGGCGGCCACCAGGTTGCCTTCCAGCTCCTGGAACATGGTCATGTTGAGGTGAAAGGCCTGGTTAGCCTCCTCCACGATCCGATCGGCCATGTCCTGGTCGATGGGCAGGCTGTCGAGCACGGCGCGGTAGTTGACCTTGAAGCCCTTCTCATCGGCAATGCTGTCGAACTCGTAGAAGCGCAGGCCGTCGTGCTCACCCAGGTTCATGGCCTTTTGGGCGATGTTCTTGAGGATCTGACCGCCCGAGAGATCGCCGATATAGCGGGTGTAGTGGTGGCCCACCAGCAGCTCGGGAGCTTCAGCAGCCACCTGGTGGATCCGATCAACGTACTGCTGGGCCCCCGGGGTGGCCTTGATGCTGGAGCGCCAATCGGCGCCGAAATAGAAGGCCAGATCCTGCTCGAGGGTCTCGCGCCGGTTGAGCTCGGGGAAGCCCACGGGGCCCACAACGGGATGGCCCTGGGCGCGCAGCTTGCCGATCTCCTCTTCCATGGCTGAGTACACAAAGAAGAGGTCGGCTACCAGGGTGCGGTAGCTCACCTTGTCGACCACACCTTTGAGGAAGCAGCTCACAAAGCCGGTGTTCTCCGCCATCGTGTGGGCCTTTTTGGTGCCTTCACGGAGTTGGGAAGCCAGGGCAACAGACATTGGACGCGAAGGCGCTGGGCGCGGCTACTAAGCAGAGGGGCCAAGGTAGGCGCTGCCTTTGCCCTGGTGCCGACAAGGTTGCGAAGGGTTACGCGGCTTGCCCCCCGGCTGGATCGCTTTGGGCTTGATCAAACAAGCCAAACAACTCCCGGCAAAACTCCTGCAGGGCCCCGGTGACAGCCGGATGGGGCCGGTGGGTGCCCGAGGGCTGCCAATCCCCCATGGTGGCCAGCCGCCAGCGCTCGGATTCATAGGTGAGGCCGCGGATCAACACCCCCAACAACCGGGGCCGGCCGCCTGCAGGGGCCGATTCCAATTGCAGCTGGACCAAGAGCGAACGGCACTCCAGCCGGGGGCTCCAACCGGGGAAATGGAACGACAGATCCAGGCTCTCCGCCTGGGCGAATGCGCGGGTCAGCGGATCGTCGCGCCAGGGGCTGAGATTGGCTCGGGCATCGGGGAAGTGGCCGCGGAACAGGGCCGCTACCGAAGCGATCGCCTGGGCCGCCTCCAAGGATTGGGCCTGGTCGGAGGCATTCATGCCGTTCTCCGTGAGCAGAACCCTTGATGGGTAAAACCTAGGCTCACTCCCATCGTCAATACAGCAGCCATGGTCACCAGTTCCGCTGGGCAGTACGAAAAACTCACCGCCCCCACCAGCGGCACGGCGATCCGCTTTGAAGACGGCCACCCGGTGGTGCCCAACGATCCGATCATTCCCTTCATCCGCGGCGACGGCACCGGCGTTGACATCTGGCCCGCCACCCAGCGGGTGCTGGATGCGGCCGTGGCCCAGGCCTACGGCAACGAGCGCCGGATCGAGTGGTTCAAGGTGTTTGCAGGCGATGAGGCCTGCGAGCTTTACGGCACCTACCAGTACCTGCCCGAGGACACCCTCGAAGCCATCCGCACCTACGGCGTGGCCATCAAGGGTCCCCTCACCACCCCGATCGGAGGCGGCATTCGCTCGTTGAATGTGGCCCTACGCCAGATTTTCGATCTGTACTGCTGCGTGCGGCCCTGCCGCTATTACGAAGGCACCCCCAGCCCCCACAAGCGGCCCCAAGACCTCGATGTGATCGTCTACCGGGAAAACACCGAAGACATCTACATGGGGATCGAGTGGGAGGCCGATGACCAGGTTTGCCTCGATCTGATCGAGCACCTCAACACGGTGGTGATCCCGGCCAACGGCAAGCTCGGCAAGCGCCAGATCCCTCCCGGCTCAGGAATTGGCATCAAGCCCGTGAGCAAGCACGGCAGCCAGCGCCACATCCGCAAAGCGATTCAGCACGCCCTGCGCCTCGAGGGAAACAAGCGCCACGTGACCCTGGTACACAAGGGCAACATCATGAAATTCACCGAGGGGGCTTTCCGCGACTGGGGTTACGAGCTGGCCACCGGCGAATTCCGCGACGTGTGCATCACCGAGCGGGAAAGCTGGATCCTCGACAACCTGGAGCGGGACCACTCCCTCAGCAGCGAGGACAACGCCCGCCTGATCGAGCCGGGCTACGACAACCTCACCCCCGAGAAAAAAGAAGCGATTTGCGCCGAGGTGAAGGGCGTGGTCGATGGCATCGGCGAAAGCCACGGCTATGGCAAGTGGAAGTCGATGGTGTTGGTCGATGACCGCATCGCCGACAGCATCTTCCAGCAGATCCAAACCCGGCCCCAGGAGTATTCGGTGCTTGCCACCCTCAACCTCAACGGCGACTACATCTCGGATGCAGCAGCGGCTGTGGTGGGCGGATTGGGCATGGCCCCCGGCGCCAACATCGGTGACACCGCCGCCATCTTTGAAGCCACCCACGGCACAGCCCCCAAGCACGCGGGCTTGGACCGCATCAACCCCGGCTCGGTGATCCTGAGTGGCGTGATGATGCTCGAATTCATGGGCTGGCAGGAAGCTGCCGACCTGATCACCAAGGGCATCAGTGCCGCCATCGCCGGCGGTGAGGTCACCTACGACCTGGCCCGGCTGATGGAACCCCGGGTGGAGCCGGTGAGCTGCTCCGGCTTTGCCGAAGCCGTGATTCGCCACTTCTGAGCCCAGGCCCAGGGGACGCCAAACTGGGCCCCATGACCACCAGCACGGCAACGCCCCTCGCCAACCCCAGCGACCCCTGCGTGCACTGCGGCTTCTGCCTGCCCAGCTGCGCCAGCTACTTAGTGCTGGGCACGGAGATGGATTCGCCCCGGGGCCGGATCCATGCCCTCAAGGCGATCGCCGCCGGTGAGCTCGCGCTCGATGCCACGGTGGCCGGCCATTTCGACAGCTGCCTGGGCTGCTTTGCCTGCGTCACGGCCTGTCCATCGGGGGTCCGCTACGACGAACTGCTGGAAGTCACCCGGCCCCAGCTGAACGCGCCGGAGTTGCGCAGCTCCGGCCAAACCCTGTTGCGCAGGGCCCTGTTTGCCCTGCTGCCCTACCCCCAGCGGCTGCGAGCCGTGCTGCAAGGCCTGCGGGGCTACGCACGCTCGCCCCTGCAGGCCCTGGTGCGCCGCAGTGGCCTACTCAAGCTGGGCGGCGGTTCCTTTGCAGCCATGGAGCAGCTCTTGCCGGAGCTGCCAGAAGAAGCCTTCCACGACAGCTTCCCGCTGGTGACTCCCGCCCTGGGGGAGCGCCGCTACAGGGTGGGACTGGTGCTCGGCTGCGTGCAGCGGGTGTTTGATCCGACGGTGAACGCGGCGGCGGTGCGGGTGCTGGCCGCCAATGGCATCGAAGTGGTGATTCCGCCGGCCCAGGGCTGTTGCGGGGCCGTGACCCACCACCAGGGCGAAACGGCCCAAACCCAAGACCTGGCTAGCAAGTTGATCGACAGCCTGGAATCGGTGGTAGGCCCGGGCAAACCCGCCGGCGCCGACCCCCTGGATGCAGTGCTGGTGGCCGCATCCGGCTGCGGCCACACCATGAAGGCCTATGGCTCCATCCTGGCCAGCCAGCCGGCCTGGGCCAAACGGGGTTCAGCCTTCGCCAGCCAGGTGTGCGACATCCAGGAATTCCTGGCCCAGGTGGGCCTCAGCGAAAGCTTCCAGGCAGGCCTCCAACCCCTGGCCCACCCCGATGGCAGTCCCACCAGCTCCGAAAAGCCACTGAAGCTGGCCTATCACGATGCCTGCCACATGCTCCACGGCCAGGGCATCCGCGACCAACCCCGCGCCCTGCTGGGCGCCATCCCCCACATCCAGCTGCGTGAAGCGATGGAGGCGGGCGTGTGCTGCGGCAGCGCCGGCATCTACAACCTGGTGCAACCCACGGAAGCCGCCGAACTGGGCCAGATCAAAGCTGCCGACCTCTCCACCACCGGCGCCGACTGGGTGGCGTCGGCTAACATCGGCTGCAGCCTGCAGATCCGCCAACACATGGACGCAGCCCCGCGGCCGATCCCGGTGGCCCACCCCATGCAGCTGCTGGATTGGAGCTTTAGGGGCGTAGCTCCCTCCCCTCCATCCACCCCCAAGCGACCCTAAGGGTTTCGGGGTCGCCGAGGTTGCCGGGGAAGGTGAGCACGGGCAAGCCAGCCACCACCCCATCGCTAGGGGTCAGCACCAGCGACAGACCCGGCAGCAGCTGGCCCTGGAGCTCCACCCGCGCCAGGCCCAGGCCATCAGCGAGCAGGGTGTGGGAGGTGATGCCTCCCTTGCTGATCAGATAGCCCGCTTGGGGGGCCAGGGCCGCCGCCAGCCGGGCCATCAACGCCGCCAGCTCCAAACCGAGGCGCCGCCGCTCCGCGGCCGATCGGCATGGCAACTCACCCCGGCTGGTGAAGAGCACGGGCGTTTTGCCGACCACCAACACAGCCTGCAACTGCTCCAGCCAGGCCTGCTCCATGGAGGCCAGCATGTCCAGGGGAACGGGCCCCTCCAGTACCCGGGCCAGCTTGGCCACGGCAATCTCCACCCCGCCGCATCCGGGTTCCGCCAGGAGCACCTCGAGCTGGGCATCGGCCAACGGCACATGGGATCCCACCAACACCAACCCCGGAAGGGGCGCACCGCCCCCATCCACCCGCCGGAGCTGGGCCAGGCCCGCTGGAGTGAGCGGTTGGGGCGGCAAGTGGGCCAAGGCCTCAATCCAACTGGCAGCCGATTGGGAGAGGAACCGCCGCGGCCGGCCCCAGCGTTCGGCGGCCGATGGCGCCGTGAGCTCCCGCAGCGCAGCAGCCAGGAACCCAAGCTGCTGCGGCCGCTCCGCATCCACGGCCACGCAGCGATTGCCCTCCAGCCCGGCTAGGCGCCCCAGAAGGTCCTGAAAACTGCCCTGGTCGAAACCTCCCTGCTGGGGCCCAGCATCAAGAGATCCCTCCAACTCCTCGAGCCCCACCAGCTCCACCTGATCTGCGGGGATCCGGCCCGCCGTTTTTTCGGCCACCCAATCGGGCAAAAAGCTGGTGCCGTAGCCAAACAGGCCATCGCGGCCAAAGGCGCTGGTGTGAACAGGCTCCCCATGCAGCAGATGCACCCCCGCCACCGTGGTGCGGCCGCCCTGCAAAAAGGCCGGCACCAAAAACGTGGCATCAAAAGGGCCGAGCTCGGCCTCGAGCCCATCCACTTCCACGGGGAAATGGCCCCGCAGGGTGGAATCGCCGCGGCTCACGACCAACCAGTGGTCGATCCCTGGAGCATCAGGGCCGGCGCCAGCATCCAGCTCGGCCATGGCCCCCTTCAGGGCCCGGGCGATCTCCTGAACCCGGGCCGCCGCCGCCTCGGGGGCCAACGCCCGGGTGTTGGCGAGCACAAACAGCAAGGGCGAGGGGCGGGACAAACCCTCGAGCAGGGTGGCCCGATCCCATTGCAGCAGCAGGGAACAGCTGTGCACCGTCTGGGATCCGGTGGGGTCGTCATCGAGGACGACGATCTTGAAGCGACCGGCCATGGCACCATCGTGCCGTGATGACCCCTGAGCCCAGCGAGCTACAGGAGCTGGTGCGCACGCTGCACCAGCAGGCCTCCCCCTGGCTACCCGCCGGATTGGCCAGCCGCCTGGATTGGGGGCCAAAGGTGAGCCCAGCCAGCTCGGTGGTGAGCTGCCAAAAGCTGAACCAAATCCTCGAGCACAGCCCCGGCGATTTCACCGTGCGAGTGCAGGCCGGCACACCACTGGTAGAGCTTCAAGAAGCCCTAGCCCACCACAGGCAGTGGTTGGCGGTGGATGCCCCCTGGGGCCAACCCAGCCAGGGCAGCATCGGCGGCCTGGTGGCGCGGGGGCTGGCCGGGGGCTTCCGGCAGCGCTACCTGGGCGTGCGCGATCAGGTGATTGGCATCGGCCTGCTTCGGGCCGATGGCACCGCCGCCAAGGCCGGCGGCCAGGTGGTGAAAAATGTGGCCGGCTACGACCTGATGCGTCTGTTGGCCGGCAGCTGGGGCTCCCTGGCCCTGATCACCGAGCTCAACCTGCGCACCCTGCCCATCCCGCCCGAGCGCCGGGGCCTGTGGATCAAAGGTGAGCTCGAGGGGCTCACAACCCTGAGCCAGTGGCTGCTGGCATCGAGCCTGAGCCCGGAGCGGGTGGATTGGCAGCGGCAGGGGAATGGCTTTTGGGGCCTGCTGATCAGCCTGGCCAGCATCAGCAGCCCCACCCTGGCCGAGCAAATCAGCTGCCTCCAGGCGAAGGCGGCCGACTATGGCCTCGGGGCCGAAGCTCTCGATCGGGATGCCCTCGAAGCCCGCGAAGCCCAGGGCCGCGGACCAGCACCAAGCGACAGCAACACCAACCAGGACAGCCCCGGCAGCCCAACCAACCCAGCCTGGCTGCTGCGCTTGGGGGTGAAACCCAGCGGTTGCGCCGAACTGGTCCGGGAACTCAGCCAGCCCAACCTGCAAGCCCTGGGCGCGGTGATCAGCGCCGGCAGTGGCTTGGGTTACGCCTGGGCGGATGCGGCGGATCTGCCCAGCTACAAGGCCGAAGCCCTTAGGCGGCTCTGCCACCAGCTGGGTGGCTACCTCACCGTGCTCAAACAACCGGCCACAAGCGAGCTGCCGGCCTGGCTGGATGCCCCGTCCAGGCCCATGGTGGAGGCAATCAAACGCCAATTCGATCCCAAACAGCAGCTGGCCCGCGGCCGCCTACCGGGGGTTCAACCCACGCCAGCCCTGTAGGTGCAGGCGAGCTCCAGGGTCTCGCCGGGTGGCACCTGCAGCAGCCGATCGCCGCTGGCCATGGCACCCCGCGGTGCTGTCCAGGGCTCGAGGCACACCATCGGGCGGGGAGGTTCTGTCCAAACCACGGCCAGATCCAAGGGCGCCTGGGTTTCCATCGCAATCCAACGGCCCCCTGAAGGAGCGGCGGCATCCAGCAAGCGCACGGCACCGCTGGGGTGGGCCAGGAAATCCACGCCCGAGGTCAACCGCTCCAGCTGGCCGGCGGTGGCCGCCTCCGCCATGGGGATGTGGTCGAAGCAGCGCTCTGGCAGGCCTTCCAGGCGAACGACTGCCAGATCCTGCACCGCAAAGTAGGGATGGAGCCCCAGGCTGAAGGGCAAAGCAGGGCTGGCGGCCGCAGAGGTATTGCTGACGCGGGCCGTGATCGCCAGGCAGCCGGGCGTCAGGCGGTAATCCAGCTCCAGGGTGAAGGCATGGGGAAACACCGCCCGGGTGGCGTCGGTGTCCACAAGCCGCAAGCGCACGCCAGGCCCCGCAGAAGCTCCATCAGCAGCGGCGAGTGCCTCGAGCTGCCAGGGCAGATCCCTGGCAAAGCCGTGCTGGGGCAAGGGGCTGCCGGCGAGGCCGCCGCAGATCGGGAACAGCACCGGGATGCCCCCGCGGATCGATTTGGTGGGGTCGGCATAGCGCTCGGCATCGAAGTAGAGCCACTCCTGGCCGCCACTGCGCCAACCCGTGACCAGGCCGCCCCGCTCGGGCACGATCCGCAGCTCATCGCCAGTGGCCGTGGTGAACGACCAGTGGGGGTAGGGCTCAGAGCGCTGCTGCAGGGACGGGGAGCTGGGGGTCATCGGAGGAGGGCTGCTTAGAAGAGGGCTGGGGATTGAACTCTGGGCTGGGCTCAACCGTAGCCAGAGCAGCCAGCCACTCCAACAGTGCCCGGTTCACCTGTTCTGGGACCTCATCGTGGGGGCAGTGGCCCGCCTCGAGCACCACTTCGGTGGTGTTGGCTGGCGCATGGCGCTGGAAGGCGCCACGCCGGCCGGCCGCATTGATCCAGGGATCGCGGATGCCCCAGAGCAGCAGCAATGGGCAGGTGAGCTGGGCAAACAGCTCATCGAGGGGCTGGCCCTTGGGGATATCGAACACGGTGCGGAACACCCCAAAAGCACCGGGATCCAGCGATGGCAGGCGGATCGCCTCCACCAGGGCCTCATCTACGTTGGTTTTGTCGATGTAGACCTGGTTGAGGGTGCGGCGAATGGTGGCCGGCCGGCGCAGGTTTTCAAACAGGATCCGCTGCAGTACGGGGCTTTTGAACAGGGCGCCGCCGATGGTCTGGCGGGCAATCTTGCCCCAGCCTTTGGGGGGGGCCTGCTCATCGCTGAAGGGCCCAGCCGCATTCAGCAGCACCACCCCGGCCGCCTGATCGCCCAGGGCCGCACCGGCTGCCAGGGCTGCAAAACCGCCGAGGGAATTGCCCACCAGCACCGTGGGGCGGCCAATGCGTTCAGCCACATAGGCGCAGAGTTGGCCAGCCCAGAGGGCACCTCCGTAGGCGAGCTCCGCCGGCTTGGCGCTGCGGCCAAAGCCCAGCAAATCAATGGCATGCACCTCGTGGTGCTCAGAGAGGACGGGGATGTTGTGGCGGAAGTGGTCGGTGGAGGCGCCAAAGCCATGCACCAGCAAAATCGCCGGCCCCACAGGCTCTTGGGGGGCCCGGCTCAGGCTGTGCACGGGATGACCCAGATAGCTCCAGCTTTTAGACCCCAAGTCGCCCGCACCACCTGTCGAACCCAGCCTGGAACCACCGCCCACTGACGCCACCACGAACAATCCCCGCCAACAACAGCGCTGGAGGCGATGCTAGGCAGATCTTGTGAGCCCCTGGCTCAGGCGCTCCCTTGGCCCTTCCCTCCCCCGATTGGCTGCCCTTCCTGCCAGGCATGGGCCTGTGGGCCCTGGCCCTGTATTTGCCCCTGAGCCTGCCCCTGGCCCGCTTCGAAGCGGTGCTCGCTGCCGGAAGCCTGCCCGAAGCCGCCCAACAACTCCTCCTTGCTGCCACCAGCCTGCTGCTCGCCCTGGCCGTGGGGGTGGTGGTGGACCTGGGCTTGAGCTGGGCCCTGGGACCGAGTTGGGCCAGCAGCATGGGCTTGATTGCCGCGGGCTGGGGGCTGTTTACGGCCCTCGCCAGTCGAGCCAGGGAAGACCAGGAATAATCGCGGGGGTGGCCAGCCGGTAGGCGCCGTACTCCGGATGCACCAGCACCAACTGGCGTTCCTCCCGCCGGGCCTTACCCCCCAACAGGGCGCAAAGGGCAACCAGCAACGCCAGGTGCAACAGGCTGCCCAGGGCCAGGGTGACCCCGAGAGAGCAGATGAGAACCGCCTGATAGAGAGGATGGCGGCAGCGGCCATAGGCCCCCTGGGTCACCAGGGCCGCCCCCGGCATCGGATCGGGCAGGGGAGTGAGGCTGGGCCCCAGCCGCCAAAAGGCCTGGATCGCCAGCAACAGACCGATGCCAAACAGGATCACCCCCGCCAGGGCCACTGGCAGGGGCCAGGCATAGCCCCAGGCCCCGGGGGCCGGATAGGCCGGCAGCAGGTGGGCGGCGATCAGGGCCAATTGGACCAGCAGCCACCATTCGCCATGGCGGTTGTCGAACCATCCCCCCCAGCTCAAGCCCCAGCGGCTGGGATCAAAGCGGGGACTGGGCTTAGGCGGCCTGTTCGGCACCGGCGGCTTGCTTGGAGAGGACCAGTCTGAGCAGGATCGGCGCCAGGAAGGTGGTGCCAATCACCATCAGCAAAATCGCCGCCTCCAAGGGCGGGGTGAGCAGGCCGGCCTGGGTGCCGAGACCCAGGAAAATCAAACCCACCTCGCCCCGGGGCAGCATCCCCAAACCCACCACCAGGCGGTTGGTTTTCTCAGCGCTGACGTAGCTCCAGCCCGAGGCCACCTTGCCCGCGATGGCCACCGCGAGCAGGAAGGCGGCCACGATCAGGCCCTCGCGGTTTTCGGGCTGCATGGGATTGAGCACCGAGAGATCCATGCCGGTGCCAATCAACACAAAGAAGATCGTGGCGAAAAGGGCCACCAGGGGCTTCACCGCGGCCTGGATGGCATGGGTGTGCTTGGAGCTACTCAGGATCAGGCCCGCCGCAAAGGCTCCCAGGGCCGCCTCCAGGCCAATGGCCTGGGCCGTAAAGCAGCAGAGCGAAAGCACCACAAACGACGCCACCACCACTTCACCCGGGGCCTTGAGCCGATCCAGCAGCCAATCAAACAGCGGTGCCGCCGTACGGCTCAACACCAACGACACCACCACAAAGGCAGCGGCGGCAGTGACCAATTTGACAATCGGTCCAACACTGAAGCCGGCACCGCCGGCCAAGGCCACCACCACGGCCAGGATCACGATGCCAAGGATGTCGTCGAGGACGGCCGCGCCAATCACGGTTTGGCCTTCTTTGGTTTTTAAAAACTTCAGCTCGCCAAACACACTGGCGGTGATCCCAATGCTGGTGGCCGTCATGGAGGCCCCGGCAAAGATCGCCGGAATCAGCGGCACACCGAACAGGTAAAAGAGCCCAAAGGTGCCCAGGGCAAAGGGCAACACCACCCCGGTCAAGGCCACCGTGGTGGCCTGCAGGCCCACAGCCACCAGCTCATCGAGTTCGCTCTCCAGGCCCGTGAGGAACAGCAGGGCAAACAGACCGATCTGGGAGACGGCCTGGAGGCTCGAGAAACCCTCGAGGTAGATCTCCTGCACCTGGGATGGACCCACATCGGCCAGGGAGGCCAACAGGCCAAGGGCCGCGGAGTTGAGTTGGGCATGGGTTTCGGGGGGCACAATTAAGTGCAGGCCTGAAACACCGATCAGCACCCCGGCCACCAATTCCCCCAGGATCGTGGGCAATTGGATCCGCACCATCAGCTCCGCCATCGCCCGGGCGGCCACGAAGATCACCAAAAACTCGGCGGTAGCGATCAGGGTTTCGGCCACCTCCACCCCGTGGCTACCGCCCACCTCAAGCAACAACGCCGGCACGGCCATGGCCCTTCTGTGGAGCTCGTGACCCTAAAACGAGCGCCCTAAAAACCGTCGCTAGGCTCGTCTTAAAGGGCCCAAAGGACGGCATGGCAGCGCATCAGGAGTGCGATCTGGCGGCACTGGATGCCTGGTGGCGGGCTGCCAACTACCTGGCGGTGGGGATGATCTACCTGCAGGACAACCCCCTGCTGGCCGAACCGCTGCGGCCCGAGCACATCAAAAACCGGTTGCTGGGGCACTGGGGATCCAGCCCGGGCCAGGCCTTCATCTGGGCCCACGCCAACCGGGTGATCCGCGAGCACCAGCTCGAGATGATCTACCTCTCAGGGCCCGGCCACGGGGCGCCAGGGGTGCTGGGGCCCACCTATCTGGATGGCTCCTACAGCGCCGTTTATCCGGACAAATCCCAAGATGCCGCTGGCCTGGGGCGGTTTTTCAAGCAGTTTTCCTTCCCCGGCCACATCGGCTCCCACTGCACCCCGGAAACCCCCGGCTCAATCCACGAGGGGGGCGAGCTCGGCTACGTGCTCTCCCATGCCTGCGGGGCGGTGTTCGACAACCCGGAGCTAATTGCCCTGGCCTGTGTGGGCGATGGCGAAGCGGAAACCGGGCCCCTGGCCACCTCATGGCACATCAACAAGTTCCTCAATCCCGCCAGCGATGGGGCCGTGCTGCCGGTGCTGCACCTCAACGGCTACAAGATCGCCAACCCCACCCTGCTGGCCCGGCTGCCCAAAGCTGAGCTGGAGAGCCTGCTGGTGGGCTACGGCTGGCAACCCTTGTTTGTGGAGGGCTCCGAACCCATGGGGATGCACGCCGCCATGGCCGCTGCCATGGACACCGCCGTCCAGCGCATCCAGGCAATCCGCCGCACGGCCCTAGAACAGCGCGCCAGCGGCCAGGACATCACCAGGCCCGCGTGGCCCATGCTGGTGCTGCGCTCCCCCAAGGGCTGGACGGGCCCCAAGGAGCTGCACGGCCTCAAGCTCGAGGGCTTCTGGCGCAGCCACCAGGTGCCCCTGCCCAACCCCAAGCACGACCCCGAGCAGCTGGCCATGCTCGAGGCCTGGCTGAGGAGCTACCGGCCCGAGGAGCTGTTTGATGCCAACGGCAGCCTCATCGCCGAGCTGCAGGCGCTCTCGCCCACGGGCGATCGGCGCATGGGCTCCAATCCCCACGCCAATGGCGGCCTGCTGCGCCGCCCCCTGCAGCTGCCGCCGATCGAGACCTATGGGGTGGCAATCCCTGGGCCTGGGCTGATCGAGGCGGAAAACACCGCGCCCCTGGGGGAGCTGCTGCGCGATGCGATCGGCCTCAACCCCGATTCGTTGCGGGTGTTTGGCCCGGATGAAACGGCCTCGAACCGGCTGCAGGCGATCTACGCACGCAGTAAGAAGGTGTGGATGGAAGAGCTGCTGCCGGAAGACGCGGGCGTCGATGGGGCAGGCGGCAGCGAGCTGGCCCGCTTTGGGCGGGTGGTGGAAATGCTCAGCGAGCACACCCTGGTGGGGATGCTCGAGGGCTACCTGCTTACCGGGCGCCACGGGCTGTTCCACACCTACGAGGCCTTCGCCCATGTGATCGCCTCGATGTTCAACCAGCACGCCAAATGGCTGGAGAGCTGCCAGCGCCACGCCCCCTGGCGCGCCCCAATTGGGGCCTGGAACTGCCTGATCTCCTCCACCGTGTGGCGCCAGGACCACAACGGCTTCACCCACCAGGACCCCGGCTTCATCGACCTGGCCGGCAACAAAAGCGGCGATGTGGTGCGGGTGTATCTGCCCGCCGATGCCAACTGCCTGCTGGCGGTGGCCGAGGTGGCCCTGGCCGAAACCGATGTGTGCAACATCATCGTGTCCGATAAGCAAGCCCACCTCCAATATCTTGAGTTGGAGCAGGCCCGGGCCCACGTGGCCAAGGGGATCGGCCTATGGGATTGGGCTTCCAACGACGACGGCGGCACCAAGGCCTGTGGCGGGGAGCAGGCCGATGAACCGGATCTGGTGATGGCCTGCGCTGGAGATGTGCCCACCAAGGAAACCCTGGCGGCGGTGGCCATCCTGCGGCGGGAGATCCCCCAGCTCAGGGTGCGGGTGCTGAATGTGGTGAAACTGTTTGCCCTCACCCAGCCGAGCGAGCACCCCCACGGCCTGAGCGACCGCGACTTTGATGTGCTGTTCACCACGAACAGGCCGGTTCTGTTCAATTTCCATGGCTATCCGTGGTTAATTCATCGCCTTACCTACCGGCGCACCAACCACGCCAACTTTCACGTGCGCGGCTACAAGGAACGGGGCAACATCAACACTCCCCTGGAGCTGGCGATGAACAACCAAATCGATCGCTTCAACCTGGTGATCGATGCGATTGATCGGGTGCCCAGCCTGGGCTCCCGGTCCGCCCACCTGAAAGAGCGCATGCGGGAAGCGATCCTGGCCAACCGCCAGTACGCCCACCGCCATGGCATGGATGCCCCGGAGATCACCAATTGGCGCTGGGAGGCAGCGAACCCATGACCACCACACCAATCGGCCAATCCCAAATGGGCGAACACAAACCCAGCAACCTGCGCCTGCCCACCCCCGGCTGCTATGCCGACCCTGACCGCAGTGGCCTTACGGCCGAAGACGTGTTCGACGGCATGACCGAGCACCTCTTCTACACCCTGGGCAAGCTCGCCCCCACCGCCAGCCGCCACGACCTCTACATGGCGCTCAGCTACGCCGTGCGCGACCGGCTGATGACCCGCTATCTGGCGGGCATTGAGGCAATCAGCGCTGCCCCCACCCGGGTGGTGGCGTACATGTCGGCGGAATTTTTGATTGGGCCCCAACTGGGCAACAACCTGCTGATGCTCGGTATCCAGGAGGAAGCGGCAGAAGCCCTGCGCCGCTTTGGCATCAACGACATCAACGACATCCTCGATGTGGAAGAGGAGCCAGGCCTGGGCAATGGCGGCCTGGGGCGGCTGGCGGCCTGCTTCCTGGAATCCCTGGCTTCGCTTGAGATCCCGGCCACCGGCTATGGCATTCGCTACGAATTCGGCATCTTCGACCAGCTGATCCGCGATGGCTGGCAGGTGGAGATCACCGATAAATGGCTCAAATCCGGCTGGCCCTGGGAGATCCCCCATCCCGATCAGGCCTGCTTTGTGGGCTTTGGCGGCCGCACCGAGAGCTACAAGGACGACGACGGCACCTACCGGGTGCGCTGGATCCCCGCTGAGCACGCCATCGGCATCCCCCACGACGTGCCGGTGCTGGGCTACCGGGTGAACACCTGCGACCGGCTGCGGCTGTGGCGGGCCGATGCCACCGAGAGCTTTGATTTCTATGCCTTCAACATCGGCGACTACTACGGCGCCGTGGAAGAGAAGGTGGGCTCGGAAACCCTCTCCAAGGTGCTCTACCCCAACGACGGCACCGATGAGGGCCGCCGGCTGCGGCTGAAGCAGCAGCATTTCTTTGTGAGCTGCTCGCTCCAGGACATGATCCGCAGCCTCGATGCCCGCGGCATTCCCATTGCGGACTTCCCCGACCATTGGGCGGTCCAGCTCAACGACACCCACCCCTCAATCGCCGTGGCCGAGTTGATGCGGCTGCTGATCGATGACAAGCATCTGGATTGGGATGCGGCCTGGAGCATCACCTCGAGGTCCTTGGCCTACACCAACCACACCCTGCTGCCCGAAGCCCTGGAGAAGTGGGGCTTGCCCTTGTTTGGTTCGCTGCTGCCCAGGCATCTGGAGCTGATCTACGAGATCAACCGCCGCTTCCTGCAGCAGGTGCGCCTGAAGTATCCAGGTAACAACGCCCTCCTGGCCAAGGTCTCGATCATTGATGAAGACGGCGCCAAGGCCGTGCGCATGGCCAATTTGGCCACGGTGGCCTCCCACCACATCAATGGGGTGGCGGCCCTGCACAGCGACCTGGTGAAGAGTGATCTGTTCCCAGAATTTGCGGCGCTCTGGCCCGAGAAATTCACCAACGTGACCAATGGGGTGACGCCCAGGCGCTGGGTGGCCCTGGCCAACCCCCAGCTCTCGGCCCTACTCAACGAAACGATCGGCGATGGCTGGGTGAAGGACCTCGACCAGCTGAAGCAATTGGAGCGCTTCGCAGGCGACAGCGCCTTTTTGGAGCGCTGGGGCGCCACCAAACTGGCGGTTAAAACCGATCTGAGCAACTACATCCACCGCCACAGCGGCGTGCCTGTGGATCCCAGCTCCCTGTTTGATGTGCAGGTGAAACGCATCCACGAATACAAACGCCAGCACCTGAATGCCCTGCAGGTGATCGCCCAGTACGTGCGGATCAAAAATGGCACTGCGGCCAACGCTGCCCCTCGCACGGTGATCTTCGGCGGCAAGGCGGCGCCGGGCTACACGATGGCGAAACTGATTATTCGCTTCATCAACGGCATCGCCGAAACGGTCAACGCCGATCCGGATATGGAAGGCAGGCTGCGGGTGATCTTCCTGGCCGACTACAACGTGAAGCTGGGCGAGCGGGTGTACCCGGCCTCCGACCTTTCCGAGCAGATCTCCACCGCCGGCAAGGAAGCCTCTGGCACCGGCAACATGAAGTTCGCCATGAATGGGGCACTCACGATCGGCACCCTCGATGGCGCCAACGTGGAAATCCGCGAGCAGGTGGGGGCCGAAAACTTCTTCCTGTTTGGCAAAACCGCAGAGGAAATCTCAGCGCTGGGCCAGGAGGGCTACCGCCCCTGGGAGCTGATCGGCAGCATGCCGGAGCTCACCGAAATCCTGCGGCTGATCGAGCAGGGCCACTTCAGCAACGGCGATGGCGATCTGTTCAGGCCGCTGCTCCAAAATCTCACCGGCAGCGACCCCTTCTTTGTGCTGGCCGATTTCAACGACTACCTGCGGGCCCAGGGGGCCGTGGATCAGGCCTGGGCGGATCGGCCCCTTTGGAACCGGATGTCGCTGCTCAATACGGCCCGCACCGGCTTTTTCTCCTCGGATCGCTCGATCAAGGAATACGCCCAGCGCATCTGGCAGGCCGAGAGCTACCCCATCACGATCAGCTGCGACATGGACTAGCCCGGGGAACTCCCCGGGAGTCCGTCAACCCGGCAGGTCTGGGGTTTGGTGGAGCAGGCGGTTGAGCCGCAACCGATCGGCATTGAGCGGATCGGGGGCGAGTTCACCGGCGAGCTCCCGGAATTTTTGCTCCACCTGATCGGGCACGCGCACATCAAAGATGCGCTCCATCAAGGCCTCGATCGAGAACAGATGGGCGTTGATGTTCTCCAGATCAGCCATGGCCTGCTGGATGGGATCGCCCTCATCGGCGCCCTGGCCACCATTGGCTGGTGCTCCTGCGGGGGCTGCTGATGCTTCCCGGCCGTGGGGCGTGGCGAGCGAAGGGGGGGAGGAGTCGGTGGCGGAATCAGCGGCCGATTCAGAGGCTTCTTGCTGCTTTTGCAACTCTTCCATCACCCGGCCCGCCAGGGTGCGAAAGGATTGCAACGCAGCCCAACTGAGCTCCTGCTGCTGGCGCAGGGTGGGATTCTCACGGATCAATCGGTCGTGTTCCCGATAAAACCGTTGGCAATCAGGGCATTGGCAGGGCTCTTCTGGCACCGCACTCCCTAGTGCTCACGAACCCCATCATGGCACCTAAGCAGACCCTCAGGCAGCAAGGGGACCTTCGGTCCAACCATCTCCGTCGACAAAGCCGCAGTCGTCATCCTGCTCACTGGCGGCAGGCAGGGGGATTTCGATCGAGCTCACCACGTTGATCACGTCGCGCAGGCGCATCGAATCGGCGAACCAGCCCATGGCCTGCTCCACATCGCCACCCTTTTCCGCGTCTGTGGCCTGCTCTTCGTGGGCTTCTGCGAGCAGGGCTAGCCAGCAAAGGCAACGGGCCTGCACCACCGAGAGATCCAGCTCGGCTGGCTGGCTACCGGCAATGCGTTCACTTTCCTGTTGCACCAGCAGGCGCAGGCGCAGATCGTGGAGCTGGGTCATCCCGGTCTGACGACTGAGCCTACGCTAGCTGGAGTGGCCGAAATCGGGAAGGGCGCTACGCGTAGTGCTGGATACCCCTTGGGGCGAAGGTTCGAGGCAACGGGGCTGGCGGGACTCGAACCCACGACCTACGGTTTAGGAAACCGTCGGAGTCCATTGGCACACCTGGGATCTGGCCTCGACTTGCCTAATCACTTGCCTAAATGGGGCTCCAAAAGGCCGACTGGAAGCGCCCAGAAGCGCCCAAAAAAGGCCAAGCCCGACCTCTTCGGGCAGACACGGCGACCAGCCAGGTCCAACCTTATTCAAGGATGAGCCCCGATCCTTGAATAAGATGCGAGCCTATTTAAGGTTCGCGCCCGAGGGCTCATGAAGCGCGACAGCGCCGGCCGTTATGAGCTCACCAGCACTGCTGGCGAGGAGGTGCGCGCCTTCGTGCCAGCGCCGTTGCCGCCAGAGCCGCCCTTGCTGATCGAGGGCGCCCTCCAGGCCCTGCACGATCGGGCACTGCTGGCCTGCGGCCGTCTGGATGGGGTGTCAGCCCTGCTGCCGGATCGGGAGCTGTTCCTTTACGCCTACGTGAGGCGGGAAGCTCTGCTGTCCTCCCAGATCGAGGGCACCCAGTCGTCGCTCGCAGACCTGCTGCTGTTCGAGCTGGAAGAGGCCCCCGGCGTCCCCTTCGATGACGTGGTCGAGGTATCCAGTTATGTGGCAGGACTGGAGCACGGCCTGGCGCGGCTGCGGGAGGACTTCCCCCTCTCCTCGCGGCTTCTGCGGGAGATCCACTCCCGCTTGCTTGCCAGGGGCCGCGGAGCCGATCGGCTGCCTGGGGAGTTCCGCCGGAGCCAGAACTGGATCGGCGGCACCCGGCCCGGTAACGCCAGCTTTGTGCCACCGCCCCCCGAGCTGGTGGACACGTGCATGGGCCAGCTGGAGCACTTCATCCACGGCACTCCGGATGGGGCTCACTCCCTGCCGGTGCTGGTGCGGGCCGCCTTGGCCCACGTGCAGTTCGAGACCATCCACCCATTTCTGGACGGCAACGGGCGCCTGGGCCGGCTGCTGATCGTGCTGATGCTGATCGATGCCGGGGTGCTTCAGCAGCCGCTGCTCTACCTGAGCCTTTTCTTCAAGCAGCACCGCAGCCGCTACTACGAACTGCTAAGTGGCATCCGCGAGGACGGCGACTGGGAAGCCTGGATCGATTTCTTCCTAGAAGGCGTCGAGAGCACCGCAACTGCCGCCGTCACCACCGCACATCGCCTGCTGGCGTTGTTCCGCACAGATGAGGCCCGCCTTAGCGGCCTGGGACGTTCAGGCCCCAGCGTTCGCCAGGTGTTTGCGGCCCTGTGCCGGCGCCCACTCAACAGCATCAAACAGCTGAGCAGCGTCTGCAGCCTGAGCTTCAGCACCACAGCCAAAGCCCTGGAGACCCTGGTGGACCTGGGCATTGCACGGGAGATCACCGGCGGGCAACGCAACCGGCTCTTTGCCTACGACGCCTATCTGGCGATTCTCAGCGAAGGCGCTGAGCCGCTCTGAAAGGGCCCAGACCTACCCAGATGGGGATCAAAAGTCGACCTCCATAGCCTGAAGAGGACCCTGATCGACACAGCCGTGGAAGGCAGCGACGTATTGACTCCGGTGGAGAGGCTGTTCATGGAGGCGGGCTACAGCCGGCTCCACTACATGGCCTGGAGGGCCAGCATCCTTTCAAGCCTCAAAATCATGTCCCGCATGGCAAGGCTGGGCAGCGGCTGGCCCAGCGAGGCCTTCGATGAGGAGAGTGAAGAGCTGAAGCTGGCCAAGGGGTGGCTCGAAGGAGAGGCCCGCAGAGCGGCGGCAGCACGGGAGAAAAGGGCCCTCGAGGAAAAGGCTGTGGAGAGTCCGGCATACGCGGCTCCTAGCTACGGCCCGGTCATGACCAGCGGCGAGGCCCAGAAGCTCATCCAGGAGGAGATCGAAGCCGGCAGGGCGGTAACCCTCCCAGCCTTCGAAAAGGCGCTCAGACAGGCCTCAAGGAAAGTGAGGGGCAACCATCAAGCGTTGCCCGTACAGCTGGGTGGGCAACACAGGGACTGGCAGTTGGTGGAGCTGGGACCGGAATCAGGAGGGCATGGGAATGGGCACCGACTGCGCAGAAGGGCCTCCCCACACCAGGGGTAGTGCTATTGCCGCCTTGTGACACCAAATATCGCGGCTAGCTTGCCTTAGTCACAGATCGACACTGGATGACACAGGAGCGGTTGTCAGGCGAACGAGGCGCCGATGCTGGAAACGCCTCAATGAACTGGCTGGACCCGGCCTTGATCGGCAACGGTTCCACGCCGCCCACCGGCGGAGCCCATCAGGACCAGGAGCCTCCTTACGGGGTCAGCAAGGAGTTCAGAGAACTCGGCGAGGCCCTCAAGCCCTGGGGATTCCGATGGCCCCAGGCCAAGCCCTCGCCAGAAGGCAGTGCCCCTGGGAGCGCCGAGAGCCTCTTCCTCAGGGCAAGACAAAGCCCTGTCGCCTATCTGAACTGGAGGCACTCCACCCGACATCAGCTGCGAAGCACCCGGCTGTTCCTGCTGATGCGCCAGGGCTGGAGCACCGAGGCCATCCAGGACGCCATCAGTGAAGTCGCCCTGGCCAGCTGGTGGCTGAGTGGGGAAGCTGCCAACTGGGGCTATGACCCGATCAGCCGCAAGGCCAGCCAGGCCCTGGTGGCCTTTCTCCACACCAACCCGGCCAAGATCGAGGCGGCGTGGCAGCAACGCCTGCAGCAGGCCCGGCAGGCCAGGTCGGCACCTCCACTGCCCCCGCCAGTACCCAAGCAACCGCAGGCCCCTCGGCTGAGCTCCAGCGAGGTGATCGCCCAGCTGGAGCCGCACCTCGTCGAAGGCTTCAAGAAGCAGCTGTACCGCGCAGCAGAACGCTTCAGGAAGAACGGACGACAACAGCCCGAACCCCTTGGTGGAGCGAGCAAGGGATGGGTCCTGGTGGAGGCGGGCTCCGGCGGCCACCGCAGAGCGCACTTCCTGCAACGCATCGACACCTGACTGAATGGCGCCATCTGCCGTTACTGATGGCGCTGGACGTACACACCATCCAGCACGCTCGCGAACAGCCATGAACCAATCCCAGACGAGGCGACTAACCAGCGGACTTGCCACCACGCTCCTGGCCCTCGCCACGAACGTGCTGCCTGCACAAGCGCTGACCCCAGACGAAGAAGCGGCCCTGAGACAGCTCTGCAAAGTCGGACTGAACGCCAATGGCGGCATCTGGAGCTCGGAGCCCATCAATGCCGCCATCGCGACCTTGGCGTTCGGCAGGAACTGGCCGGATGGGGCACAGGCGACGGCCTACAAGACCTGCAACGCCAGGAATTACCTGAACTGAGCCACTCAGACCACAACAACTCCCAAGCATCAGCACAAATCAACACTCAACAGCACAGATAGAGCCAATAGCTCTTACTTTTTGTAGGCCAATAAGGCCTAGACTTAGTGACAGCCAAATGGCGGCCCGTGGATAACGTTCCCGCAGAAGATTGCCACAGCGGGGAACACCCTGAAGGCGCCGATGCAGTGGAAGAACTGCGCAACTCAGCGCCGACAGAAGATGCGGATGGCAAACCGGTCTGGAGCGACGGCAAGCAGAAGAAGGCGACCAAAGGGGCCCACCCTCGGTGCAACCAGCCCCCTCGACCAACTGCCGAGGCTCCTTTCTCGCCGCGCCCCAGTCGCCAGGAGGTTGAACGCCGAGTTGCGGAGTCACAACTCTGGATCGCTCAACGGCTGCCATTGATCGAGATTCGGACAAATGCCCGACAAAACTGGGGGATCACCAACGTCCGCACCGTCAGCCGGTACCTGTCACTGGCGCGGGAGCGCATGGTGCAGGAGCTCATCACCGATCGCCGCCGGCACCAGGCCGAACAGATCTTTGCCCTCAATGACTGTGCCCGGCGGGCGATGGACGCTGGCCAGTTCAACGCCGCGGTTGGTGCGTTCCGGGTGATCGCCGAGATCGGTGGCCTGCTGCGGGCACCGATCAAGCCCCCGGAGGCCAAGGCCTGATGGGCCGCATCGCCGCGACAACCAGACCGACGAACGCCATCACTGGCGATGGCGGGCTGCTGCTGGACCCCGCCACCGACCTTTGGGCCGACTGGGGCCTGCTGGGTGTTCCCGACCCTGACCGGGCGACAACGACCGGACAAGGCCTGCTATTTCGCGACTTCATTCGCTCGGCCTTCCCCACCTTTCAGTTCCACCAGCTCTCTGAACTGCTGATCGACTTGCTCCAGCAGGTGGCCGATGGCCAGCTGACGCGCCTGATCGTCTGCTGTCCGCCGCGGCACGGCAAATCCCAGCTGGTTTCGCGCCTGTTCCCTGCTTACTGGGTGAGCCGGCACCCGCAGCAGTTCTGCGCCATTGCCAGCTACTCCGGTGAGCTGGCCTATGCCCACTCGAGAGAAGCGCGGCACTACTACCGGAGCACCGGCCATGCCCTCTCCAAGGATTCGGCGGCGGTGGGCAACTGGCTGACGCCCCAGCGGGGTGGCTGCATCGCCGCCGGCGTGCGGGGCCCGTTCACGGGCAAGGGCTACAACCTTGGGATCATCGACGACCCCTACAAAGGCCCGGAGGACGCCAAGTCGGCGCTGCAACGGGAGCGGCTGATCGACTGGCTCAAGAGCGTCTGGTTCACCCGGGCCGAGCCTGGCCTGACGGCAACAGGTGGGTTGCTGCCGGCGGCCCAGGTGGTGGTGCAGACCCGCTGGGACCACCACGACATGACTGCCTGGTTGCTCGAGCAAGAAGCGGAGGAGAACCCGGAGCACTGGACCGTGCTCAACCTGCCGGCTATCGCCGAACCGGAATCCATTGCGATGCAGATTCCGCATACATGCACCAAGGTCATCGACTGGCGCCAGCCCGGCGAGCCGCTCTGCCCCGAGCGGGTGCCGCTGGAGGTGCTGCAGCGCATCCGCACCCGCCTGGGCTCTTACTGGTGGAACGCCCTCTACCAGCAGCGCCCCAGCCCCGCTGAAGGCCTGCTGTTCCGGAAGCAGTGGATCCAGCCTCCTTTGCCGATCGCCCCGGGCCAGCCACGCCGCTATGCGCCTTTGGTGCTGAGCTGCGATCTGAGCTTCAAGGACGGAAAAGACAACGACGCATGCGGTTTTGCCCTGCTCGGTCTGCTGGAGCCGCAGCGCCACCCTGCTGCCGATGCTCGCCGGCAGGGCCTGGCGCTGGCCGCCAATGCAGGAGCTGCAAGGGGTAGTGGATCTCTCTCCGCAGTGGGGGCACATGCCCCCGACCCCTGGGCCGAACTGCAGATCGAGGCGCTCTGGAGCCACCGGCAGCAGCTGGACCTGCCGGGGGTGATCAAGTTCCTGCTGGCCTCCCTGGCCTCGCTGGAGCGCCAGGGCCTGCGCCCCAATGCCGTCCTCCTAGAAGACGCCGCCAACGGCCCGGCCGTCTGCCAGCTGCTCAAGCGCCAGCTTCCCGGCCTGATCGCCATTCCTCCCAAGGGCAGCAAGGCATCCAGGGCCCATGCGGTTGCGCCCTTGGTGGAGGCGGGTCAAGTGCGCTTTGCCCGCAAGGCCAACTCGCTGATCGAGGAACTTCTGGCCTTCTCGCCCAGAGGTGGTGTGGACGACCAGGTGGATGCCTTCTGCCAGGGGGTCCTCTGGATCGAGGCGCAGTTCTGGCGGGGCCGGGGCTACGGCACCTCGCCTGTGCCGATGGTGTTCTCCAGGTAAGCCAATGAGCCAATCACTCGATCCGTCCCATCCCCATCGGCCCTGCCCCAGGGTGGTGGCTTATCCACCCAAACCACGACGGCATCGGCCAGTGAACCCCCATGCCGCGGCCAATGCGTTGGCACTGCAGCACGGCGACATCGCCGCCACCGTCGCTGGCAACATCTCCCGCCGGACTGGTCATCCAAAGGAGGACCTGGAGCAGATCGCCATGCTCGGCATCATCCATGCTGCCCGCCGCTACTCCCCGGAGCGGGGATCATTTCGGCCCTATGCCCGCACCTATGCCAATGGGGAGGTGTATCACTACCTCCGTGATAAGGGGTTCCTGATCAAAGTGCCTGCAAGTTGGAGGGAATTGCACGCTCGAGGACAGAAGCTTCTGAGGCGTGGCTTGTTGCCCTCTGAAGTGCCTACAAGATTAGGTATTAAACCCGAAAGATGGCATGAAATTGCCTTTGCTTGCTCCCTTAGGGTATGCACATTGTGCGACAAGAGCGAGGTTGCTTGACGGGCGACACGAGAATCATTTCACGGCAAGATAGCGACTGCATTGATATGTATTTCAATCGCTTGCTCAGGGAGACGGCGATAGTAAGATAATATATTTAACCGAGGGCGCGATGAGCCAATGAAGCTTTCCTATTATGGATACGCCATTCATGACATACAGGAAGATAGGTATCACCTTTTTGATGTGCGCCCCCTTCTTGCCTGCTTTTCTGCGCTCAATGATATTTCATTCAAGAATAAATTTATTCGCGAAGGAGAGAATTACTTTCTTCTCGGCATTGACCAAAATTTCTATCTATACCTGGCAACAAGGCAGAATGAGGTCATAAAGCGCATAAATAGCACCAATCTCGATGTCGTCGAGATCAACACTCTGTTAAGTGCTAACGAGCGACTTGGGTGTGCCTCATACGTTTTGTTCGAAAAGAGCTATTTGGCATTTACATCAACAATGATGGCCCCTAGGGCTCCTTCGTTTGCGCGCTTTATAAATGACCTGCTCAAGGAAATTAGACTGGATAAGTACCGATTTATTCTTTATCCATTTCTAGAGTGCACCAGCATCGAAACAGCTCTTTCCGCCCCTTTTCTCGGGCGTTCTGAGATTAAGGTCCAAAACAATCATTCTCTATTTGGCCACTTTGTCAATGTTTTGGGAGCTGACATTCAAGACTTTACTGATGTTGATAGCATCGAGGTAATCATTAGGCCTCGCCCGAGGTCGAACATCCAGCGCGCTATGTCTAAGGTTCTTCGGCTGCCAGGGATAGAGACCTCGGAAAAGATTGTTTGCCGAGGGAGGCTGGAAAGTCTGGATGACACGTTGATTGAGTTGCACCTTGCGGGCCGTGGCCATGTCAGCGATGAACTTGATAATGGATCGGATCAAGATATACTTAGACAAATCAGAACAGCAATCCAGCGCAATCACGTTCTTCCTCAAAAGGTGAATCATCATGAGCAAGCCGACGCATTCACAACTGATAATCTTGACGATCTTGCTCTGCTCGGCGACCTTGCTGAGTGGACCAGTCGCATACGGACTTTATAAGCTTGCTGTTTGGAAATGGCCCGATCTAGCTTTTGCCCTTTATGGGAAATCAGAACCCATAGCAGAAATACTCATTACAGCATCAATAACTTTTATGGGATTTCTTGCGACAATTATTACCATACTATTTGGCCTTTCTTCGGGTCGGGCATTTGCCAGGTATAGGGGCTATCGCTATCACCAGGTCTTCTTCTCGCTTTACTATCTTTCCCTTCTGTGTCTTGGATCTACGGCCGCAGTGTCTCTTGGTGTGTTTTCGAGGCCCCACGGAAGGCTCTTGTTCCCATGGATGATCATGCTTGCTACGAGCAGCTTCGTTCAGGTTGTAGTCGTTACCTGGATCATAGTTTCTCAGCTGCATAAATATTTTAATGAGATTAGTCGCAAGCAGACCAGCTCGTCAGCCCTTTAATTATTGGTCTGAATGCTCATGTGTCGGGAAGCCTGGCAAGAGTCAGTGTGACTCCCCTGCCTTATGCCTCTGCTAAACCATGCTCCTTGGCGGCGCCATTCAGTGCTTGTGGGGCAATGCCCCGATCTCCAGATCACCGCCGACTGCTGGGCCCTTCTCGCCGCCCCCGACGGCAGCAATCGCAAGGAGCATTACCTCCCCAAGGGCGAGCGGGAACCCGACACCGCCTACCGCAAACGCCTCGACGCCGCCCGCCCTTCGGGCTTCTTCCGTGACGCCCTGCGCACCTACGCCGGCATGCTCAGCCGAGGCAGTTGGATCAGCCTCCCTGCCAGCCTGACCTCAGTGCTCACCGATGTGGATGGGAGGGGCACGGACCTGGGTGTGTTCTTGTCCGCTGCCGACCTGCTGGTGCTGCGCGATGGCGCCGCCCTGGTTCTGGTGCTCCCTCCCGAGCACAGCTGGCCCAGCGAGGGCGACCGGCAGGAGGCCCTCCGCCGCGGCGATCGCCTGTCTCTCCCCCGCCTCCAGCTGGTACCCCGATCCAACTGCCTGAACTGGGAGCTGCCCGAGTCCAACGGACTGCCGAGCCAGATCGTCTGGCGAGAGCCAGTGAGCCTCCCCATCAGCACCGAGGCTCCCGGCCCTGAAGGGGCTGTCAGCGAGCAGATCAACGCTCTGCTGGGCGATGCCGACGCCCCCGACCGCTGGCACTACCGCAGCCTGCAGCTGCTCACCGCTGGTGATGCCGTCACGGGCCTGCAGCTGGCCCACCACCCTGTCTGCGCTGACCCGCAGGCCACGACGGGCTGGCGCTGCGACGAGCCGTTGGTCACGACGTACGAGGGCATCAGCCGGCTGCCGGCCTGCTGGTACACCTCCGATGGCTCGGCCTTCGGGGAGGGGGACCTGCCGCACCTGGGCCTGGCGCACCAGTACCTCAACCACTTCCGCTGTAAGAGCGAATACGAGGAGCTCCTCTCCAGGACTGCTCTTCCCGTTGGCGTCCGCAAGGGGATGGTCGACGCCATGGGCAACAGCCAGGCCGGACCGGTCGTGCTGGGTCCCAACACCTGCATGGACCTGCCGGCTGATGCCTCCTTCGAGTTCGTAGAGATCCGCGCCCGGTCCCTGGCCGAGCACCGTGCCTGGCTGCAGATCCTCGATGACACCATGCGCCGCGACGCGCTGATCCCATCCCAGAACCGTGGTGCTGCCCGCACTGAGATGGAGATCAGCCTCACCGCCTCCCAGAGCTATGCGCTGCTGCAGGCAATGGCGATCCAGAAAGCCTCGCTGTTCTCCACCCTCCTGCAGCACTGGTGTTCCTTAAGCGGTGAACTCCTCGATCCAGGTGCCGGTCTGCAGGTGACGGTGAGCCCGCTCACCCCACCGATCCAGCCGCAGCCCCAGGTGAAGGAATGGATCGAGCTCTTCGATAAGGGCGTGATCAGCCGGGAGGAACTGCGGCACCAACTGGCTCTGGCGACGGCCAACGCGATCAGCAGTCCAACGCTGGATGACAGCCCAGCGACCCGGGCCGGCGAGGTAGGCCTTGCTCCGGCGCCCACGGCTCCTGTGCCTCTGAGGCAAGAGGAGACAGCCGCGCCTGCAGCCTCATGAGCCAGACCCCCGTCGACCCGCCCTACCGCTGGCGTGCTGCTGACCTGGAGGGGATCCGCATCGCCCTCTCGATCCCGGCTCGGATGGCGGGGATCCGCGCCATCAACGACGCGATGGCAGATCTGGAGCAGCTCTACCCCGACGCCATCCCCACCGCCAGGCGGGAACTGGATGCCATCGCTGCTATCGACACTGAACTGGCAGGGCTGAACCCGGAGCAGCTGATGGCGCCGATCGAAACCCGCCGCAAGGCAGCCATTGCTGATGCACTGCCGGAGGACGGGACGCTGCCGGTCAAGAAGGCCGACGTGATCGAGTTCGACACCGAGTTGCTGCGCGAGGAGACCATCACTCGTTTTGGTGTGGGCCTCTCGATCGAACAGGCCCTGCGGCGGCAGCGGGGTAGCCATGCTCAGGCCCTGGTGCTGATGCTGCCGACCCTGGCGAACTGGAGCCGCGACTCCCAGCTGAGCAGCGGTGGCGGGAGCTTCACCGCAGCGCTGGAGCGGGGTTGATCCGTGACCAGCACCCCAACCTTGCCCCCCTCGGCGCTGCAGCCCTACGCCAATGCCCGCATCCTGCTGTTCTCCAATGCCATCCCCGGCGTGCTCGATTCGGAGCGCACCGGACGGTTCGTCTTTGAGGGGTTCCTCAAGCGCCTGCGTGGCATCTCCAGCAAGGAGAACGCCCCCGGACTCGACACGGGGGACTTCACCTACGAGGGCTACCTGACTCGCGGGGCAGTGCTGCCACTGACACCGTCCCAACCCTGGGACTGGCTGGCAGCCGACATCAGCTGGAGCACCAGCGGCATCCGGCCGGTGTCTGCCACCACCCCGGCGCTGCTCACCCCCTGCTTTGGGGCCGTCTGGTTGGGGCCGCTGTCGGAGCTGCGCACGCCAGGCCTGCTTCCCTCCCCGACCCGAGGCCAGCTGGGGGCCTTTTCCGTGACCGAGTTTGGTGGGCTCTACGGCGCTGGTGGCATTGGCTCCTTGACCCAGCCGCTACTGGGCGAACGGGTCCAGGCGGCGCTCAAGCCCAACCGAGTGGCGGTGGTGGGCTCCGGCGACAGCCTCAACGTGCTGGCCGAACGCCACGGCACCACCGTGACCACCCTGCGCAGCCTCAACCCCACCATCACCGCCCGCCCGTCGGATCAACTGCCGCTGGGGAGCTGGCTGTTCCTGCCCAAGCGCCGCGCTGCAGCCAACGCCGACACCAGCACCACCGCCCTGCCAGCCGGCTTCTACACGCCCGAAACCCTGGCGACCTACCTAGGCGTTTCCCTTTCCACCATCTACAGCTGGAACTCCAGCGGCTACGGCCCTCCCTTCGTGAAGCTGGGCAACCTCGTTCGCTACACCTACGAGGAAGTGGAGCTGTGGCTGGCGCGGCAGCTGGAGCTATCGCGGGGCTGAGACCTAAAGCCGCGGCGGCCGCTTGGCCGTGTCGATCAGAAGGTTGTGCATGAGCTCGTTGCTGCTGATCAGCAGGTGAGCCATCCAGGTGCCCGTTAACCGGGGCTCCGCCACCGCATCACCACGGCAGCGAGCCATCTTCTGCTCGATCTCGGCTAGCTCCCGGCCGATGTTGCGCACCATCGCCTCAGTGGTCTCGCGGGGGGTGGGGCGGAGCGGTGTTTGCATCAGCTCCACTCTGGCGTCAGTGCTCAGCGCCATGGCAATAGGTGGAGAGCACAGCCCGGATGGGGTGCTCATCCACGACAGCCGCGATGGGTCATGGCCACTGCCACCACTTCCAACACTGCTCCTACCGCCGCCGCCGGCCAAGGGGCTGATGACAATTACTCCGCCACCGGTCTGGCAAGCGAACCCGGGACTGGCGATGCCCAGGTCTCAGGCGATGCCGCCGACAGTCAAACGTCTTCCCAATCTGAGGCGGCTTTTAGCGCCGCAGACGACAGTCGTTCCTCCGACCCCCTACGGGCGGAGCGGCGCAAGACCAACCAGCTAGAGAAAGAGATCCGCACGCTCAAGCAGCAGCTGAACCGCTTCTCCGAGATCAACCCTGAGGAATACTCCCGCCTGCAGGACGCTGAACGCCAGAAGCAGATCCTTGAGCAGCAGGTGGAACTGCGCGAGCGCCAGATGGAGGAAGCATCCGCCCAGAAGGTGGCCGCCGTTGCTGCTGAGCGCGATGACGCCAAGCAGCAGATCCTGCAGCTGCGTAAGGAGCGTCTACTTGAGCGTGCCTTCTCAGAGGCCGAGGGCCGCACCGGTGGCGATGGCCGTGGCACCTTTTTCGACATCTTCAAAGGGCAGCTGGGCACCTGCTTCCGGCTGAGCAACGGCAACGACGGCAAGGACGTGCTCGAACCCCTCGACTCCCAGGGCAAGCCCCTGCTCGGTGATGACGGCAGGCCGATGACCACGACCGAGTTCCTCGATCAGATGCGCGTGCATCCCGTTTACGGCTTCCTGTTCCAGCAGCGGGGCCCGGCTGGTATGCAGGCCGCTGGTGCGCTTACGGCATCGGGCATCGGCAGCAACGGCGAGCCGATCAACCCCCAGGCGATGTCGGCCTCGGAGCTCTACCGGGCGTCCTTCGCGGTGAACGGCCGCGGTGCTCGTCGTTGAGTTCGAGCACACTCCAATGGCACGGCGGCCGAGCAGCTTTTATCGAGGCCTGACCTTCCGGCCGCCGCAGCCAGTTGCCGCTGCAGCCAGGCGTGCCCTGGAGCGCCGCGCCAAGCAACCTCCCTCCAATCGCGGCATGACGCCTGTGGGGCTGGCACGAGCCCGGCAGCTGCTCAACCGTCAGCAGCTCTCACCCGCGACCATCGACCGGATGGTGAGCTACTTCGCCCGCCACGAGGTGGACAAGCAGGGCTCCAGCTGGGATCAGTACGGCAAGGGCCGTCAAGCCTGGGATGGCTGGGGTGGTGAACCCGGCCGCCGCTGGGCCACTGGTCTTGCCCGACGGATGGATGCTGCGGAGCAAGCAGCCCAACGCTCAACCAATCAACCCCACCGCCACTGACGCGCAACTGATTCAACCCCGCCACCGCCCGAACCTGGGAATACACAAGCGAGCAAACAATCAACAATCAAAAAGGGAGAAACTGACGCGAAAAAAATCGCGAGATTTGCTCATAATTTGCGTTTCAAAATCAGCTCCCTGCAACTCCTTGCAGAAGCCTGCAGATCCCCGCAGAAAAACCCAAACTCGCGAGGGGTATTCCCCCTGTTTCTGGCAGCGGCGTAGGGTGCCTCGGAAATTTTTCAGGTTCTGGGAAATCCCTCTCAGGCCTTGCTGTTCTGATCGGCCACCAGCAGCAGGCCGCCCACGATCGCCAGGTTCTTGAGCAGCTGGATCCGCTCGCCGGGATCACTCACATCGCCATGAAACAGCAGGGTGGTGGGCACTAGGAACACCAACAGCAGCACCGCCCCCAGGCGGGCCCTCCAGCCGCTGATCACCAGGGCCGAACCCACCGCCATCAAGGCCATGGCCGCCACCAGCAGTACCGGTGCCAACGGCAGACCCTTGGCCGCAATGGCGGCAGCCGGACCGGCAAAGCTCGTCAGCTTGCCGATCACCGCATGGATGAACACCAGGCAGAGCAGCACCCGAGCGATGCGGTTCAGCAATGAGGGGCGGCTGCTCAGAGTGGTCATGGGGTGAGGTCTACTCAGCGCATTGTCTGGTCGGTGGCCACTCGTCGGTAGGTGCTGCTCGTCTGCCCGCTGTCCTGATCCGCTTGGCAGCGGAAAGCCCCGGGGAACCGCAGCTCCACCGGGGCGGGACCCGAGGCCCAAAGGGCAGAGCCCTCAGAGCACTGAGACGGTGCCGAGGCGCTTGGCCTGCAGCTTGCGGGCCAGCTGGTGGGCCAGCTCAGCCGGCAGGAAGCGGGGCTTTTTCACCGGCTTGCCCTGGCGGCCATAAAAGACCGTGACGCGCTCGGCACCGGCGGCCTTGATGCCATCGGGATAGGAGTGAACCACCAGCTGGCGGATCTCGACGGCGGCTGGAGAGCAAAGGAACGAGGAAGCCATCTCAAGGAAGGCGAGGGACACCCGCGTCAGGCCCCGGCTGTAGCGACCTGGCAAGGACGTCTCGCAGAGGCGCCCGGCCTGATCCTTGCAAGGGCGAGACGGCTGGGGCAGCGGTGCATCCCTTCTTCCCCTCGCCGACTGGGATGGCGACCGACGCCCTGCAGATTCCCCGTTTGGATGCGCTGCTGTGGAGCCACGTTCTGACCATGGCAATAGGCAGTGACGTCACAGGGGCCAGGCCCCAGGAGTGCAGCACCAATGGGCCTCACCCTGATCGAGGCAGCCAAGTACGAGACCCGCCTAGAGCACCTGGCGGTGATCAAGACCTTCGCTGAGGGCGAACTGCTCAGCTGGCTGCCGTTCATGAACATCGCTGGCGGCGGTCTCTTCTATTCCGTCGAGAAGGAACTCCCCTCGGTGGGCTTCCGGGCCGTGAACGAGGGCTACAAGCAGAGCTACGGCGTCGTTGACCCCCAGTCAGAAGCCGTGCACCTCTTTGGCGGCGACGTCGATGTGGACCGTTCGATCGTGGACCTGCAGGGCCCAGAAGCCCGGGCTGCACAGACCGAGATGAAGGTGCGCTCGATGCGGTTAACGCTGGAGGCGGCCCTGATCAACGGTGATGCCACCGCCAGCCAGGGCCGGGGCTTTGACGGCTTGGCCCGGCGCCTCTCCCCTGGAGCTGAGATGGCCCTCAACAACGGTGGCGGAGCACTCGATTTCGACAAGCTCGATGAGCTGATCGACTCGGTCAACTCCTACGGCGGCAAGAAGTATTTGGTGATGAGCAAGGCGATGCGCCGCCAGCTCAATGCCCTCGCCCGCCAGACGGTTGGCCAGGGCATCTACAACGTGAGCACCAACAACCTGGGCGTGATGGTGCATCACTACCAGGAGTGCCAGATCCTCACGGTCGATCGCGACGCCCAGGGACTGGAAGTGCTGGGTTACGGCGAGGCCGGCGGTACCAGCTCGATCTATTGCTGCACCTTTGGCGATCAGGCGGTGACCGGCCTGCAGGGCCCGTTCCAGAGCCGCTACGGCATCTCGGTGCGTGACCTGGGTGAGGTGCCGGATGCACCTGTATTCCGTACACGCATCGACTGGTACGTCGGCTTTGGCGTCATGCATCCGCGCGCTGCCGGCCGGCTCCACTCCATCGCCCCGATCTCTTGATCGCCCCCTGAATTCCCTGACTGGAGAACGACCCATGACCCGCCTCAAAGCCAACCCTTTGCTGGATGCCGCCACCTTGCTGGTGGGCTGGACCAACCGCTCCGCCACCCGTGACACCGAGAAGGTGTTCAGCAGCGGTGAGGTAGTGAAGCTCAACACCAAGCTTGATGCCGCTGCCCGCTTCTCCCTACTGGTGTCCCACCCCGGCCACAGCGCTGCGGTGACGGTGGTGCTGCACCTGGCGCCCGAGCTGCGCGACGGAACCAGGGGCACCTTCATCCCCGTCGCCACCGTCGCTGTGCCAGCAGAAGGTGGCCGGGTGGAGGCCTACATCAGCGGCCACGACATCCTGCTGGACACGGCCGATGTCGATAACGCCGATCTGCCGGCGCTCTGCTTTGCCAAGGCTGTCGTCACCCCCTCGACGCCCGAGGGGATGGTGGTGGGCCTTACCGCCACCCTGCCGGCCTGACCATGACAGCGCTGCACGGAGCAGGTTCCCAGACGGCAGGGATGCTGCGCATCAGCAAGGGGCCGGAGGAGCGCCATGTCTGGCCGGTGCATTTACCCGGCTGGCTGGCAATCGGGTGGCGCGTGGTCGGGGCGAAAGCGCCTGCGGCCACAAGGGACATCCGCATTGCGGAGGAGGGCAGCGAACCAACAACCGCTGCTCTGCCATCTGAGCCGGAGCACGAGGGAGCAGGTGATGCAAGAACTGCATCAGCCCGCGGCAAGCGGAGCCGCAAATCCAGGGAAGAGCTGAATCCGGAGGCCGCGGCCGACGCTGCTCCCCTCCCCCAGCCGAGTGCACCTGCGGAACAGGATGCGCCGCTCAGCGCCCTGCCAGAAGGCCTCCTGGACGACCCGCTGATTTGATCCCACCACCTGCTGGCCATGCCCTACCCCCTGCCCCAGCAACCACGCACCGTGGGCGGCCAACGGGTGCGACTGCTTCCACCAGTGGGTTGCCCGGGGGTGGAGCAATGGGTGCTGCCGATGGAGTTCAGCCGCTGGGCCGAACTGGGCTACCGCAAGGGCCCGATTCCGGCCGATGACCTGGAACTGTTTTGGCTGCCAGCCGACAGCCGCTGGAACGAACCGATCGGTTCGGCCGCGATCGAGCTGCTGATCAACCCGCGCCAGAGCATCCCCACGCCGATCTCGATCACCTGGGGTGATGGCAGCAGCAACGTGATGCCCTGGCCGGCGATCTCCAGGCAAGCCCCACGTCTGCGGCACGTCTATGCCCAGCGGGCCGATGTGACCGTGCAGGTGCAGCTGGGCATGCTGATCGCCACCCTGCAGGTCGCTTTGGTGGGCTGTCCGGTGCCGCCCCAGCAACTGCTCAACAATCGCGATGGCGGTGGCGGCACAGCAGGCGTGATCCAGCCACTGATCCCCAGCGGCGGCATCACCGGTGAGCCCTACGACGGCCGCCATGCCGTCGTCTGGCGCCTGCGCCTTCACCCCAATGGCGGATTGGGCTTCATGCCGGACCCGAGCAGCGGCGAGCCGGCCCTGGCGGTGGTGCAGGAATCGGGTGTCGGCAGTAGGGCCACCCGCTGGTATTCCGGCGACGGCCCGCCGCCCTCCACCCTGCAGCCGTCACCGGCGGTGGGGGACTTTTATCTGGACCGGCTGAGAGGGCAGGTCTACGAGCTGGCGGCCTGATGGCAAGAGGACATAGCGGCCACTGCTCCCCTCGATGCCCCTTTCCTGGCGCCAGCTGACCTCGCTGTTGGGTCCACCCGGAGCGACACCGCCTCAGACCATCTGGCTTGCCGCACCGCAGGCCAACGAGAAGCGCATCGTGCTGCGTGCTCTCCATTCGCTATCCGTCACCAGGGTGGATGCGGTGCTGAGCGGCGGCAGCAGTCCAAGCGTCAGCTTCCATCTCCGCCACGGGGCCGATACATCGGCCACTGGCGCGGCCTCGACCAGCTCAGCGATGACGGTGAGCAGCACCAGCAGTGGTACAGCGTTCAGCAGCTTTGCGAATGCCGTTGTTCCAGCTGAGCACTGGATGTGGCTGGAGATCACCGCCGTGGCTGGCTCGCCGGCAGGGCTGACCATTTCTCTGCTGCTCAGCTGAGAGCGCTTCATTAGATGGGGCTCCGAGCTACTCAAAGAGCTCCATGGCAATAGGCAGTGACGCGACGGGCGCACCGCCCACTGGCTGCCATGGGTTCCTGGAGTTCCACCGGTTCAATTCGCGGTCCTGAGGGACCTGCCGGCCCGCAGGGCGGTCCCGGCGTTCAGGGCAGCCAAGGGCCTGCTGGTCTTCAAGGCGCCCAGGGACCTGCCGGCCTGCAAGGCCCAGAAGGTCCCCCCGGCCCATCAGGCCCCGCTGGTCCTGCTGGCAGCCAGGGCATCCAGGGTCCGGCGGGCATCGGCATCAACTTCAAGGGTCAGGTGGCGGCGATCGCCAACCTGCCGGCCAATGCCGCCCAGGGCGATGCCTACCTGGTGCAGGCTGATGACTCGCTGCGGATCTGGGATTCGGGCAGCAACAGCTGGGTGAATGGCGGCTCCATCCAGGGACCCCAGGGACCTGCAGGTGCGGCCGGCCCCGCTGGCGGGGCTGGTCCCCAAGGACCGGCTGGCCCGCAGGGACCGCAAGGTATCCAAGGCCCGGCCGGCTCCGATGGTCTGATCGGCCCCCGCGGCACAGGCTGGTTCACCGGCAGTGGTGCACCGCCGCTGACCATTCCTGGTGCGGTGGATGGCGACCTCTACCTCGATCTGCTCACCGGCACCGTCTTTCAGCTCGGGCCCATCCGCGTGGCCGATCTGCCCGCCATCGGCAGCTCCTTCCAGGGCGGCTACTACGCGGGGCTGATCAGTCACACCGCCAATGGCGTGGCTACGCACGCGCTGATCATTTCGCCCAAGACCTTTGGCTCGGCGCTCAACCTGGCCTGGAAGAGCGCCAATACCGCCACCAGCGGCACCTCCAGCGTGTTCGACGGATGGGCGAACAGCGAAGCGATGAACAACACCAGCCACCCCGCTGCACGCTTCTGCCGCACCCTCTCCATCAGCGGCTACGACGACTGGTACCTGCCCGCCACCCAGGAGTGGGATGTGCTGTACCGGTCCTTCAAGCCGGAGGCGACAGCCAATGGCACGTATTCAGGTGCTGGTTATGGCGCCAACCCCTATGCGGTGCCGGCCGGCGGCAACTACACCGACAGCAATCCGGCCCTCACCTCAGTGCTCTCCTTCCGCGCTGGTGGGGCGGAGACGCTCAAGCACTTCGACGAGAACTACGGCGACGATCCCTTCTTCCACTGGACCTCCACCCAGGTCGCCAGCGGCACCGCCTACCAGCGGATGACCTACCTGGGCGATCAGTTTGCCGAGAGCAAGACGATCGCCTCCGCCACCCAGGTGCGGGCAATCCGCCGCATCGAGGTACTGCCCTGATCTCCGCCTACTGAACCAGTCATGGCCAGCTGGCTGCCGCGCACCCAGGTTCCCGGACAGCAGGTGAGCGTGACCCGCACCACCACGCCCCTGCTGCCGGGCTCCAGTGCCCTGCTGGACCTGCCCGGTATGGGGCGCCTCGGCCATTTCCTGGCCATCAGCACCGATGCACCGGCCTGGGTGAGCCTCTACAGCTCAGCTAACGCCAGGGAGGCCGACGGCAGCCGCCCGGTGAGCCGCGATCCCGCCCCCGGTAGTGGCGTGCTGCTCGATCTGGCCACCACCGCTGAGGCCCTCGTCGTGTCCGCACCGCCGGGCGGCACCTACTTCTCCGGCGAGGTAACAACCGCCTCACCCCAACCTCCCCTGCGTGCGCTGGTGCGCAACACCGGCACCAGTCAGGCCGCCATCGCCCTCACCGTGACGGCGGTGGTGCTGGCGCCATGAGGAGCACCCCATGAGCAGCCGAACCCTGATCGACATCAGCCGCGTCGGCACAGCCGTCACCTGGCCCTCGGTCACCGTCGAGGTGAACGGCTACCTGGAGAACTGGATCGCCGCGGCCAACGCCCAGGTGAACCAGCACCAGCTGCGCATCGCCACGGCGCCCAACCCCGCTGCCACCGCCAGCGACCCCTGCGGCTGGCGCATCGAGGCGACCCTCTCGCAGCTCACGCCGGGCGGCGAGCCGGCGGTGCTGATCCTCGAGGTATTTCTCACCGGCACCAGCCTGCGGATCATGCCCGGCATCGGCAACAGCGAGCCGTTCGTCGGTGCCGACAACGAACTGGGCTGGATCTATCCCGCCGGCAATGTCACCTCCTCCACCGGCGACTGGAGCCTCACGCCGTTGCCCCTCAACGCTCAGGTGGGCTGGTCATTGACACCAGGGGCTGAATACTTCGTTTTCGCTTACAGCCAGCACCGTTTCACCAACCGGATGGCGATGCCGCTGCTGATCGCCCGCGATCAGGTCTCCGGCCACTGGATCCTGGCGGCCTCGCCTCCCTCCACCACCTTCGATGCCCTGCGGGCGGTGAGCTGGAACGCCCGCTCCGGCCAGCCCGCCGGCTCCCGCTACCTGCTGCGGGAGAGCTTCACGGCACCGGTGATGATCCGCCGCCCCGCTGAGCTGGTGATTGCCACCACCGACTGGAGCTACTACGAAAGCGCCAATGAACCAGCCCAGTTCTGGCAGCCCCTGATCCTTCCGCCGGATTTTGCTTCCCTGAACATCAGCAGCGCTGCGCTGAACTACTACAAGCTGCCTGATGGCAGTGAGTGGCTGGGGATCGGCAGCCATGGCCTGCTGCTGCGCACCAAAGAGGCCAACACCAACCCGCCACCGGCTGGAGGTGGGGAATGACTTATCAGGTGTTCTGCCAGGTGTTTGCCCCCGGCACCTGGAAGTGGACCAGCAAGGATCCCGCCGGGTTCGGCATGCAGCTCGATGGGGCCTTCCGGGCCTTTGCAACGGAGGTCAATGCCCTGCCCGGCAATGCCAGCACCCCCCTTTCGGTGATTCGCTCCCACGCCGATGCCACCGCCAACCGCTGGGGCTACACCTGGCAACTCGGCCATCCCGCCGACCCCGCTCACCTTTGGTTCATCACCGACAGCCTTACTGCCCAGGGCGAGACCCAATCGAGCAGCAGCGCGATGTTCGGCAGCGCCAAGGCCAGCACCTTCTCAGACACCACCGGCAACGGTGGCTACGGCACCTACAGCAACTCCTCCGCCAACAGCACCGGACTGGCCTATGTCGACAGCTCCCTCATCGGGGCAACCAGCGCCGGCGCAATCCTGCTGATCGCACGCGACACCACGCCTGGCCAGGAGTTTTTCTGCTGGGCGCTCAAGACCTACGGCGGCAATGAGGACCTGCACCGCGACAGCTGCCATGCCCTCTACAAGAGCCCCGGCACCTTGGGCTGGAACTCGATCGCGATCTTCCCCAAGACCGACCGGCAGTTCTATGGCCAGATCGTGCTGCACGGCTATTCAGGCGATCGCTTTGGCGGCCTGCCTTCTGCCATCGGTAGCAGCATCTACGCCAGCGGCCACCAGCTGCGCAGTGGAATTGCCCTGGGCCATTACGACTTCGTGCTTCAGCCCCAGGGCCTGTTTGACAGCCCGCCGCCGTTAATCCAGCTGCCGGCGCCGCTCTACATCGGCTCCACCAGCACGCGCGGCGCCAGCACCCATTTCGGCAGGGTGACACGCTCCGACGGGGTGATGATCCAGCTGGGCCAGCGCTCCAGCGACCGTGACGTCTGGCTGTGGGTGCCCACTGGCATCAGTCACAACCAGAGCAGCCCCTGGCGCTCAGCCCTCAGCCTGAGCCAGTGGAAGGAGTCGAACGAACTGCACTTCATCACCGGCCTGCCGCCGATCGGTCTGCAGCTGGTGACGGGCTCGGCGGACTTCATCCGCAACTTCCCGCACATGAGTGCGGTGGGCGCACGCCAGCATCCGCAGCAGGGACCACTGCTGGACCCTGGCTCAGGCGGCGGGGGAGGAGGAAGCGGAGGAGGTGGTGATGGTGGAGGCAGCCCCGGCGGCTCAGCTCGCCCTACCAGCGGCCTGCTTTGGCCCCGGGGCATCTGAAAGCCACGCCACTCAGCAGCCCCATCAGGGTCTCTCAGCTGATCGCAAAGAATCGAGCGAAGCGTGCCTTGCTGAACCTGGCCAACCTCGCCACCTGCGCGATGGTGCCAATGCCCCCAGAGCGGAGGGAGATGAGCTGGTCGGATCTGGAGCGGATGGTGGTTGATGCAGAAGCCAATGCTCAACTCCAGGGCGTCTTGCGCCGTTGCCGCACCCGCAATGAGCTGCTGCAGACCGCACGGCGCTTGGGCTACCGGGTCACCCACAACGATCTGCGCCATGCCTGGTCGCAGCACCTCCAGGAGGCCGAGGCCCAGGAGCTCAGCCAGCTCAAGCCCGCCACGGGCGCACGGCGCTGAGAGCCGGCTGGAGGCTCTACACGCTCCAGCTAAGCGGCTCCTCCCAGCCGGCCTCTGGGCAGATCAGATCCCAGCAGCAGCCGATCGGCTGTGGAACCGGCAGGGAGAAGAGCACCAGCTGCTGGGCGACCTGCACTGGATGACGGCGCTGTGGCTTGCGCTGGCGGGATCGGCAGGGATTGGTGGTGGCTTCCATGGCGAACTGGAGAAGAAACGCCCCCCTCCACGCCCCTGAGCCACGGGGTCAAGGTCACCGCTCAGGTGCTCGCCTTGGCCTTGACGCTGTGGCGCTGTCAGCCCACCGCTTCTGGTGGCTGCTGGCCGAGGGGCGGACCATCGGGGAAGTGCTCTCCGGCGCTATGGACCACCGCCACCTCCGTGCTGCCCTGCCGCTGCGCTCCGCCACCGCCGGCATGACCAGACGACCTGAGCTGGACCTCGATCAGATGCGGAGTGAGCCACTGCCGGACTGGACACATCAGAAAAGAGATGCCGGGATCAGGGCTCCCGGCGGGCCCTGGGCCTCAGGCCATCTGCAGCCTCAACTCAGCCAGCGCCTCACGACCAGCCTCCAGCTGGCAACGCTGCAGCAGCTCCTGCTGGGCCAGCAGCCGCTCATCGAGCTCATCCACCCGCGCCAGGCATTGCTGGATCGCGGGGATCACCTCCTCTTCCAGGATCGTGATCTCTTCCTCTCCATAGGGCTGCTCGATCCAGGTGCGACGCAGCGGCAACCCGCGGCTACGGCGCAGGATCTCCTCCATCGAGCGCAGCGTGGATTCGAGCAGCAGGAACGGATCTTCCTCAGGCCTGCAGAACGGTGAGGCGGCAGCTGAATGAGAAGCCATGAAATCGGCGCCATGGGGCGCAGCGAAGGGACTTCCCGAAGCGGAGGCATGACGCAGGAATGCCTCAGACTGAGGAAGCCCGGAGCAAGCCACTGGTGGGCAAGACAAGGAATCAAAGCTTGTGTCTGTAGGAACCGCAGCGGAACCCTGAGCAGGCGCGAGTGGGTGGAGCAAGGGTTTAAGGCCGCCAGAGGCGGCCCAAGGCCTCAGGCCTGGAGCAGCTTCCGCAGGGACTCGATTGCCTTCTTTTGGGCCCGCTGAACCGACATGGCGCTGATTTGCAGCTGCTCTGCTGCCTGCCGGAGCGACAGGCCCTCCAGGATGGTGAGCCTCAGGGCCGTGGCTTGAGCTGCAGGCAGCTGCTCTACTAGCTGCTCCAGCGCCAGATCATCAGCGGGCCCGGCTGCTTCTTGCTCTGGGCTGGCCAGCTGACCGAGCAGGCAAGGCTCGCCATTGGTGCTGGCATCGAGGCTGCTGTGGCCCAAGGGGCAATCACCTGCTTCGTGGACCTGCCTGGGCACTCGCACGAGGCGCACGCGATCCCGCAGGTGATGCTGCAGGGCCCCGCTGATGCAGCGGCGCAGGTATGGAGCGGCAGGCTCGCCAGCGCGGCAGCTGGGAGCGGAGCGAATCAGCGCCTCACGGGCTACCTGGATCAGATCCTCCCGCTCGACCAAAGGGAAGAAGCGGCGGGCTGCAGCTGAGGCAACGGCATCAGCCAGCGGCAGGTGCTCCAGCACCAAGGCATCGCGGGCCAGGAGGGCAGAGCGGCTAAGGGCCTTGGCTTGCTGCTGCTGGCGTGAGGTGGAAAGCGGGGAAGCCATCTAGAGACGGCAGAGAACCCCACCCCCAACGGCCAGCCGCAGGGATGTGACAAGGACGCCCCAACGGGGCGCATGGCCCGATCCTTGACGCAGCGCGAGGACTCGACGAGGGATTCAGGTGGGTGTTTGACGGCCTGGTGGCAACCCAATTCACCCGGCGCCCTAGTTGCAATACCACCTCCAGCCGCCTGACGACGCAGGGCGGGGACAACTATGTCGATCAAAGCAACCGCTGCATCTGTTGCCTATATGCGGTTCCCGGTAGTCATGCCTGTGTGTAAAAGCAGTTTGGGCAGCACTTGGCAGAACCGAACCACCACCAGAAGAATCGGATTAGTGACCTAACTCAAGACCGCAGCCGGAGGCATGTCACCGCCACAGGTAAAACCAGCTCGAAACATCTAAGCCTTGGCCATAGTGATCAACGCACGAAGCTGGTCAGCACCACTTGCAATGATCAGGTCGTAAACCTCTAGAGGCTCTCCCTGTGCGGCAGAAAATCCGGCGGGGTAGCCGCCGGGCTAGTGGCTCAAAGCAAATGCACCCGGGCCTGGGCGCCAGGCATCCGCTGCTGGTTGGCGGCCAGGATCAGGGTCTCCTCGCGGGGCAGGTAGCGCGGCTGGGGGCTGATGTGCCCTTCTTGATCAAGGAACAGCATCCGCAGCAGCCGGCCTGCAGCATCAAGGAGCTGCGCTGAGATGATGCGACTAGGGCATTGCTGCTCTACCGCGCTGCGGCTAGCGGGAAGCGTGAGCGTGTGAGTGCGGGCCATGGCTGAGCTGGCGAACGACACCGCCATCTCGCCCCAGTGCCTGTGCCGCCCGGGACCCTCTTTCACAACTCCTTCACAGGAGCATGCGTTTGGTGCAGAGGCCTTGTCTACTGGACCCGGAGGGCAGCCGCCTGCCGCTGCTTGTGGTGCCATGAAGCCACCCTCATGAAGTGCGATTGCCGTCGGTAACGAGCAGTGTCGAATGAGCGGAAGCCCTTGCTGACACCAGCCGGTGGGCCCATCGTGGATACAACGGGATTAGGAGTCTCCATTGATGGAAGACACCCCCCTGAGCACCACTCAGGAGTGCGCTAACGATCCGGCGCCTGCTCCATCATTCTCAACGGATCATTGATGTTCCTGGCATCAACGGCCGTCCATTGCACCGCCCTAGGCGCCCCAGACCTTACGGAACGTCACCCTCGACACCTGGCCCCAGGTGCCAGCGTCGGCAGCTCCAAACGACAACTGAAAAAACGCCTGATCTGAAAACGATCACAGCTATTGCCAAGCACAAACCAACGCTCAGCTGCGCCGGCCCCCTTGGGCATTACCCCCTGGGACTAAACCACGGCTGAGCAGGCAAATGCCCGGGGCCAACGCTCCGGGCTTTGTTGTGCTGGTGGGCACTCGACCAGTGGCCGGCTCAGCCAAGCAACAGCTCAATACAGGCCCAAGCCGCACCCACTAGGGCCGCTGCACCTATCACCTGAAGCACGCTCCAACGGAAGCGCAGCTGTACCACCAGGGCGGCCACCACCACCAGCACCGCCCAGGCGTTGAAAGCACCGGCGGGCCACAGCACCGGGCCGGCGAAAAACACCGCCAGGCTGGCGATCACCCCCACGACTGCTGCGGTGATGGCGGTGAGCGGCGCCCCAAGGCGCAGGTCGCCTCTCGAGGCTTCCACCAGCGGTGCTCCGGCCAGGATGAAGCCGAAGGAAGGCAGGAAGGTGAACCACACGGTCACCAGGGTGGCCGCCACCGCCAGAGGCCAGCTTGCAGCGCCGGCACCAGATCCCAACCCCTGGTTCCAGCCGCCCATGAAGCCCACGAAGGCCACCACCATGATCAAGGGGCCCGGTGTGGTTTCGCCGAGGGCCAGGCCATCGAGCATCTGGCTGGCCGAGAGCCAGCCGAACTGCTCCACCGCCCCCTGGGCCACGTAAGGCAGCACGGCGTAGGCCCCACCGAAGCTGAGCAGAGCCACCCGCGTGAAGAAGCGGGCCATCAGCGCCAGGGTGCCGTTCCATCCCCCCAGCGCACTGAGCAGGGCCAGGGGGATCAGCACGCCCAGCCCCCAGAGCAGCAGCGTGAGCGCCAGGCGCCGGCGCGAGAAGCGGCAGTGGGGCGGCGTGGGCGTGTCGTCGCCATGGATCGGCGTGGTTGCGCCTATCGATGCGGATTGGGCGGAGGATGGGCTGGGCCCATTGCCATCCTGCCGGGTGGGTTGAGGCGTCACGCGCGCTGGAGCAAACAGCAACCCTGGGCGCCAGCGACCCGCCATCAATCCGGTGATAGCAGCCCCGGCCACCACAAGCGGATAGGGCAGTCGCACCACGGCCAGGGCCAGAAAGGCCGCAGTGGCGATGCCAAGCAGCATGGGCGTGTGGAGGGCCCGGCGGCCCACCCGCCAGGCGGCCACCAGCACGATCGCCAGCACCGCTGGTTTGAGCACGGCGAACACCGAGGCCAGCAACGGCAGCTGGCCCCAGAGGGCGTAGCCAGTGGCCAGGGCCGTGAGCACCAAAATCGAGGGCGCCAGAAACAGTCCGCCGGCGATCAGCCCGCCCCTGGTGCCATGCATTAGCCAGCCCAGGTAGGTGGCCAGCTGGGTGGCCTCCGGCCCCGGCAGCAGCATGCAGTAGTTGAGGGCGTGCAGGTAGCGCCGCTCCGAGAGCCAGCGGCGCCGCTCCACCAGCTCGCGATGCAGCAGGGCGATCTGGCCCGCCGGCCCCCCGAAGCTCACCAGCCCCAGCTGCAGCCAAAAGCGGGAGGCCTCAGCAAGGCTCACAGGGCTGACAGATCCAGTGGTCACGGGCGTGGGCAATGCGGGCACAATGAAGATCAACGCGCAGAAGTCTGGGCAGTGGCGGCTCGGTGCGAGCTTGCCGAGATGGGGACTGGTCTGACCCCATGGCGACTGCGCTGGATCACCTCACCCGCCTGGAGCAGCAGCGATTCACCGGCCTGAAAGGGTTGCCAGTGCTCGTCGGTGGTGAGCGGCTCAGTGCTGAGGATGGTCACCACATCGTTGGACGTGGTGAGCGCCGAGAAATCCACCTGCAGCGGCGGATCCGCCAGCGTGGCCTTGCAGAACGGCGCCCGGCGCGTCAGCCAGTGCAGCCGGCTGGTGGCGGTGACAAACAGCCACTGGCCGTTGCTGATTAGGGCATTGAAGGTGCCCCGCTCGGCCAGTTGGGCGGCGCAGTGGTGCAGTTGCTCAAACACCGCAGCCGCGTTGCTGGAATCGACCCCGCTGTGATCGAGCTGCTCCAGGATCCAGCAAAACGCTGCTTCGCTGTCGGTGCTGCCATCGGGCAAGTAGCGATCGCCCAAGGGAATGGCGCCTTGGAGGTCGCCGTTGTGAGCAAACACCCAGGTCTGAGCGCCCCAGCTGCGGGAAAAGGGATGGCAGTTTTCCAGCGCCACCACGCCGCGGGTGGCCTTGCGGATGTGGGCGATGCTCACCAAGGCCTTGGGTGAGCGCTCCGCCAGCTGGTCGGCAAGAGCCGAGAACGCCGCAGGGGCTTCTTCCCTCAAAAGGGTGAGGCTGGGGCGATCCGGGTGGCCATCGGGGGTGAAGCTGGCCAGGCCCCAGCCATCGGCATGCTCGCCACTGGCGCCACCACGCCGGCTGAGCCCCCGGAAGGAGAAGCCCATATCGGTGGGGGTATTGGCGTTGAGGGCGAGCAGTTCACACATGGACGAGTGGCAGGTGCGGGATTAGCGGGTGTTGGCGAATAGGCGATCCCAGATGCCGCCGTTGCCAAAGAATTCCTTGTTGACCTGGCTCCAGCCGCCAAAGTCTTTCACCGAAAAGAACGTCTTCACCGGCGCAAAGCGATCCTTCACCCGCGCCCAAACCGTGGGGCTGGTGGGCCGGAAACCCTCCTCGGCAAAAACCTGCTGCGCCTCATCGGTAAACAGATAGGCAGCCAGGGCCTCGGCGGCCTCGCGGGTACCCTTGCGGTCCACATTTTTGTCGACCACCGCCACGGGGCCTTCGATGCGGATGTTCAGCTCCGGCACCACGAAGGGATCCTTGAGGTCGCCAGTTTTGGTGGCCAGGATCGCCTCGTTTTCGTAGTTGAGCAGCACGTCGCCCTGGTCGCGCTTGAGGAACACATCGGAGGCTTCCCGCGCATCCTTGGGCAGGTTGTCGACGTTCTTGTAGACGCTGGTGACATAGGCCTCAGCCTGCTGGGGCGTGCCGCCGGCCTGGGTAATCGAACCCCAAAGACCCAGGAAATTCCAGCGGGCACCGCCGGAGGTTTTGGGGTTGGCGGTCACCACCGTGACGCCGGGCTTCACCAGGTCCTTCCAGGTGGTGATCTGCTTGGGATTGCCGGCTCTGGTGAGGAACGCCACAGCCGAGTTGGTGACGATGCCGTTGTTGGGCAGCTCCTTCTCCCAACCGGGCTGAATCAACCCCGACTCCTCCAGCTTGAGCACGTCGGCGGATAGGGCCAGGGTGACCACATCGGCGTCGAGCCCGTCGATCACCGCCCGGGTCTGGGTGCCCGAGCCGCCGTAGCTGGTCTTGATCTCCAGCTCCTGGCCGGTTTTCTGCTTCCACTGCTCCACGAAGGTGGGCAGGATCCGGTCGTAGGCCCCTTTGGTGACGGCGTAGCTCACCAGCAGCAGCCGCTGGCGCTCACCCGAGCTACCACCCTGGGGTGTTGCCGATGGACCGCCGCAACCGGCCAGGAACACGAGCGAGCCCGTGGTGAAGAGGGCCGCCAGGCACCGCGATTGGATAGTCACGCAAACCGGTAGGGAATATGCAGATACAATACCACGGTTTGCCCATCGGGAATTAGGCAAGAAAAAGCCCCGTCGGCTGGCGCGGGGCTGGAGGGGTGTTCGTGTGTGGATGCTGAGTGGATGGGGGGCTGCGCTCAGCGGGAGGCGCGGAAGATCTGGTCCCAGATCGCCCCATCGCGGAAGAATTTGCCGGTCACGGCCGGCCAGCCACCGAAGGCCTCGATCGTGTATGTCTTCACCACGGGAAACTTGCCGCGTGCGTAGGCCTTGCCCTCGGCCGTGGCAGGGCGGAAGCCGTTATCCGCAAATACCTTCTGGGCAGCCGGGGTAAAGAGAAACTTGGTGAAGGCCTCGGCCACCTTGCGGCTGCCATTGCGATCCACGTTCTTGTCAACCACCGCAACCGGCTGGGACGTAAGCACGTTGGGGCTGAAGGTCTTGTAGCCAGCGGTCCACTCGCCCTTGCGTTTGGCCAGAATCGCCTCGGTTTCCCAGTTGAGTAGTACGTCACCCTGGTTCCGCTTGATGAAGAAGTCGGAGGCCTCGCGAGCATCCTTGGGCAGCACCTCGACGTTCTTGTAGACGTCGCGGATGAATTGCCGGGCTTGAGCTTCCGAGCCTCCGGCCTGGGTCACAGCGCCCCAAAGGGCGACGAAATTCCAGCGGGCACCACCGGAGGTCTTGGGGTTGGCGGTGACCACGTCCACATTCGGCTTGGCGAGGTCTTTCCAGCTGTTGATCTTCTTGGGATTGCCGGGTCGCACAAAGGCCACAACCGTGGAGTGGATGGGCGTGGCTTTGTTGGGAAGACGGCTTTCCCAGCCTTTCTTAATTAGCCCGGCCTGCTCGATCCGGGACACGTCGGCGGCCATGGCCAGATTGACGATGTCGGCATTCAGGCCATCGATCACGGCTCGGGTTTGGGAACCGGAGCCGCCATAGCTGCCCTTGAAGGTGACGGTCTGGCCGGTTTTCTTTTTCCAGTCGTCGGCGAACAGCCGGAAGATCTGGTCGTAGGCGTTTTTGGTAACCGCGTAGGAGACCAGGGTGAGGGTTTGGGGTTTGGCCGGCTGCTGGGCCTGCGCCAACGGAGCATTAAGTGTGTTGGCAGCAGCCACAGCCAGAGGTAGGCAGGCGATGCCAGTAAGCAACAGCTGGCGGCGACTGGGACGAGCAGAAAAGAGCGTCGTATTCACGGTAAGTCGATCGGGAACCAGGAAAAATTACGGCGCGAATGCTGGTGGCGTTGTGGCTCAGGGCACACGCCCAGTCAGCGCAATTCCCGACCTGCAAACCGTTGTTTACCTGGCAGAATGGGACAAGTTCCAAAGCCAGCCATGGTTTTCAGTGCCAAGACGGAGTACGGACTGGTTGCGCTGATCGATCTGGCCGCCGTCTATGCAACGGGTGAGCGCCAGCAGACCGGTGAGATCAGCAGGCGGCATGGCATGCCAGATCGCTATCTGGAGCAGATGCTGACCTCCCTGCGCAAAGGGGGCTTCCTCATCAGCGTGCGTGGGCCGAAGGGCGGCCACCAGCTGACCCGTTCGCCAGAGCTGATCACTGTCTCCGAGGTGGAGGACTGCCTGGAAGGTGATGCCCGAGCCGAGCGCCAGGGCGATCGGAGCAATGCTGAGTTCCGCGTTCTCGATGGGCTGGCCCAGCGGGCGCACCAGGCCCGAACGGCAGTGCTGAAGGGCACCACGCTGGCCCATCTGCTGCTGGAGCGGGACAGCATGCGGCAGCCCACGCCGATGTTCTACATCTGAAGACCCAGGTCGAGACGCACGCGAATCAACCTGTGTGCCTGAAAACACCGGTATGCCCATCGGAAATAAGACATACTCCTGAGCAGTTGCGCTCCGGCTATGGCCTGCTGTCTGCGAATGCCTTGCTCCCCTGTGAATTCACACCTCCGTGGCCCAAGTCATTACCCGCCCCATCGCTCGCCGACGCCATGACTTCATCTCTGCTCAAGCGCCCTTTGCAACTCACGCTCCACCCTCAGGACGTGCTTCCAGAAGGCATGAGTTGGCGGCTGCATGAGGGCTACGTGCGCTCGGCCACCTGGGATCTGGAAGGGGAGAGCATCACCCTTGGCCTCTGGGCCCCGGGTGATCTGATCACTTCGGAAGATCCCGTGCTCAATCCGCTGGAACTGCAGTGCCTCACCACCGTGGTGGTGGAGCACATTGAGCTTGATGCAAGCGAGCAGCTCCAGCATCTGCTGCGTGAGCGGCAAATGCTGGCGGAACTTTTAACCATTCAGCGGATTCGCTCCGGGGACCTGCGCCTGTTGACCCTGCTCAGCTGGATCGGTCAGGCCCACGGGCAGGTAAACAGCCACGGCTGCCGCCTGTCGCTCAGTGAGCTCAACCTCACCCACCGCTCCCTGGCGGACATCTGCGGCCTGACCCGGGTCACGGTGACCAAGCTGCTGAGCCGTCTTCGCGCGGAAGGGCGGCTGGTGGCGATTGGCGACAGCGATCTCTTGATCCCCAGCCAGCTATGAGTCACCCCATCTCTCCTTGGTGCCTGCAATGGGGCCGCGACGGGGAACTGGCCCAGAGCGATCGCCAGGATCTGCTCCAGTCGCTCGTCTTAGAAGACAACAGGCTGGCGCGCTTGATGCTCACCCAGGCCAGGCAATGGACTGCAGACTGTGGCCCATCGGCCGTGCCCCAACAATCCTTCTACCTGCCCTGAATCTCTGCCCTCCTGGTCTACACCAGGAGGGCTTTTCGTTGTTCATCCTTGGTTCAATGAGCCCGATCTACGCCGACAACAGCCTCAGCATTGGCCGCACGCCCCTGGTGCAGCTGAACCGAGTGACATCCGGCTGCGGCGCACGCGTGCTGGCCAAAATCGAAGGTCGCAACCCTGCCTATTCGGTTAAGTGCCGAATCGGCACGGCGATGGTGGCGCAGGCCGAACGCGACGGTCTGCTCACTGGAGGCAGGGAATTAATCGAACCCACCAGCGGCAACACCGGCATCGCCCTGGCATTTGTGGCAGCGGCCAAGGGCATCCCGCTCACGCTCACCATGCCGGAAACCATGAGCCTGGAGCGGCGCAAGCTGCTCACGGCCTATGGCGCTCGCCTGGTGCTTACCGACGGCAAGTTGGGTATGGCGGGAGCCATCGCCACCGCGCAAGCCATGGCCAGCAGCGACCCCGATCGCTATGTGCTGCTCCAACAATTCGCCAACCCCGCCAATCCCCAGATCCACCACGACACCACTGGCCCGGAAATCTGGGAGGACACCGCTGGCCAAGTGGATGTGTTGGTGGCGGGAGTAGGCACCGGCGGCACCATCACCGGCGTGAGCCGCTACATCAAGCAATCCCTCGCCAAACCGCTCACCACGGTTGCGGTTGAACCGGTGTCCAGTCCGGTGATCACCCAGACCCTGGCCGGGCAAGAGCCCAAGCCAGGAGCCCACCGCATCCAGGGCATCGGGGCGGGCTTTGTGCCGGGCAATCTGGATCTATCGCTGATCGACCGGGTCGAGACGGTGAGCGATGCCGATGCCATCGCCATGGCCCAGCGGTTGATGAAAGAGGAAGGCATCCTGGCCGGCATCTCCTGCGGAGCGGCGGCAACGGTGGCTTTGCGTCTAGCTCGTGATGAGCGATTCCAGGGCAAGTTGATTGTGGTGGTGCTGCCGGATTCCGGCGAGCGCTATCTCAGCACCGCTCTCTTTGAAAACGTGTTTGACGCCCAGGGCCTACCGATTGGTGCCAGGCCCTGAGCTTCAGATCACAAAGTCCGGCACGAAGGTGCGGGAATCGCGGCTGGTGATGTGCAGGGAATCGCCGGCCTGGAGCTCGCGGTAATCAATCCTCTCGCGGGGCAGCTGGGCCACCACCACCTCACCGCTAGCAAGGGTGAGTTCGGCTTGGATGTCACGGCCCAGATGGGTGAGGCGGCGCAGCACCGCCGGCACGCTGCCCTCTTGGGGCTGGCGATGTAGCTCCAGGTCGTGGGGCCGGATGAACAGATCGCCCGGCTGCTCCCGATGGGGCGCTAGGGCCACATGGGAAGGCAGCACATTCACCGCCCCCACGAAACTCATCACAAACGGACTAGCCGGTTGGTCGTAGATCTCGGCGGGGGTGCCGATCTGCTCAACGCGCCCCTGGTTCATCACCACGATCTTGTCGGCCACCTCCATGGCTTCTTCCTGGTCGTGGGTGACGATCACGGTGGTGACATGCATCTCGTCGTGGAGATTGCGCAGCCAGGCCCGCAGTTCCTTGCGCACCTTGGCGTCGAGGGCACTGAAGGGCTCATCGAGCAGCAGCACCCGCGGCTGCACAGCCAGGGCCCGAGCCAGGGCCACCCGCTGGCGCTGTCCGCCGGAGAGCTGGGAGGGGTAGCGGTTGCCAAAGCCCTGCAGCTGCACCAGCTCCAGCAGCTCATCGACCCGCCGGCGGATCGCCTCGTGCTTCCAGCCGCGCAGCTCCAAACCAAAGCCGACGTTTTGGCGCACGGTGCGGTGCTTGAACAGGGCGAAGTGCTGGAACACAAAGCCCACCTGACGCTCCTGCACCGAGCGAGTGGTGGCCTCCTCGCCGGTGATCCAGACCCGCCCGGCGTCAGCCTCCTCCAGGCCGGCGATCAGCCGCAGCAGGGTGCTTTTGCCGGAACCGGATGGTCCGAGCAGGGCCACTAGGGAGCCGGTATCGACATCAAGGCTGACGTTGTCGACCGCCCGGAAGGAGCCGAATTCCTTGCAAACACCAGCTACGCGGATGCCCATGTCAGGGGAGGAAGCGGAACGATGGCAGCAACCCTACATCAAACATCCGTTTCCCCACCGGCGAACCGTTGAATAAATCGCCAAACGGTGATACGGTCCGCCCACTTCCGGTTATTCCTCCATGGCTCCTGCGCTCTCGGCCCGACGCCGGGGATTCACCTGGCCGAGCTGGCTGCAGCTGAGCTGGTCCTGGCGGATCACCTGGTTGTATCTGGCCTTGGTGCTGTTTCTGCCCCTCGGGGCCCTGGCCCTCAAGGCCGCCGCGGTGGGCCCATCCCAGTTCTGGCAGCTGGCCACCAGCCCTGAGGCTCTGGCCACTTACCGAATCAGTTTCGGATTGGCGTTTGTGGCCGCTTTGCTCAATGGTGTGTTTGGCCTCGTGATCGCTTGGGCGCTGGTGCGCTGCTCCTTCCCTGGGCGGCGACTGCTGGATTCGCTGATCGATCTGCCCTTTGCCCTGCCGACGGCGGTGGCGGGCCTAGCCCTGGCCGCGATCTACAGCACCAACGGCTGGCTGGGCGCACCGCTTGCGGCCCTGTTCGGCATCAAGGTGTCATTCACCTGGTTGGGCGTAGCCATCGCCATGGTGTTCATCTCGCTGCCCTTTGTGGTGCGCAGCGTGGAGCCGGTGCTGGAGGCCTTGGAGCACGACCAGGAAGAGGCCGCCTGGTGCCTCGGTGCCACTCCGCGTCAGACCTTGACCAAGGTTGTGCTGCCCCAGTTGATGCCGGCGATCTTGGCGGGCGTAGCCCAGGGCTACAGCCGGGCTGTCGGCGAATACGGCTCGGTGGTGATGATCTCCTCCAACGTGCCGTTCCGCGACCTGATTACCCCCACCCTGATCATCCAGAAGCTGGAGGAATACGACTTCGCCTCCGCCACAGTTATCGGCATGGTGATGCTGATGTTTTCACTACTGAGCCTTCTGGTAATCAACGGGCTGCAGGTGTGGGGGCGCAACTGGGAAGCCAATCCGGCTCAGGGCGCCTGAATTGAGCTTGAGCTGAATTAACTGCGCCACATCAACACCACTCCTCTTCTTTTCGAAAAGATCCATGCGATCGTTGCTGCGCTCCTTCTCAAAAGCCCTGCCACGCCCATCGGCGGCGCTGCTGATTCCCCTGATCGCTTGCCTATATGTGGGTGTGATTATTGTGCTGCCAGCTTTAGAAGTAGTGTCAGGAGCTTTTGCTAAGGGTCTGAAGCCTTTTATTGAGAACTTTCAATCGGAGGAGTTGCGCTCGGCCGTGCTGCTAACCCTGCGCTGCACTCTGATTGCAGTGCCGGCTAACACCATCTTTGGTCTAGCGGCTGCCACCGCCATTGCCAGGCGCCAGTTTCCGGGCAAAGCGCTGCTGTTGAGCGTGATCGACCTGCCCTTCTCGATCTCGCCCGTGGTGGTGGGCTTGATGCTGGTGCTGCTCTACAGCCCCACCAACGGCCTCTTTGGGGGAATCGTGAGCAGCCTCGGCTGGCAGATCATCTTTTCCTGGCCAGGCATGGCATTGGCAACGGTCATCGTCACCTTCCCCTTCATGGCCCGCGAAGTGATTCCGTTGCTGGAGGAGGAGGGCTGGGATCAGGAGGAAGCTGCCCGCACCCTTGGTGCCAGCGACTGGCAAGTGTTTTGGAAAGTCACCCTGCCCTCGGTGCGCTGGGCCGTGGTTTATGGCCTGATCCTCACCACCGCCCGTGCGCTAGGTGAATTCGGCGCCGTAGCCGTGGTTAGCGGCAACATCGCTGGCCAAACCCAAACCCTGCCGCTTTTTATTGAAGACGCCTACAAGCAATACGACACCGAACTGGCCTACGGCGCTGCCCTAATTCTGGGGGGAGTGGGTCTGGTGTCGCTGCTGCTGAAGCTGGTTGTTGAACAGGTGATGGGTGGAGTGAAAGAAACAGAACCGATGAACTGAGTGAAGTGGAATTGATTGACAGGGCGATGGAACACCGGCATCGGGCTGATCATTGGTCTGTCGCTGCTGCGCTGGTTGTTGCAGCGCTGAGGTTCAGGCGGGCTGGCTAATGCAGCTCACCGTGATGTGCTCAGAATCAACTCCAGCTTTGATGTGGAGGGGGCCGATGCTGCGTCCGCCACGCGGCGTGCTCTGAGCCAACAGGGAGCTCAAGCTCTCGGCTGCCGCAGGACCCGCCAGTTCCAGCGGCAGGGGCAATCCATAGAAGCCGTACAGCTGCTCGACTGTGGTGGCTGAATTGAAATTGAGCGTCAGATCGAGTGGAAGCTCAGGCGGCTCTGGGTCGGGTTCAAACAGCCTGTTGAGCAGTGGCTCCAGCTTGATCCGCATCGCTACGAACACATGGTCACCCGGCATGAGCAGCGTGGTGCCGCGGGGCATGACCACCTCGCGGCCACGGAGGATCAGCGAGACAACGACGCCATCGGGCAGGGCCAGATCACGCAGCCGCTGACCGGCCACGTGGGTTCGCGCCTTGACGGTGTAATCGAGGATCTCACCATCGACTTGGCGCAGGGTGTTGATCTCCACCGACAGGGCCGGGGTGGGATCGGCGGGCCGGCCGATCTGCAGCCAGCGGGCCACCAGCGGCAGCGACCAGCCCTGGGTGAGTGCTGAGAGCAGCACCACGAAGAACACCGCGTTAAAGATCTGACCGCTCTTGGGCACGCCGGCCAGCAGCGGGAAGGTGGCCAGGGTGATCGGCACCGCACCTTTGAGCCCCACCCAGGAAAGGAAGGTGAGCTCGCGGCGGCGGAACTGGAACGGCAGCGCCGACGCCCACACGGCCAGGGGTCGGGCCACCAGGATCAGGACCAGGGCTATCAGCAGCCCTTCCCAGGCCACCGCTAGCAGGCGACTGGGAAAGCTGAGCAGCCCCAGCATCACAAACAGCACAATCTGAGCCAACCAGGCGGTGGCGTCGTGGAAGGAGAAGATCCCGCGCCGGAACACGATCGAGCTGCTGCCCAGCACGATCCCGGCGATGTAGACGGCCAGGAAGCCGCTGCCGCCCAGCACCGCCGCCAGCCCAAAGGCCACCAGACCAAAGGCGAGGGCCAGCAGTGGATAGAGGCCCGGGTAGTCGAGGTTGATGCGGTTGATGGACCAGGTGGCCAGGCGCCCCGTCAGTAGCCCGGCGAGGGTGCCCACTCCGAACTGGCCCACAAACAGCCACAGCAGCGCCTGGGGCGAATCGGCGGTGCCGGTGATCACGCCGATCAGGCCGAGCGTTAGGAAGATCGCCATCGGATCGTTCGAGCCGCTCTCCACTTCGAGGGTGGAGGTCAGCCGCTCGGGCAGCTTCAGGCCGCTGCTGCGTAGGACAGCAAACACCGCCGCCGCATCGGTGGAGCCGACGATGCTGCCCACCAGCAGCCCCTGCAGCAGAGGCAGCTTGAGCACCCAGGCGGCCGCCAGGCCCGTGATCACCGAGGTGAGCAGAACACCGAGGGTGGAGAGGGCCAGGGCTGGCTTCCACACCTTCTGCACCGAGGTGATCGACGTGCGCAGGCCGCCGTCAAACAGGATCAGGGCGAGGGCAACGCTGCCGATGCTGTTAGCCAGGCTGTAGTTCTCAAAAGGAATCCGGCCCAGGCCTTCCGAGCCCGCCAGCATCCCCACCGAGAGGAACAGCACCAGCACGGGCACGCCAATCCGGGCGGAGAACTTGCTGGAGGCGATGCCGAGCAGCAGCAGCACGCCTGCCAGCAGCATCGCCAGATTGATCCACATGCGCTCCGCGCCGGCTCAGGCCGTCTGAGGTTGGCTCAGATGAGCGTCAACTGCACTCAGGCAGTCGCATCACTTCCTTGCGTGAACCCCCAACTAGTGATGGGCCGCTCTCAGCATGACCGCAGCGCAGCCCTGGTTCATGACCTTCAGCACTGTCTTTCACGAGCTGGCCGCGATCTTGGTGATTGCCGGTGTGATCGGGGTCCTGGCCCTGAAGCTGCGCCAGCCGTTGATCATCAGTTACATCGTCACCGGCATCGTGGCCGGCCCGGCGGTGCTGGGCTGGGCCTCCGGTGGCAGTGAGATCAAGCTGCTCTCGAGCATTGGCATTGCAGTGCTGCTGTTTGTGGTGGGCCTCAAGCTCGACGTGGGGTTAATCCGCTCGGTGGGCCCGGTGGCCCTGGCCACCGGCCTAGGCCAGATCGTGTTCACGTCGCTGTTTGGCTTCCTGCTCAGCCTCGGGCTTGGTTTTGCACCTGTGAAGGCGATCTACATCGCCGTTTGCCTCACCTTCTCCAGCACGATCATCATCGTGAAGCTGCTCTCCGACAAGCGGGAGATCGATTCGCTGCACGGTCGGATTGCGGTGGGTTTTCTTGTAGTTCAGGACATCGCTGTGATCCTGGCGATGATCCTGCTCACCTCCTTCACCGCCGCTGGATCGGGGGGCATCGCGGCCCAGGGAATGCGCCTGTTGCTAGTGGGCACAGCGTTTGTGCTGGGCACCGTGGCGACGATGCGCTGGGTGATGCCACCGCTGCTGGGCCGCTTGGCTCAGAACCAGGAACTGCTGGTGCTGTTTGCCGTGGCCTGGGCGGTGGGGCTGGCGGCCCTGGCCGATGGCGTGGGGTTCAGCAAGGAGGTGGGAGCCTTCCTGGGCGGCGTGTCGATCGCCTCCACCGCCTACCGGGAAGCAATCGCCTCACGGCTCACCGGCCTGCGCGATTTTCTGCTGCTGTTCTTCTTCATCGACCTGGGCTCAGGCCTCAACCTCACGGCAGCGGGTGTGCAGCTCTGGCCGGCGCTGGTGCTGTCGCTGTTTGTGCTGGTTGGCAACCCGCTGATCGTGGTGGCGATCATGGGCGTGATGGGCTACCGGCGCCGAACTGGCTTCCTGGCCGGCCTCACGGTGGCTCAGATCTCCGAATTTTCGCTGATCCTGGCGGCTCTTGGCCTGCGGCTCGGACAAATCGGAGAAGCGGAAGTCAGCCTGATCACCTTGGTGGGTGTGATCACGATCGCGCTCTCGACTTACATGATCCTCGGATCCGATCAGCTTTATGCCTGGCTGCAAGGTCCGCTGCGTATCTTCCAGCGGGCAACCCCATTCAGTGAACTGAAGGGCAGCATCAGTGGACCCGCAAAGGTGGATGTCGTTCTGCTGGGTTTAGGCCGCTATGGCAGCGCGATTGTCCGCCAGCTACGGGCGCACGAATTGTCGATTCTTGGCATCGACTTCGACCCCCAGGCACTGCGCCTGGCCGCTGCTAAGGGACTACCGGTGCAGTACGGCGATTCGGAGGACCCTGAGTTCACTGCTTCCTTGCCATTGTCATCGGCCACTGTGGTGGTGAGCACCCTGCCCTCCCTGGAAAGCAATGCGGCCATCCGCCATGGCCTGGAATCGGCGGGCTTCCGAGGGCATTTCATCGCCACAGCCCACGACGAGGCCGAGGTGGTGAAGTTGGAATTGATCGGTGCTAATCGCACCCTGTTGCCGTTTCTCGATGCGGCCGAGCGGGCGGCCGAGCTGATCGTTGAAGACCTGCGCAAGCTGCGACAGATACAAAGTGCGTCGTCTTGATAGATCCTCTCTTACGCAACCTGCGGTGGTCCTGTTGCTGCTGCAGCGCTGAGGCTCAGGCCACCAACTGCTGGTGCTGATTTGCCGAGCGCACCTATCGGTGCGACACCAGAAACGTCTCGATCCAGTCGTGGTGCTGCTGCTGGCAGATCCGATCGGCGATAGAAGCAGCCTCGGCCGGCACCTGAAAGCGCTTGCGGAAGGCCTTAGTGAAGCCTTCCAGCACCGGCCGCGGCAAGGCGCGAATGGTGTCCAGCAGCTGCTGGATGGTGGCCGGCTCGAGGGGCGCCAGGCTGCACTCATCTGCGGTGGCAGCTGCAGGGGCTATGACAGCAACAGCAGCCCGAGTTGCCAGCCTCGCTGGCATGGCGGCAGATCTGGCGCGGTGCTCTGGAGCCGTCACCTCCCGCTGCTGCTTGTCATACAGCGCCAGCCCGAACGGGTTGCCGAAGGTCATCAACGCCCGCTTCATGGCGTCGGTCTCGGCCTCCTTGAGGGCCGATTCATGGGCCTGGCCCAGATCCACGTCGATGCCGTGGCCGGCACCGCAGCCCTCGCGGATCAGGGTCGGCTGGCCGGCGGTGCTGACACTGATGCGGACTCGGGCTGTGTAGGTGACACCCCAGCCAGGGCGGTTGTCGCGGCCGATGGACCTTTCGCTCTGGTTGACGCAGCGGAGAGCAACGGTTTCCCGCTGCCAGCCGTCAAAGCCAAAGATGCGGTTTGCTTCCGCGATCACCTGCCAGCCCTCCAGGTAGCTCACCTGGCTGCGGCCCTGCTCCCGCTGGCGCACCTTGGCGCGATCCAGAGGGGCAGAGAGGGCAGTGATCTGCTCGGCGGAGAAGGTGCAGGTCATGACGGTGCTCAAGCGTGAGGAGGGATGTGGTTTGGAGAAGCGGGCCCGCCGATGACGCAGGCCCAAATGAAAAGGGGGCTTTGCCCCTCAGTGGATGCGCCAGGAGCGACGGTTGAGCAGCTGGGCGCCGATGATCTGGCGGCCGGCCTTGAGGGCCTCCTTGATGGCGTTCTTGTCCGGCTTGCTTGTGGTGGAGAAGGTGAGCCACTCGGCATCGAGGGCCTCCTCGTCGTCGATCACCACGGCCTGGGATTTGCGACTGCTGAGCTCGTGATCGGGGAAAGAGAAGCGGGTGGAATTGGGCTGCAGCTGGGTGAGGACAAAGATCAGCGACTCCTCCAGGGCATCAGCCCGGCGGGCATCGCAGCGGGACAGATCGCTGAGGCGTTTGGCCTGCTGCTGGCGATAGGCGGCCTGACCGCGCAGGTGCTCGATCACCCAGCAGGTGGCATCGGCCTTGGCGGCCAGGGCGGCTTTGTTGCCCTCCTCTGCCAAAAGAGCAGCCTCCAGCTCAGCCAGAGCTGAGGCGTGCTGCTCGGGATCATCGGCTTCCAGCTGCTCGGCCAGCTGGCCGACGGCGATGGTGAGCTCCTGGGCCTCGATGCCCAGCTGCCATAGGGAACCAGATCGATGCAGGGAACAGGCAGGACCTTTTGCCGAGGGTGCTGCCGCTGGGGAATCGGCTGGAGCTGCGGGAATGGGGGTGAGAACGGCCATGACGGCGAGAAGAAGAGAAGAGGAACAGGGCGCGCCAGCAGGCGCAGAAGGCTTCAAGGGACGAGGGAGGCGCGTGGCTGCTGGACCTCCGCCACGGAGATCGGCACCGGCGAGCGGGAAGCCATACGCCGCGCCTGCTGCACCAGCGAGGCCGTGCCGGCACCACCGGGGAAGGCCACCACCAGCACCGAGGCGATCGAGCCCGGCGATGTGTGGGCCACGGCCCGGGCGATGGCCTGCTCCAGCAGCTCGCGATTGCGGATCGGCCCGGCGGCGCGGCCATGGCGGCCCCACTCGGCCGGCATCACAAGAGAGCACCAGCCCAGCTGATGGGCGGCACGGGCAATGGCGGCATCGGCGCCCCGAGCACCGCCATGGAGCAGCAGATGGACAAGCCGGCCGCCGCTGCGGGCCAGCAGCTCAGCGGCAACCCGCTGATGGGACCAGGCCAGATCACGGCCGCCACCGGCCGCGATCACCAACGAACGAGCAGGGCCCGAACTTGGCTGAAATGAATGACAAACAACCATGAAATCAGCTGCCTTGAGGGACAACTGATCGGGGCATCATGCCGCTGATGAGAGTGCGACAGTGATAGCGAGATCAGGGTATGAAGTTGCCGCAGGCGATGGGCTCGGGGCCTTTGGCGCGATCCTTATTCTACCAGTACAGATGCACTTTTAACACAAGCAGACCGCTTGCAGGCCAGTGGATCTTGGCAATCACAGGACACCCAGACCGAGCCCATACCAGCCCTGCCTGAGCAACCAGCAACCCTCCAAATTCAGCACCCAGGCAGCAGCGAATGGCCGCGCAGCCGCGCGCAGCAAGACCTGCAATCAGAGCCCCTTGATTCATCCCTCGCTCGCCGAATCACCACGGGCACCGCAGCCGCGGGCATGCCCTTCCGCCTCATACCCCCACCACGGCCCCAGCGCGGAGGTCAGCGGCGGCTGTCTGACGTCAGCCACGGCCCAGCCGTGGCAAGTTCAGGACGGCCGCCGCTGACCGGAGCAGCTCGCCAGCGCAGCCAGGTGTCAACGGCCTGCCGAGGGTGATGGCAAGAGCTCTGTGGACAGAGTGTCAGAAACTCACGTAGTCTTCTGACACAACAGAGCACAACAAGGCCCACAGAGCCGTCATGGCAGTACTGAGCGAGCAGATCCTGGAAGCCGCGGGCAAGCGCCCGGATGGATCCCTGCTGGCTGCCAAGCAGTTCCTGGCGCTGGCCAACCGCGCTGCGGTGGACCAGGCCCTGAGGCGCCTGGCCGCTCGCGGCAAGCTCGTGAAAATCACCCGCGGCCGCTACGCCCTGCCCATCACCAGTCGCTTTGGCATCAGACCTCCGGCGCCGGAGGTGGTGATCGCTCAGCTCAACCAGGAGGGTGCTCAGCAGCTGGTGAGTAGCGGTGCCGCCGCGGCCAATGCCCTTGGCCTCACCACCCAGATGCCGGTGCAGCAGACCTTCCTGGCCCGCACCCGCAGCCAGAAGTGCTACGTCTTCGGGAAGCAGCAGGTCACGATCCGTCCGGCAGCCGCCTGTAACTTCCTGCTGCCCGATCGCCCTGCTGGCCAGGCGATCCGAGCACTCATCTGGCTTGGCCCCGATCAGGCTTCAGCAGCCATGCCGACGCTCCGCCGTGTGCTGCCGCCGGTGGAGTGGGATGCCCTGCTCTCCGTTCGCGCCGAGCTGCCCCTGTGGCTGGCGGAGCTGCTGAGTGAAGCGGACGCATCGCCCCCATCCAGTAACGCGCAAGTGAGGGCTGGCGCCTGGTAGTTACGCCTACAGGCCTGTCCCGTAGATCCGAGAACAATGCGCACAGAAGCGCTCAAGCCATGGACACGACTTCTATGGTTAAGGCTCGCTGTAGGTTCAATTGATGCCTGCAACAGTCGACCCAGCGGGGAACCACTCCCTCCAAAGCCAGACGGGCACAGCCCCCCACCGCTCAGAGGGGGAGCTCGTCGTCCTGCCCGCAGAGGCTTTCGACGCCCTGGCCAGCCGCCTGGAGCAGCCAGGCCGCTATGACCCTCGCGTGGCGCGCGTTCTCAGCAGAAAAGCGCCTTGGGAGTGAGGCTTTCACGGCCGCAGCCTCTTCAGCCACACCACGATCTCTCCGGCTTCCGCTGTGGTGACCGCTCCGTCGACAGCTGGATAAGGCGACACGCCCATCCAAATGCCGAAAATCGGCTGAATCGGATCTTCGTCGTCATTGACGAAGACACTCAACAAGTTGCCGGGATATACGCGCTGACCTTCACGAGGCTGCAAAGAGAAGCACTTGGCGCATTCCAGTCAAGGGGCATCAAAGATGGTCCGCCCTCCATCCCGGCCTATTTCATTGGCCAGTTTGCTGTAGCCACTGCCTATCAGAAGCAGGGCTTGGCCGATGGCCTGGTCAAGGACATCTTCAAATTCCTGCTGGAGCAAGCAGAGAATGGCATCCCAGCTCCGCTCATCTACCTGGATGCTTCGCAAGAGCGGGCGGCAAGCTTCTGGCGCCACATGGGATTCAATCCATGCCCTGACCTTGGCACGAATGCCATGGTCAAGGAGCTCAACGACATTGCCGAAACCGCTGAAGCTCTTGACCATCCAGATACGAAAGGCAAGCGCGTCAGGATGGCGACCACCCTCAAGTGGGTCCTGTATCGAGCTGGGTTGAGGCGGCAAAGCCCATAGCCTGCACACCAGCCCAATCCAATCCGACAGGCGCAGCTTTTAACCGAGGCGGCTCAGCAACCGCATCGACCGGCGACCGACAGGGCCACCACCATGAGTGGGGGATGCACCGGAGGAGACACCTCACTCCCCCACCAGAACAGGAGCCCTGACTGCGATCTCCCAATGGGGGGATCAGGGGGAGCGGGGATCCTTGTTTTTTCCATTCATGTCCACAACAAGGGGGGTAGGAAAAAGAAGAGCCAAAACCAGTCCCCCTCTCCCCCCTTACCTCAGATCCCTTGTGATCACTGGTTTGTCCTGGGGGAGAAGGCCTGCTCCCCCATCACCTCCCCTGCTCCCCTATGCAGGCAGATCATCGGTGGCCCGGTACAGCAGCCCACCTCTGGGGCCCTCGCTTACCTCTCCGACACCCAGCTCTGCCAGAGCCTGCATGGCCTGCTCGGCCAGGGCGGCATTGGTTCCCTTCTTCTCCTTGGAGTTCATCTGCTGGCGCAGCTGCCCCCAGGTAACCGCGCTCCTGGCCTTGCGCGCCAGGGTGTGAATGCGCCGCATCAGCGACGAAACGCCTCCTTCCTCGTCACCCGCCGCGGCCTGCTCATGGAAGCCCAAGGCCCAGTCATCCATGGTGTCGACCAACTCGATGGCCCGCTGCAGCGTGGCCACCGGAACCTCCACCTCACCCTGCTCATTCAGCACCGCCAGCTCCAGCAGGTGCAGCAACACCGCGACCCGCAACACCTTGCCCGCTGACTTGCCATACAGCGCACCCTGAGCATCAAGCCGGGCCTGCTGCGCCTGGATTTGCTTGTTGTGCTCGTAGACACTGAAGGCCTCGATCGCCTCAAGATCCAGCTGGTAGCGATGCGCTGGCATCGTGTAGATCCGGCGTGCATAGGCCTGCAGAGCCTGATTCGCACCGTTCACGGCTGCCACGCCCTCGTCGCTGATCAGGGTGGGCAGGGGCACCGTGTTCTCCGGCAAGGGCGAAAACAGGAAACGTGCCCATTTGCCTGATGGGTCGCCGCCCTTGATCAGCTCCCGCAACACACCGGGCTGAATGGCCCCGTAAATGCTCACCTGGCAGCGGTCATAACTGCGATCACCGGCTGACACCCGCAGCGAGGTGTAGGCCTGCCCGTCAAACAGCTCGAGCAACTGCTGTTCATCGGAGCCTCTGCCCGATCGGTAGGCGTTCATCGAGCCAAACAGGCCCGAGAGCTCATCGCGCAGCACCAGCACACTCAGGCCTCGTTTATCGAGTTCCTGCAACTGCTGAACGAAGGCCTCTCCGGTGTAGTCCTGAATCTGCAGGTAGATCGCCACCGGCTTGGGCGGTCGCTCGCCCTTGGTCTTGCAGCCTCTGCACTGCTCACGCCAGGCCTCCATCGCACGGGTGTTGGCGGCAGCCATATCCCGTTTGAGCTCGTGCGCCGGTCGGCGGACCAGCAGCTTCTCTAATGGCGTTTTCTTCTGACCGGAGCGGCCCACCGTGGCGACATACAGATTCGCCGGGGTGACGAAATCGGTGTAGGGGTTGCCGCAGATCGTCGTGCCCAGCTTCACCAGGCCGCTGATGCCAGCCAGATAAGCCGTCGCCACCACGTGATCGCAGTACGGCAAGTATTCCGTGATCCGCTTGAGCGCATCCGCCAACGGCAGCGGGAACAGGCGATCCAAAGTGATGGGTGCACGCGCCTGGTGCCGAGCCAGGTCCTCTTCCAGAGCGCTGGCTTCCTGCAGCAGGACATCCCGCTGCTCCTCCTCCAGCCGGACGGCGGCGAGCAACTGCCTGAGTTCCTGGGGATGGAGCTCGGCTGCATCCACCAGATCCCCGAGCAACAGCTCCAACTCGGTGGGCGACTGATGGGCTGCAACCGCTTCCCGCAGCCGATCGCGGCACTCCTCACGGCTCAGCGGCGGTGGCTTGCTGGGACCGGAAGAGGCATCAGCGGATGCCCCACTGCTTGCGCCTTGGGACTCGCCGCGGCCGCGCCAGCGGCGGGTGCGATCACCAGCCAGCCAGGCGTAGTGGCGCTCCGCCTTATCGGGATCGCTGGGGCGACAGCCCGCCCGATCGATGGACGCCAGAACCCGCTCCGCCTTGTCGCCGATGTCGAGGGCGGCAATTGCCTGCCCCAGCAGCTGGTCAGGATCACCCTCAAACCTCAATCCCTGATCCAGCAGGAGGTTGTGCCAGCTCCAGAGCTCCTTCACGAAGCCGGTGAGCTGGAGGCTCCGATCGGCCGCGGCTGATGCATCCCCGCCATAGGGCCGTCCTCCCGCCAGCACGTCCTGCGCCTTGCTGCCGATCAGGTCAGCCAGCTGCGGGCAGGTGCTTACGCCCGTCGGTGCTCGCCGCTCACTGGCCGGCGGCGGCAGCAACGGTGGCGATGGGGCGGCCGGCTCTGGCGCGACCTTGACCTCCGGGAAGATGCCGATGGAAGCCAGGTCAGGCACCTCCATAAAGCGGTAGGCCGCCTCGGGGTTGATCAGCTCATAGGGGCCCTTGCCATTGCGGGTCGGGGCGCAGACCGACACCCGCGTGCCGGCAAGAACTTCGCCGCGATGCGGACCGCCCTGTTCTGTCGTGAAGTTGCAGTGCAGGCCACCTCCAGGTCGCTGCCAGCTGACCATCCGATCCGTGACCCGGACATAGATGTGCACCCCGCCGCTGGGGGTGCGCTCCATGCGGGTGTCAGCGAGCACTGGGTACCTGTCGACCAGGTTCATCCAGTCCTCTTCCAGGTTCTGAACGCTGCCGTAGTGCTTGGTGTCGAAGTCGATCGACACCACTTCCCCGCCGGGGATGACAGCCAGGCCGATCTCCTTGCCCAGTCGCTCAGCGATCGCAATCCGCTCCAACAGCATCTCGGGCGGTACCGGGCGCGCATGGCTGATCAGCTGGGGCTCACCATCTCCACGCCAGAACGATGGGTTCTTGCCCGTGATCGCGGGCTGCAAGGCGCCGCTCTTGAGAACAGGCTCCCACTCACCGGTGGCCTGGCTCTTGCGGCGCCTGGGGCATAGCTCCGCTGGTAGCTCCACCGGAATGATGGTCTGCAGCTGGATGCCCTGAGACGACAGGCGACTAACTTCCTCCCGGAGCAGGTCGTAAGCAGAGGGTTCAGACATCACCCCTCAGCCAGACACTTGCCTTCTCTGGATGTAACAGCACCAACCGCGCTGTGATGAACTGCAGTAGCCTCATGAGATCCCTCTCGTGTCCCCGTTGCCCTGCCAGGCGCGGGGATTTTTATTGACCTGAATTCTCGGCAGAACAGCGCAGCTGATCTAACCCACTCCGGATCAGGGCCCTTGCGACCGCTGAGCGTGTCGCCCGAAGACGCAACGCAGCACGGTCGATCTCAGCAATGACATCGGGCTGAACCTTGATGTTCAGCTGTTCTGTCGGACGGGGCTCAATCCTGATCACTGGAGGAATACCAGGAACACACAGAAGTGTTATTCAGCTGACTCGGATAATCCACTCCCAAGTTTGGGAGGCAATTTGGGAGGCAAGTTGGGAGTGGATTAGATAGGGCACCAGAAGCAATGCTTTGAGTACGCCACAAGACGGCACAAAATGGACAACGTGGTCACTGAACTCACTGCTCAGCTGGCACAGCTCTCAGCCCAACTCAAGCTGCTGAATGCACAGAACCAGCCGCAGCCCGCGCATAAAGCAAGCCCCTGGCTACCCCTGCGCGAAGCAGCAGAACTACTGCACTTCAAATCACCCCGCGCCCTCAAGGCCCGGATCTTGCGCGGCGGCTTCCCTCCCGACTGCTACCGGCAGCTGCCCTCACCCTCCGGCAAGCGCCACTCCTATCTGGTGAATGTGGTGCGCTATCTCAAGACGCTGCGCTGAGCACGGCCTGCAGTGACTCCATCTCGTGGGCATCAAACCAGCGCTGGTAGACGCTGCTATGCACCGCAAGGCTGTGGCCCATCGACTTAGCGGCCAGCGACGGGGAGATCTTCGGGTTGTGAATCGCCCGAACCGCCCAGGCATGGCGCAGGTCATAGGGCCGAAATGCAGCCCCGGCACGGCGAAACGCCTGCCCCATCAAGGCACCGACATCCCGGTGGCTGCGCTCCTGGTTGAAGGCCGGGAGGCGCTTGTTCTGCAGCGACCAGCGTTCGATCCACTCGGCCGGTAACGCCAGCGACTGACGCGACCCGGTCTTGCCATCAGCAATACGGAGCAGCCCGGACGGCTGCACCTCGGCGAACAACAGCGCCTCGTGAGGCCGGCAGCCGTAGGTGGCGGCTACCGCCACAGGCCACTGCCATGACGCAGTGAGGCCATCAATCAATACCTCGATTGCCTCGTCGCGAGGCAGCTCGCGCGGTGACTGACTGCGTGCTGCGCTGTAGCCCTTGCCAAGTTCCCGCAGTTGGGACACCAGCTCTTCAGGCCAGTCGAGCGCCCTGGCCACGGTGGCCGCAGCCTGGGAGGCCCGCCGGCGCGACCGACTGCCAGCCGTTGTGGCCTCCACCACAGCCACCAGGTGCGCAGGCTCGAGGTTGCTGATCGCGATCAGCGGCGCCAGCGGCGCTTCGTAGTCGACCTTCCAGCTGTCGTCAGCGGAAGGTCCCCGGCGCCGCTGCTTCCCCCACCAGCCGCGGGTCAGGCGGATCGCCTGGCGTCCGCTGACCCCCTGCGACTCTTCAGTCGCTTCAGATTGCGGGTCCTGTCGTTGACGCCCCTTCGGCAGCCATGGGATCCAATCAAAGGTCTCTGCCCCAAGCCGGTGGCGCTCCAGCGCATTGCCAAGCTGCTCGGCCAGCTGCAGTGCCTCGCTGGCCTGATCCGGATAGGCGAGGCCCGTGCTGATTCGGTGTTGCCTGAGTCCCGTCCCAAGCGGATCGGTCGGCCGCGGCGGCATGGTCGCCCGTAGCCGCACCCGAGCACCCACCACATCGAGGGTGACTCCGTGGCCTTTCAGCTTCAGAGCAGCGTTCTGGCGGCTGAGCCAGGGATCGGAGGGGGGCACCGGACTTGCCTAACCACTTGCCTAATCGTGGTCGATCCGTGCCGATTTGCCTAGCTTTTTGCCTAACGAGCAGGGGTGGGCAGAGGGCTTTTCCGGGGCCTTTCTTCCCTGAAAACCCTCTCTGCAACTGGGGGTTTTAAGAACGGGGCTGGCGGGACTCGAACCCACGACCTACGGTTTAGGAAACCGTCGCTCTATCCGGCTGAGCTACAGCCCCATGTCAGGCATTATTGCCGTTGGCCACGCAGGCATGATGGATTCCGAAAGCAGGCGAGGTGGTCGCAATCAAGGTGGCCAGGCCTTCGGGCCAGGGCCAGGCTTGGTTGAGGAAAGTCCGGGCTCCCCAATGGCCAGGCTTGCTGGGTAACGCCCAGTGCGGGTGACCGTGAGGAGAGTGCCACAGAAACACACCGCCGATGGCCCGGGCTTACCCGTGGCACAGGCAAGGGTGCAAAGGTGCGGTAAGAGCGCACCAGCAGCATCGAGAGGTGCTGGCTCGGTAAACCCCGGCCGGGAGCAAGGCCCAGGGACAACGGTTGGCCATGGCACCAGTCCCGTTCAAAGCGCGCCGCTCGAGGCCGCCGGTAACGGCGGTCCCAGACAGATGACCATCCCCAACGCCAGGTGCTTCGGCGCCGAACCGCGGAGAACAGAACCCGGCTTATGTCCTGCTTTCACCCCACTAGCAACAACTGCGCTGCATTTCACCATGAAGCCAGGCCGCCGCGAGCAACTGGTTGCATTTCTGGGCCGGCTGGGCCTTAACCCCACGGCGCCGGGCGGCCCAGGCGACACAGCCCTTTCTCTTGCGCCCATTGAAGAGGCCCTCAGCCACAGCTCGGCGGGCCTGGCGATCAACCACGAGCAGCTCGAATTTTTGGGTGATGCGGTGTTGCGGCTGGCAGCTTCCATGTATCTGGAAGAGCACCACAGCAGCCTCAGCGTCGGCCGCCGCTCGGCCCTGCGGGCCCAACTGGTCAGCGACCGCTGGCTGGCGGATCTAGGCGAACATTGCGGCATCGAAGCCGTTCTGCACCTGGGCCCGATGGCCCTGGGCGATCAAGCGGGCCAGGCCACCGTGCGGGCCGAATGCACCGAAGCCCTGATCGGTGCCATCTACTGCGCCTGGGGGGGCAGCATGGGTGGTCTAGATCCCGTACTGCACTGGCTCACCCCCCATTGGCATACCAGCGCCGCTGAGCTAGTGGCCGATCCCGACCGCCACAACTGGAAATCGGGCCTGCAGGAATGGAGCCAGGGCCAAGCCCTAGGCCTACCCATCTACCGCTGCGAAGAACGCAGCCAGGGCCATGCCGACCCGCAACGCTTCTGGTGCGAAGTCACGATCGCTGGCCAGCCAGCGCACCAAGGATGGGGCCAGTCGCGGCGGGCGGCGGAACAGGATGCGGCCCGCTCAGCCCTGGAAGCTTGTCGCAGTTCAGAAGCCTGTCGCACTTCAACTGGGGGCGCTTGAAGCCTCAGACCTGTTCAAGGGTTTTCAGCGGCATGGTAACCAGCTTGTCCCAATTGCCACCTTCGAATAGCACCGCCGCCTGGACTCCACTAATGCGCTGCACGAAGCCCTTATAGCCGTTGTAGATCGAGTGGTTATCGCGCACCACGACCGTGGAACCGGGAAGGATCGGAAGGTCGGCCATGGGCATCTCGATCAGACGTTGGGAAGCCGCCTAAGGGCATGGCGTCATTATCAGGGGCATCAAGCCCTTTTGGGGGATGGAGCAGAGCGTGGGCATCGATCCAACACAACCCGAAGAACTGATGGTGGTGGGGAAGGTCGTGGCCGCCCAGGGCCTGAAGGGCGAGCTGCGCATCCTGCCCCTCAGCGACTTCCCGGAGCGCTTCACCAAGCCAGGCGAGCGTTGGCTCCAGAGCCGCAAAGATCCCGCCCGCCCAATCGAATTACTCAGTGGCCGCCGGCTTCCCGGCAAGGAGTTATTTGTGGTGCGCTTTGCCGGAATCGATTCCCGCGAAGCAGCCGAGGCCCTGGTCGGAGAAGAACTGGTGGTGAAGGCCAGCGATCGCCCCAAGCTGGCCAAGGGGGAATTCCACCTTCTCGACCTGGTGGGGCTCGAGGTGCGGCTGGAGGGCGCTGCCATCGGCACGGTGAGCAACCTGATCCACGCTGGCAACGACCTACTGGAAATTGATCTCGATGGTCGCCAGGTGCTGATCCCCTTTGTGGAGGCGATCGTGCCGGTGGTGGAGATGGAGCAGGGTTGGATTGGCATCACCCCGCCGCCTGGATTGCTGGATCTTTAAAGCCCATAGGGATGCATCACATCCCCCAACGTCACCGGGAAATCCTTGCTGTTTCGGGTGGCCAAGATCAAGCCGTGACGACGGGCCGTGGCCAGGATGATCGCGTCGGGCACTTTCAAACCAAGCTGCTGGCGACAAACCACAGCCATCTCGGCAACCGGCTGATCCAGTTCGAAGCGGGCGAAGCCATCCAGCCAGCTCCTCACCGGCTCAAGCTGATCGGGCTCACAGCCCACCAACACTTCAATCCAGCTGATCACGCTGATCGCAGCACCCTCCTGGGCTTCGAGCCAGGCCAGCGCCACCCGGCGTCCTTGCAGGACATCGATCAGCACATTGCTATCCAGCAGCAGTGTCACGGCCGCTGCCACTCCGCGCGCAAGTCCTTCTGGATGCTGAGACCATCCCCCGAACGCTCGCTCCAAAGGCCAAAGACAGCAGCGTGGTTCGGCGTGCACTCCTGCAACCAGAGTCGCAGGGCCTGGCGAACCCCCTCGGCCCTGGAAATGCCCCGCTGCGAGCAGATCGCATCCAGCTGGAGACGCTCGGGCTCAGGAAGGTCAACGATGGTACGCATGATGATGACGTCATCGAGCACCGTCATCATGGCGTGACTTGATGCTGCCGGGCTGCAGTGCCCCAAGACTGGTCTTGAGGCCAATACTGGGCGTGAGGCCACAACTGACCTTGAATAGCTCGATCACTTTCTCCCCCATGGCCCAGAGCAAGCTCGTTCCCGTGATCCTGTGCGGTGGCACCGGCACCCGCCTCTGGCCGCTCTCCCGGGCGAGTTACCCCAAGCAGTACTGGGCCTTGGCTAGCAGCGGCGAGGAAACCCTGCTGCAGCAAACCCAGCAACGGCTCAACGGCCTCGATGGCCTGGCCCCGCCCCTGCTGATCTGCAACGAAGACCATCGCTTCATCGTGGCCGAGCAGATGCGGCAGATCGGCGCTGACCCAGCCGCCATCCTGCTCGAGCCCATGGGCCGCAACACGGCGCCCGCCGTTGCCGTGGCTGCCCTACAAGCCACCGCCCTGGGCGACGATCCCCTGCTACTGGTGCTTGCTGCCGACCACGTCATTCGGGATGCCGCCACCTTTCGGGCCACCATTGGCGCAGGCATCCCTGCCGCTGAAGCCGGCCAGCTGGTGACCTTTGGCATCGTGCCCAATGCCCCGGAAACGGGTTACGGCTACATCGAAGCGGCCGCCCCCTTGGCGGGGACCCCTGGCCCGGTGCCGATTGCCCGCTTTGTCGAAAAACCCGACCGCGCCACCGCCGAAGCCTTCCTCGCCAGCGGCCGTTTCACCTGGAACAGCGGCATGTTTCTGTTCAAGGCCAGCGCGGTGCTCGCCGAGCTCGAACGGCTTGCCCCTGAAGTGGTGAGCGCCTGCCGCTCCGCCCTCGAACACGAAGCCGCTGATCTTGAATTCCTACGGCTGGGGCGGCAAGCCTTCGCCACTTGCCCCAACGTGGCCTTCGACGTAGCCGTCATGGAGCGCACCCAGTTAGGGGCCGTGCTCCCCCTGGAAGCGGGCTGGAGCGATGTGGGCAGCTGGAGTGCCCTGTGGGAAACCTCAGACCACGATTCCAACGGCAACGTGCTGCGGGGCCGGGTCATCAGCGAAGACGCCCGCAACTGCTACCTGCGCAGCGAACACCGGCTGGTGGTGGGACTTGGCGTGGAGGATCTGGTGGTGGTCGAAACCGATGACGTGGTGCTGGTGGCCCACCGCGACCGAGCCCAGGACATCAAGGGAGTTGTGGGCCAGCTCGAACGCGAAGGCGCCCCTGAGAGCAAAGCCCATCGCCGCATCTACCGGCCGTGGGGCCATTACGACGGCGTCACCGAAGGCGAGCGCTGGCAGGTGAAAAAGATTGAAGTCAAGCCCGGCGCCAGCCTTTCACTGCAAATGCACCACCACCGCGCCGAGCACTGGATCGTGGTGAAGGGCACGGCCATGGTGGAAAGAGACGGCAGCCAGGAGCTGGTGGGTGAAAACCAGAGCACCTATATCCCCCTGGGCTGCAAACACCGGCTCACCAACCCCGGCCAAATCCCCGTGCAGCTGATCGAGGTACAAAGCGGCCCTTACCTGGGCGAAGACGACATCGTGCGTTTCGAAGACATCTATGGGCGCAGTGGGGCAACTGCAGCGCAGGCCTGAATCCTGCAGCCCCTCCGATGGATACGTCGAGCCTCAGGTGAGCCTTTCGTTTCGGGGGTCAATGCTCGCTTCGCGATCAATACCCCCTCAACAGCAAGGCCCACCCAAGGCAGATAGCCATTGCATACGGGGCATCGCCAGCCGAGGCCAGATGTAGGGAGTGCTATTCGACAGTGACGCTCTTGGCCAGGTTGCGGGGTTGGTCCACATCCAGGCCCCGGTGGGCAGCGATGTGATAACTGAGTAGCTGCATCGGAATCACGGTGAGCAGGGGGCTGAGCAGCTCATCCACCTCCGGTACGGGCAAGAGCACATCAAACAGCTCGGTATCGGGGCCAGGGGGGGCCACACCAATCAGTCGGGCATCGCGGGCCTTGGCCTCCTGGGCGTTGGAGAGCACCTTGTCAAACACGGTGCCCGGAACCGCAATCGACACCACGGGAACCTTGGCATCGAGCAATGCAATGGGCCCGTGCTTCATCTCGCCAGCCGGATAGCCCTCGGCGTGGATATAGCTGATCTCCTTGAGCTTGAGGGCCCCTTCCAGGGCGATCGGATAGTTGATACCCCGGCCCAGGAAGATCACATCCTGGGTGCCCTCAAAATGGTGGGCCAGCTCAGCGCAGCGGCGGTCGCAATCGGCCACCAGTTGCTCGAGCTGCTGGGGAATGGCCCGCAACTGGGCCGCTAGCTCCTTGAGTTGCTCGGGGTTACGGCCCGCCCGTTCGGCAAAGGCCAAGGCCAGGCCATAGAAGCTCAACAATTGGCCCAGGAAGGTTTTGGTGGCGGCCACCCCTACCTCGATGCCGGCGCCGATATCCAGCACCTGGTCCACCATCCGGCCCAGGGAGCTCTCAGGGCGGTTGGTGATGCCCAAAAGCCTGGGGGCAAAAGCGGGGTCGGCCACCAGCTGGCGCCGGTCCTGCTCCATCGCCAGGGCCGCCAACGTATCGGCCGTTTCACCCGATTGGGTCACGCCAATCGTGAGGGTATGGGGCGAGAGCGGCGGCGGCGCGTAGCGAAATTCGCTCGCATAAAAAACACTCGTCGGGATGCCCGCAAGCTGCTCGAGCAGGTAGGCCCCCACCTGGGCCGCATGGCGGCTGGTGCCGCAGGCCAGGATCTGGATCCTCTCCACGCCCTCGTACACCGAGTTATCCAGGGGGAGGGCCACCAAACCGTTGTCGGGCAGGTGGCGCGCCACCCACAGGGCTGCGGTTTCCGGCTGCTCATGGATCTCCTTGAGCATGAAGTGGCGGAAGCTGCGCTTGTCCGCCACGTGCTCGGTGCCGGTGAGCAGGCTGGGGCTGCGCTGAACCCGGCTGCCTGCAGCGTCGTAGAGCTCGATGCCCAGGGGCGTAAGCAGGGCCACCTCGCCGTCTTCCATCGGCAGGATCGTGCGGGTGAAGCCCGCCAGGGCCGGGGTATCGCTAGCGCAAAGGAATTCGCCTTCCCCCAGGCCAATCAACAGAGGAGCTGCCTTGCGCGCCACCACCAAAGCACCTGGCGCCTGGGCCCAAACCACTGCCAGGGCATAGGCGCCGTGCAACAGGGGCAACACCTCCTGCACCGCCTGCAGCAACAGGCTGCCACTGGCAATTTTGCCGGTACTGCTTGCATTACCCCCCTGCAGCCGCGCCAACTGGCGAGCCAGCAGGTGGGGAATCACCTCCGTATCCGTTTCCGAAAGAAACACCACGCCTTCGGCCTGGAGCTCTTCTTTGAGGCTGCGGTAGTTCTCGATGATCCCGTTCTGCACCACCGCCAGCTCACCGGTGCCATCGAGGTGGGGGTGGGCATTGCGCTCTTCCGGCTTGCCATGGGTGGCCCACCGGGTGTGGCCAATGCCGCAATGGCCCTGGGCCCCCTGGGCCTCATAGCGGGCCGTCAGGTTGACAAGTTTGCCCTGGGCCTTGAGGCAATGGAGCTGGCCGTCTTCCCCAATGGTGGCAATGCCGGCCGAGTCGTAACCGCGGTATTCGAGCTGCCGAAGCCCCTCCAAGAGCTGGGGAGCCGCTTCCCGCGAACCAATCAGGGCAACGATGCCGCACATAGGGGCGAAACCAGGAGCGAAACAAAACAAAAAGCCCGGCGCCAGGCCGGGCTTGAGCTTATGGGAGCTTGGAAGAGATACTGCCGTCCTTGAGGCCCCTAACGAGCCCCGGAATCAATAGGACAGACCCATCGAGCGGCTGGTCTCGTCGCCCAGGTAAACACGGATGCTGAGGAAGTCGGTGGGGCAGGCGGTTTCGCAGCGCTTGCAGCCCACGCAATCTTCGGTGCGGGGGGAGGAGGCGATCTGGCCAGCCTTACAGCCGTCCCAGGGGACCATCTCGAGCACATCGAGGGGACAGGCCCGCACACACTGGGTGCAGCCGATGCAGGTGTCGTAGATCTTGACGGCGTGGGACATGGAAAAGGCCGGGCACAAACGGCGTGACGCCCAACGTACCTAGAGCTCCTGCAAGAGATTCACCACCGGCCCCAGGACGTCACCCTTGTTCATAAGAGCGCCGGATCAAAGCAGGGCGACCCGTAGAGTGCGGCGACTTTCAAAGCGACCATGTCCCAGGAAGCGATCTTCGAGAAAGTGCGCTCGATCGTGGCCGAGCAACTCAGTGTTGATGCGGGCGAAGTGAAGTCGGAATCGAACTTCCAAAACGACCTCGGCGCCGACTCCCTCGACACCGTTGAACTCGTAATGGCCCTAGAAGAGGCCTTCGATATCGAGATTCCCGACGAGGCCGCCGAAGGCATCACCACCGTTGGTGACGCGGTCAAGTTCATCCAGGACAAACAGGCCTGAACCTCTCCATGGTGCAGGGTCTCCAGCGCGTTGTGGTCACTGGCCTCGGCGCCGTCACACCGATTGGCAACGACGTTTCCAGTTACTGGGAAGGGTTGAGTACGGGCCGCAATGGCGTGGCGGGAATTACCCTGTTTGACCCCTCGCGCCATGCCTGCCGGTTTGCCGCTGAAGTCAAGAACTTCAACCCGGCTGGCTACCTCGAGCCCAAGGAATCCAAACGCTGGGATCGCTTCTGCCAATTTGGCGTGGTGGCAGCTAAGCAAGCCGTAGCCCATGCGGGGCTCACGATCGACGAGAGCAACCAACAACGGGTTGGAACCGCGATTGGCTCCGGCGTGGGTGGGCTGTTGATGATGGAGACCCAGGCCCAGGTGATGAGTGAGCGCGGCCCCGACCGGGTCAGCCCGTTCTGCGTGCCAATGATGATCCCCAATATGGCCACTGGCCTGGCGGCGATTGCCCTGGGGGCCAAGGGTCCCAGCAGCGCTGTGGCGACTGCCTGCGCCGCGGGCTCGAACGCCATTGGCGATGCCTACCGGCTGATCCAAATGGGCTTGGCCGACGCCATGGTTTGCGGCGGCGCCGAATCGGCGATCACGCCCCTTGGCGTGGCTGGCTTTGCCAGTGCCAAGGCCCTGTCCTTCCGCAACGACGATCCCTCCACCGCCAGTCGACCGTTCGACCTCGAGCGCAACGGCTTTGTGATTGGCGAAGGCGCTGGGGTGCTGGTGCTCGAAAGCCTGGAACACGCCCAAGCCCGCGGCGCCCAGATCCTGGCCGAGGTGGTGGGCTACGGCATGACCTGCGATGCCCACCACATCACCTCCCCATCCCCCGGAGGCGTGGGCGGCGCCGAAGCCATGCGTCTGGCCCTCAAAGACGCCGAGCTCAACGCCAGTGAGGTCGACTACGTCAACGCCCACGGCACCAGCACCCAAGCCAACGACAGCAACGAAACCTCGGCCATCAAGAGTTCCCTTGGCGAGCGGGCGTACCAAATTCCCGTGAGCTCCACCAAATCAATGACCGGCCACCTCCTGGGGGGCAGCGGCGGCATCGAAGCGGTGGCAGCCGTACTTGCCATGGAGCACAGCCTGGTGCCACCTACGATCAATTACCAGAATCCCGATCCGGCGTGTGATCTGGATGTCGTTCCTAACCAGGCCCGGGAACACAAACTGAACGTGGTGCTCTCCAACTCCTTTGGATTTGGCGGACACAACGTCTGCCTGGCCTTCCGCCGCATGGGCGGATAACCAAGCCTCCTGGGAACATTTCGCTCCCCATCCAGGCCCAATCCCTCCTTCTCCCTCGCCCCCTCCCACCATGGTTGTCGCCCCCAGCACCTCGGTTGAATCGCTGTGCATCAACAGCATTCGCTTCCTGGCGGTCGACGCCATCAACAAGTCAAACTCCGGACACCCCGGCCTGCCCATGGGTTGCGCTCCCATGGCCTTCGCCCTCTGGGACAAGGTTCTTAAGCACAACCCCAAGAACCCCAAGTGGTTCAACCGCGACCGCTTCGTGCTGTCGGCCGGCCACGGCTGCATGCTGCTGTATGCGCTGCTGCACCTCACCGGTTACGACTCGGTCACCATTGAGGACATCAAACAATTCCGCCAATGGGGCTCGAAAACCCCTGGTCACCCCGAAACCTTTGAAACCCCGGGTGTCGAAGTCACCACCGGCCCCCTGGGCCAGGGCATTTCCAACGCCGTGGGTCTGGCCCTAGCCGAAGCCCACCTGGCCGCCAAATTCAACAAGCCCGGCGTCGATCTCGTCGATCACCACACCTACGTGATCATGGGCGACGGCTGCCACCAGGAAGGCGTCTCCAGTGAGGCAGCCTCCCTGGCCGGTCACCTGGGCCTGGGCAAACTGATTGCCCTCTACGACGACAACCACATCACCATCGACGGAAACACCAACGTTTCCTTCACCGAGGATGTGCTTAAGCGCTATGACGCCTACGGCTGGCACACCATCCACGTCAAGGATGGCAACACCGACGTGGCCGCGATCGCCCAGGCCATTGCGGAAGCTAAGGCCGTCACCGATCGTCCGTCGATGATCAAGGTGACCACCACCATTGGTTACGGCTCCCCCAACAAAGCCAACACCGCCGGCGTGCACGGTGCCGCCCTCGGCGCTGAAGAAGCCGAGCTCACCCGCAAAAACCTCGATTGGAGCTACGGCCCCTTTGAAGTTCCCCAGGAGTCCTATGACCACTGGCGCCAAGCCGTAACCCGCGGCGCGGCTGCTGAAGCCGAATGGGATGGCACCCTGGCCGCCTATCGCAACCAGTACCCCGCTGAGGCCGCTGAATTCGAGCGCCAACTGCGCGGCGAACTGCCCGCCAACTGGGATGCCAACCTGCCCAGCTACACGGCCGAAGACAAGGGTCTGGCCACCCGCATGCACTCCTACAACTGCCTCAATGCCTTCGGCCCCAGCCTGCCGGAATTAATCGGCGGCTCCGCCGACCTGACCCACTCCAACCTCACCGACATCAAGGGCGAAAAGGGTTTTCAAAAAGGTGCTGAAGCCAACCGATACCTGCACTTCGGCGTCCGTGAACACGCGATGGCGGCGATCATGAATGGCATCGCTTACCACGACAGCGGCCTGATCCCCTACGGCGGCACCTTCGCCGTGTTCGCCGGCTACATGGTGGGCGCCATGCGCCTCTCGGCCCTGAGCGAATTGGGTGTGATCTACGTGCTGACCCACGATTCCATCGGCCTGGGTGAAGACGGCCCCACCCACCAGCCGATCGAAACCCTGGCCAGCCTACGGGCCCTGCCCAACCTGCTGGTGATCCGTCCTGGCGACGGCAACGAAACCAGCGGCGCTTATCAAGTGGCCATCACCAACCGCAAGCGCCCCACCGTTCTGTTCCTCAGCCGCCAGGCGATGGCCAACCAGGCCAACTCCAGCGCCGCCCAAGTAGCCAAAGGTGGCTACATCCTGGAAGACAGCAACGGCACCCCCGATCTAATCCTGATCGCCAGCGGCACCGAACTGGAGCTCGCCACCAAGGCAGCAGCGCAGCTGCGCGCCGACGGCAAAAACGTGCGGGTGGTATCGATGCCCTGTGTGGAGCTGTTCGAAGAGCAGGATGCCGCCTACCGCGAAAGCGTGCTGCCCTCCTCGGTGCGCAAGCGTCTGGTGGTGGAGGCCTCCAGCTCCTTCGGCTGGCACAAGTACACCGGCTTCGATGGTGACACCGTCTCCATCGACCGCTACGGCGCCTCCGCTCCTGGTCCCCTGCTTCTCGAGAAGTTCGGCTTTACCGTCGACAACGTGGTGGCCAAGGCGAAGGCTCTGGGCTAAGTCACGACAGGGATTTGAACAGGATTGCCAGAAACGCAAAGACCTAGCTGAGCCGACTGAATCGTCGGTTCAGCATGACGAAATTGCTTCATTCAGCATGAGAAAGCTGCTGCCAACGTCATGAAAAAGAGACTGGTCCAATTACTGCCTCTTTTCGCAATCCTGGGTACTTGGATCCTGCTCTACAGGAACTATCCCGACGCACCGGCACCTCTTGGCCCACATGAAGGTCTCGGCTGGTGGGGCTGGTTCGACCAAGGTCAGTATCTAAAAATCTCAGAACAGTGGTCTAACCTAGATTTTTTCAATCCAGACAAATACTATCCACCGCTCTATCCGGGCATTATTGGTCTGATTTGGCCAATTTTTGGAAAGTCTGGCTACATCGTCCTCGACGCGGGATGCGCCCTACTGTTTTCTCTGCTCCTGATTCAAATTTTCAGAAGCTACCTAAGTATCATCATCATTTTCCTGTCGGTCGCATTGGCCTATGGCTTCAATTCCCACATTTTCGCGCAGTGGGTAATTCCATGGACTACGAACCTATCGAGCGTACTAATTATTTACCTTGCCTGGCTATTGCATCGTCAATACCAGCACCTGGAGAGCACAAGTGCTGAGCATAAAAACACTACTAAAAACGTCTACTCAAATCAGCGTCAAGACCTGACAATTGCGCTTGGCATTTGTGCGGCAATGCTTGCATTAAGACCTTTCGAGATTATTCCCTGCCTAATTCTTACACTTGGAATCTGGAATAATGCCGTCAAAAGTAGTTTACTTGAATCCAAAAGCTGCCTTGGCGACTCACAGCATTCGCCCAAGCAATGGCAGCAATGGAAACACCTAATCTTGAACCTGGCTCCAACAATTATTCCTGCATTCCTATTAGTCATTACGTATGCAACATATAACATCTTGACCTTTGGATCCCTGGAGCCGAGCTATAGCAAGGAAATAAATAGCATGGGATTTAACTTCCTCGATATTGGCTTCAAATACGCAAGCCTTGTTAACGACTCTTCAGTCTTTGGCATTAAAGATGGACACCTAACCAATTTGGTACCTTGGTATCCATTAATGATTGCAGCAGCTTTGATTGGGGCTTTCACCCTTGCCACTCCAATTCGATACCTGATAGCAGCAAGCCTTATCAGCCAAATCAGCTACCTTGGCTTCAATGACTTAGTCCCAACAGGTCTATTTACATTTAACAATATACATTATTTTACCTGGTCTATTGCCGTTATTGGGGTTGCCTCATTTGCCACAATTGCTAATATTTTTAATGTTAATATCTTGTCCAAAAAAAGCTCTCGCAAATCCATAGTTGCAACAATCTTTTCCCTCATTGCCATTGCGGTTGTTATGGGGAGCTGCAAACCAACGATTTTAGAGACGACAGTTAAATCTCCTCAATGGACTATTCTTTGTGAGCAAGCCCAGGAAAGACAAGACACCTTTTACACCCGTGTTTCAGCTTTTCATCAAGAAGTTAAATCTTCAAAACCGGCCTTCTCAAGGCTATTAATTCTTGAGATAGAAACTGAATCCAAAAACGAAAATATTCATACCGCAAATGCTAGCGAACTTGCACTTTCAATCAACAAAAAAAAGCTTACCTATCGAAAGGATTGGAGATTCGTAAGCAAAAGTAGAGACGGAAAAACTCTGCTCGCCATTCTACTGCAGCATGAAATTCCTTTGTCCAACCTCAAAATTGATTTAAAGATCGGCTCAGGAAGCAATATCCACATACTTAATCCTTGCAAACTTTATACTAATGGTCAATGATGATTAGAGCCATCGCTACGTTCCAGTTTTGCCCTGAACTAGTACTTTGCGAGCACCGAGATAATTAACTACGAGGCCAAGCATTGCTCCAGAGACGATTCCAACCGTGACACCCTTCCCAAAAAAAATAGATATGAGCATAAAAGCAAGAATATTAACAGATCCGCCCAATGACTGAGAAAATAGATAGCCTGAGTAAGCACGCAGAAAAAGAGATCTTGTCCTGGTGACTAGAGAAATGACTTGAAAGGCTAATGCTGTGTTCAAAAAGAAAGTAAGGGTTGCTGCAAAAAACCACGAGACAATTCTCGCACCCAGAGGATGCAGGCCACAGACATTGATTAACAGCAAAGACATTGAGAGGTCAACAAAGAATCCAACCCCTCCCACACAGCAGAACAAAAAGAACTGTGATAGACGCATTTCAGATCGAATCTCTAGATGAGCTTCGATCAACATAAGCTAGGTAACGCCCCTCGTACTTTAGGTTTGCAACTTCCTTGAGGATAAGACCGCCAATCAAGAGCAAGATAGACATACTGATCAGAAAAATAGCCATAATGAGTGTAGGCTGTCGCAAAACTAGGCCGGTGCGAAGATATTCGAGATAAACATTAGCCAAAGTCACAGCGCCAAAGACAAGACTTACACTCGAAAAAGCAGCGTAAAGACGCAAGGGATACTCGCGATGAAGAAGTCGCAAAGCAAAAAGAAGGATCTTGCTTCCGTCTTCGAAGGTTTTCAGCTTGCTTTCTGACTCATAACGATCCTTCACACTTGTAGGGAAATCATCGACTGGCAACCCCATTCTGGCAGCATAGATTGTCAGTTCGGTCTCAATTTCGAATTCAGAACTAACTATCGGGAAGGATTTAACAAGTCTTCGAGAAAACACTCTCAACCCTGAGAAAACATCACGGGTCTTGATCGCAAAGATCAGCCTAAATAGACGGGTAAAGAGCTTATTGCCGATCTCATGGCCCATTCTGAAAGATGATTGGGCATGAACAGATGCCATGCGATCACCAGTAAGCAAATCAAAGTTTTCATGTATCAAGCGATTAACGGCATCAGGTACATATTGCATGTCGTAGGTGTCATCACCATCTACCATAATAAAAATATCAGCATCTACATCGCGCAGCAGACGTTTTACAGCATTGCCCTTGCCTTTCCTTGTCTCAAAGCAAACTATGGCACCAGCTTCTGATGCCGCTTTGGATGTATTATCTGTTGAGTTATTATCGCAGACGTAAACTCTGGCGTCCGGGAAAAGGGCCTTGGCCCGTAGCACGACGCGTGCTACGGAAGACTGTTCATTATAACAAGGAATAATGAACGCTATTTCCGGAGAATCAGCCTTCGCCTTCAGCCCTTGTGTAGCCGTAGAACCTGATGTCATCTACTCCTTCAAATAGTTAGTGCTGTTTCTAAACTTTAATCTGAGACTGCTGCTCTTCAAGCACCTTCTCCAGCCCTGCCAAATCCTCATCGGTGATTTTGGTTTGCATCGGGCAGTGCTTGGGTCCGCACATCGAGCAGAACTCGGCCTGCTTGTAGATATCAGCCGGCAGGGTTTCATCGTGGTACTCCTTGGCCCGCTCAGGATCTAGAGACAACTCGAACTGCCGGTTCCAGTCGAAGGCGTAGCGGGCGCGGCTGAGTTCGTCGTCACGGTCGCGGGCACCGGGGCGATGACGGGCAATGTCGGCGGCGTGGGCGGCGATCTTGTAAGCGATCAGGCCCTCTCGCACATCCTCGGCGTTGGGCAGGCCCAGGTGCTCCTTGGGGGTCACGTAGCAAAGCATCGCCGTGCCATACCAGCCGGCCATGGCCGCGCCGATGGCGCTGGTGATGTGGTCGTAGCCGGGGGCAATGTCGGTGACCAAGGGGCCCAGGACATAGAAGGGCGCCTCACTGCACTCCTCCATCTGCTTTTTGACGTTGAACTCAATCTGGTCCATCGGCACATGGCCCGGACCCTCCACCATCACCTGGATATCGTGCTTCCAGGCGCGGCGGGTGAGCTCACCCAGGGTTTTGAGCTCGGCCAGCTGGGCGGCGTCGGAGGCGTCGTGCTGGCAGCCGGGCCGCAGGGAATCTCCAAGGGAGAAGCTGCAGTCGTAGCGCTTGAAGATTTCGATGATGTCATCGAAATGGGTGAACAGGGGGTTCTGCTTGTGGTGATACAGCATCCACTGGGCCAGGATGCCGCCGCCGCGGCTCACGATGCCGGTGAGGCGGCCCTTCACCAGGGGCAGGTGCTCAATCAGCAGGCCGGCGTGGATTGTTTGGTAGTCGACGCCCTGCTGGCAGTGCTTCTCAATGATGTGCAGGAAGTCGTCGGCGTCGAGCTTCTCGATCGATCCGTGCACGCTCTCGAGGGCCTGATACACGGGCACCGTGCCGATGGGCACCGGCGAGGCGTTGATGATCGCCGTGCGCACCTCATCGAGGTTGACGCCGCCGGTGGAGAGGTCCATCACCGTGTCGGCGCCGTATTTCACCGCCAGGCGCAGCTTGGCCACCTCCTCATCGAGGTCGGAGGCATTGGGGGAGGCGCCAATGTTGGCGTTCACCTTGCAGCGGCTGGCGATGCCAATCGCCATGGGCTCCAGGTTGGTGTGGTTGATGTTGGCCGGGATGATCATGCGGCCCCGGGCCACCTCCTCCATCACCAGCGATTCGGGCAGGTTTTCGCGCTTGGCCACAAAGGCCATTTCTTCGGTCACCACCCCCTGGCGGGCGTAGTGCATTTGGGAATAGTTCCCCGAGAAGCCAGGGGCTCCACGGCGCTTCTCAATCCAGGCGCTACGCATGATCGGACTACGGCAAAGAGGGGATGCCTGCAAAGGCAACCGGGGAGGCGCAGCCTGAGATTGGTTTCACGGTCCAGCTCACTTCCCTGCGCCGGCATGACCCGGATCAGGTTCGGAGGGTGTGATCTCAGCCCTGGGCAGCAGTGAAGCAGCCGGGCACCCCTAGTGACCCCTAAAACCTAGCAAGGACTTACGGCTGCAAGCCGTTCAAGGCCGCCGCCACCACCCGGTGGTCGCTGTCGCCTTGCAGCTGCTGGAGGGCAAGGCGGGCCTGGTTGGTCAGGGCCGGATCCACCCCCTCGGCCACCAGGCGACCCAGGATTTCGGCGCCGCCCACCCGCACCGTGCCATCCCCATCGGTGATCGCCATCCCAGCAAGCTCCATGAGCCAGGCAGCTTCGATCTCGCCCTGCTCGGCCAAGGCCGCCAGGATGCTGCAGCGCACCAGCCACTGGTCGTCGGCGGCAAAGGCATCGCGCACCAGGGGCCAGGCCCGCTCAACCGAATGGCTCACCAAGGAATTGGCCGCCTCGGCCCGCACATTGGCGTCGTCGTCGCTTTGCAGGGCTCCCACCAAGGCCTGCCAGCCCTGCTCGCTCTGCTTCACCCCCAATCCCGCACAGCTCAGGGAGCGCACCATGAACTCCCCCTGCTCCAAACCCAAGAGCAACAATGGGATCGCCTGGTCCGCCGGCACCTGCCGCAAGCCCGCCAAGGCCGGCATCGAGCGGCTGGGATCCCCAGAGCCGATGGCCTCCTTCAGGCGGTTCAGATCGGGCTCAGGGTTGCTCATGGACCTCATCGTGACGCAGGGCGGCCAACAACTTGCGCCGGCGCCGGCGCCAGCTGAGGGTGCTCGTTACCAACAAACCCGAACCAATCAACAGCGCCGGAATCGCCTGCACGCGGTCACTGCCCTGGCGCTGCAACAGCACCACCAAGGCCAAACCAATCAAGAGTGGCGAGGAGAGGGCCAAAACCCCCTGCAAAACCTGGCGCTGCTTCATGGCTGGGCCCTCATCACGGTTGCTCCATCCAGCGCAGCACGCTGCCGGTGAGCACCTTGATCCCCACCGCCAGCGCCCCTTCATCGGGGGCAAAGGTGCTGTTGTGCAACGGCGCGCAGCCCGCCTTGCCGGCCACCCCCAACCGAAACATCGTGCCGCGGGTGCCATCGAGCAGATGGGCAAAGTCTTCCGCCCCGAGCGAGGGCTGATCCAGCCACTGCACCTGCTCGCGCCCCAACAGCTCCTCCCCCACCGCCGCCACCAGGGCCGTGAGTTCGGGGTCGTTGTGCACGGGGGGGGAAATGCAGCGGTAGTGCACCCGGGCCCCACCGCCATGGCCTTTGCACAGGGCCTGCACGGTGTCTTCAATCCAGGCCGGCAGTTGGGCATGGAGCTCGGTATCCAGGCAGCGCACCGTGCCCACCAGGCGCACGTGGTCGGCGATCACGTTGAACGCTTTGCCCCCTTCAATTTTGCCAAAGCTGACCACCACGGGGTGGAGGGCATCGAGCTGGCGGCTGATCGCCTCCTGCAGGCCACTCACCACCCTGGCCGCAATCCAGATGGCATCGGTGGATTGGTGGGGCCGGGCCCCATGGCCGCCCTCCCCCAGGACTTCCACCTCCAGCTCCCCCGCAGCGGCCGTCAAGCTGCCGCTGCGCACGCCGATTGTGCCGGCCGCCAGGCTTGGGAAGACATGCACCCCAAACAGGGCGTCCACCCCGTCCATGGCGCCGTCGGCGCACATCCAGGTGGCGCCCTCCGCCGTTTCCTCGGCGGGTTGAAACAGCAGCCGCACCCGGGCACGGATCACCGAGGGATCGCTCTGCCAGAGCGCCCCCAGCAGTTGGGCCACCCCCAGGCCCACCACCGTGTGCATGTCATGGCCGCAGGCGTGCATCAATCCCTGGTGCACCGAGGCGTAATCCAGGCCGGAGCGCTCTTCCACTGGCAGGGCATCCATGTCCACCCGCAGGGCCACCAGGGGCACCCCGGGCCCTGGTGGACCCAACTCCGCCAGCACCCCCGTTCGCCCCACGCCTTCCCGCACCTGCCAACCCCAGCGGCGCAATTCACCCGCCACCAAAGCGGCCGTTTGCTGCTCGTGGCCACTCAGCTCGGGGTGGCGGTGGATATGGCGCCGCAGCTGAATCAGCTCGGGCAAGGCCTCCTGAAGGGTTTGATCCAGCCCCAGGCTCTGCCAGCGCATCACGACTCCAAGGCCAAAAATTGCTCGAGGGCTGCCACCGGCTTGGGGGGCCAGCGGCGCGTTTCCAACAACCATTCTCCCTGGCGGTAGCGCGGATCCAAACCCGACGCCGCGGCCCAATGGCTTTCCGCCTCACCCTTGGCCCCTTTCTGCCAGAGCAAGGCCGTCAGAGCCGCCCTGGCATCGGCGAACAGGGGGTAGCGGCGGATCAGGTTGCGCAATTCCTTTTCGGCCTCGGCCAAATCATCGAGCTGAAAGGCGGCCAGGGCCGTGCTGGAGCGGGCCATGGCAAAGCCGGGCCGGGCGTCCGCAGCCGCCTCAAAGGAGGCCCGGGCCGCCGGCCAATCCCCAAGCGAACCCTGCACATTGCCCAGGTTGTAGAGCGCGGAAGCCCGGGGTTCACCAGCGGCAGCTTGCTCCGCTGGGGCAGGAAAGTGCTCCAGGATCCAGCGGTAGTCGGCCTCGGCCGCCGCCCATTGGCCCAGGGCCTCTTCGGCGGTGCCGCGGTTGAGGTGGGGATCGGGGTTATCCGGGGCCAGCTCCATCGAGAGGTCTTGATCGGCAATCGCCGCCTGGGGATCGCCCAAGGCCAGCTGCACAATGCCGCGGTTGCTCCAGGCCGCCGCATCGCTTGGGGCCCTTTCCAGCACCTGGTTCCAGAGGGGCAGGGCCTGGGCAAAATCGCCGCTGCGGCTGGCGCTGAGCGCCTGATCAAACAGCTGGGGCACTGTCAATTGAGATCCCATCAATTGGGCTACTCCCACTGGAGCCAGCGCCAACTGGACGGCCAATGGAACGCTCAGGAGCAGGGAAAGGAGGCCGCTCATGCCGCCGCATCCATCGGGTTGCCTTCAGGGGGCCAACCCAAATGCAACCGCCCGGCGGGAGTCACCATCCGCCCCCGGGGGGTGCGCTGCAAAAAGCCGAGTTGCAGCAGATAGGGCTCCACCACCGATTCCAAGGTGGATGCATCTTCTCCCAGGCCTGCGGCCAGGGTGTCCAAGCCCACCGGCCCTCCGCCATAGCCCTCCAGCACCAGGGTCAGCAGGCGCCGATCACTGGCATCGAGGCCCCGCCCATCGACCCGATGCAAGCTCAGGGCCTGATCCACGAGGTCGGCTCCGATGCGGCCATGGCCCTGCACGGAGGCCACATCCCGAACCCGCCGCAGCAAGCGGTTGGCAATCCGGGGCGTGCCCCGGCAGCGCCTGGCCACCTCCAACGCCGCATCCGAGTCCAACTCCAGCTGCAACAACCCTGCCGCCCGCTGGACAATTGCCCGGAGATCCTCGAGGCCGTAAAACTCCAGCCGCTGGATCAGGCCGAAGCGATCCCGCAGCGGCGAACTCAGCGAGCCCGCCTTGGTGGTGGCCCCCACCAGGGTGAATGGGGCCAGGGGCAGGGTGCGGGTGCGGGCCGTCGTGCCCTTGCCCACGGTGAGATCGAGGCGGAAGTCCTCCATGGCCGGGTAGAGGATTTCTTCAGCGACCCTGTTGAGCCGGTGGATCTCATCAATAAACAACAGCTCCTGGGGCTGGAGGTTCACCAGCAGACCCACGATGTCGCGGGGGCGCTCCAGGGCAGGGGCACTGGTGATGCGGCAGCGCACGCCGAGTTCTTCGGCCAGCACCAGGGCCATGGTGGTTTTGCCCAGGCCCGGGGGGCCATAGAGCAGCACGTGGTCGAGGGCTTCCTGACGGCAGCGGGTGGCCTCAATGGCAATGCCCAGCACCTGCTTGAGCTCGCTTTGGCCGATGTAGTCGGCCAACCGCTTCGGCCTGAGGCTGTCTTCCCGGGCAGGGGCCTGTTCCTCAATCGGCGCTGGATCCACCAGCCGCGGGCTCTCAAGCGCGTGAGAGGCCAACGGCTGGTTCGCCAATACCTTGCCTCCCCTAGGGCGGCCACCGGAGGCAGGAGATCCCGAGGAAACAATTGCCATACAGCGAGGGTACCGGGGGCTATCTAGGGTCGGGAAGATCTAGGCGGCGAAAGCGCAGTAGCAATGGCGAAGGGACCGGGCCGCAAGGGCAACGGCGGCAAGGCGAAGGATCCCGCCAACAAGCTGTTGGCCGACAACCGCTTCGCCAGGCACCAATACGAGATTCTCGAAACCCTGGAGTGCGGCGCCGAATTGCTCGGTACCGAGGTGAAATCAATCCGGGCCGGCCAGGTGAACCTGCGGGATGGTTTTTGCCTGATCCGCAAAGGCGAACTGCAGTTGCACAACGTGCACATCTCGCCCCACAGCCATGCCGGGGCCTACTTCAACCACGAGCCCCTGCGCACCCGCAAGCTGCTGGCCCACCGCCGCGAAATCGACAAACTGCGGATCGCCCTGGATCAAAAGGGACTCACCCTGATCCCACTCAACCTCCACCTCAAGGGGTCCTGGATCAAGCTCACCATTGGCCTGGGCAAGGGCCGCAAGCTGCACGACAAACGCCAGGAAGAGCGCCGCAAGCAGGACATCAAGGACGCCAAGCAAGCCATCGCCAGGATCTAAGGAGTCCGCCTGGTTAGGCATCGCCTAGTACAAGGGGTCTACTGGGTAGGAGGTGGCGGCTCCAGGGGTGGGGGCGGCTCCGATCCCTGGGGAGAGGCTGGGGTCGTGGCCGGTGCGGTAGGAGGCGGCGTGGGCTGGAGCCGTGGTGCTGGAGGGTCGGCCCGCAGCGACAGGGTGATCAAACCAGGGGCAACCCCCTCGTTGGTGACCAGCAACTGCACTGGAGAACGGGGCTGGGCCCCGAGGCTCACCACCCGCAGGGGCCCCTTGGCCTCGAGCAGGCTGCCATCGGCGCTGAACACGCTCATCTGCATCAGCGGTGAACCATTCACCCCAAGTACTAGGCGGTAGCCAGCCAGCAGGCGAATGGGGAAAAGACGGGCACCGCCGGCATCCACCTGGGCGGAAAGCACCCGGGTTTCCAAGGGCTGGGCCTGGATCGCCTCAATCTGCACATTGGCGAGGCTCTGCTCGGCTGCGGCAAACCACAACTGGCGGAACGGCTCCGGCGGAATGTCTGCACCGGGCCTGCCCGGCAGCAGATTTTGGGCACTGCCCGACACCAACTGGCGCAGCACCGACGGGCTCAACCCCTGGCTTACAAGAGCACTTTGACGCCGCTGCCAATCCCCATCGCTGAAGCTGCCCAGGCGCCGGCGAATGTCGAGCGGCAATTGCTCAACCCGGGCCAACCATTCCTCAGCCAGTTCGTTCCAGACCTTGCGCAGGGGGGCGTCGTCCAGGGAATCGCTGGGCAGGCGGCCACCGCGTTCCGGGAACTGGGCGAGCAAACCCGCATCCACCAATTTCAAGAACCAAGCCCGATCCACCTGCAGGGCCCGCAGGCGATTGAGCAGTTGCTGGCGCTGGTCCACCTCGGCCGGCGGCAGGCTCCTGGGCAACTCCAGGGAGGTTTGGGGCTTGGGCAACACAAACTTGCCCCGGCTCAGCCACAGCCAACCCAAGGCGGTGCCCACCACCGCCGAAAGCACCAGGGCAATCACCACCGGCCACAGGCCCCCCTCAGCCGCTTCCTCCCGCTCGTCGGCGCGGGTGCGCAAGGGTGAAGCGGCCACCGGAGCCGTTGCGACGTCGGTGGCAGTTGGAATTAGGGGCGGCAGCTGGGGCTCGGGGGCAGGAGGTTCCGGAGCCGGTGGCTGAGCGGGAGCGGGGACAGCGGAGGCCGCGGGGACGGCAATAACAGGCGAGGGCAAAGGCGGTACCAGGGCCACGGTGCGATCGGCTCGGGGTACGGGCCCAGTGCTCTCGGGCATCGCCAGGCTCTGAAAGGCCGCCAAGGCCTGGGCCGCAGAAGCAAAACGGGATGCGGAATCCCGCTGCAGCAACCGCTCCAACTGGGCCTGGAAAGCAGGATGCTCCCCAAGGGCTGCCGGCCAACGCCAATCCAAGCTGACCGGATCGAGCAGCTGGGCCGGTGCATCGCCACTGAGCAGCACCAGGGCAAAGGCGCCGAGGGCATACAGGTCCATCCAGCGCTCGGTCGCGGTGGCACTGGCCAATTCCGGCGGGCCATAACCGGGTGTCACGCAGGCCTTGCCGCACACCAGGCCGTAATCGAGCAGTACGGGCAGGCCATCGCTCTCCCGGCGCAGCACATTGGCGGGGCAGAGATCACCGTGCACCAGCTCCTGGCTGTGCAGCACCGCCACCACAGGCAACAACTGGCGCAACAGCAGCAACACTTCTCCTGCCCCAAACACCAATTGGCGTTCAGCGCGGGCTTCGAGCAACTGCTGGTAGGTCCGGCCCGCCTGCCACTCGCGCACCAACCACAACTGATCCCCGGCGGTGATCGCGCCGCCCAAGCGCGGCACCTGGGGATGGAGCACCCCTTGCAGGCGGCTCCAAAGCTTTAGGGCTGTGGCCTGGTCCTGGTCGGGACCCAGTTGCCGCAGGGCCACCGGAGCGTTGCTGGCCAACTGGTCGCTGGCCCGCCAGAGCTTGCCCTGGGGCCCCTCACTCAGGCATTGCTCCAGGCGATAGCGCTCGCCAATCACCTGCCCAATCACGGAATCCATCAGATCGCCTCCAACCGGGCCCGTTGGGGCTGCTGGAGCCCCTTTGTCGCTAGCCAGTCGCCGTCATAGAGGCGCGATCGGTAGCGATCACCGCTGTCGCACAACACGGTCACGATCGTGTGGCCCGGCCCCAACCGCCGGGCGGTTTCCACAGCCCCTGCCACGTTGATGCCCACGGAGCCCCCAAGGAACAAGCCCTCCCGCCACAGCAGTTGGTAAATGGTGTCGAGGGCCGACTGGTCGTCGATGCGCACGGCGGCGTCGATGGGTGCGCCCTCCAGATTGGCGGTCACCCGGCTGTTGCCAATCCCTTCGGTGATGGAACTGCCCTCCATGACCAGCTCGCCCCCTTTTGCCCAGCTGTAAAGGGCGCTGCCATGGGGGTCGGCCAACACGCACTGCACCTGGGGATTCTGCTGCTTGAGGTAGAGCGCTACCCCCGCATAGGTGCCCCCGGTGCCCGTGGCCGCCACCCAAGCATCCACCTTGCCGGCGGTCTGCCGCCAGATCTCAGGACCGGTGCTGTTGAAGTGGGCCCTGCGATTGGCCAGGTTGTCGAATTGGTTGGCCCACACGGCCCCAGGGATTTCGGCGGCGATGCGGCCCGACAACCGCACGTAGTTGTTGGGGTCGCGGTAGGGAACGGCAGGCACCGTGCGCACCTCAGCCCCGAGGCTGCGCAGCAGGCCAATCTTCTCGGCCGACTGGGTGTCGGGAATCACGATCAAGGCCTTGTAACCCCGGGCATTGCAGAGGTGGGCCAAGCCAATCCCCGTATTGCCCGCAGTGCCTTCCACCACGGTGCCGCCGGACTGCAGCAGGCCCTCCTGCTCGGCCTCCAGAAGAATGCCCAAGGCCGCCCGGTCCTTGACCGAGCCGCCGGGGTTCATGAATTCGGCCTTGCCCAGGATGTCGCAACCCGTGAGCTCGCTGAGGCCATGCAGCCGGATCAGGGGCGTCTCGCCAACCGCCCCCACAAATCCATCGGTGATCCCCAAAGCGCTGCCGCCCATGGCGCTGGCCTTTTCAAACAATGAGCTGTGGCGGGATCGTAGGCAAGCTCCCTATGGTCGGGCCTGACTTGGGCGGTTGATGTCCGCATCCATGGGCTCTTCCACCGCCAGCAAGGGGTTGCTGGAGCGCTACCAGGCCGTGCGCAACCGCAGCGTTGAACTGATCGCGCCCCTGAACCCAGAAGATCTGTGCCTCCAGGGCATGGCCGATGCCAGCCCGCCGAAATGGCACCTGGGCCACACCACCTGGTTCTTTGAGGAATTCCTGCTCAAAGCACCGGAGCTGACGCCCTTCATCCCTGGCTATGGGCCCGCCGATCCCCGTTGGAGCTTCCTGTTCAACAGCTATTACGACGCCATCGGTGAGCGCCATCCCAGGCCCGAGAGGGGGCTGCTGAGCCGCCCAACGATCGCTGAGGTGCTGGCCTGGCGCGGCCAGGTGGATGGGGCCATCAGCCAAGGGATCGCCCAGGCCCAGCAGGATCCAGATCGATCCGGGCTTGCGGCCTGGCTTGAGCTGGTGGAGTTGGGGCTGCAGCACGAGCAGCAACACCAGGAACTGCTGCTGATGGATCTGCTGGATGGCTTCAGCCGCAATCCCCTCGAGCCCGATTACGGCCCCGAGCCCGAGACCCACTACGAAAACGGCTGGCTTGGACGCCCATCGCCATGGCTGCACCACCCCGGCGGCCTGGTGGAAATCGGGAACGGCGGCCCTAGCGGCAGCTTCCACTTCGACAACGAAGCCCCGCGCCACCGCCAATGGCTGGAGCCCTTTTCCCTCGCCAGCCACCTGGTGACCAATGGGGAGTACGAAGCCTTCATCGCCGACGGCGGCTACCGACGACCGGAGCTGTGGATGAGCGAAGGCTGGGCCCTCGTGCAGCAGCACGCGTGGCACGCCCCCCGCTACTGGCGTGATGCTGGCGAATTCAGCTTGGCGGGGCGCCAACCCCGCCACAACCAAGCGCCCGTAAGGCATTTGAGCTGGTTTGAGGCCGATGCCTACGCCCGTTGGTCCGGGGGCCGGTTGCCCAGCGAGGCCGAATGGGAAGTGATGGCCACCGGCCCAGGCCAGCCCATCCCCCAAGCCTTCGGGGTGCTCTGGCAGTGGACCTCCAGCCCGTATCGGCCCTACCCCGGATTTCAGAGCGCCCCGGGCGCCGTAGGGGAGTACAACGGCAAATTCATGAGCTCCCAGATGGTGCTCAAGGGCAGCTGCTTCCTGACCCCCGGGGGCCACGAAAGACCCAGCTACAGGAATTTCTATCCACCGGCGAGTCGCTGGATGGCCTCCGGGCTCCGCCTCGCGATGGATGGGTGCCCAGGCCAACGGGGTGCGGGCCCAACCCCATGCTGATCGATCTGCATCCCCAACCGGCCGACATGGCGCGGTTGGTGAGCGAGGGCATGGCCCGCCAGCCCAAGCAGCTCCCGGCCTGGATGCTCTACGACGCGGAGGGTTCCAGGCTGTTTGATGCCATCTGTGAGCAGCCGGAATACGGCCTCACCCGCACCGAAACAAGCTTGCTCCACGCCAAGGCCGGCGAGCTGGCCGCGGCCCTGGGCCCTGGGGTGCTGGTGGAATTCGGCGCCGGCAATGCCCGCAAGGTGGGTCCGCTGCTGGAGGCGCTCCAGCCACCCGCCTACGTGCCCCTCGACATCAGCGCCGACCACCTCGCCGCCGCCTGCCAAACCCTCCAAGCCCAACACCCCCAGGTGCCCGTGCTCGGCATCTGCTGCGACTACAGCGGCCTCGACCAGCTCCCCTCCCATCCCCTGCTGGAGGGCCAAACCCTGTTGGGCTTCTACCCCGGCAGCTCCCTGGGCAACTTCACGCCCGAAGAAGCCCAAGCCCTGCTGGTCCAATTTGCCCAGCTCCTGGGCCCGGGCGGGAAGCTCCTGATCGGCATCGATCAACCCAAAGTCGTGGCGCGCATGGAAGCGGCGTACAACGATGCCGCCGGCGCTTCGGCCGCATTTGCGAAAAATCTGCTGGTGCGGCTCAACCGTGATCTAGGCGGCACTTTTGACCCCACCGCCTTCCGCTACCAGGCCCGCTGGGAGGCCGGCCAGAGCCGCATCGCCATGGCCCTGGTCAGCGAGCACCCCCAAACCGTGGACTTAGCCGGCCGGTCGTGGAGTTTTGCCGCTGGCGAAGCGCTGATCAGCGAATACAGCGTCAAATATGCCGCCGCAGCCTTCACGGCCCTGGCCGAGGCCGCCGGTTGGTACTGCACCCAGCGCTGGAGCGACCCCAGCGACGATCTGGCGCTGCATCTGCTGGTGCGGGCAGACTCCCTGGCAACGGCCAGCTGATCCATGGGCAGAGACGAACAGCGGGCGGCCATGCGCCAGGTGCGGGAGGGGCTGATTGAGGAGCTTGAGGAGCTCTACCGCCGGGCCTTCGATCGCATCAGCGAACAGGACCTCGGCGAAGGCGCCATCGCCCGGCTCACCCAATTGCTACTGCGCTCCCGTGAAGCAGCGATCACACCCCTGCAAACAGAAATCGAAGCGCCCCTGATCACGAGAGCCCCAGAAGCCACGACCACCGAATCCACTTCCCCCGAACCCACTTCTCCCGAACCCAAGGCCTAACGCCGATGGGCTTCCTACTGAGCAAGCTGCTTCCCCTGGCCCTCTATCCCCTGGGCCTGGGCCTGTTGCTGCAGCTGGCGGGCCAAGCTGGTCGGGCTGGGCGCCCCTGGGCCCGAAAGCTCTCGGGCTGGCTCTCGGGGGGCGGCATTGCCCTGATCTGGCTGTTTGCCATGCCCCTCACCAGCCGTCAGTTGATCTGGAGCCTGGAGGAACGCAGCGCCGCCCTCACGCCGAAGGCCATTCCCCAGGCCGATGCGGTGGTGGTGCTCGGGGGAGGCCTGCGGCCCAAGCTGCCGCCCCGCCAGGCGGTGGAAGTGGCCGAAGGTGGCGATCGCCTGCTCACCGGCCTGCGGCTCATGCGTCAGGGCAAAGCACCCCTGCTGGTCACCAGCGGCGCCCGGGTGAGCTTCACAGCAGCCGATCCAGCCCCACCGGAGGCACTATGGGCTCGGGATCTCGCGATCGAGCTAGGGCTCAAACCCAAGCAAATCCTCCTGAACCCTGGCTCCCGCACCACCGCCGAAGAAGCCCAAGCCATGGGCGAGCTCGGCCGGCAGAGGGGCTGGAAGCGGGTGCTGCTGGTGACCAGCGCCTTTCACATGCCCCGATCCCTGGCCGCCTTCCAAAGGCGCAGCGGACTCGTGGTGATCCCGGTGGCCTGCGACTACCAATTGGCCGATCGGGCCCATTTCGGCAGGGTCACCCCGGGCAGCTTCGTGAAAGACCTGCTTCCCGATGCCGAGTTTCTTTACCTGAGCACCGTGGCGCTCAAGGAACATGTGGGGCTGCTGGCCTACCGGCTCAAGGGCTGGAGCTAGGGCCTATGGCTTGGGGTTCGTCCCTACTTCTTGGGAGCTGGTGGCACCAGACTCACCCCCTCGGGGGGCGGGGTGGGATCGGGATCGGCAATCAGCATGTGCTGCAACACGATCTCGGGACGCTCGCTATCGCGCCAACGGATGCGATAGGCCGGCATCTTGGTGCCCCGGCTGGTGGTTTGTTCCACAGGCTCCATCACCCAACCCCGGCGCGAGCGGCCCTGGGGGTTGCGCTTCACCACCGCATCCGCGTGCTTGAAGCGAAAACCGACGCGCTCACCGCTCATTGCTTGGAGAGCCCCGATGAGGGACATAGGCTGTTAGAGCCAATTATCCCACTGCACCCGGCCGCAGCAGTGGGAAGGCAATCACATCCCGGATCGAGGGGCTATCGGTGAGCAACATCACCAGCCGATCGATGCCAATCCCAAGGCCGCCCGTGGGCGGCATGCCCACCTCGAGGGCATGGATGAAATCTTCGTCCACCCCCTGGGCTTCCACATCGCCTGCCGCCCGGCGCGCCTGCTGGGTTTCGAGGCGTTGGCGCTGATCCACCGGATCAATCAGCTCACTGAAGGCATTGGCGGTCTCGCGGCCCACGATGAACAGCTCGAAGCGCTCCACCAGGCCTGGCTTGCTGCGATGGGCCCTGGCCAAGGGCGAATTTTCCACCGGATAATCCAGCACAAAGGTGGGCTGGATCAGGTTGGCCTCCACCCGCTGGTCGAAGGCCTCCACCAGCAAACGGCCCACCGAATCGGCCAGGGCCGGCACCTCTAATCCCCCGGCCGCCATCGCAGCAGCAGCCCCATCCCTGGTGGCGAAGCTAGCGAAATCCAAGCCCGTGGCCTGCTCCACCAGCTCATGCATGGTGGCCCGGCGCCAGGGGGGCGCCAAATCGATCTCGGTGCCTTGGTAGGTGATGGTGGTGCTGCCGCACACCTCTTGGCACACCGAAGCAATCAGCTGCTCGGTGAGATCCATCATGTCGGTGTAGTCGGCATAGGCCTGGTAGATCTCCACCGAGGTGAATTCGGGGTTGTGGCGGGTGCTGATCCCCTCGTTGCGGAAGATCCGGCCCAGCTCATACACCCGCTCAAAGCCGCCCACCACCAGCCGCTTGAGGTGCAGCTCGGTGGCAATGCGCAGGGTGAGGGGTAGATCCAGGGCGTTGTGGTGGGTTTCAAACGGCCGGGCGTCGGCCCCGCCGGGCACGCTTTGCAGCACCGGCGTTTCGATCTCCAGGAAATCGCGCCCATCCAGCCAGCGGCGCATGGCGCTCACCATCAGGGCGCGACGGCGGAAGGTTTCGCGGGTGTCGGGCGACACGATCAGATCGAGGTAGCGCTGGCGATAGCGCTTCTCCACATCGGCCAGGCCATGCCACTTGTCGGGCAAGGGCTGCAGGCTCTTGGTGAGCATGGTCCAGCCCTTCACCTTCACCGAAAGCTCGCCGCGGTCGGTGCGCCGCAGGGTGCCCGTCACACCGATCAGATCGCCGGCATCCACCAGGCTGGTGAGGTGGGCAAAGGCTTCGGGATCCTCTGGAATCTCCGCCTCCAGGGTGGCCTTTTCAATAAAGAGCTGGATCGGGCCGGTCTCATCGGCCAGGGTGAAGAAGGCCAATTTGCCCATCACCCGGCGGGTCATCACCCTGCCGGCCACGGCCACGGCCACATCCCGCTCCTCACCCTTAGGAAGATCGGCGTGGGCCGCCTGGAGCTGGCCATGGCGATGGCTGGGCTCAAAGCGCAGTCCATAGGGCCCCTGGCCGAGGGCCGCTAGGGCTTGGGCTTTCTCGAGACGGGTCTCGCGCAGATCCGACAAGGCCGTGGGCTACTCAGATCGGCCCATCCTGCAGGAGCGCCGCTCTGGGATCTACGACACCGCAGCCGAGAGAACCCCATCTCCCATGCGCTGGGAGGCATAGCCGGTGCCGCGCACCGTGAGAATCAACTCGGGGTTGCGGGGATCGGGCTCGAGCTTGCCCCGCAGTCGAGCGACGTAGACGTCCACCACACGCAGGTCGGCGGCGCGGCGGGGCGGGTAGCCCCAGAGCTGCTCGAGGATCTCAGCCCGGGGCACCACCCGGCCCGGCTCGCGGAACAACAGTTCCAGCAGGCTGAATTCGGTATAGGTGAGGCCGATGCGCTCGCTATCGCGGGTCACCTGGCGGCGGTTGGTGTCGACCACCAAATCGCCAACGCGCAGAACCCCACTGCCCGTGGGCACCTCCCGGGGTTCGGCGGAAGCCGAGCCGCGGCCCACCCGGCGCAGGATCGTGGCGATTCGGGCTTCTAGCTCCTTCGGGCTAAAGGGTTTGGGGAGATAGTCGTCGGCACCGAGATCCAGGCCCGACACCCGCTCGGCAATGGCATCCAGGGCCGAGAGAAAAATAATCGGCACGCAGGATTCGGCCCGCAGGCGCCGGCAGACAGCAAAGCCGTCCAGCTTCGGCAACATCACATCGAGCACCACCAAATCGGGCTGCTCTTGGTGAAACAGGGTGAGGGCTTCTTCGCCGTCTTCCGCACAGATCACCCGATAGCCGGCCAACTGCAGGCGCATCACCAGCACCCGCCTCACGGCAGCCTCATCGTCCACCACCAGCACGGTGGCCTTGGGATCTACTGGCCCATCGGCCAGGCCCGTCTTGCCGATGGGCTCGAACCCTTCCGCTGCCCCAGGAGCCTCGCTCGAGTTAGGCCTGTCCTCCAGGGGCATGGGGAGGGTTTCGGGTGAAGAATCGCAACCCTAACCTTCAGGCAGCCTGGTGGTCATCCCCAAAAACGCCTCTGCCAGAGCCGATTGGGGCAGATTTAAGCTTTTCTCAAGGAGCAGACATGCCGCCTAAGGCCAGCGGGCTGCCGCATAGCGATTCCATTCCAGCTCCGCCGCCGCCAGGGCCGCTTCACTGGACAACTCGCCCAGCATCGCCCGCTGCAACTGGGTGTAAAGGATGGCCTGCAGCCGTTTCACCCCCGGCGTTGCCGGCACCAGCACCCGGGCCTGGCCAAGGGTTTGGGCTGAGAGCAGCCGAGCCGCCCGCACCAAGGGCACAGGCCCCGGCTGGGGCTCTGGCTGCTGCAAGCTTTCAAGCACCTCTGCCAAAGCAGCCGTGGCGGACGGCAACACCCGGGCCTGGTTGGCAAAGCTCAGCTGGTTGGAGGCATTGGTGAGGAACAGCCCGAAGCTCACCGCCTCTTGGGCCATGGCCGTTTGCTTCGGCACCACCACATTCATCATCGCCACATTGGCCTCGCCATTGGGGCCCAACAGCGGTGGATAGGGGGCGGTGGCTGCGGCGATGCCGGGCGCATTGGTTTGCAGATTGGTGAGGAAATCGGGGCCCGTGGCCACCTGGGCTAGATCACCAGCTTGGTAGAGCTCAATGGCCCGGCGGTAGCCCTGGCTCACCACCTCCTGGGGCAACAAGCCGCGGCGATAGAGATCACTCCAAAAAGCAAAGGCCCCACGTCCAACGGCGGAATTGAAGGCGGCGCGGTGCTGGTCATCGAGCAGTTGCACACCCATCTGCACCAGGGTTTCCAGCAACTCGGCAGAGTCGTCGGGCACCACGCTCATGAACAGCGCGTACTTGCCGGTACGGCGACGCACGGCCTCGGCATAGGCGGGCACGTCCTGCCAGCGCCTTGGCGGGGCTCCATAACCCGCCTTGGCCAGCACGCTCCGGTTCGCCATCGTGATCCGGGTCGTGAGATACCAGGGGATCGCGAACTGCTGGCCGTTCTGGGCTCCGGCCTGCCAGATCTTGGACAGATACACCTGCTGGGCACCGGCGGGAAGTACGGGCGCCAGGTCTAAGAGCCCCCCCTTGCTAGCCAGGTTGGCGGCAAAGGGGGGATTGAGATTGACCAAATCCGGGGCCGTGCGCGCAAACACCGCCGCCAACAATTTGCGCTCCACCGAGCTCCAGGGCACATCGGTCCAGCGCACCACCACCCCAGGGTTTTGTCGCTCCCAGGCCCCAATCACCTGTCGGATGTAGCCGTTGAACTTGGGTGCCAAATCCAAGGTCCAAAAATTCAACTGCCGCTCTCCGGCCCCAGACCCCCCAGATTGGGGGCCCAGGCCCTTGCCGCAGCTGGAGAGGGCCGCAGCCGCGGAGCCACCGGCCAAGAGGGCAAGCACGCTGCGGCGACGCAATCGACGGTCCAGCTGGGCCATCTAGCGACGCCCTCCGGCAACCTCTTGCCGCCAAAGCAGCAACTGCAGTGAACAGACCATGGGGGCGAGCAGGGCGGTGAGCAGGGTTTGGCCCAACCAGGTGTAGAGCACTGGCCCCTGTAGGTCTCCCATCAACGCGAGCTGCAGGACCAAGGTGAGGCCCACAAAGGCGGTGCCGAGCAGGGCCAAAAGGCCCAGGCTGAAGCTGCGCTCGATCGGCAAACCCTTGCGGCCCAACCGGCCCCACCACCAACCCAGCACCATCAATGCGGGGATTTGGCTGATCGGGCCCACATGCAGGCCATCGAGCACCAAGCCCAACAGCAAACCCGCCAGAATCCCCGAGAAGGGCCCATCCACCAGGGCCCAGGGCAACAGCCACAGCACCGCCCAGGCAGGGCCCCCATCACCCAGCTTCAGGAAGTCCGGCGCCGCCAAGGTGAGCAGGGGCACCAGCAGGCCCGTGGCTGCGTACCAACTCCGCAGCCCCAAGCGGCTCATGGCCGGCCTGGGCGCAGCAGCACCCGCACCCAATCCACGGCGCCGGCCCTGGCACTGAGTTGCACCACCGCCTCCGGAGCTGGCGAGGCCATCCCATTCACGGACTGGATCACCCCCACGCTGATGTTGGGGGGCACCAGGGTGCTGGCGGGGGAGGTCAACACCACATCGCCAGGTCGCACCCCTGGATCCTTATCCAGGAATCGCAACACCGGCCGGCTCGAGCCCAGCCCCATGAGCAACCCATGCTGCTGGGTGCGCGTCACCCAAACGCCCAGATGGCTGCTGCGATCAGTGAGTAGGGCCACGCTGGCCGTGGTGGGAGTCACGCTGGCGATGCGGCCCAGCAGCCCGCCCGGGGCCACCACCGGATCCCCCGGCGTCACGCCTTGCAGCGATCCTTGGCCGATCACCAGCTGCTGCCACCAGCCTCCGGGATCCCTCGAGATCACTGGAGCCAACAGCTCGTTCTTGGACTGACTGCGCAGCTGCAGCAGTTGGCGCAGGCGTTGGTTGTCAGCGTTGAGTTGATGCAGGCGGGTTTGATCCTCCAGCCGCTGGGCCTGCTTGACCCATTCGCCTTGGGCCGTACCCGGCCAAAACGGGCGACTCAGGACGGCATAGGCATCGGCCACCCCAGCGCCCTTACTCAGCCGAATGGCCACGCCAGCGAGCAACAGAAGCGCCAAAGGCCAAACCTTCTGGATCAGCCTGACGGGCGGGAGGCGCAGCCTGGGGCCAGCCTGCATGACGTTCAGGTGGAATGGCGGGCGAAGTCAGGGGTATCGAGCACCCGCTGCAGACGGCTGTAGTCCTCGAGGACCATGCCGCAGCCATTGACCACGCAGAGAAGGGGGTCTTCGGCCACATGGGTGAGGATCCCGGTTTCATGGCTGATCAGGTCGCTGATGCCCCGCACCAAGGCACCGCCACCGGCCAGCATGATGCCCCGGTCGACGATGTCGGCCGCCAATTCTGGTGGGGTGCGTTCCAGGGTGCGCTTCACCGCCTCCACAATCACGTTGAGGGGTTCGGACATCGCTTCGCGGATATCACCAGCGCGCACGTTGATGGTGCGGGGCAGCCCCGAAAGCAGGTGCAGGCCGCGCACATCCATCGAGGTGTTGTCGTGGGCGTCGTCGGGGAAAGCCGAACCAATGCGGATTTTGATGTCTTCGGCGGTGCGCTCACCCACCACCAGGTTGTGCACCTTCTTCAGATAGACGCCAATCGCATCAATGAGCTCGTCGCCCGCCACCCGCACCGACTCGCTCATCACCGTGCCGCCCAGGCTGAGCACCGCCACTTCCGTGGTGCCGCCACCGATATCCACGATCATCGTGCCCACGGGCTCGGTTACCGGTAGACCAGCACCAATGGCCGCTGCCACGGGCTCATCAATCAGGTGCACCTCCCGGGCGCCGGCCAAACCGGCCTCGCGCACGGCCCGGCGCTCGACACCGGTAACGCCACTGGGAATCCCAATCACCAGCCGTGGCGCCACAATCCCGCGGCCCTCATTGCCCTTGCGGATGAAGGTTTTGATCATCTGCTCGGCGGCATCGAAGTCGGCGATGACGCCATCCCGCAACGGCCGCACGGCGCGGATGTTGCCGGGGGTGCGGCCGAGCATCATCTTGGCCTCATTGCCCACGGCCAGGGGCACGCCCTTCTCCAAATCCAAGGCCACCACCGAGGGCTCCTGCAGCACAATGCCCTTGCCGGACACGTACATCAGGGTGTTGGCCGTTCCCAGGTCAATACCGATATCGCGAGAGAACTGGAAACGACGGAAAAACACAAAAAACCCGGACTGCAAGGGCCGAATCATAGGGCGGTGTTACAGCCGGGCTAAAGGGTGGAACTGATGATCGGTGGAACCCGAACCGGGTGCCGCATCATTGACAGACGTCATTGATTCAATTCAACAGGAGATACGCCATGGGCGTTAATTCGATCACCCTTGTGGGCCGGGCCGGCCGCGACCCCGAAGTGCGCTACTTCGAATCCGGCAGCGTGGTGGCCAACCTCACCCTCGCCGTCAACCGCCGCAGCTCGGGCGACGAACCCGACTGGTTCAACCTGGAAATCTGGGGCAAGCAGGCCCAGGTTGCCGCCGACTACGTCCGCAAGGGCTCCCTGGTGGGCATCATCGGCAGCTTCAAGCTGGACCGCTGGACCGACCGGGCTAGCGGCGAAGAGCGCACCAAGCCGGTGATCCGCGTTGATCGGCTGGAACTGCTGGGCTCCAAGCGCGATGCTGAGGGCGGCAGCTTTGGCGGTGGTTTTGGCGGTGGCGAGCCCAGCGACGAGGAAGTGCCCTTCTGAGCCCCTAATGGCTGGTGTTGCGCCGCTTCCAGATGCGCAGCCCCAGCCAGGCCACGAACGCCGCGCCACCCACTAGCAACAGCACCTTCACGACCTTGGAAAAGGGTTCAATCCAGTGCTCCACATTGGTGTAACCCTCCCCCAGGCCCAGGCCCGCCAGGGTCAGCAGCAGCGTCCAGAGGAAACTGCCGGCGGTGGTCCACAGCAGAAAAGGCGCCATCGGCATGAGCTCAATGCCTGCAGGCACCGAGACCAGGGTGCGAACACCTGGTAATAGGCGGCCCCAAAAAACCAGGGCCGTTCCATAGCGGGCAAACCAGTTGCGACTGCGCTGCAGCTCCTGCGTGCTGACCCCGATCCAGCGGCCATGGCGGTTCAGCCACTGTTCCAGGCGCTCCTCGTTGATCAGCCGCCCGATCCAATACCAGGGCAGGGTCCCCAAAACGGTGCCGATTAACCCCGCCAACACCACCGGAATCAAGTCCAGCTGCCCCTGATGCACGTAGAAGCCCCCAAGGGGCATGATCAACTCCGAGGGGATCGGCGGGAAGATGTTCTCCAAGAACATGGCCGCAAAGATGGCCCCGTATCCCAACCAAGGGTTGGCCTCCACCGCCGCACCGATCCATTGGGGCAGTTGCTGCACCAGTTCGCTAATCCCCATGCCTCCCTCCTTGCTGGAGTGATTGTCGTGCATGGTCTGGCAACCCCGATGGATGGCTTGCCAACAAAAAAGCCCGGCCATAAGGCCGGGCTGGACAACTGGCCGTACTCAGGCCACCAAAGCGATCAATAGCGGTAATGGTCGAGTTTGTAGGGACCTTCAACGGGAACGTTGATGTAGGCGGCCTGCTCAGCGCTGAGCTCGGTGAGCTTGGCGCCGATCTTCTCGAGGTGAAGGCGGGCCACCATCTCATCGAGATGCTTGGGCAGCACGTACACCTCTTTGCCGTACTGGTCTCCCTTGGTGAACAGCTCGATCTGGGCCAACACCTGGTTGGTGAAAGAGTTGCTCATCACAAAGCTGGGATGGCCCGTGGCGCAACCCAGGTTCACCAAGCGGCCCTCGGCTAGCAGGATGATCTTGTTGCCACTCGGCAGCACAATGTGATCCACCTGGGGCTTGATGTTGTCCCAGGGGTACTGCTTCAGGGCCGCCACATCGATCTCGTTGTCGAAGTGGCCGATGTTGCACACGATCGCCTGATCCTTCATTTGGATCAGGTGTTCGTGGCGGATCACGCGGAAGTTACCGGTGGCCGTCACGAAGATGTCCACATCGCCCACCACGTCGTCGAGGCGCACCACCCGGTAGCCCTCCATGGCGGCCTGCAGGGCACAGATCGGGTCGACCTCGGCGATCATCACGCTGGCGCCAAGGCCACGCAGCGACTGGGCGGAACCCTTGCCCACATCGCCGTAGCCGAGCACCAGGGCCACCTTGCCGGCCACCATCACATCGGTGGCCCGTTTGATGCTGTCCACCAGGGATTCCCGGCAGCCATAGAGGTTGTCGAACTTGCTCTTGGTGACCGAGTCGTTGACGTTGATGGCGGGGAAGGGCAGCTCACCGCTCTTCTGCATTTGGTAGAGGCGGGCCACACCGGTGGTGGTTTCCTCGGTGACGCCCTGGATAGCGGCGTATATGCGGGAGTAGAAGCCGGGCTGGGCCGCCAGCTTCTGGCGGATGGAATTGAAGAGGGCGGTCTCCTCTTCGTTGGAGGGGTGATCGAGAACGGAGAGATCCTTCTCGGCCTTGGTGCCCAGCACCACCAGACCGGTGGCATCGCCACCGTCGTCGAGGATCATGTTGGGGGTCCCGCCATCGCCCCACTCGAGGATGCGGTGGGTGAAGGCCCAGTACTCATCGAGGGTTTCGCCCTTGTAGGCGAACACCGGAACATCCGCTGCCGCAATCGCAGCCGCGGCGTGGTCCTGGGTGGAGAAGATGTTGCAGGAGGCCCAGCGCACCTCAGCGCCCAAGGCCGTGAGGGTTTCGATCAAGACCGCGGTCTGGATCGTCATGTGCAGCGAGCCGGCAATGCGGGCACCCTTGAGGGGCTGCTCGGCGCCGAACTTGGTGCGCAGGGCCATCAGGCCAGGCATCTCGGTTTCGGCAATCGCCATTTCCTTGCGACCGAACTCAGCCAGGCCGAGATCGGCAATCACATACGTCGAGGTGCTCTGCAGCGCAGGCGCCGTGGGGGTAGCCACCATGGGTTGTCTCCGGGTCGTTCTGGGGGTCAACTCGCTCCCGGCTGGGAGGAGGGTTTGGAAAGTTCTGCGGAGTCGCCGAGGCTTCGGGCTCGCTTTAATGCAATCTACAAGGAGATCTTGGACGCCTGCGCCCACCGTGATCCAGCAGCAAAGCCAACTCCACCAGCAGCGCGAGAAACGCCAGCTCCATGATGCGGCGGCCACCCAGGCCCTAGGGCGGGAACTGGCTGGGCAGCTGCCCCCAGGCAGCATCCTGCTGCTGCTCGGTGATCTCGGTGCCGGCAAAACCTGCCTCGTGCAAGGGCTGGCCCGGGGCCTCGGCATTGACGAGCCGATCACCAGCCCCACCTTTGCCCTGGCCCAGCACTACCAAGGCCAAGGGGGCCAGGCCCTGGTGCACCTCGATCTCTACCGGCTCGAGCTGGCCGCCGCGGCCGATGAACTGCTGGCCCAGGAAGAGGAGGAAGCCCTAGCCCTGGGGGCCGTGCTGGCGGTGGAATGGCCCGAGCGCCTAAGCGTGATGCCGCCAGAGGCCTGGCAGGTGGGGCTGGAGTTGGGCGATCCCGCCAACCCCGATGCGGGGCGAACGGCCTGGATCACCCCGGCCGGCTCTTGAGAAAGGCCGCCACCGCCGCTTCGGTGGGCTGGGGATCAATCGCACCGGCGCCCTGACACACCAACGCGCCACAGGCACTGGCAAAGCGCATCAGTTCCCGCACCTCAGCAGCTGAGCCAGCCCCGATCAAGTCGCTCCGTTGATCGAGCCGGCGCAAAAGCTCAGGTTGGACGCAGAGCCGGTGCAGCAAGCCTGCCGTCAAGGCATCGCCCGCGCCAGTGGTGTCAACCACCGGGACCGCAAAGGCTTCGAGGGCTCCGGCCTGGCCACCCCAGCACCAACGCAAGGGGTTCGCCCCATCGCTCACCACCACCACGGGCCGCTGGCTCAAGCCCGCCGAAATCACCCAGGGATCCTGGCTACCAAACAGCCACAGGGCTTCTTCGGCGGCACATTTGATCAAGGTCGCCTGCTCCAGCAAGGGCCGTATCCGGGCGATCGCCCCAGGCGGCGGCCCCGATTCAGGCAGGGCCGCCGGATCCCAAAAGGTGGGGCGCCAATTCACATCCATCGCCAGGGCCACCCCCGCGGTCTTGGCCCATTGCAAGAGCCAGCTCAAGGCTTCGCTTGAGGCGGGGCTCGCCAAGGCAAGGGTGCCCACCAGCAGCCATTGGGCAGCGGCAAAGGCCGGTTCCACCACCGCTGCCAAGGCCCGCCAATCCACCGCCTGGTCGGCAAAACCCAGGCCCCGATCCCCGGCAAAACCCACAAAGGCCCGCTCCCCGGCGGCATCGCGCTGCACCAGCACCACCCGGCTGGGACGCTCCCGGTCCCACTGCAGGGCAGCGGTATTCACGCCGCGGGCCGCGAACAGCTCGGCAAACCTGTGGCCAATGGCGTCGTTGCCCAGGCGGCCCAACCAAGCCACGGGGGTGCCGAGCCTGGCCAGGGCGCAGGCCCCATTGGCGGGGGCGCCGCCGAGTCGGTCATCGCAGCTAGCGGGATCAGCTGCCGGATCGCCACCTGGTGGACCAAGCCGATCCACCAGGGCCTCCCCTAGACACAGCACCTGCGGAGCCAACGGCTGCATCAGAGGGCTGCCGTTTCTTCGCCTGGCGCGTCAGGCCCCAGGGCTTGGCGGCGCAACTGCTGCACCACCCCGCTGCGCTTGAGCTCGGCGATGGCCAAATTGATGCGCTGCACCGTGGCTGCCGGCAACTGGGGAGAAAGTCCAAAACCCTCAAGCTCGGGACGAATGCCCGAGAGTGCCACGACCGGCAATAGGCCCCCAGTGAACTCTTGAGCCTGGAGGTAACGCAGCTGGAGCCCATCGGCCAAAACGGCATCGATGCGACCCTGCTGCAACAGCTCCAGCGAACTGCTGATGGTGGGCAGCGGAACGCCACCGCCACCGTGGCGGCCAGACGCCTTGAGCGGCAAACCGATCTCCTTGATCAGGTCTTCGCTCACCGTGCCGGGCTTGTAACCAACGCGCATGCGCCCGATCTCACTGAGATTGTCGAACGTGCGGTTGGCGCGCCCCTGGGCCTCCTGCACAAGTTGGACAGTCAGAAAGCCCACCAAGACGGCGCTGGCGATATTGCGCACCAAGTAACCGACCATCAAGACGGCACGGCCACGGGAGGTGTCGACAATCTCCGAATCACCCTCACCGGTGAGAAGGATCGTGAAAATCATGATGAAGCGGTGCAGCGGCCCCTTCGTGGTCTGTCGCACCTGGGCGGCGTGGCCCTCAACCCACCAGACGGTCCCTGACATGACCAGCAAAGCGAACACAAGGATGCCCACCATGCGCAATAGCGGTGGACTCAACAGCACTTCAAGAAACGCCTTGCCCAAACTGAACCGGTCATTGGCCACGAGCACCGCCTGCCCGTCCTCCTGGAAAGGAAGGCTGAAGCGGTATCTCCGCAAGCGCTCCGGGGTGATGTTGATGCACTCCACTGCCACATCCAGCTGACCGCTGCGGGTGGCCTCAAGCATGGCCTTGACAGAGGGCATCGGCCTCAGCACATAGGGCAGGTCTTTGCTCTGGGCCACCCTGGCCCAGAGCTCAACAGCCAAACCGGTCCAGGCACCCCTCTCCCGATAGCTGCAAGGCTGACTCCCATCGACAACTCCCACCCGCAGCACTGGCCCAGCTGTCTGAGCCTTGCCAGGCAAAGCCAGCAACAGCCCCGCCAGGGACAGCCCAGCCATGGAGAGCACCAGCATGGACCGGCGATACTTCAAGTCAGTTCTTTGCCTGAAGCTTCAGTCTGCAAGAGCTGAGTGAGGGCAGCGATGATCTTGGCGTTGGCGGCCGGGAAGGGATAGGCCCCGAGCTCCTGGGGATCCACCCACCGCACCTGTTGGCTGGCCAAGGGTTGGGGTTCGCCTGAGAGCCAACGGCACAGATGCACCACAAACCGCAGACGCTTGTGGCTGTAGGCGTGCTCGAGGCTGATCAGCTCCTCGCCCACCTCCACCTCGATCGCCAGTTCTTCGCCCAGTTCGCGCCGAATCGTGGCTTCGATCGCCTCACCGCTTTCCTGCTTGCCGCCAGGGAATTCCCACAGCCCGCCCAACAGGCCTTCATTGAGCCGCTGATCAATCAGCACCTGGCCGGCTGCATTGCGCACCACGCCTACGCCAATCACCTGAAAAGGGAGCGGTTTTGCAGCGTCCTTCACGGGATAGCGGGCGAGATCGCCGGCAGCGTAGGCAGCGCAGCTCCCCTGACAAGGGCAGGAGCTGCGGCTGGGATTGCGGGGCGCCTGCGGGAGAAGGATGCGCGGCCAGCAGGAACGCACAGGGCCCCCGCTCTCGTACATCTCCACAGAAGATCGAATACCAACTACTCACCCTCTGAGGCAGGTACGGAGGTTGGCTGACCAAGTCCTGGACCGGCTCAACCCCCACTTCTGTCGGCTTTACCCGGAGGGTGGTCGGCCCTCGATCCCACCGGAGCAACTTCTGCTGGCCTTGTTGCTGCACGCGATCTATGGCATTCGCTCCGAGCGGCTGTTGATTGAGCAGCTCGACTACAACCTGCTGTTCCGCTGGTTTATCGGCCTCAACCCTGAGGATCCTGTCTGGCATCCCACAACATTTACCAAGGACCGTGGTCGGGTCCTCAACGAGGAGCTCATGGCCAAGTTCCTCGAACTCCTGCTGGAGCGGATCGATGGCCTCGACGATAAACAGCCTCTACCAAGTGGTGGCCTACAACCTGATCCGCATCACCAACCTGCTCAGAAAGCAGGCCCCACAGGAGGTGATGGCATGAAGGTGTCGGTCAAGGAACCAATAGCACCGCATTCGGAGCCAGGGCAGGCAAGCGTCTGTGGAAACACCCATTAATCCTTCTCGGAACCGGTCAACCTGATTGACGCAGAACCGATGACGGCCGCGATCAGACCAAAAGCCGTGGTTTCGATAGCTTTTTCAGCAGCCTTCTACCAATGCATGGGCATGAGGATGTAGTCTACGGGGATGCCCTCTATCAAAGAATTGAGATTCGAACTGGAATTGTAGAGGGAGCATCACGTATTTTGGCTGTTTTGAGATCGGGCACATGCGATAACTCGCTGCCGCCCTGGATGGATACCTTTAGGGCCAAAGTTGAATACCAGCTTCGTTTAATCAATAAAAGCTGGGGCTCCCTATGATCAGGGCCAGAAGAAGGGCCAAGCTACATTATAAAATCATCCTGCTTGCAGCAATGACGAGTATTTGCTCAGCTTAAAGCTGCCTACTGGTGACTGAATAAGTGCAAGGCTACTAAAACTCCTGCGCTTTGCTTTGGACCCAAAGAAGCATAAACTGCCTGAGATGAGCAAAACTCGACAATCAGGTTCGAAATAGTTCAAATAAATTAGCCACAAGTTTTCGCACTCCAGTCAGCATCTAGCCTTCGCCCCCGGGAGATTCTAATAATTAGAAATAATTTTTACCATAGGGCTTTCTTTATGTCCTCCATTAGTATTTTTGATGCGTAAGAGCTTAAGTGATTGTCATCTTTGTAAAGCGGGCGCCCGTTGATGGCAAATTGACAGTATTTTGCTGGGCAGAGTCTTCCAAAAGCATCATAAAAAATTACATTCGAATTGCTTTCAGCAACTTTTTTTAAACCATTTAAAATGTGTACGTACAACCCATTTCTTCCGACAAAGAATTCCTTCGGCAAACTACAATTTTTACCTCGAAATCTACTGAACCACTCCTCTCCCTGTCCAAAGCATTTTTTTTCCACAGCGTCTTTCCATTCGGGAGTTGGTGTCATCACTAGAATCTTAACTTCTCTAGACTTGAGTTTTTCTGCTAATTGATCAACGTCACTTAACCATTCTGAAAAGTAATCGCGTTGATTTATTGGCGTCCCGCTCTTGCTGAGAAATACAAAATCTTTTCCAAAGGTGCCATAGTATGTCCCTCCAAAGTAGTATGGGTGGCGTATGCCTATTACGACTAGATCATTTTTGCGAACCTGATATGGCAACTGCTTTAGCAGGTAATGGTATTTATCTAGCTTTTGGAGGTCTGCCACTTTATTGCCTTTGCCATAGCGTCCAACCGGTGGGAATGGTGTACCTCCTGTTGAATAAATAACAACCCTGACCTGAGTTCTGTTGAAAGAATGTTCGGCTCCAACCCTAAGTTTTCCAGCATGACTGTCGCCAATGATCCAGATTGTTCTTTCCTGAGCTCCGTGATTTATTTGGCAGAGACGAAACCCTGAACCAGGTCCATTCTCATTGATATCTTCGCAGCCTTTGGGGACATCATTTTTTTCTTGGCTAATAGTGCCTAGATAAAACAATTTTGTATGCGGCCCAACGATTAATTGCTGTATAAACAAAGAGACGGTTATCAGGCCGGCACCACAGGCTAACTCTTGCCATTTGTGCTTTCCCCACGGATTTTTTCTTAATGGTTTCTCAATTTTCTGGTAAGATGCTATCGCCAAGATTAAAATAAGCGCCAACTGAAATGGTACTGACCACCAATGAACTCCAATTGTCCAGCGGCTAATTGAGAGCACTGCCCAATGCCAGAGATAAAGGGAATATGAAATAAGACCGACGTAAATAACCTTTTCAATTGTAAAAAGCTTGTATACTGCGCTGCCTTTCTTTATAGACATAGACCCAATCAAAATAGCTGACAAGGCCACTGTAAAAATGGTTGCAGCTACTGCAGAGGCAACAGGGAGAAACAGCACAAAAACGATTGCTGCAATAACTAGCAGTGGTGGAACCTTTTCAAGTAGTTTTATGCTCCTTTCCTGCTGTCGAAAACCTAAAAATATCAAGCAGCCTGTTGCCATCTCCCAAAATCGAGAAGGCATTAAGAAATAAGCAGCTGGTTGATTTGCTTGATATAGGTAGACGAATCCAATAAGCGATGCAAATGTCAGTGGCACAAGCAAAATGAAGAGGTTTCTAGGGCCATTCCTTGTTTTCTTCCCAAAACCTGAAAACCAGATCAGAAGCGGAAATAGGAGATAGAACTGCTCCTCGACGCCGAGTGACCATGTGTGTGTGAAAGGATTAAGTTCCGCCGATTGAGCGAAGTAGTCAGTAGAATGTTGGAAGAGATATAAGTTTGACAATCCAAGAATGGAGCTCTTGCCTGTTTCCAATGCGGTTTCTGGGTCTGGGTTGAACAGGCAAATAAGAATGCTCGTTATAAGTACAAAGACCGCTAGTGCTGGAATCAGTCGTTTGATCCTGCGCTCGTAAAAACTAATTATGAAATCCTTGAAATTCTCGTACTCATGATTCTCAAACGATGATGTTATCACATAGCCTGAAATCACAAAGAAGATGTCAACTCCTAAATAGCCGCTTGGCAGAAGATCTTTGCTGAAGTGATTAATAATGACAGCGACAACTGCAAATGCTCTGAGACCATCAATCTCGGGCCTGTATTTCTCCATGTCTCGGGCTGAGGCGGTAGTCGGTATTTGGGCGTACGCCCTCGGCTTGGCTACTGCGTTCACAAATCTAGCCAGTAAATTTCCGTTAACTTAGAGCTTGGGTGGGCGTTTCGCATGTGTCAATGTAACTGAAAGAAATTCAACGAACTGGATTGCAGCCGGTTGGGTCTTCACCTGCAACTCCTGGGCTCTGGGTCAACTTTAATATCAAGGCACTTAGATCTGCCAGGTCCTCAACGGTCTGTACTGCCTGCGAGCACTTTCGTTATGAGGTGGTCAGGCATTATTTCGCGCTTCTGTCATGCCCCATTCATCGGTGCCTGATACCTCATGACGAGCACCTGACTCTGAGATGTTCTCGATTGGTGCCTAGGGGAGTGGTTGGGCCTAGTTGATGTCCTGCAGTGGCATGATGTACCTCGACATCAGTTTTTTTACATTGATTACTTTGGCCGGAAAACCATGAAGGCCATCCATTAGGAACAAGAGAATTTGGCATTCTTTTTGTTTAATTCCATTGTTCACAAAGGTCAAGCACTCTCCCATGCTCTCCAGCCTGCGCGAGAAGGGGGTATGCAGAATATTGAGAGAATGCAGAAGTACTTACGGAAACGAACCCGGAGGTGTGAGCAAAGGTGTTACGGGACCTCAAAAAAAGCAAGCAAGAAATGATTGATGCTTTTTACCATCAACCTGATTGACACGAGACACGAAACGTTGGGGCAGAGATTCGCTCACGACTCGCCTTTGAGGCTTCACCGTTGCCCGCGATTTCACCAGAGATCCACCCCAGCTGGGGGAAGGGATGCACAACCACCGCCGAATCGTCGGCGCGAGTTGATCCTTTCGGCCAGGCCTGCTGCAGGTCTTCCCTGGCCATGGGTCAGCTGAAAGGGTGCGGCGGCTGTCGGGGAGGCCAACTGGCCTAAACCGCAAGCTGGGCTGTGTGTACTCAATGCTCAAATCACCTCCGCCACCCAAATCGGGTAGGGATCGAGCCGCTCCCCAGGCGAGGCCGGCGTGCCCGCTGCCGTGAGCTTCCAGGGGATCTGATGGCGGCCATGGCTTACCACCAGGCCAGTAGGGCTTCGCGCAGCTCGGGGGCAAGCGCCCCAAGGTGGCCTGCGGCCCTAGCCGAATCCACCCGGGCGGGCGCGCGAGGTGGAGAGGGAGACGTTCCCCATCGCAGGCTGGACAGACCCCATCGCAGGCTGGGGTGGAGCGGGCATTGGCCTGCCGGCGTGGGGCACAGCCACCGCGTTAAAGGCCATCGACCAGCGTTCCCCATCGCCCCGGAAGGGGGCGACCGAATGGGGCTGCCAGGCCGGAAAGATGTAGAACTCGCCGGGCACCGGCAGCATGTATTGGGCCATGCCGGTGCGGAAGCTTTGGATGTGCCATTCCTCAGGGCCGTGGAAGCAGAGCTGGCCATCGAAGCTTTGGCCCGTGATCTGGGGGGGCACCTGCAGAAACAACACCCCGGAAAAGGTGCCACCGTGGGTATGGGTGGGGTTGTAGTCGCCGGCGCGCTGCACATTCAGCCAGGCATCGATCATCTGGAGGCTGTAGCGGCCCTCATCCCAGGGGCCCCGGCCCCCGGGGGGCTGTCGGTCGATGACGTGGCGGATCCAGCGCTCACAACCCGGCAAGATCACCTGGCGACAGAGCTGCTCCACCGCCGGAAATTGGGGGCCAAGTTCGAGCTGCAACGCCAGTTGGCCGGCCAATTTGGCCGAGGCATCGGGAGCCTTTTCCGGATGGACCAACACCTCCCTGGCCAGCCGCTGCAGACTCTCCAGCAAGGCCGGTTCCAGCTCCCCTTTGAGCAGGTAGCGCGGGAAGAGGCTGAGCACTTCCATCGACCCAAAACCAGGGGAGGCCAAATTAGCTGGCGACGTAGGCCTCCACGGCATCGCTGATGCGGCGCAGGCCAGCCAGGCCATCGCGCTCCAAATTGCGAACCCGATCGCGGCTAATGCCCAGGATCCGGCCAATACCGGTGAGGCTCATCGGCTCTTCCGGCTCAGGGTTGCCTTCGCAATCAATCCCGTAACGCATCTTCAGCACCCGGCACTGCAGCTCCGGCAACCGCTCCAGCAGCGCACGTAAATCACCCTTTAAGCACTCCCCATCCACCTGCTCATCCGGCAGCTCCCCATCCCCTGCCAACAAATCCAACAGCTCCGTGTCATCCCCATCCCCCACCTTCATCTCCAAACTCACCGGCTGACGCGCCCGGCACAGCAAATCCTTCACCTCCTCCTCGGGCAGCTCCACCGCCTCCGCCAATTCCGTCACCGTCGGCGTACGCCCCAGCAACTGGCTCAGCTCCCGCTGCCCCTTCTTCAGCTTGTTCAGCGTTTCGGTGATGTGGATCGGTAGACGGATCGTCCGGCTCTTCTCCGCAATCGCCCGGGTAATGCCCTGCCGAATCCACCAGTACGCATAGGTCGAAAACTTGTACCCCCGCGTTGGGTCGAATTTCTCCACCCCACGCACCAAACCGATCGTTCCCTCCTGGATCAAATCCAGCAGCTCCATATTCCGCTTGGTGTACTTCTTGGCCACGCT
>CALRWB020000002.1:0-215086 GCA_943371815.1 Chitinophaga pinensis | reverse complement strand
GCGCAGGGATTCTGCGGTGAGGGCCAAATAGAACTGGCTTTTCTGTTCTTGCGTGGTTCCGAATCTGCGTAGAACGATGTCGGAGGGGAGATCGCCATCAAATTCGGGCACCTTTTGGAGGCTGAGGCCAAGATGGATGGCCTTGGAGGCATCAACTTCAGAGGAATCTTCATCCCCAGAGGAATCGTCACCCCCAGAGGAATTGTTATCTCCAGAGGAAACGTTATCGTCTTGCCCAGGGAGTGTTGTTGGTTCAAGGGGTGGCAGGGAGGACGGATTCCCTACGCTGTCTTGCGAGCGCTGACCAATGATGGTACCAGCGTCAAGGACAACCCGGTGCTCTGATTGAATGCCAGTGACATCGACTTCAACTCCGGCGCCATCGCTGGTGATTGTGATGGTGTTTGTCCGCAGGCTGGTGGCAGTAAAATCTCCAAAGACCTGCACTCTCTGGGTTCCAGCCCCGCCGCCATTGACGTTGACTGTGAGCTCTTCGATGTTGTCAACTTCAGCAATGACAGCGAAGTTTGCGGTGGTGAGTGCTGCATTGGCTTGAAGATTGCCAGAGCCCCGAAGAACCACAATCTCGGTGTTGGTATTGAAGCTGCCAAACGCTGTTAATGCCGATCGTTGAGCAGCATTGACAGGGCCTGCAATTGCAAAAATACGGAAGGTTTCTGTACTGTTGTCTCCGTTGATCACAGCCCGATCACCCAGGGCAGCATTGGCACCACCGTCCATGACATCCCGGCCTCCCCCGGATGCATTGTTGGCCGTATTGCTGCCGGCTGCGGTGTAGGTCAGTACGTCGTCATTGCTGCCACCGGTGAGAGTGTCGTTGCCGCCAGCGCCAAAGAGCGCGGCGCGGTTGGTGCCCCCGTAGCTGAGGTTGTTTGCCGCATTCGTCGTGCCAGCCACCAAATCAAAGGTGCCATCGCTAAACCGCAGCTTTTCAATGCTGTTGAGGGTGTCCGTGCCCCCAGCAGTGGTGGCCACCGAGATGTTGGTGCCATTGATGCTAAAGATTGCAGTAAAACTATTCTGTGCGGGCGGGTCGCCCACGTTTAATCCATTTGTTGCCACACCTGTGAAGTTGGCTGTGTCGATGCCATTGCCACCGTTCAGCCCATCGTTGCCGGCACCACCAGAAAGGTAGTCGTCGCCATCGTTGCCATTGAGGGTGTCGGTGCCATTGCCGCCAAAGATGTAGTCGGCAATGGCGGTATTGGTGCCATTGAGTGTGTTGTTGCCGGCAGTTCCCACAATGGCATTGACCAGCGGTCCTGTGAGGCTATTGGAGAAGCCAGAAGCATCGATGTAGCTGGCGGTCATTCGTAGCTGTTGACCAGCAGTTTGGTTCAGTCTGAGTACTCCTCCGGTTGTGGCTAGGGGCTGATTGGCACCATCAACAAAGGAGAGACTGATGCTATTGGTTGCAACGGCTCCGGTGATATTCTGGGCCGTTACGTTGTTTTGATCAAACAGAGCCGGTGCAGATAAAAATGCATTGTTTGCTGCACCAAATCCGAAGAATCCATTCGTCGAGAGTTCCCGCGTGGTGAACAGGTCCGATGCTGTGGGCTTGTAGTTGGTGAGATTAATGTCTCGATCGGCAAATCGAGCAGTCTCCATATTACGGAGGCGATCGATGCCATCACTCTGCAGGCCCGCGGTCACCGTTGTATGGGCAACGGTGACGGATCCGTCAGCATCGTTGGTGATGGTGTAATTATCCCGGATGTCCTGGAATACGGCGATGTCAAGATTGACATCATCGGGGTTGGTGCCATTGGTGGCATTGTCATAGAGAATTTCGCGGACAGCCCGCATCTCACCGGGGTCAATCTTGCCTCCGACCAGGTCGTCAAAAACTTGATTGAGGCTGTCAACACTGAAGCTCGTTCCATCCTTGCGGGTGCCAGCAATTCGCACATTCAGCCAGGCATCACCATCGATCACGTCGTCGCCCACGCCGCCCATGATGGTGTCGCTGCCATCGCCACCGAGGAAGATTTGATTTTCTGAGTTGCCATCGTTGTTGGTGGCACCAAAGGCAATGGCATTGGGATCCGCATTGTCCGTGCCTCCAATCACCTGGCGCAGCCCAGTGATTCGATCAACGCCGGCCTGGGTGAGCTGACTTTGGAACCAGGGAGTGCCTCCGATGGCACGAATCGAACCTCTTAAGTTGTCATCAAATTTCCAGCCAGATGCGCCCTCAACGGAATCAAAACGATCGCGCAGGGTGATGGCTACCGCTGCCCCTGGTGTAGCGACCAAGCCTGGAATGAAGGTGGTGAGGTCGGTGTTGGCGCCGACTGGATCTTCCTTGTGGATCACCCAGTCAAAGCCACTCATGCCGTTGCTGCGTTGGATGCCTACCCCCTGCACCATGATGTCGTCGCCATTTTCACCGTCGTAATCGGTGTCATTGCCCTGGCCGTTCAGGATGTCGTGGCCAACGATTGGGCTGTTAAAGAATAGTTCAGAGTTGTCACCAGCTATTCCATCGAATCCTTCACCACCCTCGATCCAGTCGTCGCCTTCTCCACCAAACATGACATCCGGTGCACTGCCACCTCGCAGGAAGTCGTTGCCTTCACCGGCAAACATCTCGGTGCTATCCACCACAGCAAACATGGCATCTTGCCCTTCTCCGCCGAAATCAATATCCAAGCCCGCCCCGTTGACGATCACGTCATCGCCCCGCTCGCCCCGCAGGAAGTCGTCGCCAAAGGGGTCAACAATGATGTCATCACCATCGCCACCAAAGACTTGATCAGATTCCATGCCGGCATTGAGATAGTCATCTCCGCCATCACCCCAAAGGGTATCGATGCCCTTGTCTCCGTAGATGGCATCGTTGCCCTCGGTGCCCCCCAGCACCACGTGTTCTCCACCCGTAAAGCGGATCATGCTGGTGTAGCGGCCTTCTAAGTCGTAGGCCCGGCTGACCTGGCTTTGCGTTGCGGCATTCGCGATCCCACCCAGCGCAAACGAGAACAGCGACAGAGTGTCGATCTTGGGGTCGAGAAGGGCTCGTTCTGCCGCGGTATTGATACCAATGGGCGTGGTGCCCAAGGCATTTCCGCTGTAGTCGGCCTGGGCAACGTTTCGATCAAGCTCCAGCACGTAATCGGGATTGCCCATGATGTGGGCATAGAGGTGGGTGGCATCCTCTCGGCCCAAATCACTGTTGCGCATCAACAGATCCGACATTGTGGTCCCCTCCAGCTGGGTGAGGAGATTCATGCCTTGGGTGCGGCTGAGGTAGTAGAACCGGTCGGCGTTCTGCAGATTTTCCATTTGGTATTGGAAGATCGCATTAAAGGTGTCACCGAGTTGGCCACCAAACTCGTTGAGTTGTTCAGCGAGGCCACCAATCCAAAGGTCGACGTTGTTGATTCCGGTTTCTTCCCCAGCCCATGTGCCACTACCTCGGAGGAAGTCAAGGGCATCGATTGGAGCTCCAGCCCCAGTCACGATGGCCAAGGCCGCATCACGCTTGGCCTCGGTGGTGGTTGCTGAGGTAATGCTGTCGTGGGTTCCGTAGGCAGCGATAAAGTTCACCACCGACATCGGATTTTTCAGTTTTTCAAAAAATCCGTTGCTCTGTGATTGGCCAGGATCCGTAACCCAGCCTGTGTAGGGCTTGAGTTGGACGGCCCCTGTGGATTGTTCGAGTTGACGGCGCGTTTCATTGAGGGATGGAATCCCCTGCTCCCGCCCCCGGGCCAGGTTGAGCACAGCGAGATCCAGGGGGGCCCCGAGCAGGTTGTTGCGCAGAGCTTCAACCACAAATTCATCCATTTCCTGGCCAGTGGCATTGGTAATGCCCCTGCCAATATTCGCCAGTATTTCTTTTGCATTGGCTCCACTGGCCGCAAAGGCAAGTGGGTTGAGAAATGATTCTATTAGCCCTAAATCACTGGCAACCAGTGCGTTGTCGACCCGGTTGACGTCGTCGAGCAGTTGGGAGTGGCCAAAGCGGTAGACGGCATGGGCAAACTCGGCAACGATGCGCCCGTCTAGATCCGCTGAGTTGGTGAAGACAAAGGGTGCAATATTGGGTTGGATCCGCCGTGCAAATTCCTCAAATACAAGATGCTGGTATTGCATCTCCGTGGTGAATTTTGCGGCCTGGAACATCCGTTCGCCATCCCAGACCAGGGTGTCAGCCAAGGTCTGTAAGGCCTGCCCATCCGCTGGACTAGGGAGTGCTCCCCCATTCGGCAGGTCAAACAACAGCCACTCGTTAATGGCTGCCAGATCCCCACTGCGCAGCAAGGTGAGCTTGTTTGCTTCCATCACACGATTATGTTCCGCGTGAAACATGTCGTGGATGGCGGTTAGGGCAATGTTTTCGTTCCCACGGCCGTCCCCGGTGATGTAGTGGGCATCGAGGAGCTCGTTGTCGTAGGTGGTAAAACCACCACGTCCGTTGCCTACGGGAGTTGACCCGTCCACCGTTCCAGATAGGCCCACCTGCGCGTCGCCATCCTGCTGGAGTCCGCCATTGGGATTCGTGATGGGCTCCGCATTCCGATTGATATCGATCAGGAAAGCTGCCGGTGTGCGTCTTGCATTGACGGCTGTGGGGTTTACGGGCTGGGTGGCCGTACCCGAGGCTGTCTCCGCTAGGCCTGACGCCGAAATGCCGACAACGAGTTGGGCGTAGCCGCTGGCATTGGGGATGAAGTTGCCGTAGGGATCCACCAACACGTCGGGCACTTTGGTGACGTCCCGATCGTCTAGCTGGATTCCCAGGTATGTCAAAGCTTGGGCCTTGAGCTCAGCCCAGGTGGGCATTGAGCCGATGGCTCCGTTGAGCAGGCGGCCAGTGGCGATTGTTTTCCCTGCGGCCCAGGCATCCAATGTTGGATCGGTTAGGACCTCTCCGGTTGTGGTGTTAATGCGCATGTATTCCCGAAGGAACACCTGGTGCTGGGCAAAGGAGGTATAGGTTTGGTTTTGATCGATCCAGGGGGTTGTGTCGTTCTCGCCCGGGATATTGGTACCCCGGGTCAGTGCCATGAAATTGGTCTGGCTTCCCGCGACATACAGCGGGTCATCTACTTTCAGGGGGATGTAAACGGTGCCTTGGCCACCTTTTGCGATCAGATCAAGGCCGTGATCGAAAAATTGTCCAAAGATCGTCATCCAGCTGGTGTTCGCTGGGGATAGGCCAATATCTGCGCTGCGATGTTCGATCGAGATTGAGCCGTCTTGGCTTATTCCTACTCCGTAGCTTTCCAGTGTGGTTGTAAGTTGTGCTTTGAGTTGAGTCTTATCGCCCACATAGTCGGGGTCGAGCAGCTGCCTGCTTAATGAGTAAAGGGCAACTGCTGTTTCGTTTGGATTTGTTGCCCCCGCTTGCTGCAGTGCCGCTGCGATAGCTGCTGGGTTGGTGATTGTTTGGTCAACAATCAGGTTGGAAATGGTTCGCAGGGAGCTGTCCACCACAGAGGATGGGGCCCCCGTGGGGTTTGGTGTGTAGTTGGTATTGCTCACACTCGCATTCGGTCCAAACGTGATTGGTTCACTGCCGCTATTGGTGACGAACTGGCGTTCGGTCAGGTTGGCAAATGGCTGGCCAGCAGCTCCGTTCAACGTGCCATTGGGAGAGCCGGGAATCAGGTGGTTGTTCGAACCATCCACATGGCGCAGGCCCAAGGGAAGGTTGGCGGCGTTCACCAATGGGCTCCCCGCTATGGCCGGGCTTCCTGTGGCAATCTCCGTAATGATGTCAATCAGCTGTTCGCCAGCTGATTCCCGTTCGGCAATCTTGATGTTTTCAAGAATGCGTTGCAGGTCCTCGAAGTTGACATGAAAGGAGCTGGCCATGGGCTGATACCTGGGGTGATGATTCGAGTGCTCAAGAGCCTTGCCGGCATTTTCTCCTCGAGGAAGAGTGCTGCTGGCTTTGGTTGTCCCTACCTTTGCGATGGACTGGCTCGCTGAAGCGTCTCTCTGGCTCCTCCAACGCAAATCAAACATTCAGTGCGCACCCCTCACTCACTTCGTGTTGTACCTGCGCTTTTGGACTGCCAGTTGCGCTTTGCGTTCATTTGTTTGCCTTTGGCCTTTCTAACCATTCCGATTGCGCAGGTCTGTGCGACTAGCGACGATCTCTTATCCATTCCCCTTTGGATCCCTTCTCTTTCGTAACCATGGAGCACTGCCGTATTGGGCTGGGCAAGGGCCCAACACGGTTTCATGGATCATGTGTGTTCGATGGCAATAGCAAGCAATTCTCTACAAACGGAAGAACTGCTCAGCGCTCCTGCTGACCTGCCTACCCCCCTGAGCGCATTGCTTCTTGAGCCAGTATTAGCGAATCCAGATCCCCTGGCTGGACTGGTCCTTGCTGATCCCATTGCTGCTCATCCATCGATGACCTCGATGGATGGACTTGATGTGACTCTTGCTCATTACTCTTCTCAACTCGCTGGATCTGGTGCCCATACGCTCCTGCCAGATACCTCTTCTGATCTTCTTTTATCTAGTACGGATCAGCTGACAGGCCTTGTGCTGAGTGACAGCCCAGATTCCCCCAGTTTGCTCGACGCTAATCTTTCCCCCCTCCTTGCGACCTCTTTCGCGAGTGATGGTTTTTTGGTTTACGGCGGCTCGGCAACCCAATCGTTTTCCCTGGCTGAAGATCAGCCCTTCAGCGTTGATTTGGCAGCTCTTTTCCCCCAGGCCAATGGCCTCCAATCCGTCAGCGTGACGCCCCTGCTGGCTGGTGATTCTGCCGATTGGCTCCAATTCGAACAGCGTCTTCCCGACGCCACCCTGGCCGAACGGTTGGTGATTGAAGGGCTGTTCTACGACTCCCAGGGCAATCTTCTCAACCCAGAGGCGGTTGCCTCCCTGGCAGCGGGCAGCTTGGTGCAACTGGATCTGGTGGTGACTGATACGCGCTTCGATGGCCAGGGTTTGATTGGACTTGACCTCGATTTGCTCTGGAACCCCCAAGCCCTCTCCTTGGATCAGGTGCAGATTGCGCCATCGCTTCCGCTCTTTCAAAGCAGCGGAATTCTGGATGCCGCTGCCGGCAGTCTGAGAGGCCTGGTGGGTGCATCCCTTCCCAGTAGTGGAACCGGGGAGGTGTTGGGTGATGCTTGGCGTGAGGTGTTTGCCAGCCTCGATTTCCGGGTCGGTCCCGATGCCCTTGCTGGCTTCAATCTCGTTCTCAACCCCACCAAGTTACCTGCCCGTGCCAATCAGCCCTTGGATCGTCTCCAGGTTGTAGCCGTCGATAGCACCACGGCAACTCTCCCCCTTCTTTCTGGCTTGGCTGGTCAGGCCCTGGTGGGCACGCACAGCTATCAGCTCCAGGCCCTGGATGCTGATGGTCGCCCTTGGCAGCAGACCCTGTCGCTCACGATTGCCAACGTCAACGATGCACCGGTAGCCGTGCCTTTTGGTCCGATTACCGCGGTGGAGGATCAACCCTTCGCGTTTGGTTTGGCCGACGTCTTCCGGGATGAGGACCTTGCCGTTGGTGACGTCCTCACCTATCGCTTGCGTGGTGCAAGTCCTGGTTGGTTGCAGCTCAATGGGACAAGTGGCCTACTCCAGGGAACGCCTGGCAATGCCGAGGTTGGCTCCTACCAATTGGAGGTGGAAGCCCGTGACTTGAGCGGCGCCACTGCCCTCCAGATCCTTGAACTGGTGGTCGGCAACGTGAATGATGCCCCAGTGTGGAGTGGCGAGAGCCTTCCTGAAATTTGGGTGCGCGAGGGCAACCCGTTTGAAATCAGGCTGCCTTCAGGCACCATCATCGATCTTGATCAGGGGGATCGGATCCGTTACAGCCTGGATTTAACCCGTGCTCCAGGGCTGGCATCCCTACTCGCCATTGATCCGGCCACCGGCGTGGTCACTGGTCTTGCCCCTGCCGATCAAGGGGAGCCCTATGCGTTTGGAATTGTGGCTACCGATCGTGCCGGGGCCTCCACCACGGTGCCCCTCCAGCTGAGGGTGGTGGACCGGGAGTTCAACCGAGCCCCCTATCGGGTCGGATTTGATCTTTTTGATCGCACAATCCAGGAAGGCCAGCGTTTGGCTTTCGATCTACCCAGCCTGTTCCGCGACGATGACGTTTTGATCGGCGACCGTCTCGACTACGAGGTGGACGTGCCCGATTGGTTGCAGTTCGATCCCAGAACAGGCCAGGTCTCTGGTCTCGCAGACAACGATGCGGTGGGCAGCCATCGCGTCACGTTGCGGGCCGTGGACAGTTGGGGTGCCAGCACAGTGGCCAGTTTTTGGTTGACCGTCGCCAATGTCAACCAGGCCCCTGATCGCCTGGTGCCAGCTAATGAGCAACGCAGCCTTCTGGTGAATTCGCCCTTCGCCCTCAACCTGAATACGGTGTTTAGCGACCTCGACGCGATCCATGGCGACAGGCTTCGTTTCAGCCTGAAAGCCCGCAGCAGCGCCACCCTTGGCCTGCCCAGTGGGCTGAGATTTGATCCAGTCAAGGGTGAGCTTTCTTTTACCCCTGGAGCTTCCGATCGGGGCCAACTCAGCCTGTTGTTCAGCGCCACCGATCGTCTCGGTGCGAGCAGCACCTACCAGCTCGATTTGGGGATCGTCTCTCCTGGGGGCTTGGTTGAGGTAAACCGTGCTCTCCAGGATTTGGTCTTGCGGGAAGGAACACCGTCGACGCTCGATCTTGCCAGCGCTTTCGAGCAGCTGCGTAGTTCGAGCAATCTCGCCTACAGCGTCGAGGCCTTTCGTCTTGGCAAGGATGGCAAGCTCAATGCCATCCAGGATCCCAGCTGGCTCAGCCTGTTCGATCGCCGCCAAGACGACAACAGCTCGAATGATCGCCTCACGGTGGCGCCGGTGCTGCGCCGCCTAGACACGGGTGCGTTGGTTCGGCCCGAGGATCTGGCGGCCCTACCTGCCGATAGTGCCCTTGCGTTGGCCATCACTGTCAATGACCGCCGCCAGGCCACGGCCATACCAGGGGTGATTGGCCTTGATCTCGATCTCATTTGGTCGGGTCTGCAGCTGATCAACCAGGACCCTTCCGCCCTTGATCGGGCCATGACCAGTCTCTTTCCCCTCTTCCGTCAGATTGATAGCAGCGATGTGGGCGACAACCAGCTGCGTTTCAGTGCTGGTAGTTTGCCCCGCTTTGGCCTTGGGGAGGCGCTTGGCGATAGTCCCGAGGAAGCATTCCTCAATCTTCAGTTTCTGCTCAACGATCCAAGCAAGCCGGTTCGCGTCGATCTCAAGTTGAATGGAGAAGACCAAGGCGGCCTGGGCCTTGGCTTGGCCGATGGCAGTAGCCCTGGCCCCAATGTGCAACTCAAGCCATTCAGTAGCAGTGCCTTGATCGATCTCCTGCTGCGCCCTGGGGCCGCAGAGGTGGGCAACCTGGTGCTTCGCATCACCGCTAAATCCGGTGATCAAGACGCCATCAGCCAGCTCCTACGGGTCCGTGTTGACTCCAAAAATAGCGGGAATGATGATTCCGACAATCAGCGTGGTTATGTCTTTTTAGATTACGAGAATTTCGCTGTGAAATCTCCCCCTGTTGTGGATGATCGGCGTGGTTCTGCTGTGAAAGATGCTCGCACTCCAGCGCTTAGTTCTGAAACAAGAATGCTGCTGCCGCCTTTAATCATTGGACTACTTGATCGGGTAAAGGCCTACGAGCGTGGTTCTACGTCGGTTTTGCTGTCTGATTTGTTTTCCAATCCGAATTCCAGAGAGGATGGTCGATCCCCTTTAAACTACAAAATCAGGGTTACGAGTTCATCGGTCGACAATCAGGCACGGCTAGCCCAATCCCTGGTTCTTGATTCTTCGGTGCCGGGAACAAGGCTCGTGTTTGATCCCAGGGGTCTGGTTGATGTACTAGCTGGCCAAGTGCAGCTCATTGCCACTATTGGTGGCCTCGAGTCAAGCCAGGTCTTTGCCATCGAGTTGATTCCCAGAGCTGAGGTTGTCAATATCTTCGCTTCAGCAAATCAGGCCTACATCACCGAGGGCCAACCTGTCCCACTTGGCAAGATTTTTGGAGCACCCCCGCTGGTGTTCAACGACTCGTCTGATGTCACTGACCTGAATATTCGCAGCACCCAACCGATCACGGTGCATCTCTCCCAGGCTTTCAAGACCTTGGCCGGCCTTACCGATGCCCAGGCCGCCAGTCTGGAGGCCCAATGGCGAACCTTGCCTGCGAACGCCGCGATCCCCGGCTCGAACCAGGGGGTGGTGGTGCCGATTTCCGAGCTGATCAACCTGGTTGGCCCGGATCAGGCCGGTTTTGATCTCGACTGGATTGACGTGGTGCCCGTTGCCACCTCCAGCGGATTCTTGTCCATCGAGATTTCCACCAGTACCAGGGTTCGTGGTGACGATGGCAGTCGCTTTGGCATCCAGGAAAGCTCCCTGTTCCAATCCACGATGGTCGTTCCTCGGCAGCAGCCCATCGCCGATATCCCACCAGATGCGGGTTTTCAGCCATCGCCAATTGGCAACGTGGGTGGTGACACCAGCCCCCTGGCGAAGGTTGGATCCCTAGAAGGGGGGTACGGGAGTGGTCCCATCGATCGTTTTGAAACCCCTGCGAAAGCGGGAGTCAACCCAGTGGGTGGGGGTGCCGGTGGCGCAGGTGGGGCCGAACTGGGTGGTGCAGATCTCCCCAAAGCCAAGTCCCTTCTGTCGACTTCCGATCCAGACGCTGAAGCCCTGTCGTCGGATAGCGATTTGCCTGGTCAGCGCCGGCGTCAGCCTGGTAATCCCGATGATCCCAATGACCTCAAGGGGTTGTTGGACAACTTGATTGAGGCATTCAACAATCCCGGCAGCTTGGCGGGGTTGTTGCTGGCCATGATCACCATGCCCAGTGGTGGTGAGCGGGGACTGCGCTCCCTGCTCCTTGATTCCAGGCTTGGCCAAGCCATTCAGTTACAGCGCCGTAATCCTGAGCTGGAAAGTGAATGGAACCTGCAACTGCGGCGTCCCGATGGTCAGACGCTGTCCCTGCTCCTCCAACTGCGCGGTGGCCAGCTCACCCTGCTTGAAGCTCCCAAGGGTGAAGCCGAACCCATTGGAGAGGCCTCCATCACCCATGGCAAACCCCCGGTTGCCGTCGTGAGCATCGATCGCGAGGCGCTCCTCCTTAAGGCACTGGACGTGATTCCCTATCCGGGGGAATTGCTTGCCGACATCAGCCGCAAGCTGGATTGCGTGCTCACCTCCGGTGAGGTGGATGTGGATTGGAATGGTTGGTTATCGAACCTGGCCCAGCAGTGTGGAGGGCCGGGTGCCAGTGCCATCAGGGCCTGTCTCGGCAAATTGCAGCAGGCGGTGACCCTGGCCCTATCGGTCGACCAATCGATGGCCGATGCCGTGATGGTGAGCCAACTGCTCCAGTGCCAGGTGCAACTCGGCGGTGAGTTGCCGTGGCTCAAGGCCTAAGTCCCCAGACCTTTCGTTGTATGCCGATTCCCATGACCCAGCCTTCACTGATGACGCGCCCCCTGGCGCTTGGCCCATCCCCAGTTGCCGAGGCGTCAGCGTTGCAAGCTCCTGATCCAACCCTGCTGGCGACCCTGGAGGAAGCCAGTGGTCGTGACCTAATCGCCCTGTTGTTTCGCTTTGAGCTGGCCGAACCCTTTCTGCGCCAACTCAAGGAACGCCTGGTGGTGTCCCAACGGGACGACCTCTCAGCCCCAGAGGCGATCGCGAAGGAGGCCTTGAGCCAATACTGCAGCGATCACAACCTCTCCAGCGACGAGGAGCGTCAGCGCTGGTGTTTGCTTCGGGGTATGGGTCCCGACGACTTCCTGGCTGAGGCGATCCACGAATGGCGTCGCACCGAAATGCGCAGCTTGCTAATCACCACAAGCGGCGAGTCCCTTTACTTGCGCTACAAGGACAAGCTCGACCGTGTTCTCTACAGCCTTCTGAGGGTGGAAGATCCCTGCCTCTGTCGGGAGCTGTTTTATGCGATCGAGGCCGGAGAGATCAGTTTCGGAGAGGCGGCGCGCCTCCATTCCAGTGGTCCGGAGGCCAAAACCCAGGGCATCGTTGGCCCGGTGGATCTCACCACGCCCCATCCGGAAATTGCCAGTCGTTTGCGCACGGCCCAGGCTGGCCAGTTGATTGGCCCCTTCGAGGCCGACCAATGGCACACGCTGATTCGCCTGGAGTATCGCTTCGACAGCGAATACGACGCACATACGCGCAAATTTCTTGAAGAGCTGAGCTTTAAGTCGAAGATTTGCAGCGATCTCCAGACCGATTTGCAACAGCTCATGGGCTGGTTGCAGGGTCAACTGCTTGATGCAACTCACGAGCGCCCATGCCGAAGTCCTGGAATCCCTAGCGGATCACCTGGGCTGTGAACGTCGCCATTTCCCGGCAGGAGCGGTTCTCCAGACCCGCTCCGCCAGCCCGGAAGTGCTGCTTGTCCTTGAAGGCCATTGCCGGATTCTTGATCCCGATCGTCAATTCGGTTCCCTCACGGTTTTACGTCCAGAGGGCCCCTACCTCTGTGGCGTGTTGACCCTTCTTGATCCCGATCTGAGTGAGGAGCTGATCGCCTCGTCTGCGTGTGAGGCCATTGTGTTGGGCCCGTTGCCGCTCCATCCCGACCTGGAACAGGCCGTGCTCGACCTGCTCCAACACGACCTTTCCCCAAGTGAGTTACCCCTCATCCAGAGGCTGGTCCATGGTTTGGGTCTCAATTTGCCGGCTGATCAGCAGACCCCAGAGATCTACCTGCGGCGATGGCAACTCCTGCCCACAGGGAGCCCAGTGCCCCAAAACGGCGACAGCTCACCCCTCATCTATGCCGATCGCTCCAAAGAGGGCTTCCGTTACGGCCAACTCGTCACGGGTGAAGCCCTGCGGTGTTTTCTGGGTGATCGCAACCCCAGGGTGTTGACCTGGGCCGGCGCGGATCGGGCGGCGGTCTCCTCCCCCAGCCGCCCCCTGGCCCCATCCAGGTCCACCCCAGCGGAGGCGCCCGTGCGAACCCTGCCCCAGCCCCCTGCGCTGGACCAGTCCAAACGCGGCCTCACCAACCATGTGCGTCAGTTGGGATATCGGCCGGTTGGTGGGGCGACCCCAGCCGAATGCCATGCCGCCGTGCTCACGATGTTGGCGAGCTATTACAGCCTGCCCATTCGTCGAGACAACCTACGCCGGGCCGGCCAGTTTCTCGCCGATAGCAAGGGTGGTGCCAGCCTTGAGCAGGTCATCAATGTGGTCGACCAGTTGGGGTTGGATGGCCGCGTGGTGGTGTTTCGCCCCAAGGAGGCAAGCCGCCTTCCCACTCCTGCGGTGATCCTGGATGGGGGCCACAACCCCAGCCTGATCGTTGAAGCCAATGGATCAGGGCTGCTGTTGCTAAACCCTGCGAGCACGATTCAACGGATCCCGCAGCAGAACTTGGTGGATCACTTTGGCCCGAATCTTCGGGCAGTGGCGATCAGCTCGGGACGTAATACACCGCAGAAACGCTTTGGTTTGGCTTGGGTTCTGCCCTACCTGAGCCGGTACAAAATTGGGTTGGTGGAGGTGTTTATTGCCAGTTTCCTCGCCCAGTTGTTTGCCCTGGCCACACCGCTTTTGTTCCAGCAAATCATCGACCGGGTGATTGGGCAGGGATCATCGAATGCGCTTGGTGGTTTTGCGGTTGTGATGGTGCTGTTCATGGTGCTGGAACTGATTTTCAGTAGTTTGCGCACGTTTCAATTCATGGAAATCTCTAACCGGGTTGATATCAACCTTGGCTCTGCAATTATTTCCAGGTTGCTGCGCCTCAATGTTCGTTACTTCGAGAAGCGTCCCGTAGGCGAGCTTTCGAGTCGGTTAAACGAACTGGAAAAAATCCGCAGCTTTCTCACCGGAACGGCCCTCACGGTGGTGCTGGATGCCCTGTTTGCCATGCTGTACTTCGGCGTGATGTTCTTCTACTCACCAATCCTTGCTGGGATTGTGTTGGCCAGCATTCCCCTCTTACTCGTTGTGATTTTGGGTCTCTCCCCGATCACGCAATCCTTGATCCGCCAACGGGCAGAAGCCTATTCCAAAACCCAGTCCTACATGGTTGAGGTTTTGAGTGGTATCCAGACCGTCAAGGTGCAGAACAGCGAACTGACGGCTCGCCGCAATTGGGAGGATCGGCACCTCGATGGCATTAACAAGGGTTTTCGCACCGTCTTGGCGAATACGGCAAGCTCTAACGGGCTGCAACTCATTAGCAAGACAACCAACATTTTGGTGATTACTGTTGGCGCCTGGTTGGTTCTGCAAAACCAACTGACCTTGGGTGGTTTGATTGCCTTCCGTATTATTAGCGGCTATGTCACCCAGCCCATTCTGAGGCTCGCTGGTACCTGGCAAAATTTTCAGGAGGTTTCCCTGGCGGTGGAGCGGCTTGGTGACGTGGTCAACCAGCCTTTGGAAACGGGTGAATTAGAGGATTCCAATATCACCATGCCTCCAATTCAGGGCAAGATCAACTTCGACCAGGTGAGTTTTGCCTATGGCACAACCGGTGCACCCCAACTATCGGGTGTCAGTCTGGAGATCCCTATCGGCAACTTCACCGGGCTTGTTGGCCAGAGTGGCTGTGGCAAAAGCACTTTGCTGAAGTTGATTCCCAGGCTCTATGAGCCCACCCGAGGCAAGGTGATGATTGATGATCTTGATGTCAGCAAAGTGGAGCTCTACTCCCTTCGCAGGCAGTTGGGATTTGTGCCTCAAGACTGTCTTCTTTTTGAGGGTTCGATCTACTCCAATATTGCTGTAGCAGATCCAGAGGCTGAAACAGAGCAGGTGGTGGAGTCGGCTCGCTTGGCCTGTGCCCACGAATTCATCATGGCGCTGCCCTATGGCTATAGCACCCCTGTGGGTGAAAAGGGGACGGGACTTTCCGGTGGGCAACGTCAACGTATTGCTTTGGCCAGGATGCTGCTTCAAAACCCCAATCTGATGATACTTGATGAGGCAACAAGCGCCCTTGATGTTGATACCGAACAGCAGGTGGTGAAAAACCTACGTAGCCACTCAAGGGGCCGCACTCTGGTGATGATTACCCATCGCCTCTCCACCCTGATCCATGCAGATCAGATCGTGATGATGCACAACGGTCGTATTGATGCTGTAGGTAGCCACGATGAGTTGATGGCGCAATCAGGCCGTTACTTTGCCCTTTATCAACAACAATTCGGAGGTTAAATGAAGCATTTTATTTCTAAATTAAGTGCCCAGATTGCAAAAGTAGGTTTTCCTCCTACGTCTTTACTGAAAGGCAACGGGTCCAGCTCTTCTTCGCTCAGAGACGAGGGTTCCCGGCATCACATGTTGCTCACGCCCCCTCCAACGTGGAGCCGTACCCTGATTTGGACCCTTGGTTTGGGTTCGATCGCCTTGTTGGCTTGGTCCTGTGTGAGTCGTGTTGAGGAAACGAGTAGTTTGCCTGGCCAGCTTGAAACATTGCGGCCCGAAGCAAGCATCAAGAGCCCCGATTCTGCCCAGGTTGAGACCGTAAACGTGCGTCAGCACCAATTAGTGCAGAAGGGCCAGGTGTTGTTCACCCTTAGCCGTGGGGATCTTGAGCCAAGACTGCAAAGTCTTCCCCAGAAATTGTCGCTTTTGAATCAAAAAGGACAGCGGGATGATTTGGGTATGGCGATCCGACTTGATCAGTCCCGGGCCAAGATTCAACTCAATGCAAATCTGGTCGATCGGTTACGTAGTTTGGTGAGCCAGGGATCGGTGCAGGAAGTTCAACTGCTCGAAAAAGAAAATGATCTGTTTCAAAGCAAGGCTGATTATCAATCGTTACTTGAGGACAAGGAGCGGATGGTGCTTCAGCGCCAAATTGAAATCAATGATGTAACCACCCAACTACGTGAACTGCGTGATCGTGCCAAGCAATTCGCGGTGATCTCACCCATCACTGGAACCCTGCAGCAGGTTGCCATTCAGGCCAGCGGCCAGCGGGTGCAGCAGGGCGAATTGCTAGCCACGGTGGTTCCAAGTGAAGGGTTGATTGCTTCGGTGCAGGTCTCCTCAAAGCTGGCTGCTCCAATTGTGCATGGCAAAAAGGCTGACATCACGGTGGATGCTTTCCCTGCCAATGAGAACGGCACCCTGAAGGGCATCGTCGATTCGTTGTCACCCACCACTGCGGCAGTGGATTCAAAAGGCCAGGCCCAGGCCTACAGCGCCCGGATCCGGATCCCCCCAAGCGGTATTCCGAAGGACTTCCCAGCCAGTTCCCTTCGCTCCGGCATGGGCATCACTGCCCGCGTTGTCTTGCATGAAAAGCCCGTCATCACCATGGTCTTCGATTTCCTCGAAGACCTCTTTAAGCCGATGTCGGATCGACGCTGATGTCGCCTAGAACCCGTTCTCCCTGACAATCTGCTCGCTTGCCCCGCGGACTTCTGGTGGCGATTCCCTCGTCTCTTTTGTGAGTAGCTTTCCATTTCTGCTTTTCATCTTTTCACCATTTTTTTTCCCCATGGATAACAACTCGGCTACCTATACAGAAGCTTCTATGGCTACGGCCCTCGCTCCTGACAGGTCTGGGAAGCCTGGCCTCCCAGACCAGGCTTCCCAGGCTGGAACCCTAACCCTTGGGGATCGCAGTTACCCCATTGCTAGCCTGAGTGATGAAGCCCAGAAGCTTGTCTTTGCTGTTCACGATTGTGAATCACAAATTGTTCGAATCAAGCGTGAAGTGGATTACTTGAATGTTGCCCACCGCACCCTTATTCAGGAGCTGACGAGCCGGTTGCCTGATTAAGGCCATGGCCGGCGCGCAGCCTTGTTTGGCTAGGTAGTTCACCGAACAGTCGCTTGTAGTTGGCCGCCATGCGGCCACTCGGTGGTAGTCCAACCTGCGCGCAGGCTTCTCGAATATCTCTTTTGTTCAAAAGAAGTTGCTTTAATTGAGTCAGGCGAATTTCCTGTAGGGCCTGAAGGGGTGTTCGTCCCCGAACCGTTTGGAAGGCCATCTGGAGGGTGCGGGCGGAGATATGACACGCCTTACACAGATTATTCAGCGAGATTTCCTCTCCCATATGGCTTTCCATGTAGGCCATTGCATGGTCTACATGGACTGTCTGGGGATTCTTTGCGGCATCGTTACGCCCGTGTTGGCTGCTGCCCACCACGCTCGCCAGCATGAAGAGCATGGAGGCTTCTAAGGGGGCTGCCATGCGCGCCCTCGCTTTGCTTTCTGGCTGACTGGCTAGTCGTAGAAGCTGTTGGCTGCACACTAGAAGTAGGGTCTCCTGGCCTGGAAGTGCATCGCCCAGCGTTAATAAATCCGGATGTTGGATGTCCTGTCGGAGGCATTCCTGAACCAGCAATGGTTCGGGTACTTGAATCACCAGGCCAGCGATCCGCGATGTTCCGGCTTGTAGTTGCAGCACTTCCTCTGGGAGCAGCAGGCAGCTCAATCGATTTGGCACACAGCTAAAGGGTCGCCCCCCTGCTGAACCCTTGAAGTGACCGTAGGTTCCAATGGCAAGGGTCAACGTCCCGGGATGGTTCCGAAACAGCAGTTGGGAGAGTCCCTGATAGGACAGTTCCAACACATTGACCATTTCGCCGTGATAGGAATCGACCCGACAATCCCAGGGTTTTTGCCCTGCACTCTCTGGCCGCCGTTGGATCTGGGTCCGACTGGACCAGTTTGTCAGCTTGGGTTCGATGTCAAGTTTGAAAGCCTCTGAACTCACCACCATGCATCTGGGCCTTTGACTCTGTGTAGAGATGCGCCTGCAGCAGGGCCCCCGCCTGAGCCGGATCAGGCTTCGATCTGCCCATTTTTTGCGGCAGTGCGTCACACTTTCTTCAGCGTTGCTTTTGCCTGATGCAAGCCCACTGGAATGGTCAACTGATTGCCACCAGTGACGACATCGTCATGGTGGATGGCAATGCCTACTTCCCCTTAGACGCCCTCGATCCTGCCTGCATTCAGCCGTCCGACCACACCAGCGTGTGCGGCTGGAAAGGCACCGCCCACTACTACGACGTGGTTGCTGGGTCCGCGGTTAACCCCAATGCCGCCTGGTTTTACCCCGAACCCAAGGAAGCTGCCCAGCAGATCAAGGGCCGCGTCGCCTTTTGGAAGGGGGTGCAGGTGCGTTAACCGGGTTGACCGATCTGCGGTACCAACGAGGAGTGGTGGTGCACAATCCGCCACTGCTGGCCATCAAAGGCGTAGACGAAGGTGAAGCGGGCGTTCACCATCTCCTCCGGCTGATGCAGCTCGAAGCGGTAGGTGCCCGCATCGGTGGCCTGATTGCAGCCCAGCAGGATCTGTCGGCTGGTCACCTTCCCCGTGGGTTGGCGCTTTAGAAAGGCCGTGAAGTAATCGGCGATCGTTTCGGGATCAGATCGGTTGGTTGCCGAGAGGGTTGGCAGGAGCAGGGCCCCTGGCCCGTAGAGCCCGGCCACGACGTCAGGGCTACCACTCCCTAGTGCCTGGTTCCATCGATCAAACAGGGTTTCGACCGCCGATTCAGAGATCGGAGCGCAGGTCTGGGATTCGAGGCCATAGGCCCGATCCGGTGCTGCGGCCAAGGGAATGAGCCAGAGGCCGACCAATAGAACCAGGCGCAGCAGCCAGCTCAGCTGCCTGGATAACGCAGGGTGCGCCAGTTGCCACTGGCGGTGCTGACTTCGATGCCGATGTCCACTGGCCCGTGGCTGGTTCCCCATTGGGACTGCCACCAGTCCATTGCCTCGCCCCAGGCCGCATCCAGCGATTCGTAGAGATCGTCGAGCACCGGATGGGGTGCTCCCTGGTTGTCCACCAGCCGGAACAGGCGCTGGCAGGCAGGTGTTTCGATGCTCTTCATTGCTTTTATTGCATCTCCAAGATTCGATCATGGCCACGCCGCGGCGTGTTGACTGTGATCTTGGCGACAGCTTTTGGTGCCGGCTCCCACTAGGTGAGGTAACGGCGAATGCTTGGCTGGCACCAATAGACCAGGGCGGCGGTGGTGGCGACCCACAGGACCCCTGAAACCACTGCTGTGAGTGGACGGTTTTGCTCCAAGAGCACCATCCGCACGATTCCGTAGGGCACGCCCACGACAAGATCCATGGCCAAGGACACAATGGCCAGGATTTGCCCCCAGGCCCGCCAGCGGATCAGGGCCAGGCTTGCGATCAATCCCACCACAGCAGCCGGAAGCACGGCTCCCGCTCCCACGGCGATGTTGGTGGTGCGCCAGGTGGGCTCCAGCACGGTGAAGGCCACGGTCAGGGGAATCGCCAGAGCGTTGCCAACGAGGCCGCACCAGGCCAGGGTGAGATAGCCGCGGGGATGCGGGAGCATCGTTTGCTGCCCTTGCAAAGCATGTCCATCCTCCATCACGGCAGGCCCTCCATCACGGCAGGCCCTCCATCCCTGCAGGCCCCCGTTGCCATGGCAAGTTCTCTAGCCCAGTTCAAAGAGGAGCAGGTCGGCGCCTTGGGGCCCAGCTTCAAAGAGCGCCAAATCCCCATCCCCAAAGCCCAGGCCATACCCCCGCTGTAGGGCGATTGGCCCTTCTCCTGGCCCAACCTGCGCGACGCCCGTGCCGTTGATCACCTGGAGCCAGCCCAGCCTGGCGGGGGCAAGGGGGAGGTCTAGGGGTTCAGCGGCGCGGGGCTGGGCCCGCCAGAGCCGAACGGGCCTCTGAATGGCCAGGGCCCCAGGTCCCAGCAGGGGGGTCCAGGTTGGACCAAGCGTGAAGGCTTCTTGGGCATAAGTCGGCGGACCTCCTGCGGAACTTGGTTCGATCCAAAGTTGCAGCAGCCGGCAGGGCCGTTCGCTTTGGTTGATTTCGCTGTGGACCACGCCCGTGCCGGCGCCCATGGCCTGCACCTCTCCAGCGGCAAGGACTGCCGCATGGCCCATGGAATCGCGGTGGCTGAGTTCCCCCTCCACCATCACCGTGATGATCTCCATGTCGCGGTGCGGGTGCATGCCGAATCCCTGGCCTGGGGCGATGGTGTCGTCGTTGATCACCCGCAAGGGTCCAAATCCCATCCACGCGGGATCGTGGTGGCCAGCAAAGGAAAAGGTGTGCCAGCTATCCAGCCAATCGAGCTGGGTGTGGAAGCGCTCGGCGGCTGGGCGAAAGACCAAGGCCATCAGCCCAGGGGCGGGGGCATCAGCCGCAGCCGTTCGATCAGCTCGTCGATGCTGCTGTCTTTGGCGGGGGCCTGGCCATTGCTCACCAGTTGGCGACCCACCACATGGGCGCCCAGGTAGGCGAGTTGCAGCCGCAGGGCCGTCAGCACGCTGTGACCACTGCCCCCGGAATGGGTGGCAATGACCACGGGGCGGTTATTGAACAGGGATCGGAAGTCGTCGCCCTGCACCGAAAGCCACGCAATGGCGTTGCTGAACGCCGGTGGAATTCCGCCGTTGTATTCCGGCGCGCAGATCACCCAGCGGGGAGCGGCGGCCAGTTGCTGGTTGAGGGGGCTGATGCCAGGGGGAATCCCAAGGGCTTGGGCCCGGGGCGTGAACAGCGGTAGGTCCAGGGCCGTGAGGTCCATAACGTCTGCCGTTAGGCCCCGCTGCCGGCCGCTGCGGGCAAAGCGTTCAGCAAGCTTGAGGTTCTCGCCATTGCTGGCAGCTAGTACGAGGAGTTCATTCATGAAGCATTTTCTAAGGTTGGGTAATCGGTGTATCCAGCAGGTCCTTGGCCATAGAAGCGGCTTGGGTCTGGATGATTGAGATCCGCGCCACTCGCGAAGCGCTTCGGAAGATCCGGATTGGCTAGAAATGGTCTGCCGAAAGCGATGGCATCCACATCCCCTGCTGCAATAGCTGCATTGGCTTCTTCAGCGGAGTAGTTCATATTGGCGACCAATAATCCGTTATAAGCAGCACGGATTGGAGTGAGCACATCTCCCTCCTGGATGCCGAGGCTATCGGCCCGCATCACGTGCAGGTAAGCCAGTGGCAGAGTATTGAGTTGTTTGGCGAGCCAGGTTGCTAATCCAATTGGATCGCTATCGCCCATGGAGTTGTAGCTGTTGATCGGAGAGAGGCGAAGACCAACACAGGTCGATTCTCTCGCAACGGCATCGATAACTTCAAGGAGCAACCTTGCCCGGTTCTCGCGGGATCCACCGTAGGAACCATTGCGCTTGTTGCTGCCATCTCGCAAAAAGCTATCGAGGAGATAGCCATTCGCACCGTGAATCTCGATGCCGTCAAAACCGGCGGCAGTGGCATTTCTGGCGGCCAAACGAAAGCCCTCCACGATGCCTGGAAGCTCTGCATCGAGCAGTTCCCTTGGCATCACATTGGGTTGCTTTCCCTCTGGAGTGTGTACCTCTTCACCGGTGATCGCTATGGGGCTTGGGCCCACGGGCTGTTGTCCCCCGTTGAGCAGCGGGTGACAGGCGCGGCCCCCATGCCAGAGCTGTAAAACAATCCTCCCTCCAGCCCTGTGGACCGCTTCAGTGGTGATTTGCCAACCTTCGATTTGGGCTTGGTTGTAGATCCCAGGTTCATGCCAAAACGCAGAGTTGCCCCCAATCACCATGGTCGCTTCCGCCACGATCAGCCCTGCACTGGCCCTTTGGGCGTAGTACTCCGCCATCAGGGGGCCAGGCGTGTGGCCCTCTTCTGCGCGAGTCCTGGTGAGTGGTGCCATCCAGATGCGGTTAGGCACCGTCAGGCCGCCGATCTGGAGGGGTGTAAAAAGAGTGATCATCCTTTGATTCAAACCTGCGGGGGGAGGCGGATGACTCCTTTCGGGTCTTCAAGACAGAGCAATGCCCTCTCCCTAGCCCCTGGCTTGCTTGGGCCAGGGTTTACCTATGGATGAATCAAGCGATTTGACCTGCGCTGTCGTGCCCGAGAACAGAGATGGCTTCCCCACCTTGCACGGCTTTCCCACGATCCAGCGGGGTCAGCTCGCCACCCTGCAGGTGAACCTCGGCTATCGCTGCAACCAGGCCTGCAGCCATTGCCATGTGAATGCGGGTCCGACCCGCACCGAGAGCATGGATCGCGCCACCTTGGCCCTGGTGCCCAAGGTGTTGCAGGCCCGGGGAATGCGCTGCTTGGATCTCACCGGTGGGGCCCCCGAACTCCATCCCCACTTCCGCGAGCTGGTGGCGGAGGCCCGGGGGATGGGAGTGGCGGTAATTGATCGCTGCAACCTCACGATCCTCTCCGAGCCAGGCCAGGAGGGTTTGGCCGATTTTTTGGCGGCCCAGGGCGTCACCGTGGTGGCTTCCCTGCCCTGCTATTCCGCAGACAACGTCGATCGGCAGCGGGGCAACGGGGTGTTTGAGCGCAGCATTGCTGCCCTGCAAGAGCTCAATGCCCTGGGCTATGGCCACCGCGGCTCGGGCTTGGAGCTGCATCTGGTGTTCAACCCCCAGGGTCCTGTCTTGCCGCCTCCGCAGGCGGAGCTCGAGGCGACCTACCGGCGGGTGTTGGCAGCCGATTTCGGAGTGGTGTTTAACGCCCTCTATGCCCTCACCAATCTGCCGATTCAACGCTTTGCGGCGGTGTTGCGGGCCCAGGGTCAATTGGAGAGCTATCAGGAGCTGCTGCGGGCCAGCCATCGTGAGGCGAATCTGCAGGCGGTGATGTGTCGCCAGCTGATCAGCGTTGACTGGCAGGGCCAGCTGTTCGACTGTGATTTCAACCAGCAACTGGGCCTGCCCCTGGGGGGTAAGCCCCGTCACTTGGCCGATTTGTTGGATCGGGATCCCGCCGGTGATGGGATCGCGGTGGCAGGCCACTGTTTCGGCTGTACTGCGGGCAGTGGTTCCAGTTGCAGCGGGGCGCTTAGCTCAAGCCCAGCGTCTGCCGTCGCCTAGCGGCGCCATCCTTGATTTCTCTTCCCTGGCCTGCCATGCAAAGCGCTGTTCAGGAGTACTACGGCTCGACCCTGTCGGGCACCGGGGATCTGCGCACCACCGCCTGCTGCGACAGCAGCAGTGTGCCGGAGGCCCTCAAACCCTTGCTGGCCCGCATCCATCCCGAGGTGCTGTCCCGCTACTACGGCTGCGGGTTGGTGGCCCCTCCCTTGCTTGAGGGGGCGCGGGTGCTGGATTTGGGCAGTGGCAGTGGCCGCGATGTGTACCTGCTTGCCCAGCTGGTGGGGGCCTCGGGAGAGGTGGTGGGGGTCGACATGACCCCGGAGCAATTGGCGGTGGCCGAATCCCACCGGGGCTTCCATGCCGGGCAATTTGGCTACGCCAACGTGCGCTTTCTTGAGGGCACGATCGAGCGGTTGGAGGCGCTGGAGTTGGAGCCCGCCAGTTTTGATGTGGTGATCTCCAATTGCGTGGTGAATCTCTCCACCGACAAGCTCGCCGTGCTGCAGGGGGTGAAGCGGCTGCTCAAGCCGGGGGGCGAGTTCTTTTTTGCCGATGTCTATGCGGATCGGCGGGTGCCCCAGGCCCTGCAAAGCGATCCGGTGCTCTACGGCGAATGCCTGAGCGGCGCCCTCTACTGGAATGACTTCCTGCGGCTGGCCCGCCAGGCCGGGTTTAGGGATCCCCGGCTGGTGACGGATCGCCCCCTGGCGATCACCGATGCCGAGTTGGCCGCCAAAACCGGGGAACTGCGGTTCTTTTCGGCCACCTACCGCCTGTTCAACATCGACGGCCTCGAGGATGCCTGTGAGGACCACGGCCAAGCGGTGATCTATCGCGGCTCGATTGCGGGCCATGCCCACCGGCTCGTGTTTGACAAGCACCATGCGATTGATGCCGGCCGGGTTTTTCCGGTTTGTGGCAACACCTTCCGCATGCTCCAGGACAGCCGGCTGGCACCGCATTTCGAGTTCATCGGTGATGCCTCCAGGCATTTCGGGCTGTTTCCCGGTTGCGGAGGCGTGCTGCCGTTTGATGCTCCAGCTCCTGAACTTGGGAATGGATCCCCCTGCTGTTGATCACCCAGTCTTTGCCCTTCCTGCTGGCCCTGGCGCTGGCCCCGGTGCTGCCGCCCCCTTTCCAGGGGCTCCAGGCAACCGATCGCCGCGTCGATCCGGTGGCGGTGTGTGTGGTGGCACCTCGGGTGGAAGCGGTGCAACAGGGGGATGCCATCGGGGTGGTGCCCACGCCCAGGCCCGTGTTGTTGGTGGTGGAGCCGTTGCTGGAGATTCGCCTCGAACGCGGCGGGCGGGTGGTTTGGCGGCGGGTAGCCAACGCTGGCGAGGTGCTCAGAGGTCCCATACCCTGGCCCGACATCCCCCCCCTGGCGCCAGGGGAAGTGGTGCTGCTGCGCCTGCGGCCCCAGCAAGCTGGGCCGGGCAGTTTTGCCCATGTGCAACTCATCGGTGGGTCGGCGGCGCGCATGGCCCAAACGGCTCGCTTAATGGCTGCTTTGGCCGGCAAGCCGGCGGCCTGGCTGAAGGCCGTAGATGCTGCCTTGGGCAAGGGCGATGTACCCCTAGCCTGGACCCTGCTCTTTGCACCGACTGCAGCGCTCTCACCCGAATTGCAGGAGCTGCGCCATCAGGTGCTGAACCAGGGCTGCGGTGAGTAGGCCGATTGTTTGCAAACACCCTGCGTCTTTTTTGCAATCGCTGACTAATCTCCGGCTATCTGTCGTTGTGGATGCCAAGAGATGACCAAAGCATCGAAATTTCTCAAGCGGCTGGATCAGGTGTTGAGCAAGAGCTGCAATGAGTTCCATGGGCGCGACATCGATGCCCCCCAGGTGATGCACGAGGTGTTCGACGACCTGCGCAAGCTCCTGGCCAAGGCCAGCTCAGCCGATTGGAAAGAGATCTATGTGGAACGGGATAAGGCTGATATCAAAACCCATGTCTTGAATCAGGCCATGGAGCTCGGCACCCATCACGGCAAGCCCACACCCACCAGCTCGACCTTCGCTAACCAAGCTGAAAAGGGTGCTTGAAGGTGGGCTTGCCTTGATCACCACTTTGTCTTGAGACCGGTGGCGGGATCATCGCCCGTTTCAAAGAACATTTTTAGCCGTGCACTGTGGGCATCTTGTTCTGCCTTGATGATCCCCTTGTACGCCTCCCTATCGCAGCTGATATTCATCCCAGAGAGCTTGCCTTCCATCTCCCTGATCCAGTCGTGGATCACTCCTGGGCCCTTGTGCTCGATGAGTTGGCTCAAGATATAGATCCCATAGGCGATCAGCTCGGTATCGGTGGTGTTGGGGTTGCACTCCACCTTGCCGCAGTAAATCGATCGGGCTGCATTTTCCCGCAACACATGTTCCAGTCTTGCTTTTGTTAATTCATCCACTTTCCGGCTACTGAGGGCAACGAGATGAAGTTCGGTCATGGCTTATGGATCACGGGGGTCTGGGCTGGTGATGGGGAACCCCTCGCCGCCTTGCCTTGGTCTAGCGAGATCGCTTAGGGCTGCCGTTTGTTTGATCATGGGCTTGGCTATTTGCTTCGGCTTGCCGCTCATTGCATGATCTCGTCTGGTCTCCATAAAAAAAACCGCCCCTGGTTGGGGCGGCGGAAGGTCTAGCTGGAAGGTCTAGCTGGAGGGTCCAGCTGGAAGGCTTGGGATCAGGGGTTAAAAGATCTCAGCCTTGGGGTTTTGCACGCTGGCGAGCTGGGCCCGGCGCAGCCTTTCGGCCTTGAGGATTTGCTCGCGAATGAGTGCTAGGGGATTCATGACGTGCCTCCGTTGCGGCAGCCCCGTTCCCTGCTGCCAAGGCTTGCGTCCCAGATGGGATGAACGTATGGAAATGGTAGCGAAAGCTACAGGCTCAGACGTGTTTTGTGATACCAGTCTTTGTGATAGCCCGTTCTGTATCGGTGCCTTTTGGGTCATGGCTTGGCTTGGTGGCCCCCCTGCTGGAGCTGGCTGTTCTTGATCTGGGTGTGCCTGATCTGGGCTGGCTGACCATGGGCCAGCAGGCTTTGCTGCCGAATGCGCTCGAGCAGCTCCGCCACGCTGGGCCCATCCACGGGTTGTTGGCTGAGCAGTTGATGGAGGCGTGTCATTCCAGAAGTGTTGCCAGCTCTGGCGGTAACCCTTGGGGTTTCATCAGCCTTGGCGCGGGTCTGCAGAGCGCTGCCGCACCCAAGCCGCCACCAACAGGGCCAGTCCAGTTGCCCCCACCACCGCCAGGGTCTGAACGGGCGTCAAGGGAGTTAGGGCCAAGCTCCGCTGCAGCGGAGCTGAGAGAAGCAGGGCCAGCCAGAGGCCGGCGCCCAGGGTTGCGCCTGCCGCTGCGATCGAGCCGAAGCGTCCGCCGTTGATCCATACCAGGCCGCCTCCGCCCAGGAGCAGCACGCCGACAACCATGCTGCGTTGCGTCACTGCGGCGGTATGGGGCCAAAAGGCCATGGCCAAAACCCCTGCCACAAGGGCCAATCCCTGCCAGCTGGCGTGCTTCCAGGTGGGTGGATCAAACAAGGGGGCCCCCGGGGCACGCGGCGGTTGGTCCATCAACCCGGGGGCCGGGGGGAGGGCCTCAAACACCACCGTGCAAGCCGGGTCGATCACCAAATGCAAGAGCGCAATGTGCACGGGCAGCAAGATCAGGCTTTGGCCCGGAATGAGTAGGGGCATCAAGCTCAAGGCGGCGATGGGCACATGGATCGCCAGGGTGTAGGCCAAGGCCCGGTGCAGATTGCTGTCGATGCGCCGTCCCATGGCGAGGGCCGCCACCAGATCGCCAAAGCTGTCGTTGAGCAGCACCAGATCGGCGGATTCGCGGGCTACGGCTGTGCCCCGCTTTCCCATCGCTACGCCGATGTCCGCGGCTTTTAGGGCAGCGGCATCATTGACCCCATCCCCCGTCATGGCCACCACCTCGCCGGAGGCCTGAAGGGCTCGCACCAGTTGCAATTTCTGCTGGGGCATCACCCGCGCAAAGACCGACACCTTGGCCACCAGTTCGCTGAGCTGGGGTAGGGGCATCGCTTCAAGTTCAGGCCCCGTGGCCACATCACCCCAGCCCAGCCCTGCTTGGGCGGCGATTGCCCGGGCGGTAACGGGGCTATCGCCGGTGAGCATCACCACCCGTACCCCTGCCCGCTGGGCCAGGGCAATGGCTTCGGGCACATCGCTGCGCAGGGGGTCGGCGAGACCAATCAGGCCGATCGCCTCAAATTGATAGTCGTGCACGGTTTGGGGTTCGTTGCCGCTGTGGGTTGGGGCCCCCGTCAACCCGCGGGCCACGGCCAGTACCCGCAGGCTTTTGCTGGCCAATGCAATGCTGGCGCCCAAAAACGCTTCGCACTGGCTTGGAGCCAGATGGCAGAGATCGGCAATGGCCTCAGGGGCTCCTTTGGCGGCCAGTTGCCACGCGCCGCCCCCATCGCGCCACAGCTGGGACATCACCAAACAATCGCTCTTCAGGGGGTAGTCCCTCTCCAGCGGCCAATCGGGATGCAGGTGCTCGCTGCCGCCGAGATGGGTTTGGGCCAGGCGGTGGATGGCCAGTTCCATGGCATCAACCGGATCGCCGCGGCTGGCCAGTACTGCCATTTCCACCAGCTGGTGAAAGGCCTCATCCAAGGGCTCCCCACACGACCACTGGGCTCCATGGGGCCAGGTGGTGAGCTCGGCGACGGCCATGCGGTTTTCGGTGAGGGTGCCGGTTTTATCCACGGCCAAAACCGTGGCGCTGCCCAGGCTTTCCACCGCCGCGGGCCAGCGGGCCAGCACCCCAAGGTGGGCGAGCCGGAGGGCCCCAAGGGCCAAAAACAGCGCGAGCACCACCGGAATTTCGTTGGGCAGCACGGCCAGGGCCAGGGCCAGGGCTGCCAGCAGGGCCTGGGGCCAGTTGCCGCCGGTGATCCCTTGTATGCAGGCCAGGGCAGCGCAGAGGCCCAACCCCCCCAGGGTGAGCCGGCCCGTGAGCCGGCGGGTGCGGCGCTGGAGGCGGGTGGGGGGCGGCGCGACCGTCTTGAGGCTGTTGCCAATGCGGCCCAATTCGCTGGCGGCGGCGATGGTTTTGACCTCGGCCCAACCCCTGCCGCTTGCCACGAGCGATCCGGCCAAAATCCTCTCGCCGAGCCCTTGTTTGGCTATCGGCAACGACTCTCCGGTGAGGAGGGATTCATCGAGCCAGAGGCCCACGGCCTCCCGCAGGGTGGCATCGGCCACCACCCGATCACCCTCCTCCAGGCGTAAATCATCGCCGGGCAGAACCTCCTCAGCGGCGAGTTCCAGCTCCTGGCCCAGCCGGCGCACGTGGGCCCGGGGCGCGGAGAGTCGGGCCAGTTCCGCCAGGGCCCTGTGGCTGCGGTGCTGTTGCAGCCCATCGAGCAGCACAATCCCTGCCACAAACCCCAGCAGGATCAGCCCATCCACCGGTTCGCCGATCAGTCCATAAATCAGGGCGCAGCCCAGCAAAAGCAGGTTGGTGGGCTCCAGCAGGTTCACGGGCTCACGCCTGGAACCCCCGGTTTAGCGATGGAAATCACCCCCCTGGTGCTGGCCACTCCCGCCAGGGGCCCCCTGCTGTAATCCCGCCACAAACCCCGGGCAGATCGCCCTCCCTTGGGTCGATGGCATGGAGCCTGGACTGGTAGTGACCCATTCAAGCCATGCTGTCTGCCCAGTTCAAGCCTGCTCTCTTGGCAATGGCATTGCCGCTGCTTTCCACCCTCACGGTATGGGCTCCTTTGGAACTGGTTGCTCCTTTGGAACTGCGGGCTGCCGAGGTGTCTCTGAGCCAGGAGAGGGCCGCCAATTTGGCCCGCATGAAGGCTGAGGCCCTGAACGGCGGTCTGACCAAATACCGAACGGCAGCCTGCATGTACCAACTAGGTGGCGGTAGCTGCATGGTGAAAGCGAGCAGCGAGGGCTACCGCTTCCAGTTTCTTGGCGGCACCCCGGGCTGGCAAACCATGAACCGACAGCCAACGGTTGAAACCCAACTGATGGTTTCACCCGATGGCACCAAGGTTGAGAGAGTGATCTACAACGGTGCCCCCCGCTAGGACAACCCCTGCCTAGATCGTCGCTGCTGGTAGGCGTTGGAAGAGGTACCCCGTGCCCCGGGCCGTGATCACGAGCTCAGGGTTGTCGGGGTCGTCTTCGATCTTGTTGCGAAGCCTGGAGATGTGCACGTCCACGACCCGCGTGTCGGAATGGCGTTCCGGGGTGTAGCCCCAGATCTTGGTGAGCATTTCCTGGCGGGTGAGTGGCTGGCCGGAGTGGGCCATCAGCATCTCGAGCAGGTCGAATTCCATCCCCGTGAGCTTGACCCGTTCGCCGGCCTTGAACACCTGGCGTTTGTGGGGCAGGATCATCAGCTGACCGATCTTGATTTCCCGGGGTGCGCTGCCGGTGGCCGCAGGGTCCGTACCGCCGGCCGTACGACGCAAGACGCAGCGAATGCGGGCTTCCAATTCCTTCGGGCTGAAGGGTTTGGTGATGTAATCGTCCGCGCCCAGCTCCAGGCCGAGGATCCGGTCTTTCACTTCCGCGCAGGCCGAAAGCATCACGATCGGCACCTCCGACTGTTGGCGCAGGGCCTGAATCACCCCGTAGCCATCCATCTTGGGCATCATCACGTCCAGCACAACCAAATCGGGTTGGACGGTTTGGAAGAGGGCAAGGGCCTCTTCGCCATCGCTAGCGGTCGCCACGTCGTAACCAAACATGGTGAGCCGGGTTTCCAGCACGCGCCGGATGTTGACATCGTCGTCCACGAGCAAGATCGTTTGCTTGGGGGCGTCGGGCTTTGCTGCATCTGACCTGGGAGCGTCGCGGTTGTGAGCGTTGAGCCCAGGGGGGTCAGGAGTTGGAATGGTCATGTGGCGCCTGCGGTTTTCTCTTCTTAGCAGCCTTGGGAGGCCTTCTGCGCCAATTGGATGCCCAGGGGCTTGGTGCTGTTGGATCCCGTAATCCTTTGGCCATGGGTCAGTACCAACCAGGGCCAATCGGCCAGACCTCCCCAAAAGGGGACTGGCATTGCGGGCTTAAAGCGCCGCAGTGTTGACTGTGCCATTGGTCCCCCGTGGTCATGCCGAAGCAGACCCAGGCTTCCCAAGAGCAGGCCTATCTCGCCTACGCCAGCCGGCCCCGTCGCTCCGGCGCGAGCTCGATGTTTCGCGGGGTCAGTTACCGAAGGCGCACGGGGCAGTGGACCGCCCAGTTGTACTGGCGGGGGCGCCGCTACTTCCTTGGGGCCTATCAAAACGAGTTGGAGGCCGCGGAGGTCTACAACAAGCACGCCCTGCAAATCATTGGCCCGTTTGCTTTGGTCAATGATTTGACTTTGGCGGCTGGCCTAAAGGGGGCGGCTGGCTTGGAAGGGGCGGCTGGTTTGGAAGGGCTAACTGAGGAGGGATGAGGTCCCAGCGTGTTCCAAGTCCCACCAGATTTGTTGTGACGCATGGGGGAGATTCCCAGCATTTTTACCCCATAAAGCCCTACGGCCAGGGGCTGAAGTTCACCGGTTCGTATTTGGCAATTCCCATGCGCCAGCCGCGGATCACCAAGGCCTTCAAGCGGGCTTCAAAGGTGGCTGTGTCGCCAGTGGCGAGCCAGCTGGCCTTTAGCAGCGGTAATTGCTCGCTCATCACCTCGAGGGGAATTTCAATCAGCAGCAGGCTGTTGTCAGCGGCCGCCCGCTGAAGGGGGCCCCCATCGCTGCGTTGCCAGAGTCGGAGCAACAGTTCCAAGGCCAGGGTGCGGCCATCCTCTCCGGGGTCGTGGGCTGCGGCGGCTGCGGCCGATTGGGTTTTGCCCGTCAGGGGCAGGGCGCGTCTGCCGTCCAACTCCACGAGTGCCAATGCAACCAAATAGGGGGCGTTTGCCATGGGGCCTCACGTTGCAATCACCCCACCTTGGGGGGGCCTGCCAGGGTTTATCAAGCGTTTCAACATCTCGCTTGCCCTGGGCCCAGGTTTTGCTGCCGCTGGGGGTTAAATTCTCGAGCGCTTCACCGGTGCTCCCATCGGGAGTCTTGCTATGACCACGATTGCGTCCCAGCTGGAGAGCTATCGCTCGGCATTGGCCGCAGCCACGGCCAATGGAGATCAGGCGGTAGCCCGCAAGCTGGAGCAGCAGATCAAGGATCTTGAGGATTTCCAAGGGCGCCACCCCGAGGCCGAAGAAGCCCCTAGCCCTTTTGAGGTGTTCTGCGAGCTGAACCCAGCCGACGAAAAGTGCCGTGTCTACGACGACTAATCCCTGGCGATAGCGCTTAATAACCTGGCGGCAGCTTAGATTTGTAAAAATTTTTAGGCAGATTTTTTCTGCCGCGGAGGAGGGCCCGATGGACCTCACCCCTTTCCTTAACAGCCTGGAAGGCACCACCCTCGACCAGGTGTTGCTTTCCGGGGCGGTTCATGGCCGTGTTGCCATGGCCATGAAAGGGAGATTCCTGCTGCGTTCCGTTTGCGAGAGTTTCAAAGACCGCACCCAGATTGGCTGTGCGGTGACCGACCAGACCACCTGTTTGACCTATCTGGCTAAGCAGCCCTACGAGCTGCTCATCGCCACGGATTATTTGGAAAATGGCAACGGCTTTGAGCTGGTTCGCCTGGCCCGGGAAATCCAGCCCAGTTTGAAGGTGGTGGTCTTGGCCCTGGGCGATGTGATTCCAGCCCAATACGCTGATGCCGATTGGTTGGAAGCGGTGGTGGCCGAGGCCGATTTCGTCGACGACCAACGACCCCTTCAAGCCGCCGTGATTGCGGTGATGGGCCATCACTCCTACCGAAGTCCATCCCTGCGCTCGGGCACCCTGCCCTACTTGAGCTGCCCCCGGCTCACCAAGCGCGAATACGAAGTGCTCGACCTCCTGGCCAGCGGCCTCACCGATCGCGACATCGCCGAGAAGCTTGTGGTGAGCGAGGAAACGGCCAAGACCTACACCAAACGTTTGCTGAAAACCCTTGACGTGAACAACCGCCTCCAGGCGGTGCTGAAGGGCATGCGCTGTGGCATGGTCCAGCTCTAGCGGACCCAGATCTAGTGGTTTCCGATCTGAGGGCTTCAGATCGGAATTGTCCCCGTATGGGGGGCTCGTGATGGCAGGGGGCCGGCCCAGAGTTGCACCAGGCCCCTAGGGACTCTGCGTTTCCCTTCAACGCCTGCGGCGGACATTCATGACGACTGCTGGTTCTGCGCCCAAGATCACCATTGGGGAGCTCGAAGCGAATTATTCCCTGTATTGCAAGGCCATGCGCTTGCTGCTTCGGGAGGGGAAATCGATCAACAAGATTCGCCGCACGGTCTGCTGGCAGCGGTTGGAAACCTTGCACAATTGCTTGCCTGGCCAATACCGCGATCCCGACTACCTCTGCACCTTGTTGGCGCGGGAGATGAAGTCGGTTTAACCCCTTCTTTAATCCCCGCACTGTTGGGGGGTGTGAAGGTTGGTCGCGGCACCAGAGGTGCTGCGAAAAATTGCCAAGAGAATGGTCCCGATGGACCGCGAGTTCCCCGTGAGCCAACCCCGGTCGGCTTCCCCAGAGGCGCCCGAACAGCAGCCTGATCAGAAGCCCGATCAGCAGCCTGAGCACCACCATCCCGTCCCATCGGGACTGGTGCGTTTATACGGACTGCTTGCCGTTTTGTTTGTGCTGTTGCCCGAATGGATGGCAGACCTGCACCAGCTCTCGCGCCAGGGGCGCGATCAAGCCCATGGCGCTGATCGTGATCGTCTCTCGGTCACCTTGTCGCGACCGGCTCAGCAGTCCGGTTCCGGTTCCCAATGGCCGGTCACCGTTGGGCGGGCAGCGCTCTTGGTGGGGGTCGGCGCCGGCTTGGTATGGGGGGCTAACCAGTGGCGGCCCCTGGCCCAGACTGGATCTTCCCAGGCGGTCCCGTCCAATCAGGCGTCCCCATTGGCTGTTGCTGGTGTGCCGGCGGGGCAGCTGAAGCTGCAAAGCTCAGGGCGCAGCTGGGTGGAGGTGCGCAGCCTGGAGGGGGAAACCCTCTATGCCGCCATTCTTCAAGGCCAGGTGCTGCTGCCTTTGGGCCGGGGGGTGAAGGTGCTGGCGGGTCGCCCGGATTTGGTGCGGGTTGCTGTGGCAGGCGAGCAGCCCAGGGTCCTGGGCAGGATCGATCAGATTGGCTGGGTGGGTGTGCCGGTTCGGGAGGGGTTCGCCCCGCCCTGAAGCAAGATGGCCTTCGATGGCTGTGGCTATGGCCCGTTTCCTCTTGGTTCTGAAACCCCGATCAGCGGTGCAGCCGAGGGCCTTGATTGAGGCGTTGAAGCCGATGTTGCAGGTGTTGCAGGCGGAGGTGGATCACGAGACCATCGCCCACCTCAGCGCGGTGGTGCGGGTGCGTGGCGAGCAGCAACGCATGCAGTTGTTTGCCGATGTGCAGAACAAGGCCGATGGGGTGGTGTTAGAGCTGGCGATCATGAGCCGGGAGTCGATGGGCCGAGGCGCCCCCCAAACCCTGGCTGTGTTTGAGGAGCTGGCCAAGCAATCGGCCTTGATTGCGGCGACCGATGTGGTGTTTCGCTCCGACCGCGACGGCCCGATTCCCTGAACTTGTCGCCCTATCTGGTGTTGGCAGCTCAGGGTGAACACCAAATCTGGGGGTCTGTGCCTAGGTTGGGGTGATGTGATCGGTCGGCATCGGCACCATGAAGACCCTGGTCAAGTCTTTAAAGAGCACGCTGATGCTCGATTTGGAGGATCCGGAGGCTTTTAGGCTGCCCGCACCCCATGTTTATGTGAAGGCGATCGCCTGCGAGGCGGATCTGGTTGCCTCCCTGAGCGGGGTTGCCGAGCTCACCCGAGCCCTGGGGTTCACCGAGGCCCCAGAAACGCTCTATGGCGATGGTGGCCTCAGCGCCACTTATCACGTCGACCACGGGGAGGTTGCGGTCTCGATTGCGGTGGAATGCAATCCCAGGACCAAAACCGTGGCTCTTGCGGTTTCAGGCTTGGATGCTGAAACCACCTACGACCAGTTCAACGCAACGGTTCAGGCCCTGTTTGGTGATTGTTGAGCCCACTTGGCCCCATAGTGGTGGATAGACGGGGTCTGGATTTTGGTCCAGGCCACATGAGGAAAGTGCGGTGCGGGTTCGCTTTGCGATCCCAACTCCGCCGCTGTCCCGCAACTGTGATGGGGTTTGCCCCTTAGTCAGAACACTCGCCGTCCCTTTCCCATCGCCTCGGCGCGGACCGAGCAGACTGCATGAAAATTAGTTCTGTCGCTTCGACAGCGGCTTTGGCGGCTTTGGCCGTCGTTGTTTCGAGCACTCCGGCCCAGGCCCATGGCCCTGGGGCTACTGGTGTTGGGGCTTTTGGTTTTTTTGGGGGGCTGGTCCATCCATTGTTGGGCTTGGATCACCTCACCCTGTTGGTGGCTGTCGGGGCAGTTGCCTCTGCCATCTCTGCCCAGCTGCTGGTTTGGGCTTTGGCCGGTGCTGTGGCGGGAGCGGCGATTGGCGCCACCGGTGGCGGCTTTCCTGGAGCTGAAGGTCTCGCGGCCCTGGCCATCTCCGCAGTTGGCTTGCTGTTGCTCTCGGCGGGCAAGGTTGCCAAAGAAGGCCCCGGCCCCCTGGGTGGCGTGGTGGTGGCAGCGGCCTTGGCCATCCACGCCATGCTCCATGGTCTAGAAGCTCCCCAGGACAGCACCACCTGGATGTGGTGGGGTGGCGCCCTGGTGAGTTCCGCCTGCCTCTGTGGCGGGTCTGCCCTGCTGTTCAAGCAACTGCCCGCCCCCTGGACCAAGGGGATTGCCCTGGCCTTTGTGCTGATCGGTGCTGGTTTGGCTTTTGGATCCCTGGGGCCGATGGCCGCTGGTGCAGGGGCCTGATGGTCCATCGGCAGGTGTTGCCAAATCTTTTTCTCGTAGTCCGATCAACCTCCACTTTTTGTCGATGCAGTCTCTTTTGACGATGAAGTCTTTTTTGACGATGAGATCGTTCTTCCAGGTCCTTCTTCTTGCGAGTGGCTTGGGTGCGGCCGCCTTGCTGTTGGCGGCGCCAGCTCTAGCCCATCACCCGATGGCTTTTCTCCACATGCAACCAGGCCCGCTGGCTGGCATCGTGAGCGGTCTGATGCACCCGGTGCTGGGGCCGGATCATCTGCTCTTTCTGTTGGGCATTGGCTTGGTGGCCATCAAGCGCCCCCTCTGGTGGGTTGGCGCTTTGCTGGCATCAGGTCTGCTGGGTTCGGCCATTGGCTTGGTCGCTCCAGGCTTTACGGCCGTTGAACCTTTGGTGGCCCTGACCGTGGCCCTGGTTGGCCTGGTGCTGCTGCGCCGGTTGCCGGCCGGGATCCTGCTCCCTGCCTTTGTGCTGCATGGCTATGCCCTCTCAGCGAGTGTGATCGGTTGGGAGACCACCCCCATCGCCTTCTATCTGGTGGGCTTGCTGATCAGTCAGGCAGCTTTGTTGCTGGTGTCGCTGACGGCCATTCGTCGCTGGGCCCGGGCTGCTGGGCCCCAAGCCCTGAACCTCACCTATGGCCTGCTCATGGGCCTGGGCCTGGCCTTTACCTGGAGTGCGGTGATTCCCTGAGATCTGAGCTGGGGCCTGTTCAGCTTTGGAGCTTGGGAACCGGCGGCAACTTCAAGGTGCCCAACCACGACAATCCCACCAGGGCGGCTGAGCACCACAGGCAGGCCGCCATCCCTCCAGCCAGGTAAACCCAGCCCGAGAGCAGGGTGCCCAGCAGCCTCCCTCCGGCATTGGCCATGTAATAGAAGCCCACGTTGAGGCTCACCGATTCCACGTCGGTGTAGGCCAGCACCAGGTAGCTGTGGATGGAGGAATTCATGGCAAACACCACCCCAAAGGCCGCCAGTCCCACCACGATGGCCACGCCGGGGTGGGCCACCTCCCGCCAGAGGGCGATGGCCATCAAGGCGGGGATGGCCGTGAGCAGGGCACTCCAAAACTGCACGGCCGAGGGGCCCGGTGGGCTGGAGCTGCCCCAGGCCCGCCGCAGGCTGGGGGCCAACCCCTGCACGATGCCGTAGCCAATGACCCAAAGGCCGAGAAAGCCCCCCACTTCCCAGAACCGCCAACCCAGGGCAGCCTCGAGGAACACCGGTAGGGCCACCACAAACCACACGTCCCGGGCGCCGAACAGAAAAAAGCGGGCCAGCGACAGCACGTTGATTGCCTCGCTCTTGGAGAACAGGGCGGTGAAGCCGGGCTTTTGCTTCATCTTGCCGATCTCCGCTGGCAGCACCAGGGTGCCGAGCAAGGCCACAAACAGCCCCGCCGCCATGGCGGCCACGGAGCCCGCAAAACCCAGGGTCGCCAGCAGCACGCCACCGAGAAAGAAGCCCACCCCCTTGAGGGCATTTTTCGAGCCGGTGAGGATGGCCACCCACTGGAACAGCTGGTGCTGGCCTTGGCTTTGATCGTCTGGGCGTTCGGGCACCACCGTTTTGATGGCGCTTTTGGCGCTCATTTTGTTGAGGTCCTTGGCGATGCCACTGAGGGCCTGGGCGGCCATCACGTAGAGCACCGAGGTGAGCTTGGGCCAGCTTTCGGAAACGGGCACCAGCATCAACAGGGCCACGATCTGCAGCACCAGCCCCGCCCAGAGGGTGAGGCGCAGGCCAAAGCTGGCGCCCAGCCAGCCGCCGGCCAGGTTGGTGACAACGCCGAAAAACTCGTAGAACACAAACAGAAGGGCGATCTCCAAGCTGGAGTAGCCGAGCTGGTGGAAGTGGAACACCACCAACATGCGCAGGGCGCCATCGGTGAGGGTGAAGGCCCAATAGGAGGCCGTCACCACCATGTACTGCTGCAGCGCAGAGAGTTGGCGCGTCATGGGGCCTGGCGCACCACGTGGCTCACCAGGTCGGCCATGCGGGAGCTGTAGCCCCACTCGTTGTCGTACCAGGCGTACACCTTGAGCTGGGTGCCGTTCACCACCATGGTTGAAAGGGCGTCGATCACCGCACTGCGCGGGTCGTTGACGAAGTCAACCGACACCAGGGGCCGGGTTTCGTAGCCCAGGATTCCCTGCAGGGCTCCGGTGGCTGCGGTTGCAAACGCCCCGTTCACCTCCTCCACCGAAACGGCTCGCTCCAGCTCAAACACCGCATCGGTGAGGGAGGCATTCAGCAGGGGCACCCGCACCGCGTGGCCATTGAGCTTGCCCTGGAGTTCGGGGAAGATCAGGCCAATCGCCTTGGCCGATCCCGTGGTGGTGGGGATCAGGCTCTGGCTGCAGGCACGGGCCCGCCGGAGGTCGCTTTTAAAGCCATCCACCACCAGCTGGGTGCCGGTGACGTCGTGGAGGGTGGTGATCGAGCCGTGCTTGATGCCAAAGCTTTCCTGCACCACCTTGACCACCGGTGCCAGGCAGTTGGTGGTGCAGCTCGCCGCCGTGACCAGGCGGTGCCTGGAGGGGTCGTAGAGCTGGTGGTTGATCCCGTACACCACATTGAGGGCCTCTTCGCCGGCGATCACCCCTTTCACCGGGCAGGCCACCACCACCCGCTTCAGCCCGACCTGGTTGAAGTAGGGCTCGAGGGTTTGGGGTGTTTTGAACTTGCCGCTGCACTCGAGCACCATCTGTACCCCGGCCTGCTGCCAGGGCACGGCGGTGGGATCGCTGTGCTGGGAGTAGCCAATCGGGTGGCCCTCCACGCTGAAGCTGTCGCCGGTGGTTGGGTCGGAGTCCACGGCCAGCGGCCAGCGGCCATGGACCGAATCAAAGCTGAGCAGGTGGGCGGCGGTGGGGGCGTCGCCGCCGGGGTCGTTGATGTGGGCCAGCTCAATGCCGGGGCGGCCCCACAGGGCCCGGAAGACCAGGCGGCCGATGCGGCCAAAGCCATTGATGCCGATTTTCATGGGCCCCGGTTACGATGATGGGCGGACCATAGATCAACTTCAGTTGATCAATCAACCAGATTTGATCAATGGGTGTTTTGTGCTACGCGGAATCGGTGGGGGCCATCGAGGCTGATCAGGCGCGCCAGCTGCTGAAGGCCCTCGCCGATCCGGTGCGCCTGCAGGTGGTGCAAGCCCTGGCGGGCGGTGAACGCTGCGTGTGCGATCTCACCGGCGACTTGGAGCTGGCCCAATCGAAGCTTTCCTTTCACCTCAAGGTGATGCGGGAGGCCGGATTGATTGAAGCCCGGGTTGAGGGGCGCTGGATCTACTATCGGTTGCGCCGCGACGCCCTCGATGGGCTGCAGGGTTGGCTGGGTGCATTGGCCGCGGGCTGCAGCGAGCCTGCGGCCCCCTGTGGCTGAGGCGGGTTGGGCGCGCCATCGTTCGCTGTGGCTGCGAAATTCTCAGGGTCGATGGGGTCAGAGCTCGATCGGTTGTTGCCGCTCTGGATCCTGCTCGCCATGGCGGCCGGGCTGCTGCTGGGCCGGGTTGTGCCCAATCTCCAGGCGATGCTGGGTGCGGTGACCGTGGGCCAGACCTCGGTGCCCATTGCCCTGGGTCTGTTGATGATGCTGTATCCCGTCTTGGCGAAGGTGCGCTACGGGGAGCTGGGTGGTGTCCTGCGAGATCGCAGGCTGCTCACCCTGGCGTTGGCTTTGGTGTGGGGCCTGGGGCCCCTGTTGATGTTTGGCCTGGCCTGGTGGTTTTTGCCCGACCAGGCGGCCTTGCGCACGGGCCTGATCATGATCGGCCTGGCGCCCTGCATTGCCATGGTGCTGATCTGGATCGATCTGGCCCAGGGGGATCGGGAAGCAGCGGCCGTCTTGGTGGCAATCAATTCGATCCTGCAGTTGGTGCTCTATGCCCTGCTGGGTGGGTTTTACCTGCAGATTCTTCCCGGCTGGCTCGGCCTCGATAGCCAGCTGGTGACCTTCTCGATGGGGGAGATTGCCAAGGCCGTTGTGATCTTCCTGGGGATTCCCCTGGCGGCGGGCTTTCTGACGCGCCGCATCGGGGTGCGCAGGAAGGGGATCCGTTGGTATGAGCAAACCTTTCTGCCCAAGCTCAGCCCCTGGGCCCTGTATGGGCTCCTCTTCACCGTGGTGGTGATGTTTGCCCTGCAGGGCAAAGCGATCACATCGGATCCCCTGCAGGTTGCGGTTGTGGCCATACCCCTGGTGCTCTACTTCCTGATCATGTGGGGCCTGGCCTTTTCGCTTGGCCGCTTCTTTGGCCTGGACTATCCCCGCACCACAACCCTCGCCTTCACGGCCGCCGGCAACAACTTTGAACTGGCGATCGCGGTGAGCATCAGCGTCTGGGGGGCGAGTTCCCAGCAGGCCCTCGCCGGGGTGATCGGCCCGCTGATTGAGGTGCCCATTTTGGTGGGGCTTGTTTATGTCTCCCTTGCCCTCAAACGGTGGCTGTTCAGGAGCCATCACTGAAGCCCAGCCCAGTCCCTAGGCGGATTGGTTGGACTGCCGCGATGGCTGGGATTGGTTCCACTGGTGGGATTGGGCATCTTTGGCGGTGGAGCTGAGTTGCTCAAAAATGCCGGCAAGCACCGTGGTCACATGGGCAGGAAGCACCACCTCGGGGACCGATTCAGCGGCAACCATCACCATGGCGCAGGCATCAACCAGGGCAGAAGCTTCCTGGGAGCTCAGGCTGATGAGGTGCTCGTCTTCGAGGTGGGTAACGCGCAAGGGATCTATGCGTTTTTTGCAATGTATCGACTAATACCCGGGAGTGCTAGCCCCGTGGCGCTTGTCTCCCGTTGTTTTCTTGGCCTGGCCGCGGCTGCGGCCAGGCCATTGGCGGGTCTTTTCAGGCCTTGCGCGCATGCAGCAGCTCGGCCTGGCGCCGGTTCACCAGGCCTGGCAGCGGACCATGGGGGCCATGCACCCAGCGCGGTAGCTCCTGGGCCAGCACGGTGGCGGCCGCTTCCCCGGCCTTGAGGCGGCGCACCAGGGTGCTGGCGGTGAAGGCCCCTGCCCCCACGTTGAAGCAGAAGCTCACCAGGGCATCCCGTTGCTGGGGGCGGAGCTGGCAATGGGGTTTGAGGCAGCGGTCGACGGCGCTCTCAAAGCGGGCCACATCGCTTCGAAACCAGGCTTCGGCCTGCTGCTGGCTAATCACCAGGCCTGGTTTGACCTCGGGTCCGGTGTGGCCATAGCCAATGGTCCAGGGGACCCCGCCACTGGCGGGGTCGGGATAGGCCTGTAAACGGCAACCTTCCCAGGATTGGATCAGGCGGTAGCCGGCTGGGGTGAGGGCCATGGGGCTTGAATTGCAAAGGCGCCTTAGGGTTCCGAACCCGGTAAAAGGCTTGGGGCAATTGGGGTTTTTGGGGCGCCGGAACCCTAGGGAGCTGTTTGCTTCCGCTTCGATGGACTGTCGCCGTTTGGTGGTTTGGATTGCCACAGGGATCCTGGGCTTCCAGGGGGTCACCCTGGGCTTGGGTCTGCTGCATTGCCTGGTGTTATCGGGCCTCCATGTGAACCGCCACCCGCAGGTGCAGCCGGCCTTGGACTTTTGCGATCCCTCCCAGCAGCGCATCGACGATGCGGTGTCCCAGGGCATTGGCCTCTTGGCCGGACTGGCCCTGGGCGGTTCGGTCCTGGCTGGCCAAGCCGCCGTTTTTGCGGCATCACCCGAGCAAACGGCGATCTGAGTGGCCATGGCTCCCCTTCCCTTTCATCCTGGTTTGGCCGATTGGTTGCGGTTCAGTTGCACCTACCAGCCACTCGCTGCGAGCACGGTGCTCCAATTGGCGCGCCGGATTCAACGCTGGCAGCAGTGGTCCGGTGGCCCCGGGGCTGCTCCCCCGGCCGTGACGAAGAGCGGTAGCCGCGCCCGCGATCACTTGGTGCGCCACAACCTGCGCTTGATCGTGCACACCTGGGGGCGCATGGCTTTGCCTGGCGCCCCCAGTGCCGATGCGTTTCAGGAGGCCGCCATCCAGCTCCAGCGGGCGGCGGAGCGCTTTGACCCCTGCCGCGGCGTCACCTTTGCCACTTACGCCACGCCGTGGCTGCGGGCCGCCTTTCTCGCCCACCACGACGCAACGATCCGCGGCCTCAAGCTTCAGCTGGACTTGGCCACGTTGGGGGATACCCAGCTGGAGGCTGCCCACGAGCCATCACCTGAGGTCTGGTGGGAGCCTGTTGCGGTGCGGGAGTTGCTGGGTCTGTTGACGCCCCAAGAGCGCCAAGTGATTCGCTACCGCTACCTGCGCACCAAGCCCTTGAATACCCGGCAAATTGCCCGGCGGTTGGCGCTGGGCCAGGGATGTTTGGCAGAAGTCGAGCACCGGGCCCTGGCCAAAATGCAGCAGCACCTGGTGGTGGACAGGACAAAAATGACGGTGGGGGTCGTTATTGCCTGATAACCCACTTGTGGTTTTCTGGATTAACGGCATCTTGGCTTTGTTCGCCGCCTGAATGTGAACGTACCCGTGCCGTTCTTTGGCGTCTCCGCTGATATTCGGCGCCGGCTGCCTGCCCAGATGGCCGCCCTAGAACCAGCCCTGGAGGGCTTCACGGTGCTGGCCTGCACGGGCTCCCATGCCCTGCTTTCCCTGGCGGTGGTGGCCTATCCACGGATTGATCTTTGGGCCGATTCGATCGAAGCCCTCCTGGCCTTGCCGATTCCCGAGCAAGGGCCCCTGTTGCTGGCCTGCACCGATGACCTCCCCGATGGCTCGGTGTTGGAGTTGATCATGCAGCTGCGCCGCAGGCTTGCTGGCCGCCCCTTGCTGGTGATAACGGTGCTCGATGCCAGTACGGATCCCCTGCGCCTGAAGGCGTTGGCTGAGGAGGGGGTTCAGGGGCTGTGTTGTAGCCATGCCGTCGGCAATGGCCAGGTGCTGAGCGCCCTATCGGCCGTGTTGCATGGCGGTTCGTTTGTGGATGCCGGGTTTGCGGCCCAGTTGCGCCAACCCAGCCATTCGGGCAGCCGTTTTGGCAGCCCGAGTTGCTTGAGCCGCCGGGAGCGGGCGGTGGTGGAGCGGATCGGCAAGGGTTACAACACGAAGGAAATCGCCGCCCATATGGATCTACGCCATGACACCGTTCGCCGTTACCTCAGCGAGGCCTACCAAAAGATCGGCGTGCGTGATCGCCCCCAGGCCGTGCTGTGGTGCTATTTCCATGGTTTGGTTACGCAGCGCGAGTTGCAGCAATTGTTTCGCTGAGGCAATTAGGCGCCCATAGGGCCGCCAGCGGAATCAATTGGAGCTGGTGCCGGGTTTTGGGCAGCCAGTGCTCCAGCTGACCGTGGTGGCCCAGGGGGATGGGTTTGCTCAGAACCTGCCGCTCTCCGAGGAAGGGCAGAAAGGATTCGATCCCATCGGAGTCGCACCAGGGCTCCATGGCCGTGACGGGGGCGATCGCCGCAATGCTTAGGCCTCCGGGTGCCAGGGCGGTGAGGTGGGTCACCGTGGGGACTTGGGCCCCTGGCAGGGCCAGGGGCATCCAAAAGCCTCGCTCGCAGGCGTTGCGTAGGGCCTGGTGGTGGTGACGGGTAATCAGTAGTTGGGCGGCCATGGTTGCGCTGGGTGCAAGGGGTAACGGCAGCTGTCATCGCATCGGCCGCTGCAGTTCGCTGCCCACAGCCATGGGCAAAAGCGCTCCACAGTGATGGAGTCCCCAAGGCCACAGTTGTGGGATCGGAGGCTGCAGGGTTGTGGGATTAACCCTGTATTGATCAGGCTTTTGGGGGAATGCTGGCGGGGCAAAAGCCCGGGATTCTTTGGAATGCTTTCCGATTGTTTCGCCCCAAATTCCTGTGTTCCCTTCCCTGCTTTTTCCCATGGCTCCAGCAGCTCGCCGTGTGATGACCAACGCCGAACGCAAATTCGCGGTGACCCATCTCAACTTGGCCCGCCACCAGGCCCATGTCTTTGCCCGACGCACCGCCGTGCCCTTCGACGACCTGATCGGCCCCGCCTATGAGGGCCTGTGTAAGGCCGCCATGGGCTTTGATCCCAAGCGGGGCTGGAAGGCTTCGAGCTACGTGGTTCCCAAGGTGAAGGGGGAACTGCTCCATTACCTGCGCGATAGCCGTTATCTGCCCCGGATCAGCCATCGCCTCCGGGAGCTTTGGCAGCGGGCCCAGCGCTATGGCCAGCTCGGCCTGCTGGATCAGGAGATTGCCGATCGCTGCGGGGTGGGGCTGGAGGAGTGGCTTGAATGCCGCCGGGCCTGCGGCCAGCCCCCGCTGCCCTTGGCCGACTATTTGGTGTAGTTCTCCAGGGTGTTGAGCCCCTTGCGCAGCAGCTCCTGGCTCTGATCGAGCACCCGCTGTTTGTCGCTGCGGAAGCTGCAGGCGGTGGTGCGGTACTGCACGGTGCGGCTAAATGGCACGTACCAAACCGCCCCCACCTTGCAGAAGTTGCGGCCGTTTTGCTGGGGCACCCCAATCAGGGCCTCGCCGCCAAGGCAGCGGTAGCCGCCTTGGCCCTCCTTCACGCAGGGGCTCAGTTTTTTAAAGAACACATCCTTGCCTTGCAGCCGGTAGGTCTCGTTGGCGAATCCCGTAAACGAGACGGGGTTGAAGCTGAAGGGAGCCGCCAGGGCAGGCAGGCAGGCCGCTGTGCCGGCCAGGGTTGCCAGGGCAAGCAGGGCAGGACGCAGGCGCGGGGCCATCGGATCCACAACAACAGGCTGCCCCATTCTGAGGCTTGGTTGTTGTACCTGGGAAGCTGGGGGCCCTCCATGCTTTGCCCTTGCCGGCTTCATCTCGATGGCCCTGAGTTTCCGTGAACTCCAGCAGCAGCTGCGCCCGGAATGGGGCCGGGAGTACGACGGCAATGGGGCGGATTTCGACCTGCTCATGGTGCCGTCGCTCACCATGGATGCCGCCCAGATGGCCCTTGTTACGGGGGCCCATCACTACGAGGAGCGCCAGCTCTTCTCCCTGATTCGCCTGCGGGATCCCGGGGTTCGGGTCGTTTATGTGACCAGCAAGCTGCTGCCCGATTTGGTGGTGGATTCGGTGTTGGAGCTCCTGCCGGGGGTGCCCACCTCCCATGCCCGCCGGCGCCTGCATCTCTTTGATGCCGACGACGCCTCCAACCGCCCGCTCACGGAAAAACTGCTCGAGCGGCCAGCCCTGTTGGCGCGCATCAAGGACATGCTCCGGCCTGGGCGCAGCTTTATGTCCTGCTATGTGGTGTCGGAGCTGGAAAAGCAGCTCTCGGAGGTGTTGCAGGTGCCCCTGTTGGGCACCGATCCGGCCCTGGGCTATTGGGGCAGCAAAGCCGGAAGCCGTGAGCTGTTTGCCCGCTGCGGGGTGCCCCATCCCCCGGGTAGCGCCCTGGTGTTCAACCTCGATGACCTTGCTGAAGCCACCGCCGAACTCTGGGAGGCCCATCCGGGTTTGCGGCGCTGTGTGGTGAAGCTCAATGAGGGCTTTAGCGGCGAGGGCAATGCCCCGTTTGCGCTGGAACCGCTCCAGCTGGCGGGGCTCTCGGCGGCTGAACGGCGGGCCGTGATTCGTGCGGCCCTGGAGCAGTTGCCGATGCCGCCGGCCTCCTGGCGGGAGCTGGTGGGGCAACAGGGTGCCCTGGTGGAAGCCTGGCTTGAGGGCGGCGAGGCCCTGAGTTCCCCCAGCGTGCAGGGCACGATCCATCCGGGTGGTGGGGTGGATGTGCTGTCCACCCATGAACAGATCCTGGGCGGTCCCAGCGGGCAGACCTACCTGGGCTGTTGTTTTCCCGCCGCCGACGCCTACCGGGTGGCGTTGATGCGCCATGGCCAGGCCGTGGGCGAAGCCCTGGCCCAGGAGGGCTGCCTTGAGCGCTATGCGGTGGATTTCATCGCCCGGCGAATCAACGGGGCTTGGGATGTGCAGGCCATTGAAGTGAACCTGCGCCAGGGCGGCACCACCCATCCCTACATGGCCCTGCGGGCGATCACCACCGGCCAGCTCGATCCCGCTACGGGGTTGTTTTTGTCGCCCACCGGCCAGCCGCTCCACTACCGGGCCACCGACAACCTCATCGACCCCCAGCTGCGGGGCCTGCTGCCGGCGGACCTGATCGACATTGTGGCCGAGGCCAGCCTTCACTACGATCCAGCCCGCCTGCGCGGCAGTGTGTTTCACCTACTCGGATGCCTTTCGGAATTCGGCAAGCTCGGCATGACCTGCGTGGCCACCAGTCCCACGGAAGCCGACCAGGTGTACGGGGCCACCAAGGCGGCCCTGCTGGCAGCAGCCAGGGGGATTAGCTCCCGGTGAGCTCGATCAAGGGCCGCTGGGCCACCCTCAAGTGGGCACCACCTGGTTGAGCCGATTGATATCCACCCGTTTGCGGCCCTTGGGATCTTGGCTAACCAGATCCCCAAAACGGCGACCGCTGAGCACGTCTCCCATGCGGTAGAGGTGGGTTTGGAGTAGCCCCTCACCGGTGATCTCATCCACCCCCTCCACCAGGGGCATCAGCACCGCATTGCGGCGTTGCAGCTCGTCTATGCCGAAGTGCCGAATCGGGCTGTTGGCATCCAGGGTGTGGGTGAGGGTGGCCGTTTGGCTGAGCTGGGGGGTGCCCCCATTGAGCAGCGCCAGGGAGCGGGTGCGGCGTTGCCACACCCCAGGTTCCACTTCGTCGTCGAGGATCAGGGTGAGGCTGTAGCTCACGTTCAGCCATTGGCTGGGGTCGCTGGTTACAAAGCGGCAGAACAGGTGACCCCCGTCGAGGCTGGTGATGCAGAGGTGGCGGCTAAACCGCAGGGGCATGTCGTTGCTGCTGAGGCGGGAAAACACCACTGCTGTGAGGGTGGAGAGGGTGATCAGCCCAGCAAGCATGTCCACCACTCCCACCAGGTAGGTGAAGAGTGAGTCGGGAACGATGGCATCGAAAGCATTGGCAAAAAACGCATCTACCGCAAAGAGGAAAGGCCTGGGCAGGGCCATGGTGGCCGCACCGATCAGGTGCTCCTGGTCGAAACTCAAGATCGCCGTGAAGACCAGGACGACCGCGAGATCAATCAGACCCATGGCCAGGAAAAACAGGGGCCAGGGCATGCGGATCAGGGCCGCCAGCGGCTGGCGCCAGAGCTGATACCAGGGGGTGTGCTGGCTGTCTTGCTGAATGGTGCGGCCGTGGTGTTTGAGCTTGCTCAGCAAGGACATACGCGCAGTCCGATCAATGCAGTCTTTCTAAATCGAGGCCCTTGGTTTCGATTCGGTAGAACCAGGTAATGGCGGCGCCCACCAGGGAGGTGATCGCCAGCAAGGGCAGCAACGTCTGGGTGCCCCAACGGGTGAGTAAGACCGGGAAAAGAAAGGCCGTCAGCACGGCGCCCACCTTGCCCGCGGCGGCGGCGACGCCGGCGCCCAGGCCCCGCAGCCGGGTGGGAAACACCTCCCCTGCCAGGAGATAGGTCTGGGAATTGGGCCCCAGGTTGGTCATGAATTGGAACAGCACAAAGCCCGCCACGATCAAGGGCAGGTTCTTGGCGGTCTCAGCGGAGCCAGCCCCGGCAGCTGCCAGCACCAGGCCCAGGGCACAGCCGATAAACCCCAAGATCTGCAGGGGGATTCGCCCCCAGCGATCCGCCAACACGATCGCCACACTGATCCCAACCAGGAAAGCCACATCGATCAGGGCCGTGCCCCGGGCAGCCAATAGGTCGTCACGGATCACAGCAACCACGTTGTGTTCGCCCGACTGCATCCCAAAGGCGGCGGCGATGATCACCGGCGTGAAGATGCCGATGCCGTAGGTGGAGAGGTCCTGGAGGAACCAGGGCAGGGACGCCAGGGTGGTGGCCTTCAGCAGCCGGCCTTGGAAGAGTTCTCGCCAGTCGGCGGGCTTGGAATGGTCGCGGATTGAACCATCAGTAGCGGGCTCCACCGCAAGGGCAACGTCTTGGCGATTGAGCAAACGCTCGAGGTGGTTTTCTGCTCGTTCCACTTCGCCGCGGCTGATCAACCAGTGGCTGCTTTCGGGCAGAAACAGGCGGCCCCACACCACCAGAGCCACGGGTACCACTGGCATCAAATAGAAGATCCGCCAGGTTTCCAGGTCGGGGCGGCTAGCCAGCAGCACCGCCGCCAGGGCTGTTCCCACCACGGCCCCAACGGCCTGGAAGCTGAAGGCTCCCAGCACCAGGCGGCCCCGGATGCTGGCCGGAATGCTCTCGGAAATCACCAGGTGGGCCGTGGGGTAGTCGGCGCCGAGGGCGAGGCCGATCACAAACAGGCAGCCCACCAGCCAGGGGGTATTGGGGCTAAAGGCTGCGGCCACCAAACCAATCAGCAGCAACACCATTTCGGCGATGAACACCGGCTTGCGGCCGAAGCGATCGGCCAGGCCGCCCAGGGTGAGGGCGCCGATCATGATCCCGAACAGGGTGGCGGCGGTCACAAAGCCGCGATCGGTGGCGCCCATGTCGAACTGCTCGCTCACCAGGGGCAGGGCGATGCCGCCCATGAAGACGATCAGCCCCTCAAAAAATTTGCCCGCCGTCGCCAGGGACCACACCAGCCACTGCATGCTGGAGAGGGGCGGACCGGGCAATGCAGCACCGTCTTGCGAGCGGGGCACCTCCTCGATGTAGCTCTGGACGGTTTGCTGGCCCACGGACTGACAACGGAGGTCTTGAGTATGGGCTGAGTATCAAATGCCAGCTTGTGTCCTGGGATTCCTGGTGGGCGAGATGGGACCGATCCAGTCGGGTATCAGAATGCCAACGGCCATGGCCGTCAGCCCCAGGGCGGCATGCATGGATCCCAGGGGTAGATAGCGAAACAGGAAGCTGTCGTTGGCACCCATGCCCCAGACACTGCCCATGGCCATCAGCATCCCCAGGGGCAGCAGTTTGAAATCCTTGGCCTTGATGGGCACGGGAGCAAAGTCGCGGCGGAGGCCATGCACCAGGGCCATGCCCAAGGGAATCGGCAGGGCGTAGGCCGAAATGGCTGTCAGAGGGGAGCCCCGGAGGCTCGCGCCGAGGGCTTTCGCCAGGTTGGATGGGTCCCACGGCAAGCCGCTGTGGTGCAACAGGCCCACCAGGATGCCGGTGGCGAGCATCAAGGCCCAGGCAACCGTTCCCTGCAGGCCAGGTTCGGATGGGTTGGGCATGAAGCGTTGCTGCTGCTGCCTGGCCCTGCCGTTGAGCACGAACAAAAGAACCCCAAGCCCCCCAATTACGAGGCCCACCTCCAGGGGCGTTTGGCGGTGACCCGGAATGGGAGATCCGCGCAACAGGGCATAACCCAAAATCCAGCCGGCGATGGTCAACAGACGGCGCGATTCACCCTGGCAAAGGCCGTTGATCGTGCCCACAAAGCAGCCCCCATTGGCCCGAGCCGCCAGGCCAAACACCAGGCCTCCGAAGACCACCGCCAGCCGCGGGTTGTAGATGGGCATGGTTTCGCCGCCCCGCCATTGGGCCAGCACCAGCAAGCTGAGGGCGATTAACAGACTGAGCCCCACCACACAACGGGCGGGCGAGACGTTGCCAGTGCGTACGCCTAGCACCCCGCGCACCAGACAGAACTGGGTTAACGCAAAGGCCATCCCCACCACCAGGATGGCCGCCAGCGATAGGGCAGTGGTCACCATGGAAACGATTGCTGGATCTACGGGAGGGGGAGGGGTTCCGTTAGGGCCAAACCTGCCATGGCTCCTTCTTTGGCCCGATGGCTTTCGATCGAAACCCGTTCATCAGGCCGCAGGCGAGGGGAAAGGAGTGTGGCGGGTGGCTTTGTAGCCCGTTGCGATCGATCACCACCATCGCCAGCCCGCAGATCAGGCTGGAGAAAAAGAACACATTGCAAAAGCTGATCGCCTCAGGCCCCCCCCCGCGTGGGTGAGGTTGCCCGCCCAGCAGGATGTAGAGCACGAGAAAGCCAATGCCTGGCTTCACGACCCGGGCCGGCCGGGGGGGATGGATGGGGCCGTTGGGGGGCACACGTGGGTGGTCCAGTTGCAGGTTTCCAGGGTGCTCTTTTGCCAATGGAGCGGAATTTCCAGGAGGTCGCGGGTGCCGGTCATGCCCTGGATCACAAACAACACCGCGGCGAGCACATTGGCGCTGACGTGCAACCTTCGCCAGCGCAGGTCCCTCAGAATTTCTGGCCTGGCGCCCAGGGAAAACAGCATCAGCCCCACCACGGCGACGCCCGCCCAGTAGTGGGATTGCCAGAAGCTTGCTTGGAACGGGTTGTCGCTGAGGCGGAACACCTCCGGTTGGGCGCCCAGGCTGATCACGCCGGCCCAGGTGATCAAGGCAAAGGCGAGGCGCAGGGCTTTGCTGGTGGATCGCCAGAGGGCAATTAGGGAAATCACCGTGCCCGCCAGTACCAGGAGCAGTTGGATGGCCCTGGGGGTTCCCCCTTGGAATGGGGCCGGCGCTGCATCGGTGGCAATCACCACGGTGAGGGCCACCAGGGAGATGCCCACCACTCCGGCCGCTAGCCACTTGCCCAGGTCGGTGTGGTCGCGCCCGGTGGTGGGAGGCAGCTTGGCGCCATCCACCCGCCGCGCTTTGGTTTGGATTCCCAGGCGCACCACAACGCCGATCAGGGGATAGATCAGCACCACCGCCAGGGTGGGGTGAAGGATCCAAAGCCAGTCAATTGGTTCCATGGTTGGTGAGCCGCCATCCCACCAGGATTGGTGGTTGGGGCCTAGCGGTCAACCAGGACAGCGGCTTTGTGATGGTGCTGGTCGAGGTTCAGTGGGCTAAAGCTCGAGGCTGAGCTTGGCCCCCTTGGGCTTGGCGATACAAATCAGCGCTGAGCCCCTGGCTACGGGGGCCGGGGGTTCGCTGCTGTAGGTCACCTCCCCTTCGATCACCCGGCAGGCGCAGGTGCCACACACCCCGGCGCGGCAGGAAAAGGCCGGCTCTAGGCCCTGGTCCTCGGCAAAGGACAGCAGGGTGGCATCGGGATCGCTGCTGGTCCATGGGGCGCTTTGGCCCGAGGTGGTGAAGGTCACCAGGGTTGTTGGCGTTGGCCCACCGGTGGGGGCTGGGGCCCGGCTGAACATCTCAAAATGAATCGCCGCTGCATCGATCCCCGCCTGTTTCAGTTCCCCAATCAAGCCCTGCATGAACGGTGGGGAGCCACAGAGGAAATAGTCGGCGTCCTGATCCACCAGTGATCGCAACAGGGCCCCATCCACGTAGCCCTTGCTTTGGTAATGGCTCCCATCACCTTCACCGGGGCGGCTGTAGGCGATGTGCAGGTGGAGGTTCGGGTGGTTTGCCGCAAGAGCTGCCATCTCCTCTCGAAAGGCATGGAACTGGGCGTTGCGGCAACCATGCACAAACCAAAGGGTGCGCTGGCCGGGTTGGGCGATCGCCGCCTTGGCCATGGCAACCATGGGGGTAATGCCCACCCCATTGCTGATCAAAACAATGGGCCTGCTGGAATTGGTATTCAGAACAAAGTTGCCGGCCGGGGGCCTCACCCGCAGCCTGGAGCCTTCCCCGATGTGGTCGTGCAGAAAGTTGGAGGCGAGCCCCGGGGGCACGGTGTGACCCTGGGGGGCTGGCTCCCGCTTGATCGAGAGGCGGTAGTGGCGAATCGGCTGGTCTGCGGGCGGGAAATCGGAGATGGAATAGGTGCGCACGACCGGCTTGGCTTGGCCGGGGATTGGCAGCTCGAGGGTGAGGAATTGGCCAGGAGAAAAGGTGGGGAGGGCTTCTCCATCGCTGGGGGCCAGCACAAACGAGGTGATCTCCTGGCTCTCTGGCTGCTTGCGGATCACTTGGAACTCGCGCCAGCCCTTCCATCCCAAGTTTTGCTGAGTTTCTGCCAACTTGCGCCGGCGCTGGCCTGGCCTGACTAGGCCTATCAGCCCGCCAAGGGCTAGCCCATTCAGGGTGAAGATCAGGTTTTGGGAGCTGGCAGCCTCCGGGGATTTGGCGTTTGCGTGAGGTGCGTGCAGGGATCCGGCGCTGAAGGCCACGATCGTGCCGGCGGCCATGCCGGCCACCGCTCCTGCAAGACGTTCGCGAATCACGCGGTTTCGTTTCGATCCATCGTCTCCAAAGTATTGAAGAACTCAAAATTGGCAAACCGTGGTGAGGCCTTTCGCCTGGGCCAGGGGATCGGGTGCCAACCTGGGGCAATCAGGTTGGCATTTCCATGCCCCGCCCCTCTGGCACCGAGCGCTTCGGCCGCTGGTTTGTGCCGGGACTGTTGGCGGGCTTGCTGGCCCTGGTGATGGCCTGGGCTCCGATCAGCAGCATGGTCAACCTGGTGCGCATGCCCATGCATCGCATGGGCATGCCGGTGGGCGATCGGATTGCCATGCCCTGGGCCATGCAGCGGGCCCAGGCGCCGATCATTCAGCCCCTGGCCTCCTTCCCCCAGCTTCAACGCCAGGGAATCGTGATGCAGGTGGGGATGCATGTGGATTCCATCCATGCCTTGTCGTTAGCGGAGAAGACGTACTTCGTTGATGGTCGCTTCTGGTTGGAGTGGCCTAACAGCGTGCAGGAGTGGATGCAGCGAGACGATCTCGATCCCTTGGCGTTGGTGGACTTCAGCAATCAGGTGGAGGACTGGGATTCCAAGGTGATGGCTGATTTGAGCCAGCCGAAGCAGAGGAAAGATGGATCCTGGTATCAGAGTTTTCGTTTTTCTAGCCATTTCGATGTGCGAACGATTGATTTGCGGAAATATCCCTTTGGCTCCTTGCAATTGCCGATCGTGCTGCAGGTGGTGCCGGCCCATTCCGCGATCGATGGCCGGCCGTTATTACTGGTGCCTGAGCGCAATCAAAGGGGAATTATTGGCGAAGATGCCAGCCTTGATGGCTATGTCCTCACCTCTGCCACGTTGGCACCGGTGGTGCGCACCTATCGCACAGATTATGGCTTGAACCGCCTAGTGCGGATCAGCCAGGTGCAGTGTTTGTTCAATTACCGCAGCAGTTTCTGGCCAGGCTTCATTACCTACGTGCTGCCGTTGGCCATCATTCTACTGGTGGTGTTGATTTCTCCCTATCTTGAAAGTTCCCTGGGGGATGTGCGGTTGGCCATCCCTTCAACAGCCTTGCTGACGCTGGTGTTTCTGCAGCAGGGCTATGCGGCAGGATTACCAAAAACGCCGTATCTGTCCTATCTCGACAAGCTCTATGCCGTGGCCTATTTAATCTGCGTTGGTTTGTTTATCTTGTTTGCCTGGTCAACAAATTGTTACGCGCAGGCGAGCGATGATCAGAAGGCTGCTGTTCAAGCCAGGCTCGATCGGATTGATCAGCGTTTCCAGTTGGTGTCCCTGGGCTTGATTGTGGTGGTGGCTCTTGAGGTTTGGCTTGCCTAAAGCTCTATGGGCCATGGCTTATTGACGTGGCTAGCTGATGGATGTGCCGGGATTGGCCAAAAGTTTTTGCCAAGTACGAACTCCTCACCCAGCGATGGCCTTTCTATGGCCGTGTGTACCCGCCGATTGAGATGCTGATTGCTCTTGGCTTCATCTGCAACACGGCAACGGGTCTCACGGGTTTGCTTGCTGTGTTTGTGGGTATGGCGGGAATATTTTCTGTTTATAAGGCAGTTGTGATCGATAAGCCGGCCTTGAATTGTGCATGTGTTGGTGGTAATGCCAAGGCGCCCTTTGGTATCGTCAGCTTTGCGGAGAATGGCATGATGGCCCTGATGGGAATTGCCATGTTCCTGGGCTATTCATGCTTTATGGGCTTTCGTTATGAGCTGATTGTGATCGGTTCCTGCTTGGCGGACCCATAAGGTCGTTCTTCTTAGGCTGTCCCTACTTGTAACTTGCAAATAGCAAAATTCTCGATTTTTTGGTATCGTAACCCTGAATAAGAATCTGGGTTGGGGCCCTAACCCCCAGCGATCCAAGCGATGAAATTTGCCGGTTTGCTTGCTTTCTTGGTGCTTTCAGCGTCGGCTGTTGCTGCTGAGATACCCCGTTATCAAGTTGATCCAACCTGGCCAAAGCCCTTGCCCAACCATTGGGTCATGGGGGAGGCCTCAGGTGTTGCCGTTGACGCGAAGGATCACATTTGGGTGCTCCAGCGGCCCAACAGTATTCGCACCGGTAAAAAGGGGGCAGCCTGCAAGGCTGCCAGCCTTAGAAGCTGCGAACCAGCCCCTCCAGTACTGGTGTTTGATCAGAAAGGGAATTTGCTAAGGGCTTGGGGCGGGCCCGGTGATGGTTATGAATGGCCCCAGCGTGAGCATGGAATCACCATTGATTACAAGGGTTATGTGTGGCTTGGAGGCAACGGACCTAAGGACGGTCAGTTTCTCAAATTTACCCAGGATGGCAAATTTGTGTTGCAAATTGGAAAGTCTGGAGATCAAACCAATAGTGACGATCCTGCCCGCCTAGGTCAGCCAGCAAGTGCCGCCATTGATCCGCTGACGAATGAAGTTTATATCGCTGATGGTTATTTCAATCATCGTGTTATTGTCTTCGATGCCGATACCGGCGCCTATCGCCGCATTTGGGGTGCCTACGGCAACAGGCCAACTGACCTAAAACTACCAACCAAAAATCCCGCATCTCCCCAATTTGGCAATCCAGTTCATTGTGTCAAGATTGCTGCCGATGGTCTTGTTTATGTCTGTGATCGCTCGAATAATCGAATCCAAGTTTTTCGCAAGGATGGATATTTTATAAGGCAAATTGTCATTGATGGCAATGCTATGCCGAACAGTTCCCCTTGGGATCTTGCGTTTTGGATTGATCCGAAGCAAAGTTTTTTGTTTAATGCTGACGGAACAGGAAATGAGATGAGCGTCGTTCTTCGTGATTCGGGGAAAGTCGTTGATCGGTTTGGAAAGGCTGGTGCTAGGTCAGGCGAATTTTTAGGGCTGCACAATGTGGCCATTGATTCTAAGGGTAATATTTACACGACGGAAGTTGACCCCGGGGATCGGGTGCAAAAATTTCGACACCTCCAGTCTATTTCCCCTTGATTATTCCTCGGGCTATGATTTATTTTTTGCTTCTAAATAACAGGTTGAGTCTTTCACCTGCCGGGGCAGTATGGCGTACTTGTCAATTGTTTGATTGGGTGTCATGCGCTTAAGCCGTTCCTCCCTGGGTGTTCTGCTGCTCATCGTGCTTCCGCCGGTGGTTGGTCTTGCCCTGGCATTGACTGGTTATTCCACGGCAATTTCATTGTTTGGCGTGATCTTGGTGATCACAGTTGTTCTTTGGGCTTTCAGCCTGCTCGATGAGTTTGTTCCGCCTTTGATCGCTGTTTTGATCAGCTTGTTCATCGGGCTGGCTCCCCCGTCTGAGGCCTTAGGCAGTTTTGCTTCCCCAACCCTTTTTACCCTGCTTGGGGTCTTTGCCCTGGCGGCTGCCATTAATTTCAGCGGCTTGGGAGAACGGTTTGGACTTTTGCTCCTGTTGAAACTACCGAATCAACCTTTCTTTCAGCAGTTGGGCTTACTCAGCACGGGCCTGCTGTTGTCTCCATTTGTGTCCTCAAGTAACAGCCGCACCGCCCTATTGCTACCCCTGTGTGAATCCACTAGCCGGCTTCTCCAACTCCCACTCAGGGGGCCTGCGATCACCGCACTGGTCGCCGCCACCTTCGGAGGCGCCAGTATTTTTTCGCCAATGTTGGCCACCAGCAAATCGGCCAGCATCATTGGCTTGAGTTTGTTGCCCCTCCAGATCCAGGAAACGTTCTTGGGATTGTTCTGGCTCAAGGCTGCTGCCGTGGTGATTCTGCTTCTGCTTGTTACCCAGATTGTTCTACTGAGATTTTTGCAAGGTGGTTTGCCCGCCACTAACCTTGATCGTTCATCTCTTGCTCAGCGGTTGTCCCAGATGGGACCAGTGACCCAGGAGCAGGCCCTGGTCTTGATTGCCCTGGCAACCTATGCCATTGGCTTGCTGACAGAGACCTGGCACCATATCGATGTGGCCTGGATTGCTGGGTTGTCCCTGGTTCTATTGCTGGTCAGCGGTGCCCTCACAAAGAAGCGATTTCGAGAAGCACTTGACTGGCCAATGATTTTTTTCTTGATCGGCAATGGCTGCCTTGTCAATATTATGGACTACGTCGGATTTTCCTCTGTGTTGGGGGAATTCACGAATCAAGCCCTTGGATTTACCGCCGGAAGTATTTGGCTGTTTCTCATGGCCTGCTTGCTGCTCACGGTGGGAGTGCGTCTTTTCTTACCCCTTAATGCGGGGATGTTGGTTGCTTTTGTCCTGCTTCTACCGTTGGCTACTTCCCAGGGCATCAACCCGTGGATATGCCTGTTTTTGTGCAGCGTTTTTAGTGATATTTGGTTTCTTCCTTATCAAAATAGTGCCTATCTCCAAGTCCTCTCCAATTGTGGAGATCAATTTGACCAGGCCCGATTTTTGGCCTCCAAGCAATGGCTTAATCTTGCCGCCTTGGTCGGGACCCTACTGTCAGTTCCCTGGTGGAGCTCATTGGGTTTGATCTGATGCGGGTCGACGTCTGGTTTCGCAGAGCTCAGCTGGCCACAGGGCTGGTGATTGTTTATATCTTTTTACTTACCGCTTTTAATGTCTGGAAACCACGGGTATTGATTCTTCATTCCTTCTCCCAGTCCCTTCGACTGGTGAGGGATACCGATGACGGTATCAGGAAAACCCTTGCGGCGAATCGTATGCCGGTCAATGTGCGTTGGTATTACCTCAACCGTGACCGTAATGACGTGGATGCCATGGGCAATGCCGTGGTGGTTGGCGCTGAAAGGGTTGTGAAAAACTTTAATCCCACGGTTATTATTGCTGTTAACAATCAGGCTAATCTGGTTCTTTCCCGTCATCCCGAGCTTCGCAAGGGCCGCTTCGTTTTTTTCTTAGAGAACAGTCGTCCCGCGATGCAGTTTGGCTATAGCGAGAAGTCTGGGGTTACAGGTATCGAAGCAACCCCGCCCTTCGCTGCGCTGGCCCAGTTGTTTGCTGTGATCCGGCCAGCTGGTGGGCTGCGGATTGCGGCCTTGGGTTCTGCTACTCCCCGTGGTCAAGATACGGCCAAGGGGATGACCGTATTCCCTTGGGCTCCGCAGCGCCTGGTCGCTAGCGATCTCGTGGACACCTGGCCCGAATGGCAGGCGATGGTTCATCGCGCCAACCAGAAAGCCGACGTTCTTTTGATTACAGAGATTTATGGCGTGCACCGCACATCCAAAGGTCCCTTGGTTCCGGCTCAAGAGGTCGTGCGCTGGACAGAAGCCCATAGCACCAAGGTGCTTCCGGTGGGCTTAATGGGCGACTACGTCCCCCTGGGGGGATCCCTTGGGGTGTTCCCTTCAGCGCGCTATTTGGGAGCCATGGCGATGCAATCGGTTTTGCAATGGCTTGAGCCCAGTCGCAGGGGTGTTCCTCCCATGGTTGTTGTGGATGACCACTTCGACATTGGCCTTCGGGAGGATGCTTTGCGGCGGCGCGGTTTGCGCCTGCCGCTGGTGTACCGGGAGGCTGCTCGCTTGGGTGGAGAGTTGGACTCAGTTGACATGGCCAATGAGTAGCCCAACTTCCAGGATTTCATCGACTTCTCTGTAGTTGATGGTCGGTTGATTGCTCCTTTTAGTTTTTGGATTTTAGAAGGTTTTTGAATGGGTCAAAGTACGCCAGCTTCAGGTTGCTCGTTCCCCCCTGTAACCTTTGGAAGAAGCGCTTGTGTCATGATCTCCTCGATTGCAGGTCGAATGGATCAGGATGTTTCCATCGAAAAATGCGTTAAACCTTTGGCAACTCCTGTCTCCATTTGCTAGGGCTTGCGATCGAAATTCCTGTTGACCCTGGGTCATTGATCCACCAACTACTCAGAGATCCCCAATTTGTTGGCCACCACGCTGGCAGTAGCTAGTCCATTGATTGTCTGCTTGTCCTGGGGCACCCCACGGCTGTAACTTCTTGACGGCTATCCCTGCCACCGATCGCCATAGGGGCGGGCTTCGATGGCGCCGTTTGTTACTTCCTTCCCCATGCGCCGTCGTCCAGCCTCCCTGTTTGCTGCTTTTGCCTTACTTGCGGTCGCCTCACCTGTGGCATTACCGGCTGCAGCCATGGATGTGATCTTGATGCGCCATGCTGATAAGGACGTCCGACGCGGGGATTACAACCTGTCACCGAATGGTTTTCAGCGATCCATTGCCCTGGCGTCCCTGATTCCCGCTTGTTTTGGTCAACCGAGCGGCATCATCACCTACTTCCTCGATCCGGTGACGATGAAAAATGCCCGTAGCTACCAGAGCGCAGTACCGCTGGCTGTGGCCACAGGCTTGGACATCTCCATCGATCAGACCTCACGCATGGATTCCTTCGCCCAAGGTCAAATGCTGCGTCAGGCCCCATCTGGAACCCCTCAGCGCGTGGTGCTGTTCTGGGAGCACCAGCGCATGCCAGAGCTCGCCCGCGGCCTGGGTTGGGACGCTATGCCCAAGATTGCCAACGATGATTTCGACCAATTGATCCTGTTCCGTTTTGCCGCTCCGGGGGCCGTTCCCCAGGTGCAGCGCTTCAGCCAGAGGGAGCTGTTTCAGCGCCCCTGCTATCGCCAGGCCGCAGGGTTGCTGCCCGGTGGTCCGATCACACCTCCAATCTCATCACCAATCACCTCGGCGATCCCAGGTCAACCCTGAGTCTTCGGGTTCCTGCAAGTGGGCGCCTAAGGGCGGATCGGTTCAGGTGCTTTCGCCATTCAGGTGGATTGGCGGGCCTGGGAATGGTGTGACTTGCAGCGCTAGGACAATGTATTAAAGCTCGGGATTCCCAGGAAGGACATTCTCTGTCTACGGGGGTAACCCTAGGTGTTTGGTGGGATGTGTTTCCTAGGCATCAAGAGATCGAATAAAATGATGAATTCTTGGGGTGTAGTTTTGAATCGTTTGCGGTAGGGCTGAATGGCCATATCCAGAGGCTTCTCGGATCTTCACATAGTCGATTCGATCCCCAAGAATCTGCTTGGCCTGCTCAAGATGGCCCAGCTCTGCTGGCACCATCTCGTCTCCAGAAAGCTCAATCACAAGCACCTTGGCACGAATTGACTCAAGGGAAGCAGCAGCATTAAAGTCATCGTTGACGCGTAATTCATAAATCCAATCGTTGGCGTCAAGATTGGCAGCAATTTTCTTGGCGAGATCAGGAAGATAGCTCCAAGATCGTTCCCGCGTGGGTGCAACATTCCACAAGTGTTCAGCCCCATCCACAAAGACCCAAAAAGCCATCAAGGCCAATGGGAAATTTCGGGGCTGTTGTTCATAGTCACCACCGTTCCACGTTGGATCGATCAACAACGGCTCCAAACCAAGAAAGTCCTGCATGCCGCGACGGCCGGCATTCGGGAAGGGCGATGCAATCATCGGGATCACCCCCTTCACGCTATCGGGATATTGAACAGCCCATTGCCATGTGAGCCGGCCGCCATAGGAGCTCCCCATCACGGCATGCAAGCGCTGAATGCCCAAGTGGTGATGAACCAGGTGATGCTGTGCTTTCACAACATCAGCATGGGTGTAGCGCGGGAAGTCCATCCGCAATCCATCACTGGGCTTGCTGGATTTGGCGGCGCCAATGTTGTCTGAAATCACCACAAAGGTGTGATCAAGATCCAGGGGTTGGCCAGACTCATACATATTGCTTGTCCACCATTTCTGCGCATAGGTCAGCCAATTGCCTGCCGTTCCGTGAACTAAAAGAACAGCATTGCAAATTGTCCCATTAGCGTCATATTGAGGAGTTCCAAGCGTGACGTAATTGATCTTGAGTGATTTGAGAACTTCACCACTTTGAAACTCAAAGTTTTCTATGCAAATCTGCTTTTGTTCGCTCAGGGCCACTGAGCGATCGAGGGCAGTCATGCCAGTTCAGGAATTCAATGCCAAGATCCTAACCAAGGGCTGCCTCTGAAGATGAAGTCTGCGTTAAATCCGGCCCAAAGGTCGATCAAGCAACTGCCCGCAGATCTACCTTCGCCCAGGCCTGGCTGCTGACCAGATCCCCCGCCTCAATCACTGCTAAAAATAGTTTGCAATCGTAGTGTGCTTGCTCTGAATAGGTGGCCGAGAACTGTGCCATCGCACCATCAAAGCTGTCATCTTTCACGATAAAGTTGGCGATTGGTGTTGCCTTGCTGGAGGGGGCATGGGCCTTGGCGAGCACCCAGGCGCACAACGTTCCATAGAGCGTTAATCCGGCTGATTGAGCTCTTCAAGCACCACCGAACATTTCCAGTCGCGGAAATGGCGCCACAGCATTGAGTTCCCACCCAAAGGTTGCCGGATAGGTTTTGTCGAAGTCGACAATGTCGAAGAGCAGGGATCGCGCCGGTTGGCCGGAGGATTCCAGTCGGCGAGTCGCCCAAATGTGTTGGTCATGGCTACTGCCAATTAGGTGTGAGCTTCGCTCCCCAGGTTCACGATGACCACCCCAGCCGCGATGAGGGCGACCCCAATCATTTGGCTGGTGCTGAGGAATTGTCGGTAGGCCAGGGCTCCTATGAGCACCACGGCTAGGGTGCCGATACCGCTCCACAGGGCGTAGGTGATCCCAAGCGGGATCACCATCACCACCCTGGCGACCAGGGCGATGGCGCAGCCATAGGCCACGAGTAGCAGCACCGTTGGCCAGGGCCGGGTCAGACCCGCCGACAGCTTCAGCAGGGATGTACCCACGACTTCTGCCCCGATCGCGAGCAGCAGGGTCAGCCAGGCTTGGGAGTCGTTCATCGCTGTCGGGTTGTTGCTTGGTTTGTTGAACTTCGGCGTCAACCGCTCCGTTTCCAGGCAGTAGCCATCCCCGGGTTTCTGGCCACAGGCCTTAGGGGCTGCTGGGCCGAACCAGATCAAAACGGTCCAGCTCCATCACCTTCACCCAGGCGTTTGCGAAGTCGTGGATGAAGCGTTCGCTGCCGTCGTCTTGGGCGTACACCTCCACGATGGCGCGGAGCTGGCTGTTGGAGCCAAAGACGAGATCAGCCCGGGTCGCCTTCCAGCGCAGGCTGCCATCGAGTCGGCTGCGGCCTTCGTAGACGTTCTCTCCCCTGCCCGGCCCCCAGACGGTGTCCATGGCGAGCAGGTTCACGAAGAAATCCGTGCTCAACACGCCAACGCGATCGCTGAAGACGCCGTGGCTGCTGCCGCCGCTGTTGGCCCCCAGGACCCGGAGCCCGCCCACCAGCACCGTGAGCTCAGGAGCACTCAAGCCCAACTGCTGGGCCCGATCCAGCAGCAGTTCTTCGGCGTGAATCGGCACATCGGCCCGTTGCCAGTTGCGGAAGCCATCGGCCAATGGTTTGAGCACATTGAAACCAGCGCTGTCGGTCTGTTCAGCGCTCGCGTCGGTGCGTCCTGGCCGGAAGGGAACCACCACGCTGTGGCCAGCGGCGGCGGCGGCCTGCTCTACCGCTACACCACCGGCTAGCACGATCAGATCCGCCAGGGAGATGCGCTTGCCACCCGATTGGTTGCCGTTGAACTTTGCTTGCACGGCCTCCAGATGGGCCAGCACCCGGGAGAGTTGCTCGGGGTCGTTCACCTCCCAAGTGCGCTGGGGCTGCAGCCGAACCCGAGCGCCATTGGCGCCGCCCCGTTTGTCGGAGCCGCGGAAGCTGGAGGCTGAGGCCCAGGCGGTCGCCACCAGCTCAGGCACCGTGAGGCCGGTGGCCAGAATCTGTTGCTTTAATTCGGCCAGATCGGCGCCATCCACCAAGGGATGGTCGATGGCGGGTAGGGGATCCTGCCAGATCAACTCCTCGGCCGGCACGTCGGGGCCGAGATAGAGGGAGCGGGGGCCCAGGTCGCGGTGGGTCAGCTTGAACCAGGCCCGGGCAAAGGTGTCGGCGAAGGCCTGTTGGTCCTGGTGGAAGCGCCGGGCGATCGGCTCCATGATCGGGTCATGGCGCAGGGAAAGATCGGCGGTGGTCATGATCGGCGCCGAGCGCAATCCCGGCACGTGGGCATCGGGGATCAGGTGTTCAGGGCGCACATCCTTGGCCACCCACTGCCAGGCGCCGGCCGGGCTCTTGGTGAGTTCCCACTCGTAGGTGAACATCATCTCGAAGTAGCCCTGGTCCCATTGGGTGGGGTTGGGTTTCCAGGCCCCCTCAATGCCGCTGGTGATTGTGTGCTCCCCCTTGCCACTGCCGAAGCGGTTGGCCCAGCCCAGGCCCTGGGCCTCCAGCGGTGCCCCTTCCGGTTCGGCCTCCAGGTTGCTCGCCGGTGCCGCCCCGTGGCATTTGCCGAAGGTGTGGCCACCAGCCACCAGGGCCACGGTTTCCTCCACGCTCATGCCCATGCGGGCAAAGGTGTCCCGCACATCCCGGCCTGAGGCCACCGGATCGGGATGGCCATGGGGCCCTTCGGGGTTGACGTAGATCAACCCCATCTCGACGGCTGCTAGGGGTTGGTCCAGGGATCCATCGGTGGCGTGGCGTTCATCGCCGAGCCAGGTGGTTTCCTTGCCCCAGAACACATCCTCTTCGGGCTGCCAGATGTCGGTGCGACCAGCGGCAAAGCCCAGGGTGCGGAAGCCCATCGACTCCAGCGCTTCGGTGCCAGCAAGAACGATCAAGTCGGCCCAGGAGATGGCCGTGCCGTACCGGCGCTTGAGGGGCCACAGCAACCGCCGGGCCTTGTCGAGGTTGGTGTTGTCGGGCCAGCTGTTGAGCGGCGCAAAGCGTTGGTTGCCATGGCCGGAGCCCCCACGGCCATCCGCCATCCGGTAGGTGCCGGCACTGTGCCAGGCCAGGCGAATGAACAGGGCTCCGTAATGGCCCCAGTCCGCCGGCCACCAGTCTTGGGAATCGGTCATCAGCGCCCTTAGATCGGCCTTGAGGGCGGCGTAATCGAGCCCGGCAAAGGCCTTGGCGTAGTCGAAGTCTGCGCCAAGGGGATTGGAGGCCGGATGGTGCTGGTGCAGCAGGCCCACCTTGATCTGATCGGGCCACCAGTGGTCGTTGGTGGTGCCGCCGGAGGGTGTCACCGCTCCTGCCTGACCACTGAACGGGCACTTCAATTCCGACATCGTCCTTGGGCCCGCTGTAGGGGTTTTGGATCGGGCGAATCCTATTCAGGTCAATGGGAGAAAAATCCAGCCCCCCGATTCCTTTACGGATTGGCATGGCTTGCGCCTTTGCGCTGGTCGAGCGGTTCTTGATGGACGACAACATCTCGGGGCCGCTACCCTTTTTCAGGATCGATGGCTCTGGCAGCAATCCCCCTCTACCGCTGGCTAGGGGAAAACCACATTGCGCTCCTCATGCCTGGTGTCAGCGATCAATAGCTGGGTCTGTTCCGGTTCCTAAGGGGACCGTTGTCGGCCTTGCCTATCACCTGGTAGCCGTACGTAGCCATAAGTGCAAGTGCTGATTGCCTTCTGCCTTGATCAAAATCAGGATGGTTGCAACCAAACGGAGGTGTCCGAATGGACGACACGCCACCCAATCAGCTTTTTTAGTAAGCTGACCTTCGGCCCTTCTTTCAACAGTCCCCACCTAACCGTGGGCTCGCCGTCTGAGGCGACACTGCATGAATTCGTCAATTCAGGCGGCACTCCTTGGCATTAACCCATCGGTGCCCTGGGGTCTTTGCTGACAGCTTTAGTTTTGCCTTGTTTAGTTTTGCCTTGGTTTAGGGAAGTGGTCGATTGATCCGGTTCCGGTTTGGCGGGGCCGGTTTTTTTATGGCTACAACGCAGCTGATCGCTTCTGCTCAATCTCCTAAGGATAGGGCCTGCACCCTGCTCCAAAGCCCAGGGCGAGAAGCCGCTGGGCCGCACCTCGAAGGCCTAGCCAGACCGGGCGTCCTTTGATGCAGCCAGCCGCAGCCTCACTGGGGGCTTTAGGACGTCTTCCCCCACAAAGTGCTTCCAGCGACAACGACTGGGCTCAGGGGATCTCGAACACCTACTCGCTCCTCTACAGGTCCAGGAGGTCAGTGATTACATGCAAGGGCCGATTCTTGAACGAAGAGAAAAGGGCTTGCTTCTGCCCATTTCCGCAATGCTGTCAGGCAAAAGAGAGAGTGGGCTCAGAACCCTCAACCACCAAAGAGTTCAAGGGCAACCTGAACTACCACCAAACCCACCAAACCAGAAACCGCTAGCAACGAGAGCGAACCAGCAGAAATCACAAAACCTCCGGCAACCAATTCATTCCTAAAGCAAACCTTAAGAACGTGCCGTAGCAATACACACATCAACTTGGGTCTTCTCAGTCCGTTACAAGCTGGTTTGTAAATCGCAAACAAAATCCCTGGCAAGCCGATTCACCAGCCAGCTCAGTTGCGGCCAATCCAGTCGCCAGGCAAAGAAGCTCAGCGTCAATCAACTGAAGAGACATGGGGCCTAATCAGCGGCCAATGGGTGTCCCTTGGGTCCAGGTTTCGTTCAAGTGCCCATGAGGGTGTGCCTTTCCTTTTGCGTCGAGGCATCCCTCGGCGTCCAATGGGGACACTGGCGGCCCCAGGTCCAAGCGGTTGACAAAATTGTGCCCCAGACGCGGCAAAATCCCTGCGAATACTCGGTTCCAGAGTTGCTGGAACAAGTGGCACACTTGCTGAACAGCGGGTTCATCGGCCAAATCCGAAGAAAAGTTGAAGAATGCTAGGGCAGGGGTGCCCGCCCCCCTTTTTGTTTTTAGCGAAGAGAGCGGCTCCATCTCCGTGGTCCAGTCACTCCGTCCATTGGGGCATCCATTGGTAGCAATGGGTTGTTTTCTAGTAGCGCTGTTGCCTCACTTTGCCTGAGACTATTGTAGCCAAGAATTCAATTAGCGAAGAATCCAATTATCCAAGAATCCAATTATCCAAGAATCCAATTAGCCAAGAATCCAATTAGCCAACGACAACCGCGTTGCTTGAAGAAGGCAGAAAGACGCTTAATAGTGCGGAAGGATGTGACAGGCAGCTCTTCTTAATCCTGCGCAAAGGGGTGCTTCCCCTAGGGAAACTCTGGACAAGCAGAAACAGCAAAAGTAGCAGAAGAAGAAGAAAGAGCTTGGTTGGTAAATCAAGCGATAGGTAAAGGAAATCGGAACCAATCGCTTGGAGAAGGTGAGACAAAGGGCCAAACCCCTCCCCTGAAGTTGGCTTCCTGGGCCCTGGGCTTCGGCCTGGGGCTTTTCGATGCGGTTGGCCCCCCTGCTCCAGCCAGAGGTGGGTGAGGTTATGAACACCTGGCGGACCGTGATCCCAAACATTTCTAAGCGATCTGTCGCTTTTCCGTCGCGTTGCCAGTAACTGTTGTGGGTACTTGCGTCGATTCGACGCGATGGGCGCATCGACGCTGGCAGAAGCCATGGCTAATCCAATGCTTGATGGGGTGGTCGAGGCGGGGCTGAAGGTTGTCCCGCCTTTGGAGGTTTTGAAGGAAAGCGGCCAGCGGGAGGTGTTCTGCGGCCTCACCTCGATTGTGTGGCTGCATCGGCGCATGCCCGATGCCTTCTTCCTGGTGGTGGGATCCCGCACCTGTGCCCACCTGGTGCAGAGCGCTGCGGGCGTGATGATCTTTGCGGAACCCCGCTTCGGCACAGCGATTCTGGGGGAGCGGGATTTGGCTGGTCTGGCCGATGCCAATGAGGAACTCGATCGGCTCGTGAAGGAGTTGCTGGCCCGCCGGCCTGAAATCCGCACCCTCTTTTTGGTGGGTTCCTGCCCCAGTGAAGTGATCAAGCTGGATCTAGCCAAGGCAGCGGAGCGGCTCAACCGCCAGCTTTTGGGCCAAGTGACGGTGCTGAATTACAGCGGCAGTGGCATTGAAACCACCTTCACCCAGGGGGAAGACCAGGCCCTGGTGGCCATGACGCCCCTCATGCCCACGAGCGATGAACCCCAGCTGTTAATTGCCGGCACCTTGGCCGATGCGGTGGAAGATCGGCTGGTCGATCTGTTTGGACGCCTGGGGGTCGGCGTGGTGCGCAGCCTGCCGCCGCGGCGCTCCACCGAGCTGCCTCCTGTGGGCAAGGGCACCAAGGTGCTTCTGGCCCAGCCTTTTTTGAGTGCCACCGCCCGGGCCCTGATCGCCCGCGGGGCTGAGTTGATTCCAGCGCCCTATCCCCTCGGGGTTGAAGGCAGCCGGGCGTGGATGGCCGCCGGCGCGGCCGCCTGCGGTGTGGCTCCGGCCCAGGTGGCCGCAGTGCTGGATCCCTTGGTGCAGCGGGGGCGCCTGGCCATCGCTCCCCACCGGGAAACCTTGGCGGGCAAGCGCCTCTTCCTCTTGCCCGATTCCCAGCTGGAGCTTTCCTTGGCTCGCTTTTTGAGCCGGGAATGCGGCATGGAGTTGGTGGAAGTGGGCACGCCCTATCTCGATCGCCAACTGTTGGCATCGGAATTGGATCTCCTCCCTGCAGGCACCCAAATCAGTGAGGGCCAAGACGTGGAACGGCAGTTGGATCGGGTGCGCAGGGCCAAGCCCGATCTGGTGGTTTGCGGCCTGGGCCTGGCCAATCCCCTGGAGGCCGAAGGGATCGCCACGAAGTGGTCGATTGAGCTCGTGTTCAGCCCCATCCACGGCTGCGATCAGGCCGGTGATCTGGCCGAACTCTTTGCCCGCCCCCTCCGCCGCCGCTCCCTGCTCAGCTTTACTGCTTAACACCCATGGAACTCACCCTCTGGACATACGAAGGCCCGCCCCATGTGGGTGCGCTGAGGATTGCCACCTCCATGGAGGGCGTGCACTACGTGCTGCATGCCCCCCAGGGAGACACCTACGCCGACTTGCTGTTCACCATGATCGAACGGCGGGATAAACGCCCGCCGGTCACCTACACCACCTTCCAAGCCAGGGACCTGGGCGGAGACACCGCCGAGCTCGTCAAACGCTCCATCAACCAGGCCGTGGAGCGCTTCCAACCTGAAGCCCTGTTGGTGGGGGAAAGCTGTACCGCCGAACTGATCCAAGACCAGCCCGGTGCCCTCGCCGCTGGCATGGCTTTGGGGGGTATCCCCGTGGTGAGCCTGGATCTGCCGGCTTACTCCAAGAAGGAAAACTGGGGGGCGGCGGAAACCCTCTACCAACTGGTGCGTGGTCTGCTCAAGGACCAGGTTCCGCCCCCAGGTACCCCCGCGCCCTCCCCCCAGCGCTGGCAGCAGGAGGGCCGCAGGCCCCGGGTGAATCTGCTGGGCCCAAGCCTGCTCGGCTTCCGCTGCCGCGACGACATCCGCGAGATCACGGGCCTGTTGGATCGCTGCGGCATTGATGTGGCCGTGGTGGCCCCCATGGGGGCCCGTCCAGCGGATCTGCAGCGGATCCCCACAGCCGATGCCAATGTCTGCCTCTATCCCGAAATCGCAGCGCCGGTCTGCAGTTGGCTGGAGCGCAGCTTTGGCATGGCCACCGTGCGCACCGTGCCGATCGGGATCGGTGCGACCATTGCCTTTATCGAGGAACTGTGCGGCTTGGTGGGGCTTGAACCCCCTCACTTTGACGAGCCATCCCGACTGCCCTGGTATTCCCGCTCGGTGGATTCCACCTACCTCACGGGCAAGCGGGTGTTCATTTTTGGCGATGCCACCCATGCCATCGCCGCCGCCAAGATTGCCAGCCAGGAATTGGGCTTTCAGGTGGTGGGTCTGGGGAGCTACAGCCGGGAGCTGGCCCGGGAGGTGCGCGCAGCGGCCAAGGAGCTGGGCTTGGAGGCGATCATCACCGACGACTACTTGGCCGTTGAAAAGGCCATGGCCGAGGCCAGCCCGGAACTGGTGTTGGGCACCCAAATGGAACGCCACAGTGCCAAGCGGTTGGGGCTCCCCTGTGCCGTGATCAGCTCGCCCCTCCATGTCCAGGATGTGCCGGCCCGCTATTCACCCCAAATGGGCTGGGAAGGGGCCAATGTGATCTTTGATTCCTGGGTGCATCCTTTGATGATGGGCCTGGAGGAGCACCTGATTGGCATGTTCCGCCACGATTTTGAGTTCGTGGATGGCCACCGCAGCCACCTGGGCGAAGGGGCTCCCCCGCAGAGCGCTGAGAAACCAGCTCAAGCCACACCGGCAGAAGCTGCAGCGGACCATCCCGCAACGGCCACTCCAACGGCAACCCTGGCGGGGCTCGTGTGGAGCGCCGATGGTGAGGCGGAACTCGCCAAAATCCCGTTCTTTGTGCGCAGCAAGGTGCGGCGCAACACCGAAACCTTTGCGCGGGAACGGCAATTGCAGGTGATTGACGCCGAAACCCTGTATGAGGCAAAGGCGCACCTGAGCCGCTAGTGCCCCGCGGCCTTGGGAATTACGTTTTGAACTGCTCACATGGAGTGGCTGAGATGTATCGGTTTGCATGCAGTGCCCACCGGACTACAGGCAAAGGCCTTTGATAGAACCAAGACCAACCCATGCTTCCAAGGGGCTGGCCTGTTTGATCGGCGATGACAACAACTCTGACCAGGCCTGATGGGGAGGGGAGCCTCCAAGTTCATCAAGACCCCTCCATGGCCATTGAGGAAGGTGCCTTGGTGATTGCCGTCTATGGCAAAGGGGGGATCGGCAAATCCACCACATCCTCGAATCTTTCGGCTGCCTTCTCGAAGCTGGGAAAGAGGGTGCTGCAGATCGGCTGTGATCCGAAGCACGATTCCACCTTCACCCTCACCAAATCCATGGTGCCCACGGTGATCGATATTCTCGAAACCGTGGACTTTCACACCGAAGAATTACGCCCCGAGGACTTTGTCTTTAAGGGCTTCAATGGGGTGATGTGCGTGGAATCCGGTGGTCCGCCGGCGGGCACGGGCTGCGGTGGCTATGTGACGGGCCAAACCGTGAAGTTGCTCAAGGAGCACCACCTGCTCGAAGACACCGATGTGGTGATTTTCGATGTGCTGGGAGATGTGGTGTGTGGTGGCTTTGCGGCCCCCTTGCAGCATGCCGATTACTGCCTGATCGTGACCGCCAACGATTTCGATTCCATCTTTGCGATGAATCGGATCATTGCCGCGATCCAAGCCAAGGCCAAGAACTACAAGGTTCGTCTCGGCGGTGTGGTGGCCAACCGCAGCAAGGACACCGACCAAATCGATCGCTTTAACGATCGGGTGGGCATGAAAACCATGGCCCACTTCCCCGACCTCGATGCGATCCGCCGTTCCAGGCTCAAGAAGTGCACCATCTTCGAGATGGAATCCACGCCTGAAGTAGAGGCTGTTCAGCAGGAATACCTCAACCTGGCCCAGCGCATGTTGGACAATGTGGAGCCCCTGGAAGCCGAATCCCTCAAGGATCGCGAGATCTTTGACCTCTTGGGCTTTGATTGATTCTTAGCGCTTCAAAACCACTCGGTAACCGCTGCTTCCTGGCTGTTGCCGGCAGCAAGGGGGGTGCGGCGGGAAAACTCCAGGGTGATCGAACGGCGCTGCTCCCCATCGGCGGCAACCGCGGTGATTGGGTACAGCTGCTGACCATCGCGGAAGGGAACCTGCAACCGGAAGCTGCCATCGGCGGCCAAGGCCACAATCTCCTCGCCAATGCGCAGCGTTGCTGCGGGATCGGTGGCCCCATAGACAACCAACTCGGCATCGGCCACCAGCCAGAAGCTGCGCTTGCGGTCCATCAAGCCAGCACCGGACTCGTTGCGCCCGCTTGCCCAAAGACCCACTCCAGAGGCCTGGTTGCCGGCCGCGGAGGCCTGGTCTGCGGAGAGGTCCTGGAATTCCTCCGATCCCCGCCCTAAAACCTGGCGGCCACTGCTGGCCTGGAGGTAAAGCCGCTCATGCAAGCCTGCCGCCATCGATGGGGGAGGCGCCATGGGCGGGATGGCGGTGTTTTGGTGTGCGGGCGGCTCCAGCAAAAACGGAACGAAATGATCAGCAATCTCGTTGCTAGGGCCCACCGCTGGCATGCGCGCAGGAGAAGAGATGGCCAGGGATAGCCAGCCACCACCAGCCATGCGGTAGCCAAGCTCCACCTGATAGTCGCGATCACTCATGGGCACGGGGACAAACCACTCCCGCGCCTGGGCATTCACCAACAATTCCTGGAGGGTTTGCTGGTGCACGGACCCCGCAGGCAAGCCGGTGACATCCCACACCCGCAGCACCAGCTGCTCTGCTTTTGATGCAAGGGCGCTTTGACGATCCTCGGCACCGATCTCCCAGTGGACGTAGGCCCATTGGGGATCCCGGGGCAGGAACACCACGCTGGTTTCCAGGTTCGGCCGCGGGGCAGCACCCATCTGGGCTTCTAAGCGATGGAGGGGCTGGCCTTCAGGAGAGGAACCGGAACCAGCCATGAACTGATCGGAAAACAACGTTGACCGAGTGTGCAGCCAAGGTCGCCTGAGGCGACCCCCTCCGTTAGTGATTGCCAACGCAAGTCCTCCGTTTTTAGGGGTCCTGGATCGGACTCCAACCTGCCCATATCTCAGGCAGCACCGTTAAAGACAAGGATTCAAGGTGGTTAGTACCAAGGGGACAGCCCGTGGATTGCCCCCAGGGAGCTCGAGGCGTTCCGTCAGGGGGATCACACCCTTGCCGCCCTCCCCTTGTGGATCCACCGACGCCACTAGGAGACGGGGCACAACTGTTGGTGACGGTTGCAGACGGTACGTGGCGACGCTCCCAGCATTCAATTGCGCGAATTGGTTCGACTCAGGCATGAATTACCAGTTAAAGCCAGTCTTTGCAGGCCTTCTTGGTGCGGCAATCTCCCTGAGCCTCCCAGGCCAAGCCCAGACAACAGCCAAAGCCGAAGCACAGTGCCGCCTGAGCGAGAACGGTGCCATTCTTTATGAGGATGACTGCAGCGTGAGGGAGAAACTTGAGGCCGGCCAAGTCAGTTTTGTGGTGAAGCTCGATAATGGCAACAACTTCAGGTTTGTTGGCCCCAATCGGCAAAACCTGCGGCTTGATAATGGCATTGGTGGCTTCACCAATGTCCTGTTTGAAGACAAAGGTGCCAAGGCTGTCTTCAGCTGGAGCGACGGTAGTCGCACCAGCAAGCTTGTTGTCAAAACTGCGAGCACTTCAGGTGGCAGTCATTCATCTGGCAATTCATCTGGCAATTCATCTGGTAACGCCAGCAACAGCCTTGTTTTGGGACCGCCGGTACCCGATCTCCAATACATGGTGGGGCAAACCCCGCTCTCAGCAACTCTGAGTTTTGTGATTAGGGGCACGAAGTCTGTCAGCACAGTCCAGGTGCCAGAGGGCATGCTCACTTACATGCTCGACAAAAAGCGCTGCGTGGCATTCTTAAGCGTCAATGACCGATACAAGTCGATCACCTTTGCTGATGCCAATCAATGTGTGCGCTGATCTTGATTAACGCTAGCTCCACCAATGTCCCAACGCTTCCATGGGGCTGCAGGTGCCGGGGTACTGGTGGCCCAGGCCCAAGCCATAGATCAGCGGTACGACGACGAACACCGCCACCAACACTGTGATGGCCACGCCAGGGGGAAGGTCGTTGGCCGCCTGATCGGCGGATGACAGTTCTGCGGATAGTAGTTCTGTGGATAGCAGTTCTGTGGATTGAAGGTCCTTGCTCAGCAGGTCAGTGCATTGCAGGTCAGAGCATTGCAGGTCAGTGCATTGATCGTTGGTGGCTTGCATGGAGCTGCTTGCTGAAACCGGCGGTGGCCATGGGTTGGTGATAACCGCCCGTAGCCCAGGGCTGGTTGAACCCAAGTTTGATTTTAGGGCTGATCGAGCGGATCCTCTCTCCTCGCTCGCGGAGATCAACAGTTCGATATCTGAATCAGGAGTGGCTTCCCCGCGCGCCCTGGAACCAAACAGTCGAACCTCCGCACCAGGGATCTGCAACTGGATCTCAGCCGCCATCTGCTGGAGACGTTGCTCGAACTCCGCTGCAGATGGGATAGGAATCATGTTGCCGGAGGTAGGGGTGGTTTTTAGGCGGTGCGGGGATTCTTCAGGCCCCTGAGGGCCCAGAGGGAGGGGATGGACCACAGCGCGCAATACAGCCCAGGGCCCCAGCTCCAGCCCATCTCGCCCAGCATCCACGCGGCAACCAGGGGAACGGTGCCTCCCACCAGGGCCACGGTGAGGCTGTAGCTGATTGAAAACCCCGTGCACCGGTTCCCCTCACCAAACAGGCTCGGCAAAAGGCTGGGGTAGGTGCCAAGGATCAGCATGAGTGGTATCAGAGCCAGCCCTTGGCCAGCCATCACCCCCAGGGGTGTGGCCTGTTGCATCAGGACCACCGCTGGAATCGCTACCACCGCCAGGGCGAGATTCCACCAGCGCATGGTGGTTGCGGCGCCGAGGCGGTCGGCCAGCCATCCGCCCAACACAATGATGGGAATCCCCAGGGCTTGGCTCACGGTGGTGATGCCGCTGTAAAGGGCGGCGTTTTGGGGCTGTTGGCCGATGGCGTACTGCACCAAGAAGACCATCAGCAAATAGAAGCTCACATTGGCCATGGCGATGATCGCCATCACCTGCACCATGGGGCGCCAATGGCGCAGGGTGCCGACCAGGTGCTCGCTTGGTTTCCAGTTGGGACTCTGTGCCTGTGAATCGGGAATCCCCTCCCGCAACCAAAGGGCAAGGAGGCCAGTGCTGGCTCCGATGAAAAAGGGAAGCCGCCATCCCCAACTGGCCACGGCCTGGGCAGGCAGGTTTTGGTTGATCAGGGTGGAGGCCAGGGCCCCAAGCACAAATCCAAACAGGGTGCCGGCTCCGGTCAAACTGCTGGCCAGCCCCCGGCGATGGGGCGGTGCTGTCTCAATCACGTAGGTGATGGATCCGGTGTATTCCCCGCCCACAGAGAATCCCTGGGCCATACGTAGAGCCAAAAGCGCGTAGGCGGCCAGCGGCCCCCATGCGGCATAGGTGGGCAAAAGGCCAATGGCCAGGCTTGATCCCGCCATCACCACCACACTGGTGAGCAACATCGCTTTGCGTCCCGCTAAATCGCCGATGGGCCCGAGCACCAGGCTGCCGATCGGGCGCATGAGATAGCCCACGGCAAAGACTCCAAAGGCTTCGATCAGCTGTACGCCGGGATCGGCCTTCGGGAAGAAGGCGTTGCCGATGTCCCGGGCGAAGTAGCCGTAAACGGCAAAATCGAACCACTCCAGGGTGTTGCCCACCGTGGCCGCGAGCCAGATCCTGACGGTTGGATGGTTCAGGGGTGGTAACTTTGATTTATTCATAGTCTTGCAGTGACTGCAAACCCCATTGCCTGGACCGTGGGATGAGCTTTAACCGCAGCCTCCGCCATCACACGGTTAGGGCTAACACATTGTTTCCTTTTTTTGATGCGATCTTTTCTGTGGTGTTGACGCTTCTTGCGTTTAATATCCCGACTGAGTTGTCGTCTGATGAAGATTACAGCGTCATTGCCCAGCCAGTTTTTGCCTATGCTTTAACCGCAATAATATTGATCCTGTATTGGTTTAAATTACGCCGCTTGATTGGCTTGTGTCGCTTTCTTCATGTGCCGCAGTTGCTTTGTGTTTCGCAAGCAGTTTTAATTATTTGTCTTTTCCCAAAGCTGGCCAATCTTGTCCTCCTCCATGGCTCAGAGCCTGGCTCGATATTCCTAATGTCACGGGGTCAAATTGTTAACTCAGCGTATTTGCTTGCGATCTTTACTTATAACGCTCTTTGCCTCTTGTTTGCCTGGTCCTTGACGACTCACCACTATTACAAAAAGGCAAATGAGTCACTGCTCGGTCATATTATTCGCAGTCAAATTTTTGGATTCTTGGCTCTGCTTGCGATGATTTTTGCGGAGATTTTTTGGAATAAGTTTAACAACCACTATATCTTTCTTGTGCCTATAGTGCTCATTTTTGAGGAGTTCTTGTCTGCCTCCTGGCGTTCTTCTCCCAGGAGGGTTTGAGTCGTGTTTGTGCTTCCCGATCAGTCGTTTTGGCGTCAACTGAGGCTCTCGTCTAAAAGCACTTTGCCATTGTTCGATTCTATTTTTGCAGTGGCACTTACCCTGCTCGCCTATGCCCTTCCAGACAAGCTTGATGGGGCAACGGTCGCCATGTTGATTCCACCGCTTTTGGCCTTTGAATTTACTGGGATTGCGATCTTGCTTTATTGGTTTAAGTTCAGGCGCCTCATTGTCATTGCCCGATTGTTGAGCTTTTTCCAGCTTCTCATGATCTTTGTTGGCTTGATGGCAGTCGTCTTGATGCCCAGGTTTGCGGATCTCGTTTTGAATTATGGCCGAGGTTCTGGCTCGTTAACCAATTGGACGTTAAGTCAGTCGGTCAATGTCAACTTTATGGCAACCTTGTTTTTGGTTGATGGATTAACGTTGTTATTTGCTCTTTCGTTGGCCCGCCACAGTTTTGTGTCGAAAAGTTCAATCGAAGAGATTGCGGTTTCATCGCGAGCTCAATTATTTGGCTTTTTGGGTCTGATTGCTATTGCCAGCATGCAGATGTTTCTGTCCTGGTTCAATGATGAGTTTGTGTATATTATCCCTCTTGTTCTTCTCCTCGAGGAGGTCTTGGTTGCCCGCCAATTTTCCCGAGGTCGCCGACTCAGATCATCTGACCTGCCCAGCAGCACGACAAAGGCACAGGAGCCCGGTCAGATTTAGGCCCCTTTGATCCAGTCGGCGGCCGGTTCGGGTTTGTCGCTGTCCTTGAGGGAGGGGAAGGTGGTGCGGATGAAGGTCACCATCTCTTGACGCACCTTGGCCCGGAATGCGGCAGCATCCCCAGCCTCGAGCACCGGGTAGGCCTTGGGGTTGGCGGCGTCTTCGGCGCGTAGGGGTTTCCAGTTGGTGGTTTGGGTGGCCTTGAGGGCTTCCAGGGGCGCGATGAAGTCGAACTCCAGGGTGCGGCCGCCAGCTTCACTGGTCCACTGCTCGCGCAGGGGCATGAGCAGCTTGGCCTTGAGGGTGTCGGGCAGGCCCAGCACCGGTTGGTAGTAATCGAGGGCCCGCTGCTCCTCTTCGATCACGATCGCCCAGGCGGCCTCCTCACCAGCCCCTAGCCCCAGCTCAGTCGCAGCGCCCAGCATCGCCTCGCGGTAAAAGCTCAGCCATTGGTAGTAGGCCTTGTCTTGGATGGCTTTTTTCGCGGAACCCTTGCCGGCTACCCGCTTGGGCAGTTGGCTTTCGGCCTTGCGCAGCACCTGGCGATCTTCGGGTTCCAGGTTGATCGCACCCCAGCGCTGGCGGTACTCCCAAAGCTCCTCGTATTTGCGGACCTCTTCGGCGCTCCAGCCCAGGGTTAGGAGTTCTGCGCCCCGGCTTGATTCGTCCTTTGCCACCTGTTGCGTTGCTCCAAGTGGAGGCAGCGTAGTAGTCAGCCCAGGGCTTGCTTGAGTGAAACCAGGCCAAAGACCACAAACAAACCGCCGCTCAGCCGGTAGAGCAAGGGTTCATTGACCCGCCCGCCGATCCACTGGCCCGCCCCCACGGCGATGGCGGTGACCAAGCCATGGCCCAGAAGCGAGCCTGCGAGCAGTCCGGCAAAGGTGAATCCCGGGGCGGTGGCCAGAAAGATGGTGGCAAATTGGGTGCGATCTCCCAGTTCTGCAATGAACACCAGTCCAAAGGCTTCCCAGATCACGCTCCAGGCCGTGGGGTAGCTGTTGCCGCTTTCGGCCTGATTGATCGCGGTTTCGGCGTCCTGGGCTTCGTCGTCTGCGGCACTGGCCCCCATGCCCTGGGCGTCGACCAGCAGTTTTAGGCCAAAGCCCAGGAACAGGGCGGCGGCGATCCAGGGCAGCACCGCTTGGGGCAGCAATTCCTTGAGGCCATGCCCGAGGCCTAGGGAGATCAAGGTGACGGCCGCCAGGGCAGCAAATGCCCCCACAAACACCCAGCGGGGCCGATGGCGCACCGCCAGGATCAGGGCCATGAAGAAGGTCTTATCGCCCAGTTCTGCCAGGGTGATGGCCGTCAGGCTGGAACCAAAGGCTGTGAGGCCGGGATCGTGGACGACAGCCAAGGGCTTGGTTCTGCGCAGAAGAAAACCCTAAGGCTCTGGCCAGGAGGCTTTGGCTAAGTCTGGTTGCCTTTCCAGCCAGCCAGGTGGGAGGCGGCCCTGGATCGCACCAGCGCCCGGGCCGCAGGCATGGCCGGTTCGAGGTGCTCGGAACTAAAGGGCGGCAGGGCCCGACTGCGTAACCAGGCCCCCCAGCGGAACTCATGGAAGGGGATCAGGGGGGCAGCTTCGATCACCTTCTCCTTTTTGAGCTTCCACACCAGGCTGCGGTAGGGATCGTCCTGGAGGCCCGTGAGCTGGTGGGGCATGGCTGTGGGATGCAAGGGCCCCAGCCCGCGGCCGTCGTACAGATACAGCCAGCCCCGGCTTTGCAATTCGGCCAGCACGGAGTCCCGAGCGTCGGTGTCGAGCTGGAGGACCACATAGCCAAACGCATGGGCCTGGGGATCCATCTCCATCAGCGCCCTAAGGCGGTGGTGCCGGTCCACCATCCATACCAATCCACCCTTGCTGCGCACCAAGGGAACGGGTTTGCTGCCCAGGTAGGTGCGTCTCTCCTTGGCGTCTTCGTGGGAAAAGTCTTTCTGCCTGCTCTGCACCTCAGCCATACCCACGCAGAGTTGGGTTGGTTGGAGGCTGGCAATCGGCACTTCCAGCAGCTCGCCCTTGGGATCGGGCGGCGGTAGGGGCTGGAACGGTGGCAAGCGCAGGGCCATGGATGGGGCCGTTTGGGGGGCCGGGCCTTGTAGGGGCCAGGTTTGGCCCCCATCTTCGCCTGCTCGGCCCCATGGGGGGTGGGGCTCAGCCTTGGCTGAGCAGTTGGCCGAGGCCGATCTGGTGGAGGATCCCTTGGCCGGTCAGGGCTTCGGTGATCACACCAATCACAAAGCCGAGCATGGCTGCGCGGCCGTTGAACAGTTCGGCGGTCTTCAGTTGCTCGGAGTGGATTTGGGCGGCGGCGGCGTTGAGGAACCAACGTTCGTCGGCTTGGGCTGAACGGGTCATGGCTCAAATGCAACAAAGTGCGAAATTATTGTAACGAAGTTCTGTTTTTGCTTGACGTATGGCGGTGTTGGTTTGCCGATCTCTCGCTCTTCGCATCGGGCCACGCCCACCAACCCCCCAGTCTTCGCATCGCCCCCCCCCGGTCTGTTCTGGACCTGGATGGCGCCTTGATTGGGTCTGGAATGGGCAGGAATAGGGTCAAACCCAGGTGTCTTTGGTTATGTCAGCTCTGGCGTCAGCGGTTTTACGGCAGGGTCCCCATGGTCCGATCGGCGTTTTGGTCTGCGGCCATGGCAGTCGCAACCGGCTGGCGGTGGCTGAATTTGCCCAGTTGGCCCAGCAGCTCCAGGCCCTGATGCCTGAGGTGCCCGTGGAATACGGCTATTTGGAATTTGCCAGGCCGATCCTGCGCGATGGGCTCGAGGCCCTGCGGCAGCGGGGTGTCCGCCATGTGCTGGCGGTGCCGGCGATGTTGTTTGCCGCTGGCCACGCCAAGAACGACATCCCCTCGGTGCTCAACACCTATGCCGCCGAAACCGGCCTCAAGATCGACTACGGCCGGGAGCTTGGGGTCGACCTCAAGATGATCCAGGCGGCCGGGGCGCGGATTCGGGAGGCGATCGGTGCTGCTTCCGATCTCAGCGACACCCTGCTGGTGGTGGTGGGGCGGGGGTCTTCGGATCCGGATGCCAATTCCAACGTCGCCAAGGTGACCCGGATGCTGGTGGAAGGCTTTGGCTTTGGTTGGGGCGAAACGGTCTATTCCGGGGTCACCTTTCCCCTGGTGGAGCCAGGCCTGCGCCATGTGGTGAAACTCGGTTACCGCCGGATCGTGGTGTTCCCCTATTTCCTGTTTTCAGGGGTACTGGTGAGCCGCATTGTTCAGCACACCGAGCGGGTGGCGGTGGACCATCCCGAGGTGGAGTTTGTGAAGGCCTCCTACCTGGGCGATCACCCCTTGGTGCTGGATACCTTTGTGGAGCGGGTGGAGGAGGTGGTGCGCGGCGACACCAACATGAATTGCTCGCTGTGCAAATACCGCTCCCAGGTGCTCGGCTTTGAAACCGAGGTGGGAGCTCCCCAGCACAGCCACCACCACCACGTGGAGGGCCTCACCGATGGCTGTGACCTGTGCGAACGCGAATGCACGGGGGCCTGCCAGCCCGATGGGGTGCCCCTGCCGGTGGGCGGCCACTCCCATTCCCACGATCACGATCACGAGCACGAGCACGAGCACGATCACGATCACTCCCATGGCGCCGGGCCCCAGTCCCCGAGCGCTGGGCACGAGCATCACCATCCCCCCTACCCCCACGCCGACCACCCGCTCGGGCCGCGCACCCTGCGCCAGCCCAGTTGAGTTCGTTGTCTTAGGGCCTTACGACAGGCCAGGCCGGTGGTTCGTGATTCAGAACACCCAATGGAAAAAAACGGCACGGTCTGTAGCGGCCCGCCTGTCTCGTCGCGGCCTATGTCTTATGGGATTTTGGGACATCAGCCGTTCTGATGGATCGTGGCTTTCCCCACACCCCTGGGGTTTTCCCCAGGATCTCTGGGGGTTTTCCCCAGCGGCTAGCCCAACCGCGCCGTCATCCCAGGCCGGCTGGGGAATTGAGCCAAGTGTTTATTCCAGGCTTGACAGGAAACAGGGACCCCGCACCGAGGCCCTGCTGTGTTCGCCGATGCCCCCCTTCAGTGCCCCCGGACACTGGTTGTCTCACGGTTTCTCAGCCTGGGTTTGCAGCTTTCTGCATCGCTTTGACGGGAGGCCCCTGGCCGTGGCCTACTGGCTGCATCAGCGCAGCGATGAAACCGCACGATGGGTTCGGAACAACAGCAACTTGATTCAGCTCCCCTCGAGCAGGCGCCACCGGTTTCAAAAGCGCCACCGGTTTTAAAAGCGCCATCGGTTCCATCAGCCCAGGCCGGCAGCATCAGCCTGGAGGCAGAGGTGCCCGAGTTGCTCTACGACGGCATGCGCCAGTACCTCAGCAACCATCCCGAGTGGGATCAATACCGACTGGTCACCTCGGCCCTGGCCAATTTCCTCTTCCAAAACGGCTGCGCCGACCAGTGCGTCACCCAGCACTACCTCAACGGGTTATTCCTGCGGCCCTAAGGGCAAAAAAAAGCGGAGGCGCCAACCCCCGCTTGTGTTCTCCCTTGCCCGACCCTTTGGAAAGGTCGCCAAGTGATTGTGCGGACCTTGGGTCGATCGAAGTGTGGCGATCGACACCAGAATGGCCCCCGGTGAGCGGCCCCTGACAAGCCCCCCTTAGCCGGTTTCTCCCTGCTTCATTCGGGCGGCCGCGGCCTCGCAGGCCCTCCAGGTGATGGCCATCTCGGTGAGCGTTGGGCTTTGCCAGGCCGCTGTCGGCCAGCAGGCCCCATCCACCACGAGCACGTTGCTGGCTCCCCAGCATTGGTTGAAGGCGTTCACCACGCCGCCTTCGGAGTGGGCTGCCATGCGGGCCCCGCCCAATTCGTGGATGTAATAGCCCGGAGGTGGTGCGCCCCTGCCCACGGCCAGGCTGGTTTTGATCCAGGGCTCCAGCAGGGGGAGCACAAACAACTCTTCAATGGGCCGGATTTTGCCCCCGGCGGCGGCCACCACCTGCTCCATGCGCTGGTGCATGTGGCGCAGCATCCGGTGTTCGTTATCGCCGAAGCGGCAGGCAATGTGGGCGATGGGCAGGCCCCAACGGTCGCGCCTGTTGGGGTGCAAGGTCACCCGATTGGCGGCATCGGCCAGCACTTCGCCGTGGCCGATCAGAAAGCCCACCGCCTCCCCCCGGCGGCGTTGCAGCAAGGCTGGCGGATCAAAGCGTTGCAGGGCCGTCCAAAGGCCGTAGCCCCGGCGGAAATTCTCCTGGGCACCATCGAGATTCACGGTGTTGGGGATGAAGCAGCTGCCGGCCCCCGAGAGTTCAAAGGCTTGGCCAGGGGGAGCCACATCCGGAATCGAAAAAAAGCGGCTGCTGGAGATGTGATCCATCAGGTGCAGGCCCAGTTGGCCGGAGGGATCGATCAGGCCGCCGCTCTGGTGGTGTTCGCCCGAGTGCAGCAGGATCCGCAGGGTTTCGATCGTGGAGGCGCACAGCACCACCAGGGGGGCCTCCAGCCTTTCCTGGGCACCGGTCTCCCCATCGATCAGCACCACGCCCTTGGCTCGGTTTTGGTTGGCATCCATCACCAGATGGCTCACCACCGCGTTGCTGCGCAGTTGGGTGCGGCCGGTGGCCCGGGCCCGGGCCAAGGTGCGGCCGGGGCTGCTGGAGCGGGGCCAGCTTTGGCCAGGGGCACCGGTTTTTGTGGCGGGCTGGCGGGGCTCGAGGTTGAAGCCCCGGGAGTGGATCAGCGGTAGGCCGAGCTCCCGGCCAATCGCCGCCTGCAGGTGTTGTTCGCCCGGGGTGAAGGGCAGGGGGGATTGGTAGTCGCCATCGGGTAGTTGGGCGAGCCCGTCGCAGTGGCCATGCACCTGCAGCAGGTGTTCCAGGCGCTGGTAATAGGGCGCCAGGTCCTGGCTATCAATCGGCCAACTCGGGCCCTGGCCGTCGCGCTCGCCAGCCTTGAATTCGTAATCCGAGAGCCGCAGGGTGATGCCACCCCAGGTGAGGCTCTTGCCCCCCACCTGGCGCCCCCGGGTCCACAGATAGGGGGCATCCTCCGGGGTGGCGTAGGGGTTGGCCCGCTCATCGACGAACAGGTCGGGGTTGTGTTTCCAGTAGCCCGGATGGTGGCGCTGCAGGGCGTGCTTGCCGCTGGCCAGGTTGGCGACCCGCTTGAGGCTGTTGAGGGGCTCAGAGCCGAAGGCCTGCTGGGCCGTCAGGTTGGGACCCGCCTCGAGCACCACCACCTGGAGGCCCGCTTCGGCCAGCACCATGGCGGCCACCCCACCGGTCGCGCCGGATCCCACGACAATGGCGTCGGGCTGGGGGAAGGACTGGGGACTCATCACAAAAAACCCCGACAGGGGTCTGCCGGGGTTTCAAGAAAGTGGTGGCGGGGGCGAGATTTGAACTCGCGACCTTCGGGTTATGAGCCCGACGAGCTACCAGACTGCTCTACCCCGCGTCGACCCCCAAACCATACCAGCCAGGGTGCCGCCCACTGGGCGAGCACCGGAGACTGGCGGAAGACCTAGTCGAAGCGCAGTTCGCCGATCACCTCTAGCCGCAGGTGCGGTGCCGGGTTGAGGAAGCTGCCGCGCAGCTCCTCGAGGGTCATGGGCGTCAGCCAATCGAGCTGCTCGAGCAGGTGCAGGGCCACCGCATGCTTGGCCCGGGCAGAGCCGTCTTCGACTTTGATCGCCACCCCCATGCCCTCGCCCACCCGGCTGAGGCATTGGATGCCTTCGGCCCCTCCCTTGCTCAGCACCTGGCCGTGGCCGCGGCGCATCAGCTCCGTATCGAAGCGGCCTTCCCCGGCTACCAATTCAGGGTGGGCCAGCATGGCCCGGCTCAGGCGTTCGAGATCGGGCTGGGTGCCGCCGCCGAGGTGGGCATAGAGCAGGGCCATTTGGGCCAGTTGCAGTTGCAAGGTTGGGGCCCCGCAGTCGTCGCGGGCAGACACCAATTCCGCCGCCGGCAGGCCCAGCAATTCCGCCACCCGTTTGAGCACCTCTTTCTGGAGGGGATGGTCCTGTTGGAGGTAGCTCTCGGTGCTCCAGCCCAGGCGCCGGCAGGTGGCCAGAAAGGCCGCGTGCTTACCGGAGCAGTTGTGCTCGAGGGGGCTAGAGCCGTGCTCGGGACAGGGGCATTGCAGCTGTTCTGCCTCGATTTCCGCACCCCACAGCACCTTGAAGGCCTCGCGGGCATGCATGGCCGTGCCGGCATGGGATGCGCAAGCGATGGCCAGACCCCGCTCGCCGCATTGGCATTGATCGGCGGCGCCACTGGCCACAAACACCGTGGCCTGGAAGGGCTTGAGGGCCGAGCGCACAAAGCTGAGCTGTTGGGGATCGCCAGCGCGCATCAAGACCCGGCCGCGGCCATCGCAAACGGTGGCGTGCACCCGGTGGCGTGATTCCGTAATGCCATTGCGCAACAGCCGCACCTCAAGGGGCGGATTGCCATTGCGACTGGTGCCACCGAAGTTGGTTGACAGGGTCATGAAGGGCCTGGATCCCGATCGCCGGTGTCAAAGAGCCTGACAGAGCCCCGCTCCCAACAGCATCAGGCCCCCCGCGATTGCGGCGCTCTGCCTCAGCCTGAGCAGGACGGGTTGGACCTGGTGTTGGGCGATGAGCAGATCCTGTTGGCGCCAGGCCAGGGGCTTCTCCCACACCTGGCCGTCGTACCAGCCGGACTCCTCGTATTCCACCTTCTCCGACACCAGGCGCCGGTGCACATAGCGCCAACCCAGCCACTGGCGCACCAGTAGCAACAGCGGCATCAAGATCGCCGCCACCGCTCCTGCGGCCGCCACCTTCACCGGATCATGGCGAAGCACCCAGCTGCCACTCGCCACAAGCACCGTGATTGGCAATAGCAGCAGCCAGCTCGCCGCCAAGGCCTTGCCCAGGCCAGCCAGGCTGGCTGAGGGCCACACAAAAAACCAGGAGGCCAACAGCTGCTCGTATTCCTGCAGCGGCCGTTGCTCGGGAGGAACCGGGCAAGGGCTATCCATCCGGGGCTCAGGGGGTGATGGCAGGAGTTGAGCTTACGAAGAGGTGCTGCTCTCCGTGGCCCCAGAAGGCTTCCAGGTCGTAGTAGCTGCGCTCACTGGGGGTGAGCACGTGCACGATCACCTCGCCGTAATCCAGCAGCATCCATTTCCCTTCTTTTTGGCCTTCGCGCCGGAGGGGCAGCCGGCCCGTGGCCTCCTCGATTTGGTCCTCTACTGAGCGGGCGATGGCGCGCACCTGGACATCGGACAGGCCGCTGCTGATCACGAACCAATCGGCCAGCGACGACACCTCATCCACCCGAATCAGCCGGATGTCCACCGCCTTGCGGTCGTCGGAGGCTTCGGCTGCCAGCCGAGCAAGGCTTTCACTATCCATACACGTTTTCACTCGTTACCGATTGGCGGGAACCCTGCTGCTGGGCCATTTCAGCCCGGGCCTTGCCGGCACTCTTGCGCAGTGCCTCAAGCCGGTCTTCATAGAAGGTGCGTTTTTTCTTCTTGCGGGTCTGCTCCACCAGCTCCTTGAGGGCTCCGCCCAGGCTCTTGTAGGCATTCGGCAGGGTGTAGCCAAAGCGGGTGGCCAGATCAATGGCCCGCTCATCGGCGGCAATCGCGTCTTGGAGCCGCTTCTCGGAGTTGTTTTTGAGATAGAGGCGGTAACCAGCAAAGCCCGAGAGGCCAAGGGCCATCACCAGCAGCAGGCCGTCCTGCACCCACAGCTCCCCAATCGCCCCACCCAGGCCAATGGCCAATGCAGCCATCTCCCAGCCATCCCTGGGCACGGCATCGTTTTGGACCCGGCCCACCTCATGCCAGAAGAGCAGGTTGCGGTGGTCGAGGGCGAGGGCATCCCACTTCTCCAGATCGAGCTGGATTTCCACTTCATCGCGGCCGATTTCCTCGATCGTGATCAGGGGGGGCTCCACCGAGGCGGCGGCCTCCACAAACACCCAGCTCTGCATCTCTGGGGGCAGCAGCCCCTTCAGGCGCTGGAGTTCGCTCATGGGCAGTGGTAGGGCTAAACCGTGTAAAGGAAAGGTTAGCGACCCTTGGCCATGGGGTTCGCCCCTTCAGGAGCTCCCGGCGCCCATGAGAGGCTGGTCAGGTTTGGCTTTTCTCCTCGCCCATGCCCCGCCGCACGGACCTGCGTCGCATCCTGCTGCTGGGATCTGGGCCGATTGTGATCGGCCAGGCCTGCGAATTCGATTATTCCGGTACCCAGGCCTGTAAAGCCCTGCGGGCCGAAGGGTTTGAGGTGGTGTTGGTGAATTCCAACCCGGCCTCAATCATGACCGATCCGGATATGGCGGATCGCACCTATATCGAGCCCCTCACCCCTGAGGTGGTGGCCCGGGTGATTGAGCTTGAAAAGCCCGATGCCCTCTTGCCCACCATGGGCGGCCAGACGGCCCTCAACCTGGCGGTGGCCCTGGCCGAAAACGGCACCCTCGACAAGCACGGTGTGGAGCTAATCGGCGCCAACCTGGCCGCGATCCGCAAGGCCGAAGACCGCCTTCTGTTTAAGGACGCGATGGCACGGATTGGGGTGGCTGTCTGCCCCTCGGGCATTGCCACCACCATGGAGGAGGCGGAATCCGTTGGCGCGGTCATCGGCAGCTACCCCCGCATCATTCGCCCGGCCTTCACCTTGGGCGGTTCGGGGGGTGGGATTGCCTACAACCCCGAGGAATTCCGGACCATCTGCAAGAGCGGCCTCGAGGCCAGCCCCGTATCCCAAATCCTGATCGAGCAATCCCTACTCGGCTGGAAGGAGTTTGAGCTGGAGGTGATGCGTGACACCGCCGACAACGTGGTGATCGTGTGCAGCATCGAAAACCTTGACCCCATGGGGGTGCACACCGGTGATTCGATCACCGTGGCTCCCGCCCAAACCCTCACCGATCGGGAATACCAGCGCCTCCGCGACCAATCGATCGCGATCATCCGCGAAATCGGGGTGGATACCGGCGGCAGCAACATCCAATTCGCCATCAACCCCGCCAATGGCGATGTGGTGGTGATCGAGATGAATCCCCGGGTGAGCCGTTCCTCAGCATTGGCGTCCAAGGCCACGGGCTTCCCGATCGCCAAGATTGCGGCCCGGTTGGCGGTGGGCTACACCCTCGACGAAATCCTCAACGACATCACCGGGGCCACGCCGGCCTGCTTTGAGCCCACGATTGATTATGTGGTCACGAAGATCCCCCGCTTCGCCTTTGAGAAGTTCCGCGGTTCTCCGGCGGTGCTCACCACGTCGATGAAATCCGTGGGTGAGGCCATGGCGATCGGCCGTTGCTTTGAGGAGTCGTTCCAAAAGGCGCTGCGATCCCTGGAAACCGGCCATGCCGGCTGGGGTTGTGACCGCCCCGACCAGCCCATGGAGGCCAGCGCGTTGGAGCGGGCCCTGCGCACCGCTACCCCGGATCGCATCTTTGCCGTGCGGGCCGCGATGGTGGCGGGCAGAAGCGACGCTGAGATCCACGCGCTCTCAGCCATTGATCCCTGGTTCCTCGCCAAGTTGCGGCGGATTGTGGAGGCCCAGAGGCGGCTCTTGGGCGGCCGTCAGCTGGCCGATTTGGATGGCGAAAGCCTCCTGGAGCTGAAGCAACTGGGGTTTTCCGATCGGCAGATCGGCTGGGCCACCGGGGTCAAGGAGCTGGAGGTGCGCGCCCATCGCCAGGGTCTAGGCGTGAAGGCGGTGTTCAAAACCGTGGATACCTGTGCGGCTGAATTTGCCTCCAGCACCCCGTATCACTACTCCACCTATGAGCGGCCCCTCGAGCGGATCGATGCCAGCGGTGCGCTGCAACTGATCCCACCGGAGAGCGAAGTGCAGCCGGAGCTCCGCCGCAAGGTGATGATCCTGGGGGGCGGTCCTAATCGGATTGGCCAGGGCATCGAATTCGACTACTGCTGCTGTCACGCCTCCTTTGCCCTCCAGGCCATGGGCTTCGCCACGGTGATGGTGAACAGCAACCCGGAAACCGTTTCCACCGACTACGACACCAGCGATCGCCTCTATTTCGAGCCGCTCACCCTGGAAGACGTGCTCAACGTCATTGAGGTGGAACAGCCCGAAGGGGTGATCGTGCAATTCGGCGGCCAGACCCCGTTGAAGCTGGCCATTCCTCTGCTGCGTTGGCTGGAGGGTCCCCAGGGCAGCGCCACCGGTACCCGGATCTGGGGCACCTCACCGGAATCGATCGATAGCGCCGAAGATCGGGAGCAATTCGAGGCAATCCTCAGGCGGCTGGAGATCCGCCAGCCCCGCAACGGCCTGGCCCGCAGTGAGGCTGAGGCCAGGGCCGTGGCCAATCGGGTGGGCTACCCCGTGGTGGTGCGCCCCAGCTACGTGCTTGGCGGCCGGGCCATGGAGGTGGTCTACGACGAAGCCGAGCTCAACCGCTACATGGTGGAAGCGGTGCAGGTGGAACCCGACCACCCGGTGCTGATTGACCAATACCTGGAGAACGCCACCGAGGTCGATGTGGATGCCCTCTGTGATCGCGAGGGCCAGGTGGTGATTGGCGGCGTGATGGAACACATCGAACCGGCCGGTATCCACTCGGGCGATTCGGCCTGTTGCCTGCCCACGGTGAGCCTGAGCGCCAATGCCCTGGCCACCATCCGCCAATGGAGCAAGGATTTGGCCCTGGCCCTGGGGGTGCGCGGCCTGATCAATCTCCAGTTCGCCGTGCAGGGTGATCCCCAGGGCGAGCAGACCGTGTTCATCATCGAAGCCAACCCCAGGGCCTCGCGCACCGTGCCCTTTGTGGCCAAGGCCACCGGCGTGGCCCTGGCCAAGGTGGCGAGCCGGTTGATGGCAGGAGAAACCCTCGCCGAGCTGGGCCTCAGCGCCGAACCCATCCCGCCCCTCCAATCGGTGAAGGAGGCCGTGCTGCCCTTTAAGCGTTTCCCCGGGGCCGACACCCTGTTGGGTCCCGAAATGCGCAGCACCGGCGAAGTGATGGGCATCGCCAAAACCTTTGGCCTGGCCTACGCCAAGGCCGAGCTGGCCGCCGGAGAGGCCCTGCCGATTACGGGCACCTGCTTCCTCTCCACCCACGACCGCGACAAGGAGGCCCTGGTGCCCGTGGCGAAGGCTTTGGTGCAGTTGGGTTTTGCCTTGATTGCCACCAGCGGCACGGCTTCGGTGTTGGCCGCGGCTGGTTTACCCGTGGAGCCAATCCTCAAGGTGCATGAGGGGCGCCCCAACATCGAAGACGCGATCCGTTCGGGGCTGATCCAGCTGATCATCAACACCCCCATCGGTCGCCAGGCCGCCCACGACGACAAGTACCTGCGCCGGGCTGCCCTCGATTACACCGTGCCCACGGTGACCACCCTGGCTGGTGCCCGGGCTGCCGTGGAGGCGATCACCTCCCTGCAGCAGCACCAGTTAGAGCTCCATGCCCTCCAGGACATCCACCCTGGCTAGGGTTGGGCCCCTGCCATTTCCCTGCCATGACCGTTGCCCCCAGCCCCGTGGCCATTCCTTCGGGCAGCGATTGCACCGATGCATTTCGCGCTGCCTACGAGAACCGCTACACCTGGGAGCCGGGCTTTGGGGGCTATAAGGGCCGCTGCAGTTGGCAGCAGGACGATCGCCTGGTGAGTGGCAGCTTCGAGGTGGGTGCTGACCTGAAGGCCAAGGTGGAAGGGGTCGCCGATGGGGAGGTGAACAAGGCCCTGGCCTCCCAGCTCTGGGAAGTGGCGATTCACCGGGTGCGCCGCAGTTTTGAGCAAACCCACGGCGCCAACACCTTCACCGCCGGCGACACCGATGCCGTGGGCACCGAGGTGGTCGTGGGGGGTAAAAACAGCGGTGACCGCTATCGCATCAAGGATTCCGTGGTGACGATGGTGCACCGCCACATCCACGGCACCGTGGTGACCATCTACACCGAGAGCACCACCGATACGGGCTCTGGCTACCTCAGCCGCAGCTACAGCAGCCAATACAGCGACCCCGCCACGGCTGAAAGCAAGGGCGGCAAAAGCCTGTTCACCGACACCTTTGTGCCCCTCACCGAATCGGGCCCCTGGGTGCTGAGCGAGCGGGTGGTGGCAACCGAAGCCCATGGTGAGGCCCCGGCCACCCGCCAGGTGTTCCGATTTGAGGATCTGGAGCCCCTCGCCTAGGGCGAAGGACCTAGGGATCTTGTTTGGATCGATGCATGGGGAATTCTCAACAAAAGAGAATTCCTCTGCGAACGGGAAAATAGCCGCTAAATAATTGCCAGGTTGTTGAGATTGCCGCTAAATCCTGTGATCTCAACGATGGAGTCTGAGTTGGCTTGGAAGCCATTCTGGTTATCATTGAGGGCAAGAAAGGTGCGGCTGCTACTGCCGCTACCAAGGGTGAATGTGGCCGCACGATCGGCCTCAAAGGTCCGGTTGTTCAGAACTTGACCAATGTCTCCTGCGCCCAGGCTGCGAACGCCTCCCACTTGGCGAACTGAGCTTTGGGCTATCAGGCCATCAACCGTATCGGAGCCGATGACCAGATCGGTAATGCGATCAAACCCATTGAGCAGGGAATCTCCTCGGCCAATGACAAAGACGTCGTTGCCTGCTCCTCCAGTGAGGATGTCTGGTCCGCCTAGGCCGTTGAGGACATCATTTCCCCCTGCCCCACTAAGTATATTGGCACCCTTGCTGCCGGTGATGACATCGGCGTTTTCCGAACCCTTCACATCGGTGAAGTTTTTGACAACGAGCTGGGCGGTGCCTACGAAGGGCAGGTTGTTGATCGTCAGACTGTCTTTTGAGAGATCCACCGCAAGGGATGCGGTGGTCCCTGTGGTGCCGTCAATGGTGTTGGCGGTGCCCCGAGCCCCAACCACCGCTTCGACGGAGAAATCGACAACGGTGTCCACAGATCCATCGGCCTTCACGACCGTGCCGCCCCGCACCAAGGTGACCCCGGTGTTGGAGGCTTCGTAGCTCAGGGTGTCGAAACCGCTTCCACCTCGATAGGTATCAGAACCGCTGGAGCCAATCAACGTGTCGTCGCCGTCGCCGCCGTTGATGGTGTCGTTGCCGCCTTTGCCATCCAGCACATTGGCGCTGTCGTTACCAACGATCAGATCCGCATTTTGCGAGCCATTGACATTTTGGAAGTTCACCACCTTGAGACTGGCGCTGCCGATGGCTGGCAGACCCTTGATCGTGAGTCGGTTGGCGCTGAGGTCCACATCCAAGGAGGATGTTGTTCCCGTACTGCCATCAATGGTGTTGACCCGTTTGGCGTTGGCGCGGATCTCCTCAATGTCGAATCCTGCAATGGTGTCCGTGCCAAGTCCACCCGATTTGGTGAGCACCCCGCCGCGGGCCAAGTTGAGGTCAGCATTCACCTTGGAATAATCCAGGATGTCGTAGCCACTGCCTCCAGAGATGCTGTCGTTGCCAGTGGAGGCCATGAGGATGTCGTCACCTGCACCGGCGCCATAGCTGTTGTTGCCAGCATCCCCGTTGAGGATGTCCGATCCGCTGGTTCCAATCAGATTGATCCGTGGGGGTGCCTGGTTTTGGGTTGCCATGGGACTGGGAAGCTGCGGAGGCAGCCGTTTTGAATGCCTAGGCAGCTTTTCCGAATGATGTGACTCAAGTGTGACTCCTGCTTTCCAATTGATGACCAGATGTGTGAGATGGGGGGGTCTGCAATCGTTCAATCACCAAAACCAAGCCTGTATCGAGGGCTTCCCAACCCTCAGGACCGCTATGGTTTGCCCCAAGCACAAGGCAGCATGGCGCCATCGCCATCAACATTGCCATCAACATCTCAATCAACATCGCTATGGCTATGGCTATGGACAGGCTGATCAGAGCTCATGGCTAAAGCTGCGAAAGTGTGGCTTGTCGATGATGACCCCGAACTTCGCGAGATGCTCGGGGTCTATCTCACCAAGGAGGGTTATGAGGTTCGCTGTTTGGAAACTGCCGAACAATGCCTTGCTCTTTTGAATGTCCAGCGCCCAGATTTGTTGGTGCTCGACTTGATGTTGCCTGGTGACGATGGCCTATCTCTCCTGCGGAGATTGAGGGATCAAAATGATCCGCTAGCTGTGGTGATGCTCACAGCTAAGAGTGATCCTGTGGATCGGATTATTGGCCTTGAGCAGGGTGCGGATGATTATTTGGCCAAGCCTTTCCTGCCGAGAGAGTTGACAGCTCGCATAGCTGCTGTATTGCGTCGCCGCCTATCGAATCCTACGGCTGCACCTTTGGCCGATGAGGAGCCAATTTGTTTTGGCGATTATGTCTTGAATCTTTCCCAGCGCAGCCTGTGGAAGGGCCAGGAGGATCTGGCCATCACGAGCGGTGAATTTAGTCTGCTCCTGGCATTTGTTCAAAACCCCCATCGACCGCTTTCAAGGCAGCGGTTGATTGAACTTTCGCGCGGTCTGACCAGTGAAACTGACCTGCGCAGCATGGATGTTCAGGTGTCTCGCCTTCGCAAGCTCATAGAAGTTGATCCCCGCCGCCCTTCTTTTCTGCAAACTGTGTGGGGTTATGGCTATGTGTTCGTTCCCGAGGGTAAAACAAAAGGCCTATGATCGATTTGGTTTTGGCCCCAAGGGCAAGGCCCTATTGGCGACTTCTGGGTCTATTTGCCTTGTCCTTCTTGGGCAGCATGGTGCTGTTTCGGGGGCTCTTTGTCTATCGGCTTGCCCAGGCTCAAGTTGTACAACTGGCCACCAATCTTTCTCAGACGATCAGTCTCAGTGAATTGGCTTTGGAGAACTATCCCCCGGAGGCGGTCTCCCGGCTCAGTGGTTTTCGGATTCTGGTGGGATTCCCTCAAGTATTGAGCCAGCCAGCGCGTTCCGGCGCAACGTCTTCCGTCGATGGCTCCCTGGATCGGCAAGTCCAAGAGCTCCATCGCCTGCTCTGTTTGCGGTTATCCCATTGTCCCCAGCTTGTGGCGGTAAAGGATCCAGCTCGGGGCGCCTGGATTCGTTTGGTTTCGCCCCTCGACCAGGTGTGGATGTTTACGCCCATGCCACTTCCCGCGCTCTTGAGTGCAGATCCCCTCGTTTTGAGTTTGTCGTTGATCAGTGGATCCGCCATCGCCGTGGCCCTGTTCCTTTGGTTTGAGATCCAGCGGCCGATGGCCAAACTTGAGAAGGCGATGGCCAGGGTTGGTACCGATGCCAGTTCCGCAGCATTCGCTCACCCCCTCCTGCCCCAGCAGGGTTTGGCTGCTGTGCAACGCCTGGTTGTTCATTTTTCCGCCATGCTCGAGCGGCTTGCGGCCAATGAGCGCGAGCGTCAAACCTTTTTGGCTGGCATTGCCCACGACCTCCGCAGCCCGATAACCAGGTTGCGGTTGAGAATTGCCTTGTTTGAGACCCAAGGCCAGGTGTCCTCGCTGCAGGTAGAGGGCCTGGAGAAACTCCATGGCGATTTAGACGCTCTCGAACGGATGACGCAGCAATTCCTGCTGGTTGTGGGGAGTGGTTCTAGGGAATCTCGCATTGAAGTTCCCTTGGACGCCCTGTTGTTTGAGCAGACGGCTGCCTATGAGTCGGCTTTGCTGCAGCTCGATCTCGAGCCATTGATGGCGCGGGTTCAGCCGGTGGCGATTGGCCGCGCCGTGACCAATCTGCTCGACAACGCCATGACCTATGGCAGGCCACCGTTTCGAATGGAACTGAAGACGATGGATGGAGATCGGTTTCGAATCACAGTGATTGATTCAGGGGATGGCATTCCCCCGGATTCCATCGGCCGCGCCCTTGAGCCATTTCATCGTTTGGATCCTGCCCGCGGCGGTGAGGGTCATTGCGGTTTGGGACTCACGATTATCCAACGGATTGCGATCAGCCATGGGGGCCACCTGGAATTTGGCCAGCGGACTACCCCTGCAGGAGAAGGATTTGGAGTCAGCTTGATTGGCCTTCTCAATGCTGATGATTCTCAGCTGGATTAGGGCCAGTCACGATTGATGCATAGTTTTTTTCTAGGTTTTGGGCATCGGAGCTTTCCTGTTGTCTCGTGCTTTCTCGTGGTTAATCGATGGGACAGTTGTTGTGAAGCTGCGGTGAAGATTGCCTGCTTTCCGGTTTTGGACAAGGTTTTGGCCGGGCGCCTGCTCTTGATTGGCAGCCTCCCCTTGATGGGCACCCTGGCCTTGAGCTGGTCCGTCTCTCTGGCCATGGCTGGTCCTCCTTCTCCAGAAAGCCAGAGGGCCTTCCCGATTTTGAAACAGATTGAGCAGCAAAAGCTGGATGAAGAGTTCAGGTTGCTGCAGGCTTCAAGGCAATGTCTCAACGCTGCTGGCACTCTCCACTCTTTGTTTGAGTGCCATCGTCGCGAGCGCGATGCGAAATGGGAGAACCGAGAGAAATTCCATCAGCGCATTGAGGCTGTCCGGGCGGAGTACGGCCTTCGACCTCCAGGTCCCCCTGGTCGGTATCGCCCTGGAGGTCCTGGCGGCCCGGATGGTCGTCCCTTTTGAAGGCCTCCTCCTTTTGATCTGGCCCCTTCGGGTGATAATTCAGGGATGATTTCCCTGTGGCTCGGTGCCTTCGACCAGGGCTTGGCCTATGCGGGCCTTGCCCTGGGTACCTATCTGACCCTGCGCGTCCTCAACTTTCCCGACCTCACGGTGGATGGCTCGTTCGCCCTAGGCGGTGGGGCAGCGGCCATGCTGATCAGCGAGGGGGTCCCCGTGCCCCTCTCCTTGGCACTGGCTGTGCTCTTTGGCTTTCTGGCCGGCATGGTGACCGGCCTGATTCACACCCGTTTGGGGGTGAACGAACTGTTTGCTGGCATCCTCACCACCACCGGGTTGTATTCCATCACCCTGCGCCTGATGGGGCGCTCGAACATCCCCCTCACGGATACCCCTGGGGGGATTCAGCAGTTCCCGGATCTGGGCATGGGTCTCGATGGTCGTTGGGCGGTTGGGTTTTCCTTGGTGGTTTTTGGATTGGTGCTGTTGTTGGCACTCCTGCTGGCCACGGATTTCGGCCTGGCCCTGCGCGCCTTGGGCAACAACCCCACTATGGCCCGGGCCAATGGCATCAATCAGCGCCGGGGGCTCACCTTGGGGATTGCGGCTGCCAATGGCCTGGTGGCGTTGTCGGGCGCGCTCGTCGCCAGCTACCAGGGCTTTGCCGACGTGACCATGGGAATCGGGTCGCTGATCCTCGGCTTGGGCATGGTGATTGTTGGGGAGTCGGTGCTGCGGCCCAAGTCGATTCCCTGGGCCCTCGGGGCGGTGGTGCTGGGGGCCGTTCTTTTCCGTGCCCTGATCGCCATTGCCCTGCAATTGGGTCTTGAGCCGGTGGACCTCAAGCTCACCACGGCTGTTTTGCTGCTTGTTGCCTTGGCCTTTGGACGGTTGAAAGTCCCTGGGGTCTCTGACCAAGGGAGGACAAACCAATGAGCTTGCGCGTCGAGGAGCTGGCTTGGGGCCATCCCTTGCCGGGTGGGGATTGGCGCCAGTTGTTTCAAGGGTTCTCGCTCCACTGCCCAGCGGGCCAGTTTGTGGTGGTGATTGGCAGCAATGGCTCGGGGAAGTCCACCCTGTTGAACCTGGTTGCCGGCACGCTGCAATCGGGCGCAGGGTCCATCCGTCTCGGGGATCGGGCCCTGGAGCGCCGCCGAGACCATGCCCGCGCGCGCTGGCTTGGCCGGGTGATGCAGAACCCCCTGGAGGGCAGCTGCCCAGGCCTCACCGTGGCGGAGAACCTGCGCTTGGCCGAACGCAGGCACCGGCCAGCTTTGGGATGGCGAGGTTTGGCCGGGCTCCATCCCAATGGGTCTGATCGGCGCCGCTACCGCACCTTGCTGGACGACCTGGGGGTGCCCCTCGCCCATCGCCTCGATGAGCCCGTGGGTCAACTCTCCGGCGGGCAGCGCCAAACCTTGAGTTTGGTGATGGCCACCCTCGGGGCCCCTGAGCTGCTGTTACTCGATGAACACACCGCAGCCCTGGATCCCCGGGCTGAGGCCACGGTGATTGCTCTCACCGAGAGGTTGGTGCGTCAGCTCGGCACCACCACCTTGATGGTGACCCATAGCCTGGATCAAGCCCTCACCTATGGCGATCGCCTGGTGATGTTGCATGAGGGTCGTTTGATCGGGGATTGGACCGCGGCCGAGCGGGAAACGCTCAACGCAGAGGCATTGCGTGGCTTCTACGGCTCGGCCACAATGGTGAATCAAACAACCCAATCTGCGGATGGCCCTGCTTCGCCGTGAGTTTCTTGGCCTGATGGGCGCCGGAGCTGCCAGCACCGTAGTCCTGGCATCCTGCGGCAAGCTTGGTTCTCCCAAGGTGAAGGGCCCCACCATTGGCATGTTGCAAATGGTGGATTCGCCCCCGCCCAACCTCACGCGCCAGGGCTTTGAAGCGGCCCTGGCCGAGGCCGGTTACGTGCCAGGTAAAACCGTCAACTTCATCCAAAAGGATGCCGCCGGTGAGTTGGCCAACACCACTTTGGTGATGAAGCAATTCGTGGGCGACCAGGTGGACATGATCCTGGCGGTGGGGACCCCGCCCCTGCAGGCGGCCATGAAGGTGGCCCCCACCACGATTCCAGTGGTCTTTTGCTATTGCTCCAATCCGTGGGGGGCCGGAGCGGGCACCCCTCCAGGAGGGGTGGGTCAACACCGGCCCAATGTGGTGGGCACCATTGGCACCAACCCGATGGGCAAGGAGTTGGATCTGGCCAGGGCCTTTAATCCCGAACTCAAAACCGTTGGTTTGATTTACAACCCTGGCGAGCCCAATTCGGAGTACGAGGCCAAGATCCTTAACCAAGAAGCTGCTAAGCGGGGCATCACCGTGGTGGCCCAATCGGTGGCCAATTCCGGGGAGGTGCTCCAGGCGGCCCAGGTGCTCGCCGAAAAGAAGGTGGAAGCCTTCGTCAAGATTGGCGATTACGCCACCATCCAGGGCTTTGGTTCGATTACCAAGGTCGGCTTGGAGAGCAAAATCCCCGTCTTCTCCGTTGATGCCGACGACATCAAGCTGCCGGGTTGTTTGGCCACGATTGGTTGGGCCTACTACGACGATGGCTATGCATCCGGCCAACTGGCGATCAAGGTGCTGCGCGGTGAATCCCCAGCCAAACTTGCCTTTGAGCCGCTTACCAAAACCGAGCTCCTGGTTAACCGCACCACGGCAGCGACCCTGGGCCTCGAGATTCCCGAGGCCGTGCTTAAGGATGCCAAAGAGGTGGTGGGTTAGGGCTTAATCCGGAATCGGGGTGATGGCTTTGAGCTTCTCGTTGAGTTGCATGGCCATCGATTGCCGTCCCACGGCCAGCACTTTCAGGGTGTCTTCATGCATGCGCAGCTGGGCGTCAGCGATTTGCATGCCCCGCACCAGTTCCTTCATCTCATCGGGCAGGGTGTTGAGGTCGTAGCGCTTGCCCTCAAAGGTCAGCACGGGGGGTTGGTTGTCGGTTTCCACGTCAGAAGCGTTCCATGCCGCCGCAGCGTAGGCCGCCCCCGTCGGCCAAGGCCTGGCCTAGGCGTCTTTTGGCGCCTGGGTGGTTGGCTCCGATGGGGCCATTGGGTCTGTGTTTGGTCGCTTGAACACAAACATCAGCAACGGCCCCACCTTGGGAGCCTCCACCAGTTCCCAGTTCTCCTTGCCGAGGGCATTGAGGAAAAACTGCAATTGCTCGGCGGGATGGCGGGGTTTTCGGGCTGCAGCTGAATATTGCTGGGGGAATTCTCTTTTGAGAAATTCAGGGCTCAGGGCCCCCCCGAGACGCTCACTATCGGTTTTTGGCGATGGTGGTTCCGGGGGATTACCCCCTTCGACATTGATATGAATGACGCGGTAATCCCAGCCCATTTGCGTTGTTGCCCAATCAGGCTTGTCGGTGAATGAATTGTCGCTCGCATAACTCGCGGTAGCGACCGCCAGATGTCATCAGTTGGTTGTGGCTGCCCCGTTCGACGATGCATCCGCCATCGAGCACCACAATTTGGTCGGCTTCCTGCACGGTGGAGAGTCGGTGGGCAATCACCACGACGGTGCGGCCTTTCATGGCCTGCTGCAGGCCCATTTGGACCGCTTCCTCGGCCTCGGCATCGAGGGCACTGGTCGCTTCGTCGAGGAGCAGGACAGCTGGATCGCCCAGCACGGCCCTGGCGATGGCGAGCCGTTGTAGCTGCCCCCCAGAGAAATTGCTGCCCCGCTCCTCAATCCGGCTGGCATAGCCCCCCGGCAGCGCTTCGATGAAGCCCGAGGCATTGGCCACGCGGGCCGCTTCCCGGATTTGTTCGGGGCTGGCCGGCCGGCCAAAGGCAATCGCTTCGGCCACCGTGCCGGAAAACACACTGCTTTGCTGGGGAACCAGGGCGATGGCTTGGCGCAGATCCCTGGCGCGCAGGTCAATCAGGTTCTGTTGATCGAGGAGCACCTGGCCGGCTTGGGCAATGTTGAAGCGCAAGAGCAGGGAAAAGAGGGTGCTCTTACCAGCTCCGGAAGGCCCCACCAGCGCCACGACTTCGCCGGGTTTCACGTGGAGGCTCACCCGGTGCAGCACGGGTTTGCTGGGGTCGTAGCCAAAGCTCACCTGATCGAGCTGCAGCTCGCCGCGGACGGCACCAAGGGGGTGGGCTGTCGGGCTGTCGGGCCGTTCCACGGATTCGCTTTCAATCGCCCTCAGGCGCTTGAGCGAAGCCTGACCCTGCTGAAGCTCGTTGAAGTTGGTGGTGAGGTGGCCAATCGGATCGATCAGCATCAACAAGGCAGCCACATAGCTGCTAAAACCCTGGCTGTCCAAGCCCTGGGCTTGGATGCGCGCTGCCCCCACCAGCAGCACCGTGAGAATGCCGGCCGCTTCGATGAAGCCCACCACCGGGTGTTGCAGGGCCAGCAGGCGAAGGGTGCGGTAGCGGGCTTGGCGATGGAGGTCGATTTCGGTGTCGAACCGTTCCTGGAGCCAGGGTTCCGCGGCAAAGGCCCGCACCAGGGGCAGGCCGCCGATGGCTTCGCCGAGCAGGCTCGCCACTTCACTCACCTGTTGTTGGCTGCGCTCGGCTGCGCCCATCACCCGGGAGCCAAAACTGCTCACCAGCAAGGCGACCACGGGGGCCAGCAGCAGGGTGGCCAGGGCCAACGGCCAGTCGAGCCACACCATGTAGCCCAACACCACCACCAACTGCAGGGCACTGGGTGTGGTGTCTTGGATGGTCTTGTAGATCACCTCCCCCACCCGGTCGGCGTCTTCGGTGAGGCGGTAGGTGAGATCGCCGGCGGACAGCTTTTCCAGCGCCCCAAAGTCCAGGGTTTGCAGCCGGGCAAACAGGCTGCGGCGCAGGTCCTGGCTCACCCGCAGGGCTGGCCCTGCCAGGAGGATGTCTTGGCCGAATTGGGCTGCCTTCTGCACCATGAAGACCGCCAAGGCCGCCGCAATCGTGCGGGCCACGGCCGGCAGATCCCCGGCGCCAATGGCGGGGATCAATTGCCCCGCAAGCCAGGCCAACAGGGGCCAGCAGGCCACAAAAACGAGCATGCACAGCCCACCCAGCAGCAGGCGACGGCGGTGGGGCTTCAACAGCGGCCAGAGGGCGCGAAAGCCGGCCGGTGAAGGTGCGAGCATGCCGGCACGCTATCAGCGCTTGCCAGGCCTTGAAACTCGACCAATTCCTAAAGTTCCAGGGGCTGGTTGGCACCGGCGGGGAGGCCAAGCTGCGGATCCAGCGCGGGGATGTGCGGGTGAATGGGGCAATCGAAACCCGCAGGGGGCGCCAATTGGGCTTAGGAGATGCTGTTCAGATCGATGGCCGCGAGACCGTGGTGACCCCAATGCGGCGGGATTGAGCGCAGCACTGAGAGTCCCCCCTGAGACGGGCCCTGAATTGGGCACTTCCCGGGGGTCCGTTTCCGACGGCCCATTAGGTTGCCCTTCAAGACGCTTGGGTAAAGCAGGTGCGTAAGGCTGTGATTGCCGGCAACTGGAAGATGCACATGACCTGCGAAGAAACGCGGGTCTTTGCGGCGGCCTTCCGTCCACTGATCGAGAACTTACCTGCGGACCGCCAGGTGGTGATTGCTCCGCCTTTCACATCCATTCCTACCCTCTCCCGTCACCTGGCCGGTGCGGGGGTTTCTGTGGCGGCCCAGAACGTGCATTGGGAGGAGAAGGGGGCCTATACCGGGATGATCTCTGCCTCCATGCTGGTAGAGCACGAGGTGTCCCACGCGATCGTGGGCCACAGCGAACCCCGCAAGTACTACAGCGAAACAGACGAGCAGATCAATCTGCGGGCCCGCACGGCCCAAAAGCATGGATTGATCCCGATCCTGTGCGTGGGCGAAAGCCTGGACCAGCGGGAATCCAGCGAAACCGAGCGGGTGATCCATCGCCAGATTGAGCAGGGGCTCCATGCGGTGGATCCCAGCTGCTTGATCGTGGCCTATGAGCCGATTTGGGCCATTGGTACGGGCAAAACCTGTGCTGCGGAAGAAGCCAATCGCATCTGTGGCCTGATCCGGGGATGGGTGGGCCACGACGACGTCATCGTCCAGTACGGCGGTTCGGTCACCCCTGCCACCATCGATGATCTGATGGGCCAGAGCGACATTGATGGGGTGCTGGTGGGCGGGGCGTCCCTCGATCCCCTGAGCTTCGGGCGCATCGCCAACTACCAAGCGCCAGCCGGGTGACTGCCTGGGGTTGCCGCACCTGGGTGATGGGGGTGATCAACGTCACCCCCGATTCCTTTAGTGATGGCGGCCGTTTTGATCGACCGGAAGCGGCTGTTCGCCAGGCGGCCCGGATGCTGGCGGCCGGGGCCGACGTGCTGGACCTGGGCGGCCAAAGCACCCGGCCAGGGGCCCGCGAGCTCGATGCCGACCAGGAGTGGCGACGGTTAGCCCCTGTGCTCACCGCCATGCGCCAGGCCCATCCCCAGGCCCTGCTCTCCATCGATACCTTCCACCCGGCTGTGGCCGAACGGGCCCTGGCCGCCGGTGCCCATTGGATCAACAATGTGCGCGGCGTGGCCGATCAGGCCATGCTCCCGGTGGTGGCGGCCAGTGGCTGCCCCTATGTGCTGATGCACAGCCGCGGCAGCAGCCAGGCGATGGATGGGCTGGCCACCTACGCCAACGTGACCCTGGAGGTGCGAGACGCCCTGCTGGAGGCCACCGACCAAGCCCTGGCGGCTGGGGTGGCAGCGGGCCAAGTGATCTGGGATCCGGGCCTGGGCTTTGCCAAAACCACGGCCCAGAATCTGGAGCTGTTGCGTCAACTGGATTTATTGGTGGCCGAGGGGTTCCCGGTGTTGATCGGTGCCTCGCGCAAGCGCTTTATCGGCGATGTGCTCGATCAGCCCCGCCCCCAGGCCCGCCTTTGGGGCACCGCTGCCGTTGGCGGCCAGGCGATCGCCAAGGGGGCCCGCATCCTGCGGGTCCATGATGTGGGCCCGATGGTGCAAACGGCCCGCATGGCCGATGCCTTGTGGCGCTAGGACGCTCTCGCGGCTGGTTTGTAGCCCTGCTGGCCCAGCGCAGGTTCAACTGACTTCGCACGGCCGGGGCAAACAGGTGCACCTCCAGGCCGGTTAGGAACGCCCCAAGCACGCTGGGGCCAAGCACGATGCCCCCAACGATTTCGCCAATCACCCAGGGCGAGCAGCCCAGGGACTTAGGTGGTGACGCCTTCGATCCGGTCTTCGATCTCCTGGTAGATCTCCTGCAGTTGGGTGATGTTTTCGTCGCTGGTTTCCCAGTAACCGCGGCCGTTCACCTCCAGCAGGGTGCCCACAATGCGGCGGAAACTGTGGGGGTTGAGTTCCATCAGCCGCTGGCGCATCTCGGGGTCATTGATGAAGGTTTCGTTGGCTTCCTCGTAGACGAAGTTGTCCACGGCACCGCTGGTGGCACTCCAGCCGAGGGTGAAGTTGAGCCGTTTGGCCACTTCCCTTACGCCCTCGTAGCCCGAATTGAGCATGCCCTCGTACCACTTCGGGTTGAGCAGCTTGGTGCGGGAATCCAGGCGAATGGTTTCGCTGAGGGATCGCACCTGGGCGTTGGCGGTGGTGGTATCGGCGATATAGCTGGCCGGGGCCTTGCCGTCGTCCCGCAACCCTTGGATGAGCTTGGTGGGGTCGGAGTCGAAGTAGTGACTCACGTCCGTGAGGGAGATTTCGGCGGAATCCAGGTTTTGGAATGTCACATCGGCGGTTTTCATGGCCGATTCGAACACTTCGCGGTTTTGGTTCATTTCGCCGGGGTTGTCGGCGTTGAAGGCGAAGGTCTTGCGGGAGAGGTACATCTCCTGCAATTCGTTCTCTTCTTCCCAGGTGCTGTTCTCCACCGCCAGGTTGACGTTGGAGGAATAGCTGCCGCTGGCGTTGGAGAACACCCGGGTGGCGGCATCGCGCAGGGAGATGCCCTGGGCAGCGGCCTGCTCCTGGGAGTGCTTGCGCACGAAGTTCATCTCGAGGGGCTCATCGGCCTCGGCGGCCATCTTCACGCCCTGGTCGATCAGGCCCATCTGGTTGATGAACAGGTCGCGGAACACCCCGGAACAATTCACCACCACGTCGATGCGGGGCCGGCCGAGCTCCTCGAGGGAGATGAGCTCGAGCTTGTTGACCCGGCCAAGGGAATCGGCCACGGGGCGCACGCCGATGAACCAGAGGATCTGGGCCAGGGATTCGCCATAGGTCTTGATGTTGTCGGTGCCCCAGAGCACGCAGGCAATCGTTTCGGGCCAGGCGCCCTGCTCGGCTTTCTGGCGCTCAATCAGGCGGTCCACTACCACCTTGGCGGCGGCAATGGCGGCCCGGGTGGGGATGGATTGGGGGTCGAGGGCGTGGATGTTCTTGCCACTGGGCAGCACGCCGGGATTGCGGATTGGGTCGCCGCCAGGGCCGGGCAGCACGTACTCGCCATCCAGGGCCCGCAGCAGGCTTTCCATTTCCATGTCTGCGCAGATCTGCTCCAGGCAGAAGCGCAGGTAGCCAAACAGCTTGTCGAGTTCAGCCTGGTCGACCCCGGGGAAGCCGGCGGCGTTGCAAGCGCCCAGCCAAGGGCTGGGCAGTTTGAAGCCAAAGCGCTCCAGGAGGTTGAAGAACCAGCCGAACTGGCCCCGCAGGTCGACGCGGCCATCGGCGCCGGTGACAGATTTCACCATGGCGCCAACGGCAGCGCGGCAGACCTCGGTGATTGTGCGGTTGAGCTCCACATCGACGAGGACGCCGTCGTCATTGCCTTTGTAGACGTCATCGATGGTGCGACCCAAGCTTTCCGCCAACAGGGCTGGCAGGGAGCGGAGACCATCCTCTTCGCGCTCCAGGGCTGCAATGTTGACCAGGGTGGCGATCGCTTCCTCGGCGGTGGGGGGCTTGCCGATGGTGTGGAGACCGCAGGGCAGCAGCCGGCTTTCGATCTCCATCAGTTGGCGATACACCGCGCCCACAACAGCATCCCGGGCTTCGAGGTCGAGCTCAGAGGAATCCAAATTGGGCAGGTTGACGTCCTTGTCGAGGTTGCATTGACGTGCCGTTTCGACGAGGGCATTGACGATCTGCACCCCCCGGGAGCTTTCCCTCAGCTGTTGGTAGGAACCCACCAGTTCGCCGAGTTCCTTCAAACCCTTGTAGAGGCCAGCATTTTCCGCTGGTGGGGTGAGATAGGAAATCGTGGAGGCGTAACCGCGACGTTTGGCGATCGTGGCCTCGGAGGGGTTATTGGCGGCGTAGTAATAGAGGTTGGGAAGGGCGCCGATCAGGGAATCGGGGTAGCAGGTTTCGCTCATGCCCATCTGCTTGCCGGGCATGAACTCCAGGGAGCCGTGGGTGCCGAAGTGCAGGACCGCATCGGCTTGCCACACCTTCTCCAAGTAGGTGTAGTAGGCGGCAAACCCGTGGTGGGGGCTGGCACTGCGGGAGTAGAGCAACCGCATGGGGTCGCCTTCGTAGCCAAAGGTGGGTTGCACCCCCACAAACACATTGCCGAAGTGGCGGCCGTAGATCAGCAGGTTGGTGCCGTCGGAGTTGAGGTTGCCAGGGGGCTTGCCCCAGTTCTCTTCGAGCCGTTCGGAATAGGGGGTGAGCCGCTCGTACTCCGCCACGCTCATGCGGTGGGCAATGGCGAGCTCCGGGGCGCCGGCGAGGGCTTCCGGATCGCTCAGCACGGCTTCCATCAAGGCCTTCGGCGTGCGGGGCATGGCGTCGATGGCGTAGCCCTTGGCCTTCATTTCTTCGAGCACCCGGTAGATCGAGCCGAAGACATCGAGGTAGGCCGCGGTGCCGACGTTGCCCTTGTCGGGGGGGAAGCTGAACACCGTGATGGCCAGTTTTTTCTCGGCCCGGGGTTTGGTGCGCAAGGAGGCCCAGCGAATCGCCCGTTCGGCGATCGCATCGACCCGGTCTTGGAGGGTGTGGGCCTTGCCGGTGGCGTCGTCCCGGCCGGAGAGAACAATGGGTTCAATGGCGCCATCCAGCTCGGGGATGGCGATTTGCAGGGCGACCTGCACGGGGTGGAGACCCAGATCGCTCTCCTCCCATTCTTGGGTGGTTTGAAACACCAGGGGCAGGGCCACCATGTAGGGGCGGTTCAGGCTCTTGAGCACTTCGATGGCCTTGGGATGGTCCTGGCGGGCGGGTCCTCCCACCAAGGCAAAACCCGTGAGGCTCACCACGGCATCAACGATGGGTTGATCGGGGTTGAGGGGGTCCTTGAAGAAGGCATTCACCGGTTTGGTGAAATCGAGGCCGCCACAGAACACGGGAATCACGGTGGCTCCGCGGTATTCGAGCTCTTGAATCACCGCCACGTAATGGGCCTCATCGCCGGTGACGATGTGGCTGCGCTGGAGCACCAGGCCGATCACCGGTCCCTTCCGCGCCTCATCAGAGAGCTCGCTGCGGCTCGCGGTCCAATTGAGATATTCCTTGAGGTCTTCGAACATCCCCGGGGCCATGGGATGCCAGATGCCGAGGTCGGAAAAGACCACCGGATCGGCAATGGCGAGCTCGGGGCGACCGTCTTCACCCTTGGGGAAGACGTATTTGTCCGCGAGCATCAACAGGAAATTGCGGAGGTTGTCCGGAGTACCGCCTAGCCAATACTGGAAGCTGAGCATGAAGGAGCGGGCATCCTGGGCCTTCTCCACCGGCAAATACTTCAACACCGTGGGCAGGGTGTTGAGCAGTTTCAGCATGGCGTCCTGGAAGCCAGCACCTCCAGCCTCCTTGCGCTTCTTCATGAAGCTGGCAATGGCGCTCTTGCTCTGGCCCAGCTGGGCCATGGAGAAGGTGCCGAGTTTGTTGAGGCGCATCACCTCCGGCATGGAGGGGAACACCACGACGGCCTTAAGCCGGTCGCGGTGGGGAGCAACGGCCTCCACCACCTTTTGAGCTAGATCTTCGATGAAGATGAGGGAGGCGATGAACACATCGGCTGCGGCCACATCGGCGCAGAAGTCGGCGTAGTTCTGGGGATCCCGGAGTTCTTCAATCAGGTAGCCGCTTAACTCGATCGCCAGGGGACCGTTCTGGTCGTTGAGCGAGGTGGCGGCCTGGGTAAGGGCGTTTTGGTATTGGGGCTCCAGCACCAAATAGACGGCCTTCATCACAGCGCGACCGTTCACGTCCGCGGGGCTGACTCGGCGGTTGGCGGAGCGGACCTGCGTGAACATCGGCGCTGACTGGGCAATTGGGGCCTAGCTTACGAAGCCTTAAGCCCTGACGCGGGTTTGGCCCATAGGCTCTGCAGCAATGGTTGAACCGCGATGACAAGCGACCCTGCGTCTGCTCCAGCTCCAACACAAGCTCCCTCTCCAATCCCGGTTGTGGTGGCTGGTGCCCTGGGCCGTATGGGGGCTGAGGTGGTGAAGGCCGTGGTTGGGGCGGCCGATTGTGAGCTGGTAGGAGCGGTGGACACCACCCCAGGCAGGGAAGGGGCCGATGTGGGCTTGGAGCTGGGCTTGGGTGCCTTGGATGTGGCCATCACCGCCGATTTCGAAGGCTGCCTCTGTGCTGCCAGTCAGGCCGCCCGTCAGGGGGGAGCGGCGGTGTTGGTGGATTTCACCCATCCCAAGGTGGTCTACGAGCACACCCGTTCGGCCATCGCCTATGGCGTCCATCCCGTGGTAGGCACCACGGGCCTCAGCCCCAAGCAATTGCAGGATTTGGCGGTCTTTGCTGAGAAAGCCAGCGTGGGGGGGGCTGTCATCCCCAACTTTTCCGTGGGCATGGTTCTGTTGCAGCAGGCCGCCGCAGCGGCTGCCCGTTTCTACGACTTCGCCGAGCTCACCGAGCTGCACCACAACCGCAAGGCCGACGCACCAAGCGGCACCTGCATCAAAACCGCCGAGTTGATGGAGGACCTGGGCAAGAGCTTCAACCCCCTGCAGGTGGAGGAGCATGAGACCCTCCAAGGCTGCCGGGGCGGCCAGCGGGACAGTGGCCTGCGGCTCCATTCGATTCGCCTCCCAGGCCTGGTGGCCCACCAGGAGGTGATGTTTGGGTCCCCAGGGGAGACCTACACCCTGCGCCACGACACCATCGAGCGCTCGGCGTACATGCCCGGTGTCTTGCTCACCGTGCGAAAAGTGCGCAGCTTGGGGGGGCTTGTTTACGGCCTCGAACGGCTGATTTGAATGCTGATCCCCCTGCGCCCGGGCGAGTTGCCCAGGCTGATTCCAGCGGTGGCCACGGGCCCCCAGTTCAATGCCTGCACCGGCAACCCTGAAGCCGTGTTGCGACGGGTGCTGATTTCGGTGATTGGGGCCGTGGTCACCCTGTTGATCAGCCAGACCCTGCTGTTCAGCAGCCAGTTTGGATCCGTCTTTCTCGTGATGGGTGTCGTGTTTGCCCTGTACTTGCTCTGGGGACCCATCCTCGAGGCAGGTGGCAAGAACGCCACCCTGCGCCGCTATCCAGCCGGAGCCATCTTTGAGGGCCAGGTGGCCGATGTTTACACCACGGATGTGGTGGAAGGCCGCCGCGAGCAGGCCAACAAGCAGGGGCGCCTGGAAATGGTGGAGAACCACCGCACCTGGCTCACCCTGGAGCTCGAGGATGAGGACGGCTACCTGGGCAAGTTGCGTTGCCCGTTCAACAAGAAGTACGAAAGGATCCGCCCCGGCATGGTGGTGCGCCTGCTTGTGCTGAGTGAGCGCAAGGATTTTTCCCGGGTTGGGGCCCTCAGTGATGCCTGGATTCCCCAGTTGAAATTGTGGGTCGGCGAGTACCCCTATCTGCTGCGGCCTGCCTTTGAAGAGCTGTGTCTCATGCGCTTGCGCTGAAAGCTCCGCAACATTGCGTTACAGTTCCAGTAACAACCTGTTACGAGGCAACCATGGCCCAGGCCACTTCCCAGGCTCCCACCATCCGTGGAGCCACCGTCACCACCGAAGACGGTGGCCGCCTCAATGCTTTTGCCACCGAGCCCCGCATGGAAGTGGTGGATGTGGAGAGCAGCTGGGGTTTCCATGAGCGCGCTGAAAAGCTCAACGGCCGCATGGCCATGCTTGGTTTCATTGCCCTCTTGGCTACTGAATTCGCCCTCGGCGGCGAATCGTTCACCCGCGGCCTCCTGGGCATCGGTTGATCATCTGATCACCTGCATTCTTCAAAGCCAATTGGCTTGAATCCAATCGGTTGAATCCAATTGGCTCCAAGCCAACCAGGAATCAATCCAAGTTTTTTCCTCGCCGCAGCAGACTCGTTGCGGCTTTTTTGTGTCCTCAGGGTCTGTTCATGCCCCAGCCACTCCAGGCCCAAGTGATGGGCGCCGGCCCGACTGGTGCCTTGGCGGCCCTTGCCCTGGCCGATGCCGGCTGGCAGGTGACCATCATCGATCCCCTCGGGGCGCCAGCCCTGCGGGAGCGCACCAGGGCCTATGCCTTCACCCAGTCCAGCCGGAGGCTGCTCGAGCAGCTCGGCCTTTGGCAGGCCTGCGACCCCTTGATGGTGCCCTTTCGGCGCCTGGAGCTGCTCGATCTCGGCGCCAGGGCCTCGGTGCCCTTTGCCGTTACCGATTTGGCCGCCCCCTTTTCCCAACGCCAAGGTGCGGCCCAGCGCAAAGGTGCTGCCCTGGGCTGGATTGCCCAGCATCGGCCCTTGATGGGTGTGTTGCTTGAGCGGTTGCATGCCCATCCAGCCATCACCACCCAGCTGGGGCAAACCGGGGCCCCAGTCATGGGATCCACGGGATCCGGCCCAGCGGATTTGGTGGTGGCGGCCGATGGGCCCCACTCCCCCACCCGCGAGGCCCTGGGCATTGGCCTTTGGCAATGGAGTTACGGCCAGAGCTGTCTGACCGCCATGGTGGCGATGCGGGGTTCGCACGATGACCAGGCCTGGGAATTGCTGCGCCCTGAAGGCCCCTTTGCGGTACTGCCCCTTGGTGATGGCCAATTCCAGGTGGTTTGGAGTGCCCCCCAGGGGCGCTGCCGCCAGTTGGAAAGCTTGGCTGATGCCGCTTTCTTGGATGCCCTGGCTGGGGCCTTGCCCGACCGGTTCCAGCCGGATGGCTTGCTCGACAAGCCGCGGGCCTTCCCCGTGTCGCTCCAACTGGCCAGGCGCCAACACCGGGGGTCCTGTGTGTTGCTGGGGGAGAGCGGCCATCGCTGCCACCCGGTGGGAGGCCAGGGGCTCAATCTCTGCTGGCGGGATGTGGCTGTTTTGCATCGCTTGGCCCAGCGGGCAACGGCTGGGCGCCTGGCCGCCGAGCGTCTCCCTGCTGCCTATGGGCTGAGGCGCTGGCCCGATCTGCTGCTCACCCTGGCTGCCACCGATCTGATGGTGCGGTTGTTCTCCAATCGGGCACCAGCCCTACTGCCCCTGCGCCGGGGGGGACTGGTGATACTTTCTCGGCTGCCCTGGCTGCGGCGGTTGAGTTTCGCCGCGATGACCCACGGGCCTTGCCAGGTGCTCGCTTGGCAGCGGAACCAGCTTTAGCTGTGGGTGATCAGCTGTAAATGATGAGGGATTCGATCGGCTGATCGGCTGGCAGTTTGTGGCGGCCGTTGAGGGCGGCCAATTCGGCTACGAAGCCAAAACCGCAGAGTTCGCCGCCTGCGGCTGTCACCAGTTGGGCGCAGGCGGCCGCAGTGCCACCGGTGGCTAGGAGATCATCGATCACCAACACCTTTTGGCCCCCCTCGAGGGCATCACTGCTGATCTCGAGCCGATCGGTGCCGTATTCCAGGGCGTAATCCACCCCCGTGACGGAGCCTGGCAACTTGCCCGGTTTGCGCACGGGCACAAACCCAAGGCGAACGGCTGTGGCTAGGGCCGTTCCCACGATGAAGCCGCGGGATTCAATCCCCACGATCAGATCCGGCTGCACCCGTTCGCAGAGGCTTGTGAGCTGGCGGATCACTTCCTGCCATCCCTCTGGATCCCGCATCAGGGGTGTGAGGTCGCGGAACAGGATCCCGGGTTTGGGAAAATCGGGCACGTCCCTGACCAGGTGCCGCAGGTCCAGCTCACGCAAGTTCTCACGCGTGGAAATGGCCATGGGCGTGACGGTAGGGGGCTATTGCTGGCATCATCGCAGCCATGCCCCACGATTCCGCCGCCCTGGAGATCAGCCTCCGACTTCCGCGTCGGGGGATTGAACGCCTTGATTTGCTCCTGCTCAGCATGGAAGCCCTTGATCTCAATGGGGGCGAGGCCATGGTGTGGATGAGTGAGCAGATGGGCTTTACCGATCGATTCCCCAACCGGGTTTCACTTTGGAAAAGCCGTTGCCACAATCCCCTGCGCCGCACCACCAGGCGTGGCGACCTGGCGGCAGCCGATGGCGATGCCTTGATCCGAATCCTTTGCGCCCTTGCGGATCGCCTCTATCCGGTGTTGCGGGGGTTGCTCTCCAAAGCCGAAGCACCTGAAGTCCTTGATCAGCGCTGGGCCTTGTTTCAATCCCGCCTATCGGACCTGGTGAAGGAGCGGATGAACCTCAGGCGAGGCGGTGTACAGAAGTTCCTAAATCCAGAAACCTGTGTCGCAGATTGCAGGCAATTGGTGCAGTCCTTGGCCCTGGCATCGGGCGCTGGAGGCTTTGAGCGGCTCAAAGCCAGTCTCCTGGATGCTGGATCGTGATGAAACAAACCCTTCGCTACGACCAACTCAGCTGCCGTCTCCTGGTGGAGGGTTTGCCGGATGTGTCCTCAGGGCAGCCTGACGATGCCGTTGGCATCATCACCAGCTGGACCCTGGAGTGGGCAGGAAGGCCCCAGTTGGAGGGCCGCAAGGAACATTTGGTGGCCCTACTTCAAGTGGTGATGCCCTATGCCCGCCACAGGATCAGCGGCGTGGCTAGGCGATTCGGCGACCCCACCCAGCCTGTGGAGATTGGCCCGTCTGAGGCTGGAGAGGGCCACCTTCTGCTGCTGCGCAGCAGCCAGAGCGAGACGCCACCACTACATATTGACCTGGATGACGCTGAGCTTGCGGATCTGGTTCGGGTGCTCGATCTGCTGCGGATGGATCCCCGCCTGCAGATCCCCCTCTCCATTCCCGTCTCTAGGCCCCTGAAGCTCCGGGAGGTCCTGAATCGCACGCCATGGCCCCAGCGCTTGGCGGCGCCCATGGGAGGGGTGCTGGTGTTGGGGTTGGCCACAGCTTTCGTGCTGATGCTCCCCCAGCCCAAGCGCTTTCAGAGCCAACCCACCAGTCCAGCCCCGTCGGCCCAGCCAACGGTTCCAGGGGCCCGGCCTTGACGTTCTTGCCGCACCCCCCAAACTGAACCCATGGCAACGTTGAGCTGGTCGGAATTACGCATCCGGGTGGCAGGCCTTGGGGCCACCCTGGCTGTGGTGGTACGTAGCGATCCTGAAGTGTGTGGCCTGAGTGGTGACAGCTTCCATCTCTCCATGCATCACGGAGGCCAGGGGGATTGCACCGTCGGTGATATTTCGTTGATCGATTGCCCCAATGAGTTGGTGTTGATGGAATTTGAGCGCTGGATGCGAAGCGCCGGCTATTCCCTGGAGGCATGAAGTCTTCCTCCCGCGGTTCCCGCCGCCCGATCGGCAATCGGCTGAGGGGCTCGAAGCTGGATCGCCAGGTTTTTCGTCGCAAAAGGGCTCCTCATCGCTGGAAGCAGGGTGCTTTTGGCGTTCTGATTGGTGCGGCCGGGGTGGGTTTGGTGGTGGCTTTGATGCAGTTACCCCAGCGCCTCGACACCCTGTTGCTGTTGAGCACGGCCCTGGCCAACCTGATTCGGGGAGTGCAGTTGTTTCTGACGGGTTTGATCCAGGTTCTCGCGGTGGTGGTATTGGTTGCGGTAGCGGTGGGGGCTTTGGTTCTGGTCGTTGCTGGTTTGGTCCGCTTCGTGCGGGCCTTCCTGCCCAGGAAGACAACACCTCCTGGATTGTGATGTCCCCAGAAATGGATCCTTCGTGAACAAACTCCCCAGCCAGCTTTATGAGCAGGAGCTCGCGCGGCTCCGGGTGGAGTTGGTCAAAATGCAGTATTGGGTGAAGGCTTCAGGCTTTCGCTTGATCGTGGTGTTTGAGGGGCGCGATGCGGCCGGCAAGGGCGGCACGATCAAGCGCATCACCGATCCGCTCAACCCAAGGGGATGCCGGGTCGTGGCCCTGCCATCCCCCTCCGATCAGCAGAAGACCCAGTGGTACTTCCAGCGCTATGTCGAGCATTTCCCCTCGGCTGGCGAGATCGTCATTTTCGATCGCAGTTGGTACAACCGGGCTGGCGTTGAGCGGGTCATGGGGTTTTGCAGCCCCCAGCAAGTGGAGGAGTTCATGCACTCCTGCCCAGAATTCGAACGGATGTTGGTTCGTTCGGGAATTGTGCTGTTGAAGTATTGGTTTTCGGTGAGTGATGGGGAGCAGGAACGCCGTTTCCAGAGCCGCATCGACGATCCCACCCGCCGCTGGAAGTTGAGCCCCATGGATTTGGAAGCACGGCTGCGCTGGCAGGAGTTTTCCCATGCCAAAGACGACATGCTGGCCCATACCAACATTCCGGAGGCGCCCTGGTTCACGGTGGAGGCTGATGACAAGCGTCGTGCCCGCCTGAATTGCATCCACCACCTGCTCAGTAAGGTGCCCTACCAGGACATGACGCCAGCGGCGATCAAGTTGCCCGCTCGCCCCAAGGCCAAGCCCGTGGATCGCCCTCCCTTGAACGAGCAATTCTTCGTGCCGAACTGCTATCCCGCTGGGTGAAGGCCCCGGGCTTTAGCTGCCGTGGAGGCGCTCAATCCAGAAGCCAGCCAACTGGTAGCTGCTCCAGAGGAAGATCAGCAAAATGACCCAGTTCAGCCAGGGCGGCCGTTGGGGGTTCTCGGGAACCATGGATGCAGGGGAACAGGCTGCCTAGGTTGGCCCATGGCATGGCCGAGGCGCCCGAGATGCAATTGATCGCTACCTATCAAGACGACGACCTGGCCCAATTGGGTGCCCGGGTGATGCGCTTCTTTGAGGAGCGCCCCGACCTGCACAGCTCGGGCGCCAGTTTTGGTGGGTTGGCTGCCACCAATCCCGATAAGGTGTCTACTGATATCTCCCTGGTGTGGCTTGATCGCAGTGATCCCCAGGCCCACAGCCTGAGCGACGCCATCATGCTTGCTGTTTCGCGTTGCCTGAAGCAGTACTTGGCGGATCGACGGATCTTCCTGCAGGTCTGCCCGGAACGCTCCCTGTTTGTGAATCCGATCTTTAATCTGCAGCGTTATTTGCCTGGAGAAGGCTTTAAAAACTGGCATTGCGATTGGACCACTCAAGAAGACGCCACAGATCCGATCAAGCGGGTGCTGGCCTGGATTCTCTATTGCAACGATGTGGAGAATGCAGGTACGGAGTTTCTGTGGCAAGAGCACCACGTCGAGGCGATTGCTGGCCAGATGGCGATCTTTCCTGCCGGGATGTCCCACGTCCATCGGGGCCGGGTCAGCCAGGACTGCACCAAATTGATTGCCACCGGCTGGATCAATGTGGGGTCGTTAGACGCCTATGTGCAAGGGCTGGCAGCGGCGGCCCCCATGTCCGCATGAGTGCAACTGGGGCACTTGGTAACAAATGCTCTCGGGGTCGAGCTAACCTGACACCAAGCCCCTAAACTCGGCCGGCATCGGTGAACCATGGGAAATCCAATTGGTCGGGAGCTTTTTTTAGAGAGGGCCCACTCGCGGTTTGGCGATAAGTACGATTATTCAGCAATCGTTTACAAAAGCTATAAATCTCCCGTCAAGATTAAGTGTCGTATCCATCCTGTGAAGGAGATCTCGATCACCCCAGAAAAGCATCTGCAAACAACCGGTGGATGCAAATTTTGCCTGCGTGAAATGCGGATTACCATGCTGGAGCGGGAGCTGCGACGTCCATCGATCGAAAGTCCCGTCGTCTTCAGGCAACCCGAGACAGCGGAAATTCCCAGGCTGTATTAAGGCCTGTTTGCCCCATAGGCCCCAAAGTCAGATCGAATCAGCGGGCACGTTCCCGCCTTCGCCACCAACGTGAATCCTCGCTAGGGGAGGGAAGTCGGCATTCAGTTGCTGGGTGCAGGGGTGGTGAATCAGGTTGAGTGGTTGGTTGCTTAGGCAGGACTTAGTACAGGAAGCCATCCCCAAAGCCATCATCTGGTCCCCACCAGCCATAGCCGGGTTCAACCTTCCAGTGGTTGCCTTTGGATCTGGCGGGTCCAGGCCCATTGGGCCCGGCGAGGTCGTCGATGGTTATAGCCATCCCATTCCCCCCAGCCCCTTGGGCAGGAAGGGTTTGTTGCGCTGCCGCAGGGTTTGGCCATGGCCAAGCCAAGGCGCAGCAGAACAAAAGATTGAGGGTTTGTCGACTCAGCATCACCGCATTGTGGATCAACTGCCCGCCTCGACGCACAAGGCCATCGTGCGCTGGCGAATGCTGGCGGCGCTGCCACCACTGGTTTGCTTGGCCAGCTGAAGCAAGTCCTGCATCTGCCTCACCTCGGTGTAGCCGGTTGCGGCCAAGGTGGCGCAGCGTTCATCGAGGTCAGTGGTTGTTGTGCCGCAGGCACTGATGAGTGCCACCAGAGCCGTGATCGCCCAGGCTGGGCTCAGCGATGGGCAGCGGCCTAATAACTGGTGCATGGCAGATCCGCTAATGACCAATCTTGACGCTAGGACCAGCGGTCCCCCGCTATGGTCTCGAGCTGGTGGTTTCAATAGGCCAGCAGAGTGCCGTGCCACTCCAATCACGGGGGCTGGAAAAAAAATCCTGCCAACATCAAAGATGCGGGCAGGATCAGTCTGGTGATGGAATTCAAAGTGTGATCAGATTTGGATACTCAAACGGATCCAGATCGGCGCTGGCCTTGATCAGTCGCAACTCTCATTCTCTTCGTATTCGAACTCAGGGTATCCACATCCGCCCCCAGGTTTGCTTGTGCCGCAGCGGGGTTGCTTAGGCCGACAAGTCTTGCGTACTGGCTTGCAGCGACCACTGTCTTTCCCACCATGAATCATTTCAATTGAGGCATCGCTCAGCAATTCCAGAAGATGAGTCGTCATGTTGATTTTGTTTGTGATGGTCAATCGCCACCGCTGGGGTGGACCATCCGATTTTTACGGTGATAGGTTTGAGTTTCTTGCTTATTCAGCTGATCCCCAGCATTGATTCTGAACTTCAATGCAAAAAATGATGGATTGGCGAGATTGTGTTGTGCAGTACAGCATTTTTTAGGAGGGAACTATTCAGCGCTTTCTTTGTCAACGCTGAAGATGTTTTTGAGTTTTTGTGCCAATGATCAGCGATCTGGTAGCAGCGACTCGCCATTCGCGACTCGCCAATCGATTCGCCATAGGTGCTGGGACTCTCCTAGCCTTTAATCAGGCATTTGGTGGATAGCGATGAATACCCATGACCCATCACTGGCTGAAATGGCAGTGCAGGCAACTGGTCGGCCAGTAAGCCGTTACTGTGTGGCCCACCTGGGTGTACTTGAAAAGGGCTTGTCAATCAATGAAACGCTTTCATTGGTCTGCCAAAACTGCCCCATTCGTCAGATACTCCTGGCTTCCCCAACGGATCCTCCTTTGCGTCGCCACCGCAACAAGTTGGCTAGAATATACAAAAAGTTTTTTTCATCTCCCTGGCGTAGGCCAATGCCAAGGTCCCGCCTGATCCGCTTGCGGATCAGGCGGGCCTCGGTGCTTGATATCAAGCGCCGAGGCGGGTGGCGGAGCAGCTTTTAGATCGCGATTAGCGACTCGGGATGTTGTCTTCGGCAGCCATTTGATTGGGGCGCTTTTGCTGGCCGTGCAACCTTCGTTCCGATGTGACGACCACTTCCCCAATCAGAATCGCGCCGCCGAGTATCAGCAGGGCCTTGGCCGCCATGGCGATCAGATGCACGGCGGCCTCCATCCCAATGGTTTGCTCCCCACTGGGGTGACGCATGTGGGCTTGAGCCATGAAAGGAGTTGCAACTGTGGACGTTCTACGCAGGGCTGAGCCTGTCGACACCTCCTAGGCCAATGTGCCGCAATTCAGACCCGGTTTGTCCTGTCGTCTTTGAGAAAACGAATGACACTTGGGGCCTTAAGGAGTAAAAGCCAAGCAACCCCGAATGACACACCTGGTATCCACTGTTCTTGGATCAGGGCTACAACAGCCACTGTGCTCGCGGTGACCCGTAATGCCCGTAGGCCAAAACGAGCCAGCACTAACCCGCCGCTGGATTGACGATTCGATGATGGCGGCTCTGCTTGTGTTACCACCGCATGCCAATGCGCTTGAGGAACTTCTGATCATGGCTGAGACACGACAACTTCTCTTCAGCTAAATCCTTCAGGATTTCCGCAAGCAACATGAGAGTGACCGGGCCAGCACGGCTGCCAATGAATTCTGCCAGAGAGACCAGGAAATCTGGATCAGAAAACTCGTTATCCTCCATCCTTAACGACCAACTCTGCCAAGGGTGCAGCCGAACGCGCTGTGGCGGGTTTGATTCAGCTGATGAACAGCGTTTCTGCGATAGCAAAGCTGCTCTTCGTCACGGGAAGATGCCTAAGCCTTGCCCCAGTGGTCGTTCTGGGGCGATCGCTTTTAACGGCGGTAGTAGCTACCACGGTTTTCAGTATGGACGTAGGTGGCTCCCCCTGGACCACGGACTCCATAGGCGCCGTTGGGTCCAGACACGGCTCCTGCTCCATAGCGGCCCCGATCTATGGCTGCTCCACCCACCAGGCCTACTGGTGCGACGACAAACGGCTGGCTGGGCACCAAGACACATTGGCCTAGCGACAGGTAGTAACCAGTGCCACAAATAAGTTCAGCTATTGCCGGTCTGTGGAGCGAGACGAGGGGAATCAAGCCCACCAGTCCGCCAGCGAGCAAGGGCACGACTTTGCCAAGCATGGGCCTTATGGGGGGTTAGGTCTTGATTCTGGTCTAAGTGGTTTGGACTCCAAATGGGAGTGGACTCAACTTCTGGTCAGCACAGATTGCAGTAGGGCGCTGAGCTCTTCCAATTCTTCGCGATCCAAAATCCAATCCCCATTTTGGATTTTGGTGACATGGTCGCTTTGCAGCATCCACCCATCTTCAAGTTGGGATACGACGAAATGGGTGGAGTTGTATTGGCTCATGGCCCGCCAGTAGCGAGGGAAGGGATTCGTCGATCCTATGGCGCGCTGCGGGGGGTTCTCAATAGCATCCGCATCCTTTTGAGTACTCGATCACCGAGGGGAAAGGCTATGGCGCCCCTAGCTGGATCCCTGTTTGCTTGAGGCATGCCTTCATGGGTTTTTAAGATTGTTTTGAGTCACCCTCCAGTTGGGTTTGAAACCATTCTTTTGCAAGGCGGGCAGTTTCTTCTAGGCAGCCAGGTTCTTCAAACAGGTGGCCTGCCCCCGCGACGACCTTGATGGCATGACTGGTTTGTAGATGGGAGGCTGCCCAAGCATTCAACTCGAGAACATCCACATCGTGGGATCCCACGATCAGCAATGTCGGACTCCGCACTGCGGCGAGCACATCAAAGGCTAAATCGGGTCTTCCTCCCCTCGAAACAATGGCGCGCACTTCATGTGCCCTTACCGCTGCCGCCCGCAGACAGGCTGCCGTACCGGTGCTGGCTCCGAAGAGGCCGAGGGGTAAATGGGCTAGGGGTTCTTGGCTGGCGAGCCAATCGATAGCTCCAATCATGCGTGCTGTTAGTAGCTCGATATCAAATCGCTTGGAGCGCATCTGCTCATTTGGCCGGTCTTCTTCCTCGGTCAGCAGGTCAAACAAGAGAGTCGCTAGTCCTCCTTGAACGAGTTGTTTGGATACGGCACGATTGCGAGGACTATGGCGACTACTCCCGCTGCCATGGGCAAAGACCACGAGGCCAGTTGGGTGTTGGGGCATTGCCAGTAGCCCTGGCAGTTGGGCACCGGCCGAAGGCACCACAACCTGCCGCGTTCCCATCCAATGGCAACTGGGCTTGGGCTGGTTAATTGTCTTGGGCGCGATGGCTTCGGTTTTCGGCAAACCCTTGGGCAAACTTGTCCTTTCCGCACCTGTCCTTTCCATGTCCAGGCCATGGTGAATGTAATGAAGCCTAAGCAGAGTTGCTAGCCGACTTGGGCTGAAAGCCCCAAGTGCTTGGCATCTGCCCCCCATCCGATTTGGCGGTGCGGCGTATGGGGCAAGCCAGCAGCCACTCTGGAACTGGTCATCAGTCTGGAGAGATCTTGTTTGGCCTGAAGAAGGCCTCGCCTGTGGCCTATCCCGACTATCCATTGCCGCTGAATGAAAGTCAGCGCTTGCGGGAATTGGAACGTTATGCGCTGGATTCGGGTATCGATTATCCCCACCTCAACCAAGTCCTGGAGCTTTGTATCGATGTTCTTGGCCTGCCGATGGGTCTGATTACCGTTGTGGCTGAAAATGATCAACGGTTTGTGTGTCGCCATGGATTCGAGACACTTGGCACCTCAAGGCCCATGGCATTTTGTAGTCATGCCATAGCATCAAACCAGGTTTTGATTGTGCCTGATACCCATGATGATGAACGCTTTTGTACAAATCCTCTGGTGCTTGAGAAGCCATGGATTCGTTTTTATGCCGGGGCCCCGTTGCAAACGCCCAGAAATTTTTCGCTTGGAACCCTATGCGTACTCGATCGTGAGCCCCAGCAATTTACTGATCACCAGGCTCGCCATCTCAAAGGATTTGCCCAGTTGGCGATGCGTGAAATTGAGTGGCGGTACCGTGCCACACTTTGCCCAGTCACCGGTTTACCGCGCCGCGATATGTTGTTCCGTTTTGGTGCTAGGGAATTCGACCTTGCTCGGCGTGATGGCAAACCGTTGAGTTTACTTCAACTTGATATCGATAACTTCAGTCAGATTAATCTCCGCTGGGGCCATAGGGCTGGCGATCAAGTCTTGATCGACTTTTGTCGTTTGTGTCAGAGCTATCTTGGTGATGATGATCTTTTGGTACGACTCTACGACGAATCCTTTGGATTGCTTTTCGTTAACCGAAAGTCAGAGGAAGTCATGGTGATTGGCGAAGAAATTCGCCATGCGGTTAAGCGTATGCAGGGAATTTTTGTGGGCTCTGGTTATCAACTCAATCTGAGTGGTGGGCTAACAACTCTGAGCGAATCTGATCGTGATTTTACTGATCTTTTTACCCGCTCCGAACGCGCATTGTTTTTGGCGAAGGCCAATGGCAGAGATCAAATTTCACTGTTGCTTCTTGGTTGATGGATGGGCTTTCCCGCGTGAATTTACATCAAACTGCCATCCATATGTGGCGGATGTGAATCCTTAGTGTCAATGATTTAGCTTTAAATTAAGGGTGGAGTTCTTGGATTTTTTTGATGGCCATCACACGCTGGGAACCCCTTCGGGGCATGGAGGATTTGTTGGATCGGTACACTCGTTCGATAGCCTACCCTTTTGGTCGTTCTGGTGACGTTATGGCCAATAGTGAGTGGTGCCCCCGTGTTGATATTGTTGAAATGATCGATGCCTTCAAAATCAAGGCAGAGATTCCAGGTGTTAAAAAGGAAGATGTTCATGTCACTCTGGATAATGGGGTCTTAACTCTGGAAGGGGAGCGCCGCCAGCACCGTGAAGAGGAGGGCTTTCGCTTCCATCGTGTTGAGAGCGAATACGGTAATTTTATCCGTAGTTTCACTATGCCTGCTAACATCAAGAGTTCTGGATTGAAGGCCCATTATCATGATGGTATTTTGGAGCTAAGTATTCCAAAGGCTGAGGAGTCTGCTACTAAAGCTCTGGCAATACCAGTGGAATAACGTGCTGGAGTGGGTGAGGGGAATCCTTCATTTCCCTTCGCCCACGACAACCAAGGCTCTGGAATTCATCGGCTCCCTGAATTTATTAAGTGCTAGGGATTTATTCAGTACCCTAGATTTGGTCCATGCCTTCGATTTGTTCAGTCGTCTGTTTCCAAGCCTTGCTTGGAATGGTCTGAGTAGCCTGTTTGAGTAGGGCGAGTACATCTGCGTCTTGGAGTTGATCAAAGTTTTCGAAGTATTCGCCCACAGCATGCAAGTGAGAAACAATCTTTAAGGCAATCAACCGATCACAGAGTTCTTGCAGAGGCGCGATCACCTTTTGATCCACCACTGGTACTGCCAAAATAAGCTGGTTAGGCTCCATTTCGTGAAGTGAGCGAAGTGCCGCGGCAACGGTCATGCCGGTAGCTATGCCGTCGTCAATCACGACTAATGTTTTCCCCCTCAGCTCTTCGATTGGTCCATCGCCAAAGCATTGACGGCGGCGGTTGAGTTCTTGAACCTCTTTGGCGAGTAGTCGACGGCGCTCCTGGATTGGAATAGCGGCGCTACCGCTGTCCCACAATTCGACACCACCGGCGGCAATGGCGCCGACGGCAACTTCTGGAGCCTGGGCTCTGGCAAGTTTGCGAACCGACCAAGTGGTCAAGGGAATATGGAGGGCCCGTGCAACTTCAAAGGCGACGGGCACCCCGCCCCGCGGTAGCGCCACCGCGATCGTGTTGTTGCGAAGCCAGCCTTCCTCCATCGACAGCAGTTTTTGGCTGAGTTCCTGCCCAGCTTCGTGCCGATCACGCCAACGTCTGGTTGTCTCCAGTTTTGTCATGGGACGTTCCTTGAGGTAGGTGTGCCCATTTCCATCTTGGGATGAGAACGCTTTGGGATGGGGTCTACTGACCATTCGTGCCTGAATGACCCCATCGATGCCGCAGATCCGCCCCGCATTCCGCTGTTTCGAGAAACACTGCTGGGCTGGATTGCCCTGTTTGATTGCAATCCACTCCGGTCGTTATCCCTTAACCGTTCCAGCACCGATCGACGCATTCACTGAGGTAACTGGAATTGGCTTTGATGGTGATCAGTCTTGGTATATTGAGGCGCGAGCTGGCCGTTTGGTTGCCGATTTGATGCGACTAAACGACTATGAACGTTGATCCTTGTATTGATCCCTCTTTTTACCGAATGGTTGAGTGCCTTCAGCGCAGCAGTTGCGTTGGGACTTTGCTTTGAAGATTGCTTGATTCTTCAGGACGGGGAAAATTTTGGTCCTGATGATGTCACTACTGTAATGACCTGGTGGACCAATTTTGATTCTGCTTGGCCCAGTTTTGCCCAGGATATTACTCCCGCCTTCTAGCGTCTTTGGAGCTAGCATCTCTAGCCCTGTGCAGGTCTATTTCGATCGGACCAGGGCCAACTATGGCAACCTGTGCTGAGTAAGCCGTCCAGGCATCAAAGCTATCGATCGATCCGGCCGAGTGTCAGTAGTAGGTGTCCTGATATTGCGGCATCGGCGCCGCAGTTGGGCAGCTAGTCCTCCTATTCCTCCGACTTTCAACAGAGGATTCCTGGGCTCTACGCAATGCCCTGTATGGCCGATGCTCTTGGTGACTACCTAAAGACGATTGGCCGCATTCCCCTATTGACGGATGCCGAGGAGGTGCACCTGGGAAGTCTGGTTCGCCAGTGGCAAGATGCCGATGAGGAAACACCTTCCCTGGTCCGTCGCGGTCGACGAGCCCATGCCCGGATGGTGAATGCCAATTTGCGACTTGTGGTCACCATCGTTAGTCGCTATGCCCGTCGAAGCCAGCATCTCAATCAGGATGCCATGGATCTGATTCAAGCCGGTAATATCGGCCTGATTCGAGCTGTAGAAAAGTTTGATCCCTCCAGGGGCTACAAGTTTTCTACCTATGGTTATTGGTGGATCAAGCAGGCCGTGGGGCGTTATCTGCACGAGCACAGCAGTTCGATCCGCCTTCCTGTCAGTGTGACTGATCTTGCCGTGAAGGCTGGCCAGTTGCAGGCTGCCTCTGAGGAATCACTGAGTCAATCAGAATTGGCAAGCCAGCTTGGCCAATCGGAGCGCCGTCTTCGTTTTGTACTCCACACCGCCGAACGTTGTCACATCCAGTCTTTGGATCAGCAGGTGGGTAGCAATGGTCAGGACATGACCTTAATAGATACCGTTGCCAGCGTTGAGGGTCCCACGATCCATGATGACTACCAATGGATGCACACACACATTGGAAAACTCGACCCCATGGAGCGGAAGGTCCTGCGGATGCGCTTTGCCTGTGAGGGAAAACCCTCCCTTGCCAAGGTCTCAATCCAGCTTGGTCTCAGTAAGGATAAGGTTCAGCGCATTGAGCGTAATGCATTATCCAAACTGCGTCGACGGCTAGAGCCATGTCTGAATCCTCCGGCTTCTTGATGATCCCAGATTTGTGTTTTTAGTACCTTCCTTCAGTTTCAAACCCCATTCAGATCTCCCCATTGAAGGCCTTGGTAGCAGAGCTTTGACCAAGGCCTTTTGGCTTCTCCCTACTCAGTAGGTCTGTAGGCCTCTCAAGGGCTGATTTTTCCCACCATTAGCTGTCACTGGCTGACCAAATGCCGGTGCTTGGATTTGGCGGTTTGGTTCCCGCAAGGCATCTTCTAGCAAAAATGCACACAAGTTGGATACGGACCGTCCTTCCTCTTCCGACCTTGACAGCAGTGCTTCGTGAACGTGATAACTCAGTGTGATGGAGATCCTCCTTGGTTGCCGTTGCATCACTCGAATGCGTTCGTTCATGGATTCTGCATCTTGTTGATTAGGCAAATTAAGCCTATGGGTGCAATTACCCTTCCAGGTACCGCATACTGCCTTATTTGTGCAGCAGCCGTGCTGTGTATTTATACCGCAGCATTACTCCGGCTCATCTGCAGCAACATGTCCTCTGCGTCCTATTGCTCCTATACTTCTGTTTACCGAGTTTAAGTCCTTTGTCTTGGCCTTGTCGCTCGGCATTATGGCGACGTCCTAATATTGTCTCATTGCGTTGTTTTTTTATTGCTGTCCATCATGCGTTCCCATGGTTGTCTCAGGTGGTAAAACTTGGTTTTTGTCTTGGTTCTCCTAGGCTCGTTCCCAATGGTTGTCTTGATTGATTTGCGATCATTAATGGTCTTTGTTAAACCTAATGATGTCCTTAAGTGCTCCATATATGATGCGGAATTGATCTTGAGCCTTTGCCTTTGTTGCGTCGATTCTAGTATCCCGATGAAAGCTTAACTTGATATGCGGCGAATTACAATCTCTGTGCCAGATGAGGCGCATCGTGCGCTCAAGTTGCTGGCTATTTTGGAAGGCAAGGCTTTTGGTTCTATTGTCCTGGAAGCTCTTGATTTTTATTTAACGCATAAAGAAGCTTACAATCTTGATGTGTCTAAGCGATCGGAGGCATGATCTAAGATCTTCCTATTTTGTCTGCTTCTTGATTGCGAGAATCACGCACTGGCCTGCTTTTCTTGACCAAGTTTGTTGGATTTATTGCGGTTAGAGGTTTTTGTAAGCTAGTAGGTTTGTGTGCTGGTTTTCTTCGAGCATCCTGCCTCTCACAGCCCATATTGCATGGTTGCAGGTGTTTTGAAACGGTGTGATTCGCCCTGGCTGATCTTTGCTGTTGACCTTTCAATTCATGATTAAATCTTCAGCAGAATTTTTTCTTCGATTATCCCCCTTGCGCATGTCATCGTGAATTCCTCCCAGCATCGGACTCTTCAAGCCCTATTTGCCCATCCACTACAGCATGGCATTCGTATCCATGATGTAGAAGCCCTGTTCAACAGTCTTGGGGCTTCGGTCCAGCCACTTGAACATCATCGTTTTAAGATTTGTTGGCCATCCGGTGAGTTTGTTTGGATTTCTCTTGGCAACCATTCCAACGGCAAAGAGCTTGATGCCGACTCACTCATGGCTGTCCGTCGGTTTCTTGAGGCTGCAGGTCATACTCCCCAGCAGCCTGATGCTGTAACAGTGTCTGGACTTGGCGCCCTTGGTCATGCTTTGGTTTTGCACCTTAGCCACCATTCCACTGAGGCCTTTCATTTCACTGGGCTTGGTACAGAGCATGCCACGCTGAAACCCTTTGGACTTTGGTCCAGCCATCAGAGTTTGCGTAATCGGCGGGAGCGTGACTTGTCTGGTCAACGTGCCCCTTTTGACTTTCATTATCTGCACCTTCTGGTTCAAGCAATTCAGGACGCTGATGTGGTGCTCCTGCTTGGCCATGGGCATGGTGAGAGTGATATGAGGCAGGTCTTACTGAAGTATCTGGATCGTCATGATCCCGCTTTGCGTGATCGTATTCTTGATAGGACGACAGTTGATTCTCATATTGTTACACAGGCTGAATTTTTGTCCATTGCTGCTGAACACCTTGGGCACCGCCCAAGTCGGCATCTGCCTGTTGAACGTTAGGCGATTGGTTAAAAGCCGTTGCATTGTTCAGCAGTTTACTCCCATTATTGGCTCATTTTTAAATCATGTCAGCTCGCTTTTGCTTGTCATTCGTAAATTGCATTGCCTTCTTCCGCCGAGATGTCAATTCACAAAAGTTTGTTCAAAGCCTTGCTCGCTGCTTCTCTTTTAACACCTGTCATTATATCTTCCCCAGCTTCCGCTGAAACGGATAATCCAATTCGTTGGGTAACAGGTGGAGCTGTTTGGTCTACTCCCCAGGAAGCGATCAAGACGTTTCTTGAAACGGGTGCAATTACAGACCGTGGACTCCAGGGTGGTTTGAAGCGCTCTGGTTGGACGCCTGAACAGGTTCGAGCTGGTCTCACTAAAAGCTATAACGTCGACTTTCTTAGGCTTAGTAACTTCCTTTATTCATCAGCTGGTGAGGTGTACCTTACGGAGCAAACTAGTAGTTACGTTCCCTACTGGACCTTGGGAACATGGGCTATTCAGGCACTGCGATCCGCAATTATTATGGATGCTGCTGACGGTGCAATTTCCGCAGCTGGCATTATCAGTCAATTGCCAGTTGATTTTCGTATCGATGATTCCTCCCCATTTGATGGGAAGCAAAATGTTGCCGCCCAGGCAAACTGTAAGGATAATGCCCAGTGCACATCCCTTTTCTCATGGTTTGTTTTCCTACCTGCCCAATTAGCTGCTCGCTAGTTGGCGACTAACTCTTTCGGTAGGTGACATTTGAGTTCCTCTTTGATGTTTACAGCTCTATTCTCTTCTTTGGTGAATTTTTAATGGCTATCGTGCACTCGCTTGTTGGGTCCTTAATAGACCCCCTTTCTTTCTACACCCTTGATGATTCCGACTCCGAGCAGATTAGTGGTGGTCGGCGCGGAAGTGATGATGATGCTGGATCTCCTCGGCGATCTAGATCGGGTCGAGATAACCAAAGGTCGCAACTCGGTTCGATGACAGGAGGCGCCGGATCTCAACAGTCTGGTGGTTTAATGTCTCTTAATATTTTTCAGATTAATCTTGCCATAAATTTGATTTTTGGCGGAAACGGGAATTCCATATTTAATTTGCAAGGTAATCAGCTGTCATCCGTTTAAGTGGCATGACGTCTATCCTGCTTTGCTTCTGTACTGTTTCAGCATACTGATTTTCACTGCTGCACAATTCAGGCATACAAGCTTTTTTTGTCTTCACTGACTATTCCCCAATCACAATGACTACGGGCCTAGCCCTTCTTTCACTTCATTGATTTCATGACCTACCTTTCCATGCTTGACGACTCCCAAACCGAACTGATCGGCGGCGGGTTTGGCCTGGGAGACACCACTACGGTTGTTGGTATCAGCTTGACCTCGCTTAAGCAAACCTACAATGTTAAGCAGTTCAACAGTGTTGCCAACAACGTTGTGAGTGCCCCTTCTTTTAAAGGAGCTCCTTTGGTCGCCGCTTCAATCACCAATTCCCTGTCTAATATTGCATTGATTGGCTAATTCTTGAGTGTTTTACTTGGCACTTTTGTCTAAGTAATTCATTCTCTTTTAGATATCCAGAAGCTGGTCGTCCCGGCTTCTTTTTTCTTATCCCCTTCCCTACTTATGCATATCTTATCTGATTGCGACTCTGAGCTCATCGGTGGCGGCCTGGCTTTCCCTTCTGCTGCAAATATAGCCTTGGGCATTAACGTTTCGCCAGTAACTTTTGTTACTCCGATCACTCAGGTTAATACTGTGGCCACGACAGCTGTGCTTGCTGGTATTCTCGAGAACGTAAATTTAGCCGTTGCCAATACCGCTTTTAACTTCGCTTCTCGCTAGGACTACGGTTTCATATGTTCCTCTTCCTGACGAGTTGGTTTTCTAGCATTAATTGGTTATCAGTTCGTAGATTGTGGAAGCAGGCATTCGGGGGTAGGTCTGCAGCCTACCCTTGCGTGCGTCAATTTGATGAAGAAGACTGTGGTGCTGCCTGCATTGCAACGGTTGCGTCTTTTCACGGTTCTTCACTCAAGCTTGGCCATGTGCGTGATGCTGTTGGCACCACATCTACGGGTACGAGCTTGTTGGGTTTGCGTCGCGGTGCAGAGACCCTCGGTTTTAACGCCCGTGCAGCGAAGGCTAGTCCAGAGCTTTTAGAGCAGCTCAATACAATTACACTACCGTTGGTTTGCCATTGGAATGGTAATCACTGGGTTGTTTTGCATCGAAGATACGGAGACAAACTTGTTGTTGCGGATCCTGCAGTTGGCTTGATTGAGTATTCTATTCAGGAGTTCTTGATCCACTGGAATGATGGCGTCATTCTTCTTCTAGATCCTGATCCTGCTCGACTTGGCAGATCTTCTCACGATTCAGAAGGGCTTAGGGTTTTTCGGCATTATCTAGTCCCCTTTCGGCCGCTGCTTTCTCAAGCCATCTCACTGAATGCCTTGATTGGTATTTTTGGCTTGGGGATGCCTCTTTTAATGCAGGTGCTGACTGATGATGTTTTACTTCGTGGTGATAGCGGAATGTTGGCGAGCCTAAGTCTTGGCTTGATGCTTTTATTTGGTTTTCGTAGCCTTCTTAACCTCTTTCAGGGCCATATGGTTGGCTACTTTGGCCAGAAGTTGCAGCTTCAGATGGTCATGCATTATGGCCAGCGTTTGTTGGGATTGCCCATTCGCTATTTCGAAAGTCATCGTAGTGGGGAGGTTGTTAGCAGAATTAGTGATATCCAGCATCTTAATTCTTTGATGACTCAAGTCGTCCTTGGGCTACCTAGTCAGCTGTGCATAGCTATTGTATCTCTTGTTTTTATGTGGGCTTACAATCCTTCGCTGACTCTTGCGGCCCTTGTTTGTTATTTGATTGTACTTGTTAGTAATATCTGTTTTTTGCCGGCACAACAGAAGCTTTCCCGTCAGCTTCTGGTTAAGACCGCCGATAACCAAGGTTTTCTTGTTGAACTCTTCCGTGGCATCAGCGTTCTTAAGACGAGCGAAGCGACTGTTCAAGCATGGGAGGAATATCAGCGTAATTTTGGTCGGCTAGCCCATATGTCCTGGTCTTCGCTTCGTCTTGATCTTCAGGAATCGACGATTACTGGTCTGCTAGGCAGTATTAGTAGTATCGCTTTGCTCTGGTACGGCAGTTCATTTGTCATACACCAGCAACTCAGTATCGGTCAGCTTTTGGCCTTTAACGGTATGGGTGCCAATGTTTTGGGCTTCCTCGCTGGTCTTAGCGGTATTAGCCAGGAGATTCTCCGAGCTGATGTTGTGATTAAGCGCATGGCCGATGTGCTGGAACGGGAGCCTGAGGCTGCTGCTAATTCCAGCAAGCATTCCGTTACTCTTACCGGCCGCGATGACTTGATTTGTGACCACGTCACGTTTTCCCATCCCGGCCGTCGTCCCCTTTTGGATGCCTTGAGCCTGCGCATTCCTGGGGGGCTGACCACGGCCTTGATTGGGGAATCTGGATGCGGGAAAAGCACGATTACCAAGCTCATTGCTGGTTTGTACCCGCTTCAAGAGGGGTCGATCCACTACGGCCCCTATAGCAGCATTGATCTTGATCTTGACTCGCTTCGAAGGCAGGTTGTTCTTGTTCCCCAAGATTCCATCATGTTCAATCGCAGTATTTATGATAATTTTTCCTTCTCCCACCCAGCTATCGATTTTTCACAGGTTGTTGAGGCCTGTCGTCTCGCATTAGCTGATGATTTTATCCGCGAGCTTCCGGAAGGTTATCAAACTATTCTTGGCGAGTTCGGCGCAAACCTCTCTGGTGGTCAACGCCAACGGCTGGCCATTGCTAGGGCCCTGATCGGAAGACCCTCAATTTTGATTCTTGATGAGTCGACTTCCGCACTGGACCCTGTCCTTGAAGCTCGGCTTATGGATAACCTCCTTTCCCATCGGCAGGGTTTGACAACGCTTCTGATTAGTCATCGGCCTTCTGTGATCATGCGATCTGACTGGATTATTTATTTAGAGCGTGGTCGTGTTAAGGAACAGAATTATCCCTCATCTCTTCGCGAGAGTACCCATGTCTCACCTTATTTGGTCGCTGCTTAATGGATCATCCAATCACAACATCAAGCCATAACCACTTAGTCCACGTCGCGTCCGATCAGTTTCTTCCGCCTCCCGGAAGCTGGTCCCACTCGATCGGCAGCCGGGTGTTGATTGCTGCAGGTCTTCTTGTCGTGGCTTCTTGTTTTTGGCCGATCGAGGAGACGGTCCGCGCAAGTGGTGTTGTACGCCCAACTGGAGAGAATGTTGTGGTGCAGAGCCCATTGGCTGGCCGTATACAGAAGGTGTTAGTCCGGCCCAATCAGGTTGTCCAACCCAATCAACTTTTAGCTGTTATCGATCAATCAAGTCTTAAAGCTAATCGGCAACAGCTTCTCACAGAGCTAGATCAACTTCAATTGCAATGGCGTCAGACTCTCCAACAAAAGAAAGATTTAGATGTAGAGCTTCGCTCATCAGCCTTGCTGTCTAAAGCTTTGATCGGCTCTAGCTTTGGTGACGTCGACAAAGCAAAAGCCTCGCTGGCTTTTGCTGCTAGTGAATCCCAGCGTTACGTTTCCCTCGCCAGAGTGGGTGCGGTCCCCGAGTTGCTGAGTCAAGAAAAGGTTGCCCGTTATACCCAGTCGATGAGTGAACTTAAGCAAGCCCATTTTAGTGTGGCTCAGCAACGGGCTCGACAGCTTGTTGATCAGGCCAAACTCCGTCAGGGTCTCAATGGTCTTAATAACACCTTGGCGGAGCTTGCCCGTCAGAAGGCCGGGCTTGACAGCCGGTTGATTGATGCCACCCGTGCTCTTACTACGGCATCGATTCGTTCCCCTATCTCTGGTTCAGTTGTCGCTACTTCGCTGAATCACCCAGGTCAGGTTTTGAGTGCCGGCGAGGTGATTGCCCGGCTTGCACCCCTCCATGCACCGATGGAGGCCAAGGTGGTAGTCCCTGCCCAATCAATTGGCAAGATTCGTGTGGGGCAAAAAACCTACCTAAAGATCACCGGTTGTCCCTACTCCGAATTTGGTTTGATGATCGGTAAGGTTACCTCGATCTCGGCTGATGCACTCCAGCAGAACAAGGCTAATGTCTCCGCTGCGCCTGCCTACGAGGTGAATGTACGTCCCACCAACCATTCATTAAAACGTGGTAACTCCCGTTGTGATCTTCGGTTAGGCATGGATCTCCAGGCTGATCTTATGACCGGAAGAAATACCGTTATGACTTTCCTTCTGAGGAAGCTTCGCTTGATGTCTCAGGTGTGATCTCACTGGTTTGATCTCTCTGGTCCGATCTCACTCTTCTTGATGGAGGGCCCCCAGCCCTTTTTTTGGTTTTACATATTTTCCCTCCCCTTGGTTGGTTTGATGTTATTAATTTGATTCCCCACCCCCTTGTTGCGTTCGCGCTGTCGTTTGCAGATGTCCTGCGATGACCATGGCGCCTATTGGCCCTTCTTTGCTCGACAAGAGATCCGCAATGTCTTCAATGGACAATCCTGTGGCTTCACTGAGATATTCGAGTATGCCCAGAAATGAGTCAAGGCAGCGTTCTGTTTCCTGCCCTTCTTCTGGCCTTGCCTGGCCCCTGGTCTGAGCGGTGATCTGATCTGTCCACAGAAAGGTGGCATAGCTTTTGGGGGGTCTGGGGGTTGGCATCCCTTGCAGGTCTCCACGTTCAACGCTTACCTTCAATCCCTTTTGTTCTTGCCAGTGACTTCTGCATCTGCCTTGCGTCATCTTTGCGGTGGCATTGGCACCAGGTCCCGGGGGCCTGCCCTTCCTAGAGTTTGATCAGCACGGTTTTGGGCCCAGGCCATCCCATCAACGACTGCCAGGCCCTTCTGATCCCGGTGCCTTGTCATCGAGAGCTTTCAGCCCATTCTCCTAAACCAGTAGTCATGGCCATACCGGGCCGCCATTCCAATTGGGTTGACGACGGCGAACTTGTTACGGACTAAGCCTGGCTCCCCGGGGCTTGGTTAAGGGTTCGCAACACTCCTTCATCATCTGTTACAGTACGATCAACCTTTCGTCTTCCATCACCATGGCCGACAACACCCCCCGTTTTGGCTTCGTTGGTTTTGCTGAAACCTGGAATGGCCGTCTTGCCATGTTGGGTTTTGTGATTGGTCTTGGCACCGAACTCCTCACAGGCCAAGGGATCTTGAGCCAGGTTGGGCTGGGCTGATCTTCGTTTGCAGTAGAGGCCCCTTGGCTTCGGTCATGGGGCCTTTTTGATGGGAATTTTTCGATTCCGTTTCATTTGCTCTGCGGCCGCTTTCCCTCCCTTGCTCCCTTCCCCGTACCCATGGCCGCTGCGAAACCCCCCTCCCCCTTGGTGGTGAAATTTCAAATTTTGGGCGTGTTCTGCGTTCCTTTGGTTTTGCTAGGACTCTGGCTCCAGGGCAAGGGTTTCTGGTGACCCCCGCGCAGCCGCCCTACAGGGCTCTACCGTTCGCGCCTTTAGATTTGCTTTAGGATTGGTTGTCTGCTGCGGTATCGGTTTTGCCCCCTTCGGCTTCGTTGCTCGCCCTAGCTGGATTGCTTGGCTTTGCCGTCGTCGAAGTGGCGCTGCACCTTGTCCCCTAACTTCAGCTCTGGTGACTGTGGTGTCTGTCGCATCCACAGCAGTTCCAGTCCAGCGGCTAGCCGTTATGAGATTGCTCGGACAGGGCTTTGGGTTTTGCGCCATCACCCGGATCCTTCCCCCCTGGTTGGTTGGTTGTTTCTCGATACGCTCCGCCATCTGGGCGGACCTGTCGACTTCACCCCCGAAGAGGCAGTTGCTTGGGGCCCAGCTGTTCAACAGGCCAGCCAGTTGGTGCGCCACCTTACAGGCTGTGATCGGGTCTACGCGATTGCTTTTGGCGAGGGTGCCCGCCACCTCCACCTGCATTTGATTCCCCGATTTGGAGACGATCCGGCTACGGCCGCTTGGTTGATTGCCGATCACTACCGCTCTGTTGAACGGGGCGAACGGCCCGCGGCAGACTCCGCCCTTGTTGCCAACCTGGTGGACCGGGCCCGATCGCTGGCGCGGGATTTCTGGGTAAATGATTCTGGTTGTGATGACCTCAGGAGTTGGCCTTGATCACCGATCCAGGTTCAGGTTTGGACCCATCTCCAGATTCGGAATTTTCGCCATGTTTGGATTCCGTTCCTGCCCAACTCCAGGCCATCCGCTCCGATCTTGCCCAACTCCAGCAGAGTGTTTTGGAATTGCGTGGTTTGGTTCAGAGCCTGGCCGCTGCAGGCCCATCCCGTGGTCTTGACCTGGGGAGTTCAGCTTCCAGCCCAAGTACGACCCTGTCGCGCCGTAACCCCGAACGGTTGGCAGCAGAAGTGCAACGCCGCAGGGCTTTGCTCACGGTCGAGGATCTCGATCCGCTCGATGGTGATACCGAGCTGGATGTTTTGATCGACCGGCTCCATGACCTTGCCCTTGAAGGCCTTTAGTCCCCATGCCTGCCCAGCCCCTTAACCCCGCCGAACTGGCCTCCCTTGCCACCACCTTGCCCAATTGGCAGCTGGTGGCTGGAACACTGCACCGTGATGTGGTCTTTGCCGACTTTGTGGAGGCCTTTGCTTTTATGACCAAGGTGGCCCTGGTTGCCGAATCCATGGACCATCACCCCCAATGGAGCAACGTGTGGAACAAGGTGAGCATTGACCTGATCACCCACGACACGGGCTGCCTGTCCAACCTGGACGTGCAACTGGCTCAACGGATCGATGGACTGACCCGCTGAGCTTCCGTTTAAACCAGCATTGGAAGCTTGCTGGGATTCATCTGTTGGAAGCGCAGCTTCTGTTTGCCGCCCGTTGCCTCCCCATTGGCGGTCCCATCCACCGCCACATCGACCGCGATCGTGTGGCCTGCGCTGAAGATGCCCGCCAGGATGCTTTTGGCAATGGGGGTTTCCAGTTCCCGCTGAATGGCCCGCTTCAGTGGCCTGGCGCCATAGACCGGGTCGTAGCCAACGGCGGCGATCCAATCGAGGGCATCGGCATTGAGTACTAGGGCAATCTTTTTGTCGTCTAGGCGTTTGGCCAGGCGTCGTACCTGCAGTTCCACGATCTCGCGCAATTCTTCCTGTTTGAGGCTGTGGAAGATGATCGTTTCATCGAGACGGTTCAGGAATTCGGGGCGGAAATGACCCCGTAGGGCCCCATTCACCAGGGCTTCCATTTCGCTGTGGCGGCCTGGATCTCCAGCGAGATCCAGAATCGATTGGCTGCCGATGTTGCTGGTGAGGATCAGCACCGTATTGGTGAAATCCACCGTGCGACCCTGCCCATCGGTGACCCGGCCATCATCGAGGATTTGCAGCATCACATTGAACACATCGGGGTGGGCCTTTTCCACCTCGTCAAACAGGATCACCGCATAGGGCCTGCGACGCACGGCTTCCGTGAGCTGGCCGCCTTCTTCGTAGCCCACGTAGCCCGGAGGGGCCCCGATTAGCCGGCTCACGGCGTGTTTCTCCATGTACTCACTCATGTCGATGCGCACCATGGCGTCATCGCTGTCAAAGAGTTGGGAGGCCAGGGCCTTGGAGAGCTCGGTTTTACCAACCCCCGTGGGTCCGAGGAAGAGGAAGCTGGCGATGGGGCGGTTGGGATCGGAAAGGCCTGCCCGGGAGCGCTGGATCGCATCGGCTACGGCTGTCACGGCCTGGGCTTGCCCCACCACCCTGCTGTGCAACTCATCTTCCAGTTGCAGCAGTTTCTCCATCTCGCTTTGCACCAGCTTGGCTACGGGGATGCCGGTCCATTTGGCGATGACCTCGGCGATGTCGTCCTCGGTGACCTCTTCGCGCAACAGGGATTTATCGCGGGCGCCATCGGCTCCGGCTGCGTTTAGCGCCTCCTCTTTGGCGGCTAGTTGCTTGTGGAGTTCGGCCAAGGTGCCGTATTCGAGTTCGGCGGCTTTGTTGAGGTCGTAGTTGCGCTTGGCTTGCTCCACCTGCAGCTGCACCTGTTCGATCTCTTCTTTGATCGCGCTCAATTCATCAATGGAGCCCTTCTCTTTTTGCCATTGGGCATTGAGGGCACTCTGTTGTTCGCTGAGATCGGCCAACTCCTTTTCGAGTCGTTCGAGCCGGTCTTTGCTGGCCGTATCCGATTCGCGCCCAAGGGAGAGCTTCTCCATCTCCAGCTGCAGGATGCGCCGATCCAGTTCGTCGATCTCCTCGGGTTTGGAGGTGATCTCCATCTTCAGCCGCGCTGCCGATTCATCCATCAAATCGATGGCCTTGTCGGGTAGGAAGCGATCGGCGATGTAGCGGCTACTGAGCACCGCTGCCGCCACGAGGGCGTTGTCGGCGATCCTTACACCGTGGTGTACCTCGTAGCGTTCCTTGAGTCCGCGCAGGATCGAGATGGTGTCTTCCACCGTGGGTTGATCCACGAACACCTGCTGGAAACGGCGCTCCAGGGCCGGGTCTTTTTCGATGTGCTGGCGGTGCTCATCCAGGGTTGTGGCCCCAATGCAGCGCAGTTCTCCCCGGGCGAGCATGGGCTTGAGCAGGTTGCTGGCATCCATGGCTCCGCCGCTGGCCCCGGCGCCCACCACGGTGTGGATCTCATCGATAAACAGAACGATTTGGCCCTGGGAGGCGGTGACTTCTTTGAGCACGGCCTTGAGCCGTTCTTCGAATTCACCGCGGTATTTCGCACCGGCGATCAGGGAGCCCATGTCCAGCGATACGAGCTGGCGGTTTTGCAGGGCCTGGGGCACATCGCCGTTGACGATCCGCTGGGCTAGGCCTTCCACGATCGCTGTTTTGCCGACGCCTGGTTCGCCGATCAGGACCGGGTTGTTCTTGGTGCGTCGGCTCAAGATTTGGATCGTGCGGCGGATTTCTTCATCCCGTCCGATCACTGGATCCAGCTTGCCCTCCCTTGCCGCCGCGGTGAGATCCCGGCCGTATTTTTCCAAGGACTCGTAGGTGCCCTCTGGGTTCTGATCGTTCACGGTTTGGCTACCTCGAATGGCTTGAACGGCATCCTTGAGCTTTTCAGTGGTGGCACCGCACTGGGAGAGCAGTTGCTTGCCGCAGCGATCATCGATGGCCAGGGCCAGGAGCAGGTGCTCGATGGCGATGAAGCTGTCGCCATAGCTGGTTTTGAGGGCCTCGGCTTGATCCAGCACGCCGTTGAGGCCTTTGCCCAAGTACACCATCTCTGGCGGAGCGCTCAGGCTGGGCTTGCCGGCGATGAAGGCCTCCACTTTTTGGCTCAGGGTGCCCAGCTCCACGCCAGCCTTTTCGAGAATGCGACCCGCCAGGCCTTGTTGGGCCAACAAGGAGGCAAACAAATGCTCGCTCTCCATGTGCTGTTGGCGTTTTTGTTGCGCCAATTGTTGGGCGCCCACCACGGCACCCCAAGCTTTTTCAGTGAACAGTTCGGCGGTGGGATTCATGGCTCAATCTCCAGCTCTGGAGGGGTGGCACAACCGTATGGGTGTTTGGCCGTCGACCCATGCCGGGAGACCGAACCGTCGGGTGCGGGGCCCCGTCCCCAGGTTGGGAGTACCGGCTGGCGATGGGGGGGAAACCGGTTCAATTCAACGTCGAACGTGACGCAGTGCGTCCGCTCCCCCTCGCTTCCCTAGGGCGCCGGCAGGGGAATCACCCCGGCATTGGCGCCGCAGAGCTTGAGGGGGCAACCATCGGGGCCATAGATGGCATCGCCTGGGGAGAGGCAGCCCCCAGCGTTTTTGCCTGCCACCTGGCTGGGCTGGATGCGCTTGGGTTGGAGTTCGCTGTTGCCTGCTGGCACCAGCAGGGGGCAGGAGCCTGGCATCCGCACCTGGGCCAGGCCGGCCTGGCTGGTCACTAGCCAGGCCGCGCCAACGATGGCGAGCCACCGCCCTAACCCTTGGCTCAGTGGGCGTGGTCGGATCGGCGCCATGGGTTCCATTGGGAGTGTCGTAATTGGAGGTGGGCGAAGGGGATGGGTCTGAATTAGAAGGGGTTGATGCATGATCCAGCCCTCATTCAAACCCTTGTTCAGGCCTCCCGGGAGTTCGACGCCACAGGCAAGGATCCCGAACGCAATTGCTGGATGGCGGTCCACCGGCATGTGCATGGGGTGACCCCAAGTGAGTACGACATCCGCGAGGTGCCGGAGGATCTTTATCTGGCGGTGTTGGCGGCTCGGCGCGCCCAATAAAAAAGGCCCCGGCGCAAGCCGGGGCCTTGGAAGTGATCGAAGCCGATCAGGCCCAGCCTTTGCCAGCCATGTCGATCACATAGGCAGCCACATCAGCAATGTCGCCTTCGCTGAGCTTGCCACCAAAGGCGGGCATGGCATTCTTGCCGTTGGTCACCTGGTAAGCAACGGCAGCTTCTGGGCCGCTGCTGTAGTTGGCCAAATAGGCCTCGAGGGCATCTTTCTTCAGGGTGCGCTCAGCGTTCACCACATTGCCGCCACCCATGTGGCAAGCAGCGCAGTTGGCGGAGAAGACCTGACCACCTTTGGCCACATCGGCGGCAAAGCTTGGAGCAGCACCCAGAACGAGGGCCAGGCAAAGAGCAATCAGCGAAAAGATACGGCGCATGGGAGGGCGCTTCAAAGCGGGAGCAACACAGCAAAATTAGGCCCTGATCCTGGCTTTCGTGACTCACAAAGCCAGGATCGCAACATTTAGGGGCATCGCCCAGGGAGACCAGCCGTCTCAAAGACCGCTTCTAGCGTTGGGGCCAGGCTGACCAAGCCAAAACGTTCCGGCGGGCTCACCGGCTCATGGATGAAGTGGCGCTGCTGGATGGAGAACAAATCCCAGGGGGTGATTTCAATCCGCAGCAGTTTGATCAGACCATTGATCAACCAGCCGCGCAGGTCAACGGCGATGGGTGGGTACCAACTCCGCCGCCAGCGGCAGAGGCTCGCCACCGTGCCATTGACCGTGACAGCCTTTTGGCCCAACACCAGACGCCTGATGGGGCCTTGACCCAATTCGGGATTAGCCTGATGGGGCTTGGTCGCCAGGTGGGCGCACACCGTGGCGATGTCGGCGGCGTGGATGAAATGGAAGCTGGCATCGGCCCTCAGCCATTTCGCTAACCAGAGGAATTTCACCGCTTCCAGCAGCCCTGCTGTCAGGTAGCTGGTGGGGTGGGGATCGCCCTTGTTGGTTTGGCCAGCGGGGCCAAGTTTCCCCCCAAAGACCAGCGTCGGAAAGACGGCCACAATCTTCGGGGCCAGGGTGTGCTGCTCAAGCTGGCGCAGGCAGATGGCCTTGGTTTGGATGTATTCGGTGCCATGGGCCTCCGCCTCCGGCAGCAACTGGAGCTGGCGGTCCAGGATGCTGGCGGTGGAGAAGTAGATCACCTGCTCCAGCAGCGCAGGATTGGTGAGCCGGAGCAGCTCTTTGACCGCCTCCACATTCACCGCTTGGGCCCTGGCGGGATCGCCCCATGCCGTGGCGGTATGGATGATCCGGGTGGCCGAGGCGATGGCCTGGGAGTGGGGTCCAAGGTCGCGTAGGTCACCGATTAGCAGGGTGATCCTGGGATCCCGTGGAGACACCACGTGAAGCTTGGCTGGATCGCGGAGCAACAGCAAGAGATCGGCATCACTGTTGCGATAGAGCTCTTCAGTGATGTACTGGCCTACGCAGCCACTAGCTCCTGTGATCAGGATTCGGGCTTTGGCTCCAGGGGGTAGAGATGGGTTTGCCGTCAAACGGCAGCACCCATCAGCTCATTGACTGCCTTGCCGGTTTCGAAGAACACCCGGGCGTTGTCTTCCGGGGTGCCAGGCAGGATTCCGTGGCCCAGGTTGAGGATGTGTTTGCGGCCCTTGGCCTTGCGCACGCAATCGAAGATGCGCTCGCGGATGGCATCAGGCGTGCCAAACAGCAGGCCCGGATCCACATTCCCCTGCACTCCCACGCCATTTGGCAGCCGGGCAATCCCATCGGCCATGTCCACGGTCCAATCCAGGGACACGATGTCGACACCGGTGCGGCCCATGCGCTCAAGAACCCCTGCACTTCCAGAGATGTAGAGGATCAGAGGGGTGTCGGGGTGGGTGGCTTTGACCTGGTCGATGACCCGCTTTTGGTAGGGAGCGGCGAAGGTGTCGTAATCAATAGGAGAGAGCTGGCCGGCCCAGGAATCAAACAGTTGCACCACTTGGGCGCCGGAGTCGATTTGATAGCGCACGTAGGTGGCAATCGAATCGGCGAGATGGGCCAGCAATTGGTGCAACATCGCGGGCTCTTGGAACGCCATCGCCTTGATGACGGCGTAGTTCTTGGAGCTCTTCCCTTCCACCGCGTAGGCAGCCAGAGTCCAGGGGGCACCCACAAAACCAAGAACGGCAGCCTCGTTGCCCACATCGGCCCGCAGCCGGCCGAGCACGTCACCCACAAAGGGAAGGGCTGCGGCTGGATCGAGGGGTCGTAGCGCATCCACTTGCGCCTGGGTGCGGATGGCGGGCTCGATGATCGGGCCCTTGCTCTCGATGATGTCGAAGTCGATCCCCATGCCAGGCAGGGGAGTGAGAATGTCGGAGAAGAGGATCACACCATCGGGTTTGAAGGCGTGGAAGGGCTGCATCGAGATCTCATAGGAGAGATCGGGATTTTCTGAGCGCTCGCGGAAACCGGGGTGGCGGTCGCGCAGGTCGCGATACACCTTCATGTAGCGGCCGGCTTGGCGCATCATCCAAACCGGAGGACGCTCCACCTGCTCACCTCGGGCGGCGCGCAGCAGCAGGGGGGCGGTTCCGGACATGGGCAACGACGAGGCCAGAGGCGAACCTACCTGAGAAAGCCCCGGAAGCTGGGGCCTCAGCTGGCGGTTTCCGCGGGTTCGTCACAGACCTCGGCGAGCATCCCTTGGCTGCGCTTCTCATCCCGGCGGAACACCAGCACCGAGAGAGGGGGAAGGCAGAGGTCGAGGGAGTTCTCGTAACTATGGATGCCCCATTCATCGGTGTACTTGCCACCGAGATTGCCCAGGTTGCTGCCGCCGTAGCGCTCGGCATCGGTGTTGAACGCCTCCTCGTAAAAGCCTGGAAGCGGCACGCCCACCCGGTAATGGGAGTGGCTTTGGGGCGTGAAATTGGCCACCACCACGAGCCAGCGGCCGGTGGTGCTCTCGCGGCGCATGAAGCTGATCACCGAGTGGCGGTTGTCGTTGCAATCAATCCACTGGAAGCCGTATTCACTGAAGTCGTCTCCCCAGAGGGCCCGCTCCGATTTGTAGAAGCTGTTGAGGTCGTCCACCAGGAGCTGGAGACCTTGGTGGGCACTGTGCTGGAGCAGTTCCCATTGGAGATCACCCCACACATTCCATTCGGAGCGTTGGCCGAATTCCATGCCCATGAAGATGGTTTTCTTGCCCGGGTGGGTCCACATGTAGGCCAATAAGGCCCGCACATTGGCAAACTTTTGCCAGTCGTCGCCCGGCATTTTGTGCAGCAAGTTGCTCTTGCCATGCACAACTTCATCGTGGCTGAGGGCGAGCATGAAGTTCTCGGTAAAGGCATACCAAATCGAGAACGTCACATTGTTCTGGTGGAACTGACGGAACCACGGATCCAGCTCGAAGTAATCGAGCATGTCGTGCATCCAGCCCATGTTCCATTTGAGGTTGAATCCCAAGCCGCCCATGGCGGTGGGTTGGGTCACCATCGGCCAGGTGGTGGATTCTTCGGCAATGGAGAGGGCTCCCGGGAAGTGCTGGAACAGCACGTGGTTGGCCTGCTGGAGGAAGGTCACCGCTTCGGTGTTTTCCCTGCCCCCGCGTTCGTTGGCGAGCCATTCCCCATCTGGGCGGAGGTAGTCGCGGTAGAGCATGGAGGCCACCGCATCGACCCGAATGCCGTCGATGTGGAATTCTTCGAACCAATAGACAAGATTGGCCACCAGGAAGTTGCGAACTTCGTTGCGGCTGTAATTAAAAATAAGGGTGCCCCATTCCTTGTGCTCGCCGATGCGGGGATCGGCATGTTCATAGAGATGGGCCCCATCAAAAAAGGCCAAGCCGTGGGCATCTTTGGGGAAGTGACCCGGCACCCAATCGAGGATCACGCCAATTCCTTCGGCGTGGCAGCGCTCCACAAAGGAGCGAAATTCATTCGGGGAGCCAAAGCGGCTGGTGGGCGCGTACCAACCGGTGACCTGATAGCCCCAGGAGCCATCAAAGGGATGCTCGGAGATCGGCATCAGCTCGATGTGGGTGAAGCCCCGAGCCTTCACATAGGGAATCACCCGATCGGCTAATTCCGGGTAGGTGAGTAGCCGGGCGCCGGGTTTGAGATCGGCGGCGGGAACCGGGGGCCGCGGAGTGCCATCGGCTTCGATGAAGGGATGATCGGCGCTGGCATGCATCCAGCTACCAAGGTGCATTTCGTAGACCGAAATGGGTTGATCCAGGGGGTTGGAGTTGTCGCGCTCGTCCATCCAGCTGGTATCGCTCCAGCTGTAGTTGGCAATCGCTTCCACCACCGATCCGTTGTTGGGCCGCACTTCATGGCGGAATCCGTAGGGATCGCTTTTCTGATAACAGTGACCGTTCTGGGCCCGGATTTCGTATTTGTAGATCTGGCCGGCTTTCAGGCCCGGGATAAACAGCTCCCAGCAACCGCCAACCCGCGACTGCATGGGGTGATGGCGCCCATCCCAGCCATTGAAATCCCCGAGCACGGAAACGCTGCGGGCATTGGGGGCCCAGATGCAAAACTGAACCCCGGCAATGCCGCCCTGCTCGCCGAGGTGGGCACCCATGCGGCGCCAAATATGGTGGTGGTTGCCTTCAGCAAACAGCAGCTGATCCAGCTCACCCATCCACGCGTCCCGGTGGCTCCAGGGATCGTGCTGCACGTGCTCAATGCCGCCACGCTGCACCCGAACTTGGTAGCCATTGCCTGGATTGCTAGCCAGTTCCGCTTCAAAAACCCAGGGATGGTTGGGCGTTTCGGTGGCCACCGACTCGCCGCCCACCAGTAGCTCGACCCGATCAGCCTCGGGCATCCACACCCGCACCACCCAGCCCCCGGATTCCAGGGGTTGGGGGCCAAGGATGGAAAAGGGGTGGTCGTGCCGACATTCGGCAAGCCGCTGGCCGTCTTGCGCCATCCAATCGAGGCTGAGCAAGGCCATGTACCAGCAGCGTTTTCGCCGCGAGCTTAGGCGGCTTTCCCCCCGTTGAACGGCCTAGCTGGCGGGGATTATCAAAGCAAGCTGATTAGCGAGCAGGTTGGGGTTTCGAGGGATCGATGGGGAAGTCGACGCCGGTGATTTGGTTGTTTTTATCGAGAATGACAAAAAGGGAGTCGCTCAGGCGGTTGAATTCGGTGAGCACCAAGACAAGCTCAGCTGATCCGTTGGACGTGGCCTCGACGGCTTTCTTCACTTTCACGTAGTTCCCGGTGAACTGCTGTAACTCCTGCCATTTCTGCTGAAGACGGTCCGGGGTGATCTCTTTTTGTAGGTCCAGGCTCAAAAAGCTGCGGGCGCTGATGTATTGGCCATTGCCAAGGGTTTTGACGAAGTCGAGGGCCACTTGGCTGGAGGCTTGGTCGGCACGATCAAAGTGATAACCAACGATTTTGCCGGCGCCATTGAGCACGATGAACACATCGCGGTTGCCCTTGGTGGTGAGAAGACTGGCTTCAACCGTGGTGTTGCGCAGACCAGCGTTGACGCTGAGCAGTTTCCAGCTGAGCAATTTGGGCTGGGTGCGCATGGTGTTTTGCACCATTTGCGGGCTGGTTACGGCCTTGAGTTCATCGGAAAATTGGTTGTAGCGGGCATTGGCATCCCCCTTTTTGATGGCCTCCAGGATGGCGTTGGCAGCGGCGCGGGCCTCGGGAACTCCCAGGGTGGAAGTCTTGGTTGGCACGCTCTGGGTGCTTGGGGTTGCGCCGGATGGCGGGCTGGTTTGGGCTGAGCTGACCGGAGCAAGGCAGGCGGTGCCGATCAGACTGGTCGCCAGCAGCCCGGCCGCAATCAAGGGCTTGGAGAAGGGGCGCAGGGGACTTCGCATGCCTGGGGTTTTAACAAGGTGGGCTCAGTTTGCCTCAAGTTGCCCTGGCTAGAGGAAGGGCTCAAGCCACAAGTGGCTTGAGGTGAGCTCCAGGTTGAGGGTGATCACCCGGTGTTTTGGGCCCGTGCCACCGAGCGGCATTGATCCATCGCCGGGGTTGAGGGCAATCTGCGGCCAGGCCGAGGCCGCCAGGGACAACCGGAGTTGGTCTCCGGCTTGGAGCTTGGCCATCAACGGTTGGAACTGGAGCCGCCTGGTTTCGCTGTGGAGGCAGGCAACGCCAAGGAAGCGGGCCACGCCAGTGCAGAGCTGCTGCACGTGATCGTGTTGTGGGGTGCCTTGGGGGGGCGATGGGGCTTTTCTGACCACGGAAAGGGCGCCACATAAATCAAAGCCCGGCTGGTCAGCCCCGATGGTGATCTCCAGGGTGGGGCGGCCCAGGAGTAGCTCAGGGGTCTCTAGGGGAGCACTGGTGAAGCAGGCCACATCGAGACGCTCGTCGAGGTCGGAGCGCTCACATCGGCCCGGTTTGAGGTCGAGATGGCCCCCTCGTCCTGGTACGGGCCGCCAAGGGTCATGCACCAGCTGACGGGTGTCCAAGGACGCGGTAGGGGTGCCGGATGGGGGGGCTTGGGGGCTGGTGTGTGGGTTGGATTGGTTCGAAACCAGCAGGGCTTGGCCCTGGAGTCTCCAGGCCCTGGGGGGAGTTGTTGCTGGTATGAGCCAGGGGCCATGGGCTTCGGCCTGCAGGGCAACCGGGGCGGTGGGCCCAGGACTGCCTGTTGCCTCGCTGGGGGCGATGCCCTGCAGATGCTGTTGGAAGAAGGCCAATTGCATGGAGTCCGCGCCGCCCGGCCAGTGCAGGTGGCTCCAGGCGCCGATACGCAGTTGGGGGGCGCCGCCGGCGGCCTTCGATCGATGCCACAGATCGAGAACTCCGCCGAGGTGGGGATCGTGCCAGCCACCCAGCAGCAGCATGGGTCTGCGCAGTAGGGCGTCGATGGGAGTGTGGCTACGCCAACCCTGGGGATCGGCTGGATTGCGCTCGAGCCACCCCAGGGCCATGCCTGTGGGGTCGTGGCGTTCGAGCAAGGCCATGCCTTCGCCCAGAAAGGTGCCCCGTTCCAGGGCATCGCGGATCGCCTGCCATCCTTCGACGTCGCCTTGCCGCTGGCAGCGCTGGGCAGCCAGTTGCAAGCCCCAGCCCAGGCCCAGGGCCCACCAGTGGGCTCCACCCTCGCTGGCCCAGTGGGTGCGTTCGTCGAGCCCTGCCATCGCCGGCGCCAGGCAATCGGGCCAGCCTTCGCCATCAGCCGCGTCGTTGAGGAGTTGGCTCAGGCCTTGATAGGAGAAGCCATAGGTGCCCACCCGGCCATTGCAGCTAGGGAGTTGGCGTACCCACCGAACCGTATCGGCCCCATCCGAGGCTTCCTGGGCAAAGCCTTGGAAATTGCCCTCGGATTCGCCCCGGCCCCGGACGTCTTGCACCACGACCACAAACCCATGCTGGGCATACCAGCTCGGATGGGCATAGGTGACCGTCGAGGCGATGGCCCGTCCGTAGGGCTGCCGCATCAAGAGGGCTGGCCAGGGTCCTTCGCCATCTGGTGTCCAGATCCGACTAACGAGACCCGTGCCATCACGACAACGCATCCAGTTGTCAGGGACGCTCACTCAGCGGACATCCGGACAGTAAATACCTACCACGTAGGTGGTGAGTACCTCTGCGTCGGTGAGGCTCAGCTGTCGTTGCTGGGCAATGGTCGAGGTGGCCTGGTTGGAGGTCGAGGCGATGCCAGAAGCATTCATCTGGCGCAATTCCGCGCAGAGTTGTTTGGCTAGGGCGGGATTTTGTTTGACCGATTCCAGCAGTTGGGATTGGGCCTGACCGTTGGCCATGGTGACCCAGCTCGCCAACATGATTCCCAAGGCAGCCCCTGCAACAGAAACGCTCCAGGCCCCCAGACCCTTTCGCAGGTGGATCAATGGGGAGGCTGTGGACGGTGGGGGCAGGACGATGGGAAGAGAGACCAAGGGAGCGGCCCCAAGAGAGTTCTATTTCAGGGATGGGGGCGCCAGCGTGGCTTGCCCTAGGGGTCAGTTTGTTGCCCGGCGGGCGATCCGAAGTTGGGCTCTCCGGATCCAGCTCTGCAGCGTAATCAGATCCAGCCTTGGTGCTGCCCTACCCGTCAAACTTGCCTGGAGGCGTCCCATCTGGATCAACAGTTGATGGGGATTGGCTTGGGCTAGGCCCTGGCAGTTGGCAATGCCTGCGTAGAGCAACAAGGCCGCTTCGGCAGGCTCAACCCCTGCCTCCACCACCAACCTGGCTTGGCCCCGCACCTTAATCAAGCGGGATTCGCTGGCCCCGCCCCTGCGGCCCAAGCGACGCAGGTCGTCGTCGTGGAGATCGGCTAATTGCTGCCAACCATCGATTCCAGCCTGTTCGAGTTGCCGCAGTTCTGATTTGAAGTGGGGGGGCAGAACCAGGGGCATCAGCCTTGGTTCACCGTGACAGCGCCAGTGGCCAGGCTGCGGGTCGCTTCTGACAAGACCACAGGTTTGCTGCCTCCGTTTTGTTGGGCTTCCACTCGGCGGAGGCGCACATGGACCAGGCCGTCGCCAGAGCTTCTGCCATTGCTGCGGATGTTTTGAGCCAGCTGTTGCACGGTTGGGGCAAAAGCGGCCCGGGGGAGATCGGCGGGGGCTGCGGCAATCACCAGATCGCTGCCGTTGTCGAACACCACGGGCACGCTCACGGCTCCCTCGATGGTCACCCGGGGGGTGTAACTCACGGCAAAGGCCAAACAGGAGATGGCCAGGAGTGCGGTGAAGCTCGTGACGCCCACCAACCGAAAGCGCACCCCCCAGCGGGCGATGAATCCAGCCGCTGTGGCCAGGGCCAAGACCCCACTGGCAGCTCCCAGCCATTGGCCCGCCACAAACAGAATGGGATCGGCGGCCATGGACACACTTCAGCTCTAAACAGGTTCCTATATTGCTGCGCACAAAGGCATGGACGGCCTCGGGGGGATGGCTTAGGTGCCGGAGCAAGGGTTCCAACCCGGCAACGGGCTATCCATCAAGGCCATGGGCGCAACGGCAGTGGCTGTCGGGGTCACGGCCGTTGGTTTGGGAGTCGGCCACTGGGCTCTCGAGCTGGCCCTCAAAAAGGTTTATGCCCACTGGAAGCCCGTGCTGGAGCGCCAGGTGAGTCGGGTGATGGGCCATCCCTTGGCCTTGGGCCCCTATCAGGGGCTGGGTTGGGGTGGTTTGCGGGTTGGACCAACGCGCTTGGCTCCTGGACCTTTTGATCGCTCCAGCCTTAGCTTCAGCGCCGCGGCGGTCAGCCTTGATCCGCTGGCCAGTCTGCGACAGGGTTTTCCGGTTATTCAGATCAGCCTGGAAGGGTTCAGGGCCGATCTCAAGCCGAACCGTCAGGGCCAGTTGTGGGTGCTGGGTCCGGGGGGAGGGAAGGGGCCGCCGCCAAGGCTGGAACTGCGTTTGCGGCTGCGTCAGCGGGCCCAAGTTTTCCTGCCCAAAAGCCCAACGCCGCTCCAAGTGGATGGCCGCCTGGCAATCCAAGTGCATCGCCGTGCCCTTCAGCTGCAAACCCGGCTCATCCCCGCTGGAGCAGTTGGCCCCGCTGGCAGTGCTGGATCCTTAGCCGTCAATGCGTCTGGCCGGTGGGACCGTCGCGATTGGAGGGGACAGTTACGACTCGATCAGCTGTCGCTAGCGGCTGTTCAGCGGGCCGTTGGCGCCAATCTTCCGGCCAACCCTGGCCGTTGGAGCGGTTGGGCCGATGGGGGCTTGGAATGGCGTTGGCAGGCGGGGCGCCCCAGCTGTCACGGGAAGGTGCGGCTTGGTTCGCTGGGGTGGCGTCCATCCCCCCCATCCCAAGGCCATATCAATGGCCCAGCGCTTGTTGTGCCCCAAGTGGTGGCCCTTTGCCGTGGTCAGCAGCTGTCAATTCAGCCGACGCCGTGGGAGTGGCAATGGCAGAACCAATGGAAGAACCAATGGCAGAGGCAAAGATTCAAGGGTGATGCCTCCCTGCGGGCCCACTGGCACAACGGAAAATCTCAGAGCGCGAAATCTCAGAGCGGAAAATCTCAGAGTCCCACCTTGCAGGTTGACCAAGTCCAGCTGCGCCTGGGTTCTTCCTGGCTGCGAGTCGCCGGGCGGCTTGGCCACCAGCTGGATTGGCAGGGCCGCTGGCAAGTCAATCCAAGGGATGTTCGGCCGGATCAGCCCTTGCCCAAGTGGCTGACCCGCGATGACCTGGCTGGCACTGTGCGGTTGACGGGGTCGTTCGCCAGACCAGTCTTGGCTGTGCAAGCCGGCCAACGCACCAATCCCATCATTGGGCCATGGCAGGCCAGCCTGCGTTGGCAGGATCAAACCTTGGAACTGCTACACCTGCAGGGCCAGCAGCTGCAGGCCAACGGCTTCCTGCCCCTGGCCCTGCTGCCGGGGCGCGGCCTGGTCCCCGGCGAGCTCGATCTCCATGGGTCGCTCGAGCGCTACCCCTTAGCCCGTCTGTCTCCCGTTGTGGGTGCGCCCCTGCAGGGGGTGTTGTCTGCCCAAGGCCGGGTCAGTGGTCCGCTTTCGGCCCTCACCCCAGATTTCCAGCTGCGTTTGGATCGGCCGGTTGCCGGGCCCCTTGGTCTCGATGAATCCTGGGGGGGCGAATGGTTTGGCGATTCTGGTGGGGGCGGTCGCCTCCGCATGGAGCCCCTGGCCCCATCTCCTCCAGGTCTTCTGACGGCCCGGTTGGATCGCCGGTGGGTGCCGATCGCGATCAACCTGCAGCGAGAGGGAGGATCCCTCAGCCTCCAGGGCAAGCCCCGCCTTTACCAGTGGACCGCCAAGGACTTACCCCTGGAAGACATCTGGCTGGCCGTTGGTGCAAAACGCCAGCCCCAGTTTGTCCAAGGAGACCTGACTGGCCGCGGCCAACTCTCCTTCCAGCCCTTGGCCTTTCAGGGAGTTGCCACGTTGGATCGGCCCGCGTTTCTTGGGCTCTGGGCCCGTTCGGCAGCGATCCAGGGTCAGTACGCCAACCGCCGCTTCCAGGCCCTGGGATCAATCAATCCCCTGGATGGCGGCGCCCTCACACTGGACTGGCGCGGCACCTGGCAAGGGCCCTTTCGGGCCACGGTTCAGGCCCGTCAGCTTTCGGATCGTTTCCTGCGCCAGCTGGTGGCCGCCTGGCCCCAATGGCAGGGCCTGGGCCCGGCCAAAGCCGGGCGGGCTAGCGATATCGGCCTTCTTGTGATCGACAGCCTCGGCAAAACTCTGCAGCAGCAGTTGGCCCTCTTGGCCTCGGCCAAGCAGGGGGTTGCAACGGCCCTACAACAGGAACAGCTCAACCGCACGCCTCGCCAACGGCTTGAGGCGATTGGTGGACAACTGGATGCCGATCTGTCCTTGGCCGGACCCAGCCTGGCTACGGCCAGGGCCGACCTAGCGGCCAGGGCCCATCTTTGGATCACAGCGCAAGACCGGGATTCAGCCCTCACTGACCAACCGATCGTTGTCAGTTTCCAAGGGCCCCTATCCCAAGGCGACGGCCAATTCAGCATCAGCTCCCTGCCGCTCTCTTTGATCGCCTTGTTGACGCCCGTGCCCGGAAGCCTGCGGGGCACCCTCCAGGCCGACGGGCGTTACGGCCTTGGTAGGCGTCGGCCCCAATTCAGCATGACCCTTGGGCTCACGGCTGCCAGCCTTGGCAGCACGCCCCTGGATCTACAACGCGGCTCGGTGATCTTGCAGGGCAACCGGCTTGTTCTGGATCTCGCCTTGCATGGCGCCGGGGTCAAGAACACCCTCGACTTGGCTGGAACGATCCCCCTGGATCCTGCAGCCCAGGGGCTTGAACTGCGGCTCGCCAGTCGCGACGACGGCCTGGTGTTCCTCACCAGCCTTGCCGAACCTTCCGTGGAGTGGAAGCGGGGGCGTCTCGATCTGCAGCTGTTGGTGAGGGGCAGTCTGCAAGACCCGATCGCCAATGGATTTTTCCGGGTTCAGGGTGCAGAACTTCTCTGCTTTGGCCAGCGCGTGGATGCGATGGAAGCTCTGGCCTTGTTTGATTTCCAGCAGCTTGTTCTTCAGAATTTCACCGCCCGGGTTGGTTCCACAGGCGTGATTACGGGGCAGGGCAGCTTGGGCCTGCTCCATCCAATTGCCCCCGAGCCCCAGCAGGCCAGTGCCCCGGGCATCCAGATCACGGTCAAGGCTGTGCCCTTCAGCCTGCCGCGGATTAAGGCCTTGGCCAATGGCGAGGTGGAGATTGGCGGCAGCCTCAACGCCATGGCCATGGGCGGCCAATTGGCGATTTCCAAAGGCAGCATCAATGTGGCCCCGAGCGACATGGCCCCTGCAACGCGGGCAGGCAAACCCGTGGGGTCCGTTGCTGACTTGCTGGAGGAACGCTGGACCTTTGAGCAGCCCTTGGTTCTCCTGGGCCCCGACGTTCCGAGCCTGTCCAGTGAGACAGCCGGGGCGTTGGTTCCACGCTTTCCAGCCCTTGGGTTCAACGATCTGCGTTTCAGCTTGGGCCCTGATCTGACCGTGGGCGTTCCCAACCTGGCCAGTTTTGCCACCCAAGGCTCCCTGCGCCTGAATGGTCGGCTTGACCCATCCCTGACGGCATCAGGCGTGGTGAGGCTGAAGCGGGGACGCCTCAATCTGTTTACTACCACCTTCAGCTTGGACCCTGATACCCCCAACGTGGCGGTCTTCACTCCGTCGATGGGACTGATCCCTTACTTAGATATTGCGCTTCGCACCAGGATTTCTGACAGTCTCAAAGTGCCAGGAAACACCCTGGGATCCCCATTGGGACCCTCCCTGACCGATTTCGCGAACCAGGGCAACTTGAGTTCCTTGGATCAGCTCAATTTGGTGCGGGTGTTCATCAGTGTGAGTGGTCCGGCGGATCAGCTGGCCCGCAACCTTCGCCTGCGCAGTTCCCCTCCCCTGTCCGAGGAACGGCTGTTAGCCCTGATTGGCGGCAATTCCCTGGCCGGTCTTGCAGTCGGTCAGGCGGGGGCGGCCCTGGCGACGGCCCTGGGGCAAACCCTCCTCTCTCCAGTGCTGGGCACCCTGAGTGACGCCTTTGGCCAGAGGGTGAGTTTTGCCCTCTTCCCCACGTTTGCTAATCCGATTGTGAATTCCGCCAATGCCGAACGCTCTGGCAAGCTTCCATCCCAATTGGTTTTGGGATCCGAGATCGGTTTCGATATCACCGAACGTTTTAATGCTTCCGTGTTGGCGGCTCCCAACCGTTCAGACATCCCTCCGCAGCTGAACCTGAATTACAAGGCTTCGGATCTGATTAATCTCCAGGGAACGATTGATGGGCAGGGATCGTTGGGAGCCCAGTTGCAGCTTTTCTTGCGTTTTTGACAGCCAATCTGATGGAGCAGGACCAGCTGATTGGTGTTGATATTGGTGGTACGGCGATCAAGCTGGGTCGATTTTGCTGTGATGGCTCCCTGTTGCAGGCCTTGGAGATTCCCACCCCCCAGCCGGCCATGCCAGGGGGCGTCACCATGGCGATTGCCGAGGCCGTTCAGGTGTTAGACCCCGATCGTCTTGCCTCCCGGGTGGGCATTGGCCATCCCGGTCCCAGTGATCGCTGGGGTCGTATTGCCCGCGTGGCCATCAACCTGCCCGGGTGGGTTGATGTGCCCCTGGCTGATTGGCTCGAGCCCAAGCTTGAACGACGGGTGACCACCGCCAATGACGCCAATTGCGCCCTGGTTGGTGAGCATTGGCTCGGTGCCGCTAAGCAGGCGTCTGATGTGTTGCTGCTCACCCTGGGCACTGGTGTGGGGGGTGGGGTGTTGCTGGCCGGTGAGCTGTTTACCGGTCGTAGTGGCGCGGCCCCTGAGCCCGGATTGGTCGGTGTTAATCCGGATGGTCCTCCTTGCCAGAGTGGTAATCGGGGTTCCTTGGAGCAGTACTGCAGCATTGCTGGATTGGGGCGCTTGAGCCCTTTGGACCCAGCTGTTTTGTGTGAGCAGGCTGATGCTGGCGAGGTTGGTGCCCTTGAGATTTGGCGCAGCTATGGCCGCCTGTTGGGGATTGGGTTGAGCTCCTTGATTTATCAATTCACCCCTGAGTTGGTGTTGCTTGGGGGGGGCTTGAGTGGGGCGAGCCACCACTTTTTGCCTGCTGCTTGGGAGGAGATCACCCAGAGGGTCTCCCCCGTGAGCCGGGAAGGATTGGCAATGGAACGCTGCCAGCTTGGCAACGGCGCAGGCCGCCTCGGTGCAGCCAAGTTGGCGATGGATCGCTTCCCTTTGAATCGCTTGATTCTGGATGACTTGGGATGATGGCGCCATGACCTCTTTCGCGATGGCGGTTCCAGATCCGAGTTCTGCCCTGCTTGAGCGCGCTGCTGGCGTACGCCGTAGTGCCATGGCCCTTGGCCAGTGCGGTGACAGAGAGCGCCAAGGGGCGGTTCTGGCCATGGCGGAGGCCCTCGACGCTGCCCGCTCGGACATCCTGGCGGCCAATGGGGCTGATTTGGCCGCTGCAGCCAGTGAGGGACTGCCTTCCGCCCTGGTGGCCAGGCTCAAATTGGATGGCCCCAAACTCGATGGAGCCATTGCTGGCGTCCGCCAGGTGGCGGCCTTGGCCGATCCGCTGGGCCAACGGCAGCTCCATTGCGAACTCGATGCGGGGTTGGTGCTGGAGAGGGTTTCCGTGCCCCTTGGGGTTCTAGGGGTGATTTTTGAGGCTCGCCCGGATGCGGTCATGCAGATTGCCTCCCTGGCTATCCGATCGGGCAACGGGGCCCTGCTCAAGGGTGGACGGGAGGCCAGCCGCAGCTGCACCGCGATTCTCTCGGCCCTGCGTCAGGGGCTGGCGACCAGTGCGGTGTCGCCCCAGGCCCTGGAGCTCTTGACCAGCCGGGAGGAAAGCCTGGGGCTCCTCAAGCTGGATGGCTTGGTGGATTTGATTATTCCCAGGGGATCGAACGAGCTGGTGCGCTTTATCCAAGACAACACCCGCATCCCCGTACTGGGCCATGCCGATGGGGTGTGTCACTTATTTGTGGATCGTTCTGCCGATTTGCCCCTGGCCCTGCGGGTGGCCCTCGATTCCAAAACCCAATACCCGGCGGCCTGCAATGCCATCGAAACCCTCTTGGTGCACCAGGCCGTCGCTCCAGAGTTTGTGCCGATGGTGGTTGGTGCTTTTACCTCCGCTGGCGTGGAATTGCGGGGGGATGCGGCTGCGATCGCCCTTGGCGTGAGCCATGCCGCCAGCGACGACGACTGGACGACCGAATATTCCGACCTGATTCTTGCCATCAAGGTGGTGCCCAATCTCGAAGCGGCCCTTGAGCACATTCGCGCCTTCGGCTCCCGCCATACCGATGCCATCTGCACGGCCGATGGGGCCACGGCCGATCGCTTTTTGGCCTCCGTGGATAGTGCCGGCGTCTATCTCAATTGCTCCACGCGCTTTGCCGATGGCTTCCGCTATGGCTTCGGTGCCGAGGTGGGTATCAGCACCCAAACCCTGCCCCCCAGGGGGCCCGTGGGCTTGGAAGGTTTGGTCACCTACCGCTATCGGCTGCGGGGCGAGGGGCATATTGCCGCCGATTACGCCAGTGGGGCCAAAGCCTTTCTTCATCGCTCCTTACCCCTTTAGTGATGGCTGTTGAGCGCGATTGTCTCCATCTGCGGGGCCTGAAGCTTTGGAGCCACGTGGGGGTGCTTCCCTTTGAGCAGCTTGAGGGTCAATGGTTCGAACTCGCCCTACGCCTAGGACTTGATTGCACCGCCATCGCCAGCAGTGATGCCTTAGCGGACACCCTCGATTACAGCCAGTTGATTGCAGCGCTGCAGCGCCAAGCCCGGGAGCTGCGCTGTCAAACCATTGAGTTCTACAGCGAGGCCATCCTCGAGTTGATTGAGAAGCTCTATGGCCCGATCCCGATCCATCTGGAGTTGTGCAAATGCCAGGCTCCAGTTCCGGGTTTTGGCGGACTTGTGGCCATTGAACGCTACCGCCGCTGGTGATCCTGGCGGGGGGCTAAAGGCTGAGGACAAAGCCACTTCTGTGATGGAAATCGGCTTCCGGTCCGCCGTGGTTCAGGGCCCAGTAGCTGATCGGTCCCTGTTTGAACTGAATCACGGCGCAGATGGCAACCTCAATGTTTAGGGACCTTTCTAGATCCCTTGGTAGGGGATAAACAAGTTTGAGCTCCAAAATGTCTTCTGCGTTATGAATCACGCAATCAAGGCCTTGGTCATCCGGTTCTGGAGTGAGGTTGCTTCGATAATCAGAGAACTTGTAAATGTTCCAGTCACCATTTGGAGATAGATTCAATTCCCAATATGGCGACGCCCCTTTTTCGCGGATGAATAACTCCAAACAGGTGCTCGTCCAGAGTTCGTCGCGACGGGTTGGTGGATGTGTTCTCTGGGGGATGACGACGTCATTCAGGTCGCCTGTTAATTGGTAATGGATCTGAATTGTTTCAGCATTGGGTCGACTGATGTGTCCGCCCACGCTGAGATTGAATTCAACGGGAAGTGGATCAAAAGGAGTGAGCTTAAATGGCTGCGGGGTGCTGGTTTGCCTTGGTGTGGGGTTGGTCAAGGCCGCAATCGCTCCACAATCTCGCGGATGCTGCCTGCTTGCTCTTCAATGCTTTCGAGTAGCTTAAACTGAACTCTGGCCCGATGTAGGTTGTGGTCCGGCTGATTGATTTTGAAGTAGATGTTGCCGGCGAGGTGGTCGGTTAGGAATCGCAAGCCCAATTCAAATGTGATCAGGTGAATGGCGTCGTAGATATAGTCAAAGTCATGGTTGTTGAGTGTTTCTTGGGCGGCGGAGAGATAGCCTTCTAGAATGGCTTCGCATAGGCCTATGTCAAACATTACGCTTTCAAGCTCTTTGGTTTCTTCGCCCTGACGATTGCATCCGGATCGACAACAATCGCCGATGTCATAGTGCACCAGTCCAGGTTTGATCGTATCCAGATCGACCATGGCTAGGGCGCGGCCAGTTGTGCTGCAAACCATCACATTGTTGACCTTGGGATCACCGTGGATCGGCCTGGTCTGAAGTTCACCTCTGGCCAGGGCGGCTTCGAGTACATCGACACCGCCAGTCCTCTGTTGGACAAAATTGAGGCAGGCCTCCAGCTCTGAAGAGATGGAGAACTGCGGGGCTGTCATGGCTTTTGCAAGCACAGTCTTAAACGACCGGAAGTAGCCCGGGGTCACGTGGAAGCCCGGCAAGGTATCGGCTAGCGCATCGGAGGGGATAGCGCTGACCAAGTGGTGAAACACCCCCAAGGCCCGCCCAACCTGTCGCGCCTCTTGGGACGACTCAATGGTTTGAAGCGTATGGGCGTTCTCCACAAAGGTGAGCATGCGCCAGACCTGCCCCTCCTTCTCCAGCCAGGTTTGGGAGCCATGGCGGATCGGAATCGCCGTTGGCGTCACCCAATCCTTGTTCAACGGGCGCGAGGCCACGTGCCTGGCAAGCACATCGATATTGGCCATCACCAGGTCAGGTCTGGGAAAGACAGCTGTGTTGATGCGTTGCATCACATAGCGCATCAGGAGTTGCTCCTGCAAGACTTTCCCCTGAAGCACGTCCTCTTCGCAGGTCACAAGATAGGTTTCATTCACATTTCCCTCTCCAAGAGGCGTGATGCCGGTGATCACGCCTCTGATTTGGAATTGCGTTGCAATCGCCTTGAGAACGTCCAGAAGTAGCTCTCCACGCGATACCAAGACCGCGATCCTGGCATGACTGTTACGGATGGGTCCTTAGGATCTTTTCGAGCAAGGATCTCGGCGAGTGCAGCCCTTGAAGCCATGATCAACCCCTCACGGCTGCGTTTGATTGCCGTTGGCAAAATCCGCAAACGTTGGGTCAGTGATGGTCTTGCCCTCTACCTCAAGCGGCTTCCCGGCCTGAGCGTTGTTGAAGTCAAGGATTCCACCCCTGAGAAAGAGGCTGAGTCCGTTTGTGGCCTTTTGGCACCAGGAGAGTGCCTGGTGGTTCTCACGGAGGAGGGGCGCCAGTTTGATTCGGTTGGGTTTGCCCATTGGCTTGGTGGCTTGGCCTCCGAACGCACCGCCCTGGTGATTGGTGGGGCGGAGGGATTGGCCCCTTCGCTGAAGGCCAAGGCCATGGCGACGCTCAGTCTCTCGCCAATGACGTTTCCCCACGAGATTGCTCGGCTGCTCTTGGTTGAGCAGATCTATCGCGGGTTGACGATCCTCCAAGGTGGTCCGTACCACAAGGCCTAAAGGATGGGGAACTCGCTCACAACGCCCCTGGTTCTGGTGCACGGCCTGTGGGACACCCCCCAATTGTTTCGCCGTTTGGAGGCCCGTTTGGATGGGCGGCGTCCGGATCTGTGGATCCCCCATCTGCCCCATGGCTTGGGCTTTCCGCCCCTTGAGGTTTTGGCGCAACGCCTGGGAGATGGGATCGAGCAGCACTTTGGGCCCGATCAGACCATTGATCTGCTGGGTTTCTCCATGGGTGGCGTTGTGGCCCGCACCTGGCTGCAGTGGCTGGGCGGCCATGGCCGTACCCGCAGGTTTTGGTGCGTGGGCAGCCCCCAGCGGGGGACCTTGGCGGCCCAATTGGTACCGCGGATGCTCCTTGCTGGCATCGCTGACATGAAGGTTGGTAGTCGGCTGCTACGCCGCCTGAACGGGGATCCTTCTGTTTTGGAAGGGGTCGCTTGCAAGAGTTTTTTCTCTTCCACCGATATCACCGTTTTTCCCGGCTGGAGAGCCACCTTGCCCGTTGGCGCCCGACAAGCCGTACCCGTGTGGACCCATCGGCAACTCATCGCCCATCCGCGGTCCTTGGATCTGTTGGCAGAGGCGTTACTGGCGCCTTGATCGGCGCTGTGGTGGTGCTGTGGAGGGGATGTGGCCTTCTGTTTCGGAGTGCCCAAGGCATTGTTGGAACCCCCAGGTTTTGCCCTATAAACCTGTTAAATCATTGTTGAGTTGATCCAGGCCCATGTGTTTCTCAGCGTCTGCCAGCTTTACGGCCTCGGCGATCTTGATGCCTCTCGGCCTGTATGCAACCCATATCGCCCGCAAGACCGATCAGCCTGATTACGTCCCACTGGCATTGACGCCATTCTTCTTTGGGGTCCAACAGCTGATTGAAGGTTTCGTCTGGATCGGAGTTAAGCACGGGAATGTCGAGCCCCTCACGCGAATTTCATCTCTTGGTTTTCTATTTTTTGCCTATTGTTTCTGGATGATCTGGATTCCGTGGAGTGCCTATGCCATTTCGCGCAGCCAGGAAACATCCGCCCTAAGAGATAGGCTCAAGTGGGTGGCGATTGTTGCCACAGTCCTTGGGATCACTTTCTATATTCCTGTGCTGTTTAACCCCCCATCGGTGCAGCCGGCCCTGTCAACAGGCAGGCTGCTCTACGACATTTCAAGTCTTAACAGCGTCTATCACAATTTTGTGACTACAGAACCTGTCGGCGAATTGGTGTATTGGGCCTTCATTGTGCTTCCCCTGGTAGTTCTTCGTGACAAGGCCGTCAGGCTCTACGGAGTGCTTATCTTTTTCTCGATCCTTCTCACTTGGCTTACCTACAGCGCTACCTTCAATTCGGCCTGGTGTTTCTATTGCGCGATTCTTTCCATCTATGTGATTTGGATTGTGAATCGCCCCAATCTGAAGTCTGCATGAATTCAGTTTTGGCAAGTTCGAGCTAGTGGAACCTTTTCTTGCCCAGGCTGAGCATGGTCTCTCAGTCTTGGGCAATTGGTTGATTCATGCCGATCTTGGCCTTGGTTTGTTGCTGCTGGTATGCCTATCCATATCGCTGGCCCATATTTTTGCTCTCCTGGCCAATCGTCTTAGTGTTCGCCAAATTCTTTTGCAGTGGATTTTGGATGCCCTTGTATTGTCCTTGGCTTTTGTCCTCTGCTACCTGAGCGATATGGTTTTGCTCAGCTTGTATGCCTCACGGCCAGTGCATCCTGCCCTCTTTATGAATGGGGCAGGTGCCTGTCTCATTCCGGCTCTTGCTTATATTTTCGTGGCTGCTCCTTACATCGGTGATCTGATTGCAACGGTGATTTGGGCTTTTGTCCATCTCAATGTGATCACTTTTCTGCATGCCCGCTTTGGTTTGGGTTATGGCGAGGCCCTCTTGCTCACCACTCCTGGTTTTGTTTTGGCCCTTGTTTTGGTTTGGATTGAATTCCGTCAGATTTGGCGAACGGCCTACAGCAAATTGGCTTCGGAAGTCAGTCTTTGATTCCACCGAGTTCCAATCCGCTTCCTGGGAGGCTGCAGCAGGGTAATCACCGCAAATCTGGTCGATGGATTGCGGTTATTTTGTTGCTGGCATTGTTGTCGGTGGCCTTAATCCTCGGCCATAGCTCTGCATTGCTATGGGCGGAACTGTCTTGGGCAGACTTCTTGTTATTGCTGCGAATGGGCAGCCTGCTGGTCGTGTTGTTGGTTGCGATTGCTGGGATCTACTCGTTGGTGTCCCAATTTGCGTTCTGGGAGGGTTGGCTGAAAGGGTTGCCCCGTCCCACAGAGTTCTTTGTCCAGGCCAATAACGAGCTGGCGCAGTCCTTTGACCCGCCGGTGGAGGGTGTTCCCTCCCCCTTTGGCCGTTATCTGATCTATCTCGATGGCATTCATCAGGTGGAGCGGGATCACCCCCCCCGCATCACCAAATTTCTCGACACCCTTGAGGCAGGTCTTCCGGCTGACACTTGCCTGGTTCGAGGACTGGAAACCTACACCGTGATGCCAGGTGCATTGATTGATGATGCCGGGAGTGCCTGGTTCTGGCAGCGGGTTTTTGCTCTGCAGGAAAACCATCCTTCCTGGTTGATTCAGTTGTTGTGTTCTGTGTTGGTTCAGGGCAACAACGTGATCAAAGTGGGCATCTCTTCCGATCGTCGTTATGGACCCATCCTGAACTATGAGTTAGCACTAAAGTTTTCCCTGCGTCTTGACGAACTTGGCTATGGACCTGGCCAAGAATTGGTGCTGCTTGGCTATAGTGGCGGCGGCGAGATGGCCCTCGGTGTTGCCGATTACCTGCGTCGTATTTGTCACGCTCCCGTTCGAATCATTACTTTTTGTGGAGTGTTCAGTGGCAACCAGGTGTTGGATGGAGTCGAGCGCATCCATATGCTGGTAGGCACGAGAGATCCGGTGGCAGGCCTCGGACCGCTCGCCTATCCAGGACGTTCGCCCCTGTTGCCTCTCTCCAATTGGAACAAGGCCAAGCGCCAGGGTCTAGTCGAGCAAATTCGTATTCCAGGCATGAGCCATAACGGCTCCATCGGTCCTTTTGCACCCTCTTACCGCCTCAAGGTGATCCAGGCGATTCAGGCGATTTTGGACGGTTCCATTGCTGAACCAGCAGAAAGGGGCTGGACCTCGGCAGGCACGCCCGCAGCCTCCGTTGGGCATCGTTGATGGACTGACTCCCGTGGTGGGAGAGATCCATGGGGATCTGGGTAACGGCCTGGGCATACCGTTCTGCAGCCAGCTGGTGGGCAGTTGAGAGATCGGACCCCAGTTGGCCCTGTAGTTGGACTGAGCAACGCAACAGGCGTTCGCGCCACACACCTGCTAATAACACAGGAAAAAGATCGCATTGGCCGGTCGTGGCCTGTTGCAGCAGGGCTGACGTGTCAAGGCAGAATCCCAGGCTTCCGTAGCCCCCCCAGCGCAGTTGCATCCCTGTGGATTGGTGGTTGTGGACCAGAGCCATCCAGTCACAGAGGTCGAGGACGGCCAGAAGTTGGTCGCCTTCGAAAGGTTCTCCCAGATAGCGAACCGTGCCGTTGTGGCGATTGTTTTGCCAGGGACGATCGAGGTCGTTCAGGGCTTCCCAGCCGCAGAGCCCTTCGGTGCCTTGGTAGTACTGCAGGGTGATGGTGGTGGACCCTTGGCGAAGCTCTAGCTCTAGGCAGCTATGGGGCAACAGTGTCTGCAGTTCACGGCCATCTCCATCCAGAAGGTTCGTCCGCATGGGTAACGCCAAGGGCACCTGGGTCCATCCCTGACCCTCCACCTCCAGGCTTGCTCCCAATCCAAAGCTGGCCACACTGGCGCGAAGCTGGGCCCTCACCTGCCAACCAAGGTGTTGGAGCAGGCCGACCCATTGGCGGCTCGATTGGCATCCCTCGATCTGCCATGGGCCCAGGGCCTGGGTTCCAGCGCCCAGCAGATTGGCTCCTAGGCGGTTGAGGATTTGGGCGGATCGGCGGTTCTGGAGCTGTTGCTGGGGGGTTGGTCCACCATGGAGACCCATGTTTTGCCAAACCAGTCCCCCTGCCAGTTGGCGGGTCTTCGGTTTGGCGAGTTCGGGTTTGGAGTTGGCTCGCTCGCTCGGCAAGTCCGCTTCGACTGACCCTGCCAACCAACTCTCCAGGTTGGTGGGCAAGGCACCACCGCCAATGGTTTCCCGTTGCCAGAGGCCCAGGCTGGAACCAGGCATGGCTGGCTGGGGTGGTGGCAGCAGGTGGGGGAGGTCGTCAGCAACCGCTGCAAGGAGGAGGGGGCTGAGCAGGCCCCGTTCCACAATCCCGGCCAACCCTTGCAAGCGGATCGGTAGCTGGGCCGGTGCCAGTTTCCAGCGTTTGGGTAGGAGCCAAAGCAACGGCATCAAGCCGGGTTTTTGAACATCGGCGACCAGGCGCTTAAGCAGGGCTTCCCGGGAGAGCCCCTCCTGAAACAGGGTCTGTTCCAAGGCTGAGTCGAGATCCAGCAGGGGCATGGAACTGGGCCAGCTGGGATCCAGGGCCAGGGGATTGCTCACGCCACCGCTAAGCCTGAATGACGAATCAGGGCTTCGCTGGAGGGCTGCCGGCCCCGGAAGGCCTCAAACACCTCCGCAGGGGAACGGCTCCCCCCCCAGCTCAGTACGGTGTCCCGGAAGCGGCGACCCATGGTCACGATCTCATCTTCTTGATCCAGGCCCGCTTCTTCAAAGGCACTGAAGGCATCGGCACTGAGCACTTCGGCCCATTTGTAGGAGTAGTAGCCGGCCGAATAGCCGCCAGCAAAAATGTGGCTGAAGGCACAGAGGAAAGCGTCTTCGGCGATGGGCTCCAGGGCAGTGGTGGTTTGGGCGATCTCCCGGCGCATTTGGTCGGGGCTTTGGCCGCAGCTTGGCGACCAGGCGCTGTGCAGCCTTAAATCCGTGAGCGCCAAGTGCACTTGGCGGAGGGTGGCGCTGCCGCCCATGAAGGTGCGCGCTGCGAGCAGCTTTTGGTAGTCCGCTTCGGGTAGGGATTCACCGCTCTGCCAGTGCTTGGCCATGCCCATCAAGGTGCCCCGCTCGTAACACCAGTTCTCCATGAATTGGCTCGGCAGTTCCACCGCATCCCACTCCACGTTGTTGATTCCGGCAGCCTGGGGTCGCTCCACGGTGGTGAGCATGTGCTGGAGCCCATGGCCAAATTCATGGAAGAGGGTTTCCACTTCTTCGAAGGTCATCAGGCTTGGGGTGTTACCCACCGGGGGGCTCTGGTTGCAGATCAGATAGGCCACGGGCAGCACCGTTTCCCCGGCTTTGTTAACCGAGCGGCCCAGGCATTCATCCATCCAGGCACCTCCGCGCTTTGAGCCTGGCCTGCTGAAGGGATCCAAGTAAAAGGCTGCGAGCGGTTCACCGCTGGATGCATCCAGCACGTGAAAGTGCTGAACATCGGTATGCCAGAGCGGGGCTGAACCTGTGTCAGCCACGATCTTGATGCTGAACAGGCGACCACAGAGGCTGAACAAGCCTTGGAGCACGTTGTCGAGCGGGAAGTAGGGGCGCAGGGCTTCGCTATCGAGTTCAAAACTCTCCTGACGCAGCCGTTCAGCCCAGAAGCTGACATCCCATGGTTTGAGTTCGTCTGCTTCTGGGGCTCCATGGCGGCGGGCGCAGGAGCGCAGCTCCTCGAGTTCTTGCAGGGCCTTGGGTAGCGCTGCGGCCCGCAGTTCCTCCAGCAGTTCCTCGACGGAGGCGACGGAGTCAGCCATCTTTGCCGCCAGGCTCACGTCAGCCCAATGGCCATAGCCCAGGCGCTTTGCCTGCTCAAGCCGCAGGCTGAGAATCGCTTCAATCAGGGGGAGGTTGTTGAGATCGCCGCTGGATGCGCGACTCACCTGGGCTTTGTAGACCTGTTCGCGCAGGTCCCGGCGTTCGCTGTATTTCAGGAAGGGAGCCACCCGCGGCATGTCGAGGCCCATGCGCCAAGAGCCTGCTTCGCCAGCTGCCCTGGCCGCCTCCGCCAACAGCTCCTTGAGGCTGGGGGGCAAGCCCGCCAGGTCCGCTTCCGAGGCCAGGGTCAGGCTCCAGGAGTTGGTGGCATCCAGCACGTGGTTGCCAAAGGTGGTGGCTAGCTCGGCCAATTGTTGCGTGGTGGCATTGAAGGCCAGCTGCTGCTCACCCTCCAGGCCCACCCCCCGGAGCTGCATGTCCCGCAGCTCGGCGTGGAGAATGCGTTGTTGGGTTGGGTCGAGCCCGGATCCTTCCTCATCCAGGGCCTGAAGGGCCCGAAAGAGGCTGCGGCTTTGGCCCGCCCGGTTGCCAAAGGCCACCACATTGGATTGTTGCTGTTGGTGGGCTGTGCGCAACTCCGGGGTGTTGCAGACCCCATTGAGATGGCTAACCACTCCCCAGCTCCAGCGCAACCGCTCGCCAAGGTGGTGCAGGGGATCCATCACCTCGGCCCAGCCCAGGGGAGCACCATCGGCTAAGCGGGCATCGAGCTTGGCTTCGAGGGCCGTGAGTTCCCCATTCAGGTCTGCTAACAGGTGGGGGATGCCCTGCTCTACCTGATTCGGGGTGATGGCCCCAAAGTCGGGAAGGCCGTGGCCTCTCAGTAACGGCAGGTCCCCAGGATTGCTTGAGCTGGTGGAGAGAGGAGTGCCCATGGAGTTGCTCTGGTTCACCCATTCCAGCTGATTGTTCGGGGAGTCAGCAGTGAGCTTCAGGGCGGTTTACCCGAAGTCCTGGTCTTGGAGGTTGATTGGTTGGGGGGTGGTTCGTTTCTACTAGCTGAGGGCAATCAGGGCCCTATTGGACAATTCGGTGGCAAGGGCATTGGTGCTGGCTTCATAGAAATCGATCGCGACCCGGGGCCAGAAGCCGATCACCAGGGTTGGCACCAGCAGGGTGAGGCCAATCAGCAGTTCGCGTGTTTTCATGTCGCCAACGACGGCCAAGGCTGGAATCCGCGGACCAAAGAAGACCCGGCGGCACAGCGAAAGTAGGTAAATGGGAGTGAGCACCAGCCCAATGGCCGCCAGCACAATCGTGATCACCCGGAATCCAATGGTGAAGTTGTCGTTGGAGGTCACGCCGAGGAACACGGTGATCTCGCTGACAAAGCCGCTCATGCCGGGCAGGGCTAGGGAGGCCAGGGAACTGGCCAGGAAAAACGCAAAGGTGATAGGTAGCACCTTGGCCAAGCCGCCCATGTTGGGAATCGAGAGGGTTTCCGTGCGCTCGTAGAAGACTCCCGTAACAAAGAACATGGCTGCAGCAATCAAGCCATGGCTAATCATTTGCAACATGGCGCCGCTAATGCCCAGGGCATCAATGGCCCCAAGGCCCACCAGCACAAAGCCCATGTGGCTCACGGAGCTGCAGGCGATCCGTCGTTTGACGTTGTCCTGGGCGAAGGCATTGAGGGCCCCGTACACGATGTTGACGATTCCCAGCACGATCAAGGCCGGCGCCAGGGTGAGATGGACCTCTGGCAGCATCTGCACGTTGAAGCGCAGCAGGGCATAGCCGCCCATCTTCAGCAGCACCCCAGCCAGCAACATCGACACCGGGGCGTTCGCCTCGCCGTGGGCATCGGGAAGCCAGGTGTGCAGAGGAAAGATCGGTAGCTTGACGCCAAAGCCAATCAGGAAACCCAGGTAACAAAGCAAGCCAAACGTGCCCCCCGGCGAGCGGGTGGTGAGGTCGGAGAGGTTGAAGCTGACAGTGTCACCGGAGAAGGCCAGGGCCAATCCGCTCAACAGGATCAGCAGGGAGGCTGTTGCCGTGTAAATGATGAACTTGGTGGCCGCATATTGCCTCTGCTTGCCGCCCCAGATGGCAATTAGCAGATAGACAGGCACCAGCTCTAATTCCCAGGAGAGGAAGAACAGCAGGAAATCCTGGGAGAGAAAGACCAGGCCTTGGGCTGAGGCCTGGAGCAGCATAAGGCCGAAATACAGCCGGGTTTTGCGCTGAATGTTCCAGCTGGCGGCTACCGAAAGCAGGGTGACCAATCCCGAGAGCACCACCAAAGGTGCTGAGAGGCCATCGGCTGCAAGCGACCATTCCAAGCCAAGGGCAGGAACCCAGCTGACCCGCTCGACCAGTTGCAGGCCACTTTCGCCGCCATCGAAATGCTGGCTGAAGGCCACCAGCATCAACACCAGGTCGGCCAGGAGGACCACCAGGGCAAGGGTGCGGGGCCCCTTCGGATCGCTGCCATCGCCGGGCAGAAGCGGCATCAATAGGGCTGCGGCCGCCGGCAACAGCACGATCAAACTCAGCCAGGGAAAGGAAGCGGCCTGTAAGGGCAAATTGGCGTCCATCACAGCCCCAGTACAGGCAAAAGAAATCTATCAGCCGTCCTTGGGACCCTGAGTAAAAGTACTCAGTTGGACGGTTGATCTAGGGCTTGTCGGGCAGGTTCAGCCAGCTGCTGCCATCCTGCTGGAGGGCCAGCACCTCCGAACGGGATTCGACGCCGGCCTGGTGCCAGGCCCGCACCATGGCCTGGCTCACCGCTGGGGCGATATCGGGCTTGCAAAGGGCGAGCAGGCTGGGACCGGCACCGCTGATCACGCAGCCCCATGCCCCCGCCTGGATGGCTGCCTCGCGAACGGCTTTGCCGCCGGGGATCAGGCCCCAGCGGTAGGGCTCATGGAGGCGGTCGTGCATGCCATCTGTAATCAGGTCGCCATTGCCGGTGCGCAGGCCCTGCAGCAGCAGGGTGAGGGAGCCCAAATTGATCACCGCATCGCCCACGGGAATGGCCTTGGGCATGGCCCGGCGGGCCTCACTGGTGGTGAGGCGAATGGCTGGAATGGCCACGACGGCTTGCACCGCCGGTGACCACTCACAGCGCACTACCCGCCAGCGGTGGGATGCGGCCTTGGCGGTCATGCAGAGGCCTCCCACCAGGGATGGCACCACGTTGTCTGGGTGGCCCTCGATATCAATGGCCAGCTCCAGGAGTTTTTCCTTGCTCAGGGGTTCGCCGACCAGGGCATTGGCCCCCATTAATCCAGCCACAATCGCCGTGGCACTGCTGCCCAGGCCCCGGGCTGGGGGTACGGCCAGTCTCACCCGGGCTTCCAGGGCTACGGGCTCTTCTTCGGCTTCCTTCCACACCCTCTGGGCGGCCCGATACACGAGGTTGTCGGGGCCGCCACGCAGGTGGGCACCTTCGGTTCCTTCGATAATCAGATCGAAGCGTTCGCTGCCCCCTTCGATACAGCGCATCTCAAACACGTTGTCGAGTTGGAGAGCGGCGCCCAGGCAATCAAAGCCAGGCCCCACGTTGGCTGTTGTGGCGGGGACATGAACTTGAACCCCTTGTCCAACCCTGGGGCGCACCATGCGGAAACGTCTGCTGGGCCCAGTGTCTCAGGCGGCTGATCTCAGGCCGTGAGCATGCGGGCCCGACAGGCGGCGCTGAATTGGCCGATCGCTCCGTCGGTGATGGCCGTGATGGGGATGGGCTCTAAAACGGCTCCGAGGCGACCTTTGCGTAGAAAGGCCTCCACAAAGCGGGCCGATTGGAGTTGGGGCAGCAGCTTTGAGGCGGTGCCGCCAGCAAGGAAGATGCCGCCGGTGCAAAGGCCAGCCAGGGCGAGGTCACCGCAGACACTGCCGTAGAGGCCCAGCCAGCGGTCGAGGGCTTTGATCGCCAGGGGGTCCTGGGCCGCCGCCAGTCGAGCCACTTCCGCGGGCAAATCGGCATCGCCCGCCCCTGGTCGCAGCCAATCCTCGGCCACCCCATGCAGGGGGTGGCTGTCGGAGGCTTCGTGGGCGAGCAGAAACCGGGCCCCATGGCCCAGGCCCGTGCCACTCACCACCCGTTCGGTGGAGACCCGATCCAAGCCAAGATCGGAGGCCAGCCACTGCCTGAGCTCCCAATCCGCTTCGCTATGGGCCGCAAATTCAGCGTGGGCCCCTTCACTGGCCATGGCCACCAGGCCGGATGGCGTCGGAATGCCGTAGGCCACCCCCAGGCCCGTGCCGGCTCCGATCACCAGTAGGGGGCCGGATGGATCGGCTTGACCTGGCTTGATGCAAGCCACCTGGAGGTCTGAGAGATGGGGAAGGCCGTAGATCAGGACGGCGAAATCATTGACCAATTCCACCTGGGCGATGCCCGTCGCGGCGGCGAGATCGTCCTGGTCCAACGACCAGGTCAGGTTGGTGAGTTGGGCTTTGCCGTGGCGCACCGGTCCAGCCACGGCAAAACAGGCGGCATCGGCTAGGTCGCCCCCCAGAAATTCCTTGGCCATGGGGGCCAGGTCGGGCCAGTCGGCGGATCGATACAGCTCGGATCGCATGCAGGTGAGGGGGCCGCCCTTCCCTTCGCTGCAATACAGCCCCAGGAGCGTTTTCGTACCACCGATATCGCCAGCAAGAACCGTTGTCATCGTGATGGGAGCGTCAGGCCGCCGGCAGGTTGAGGCGAGCCGCTCGAGTCTGGTTGGCTTCTTGACAGGCTTCGAGAAGAGAGTTGATTGCCACACGGCCCAGGTCGCCATCGCGGCGGCTGCGCAGGCTCACGGCGTCGTCGTCTGCCTCCTTGGCTCCGATCACGCCAAGCACTGGGATTTTCTGCTGCTCTCCCGTGCGGATCAGTTTGCCCAGCCTGTCGCCGCTGCGATCCAGGCTGGCGCGAATGCCGGCAGCTTTCAGCCGGGTTAAAAGCTCTTCCGCGTAGGGAACCACCTCATCGGTGACGGGCAGCAGGCGGACCTGTTCGGGGGCCAGCCAGAAGGGGAAGTCGCCGGCGTAGTTCTCGGTCATGATGCCGAAGAACCTCTCGAGCGATCCGAAGATGGCCCTGTGGATCATGATCGGTCGCTGCCTGGAACCATCGGCGGCCACATAGCTCAGGTCAAAGCGTTCAGGAAGGTTGAAATCGAGCTGGATGGTGGAGCATTGCCACATCCGGCCAATGGCATCCTCGATTTTGAGGTCAATTTTGGGGCCGTAGAACGCACCGCCGCCCCCATCAATTTTGTAGCTCCAACCCTTGCGATCGAGGGCATCAATCAGGCCTTTGGTCGCCAGATCCCACACGGCGTCGTCACCAATCGATTTCTCTGGGCGGGTGGAGAGGTTGATCTCGTAGGTCTTGAAATCAAAGGCGCTAAGGATGGTTTCGGTGAGGTTCAGAACCCGCAGGATTTCGTCGCCAATCTGCTCAGGAAGGCAGAACACGTGGGCATCGTCCTGGGTGAAGCCCCGCACCCGCATCAGGCCGTGCATCACCCCGGGCCGTTCATAGCGGTAGACGGTGCCGAGTTCGGCCCAGCGGATCGGCAGTTCCCGGTAGCTGCGCAGGGTGCTCGCGTAGGTGAGCACGTGGAACGGGCAGTTCATGGGCCTGAGCTGGTATTCCCGCTCATCCACCTGCATCGGGCCAAACATGCTCTCGGCATAAAAATCGAGGTGCCCAGAGGTTTTCCAGAGGCTGATGTCGGCCACGTGGGGGGTGTAGAGCAGCTCGTAGCCATCGGCGAAGTGGGTTTGGCGCCAGAAGTCTTCGATGAGCAGCCGCATGCGGGCCCCCCGGGGGTGCCAAAAGACCAGCCCAGCGCCGGCCTCATCTTCGATCGAGAAGAGGTCGAGATCCTTGCCCAGCCGGCGGTGGTCGCGGCGCAGTGCCTCCTCTTTGCGGCGTTGGTATTCGGCCAGTTGTTCAGGGGTTTCCCAGGCCGTGCCGTAGATCCGTTGCAGCTGGGCCCTGGTCTCATCGCCGCGCCAGTAGGCACCGGCCACGCTTTCGAGCTCGAAGGCCTTGGGATTGAGTTCGCTGGTGTTGGCCACGTGGGGGCCTGCGCACAGATCCCACCACTGGTCACCGAGGGTGTAAAGGGTGATCGGTTCCTGCAAACCCTCCAGGATTTCCAGCTTGTAGGGCTCGTTCTGGGCCCGGATTTTGGCTTCGGCCTCTTCGCGGGTCACCGCGATGCGCTCCAAGGGCAGGCGGCGGCCAATGATCTTGCCCATCTCTTTTTTGATGGCCTTGAGATCGGCTTCGGTGAATGGCTCCGGGTTGTCGAAGTCGTAGTAGAAGCCGTTCTCGGTCCAGGGGCCAATGGTCACCCGGGCCGCTGGAAATAGCTTTTGAACCGCCATGGCCATCACATGGCTCATGGAGTGGCGGATCTTGAGCAGCTCAGCGCTCTCGCTGGTTTTGGGGAGGGCGATCGGAGCCGGCTCGGGGCTGGTAACGGGCGCGGACACAGATCAGCAGGGACAGGCCAAAAGGAATCCTACGCAGCGCCCCTAGGCTTGTTGCCATGGTTTTGCCCTCTCCCAACGACGAACCTGCAGGGGTGCTGCTTGATCAATTGCTGGAATCGTTGCTCGACGATTTCCGCCATTGGTTTGCGCGGGGGGTGGTGCTTTTGGACCACTGCCCCGATGCCGTGATGCCCGAGGCGGAGCGGCTGGCCCTGCGGGGCAAGTTGGAGCTCGCCAATCGCGAACTGGCAGCGGCAAGCAGCCTGCGCCAGGCCACCCCGGCCCCTGTGGCCCTGGAGATGGCAACCCTGGCGCCCTGGCATCAGCTGGTGCTTTCGGTCTGGACGCTCTCTGCCAACTTGCGCCTGGCTGGCATCGAGCTCCCCAGGATGGCCTAGGGCTTCAGGGTGGTGGGGCCGGATTGGATTCGCGGTGATTCTGGACTAAGAGGCTTCGAGAAAACCCAAGGCGGAGCGAACGGTTTGAAGCGTTGTCTCGGCGACGGCTGAGGCCTTGAGCTGGCCAGCTTTCAAGACCGATTCCAGGTAGGCAGGTTCCGCGCGTAGGTCCCGATAGCGCCCTTGGATGGGGCCCAGGGCTGCCACGGCCGCCTCGGCCAGCAGGGGCTTGAAGGTGCCCCAGCCCATGGCGGCGCATTCGGCGAGGGCTGCAGCACGGCCCTTGCCACTGAGCAGGGCATAGAGACCCAGCAGGTTGTCGGCTTCTGGCCGGTCTGGATTGCCAAATTCCAGGCCCATGGTGGGATCGGTCTTGGCCCGTTTGATCTTTTTGGTGATCAACTCAGGGGGGTCCAGCAGGCTGATCCGGGATCCTTCGTTGGGATCGCTCTTGCTCATTTTGTTGGCGCCATCGGTGAGGCTCATCACCCGGGCGCCCTCTTGAAGGATCAGGGGAGCTGGCACTTTGAGCACGGCGATCTCGTCTCCGGCTTCATCTTTGCCGCCAAAACGGCTATTGATCCGCTGTTGGGCAATGTCGCGGGCCAGTTCCAGGTGCTGTTTTTGGTCTTCGCCTACGGGCACCAAATCGGCGCCATAGAGAAGGATGTCGGCCGCCATCAAAATTGGGTAGTCCAGCAGCCCCACGGACACCTGGTCACCCTGCTTAATCGCCTTCTCCTTGAACTGGATCATGCGCTCCAGCCAGTTGAGCGGCGTGAGGCAATTGAGCAGCCAGCAGAGTTCGCTGTGGGCAGCCACATGGCTTTGAACAAAAACCGTGGATTGCCCAGGATCAATCCCGCAGGCGAGATAGAGGGCCGCCGTCGTCAGCGTGTCCTCGGCCAGTTGGTCGGGATTGTGGGGAACGGTGATGGCATGCAGGTCAACAACACAGAAAAATGTGTCGTGGGTTGCTTGCAGGTCGACCCAATTGCGGATGGCCCCAAGCCAATTGCCCAAGTGCAGCGAGCCGGTGGGCTGAACACCGGAAAGAACCCTGGGCCGTGGCATTGGGATCAGGCCTCGCTGGTCTGAACGCTGGCTTCCTCCTGGGATTGGTCGCCTGCCAGTTCGGCTACCACCGCGGGTTCAGCCTCAGAAGGCTCTGCTTGGGAGGGTTCTGCTTGGGAGGGTTCTGCTTGGGAAGCTTCTGGTTCGTCGGCCGGAGCGGCGGGTGCGGGCGCAGGTGGCTTGCTGGGCCGGGCGAAGGGGTTGGCCCGGGGAGCACGATCCTGGCCGCCCCCACCTTGACCACCACCATGGGGACCGCCACCCCCGTGACCGCGTCCCTCGGAGCGACCACCACCGCCTTGGCGCTGGGGAGCTGCTTGGGAGCGCTGTTGGGCGACCAGCGCATCGAGTTGGCCGTCTTCCAACATTTGGGCCACCGTGCGGATCGAGAAGCCCAGGGCTGCCACGGTGGAGCGCAGCTGGAAGGCCTCTTGCACGGCTCGGGCCGCCTTCATTTCGTTGTCGCTTAAACGAATCCGAAAACCGCCCGGTTCCCGGTTGCCCCCTTGGCGGTTGCCCCCTTGGCGGCCTTCCTGTCCTCGGGAATCCTGGTCCCGGCCACCTTTGGAGGGGAAGTCCTGCCGAGAAGAAGTTGTGTCGTCGGCCATCGCCGCAGCCCTGCAATCAAAGGCAAGTGTGCCGTATGGGCTGGCCCAATGGGTCGAGCCAGTGGAGGCTGTGGGATTCCCCGTGGTTTGCCCGGGCTAAAACCAGCAGGGGCAAGCGGCGCGCTTTGCCGGTGGTCCAAGGGTCCCGATAGGACTCCACGAGTTGGAGATAGGTGGTCAGGGTCCAGTTGTGGTTGCCCCGCTCCTGCCGATCCCAAAAACGTTGCAGGGCCTGTTGACAGGCCTCCGGGCCAAAGTCTTGCCAACAGCGCATCTGGGCGGCCCAGCTGGGTTCTCCGGCCTCGATGAGGTCGCGGTAACGCACCAGTTCGGGGGCGTCGGCGCTGCTGTCTGGAGGGAGCACCCTGGCCAGGTCTTCCACCGGCACGGACCTGAGTTGGAGCCAGCAGCGATCCAGAAGCACCACGGGCAGTTGGCCGTGCCACTGACCCGCCGCCCCAAGTAGCTCGTGCCACTGGCCCAGTTGGTCCCATTGACGGCCGGTCAACTGCGGGAGGTCTGGGGGCGGTTTGGGACGTAGGCGCTGGGGCATTGAGCTGGTCGTGGAGCCACCTCTGGGTGCAAGCAGGCTATGGCCAATGGCGTGCCCTTCGCATCACCAGATGGCCGCGCCGGTTGAAAGCAACAGGGCTCCATTAATCAGCACGATCAGACCCGCTGAACCCCAGCCCACGAGCTGCAGCCACCGGGGGGTCACCAGCTCGGCCATCAGCTCAGGTTGGCCACAAAGCCACACCAAGGGAATGGCCGCGAACGGCAGTTGCAGGCTCAACAACACCTGGCTGAACACCAGCAACTTGTTGATGCCGAGATCACCCAAAACGATCACCGTCACCATGGCTGGAATGAGGGCTAGGCACCGGGTCAGCAGGCGTCGTTGCCAGTCAGGTAGACGGATCTTGAGAAAGCCCTCCATCACCACCTGCCCCGCCATCGTGGCTGTCAGCGTCGAACTTTGTCCCGAAGCCAGCAGGGCAATCCCAAAGAGCACACTGGCGATCGATGTGCCCATGATGGGCGTCAGGAGGTGATAGGCCTGGCTGAGATCGGTGACCGGGGGACCAGGGCGTCCGTAGAAACTGCCCCCGGCTAAAACCAAAATGGCGGCATTCACAAAAAATGCCAGGCTGAGGGCGAGGAGGGTATCGAGAGTGCTGAAACGAAGGGCTTTCTTTCTGGCTTCCTTCCGGCCTTCTTGCTGCGATTCCCACTGGCGGGTTTTCACCAGCGATGAATGCAGGTAGAGGTTGTGGGGCATCACCGTGGCCCCCAGGATCCCAGCCGCGAGAAACAGTTCCTCCCCATTGATCAGGGTGCTGGCATGGGGGATGAATCCCCGGCCAATGTCCGGCCAAGATGGCTGCAGCAGCAGGAGTTCCACGGCAAAGCAACCGCCAATGAGGGCCACCATGGCGATCACCACCGCTTCCAGGCGGCGGATGCCCCAGCGCTGCAGCAGAAGCAACAGCAGGGTGTCGAGGGCCGTTAGGGCCACTCCCCAGGGCAGGGGCAGGCCGAACAGGAGCTGGAGCGCGATCGCACTGCCTACCAGTTCCGCTAAATCGCAGGCCACGATGGCGAGCTCCGCCAGGAGCCACAGGGGGATGCGCAGGGGGGAAGGCAACTCCTTGGCGCAGGCCTCGGCCAGATCCATTCCCGAGGCAATGCCAAGCCTGCAGCAGAGCGCCTGCAGCACCATGGCCATCAGGCTGGAGACGCCCACAACCCACAGCAATTTGTAGCCGTAGTTCGATCCGGCGGCCAGGTCGGTGGCCCAATTGCCTGGATCCATGTAGCCGACAGCGACCAGATACCCAGGTCCGAGCACCCGCAGGAAAGTGGCCAGGCCTGAGCCGTCTGCCGGCACCCAGACAGCGGATTGCCGGCCCTGGCTTCGATCTTCCGCGGATGGGGGCTTCACGCCAGCAGGTTAGGGAAGGCCTCGCAGCGGCATGGGGGCCTGGGCGATGCTGGGTCCAGCTCCCAGTGCCCGTGCCCCATTCCCCCTCGCGAGCATGGCCCTGGTGGCCGTTATTGCCCCTCTATCCCTATGGGCAGAGGCGCACCCTGATTCGCGAATTGATTCCCGGCCAGGTCTGGAGTTTTGAGCAGCTCCAAGGCGTGTTTTACGTGGCGGTGCCGATCCGGATGACCGTGCTGCGGGTCCAGAACGGCCTGATGCTCTATGCCCCCGTGCCGCCCACAGGCGAGGTTCGCAGTGGCTTGCAGGAGCTGGAGGCGTTGTACGGACCGGTCTGCACCATCGTGTTGCCGACGGCCTCAGGCTTGGAGCACAAGCTGCCCATCCCAGCGATGGCGCGCGCGTTCCCGGCGGCCACGGTTTGGGTGGTCCCAGGTCAGTGGAGTTTTCCCTGGCGCCTTCCCCTCAGCTTTTTGGGGTTCCCTTTGGGGCGCACCAAGGTGCTGTTTGACCAGGGCTTGCCCCATGCCGCTGAGTTGCATTGGGAGTTGCTTGGCCCCCTCGATCTGGGGTTGGGGTCCTTTGGGGAGGCGGCCTGTGTGCATCGGGCCAGTGGCTGCCTGTTGGTGACCGATGCCTTGGTTGGCATCAGCCAAGGCCCTCCCAGCCTGTTCGATGGGGATCCCCGTCCGCTGCTGTTTCACGCCAGGGAGCGGGGTGATGAGCCCTTGCTCGATACGCCCGAGCGCAGGCAGCTGGGCTGGCAACGGCTGGTGCTGTTTGCCTCCTATCTGCGCCCCGCAAGCCTGCAGGTGCCTCGTTGGCTGGAGGTCGTTGCCGATGCGTTTGGCCCAGGTCTCAGGACGCCTGATGCCTATTTCGGGCTCTATCCCTTCCGTTGGCAGCCCAACTGGTTGGAGGAGTTCCGGGCGTTGGTGCCCGATGGTGGGGTTCGGATTCAGGTGGCCCCGATCCTGGAGCGCTTGGTGTTTCCGCGCTCGCGAGCGGCCTTGCTCGAGTGGATCAGGCGCCTGGCGGCATTCCAAGAGGTGCGTTGGTTGGTGCCGGCCCACTACGAGGCGCCAGTGGGCTGTTCGCCAGAGCTACTGAAAGCCTTGGCTGATGGGTTGGAACAGCGCCCCTGGGCTCCCAGTGGGGGCAGTTGGGCCTATCTGGCCAGCATCGATAAAAGCTTGGTTCGATTCAACCTGGTGCCTGGTGGTGCTGATAGCAAGGATCCTTAGCTATCGACTCACTGCAACGGCTTACGGCGATAGCCCAGGGCAATCACTCTCAGAGACGGAGCTCGCCAGGATCGCTGTCGCGTTCATGGTCGAGTTCCCCATTGCCCAGGAGGGAAGCTTCCAGCTCCATGCGCTGTTCCATCTGGCGCAGAAAATAGCCAGTCATCATGGCTGAAGCCAAAAGACCGGCGAGGTTTTCGCGGTTGGTCTGAATTTTGACCTCAAATTGTTCTCCAGGAAGCATGCCCAGCAGGCCCTGCACGTTGTGGCGAATGATGTCTTGAATATCACCACTGGCAGAACGGGCAACGCGCTGTAAAACGTCCGGAGATTGCTCCTGGAGATACTGGATAAGCAAATTGCTGCTGATCGCCTCGTTGTCGGTCGTCAGGAACTCCGGGTTGAACATCTCCGGTGTGCTCTGCGTCACGACCTGCACCTTACCCCAGCTCCGATGATCCGCCAGCTGGGGCTGCGGGGGCGGACAACCGTATCCAGCCCAAGCGCTGTATGGGCCAGTACCGGACAACGGCCGTGCCAATCAGGTCGGCGTTGGGTAGGGGCCCCCAGAGGTGGGAATCGAGGCTGGCATTGCGGTTGTCGCCCATCACCAGCAGGTGATCAGGGGGCACCGTGATCGGTGCCATCGCGTAATCCATGGCCTCGGCGGCCCAATCGGATTCTGCCTGGGCTCCATTGCGCCAAAGCTTTCCCCCTTTGACTTCCAGGGTGTCTCCAGGGCGGCCCACCACCCGCTTGATCAGGGCCGCCTTGGGGTCGTAGCCGGCCTGGACTAGCACCTCTGGGGATCGAAACACCACGACCGTGCCGATCTCCAAAGGCAGCTTCAGTTTGGGCCGCAGTTTCTCCACCAGGACCCGGTCCTGCAATTGAAGGGTGGGCAGCATCGAGCCCGAGGGGATCCAGCGGGGCTCAATCACCCCCCAACGCAGTAGGAGGGCCACCGCCACCCACGCCATCAGAGGCAACACCTGGCGTCGCACCGTGGTGACGAAAGATGCCTTCGGTGGTGCTTCGCTCGTCAAGGGGAAGGAGAAGATGGTGGCCCCATCCTGCTCGGCTCCGGTTTGGAGTTGCCCCAACCCTTGGATCCAGGTTGCAGCCAAGAGCCGCCCCACCAAGAGCCTCCCCACCAAGAGCCGTGCAGCCCTGATCAGCCCGAGCTCCCCCAGCGGAATCTTGAGGCCAGTCTTGCGCTACTGCGGGCGTTGGTGGCTGGGGGATTGCGGCAAATCGTGCTTTGTCCAGGGAGTCGCTCCGGGCCTCTAGCTGTTGCGGCTGCCCTTTTGGAGGGCCCAGCGCTGCAGTTGGTGACTGCCCTAGACGAGCGCTCGGCAGCGTTTTTCGCCCTGGGCTGGGGTCGCGCCTCCGGCCAGGCCGCGGCGGTAATTACCACCTCCGGTACGGCCGTGGCCAACCTTTTGCCCGCGGTTGTGGAGGCAGATTTTGGCGGGATCCCCCTCTTGCTGATCACGGCGGATCGCCCAGCCCAGCTCAAGGGTTGTGGCGCGAATCAAACGGTGAACCAGGAAACTTTCTTGGCTGCCAACGTGCGCTGGTTCGCCGAGGCTCCCGCCGAAGGCCTGGCCGGCTTGACGCCCGAGGCCAGTGCCGCCTTGGCCAGCCAGGCCCTGCAGGCCTCTAGGGGCAGTGTTGACCAACCGCCGGGGCCAGTCCATCTCAATGTGGCCTTGGCGGAGCCTTTGCACGCCGATGCCCAGGTCCTGTTGGCGGCGGTCGGGGCCTTGCAACCAGGCCTATTTGAGGCTCCTGCCCAGGCCAACCGTGCTGCTGCATCCGCCACTGCTGCCATCAAGACGGTTGGGTTGGTGGGCCTGGATCCCGACCAGCCTGGCGTGGTGGTGGCCGGTCCCTGGCGCGGCTTGCCCCAGCATTGGGATGGCTATCTGCTGGCCCTGCGCCGCTGGTTGAAGCGCAGTGGCTGGGTGCTGTTGGCGGATTCCTTGAGCGGCTTGCGAGGGGTGGAGTGCCTGCAGCAGGTGGCGGCCTATGACCTTCTTTTGGACTGTCCGCGGTCGAGCCTCGATGGCCGCCAGGTGTTGCGCCTGGGCCCCTTGCCGGCGAGTCGTCGGCTGCAGCGCTGGCTAATGGGTTGCGAAGGCCACCAAGTGCTGGTGAGTGAGGGCGATCCGAGGGCTTTGGATCCCCTGGGCCGCGTTGGCCAGCAACTCCCCATGGGCCTGGAGGCCTGGGTGAATCAGCTGCCCCCAGCCCTTTGGCACCAACAGCCTTCCAGGGAATCGCTCGCCTACAGCGGTTTATGGCTCCAGTTGGAAACCCAGGGTCAACAGTTGTTGGACCGGGAGTTGGGGCCAGGATTCAATGAACCGGCCCTGGCCCGCCAGCTCAGCCGGCAGCTCCCCACCGGGGTGCCTGTTGTGCTGGCGAACAGCAGCCCCGTGCGGGATTGGGAAAGTTTTGCCGATCCTGCGGGCCCGCCCCGGCCTGTTTTTGCCTTCCGCGGCGCTTCCGGCATTGATGGAACCCTCTCCCTGGCCTGTGGGGTGGCGGAGGCATGGGGCCAGGCCGTTTTGATCACGGGAGATTTGGCCCTCCTGCACGACAGCCATGGCTGGCTTTGGCGCCAGCAACTCAAGGGCCGCTTGACCGTGGTGCTGCTCAACAACAACGGCGGCGGCATTTTTGAGCAGTTACCGATTCGGATGCAGCCCGATCATGTGATGGATTTTGAGCGGCTGTTTGCCATGCCCCAGGCCGTGGACCCCATCGCCTTGGCGGCGGCCTTTGGCGTGCCAGGCCGCAGGCCCCAGCAGGTGCCTGATTTTGGGGCCGATTTGACCTGGGCCCTGCAGCAGCCACTGGCCCTGATCGAACTGATGACCGACCGCCGCCTTGATGCCAGCCGGCGCCATGAACTGCGCAGAATGGGCCATGGGTTTCGATCCCCTGCATGACGGCCCGTCTTGCTTGAGTAGCGCCATCCCTAAGGGGCAAAGCCCGAAGCCCTGCTCCACGCCTGAAAATCGGATCGGGTTACCGCGCTCTTCCCAGCGTTGGCTTCAGCTGAGCGAGCCCCTTGCCGCCGAGTGCCGTAGGAGTGCCTGGTCTTGGTTTGATGAGTTCACTGCCATGGGGTCAGGCGGTTGTGTCAGCCAGTTGTGTCAGGCAGTTGTGAAAGCCGGACCCAGGTCACCAAGTCATGAATGATCGGGAGCTGGCCTCAAACTGATAGTGCTCAGGTCATCTGTAGACGAACCAGTTTGTCCCAAAGGCGCGTTGGCAGGATCCGGCTGGCGATCACTGAAGCTGACTGGTGACCGCACAAATAACGGGCTTGAGGGTTGGGGGCGCTGAGGGCTTTCTCGATTGTGAGCGCCACCTCAAGCGGAGGAGAGGCACCCCGGTAGACAGAATCCCAGCCTTGACGCACAGCACGCATCATTTTGCTGTAGGTGCCGCAAGACAAGGATCGTTCGATGGAAGGACCAACCACGTTGGCAAAGTCGGTCGCGATCAAACCGGGCTCAACGACCACCACGCTAAGACCGAAGGCCTTGAGCTCCAGTCGCAAGGCATCGCTGAGGGCTTCCAGCGCGAACTTACTGGCCCCATACCAACCTGATCCAGGTGAGACCCATCGACCGGCAATGGAGGAGATATTGACGATGCGACCGCGACCGCGCTCGCGCATCGCAGGCAACAACTGCTGAGTCAGCCCCATCAGCCCAAAGACATTGACTTCGAAAATTGCCCGGGCTCGCTCCAGGGGCAATGTCTCGAGCGGACCGACTTCCCCGAACCCCGCATTGTTGACGAGTGCATCGAGCGCACCAACCTTGGCGGCGATCTGGTCGGCGACCTTGCTGCGTGAGTGGGCATCGCTGAGATCCAACGCCAAGACCTCGGCGCCCATGGCAGCCAGAGGCTCCATCGCCTCCAGCCGTCGAGCTGCAGCAAACACATGCCAGCCGCGCTCCAGTAATAGGCGGGCTGTCGCCGCGCCAATTCCGCTGGAGGCGCCGGTCACAAGAACGGTTGGGGCTGGCATGAGACGCTCTGAATTGGACCCATCAGGCGAGAATCCCGATGCAACAGATTCACCGTAAACAAGCTGCGGAGCCTTCGGCTGACCTGGGAAGAACGCGACTGCGGCATTGACCCGTGATTGCTGTGACGGTGCTATCAGGGCTTTCGCGCAGTGGTCAATCAGAGTTGTAGTTGGAGTCGATTGATGGATCCGCCCCAGACCAGCTTGGGAAAATTTGCCTGTTGATTCCAATGCGGTTGAAGAAAAACACGGTCTGCGTTCTGCGGTCTGGGGGACTCCGACGCCCGCAGAGGGTCCGCGATCAAGTCCTGAAGCCGCCAGGTCAACCAATTTCAAGCCAGTCCCCTGAGATAAGACGCTGAGACTCCATGCCCCACCAGCCTTTTCAGTCAGACCATGCTCCCCTTCCCCTGTGGCAGCCTGCGGGCTCCTACGAGGACATCCTGTTTGACTTGAGCGGGGATGGCCTAGCCCGAATCACCCTCAACCGGCCCCAGAAGCGCAACGCGTTTCGTCCGCGGACGGTGCAAGAGCTTTGTGATGCCTTCAGCCGGGTGAGGGATAACCCCGCCGTGGGGGTTGTGCTGTTCACCGGAGCCGGCCCCGCAGCCGATGGGGGCTGGGCCTTCTGTGCTGGTGGTGACCAGAGCGTGCGCGGTGATGGCGGCTATGTGGATGAGGCCGGTTTGCCGCGGCTCAATGTGCTTGATCTCCAGCGCTTGATTCGCAGCCTCCCCAAGGTGGTGATTGCTTTGGTGGCGGGCTACGCCATTGGCGGCGGCCAGGTTTTGCATTTGCTCTGTGACCTCAGCCTGGCGGCCGAGAATGCGGTTTTTGGCCAGACCGGCCCCCGGGTCGGTAGCTTCGACGGCGGTTTTGGGGCCAGTTATTTGGCCCGGCTGGTGGGCCAGCGCAAGGCCAGGGAGATCTGGTTTCTTTGCCGTCAGTACGGAGCCCAAGAAGCCTTGGCCATGGGCCTGGTGAATGGGGTGGTGCCCCTCGAGGCGTTGGAGGCTGAAGGGGTTCGCTGGGGGCGGGAGGTTCTGCAGCACAGCCCAACGGCAATCCGCTGTCTCAAGGCAGCCTTCAATGCGGAAACCGATGGCATGGCCGGCATTCAGGAGCTGGCGGGTCAGGCCACCCATCTCTTCTATCGAACCAGTGAGGGCCAGGAAGGCCGCGATGCGTTTTTGGACAAACGATCTCCCGATTTCTCCGATTCCCCCTGGCTGCCCTAGGGGGTTAGCCGCTTGAACCGACGCCCGTAGAGTTGGGGCCTCCTCCAGGGGTTTAGGCATGCGCATCTTGTTTGCGGCTGCGGAATGCGCACCGATGATCAAGGTGGGTGGCATGGGAGATGTGGTGGGCTCCCTCCCCCCTGCCCTGGCGGCCCTAGGCCACGACGTGCGCATCATCCTGCCGGGCTACGGCAAGTTGTGGTCGACTTTGCAGGTGAGTGCTGAGCCGATTTGGCGCGGCCACACCATGGGCAATGACTTTGCCGTGTTCGAGAGTCGCCACCCGACCAACGGCTTGCCGATCTATTTGGTGGGCCATCCGGTTTTTGATCCCGAGCGGATCTATGGCGGCGAGGACGAGGACTGGCGTTTCACGTTTTTTGCCAGTGCCACCGCCGAGTTTTGCTGGCACCACTGGAAGCCCCAGGTGCTCCATTGCCACGATTGGCACACCGGCATGTTGCCCGTGTGGATGCACCAGGACGCGGACATCAGCACCGTGTTCACGATCCACAACCTCAAATACCAGGGTCCCTGGCGCTGGAAGCTCGATCGCATCACCTGGTGTCCTTGGTACATGCAGGGGGACCACACCATGGCGGCGGCCCTGCTCTATGCCGACCGGGTCAATGCGGTGTCACCGACCTATGCCAAGGAGATCCTGACCCCCGAGTACGGCGAGCATTTGGACGGCCTGCTCAATTTTGTGAGCGGGAAATTGCGCGGCATCGTCAATGGCATTGATACGGCCGATTGGAACCCGGAAACCGATTCCAGCCTGCCGGCCCCGTTCAGCATCAAGAACCTGGCTCCCCGGGCTGCCAACAAACAAGCCCTCCAGGAGCGGTTTGGCCTCACGGTGAATCCCCGCACCTACCTGATGGGGATGGTGAGCCGGCTGGTGGATCAAAAGGGGGTGGATCTGTTGCTCCAGGTGGCCGATCGCGTGCTCGCCTACACCGACAGCCAATTTGTGGTGCTGGGTACGGGCGATCGGGCCCTGGAATCGGCCCTGTGGCAGATGGCATGCCGCTATCCGGGCCGTTTTGCCGTCTTCCTCACCTACGACGACGCCCTCTCCCGGCTGCTTTACGCCGGCAGTGATGCCTTCTTGATGCCCAGTCGGTTTGAACCCTGCGGCATCAGCCAGATGTTGGCCATGCGCTACGGCTCCATTCCTGTGGTGCGGATGGTCGGGGGCCTGGTGGACACGGTGCCCCCCAACGACCCCATGGCGGGCACGGGCACGGGCTATGGCTTCGACCGTTTTGAGCCGGTCGACTTCTACACCGCGATCGTGCGCTCCTGGGAGGCCTACCGCAACCAGGCCAGCTGGCAGGAGCTCCAGCGCCGGGGCATGGCGGTGGATTTCAGCTGGGCCCGCTCCGCTTTGGAGTACGACGCCATGTACCGGGACGTTTGCGGCGTGAAGGAGCCGACCCCCCAGGCAGCCGATGTGGAACGGTTTTCCCAGGGCCAGGATGCCGATCCCAGCCGCATTGGCCTGGCATCGTTCCTCAAGCGCCGCTAGGCCAGGGGCGTGATCTCCACCGAGCGGCCCCCGGATTCCCCCTTTAAGGGGGCGCCCTTGCCGGTGCCCTACGAAAACCCCTGGGGTTTGCTGGCCCGGGATTTCTCGGCGGTGGCCGCCAGCCTCAGACTTCAGGCCCGCCAGCTGTGGCGGCGGAACCGCCAAGGTGATCTGAGGCGGCCCGGTTTTTGGCCCAAGGATTTGGCGCCCCTGTTTTGGCCGCTTGCCCTTGCTCTGGCTGTTGGGATGCTCACCCTGTTGGTGGTTGGGGGGGCAAAACTGTTGTCCCCAGGCCCCCCTGGGGACGTTGCTCCAGTTGAAGGGAGTCGAGGTGGTGTTTCTCCAGCTGCCGAGGTGAGCCCGGCAACGCTTGAAAGCGAAACCCTCGCGAGCCCAACCCTGAATCCCGAGCTCCTGAATCCCGAGCTCCTGAATCCCGAGCCATTTGAGGTTGCCGCTGCGGAGCCCTTAGCCGCTGGGTCCTTAGCCGCTGAAGAAAGTCTGGCTGTTGAAAGCCCTGCCGCCGAAAACCCAGGGCCCGATCCCCTCAAGGCTGCCATGGGCCAAGTCGACCCGGGCCACTGGATCAGGGCCATCGCTGCCGATCCTGAGCGGGGCACGCTCCAGCTGGTGTTGGCGGCCCCCTTCACCGCCCTTCCGGAAGCCAAGCAGCTTCAACAGGCCGAGACCTGGCAATCCCAGGCCCTGGCCCTGGGGTTTGATCGCTTGGAACTCACGGATCGCCAGGGCCGCCCCATTGGCCGCCAGGCGCGGGTGGGTTCGGGCATGATCCTGCTCACCCCGCAGCACCTGTCTTGATGCCGCTCTCGTTGGGCCAACTGGAGCAGCTTTGGGGCGAGCCGGCCACGGGCCCCCTGGCTCCTGATCAGGCTGCTCAAGAGATCACGGCGATCAGCACCGACAGCAGGCAGCTTGAAGTGGGCGGCCTGTTTGTGCCCTTGGTGGGCGAGCGCTTTGATGGCCACCGCTTCCTCGATCAGGCGATCGCCGCAGGCTCTGGGGCCGTGGTGGCGAGCCAGCTACGGCTTGCTGGGCCAGGGGCCGGGGATGGCTTGGTGGCGCTGGCTCAGCAGCAGGGCTGCCCGCTCTGGTGGGTGGACGACACCCTGGTGGCCTACCAGCAACTCGGTGCGTTGTGGCGTTCTGGGCTCCAGGTGCCGGTGATTGCGGTGACCGGCTCGGCCGGCAAAACCACAACCCGGGAGATGATCCGCGCGGCCCTGGAGCCCCTGGGGCCCGTGCTTGCTACGAGCGGCAATGAAAACAACGACATCGGTGTACCGCACACCTTGCTGAAGGCCGATGCCCAGCACCGGGCCGTGGTGGTGGAAATGGGCATGCGCGGCCTGGGCGAGATTGAACGCCTTAGCCACTGCGCCAAGCCCTCGGTGGCAGTGATCACCAACATCGGCACGGCCCACATCGGCAGGTTGGGCAGCCGCGGGGCGATTGCCACTGCCAAATGTGAAATCACCACCGGTTTGGCGACCGATGGCTTGGTGGTGATCCCGGCTGGCGATCCCTTGCTGGATCAGGCCTTGGCGGCGGCCTGGCAAGGCCGGGTCATTCGGGTGGCGTTGGAGGGTGAGGGCTTTGAGGGGCAGGCCGATTGGGTAGGCCGGTTGGATCCAGCCAGCGGCACCTTGGCCATCCGCGGCACCCAGGTGCCCGTGCCCTTGGAAGGCCAACACCACGGCCGCAACTTGCTCTTGGCCCTGGCGGTGGCTGAGGCCTGTGGGCTGGAGCCTCCAAGCTGGGGCCCCCTGGAATTGGATCTACCCGGTGGCCGCAGCCGCCGGCTTGTGATCGGCGGGGTCCATGTCTTGGATGAGACCTACAACGCTTCGCCGGAAGCGGTCTTGGCTTCCCTCGATTTACTGGCGGCCCAGCCCGGGCGCCGCTTTGCGGTGTTGGGCACGATGCTCGAATTGGGCGAGCAAAGCCTGGAGCTCCACCGCCAGGTGGCCCAGCGGGCGGTAGAGCTCCAAATCGATGGCCTGGTGATCGTGGATGGCGGGCAGGAAGGGACGGTGATGGCAGGGGCCGCCCAAGGACTGAAGCAGCTCGCCCTTGCGGCCACCCCACCGGAAGCTGCTGGTTTGGTTCGACCCTGGTTGGCTTGTGGCGATTCCCTGCTGTTGAAGGCCAGCCGCGGCGTCGCCATGGAGCAACTCATCGCGGTGCTGGACGCGTTGCTGGCAGAGGGAGCGGATCGGGGCCCGGCCTGACCCGTCATGATGGTGGGGGAGCACCATTTCACGATGTTGTTGCCCGGGGGCAGTTTCTGTCTGCGGGCGAAGGCCCTAGGTGGTGGTTCACCCGGGGCCTTTCCTTTTTGGTGGGCCTGCGGGCTACTGCAAGTACCACTGCAGCATCAGGCCGAGCTGGCCCACCATCCCCTTGCCGGTGAGTAGCTCGCCAATCAGGGCAGCGGCAAAGCCCACCATGGCGGCTCTGCCATTGAGCAATTCCACCCCCTGCAGCGCTTTGGCATTCCAGGGCTTGGCGGTGGTCATGCTCTCGCCAAAGCGCTCTACCGGCTCGTAGAGGAAGGATGGGTCCTTCTTGGGCGCGGGCGTTGGCAGCTCTTTGGACACGGTTGGACGGACAAGGCAGGGACTGGCGGATCCAGCCTATGGACCAGGCCCTTGCCCCCGATACCCCGAGCGCCAACCCCTTGCTCTTTTAGTACGGGCGTACTAGCTTTGTAGTGCAACTGAATTGGCAAGCCGTGGCGCCTGGTCAAATCGATCCCGCCGTTGAGCCCCTTCGGCGGGCCAACCCCAAGCGATTCCGCGACGCCCGGCCCGGCCATCTGGCCGTGGTGGCCATGGCTGGTCGGCCCTGGTTCATCGCTCGCATCTGTGACATCACTATCACCAGGCCCGCCAAGCGCCCCATCCCCAAATTTGTGCAGGTGCTCAACATCGACAACGGCGATATCGAGCGCATCCCCGCCTCGGGGATCGTTGAGTTGATGGCTTAGCTCTCCAGCTTCAGCTGCGATCAGTCCCAGCTTCAGCTCCAGAACCAGTCCAATTCTCTTTCACCAATTGCTTCGCCCTGGCCAGGGCTAGGGCGCCGCTCGGCACATCCTTGGTGAGCGTGGAGCCTGCGCCAACGGTTACGTTGTCCCCCAGGGTGATCGGTGCAACAAGTACGGAATTGGCGCCAGTTTTGCTGCCTGCTCCAACCACCGTGCGGTGTTTCTTAACCCCGTCGTAGTTGGCGGTGATGGTGCCGGCGCCCACATTCACCTTGGCGCCGAGGTCGGCGTCACCGATATAGCTGAGGTGATTCACCTTCACCCCCGCAGCCAGGTGGCTGTTCTTGACCTCCACAAAGTTGCCGATATGGCAGCCCTCATCCAGTTCGGCGCCCGGGCGGATTTGGGCAAAGGGACCAATGGAGCAGCCTTCAGCGACGCTGGCCTCGCGGATCACCGCGTAAAGGGCGCGCACGTTGTTGCCGAGGGAGGCGTTCTCCAGCAGGCAGCCCGGTCCAATTCGGCAACCATCGCCCACCGAGGTGGCTCCCCGGAAATGGCACTGGGGCTCGATCACCACATCCCGACCAAAGCGGGATCCCTCGCTCAGCGTGCAGCTGGCGGGATCGATGAAGCTCACCCCTTCCGCCATCCAATGGCGGCGCAGGCGCTCCTGCAGCACGGCTTCGCATTGACTCAGCTGCAGCCTGTCGTTGATGCCATTGATCTCATTGGCATCGGCCACCTCCAGATGCATCGCCGGGTTGAGCATGGCGACGGTGTCGGTCAGATACAGCTCCCCTTGGTCGTTGTCGGTGGTGAGCTGGGGCAGCACGGCGGCGAGCTTGGCCCAGTTGAAGCAGTAGATGCCGGCGTTGGTGAGGTTGTTGCGGTGCTGCTCATCGGAGCAGTCGCGGTGTTCCACGATCCCGCTCACATCGCCCTGGGCGTTGGCAAACACGCGCCCGTAGCCGCTGGGATCATCGAGCCTGGCGGTGAGCAGGGTTACTGCAGCTCCCGTGCTGCGGTGCTGGCTAAGGAGCCTCTCCAGAGTGTCGGGCCGCAGCAAGGGCACATCCCCATTGAGCACCAACAGATCCCCCTCAAAACCGGCAAGGGGTTCGAGCAGTTGTTGGACGGCATGGCCGGTGCCGTTTTGGGGCTGTTGCAGCACAAACTCCAGGCCGCCCAGGTGGCTGAGCGATTGCTCCACCCGCTCGGCCTGGTGCCCCACCACCAAGAGTCGCCGCTCGGGCTTGAGCTGGTCGCAGCTGGCCAAAACCCGCTCCACCAAGGTGGCGCCGGCCAGGGGCTGCAGCACCTTGGGGAGATCGCTCCTCATCCGGGTGCCCTTCCCTGCAGCCAGAACGGCAACGGCGAGCATGGGTTGGGCGCAACTCGCCTGGAATCTACGTGCGCCGCCCCGGATGCCCCCTAGGCCCGCAGGCGGTTGAGGTCGTCCCAGAAGCCTGGGTAGGAGACAGCGGCGGCCTCTGGCCGGTGCAGCTGGCTGTCGCCCGTGGCGACCGTGGCGGCTACCGCCAGGCTCATGGCCACCCGGTGGTCGGTTTCACTATCGAGCACCGCCCCGTGCAGCGCCCTGCCCCCCGTAATGGTCATGCCGTCTTCGAACTCCTCGATCGCGGCTCCCATGGCCCCCAGTTGGCGGGCCATCACGGCGAGGCGATCGGTTTCCTTGACCCGCAATTCCTCCGCATCCCGGATGCGGCTAACCCCCTCAGCACAACAGGCCGCCACAGCCAGCACAGGGATTTCATCCACCAGCCTGGGAATCAAATCCCCGCCAATTTCAAAGGCTTTGAGGGGGCCGTGGGTCACCCGCAGGTCTCCGACCGGTTCTCCTGCCACATCCCGGCTGCCCAGGATTTCAATGCGGGCTCCCATCTGCTCCAGCACCTCCAGGATCCCCGTGCGACTGGGATTGAGGCCCACGTTCTCCACCGTGAGATCCGCCCCAGGCGTGATTGCACCGGCCACCAGCCAAAAGGCCGCCGAGCTGATATCTCCAGGCACCACCACCGATTGCCCCTTCAGTGGGGCGCCTGGCCATACCACCACCTCAGTGCCGCCTGGCCCTCCCACCCTGAGATCGGCGCCAAAGGCCCGCAGCATGCGCTCGCTGTGGTCCCGCGATTGGGCGGGTTCAATCACCGTGGTGGGGCCATCGGCGGTCAGCGCTGCCAGCAGGATCGCGCTCTTCACTTGGGCGGAAGCCACCGGGGTGTGCACCGTGGCGCCCACCAGCCCCTGGCCAGCAACGGCCAGGGGGGCGTAGTTGCCCCCCTGGCGGCCCTGGATCTGGGCACCCATCTGGGCCAGGGGACCTGCCACCCGCCGCATGGGCCGGCCCCGCAGGGATTGGTCCCCCGTCAACACGAAGTGGCGTCCGGCCTTGCCCGCCAACAGCCCCAGCATCAGGCGCATGGTGGTGCCTGAATTGCCGCAATCGAGCACGGTGTTGGGCTCCAAGAAACCATCGAGGCCCACCCCTTGCACCCGCACCGGCATCCCCGCCGCGATTTCCGACACCTCCACCCCCATGGCCCGCAGGCAGGCCGCCGTACTCAGGGGGTCTTCGGCTGGTAGAAGACCGTCGATCACGGTTTCGCCTTCGGCAATGGCGCCAAAGAGCAGGGCCCGATGGGAGATCGATTTATCCCCCGGGACCCGAACGGTTCCCCGCAGACTGCCACCACTGGCAAGGGGCAGGGGATGGGAGTTGGTGGTGGCGTGAGCCAAAAGGGCGGCCGAGATGAATGGCCAGATCCTATGGAGCCCCTCGCATCGTCCCCCCCGTCAGCCGATCAGCAGCCCCCCGTCGTCCTCTTGGCTGGCCTTGGCGCTGCGCCAATCAAAGAGGAGTTCTTCCAGGCTCATCTGTTCCAGGGTGCGGTTGATGCTGCGTTGCAGCTGCCGTTCCAGGGCGCGGGTCACCAGATCGGCGGGGGACTCCTCTTGACTGGCTATTGGCTGGGTTTCGGGCAGCCTGGCCGCTTCGAGCACCGCGGCAATGGGGATCAGGGCGGCGGCCCTGCTGAGTCGATAGCCCCCCTGGCGTCCCCGGCGCGCTTCGATTAGTCCGGCCCGCCGCAGCCGCAACAGGAGTTGTTCGAGCATCGGTGCCGGCAGGTTCTGGGCTTGGGCCAATTCCTTGGTGGAGCGCCAGGCTTCCGGCGCCAGGGCCAGCTCCAGGAGGGCCTTGAGGGCATCGATCCCGCTTTTTCTCAGCATCACCCCTTGGCGCTGGTCTTTTTGGCGCTTGGTTGTTTGGCGCTCAATTTTTGGGAACTTGGCTGTACGAGGGCAGCGGTTGCCAGCCGCTCCAGCACGTGCTCCAGGGTGTAGCCAAACAGGGCGGGATCCGGTTCGCCCTTGCCGAGGTCGTCCAGGCCCAGTTCGCCCCAGCGTTGATCGATTCGCCCTTCCAGGGCCGCCGGGCGGCTGAGGGCTTCGCCCCAGTCGTGGCGTTTTTCAGGGCCCACCTTGGTGGTGGCATCAATGGCGAGGCGGCCGCCGAGGCCCAAGCGCTCACTGGCGAAATCGAGGGAATCGAAGGGGGTGTCCTCCAGCACAAACAAATCCCGTTGGGGATCCACCTGGGCGCTGATCGCCCAGATCACCTGGCGGGGGTCGCGGATGTTGATGCTCTTGTCCACCACCACCACAAACTTGGTGTAGGTGAATTGGGGCAGGGCACTCCAAAAGGCCATGGCAGCCCGCTTGGCCTGGCCGGGGTAGGCCTTGTCGATCGCGATCACGGCCAACTTGTAACTCAGCCCCTCCATGGGTAGGAAAAAGTCGACGATCTCGGGAATCTGCTGGCGCAGGATCGGGGTGTAGATCCGGTTCAGGGCGATCGCCAGCATCGCTTCCTCCTTTGGGGGCCGGCCGCTGAAGGTGGTCAGGAAGACCGGATTGCGCCTTTGGGTTACGCAGTGGAAGCGCACCAGGGGCGATGCTTCTTCTCCGCCGTAAAAGCCCATGTGGTCGCCGCAGGGACCATCCGGCAGTTCCTCGCCCGGGGTGATCGTGCCCTCAAGCACAACTTCGCTGTGGGACGGCACTTCCAGGTTCACGGTTTTGCACTTGGCCAACCGCACGCCTTCGCCGGCATAGAGCCCGGCAAACAGCCATTCGCTCAATTGCACCGGGATGGGAGTGGCGGCGGCCATCACCAGCAGGGGGTGAACGCCAATGGCCACGGCCACTTCGAGTTTTTTGCCCATCTCGGCGGCCTTGCGCAGGTGCCTGGCCCCACCCCGCACACTGAGCCAGTGCACGGTCATGGTGTTGATCGATTGCCTCTGCAGGCGGTAGACCCCCACATTCGGCACCCCGGTTTCCGGGTCTTTGGTGATCACCAGCCCCAAGGTGACCACCCGGCCAGCATCCCCTGGCCAGGGGCGCAGCAGCGGTAGGGCATCGAGATTCACCTGGTCCCCCTTGAACACCTCCTGGTGACAGGGGGGCGTGAGGTCGAGGTCTGGCCGCGCCTTGAGCAGGTCAAACAGGACACTGCCAAAGCGCGCCACCTCCTTGAGGCCCTTGGGCGGACGGGGTTGCTGCAGCAGGGCCAGCCGCTCGCCAAGGGTTTCGAGCTCCCGGGGCTCTTCCATGCCCATGCTCCACAGGACCCGCTCCACGGTGCCGAGCAGGTTGACCGCCACCGGCATGGGGCTGCCGATCACGTTCTCAAACAACAGGGCCGGGCCGCCCATGGCCAGAACCCGGTCGGCAATCGCCGCCAGCTCCAGATCGGGATCCACGGGCGCAGTGATGCGGCGCAGTTGGCCACGGGATTCCAAGAGCGCCATAAAACCCCGCAAATCACGGCGGCTGCGCTGGGGGATCGCCGGGGCTGGCATCGGGCTTGATCAGTGGTTCCTACTGTGGCGCACCCTCCCATGGCTGCGCCCGTGCAGATCTCCTACTTCGCCACGTCAGAAACGGTGCCCCAGGTGTTGCCCCCTGCCGAGGGTGGCCCTGATGCGGCGGTCGTGATCGACGTGCTGAGGGCCACCACCACCATTGCCTTTTGCCTGGAGCGAGGGGCTGAGGCCGTTGAGGCTTTTGCCGATCTTTCCAAACTCGAAGCCGCGGCAAGTGCCTGGCCTGGGGAGCTCCGCTTGCGGGCTGGTGAGCGCGGTGGCAAGCGGATCGATGGCTACGACCTGGGGAATTCACCCGTGGTGATCACGCCTGAGTTGGTGGCTGGCAAGCGGATTTTCATGAGCACCACCAATGGCACCCGATCCTTGGCAGCGGTAAAGGCTGTGCCCCTGCTGCTCACCGCCTGCCTGCCCAACCGCACCGCCGTGGCCCGTCGGCTTTGGGAGAAGGGCTGCGCAAGGGTATGGATCGTGGGCAGTGGTTGGGAAGGTGACTATTCCCTCGAAGACAGCCTGGCCGCCGGTGCCGTGGCCGATGGCTTGCTTGCCATTGGCAAGGAAACCCAAAGGCCGGCCCGCATCGCCAATGATGAAATGTATGTGGCCCTAGCGGTTTGGCACCAGTGGGCCAACGACACCGAAGGATGTCTGCGCGCCGCCAGCCATGGCCAGCGGCTGATGGGCATCGGCAACCACGATGCGGATTTTGCCTGCTGCGCCGCCGTCGACAGCCTGACGATCGTGCCCTTCCAGGGTGAGCCAGGCGTGTTGAAGGCCAGCTAGGCGGCTCTATTACAGTTGAGCCAACGGTTTTGGGGTTGCGGTGGGCAGTTTTTTGGCGGCAGCGGTGCAGCTCACCAGCACCTCCAATCCCGATGCGAACTTCGCCGCCGCCGAGGAGCAAATTGAACTGGCGGCCCGCCGGGGAGCCGAATTGGTGGGCCTGCCTGAAAACTTTGCCTTCATGGGCGAGGACGCCCAGCGGCTCGAACTGGCTCCAGTTCTGGCTGAACAAAGCAGCCGCTTTTTGGTCACGATGGCGCGCCGCTATCAAGTCACCTTGCTTGGGGGTGGCTTCCCCGTACCCGCTGGCCTAGGGCAGACCTACAACCGGGCCGAATTGGTGAGCCATGAGGGCCAGGTTCTGGCCCGGTACGACAAGATCCACCTTTTCGATGTGGATTTGCCCGATGGCAACACCTACCGGGAGTCAGCCACAGTGAAACCTGGGGACGACTTACCCCCCGTGGTGGATGTGCCAGGGCTGGGCCGCATCGGCCTTTCCATTTGCTACGACGTACGTTTCCCCGAGCTCTACCGCCACCTGGCGGCCCAGGGCGTGGATGTGCTGATGGTGCCTGCCGCCTTCACGGCTTTCACTGGCAAGGATCACTGGCAAGTGCTGCTCCAGGCCCGGGCGGTGGAGAACACGGCCTATGTGGTGGCACCGGCCCAGACCGGTCTCCACTACGGCCGGCGCCAGAGCCATGGCCATGCGCTGGTGATTGATCCCTGGGGAACGGTGCTTGCCGATGCTGGTGTGGCGGTCGGTTTGGCCGTAGCGCCCGTGGATCCTGGCCATGCGGATCGCGTGCGCGCCCAGATGCCAAGCCTCAAGCACCGTCGCCCCGTCCTGTTCTGACTTGTTAATTCGCCCGTTACCAATCCTCGCCAGGCTGGGTCAATCGTTCCAGTTGGCGCGACTCCTGTGGGCTCGGCCGCTGCTGGTGACCTACTTATTTGTCGCCCTACTTGCCGAGCAAGCAGGCTTGGCATCGAGTCTGGTGGCCTGGCGTTTGAGCCGCCAGGGCCTCGAGCTCAAAACGACCCCCGATGTCCAATTGCGGGCCTATCTGCAGGCTGGATCAGCGGGCCAAGGCCCGAGGGTGTGGGTGGATTTGCCAGGTCAACCATCCAGAACCCGCAGCTTGGGGGGAACAGCACCCGTGCGTGAAGTTCGCATTGGTCGACCGAATTCCTACACCACCCGATTGGTGGTCGAATTCGCTCCAGGTGTCGAATTGGATCCCCAGGACCTGCAGCTCGTGGGTCTATCCAGGAATCTCTGGCGGATGGAGTTCAAGGGCCTCGCCACTGATTCAGCGCTCTTCCTTGGTGAGGGCGACTTTGATCGACCCACTGCGCTGCCCCCGAGGCTGGAGCCCCAGGTCTTACCGGGAACCCTGTTCCCGACGTCCTCGGCGCCCCTGTCGCCAAGCAGCTTGCCGGTGGTCCCCGCTGGCCGCTACAAGGTGGTGATTGATCCAGGCCATGGCGGACCCGATCCTGGCGCCGTTGGGATAGGCGGGTTGCGAGAAACCGATGTGGTTCTCGATGTCTGCTTGCAGGTGGCGCGGCTGCTTCAGGCCCGGGGTGTGCAGGTGTTGATGACGCGCACCACGGAGGTTGATGTGGATTTACCGCCCCGGGTCGTCCTGGCGAACAGCAGCCGGGCCGATGCCTTTGTGAGCGTGCATGCCAATGCCTTGTCGCTGTATCGACCTGATGTGAATGGCATTGAATCCTTCTATTTCGAGGGGGCTGGCCGCCCATCTCGACTGTTGGCGACTGCGCTGCAGCAACAAATGCTCTCGATTTCCCCGGGTAGTCCGGATCGGGGTGTTAAGCCTGCCCGGTTTTTTGTGATTCGTCGCACCGTGATGCCGTCAACCCTGGTGGAAATGGGATTTGTCACCGGTGCGCTGGATGCCCCCAGGCTGGCCGATGCGACATACCGTCGGCGGATGGCCTTGGCCCTGGCGACGGGCATCCTCAATTTTCTTCAGGGCCAGTGATGGGTACTCCAGAAGCTAAGAGCCAATCCAATTTGGATCCCACAGGCAATCTGCTGGTGGGCTTGTTCGATAGCGGTTTGGGTGGGCTCACCGTGCTCCGTCGTGTGCACGACATCTATCCCCATACCCGCTGCCTCTACTTGGGGGATACGGCTCGGGTTCCCTATGGGCAACGCAGCGTGGAGGACATCCGCGCCATTGCAGCCGAGGTTGTGCATTGGTTGCGTGGCGAGGGTGTGGGGGTCCTGGTGATGGCCTGCAATACATCGAATGCCCTGGCCCTGGATGTGGCGGTGGCGGAGGCCGGTGTCCCCGTGGTGGGGTTGATCGACAGCGTGGCTGCCCAGATCCAAAGCAACAGGGTGGGCGTTTTGGCTACCCCGGCCACCGTGGCGAGTGGCGCCTATCGCCGCTCGATCCAGGCCTGTCGGCCCCAGGCCCACGTGGTTGAGGTTGGTTGTCCAGCTTTTGTGCCCTGGATCGAAGCCGGTGACCTAGACGCCCCCGGGTTACGGGCTGCCGCCCAGGAGTACGTGGCGCCACTACTGGCGGCTGGTGTGGACACCGTGGTGCTGGGATGCACCCACTACCCAATGTTGCGGCCCTTGCTGCGTTCCCTCCTCCCGGCTGGGGTCACCATGCTCGATCCTGCGGAAGCAGCCGTTCAGCGGCTAGGCCCCCTGTTGGCCAGCCTGGGTGATGCCCCGGAAGCCGATTTGGCCTTGGATGCGGTGATCCCTGCCCAGCAGCGTTCGCGGCTTTGCGTCACCGGTTGTCCGGAGTCCTTTGCCGCTGGGGCCAGTGCCTGGCTGGGCCATCGTCCCAGCGTGAACCAGGTGGATCTGCGGTCTGCCGGCAAGGCCTTCTAGGATCCCATCACAGCGGAGATGTTGTGGCAACGGTTGCTGAGCTGCTACAGCCCGTTGAGGCTGATTTAGATGCCCTCTTGGCTGATCTGCGCAGCCTGATTGGTGCGGGTCATCCGATTCTCCAGGCCGCCGCTGAGCACCTGTTTGCTGCCGGTGGCAAGCGTCTGCGGCCAGGCATTGTTTTACTTCTCTCCAGGGCCATTGCCCCTGGCGGTGACTTGGGCCCCCGCCACCGGCGCTTGGCTGAAATCACCGAGATGATTCATACCGCCTCCCTCGTCCATGACGACGTGGTGGATGAGGCGGCCACCCGTCGGGGGGTTGATACGGTCCACAGCCGTTTCAACCACAGGGTGGCTGTGCTGGCGGGAGATTTTCTGTTTGCCCAAGCCAGTTGGCACTTGGCCAACCTCGATGACCTGGATGTGGTCAAGTTGCTCTCCCGCGTGATCATGGATTTGGCGGATGGCGAAGTTCGCCAGGGTTTGTTCCGCTACGACACGGGCCAGAGCTTCGAAACCTATCTTGAAAAAAGTTACTGCAAAACCGCCTCATTAATCGCCAATAGCGCCCGTGCTGCAGGGGTTTTGAGTGGCTTGGAGCCAACAAAACTTGATGACCTGTATCGCTTTGGCCGCCAGTTGGGTCTGGCCTTTCAGGTGGTGGATGACATCCTCGATTTCACGGGTAGTGATCAACAGCTGGGCAAGCCTGCTGCCAGTGATCTGGCATCCGGTTATCTCACCGCCCCTGCCCTGTTTGCGCTGGAAGAACGGCCCGCCTTGGCAGGCTTGATTGAGCGGGAGTTCAGTGAAGTTGGTGATCTTGAGCAGGCCCTCGAGTTGGTGCGGGGCTGCGAAGCCATCCCCCGGGCCCGCAACTTGGCGGAGGGCTTTGCCCGCGAAGCCGCCGAAACCTTGGCCTGGCTGCCCCCTTCGGAGCCCAGGAGTGCCCTGCGGGCTTTGCCGGATTTCGTCCTCAGTCGTCTCTATTAAGGCGATCTGTCTAAGGCTTGAGTCCTTCGGCTAAAGCTCGATCTGTTCAAGGCTGTCCAAGAACAGGGTGATGCCTGGATAGGCATCGGATCGGCTTTGGCCATGGAGATGGTCGGGCGGCACCACATAGACCTGGCAACCTGCAGCGAGGGCGGCCTGGGCCCCGGCCGGGGAATCCTCAAAAGCCCAGCAGTCTTGGGGCTCAACCGCCAACCGGGCTGCTGCCAGTAAAAACACATCCGGATCCGGTTTGCCTGCGGCCAATTCAGGATCATCCCCATGCACTCGGGTACGAATGCGATTCAGCCAGGGGTGGGGTGCGGCCTTTAAGGCGACGGCATCCTTGGAGCTGCTTGTGGCCAGGGCCATCGGGATGGCCAAGGTTTCACAGCGGTCGATCAGGGCTTTGGCCCCCGCAGTGGGCTTGGCGTGAATCAGCAGGGCTTCAGCAATCGGTTGGCGAACGGCCAGCAGGGCTGCTTGGGTGGGTTGGGGTAGACCCTGGTCGCCGATCCAGTGGATGACTTGCTTGGCGCAATCGCCCCTGCGCCGACCTCTCAGTTGCAGGAATTGCTCGGATAAAAGATTGCAGCCGAAGTGTTCGGCCGCGGCTTGCCATGCCCTGGCGTGCAGCGGCTCGGTGTCGAGCAGCAGCCCATCGAGATCAAAGAGGCAGGCGGCGGGAAGAGACATACCCCACCATCCTGCAAGAGCACCTGCCCTGCATTCAGCGCTTGAATGGGCCCGTCCCATCAGCAGCACCGGTTGAGTCCATGAGCGAGGCCGCTAGCCCCAAAGCCGACAACCCCACGATTGAATCGGTGTTGCAAGAGCAGCGGATTTTCGAACCTCCCGTCTCTTTGGCCTCCACGGCCCGGATCAACTCGATGGCGGCCTATCGGGAGATGGCAGCGAGCGCCGAAGCCGATCCCGATGGCTTTTGGGGTGAGCAGGCCCGCCAGCATCTCCACTGGTTCGAGCCCTTCGACACCGTGCTGGATTGGACCAATCCCCCCTTTGCTAAGTGGTTTGAGGGGGGTACCACCAACCTCTCCTACAACTGCCTGGATCGCCATCTCGATGGTCCCCGGGCTGAAAAGACAGCCTTGATTTGGGAGGGCGAGCCGGGTGACGTGCGCACGTTCACCTATCGGGAGTTGCATCGGCAGGTTTGCCAGGCAGCCAATGCCTTGAAGGCCCTAGGTGTTGGCAAGGGCGATCTGGTGGCCCTTTACATGCCCATGGTGCCGGAGGCCGCCATTGCCATGTTGGCCTGCGCCCGGATTGGGGCACCGCATTCGGTGGTTTTTGGGGGATTTTCCGCCGATGCGTTGCGGGATCGCCTGATCGATGGGCAAGCCAAGGCGGTGATCACGGCCGATGGGGGCTTCCGCAAGGACAAACCCGTTGCGCTCAAGCCTGCGGTAGATGAGGCCCTTTCCGGAGGAGTGGTGCCCTCGGTGCAGGCGGTGCTGGTGGTGGAGCGGATCAAGAGTGGCGCGGCGATGCAAGCCGGCCGCGACCATTGGTGGCATGAGCTGGTGGGCGCCCAGGCCGCCGATTGTCCAGCCGAGCCCATGGCCAGCGAAGACCGGCTGTTTGTGCTTTACACCTCCGGTTCCACCGGAAAACCCAAGGGTGTGGTCCACACCACAGCGGGCTACAACCTCTGGGCCCATCTCACCTTCCAGTGGATTTTCGACATCCGTGAGGACGACATCCATTGGTGCACCGCTGATGTGGGCTGGATTACGGGCCACAGCTACATCGTGTACGGACCCCTTTCCAATGGCGCCACCACGGTGATGTACGAGGGGGCTCCCCGCCCCAGCAAGCCCGGGGCCTTTTGGGAGGTGATTGAGAAGCACAGGGTGTCCCTCTTCTACACAGCACCGACGGCAATTCGGGCCTTCATGAAGAGCGGCCGGGAGGTGCCGGACCAGTACGACATGGGTACCTTGCGAATTCTGGGCACGGTGGGGGAGCCGATCAACCCCGAGGCCTGGATCTGGTACCAGCAGGTGATTGGTGGTGGCCGTTGCCCGATCGTGGACACCTGGTGGCAGACCGAAACCGGTGGGGTCATGATCAGCCCCCTGCCGGCGGCTACCCCCACCAAACCCGGATCCGCCACTTTGCCCCTGCCGGGGATTGCGGCCGACATCGTCGACCACGATGGCAACTCCCAGGGTGTGGACCAGGGGGGGTACTTGGCGATTCGTCGGCCATGGCCGGGAATGATGCGCACCATCCATGGCGATCCAGAGCGCTTTCGCAAGAGCTACTGGGAGGAAATTCGCCCTGCCGATGGCTCCTCTCTGTATTTCGCCGGTGATGGGGCCCGCCGGGACAGCGATGGTTACTTCTGGGTGATGGGCCGGGTCGACGACGTCATCAATGTGTCGGGACATCGCCTGGGCACCATGGAGATTGAATCGGCCTTGGTCAGCCATCCAGCGGTGGCTGAAGCGGCGGTTGTGGGCAGACCCGATGACCTCAAGGGTGAAGCCATCGTGGCTTTTGTCACCCTCGAGCTTGGACGGCTGGGGGATGAGGCGCTCGTGGCGGCCCTGCGCAGCCATGTGGGCCAGGAGATCGGGGCCATTGCTCGCCCGGATGCCATCCACTTCACGGACGCCCTACCCAAAACCCGCAGCGGCAAAATTATGCGCCGCATTTTGCGCGCCTTAGCCGCAGGAGAGGAGGTGACGGGTGACACCAGCACCCTCGAAGACCGCTCTGTGCTGGAAGCCTTGCGGGTTTGAGCCCCGGGGCCTAGGGCTAGGGATTTTCCAACGGTCAAGACCACTGGCTAATTAAATCCGCCAGGCGATCCACGGCGCGCTGCTTGGCGGGGTCATCAGCCCAGCTGCCTAAAAGGTTCTGGCGGAGGCCGGCACTGGCCGGGGTGAGGTGGTCGCCTGGCAATTCCCTGAGCTCTGAGGCATCCCCGGGCCTCGATCGCAGGGCATTGAGCAAGCGGGAGCTTTGGTCGATGCCGTCGCGGGAAAAGCGCACAAGCAGGTTGCGGGGTTGGAGGTAGCTGGTTTCCACCTGCTTCAAGGTTTCCTGGGGCGATGGGCTGAACTCACTGCGGAAGCCAAATTGTTGGCCCATCTCCGCCAGGAGCGGAACCGAACGCTCGGCTGAAAAGTTGTTGAAGCTCACCGCGGCTAGGCCGTTGCAGCCCCTGCCGCCATCGGGGGCCAGCAAATGGAGCTTGCAGCCCAGGCTGTGGCCTAGCCGTAGGCAGGGGCTGCCCCCTGGGTTGGGCAGCTGGCTACGCAGGTTGCGGAATTGGCGCCAGGCCGCATTGGCTTGGCCTTGGTGGTCAAAGCCGGGCACATAGCTCCAGGTGGCGATCTGCCAACCCCGCAGGGCCAAGGCCTCCAGGAGGCGCCGATAGCTCAGTTGGGGTTTGGCGGCCAGGTAACTGCCCCCAATGAATTGGATTTGCCCCCGGATCAACCCCTTGTTCAGCCCTTGGTTCGGGTGATCGCCATCGCGATGGTTGGAGGGGGCCAGCAACCAGAGATCCCCCTGTTGCTGCCAGCGCGCCATGGCCATCAGGCCCGCAGGGTTTGCAAGGCAGCCTTGGCCTCACGCAGGTGGGCAGGCCCGTCCAGCAAGTTGTTGAAGATGTGGCGAATCTCGCCGCTGCCATCGATCACGTAGGTGACCCGCCCCGGGAGAAGGCCCAACACATTCGGTACGCCAAAGGCCTTGCGAAGTCCATTGGCCTGGTCCACAAGCAGGGGATAGGGCAATTGGTGGCGTGTGGCAAAGCGCTGGTGGCTGCTGGCATCGTCCCCACTGACGCCCCACACCTCAGCGCCAAGGGATTGCAGCTCGGCGTAGTTGTCACGGAAGGCGCAGGCCTCCATGGTGCACCCCGGGGTGTCGTCCTTTGGATAGAAAAAGAGCACCAGGGCTTTGCCGTCCAATTGGTCGCTGCGGCGCTCGGTTCCGTTTTGATCGCGCAGGGCAATCAAGGGGGCCCTATCTCCAACGGCAAGGGGCATGGCGGCAACAGACGCATCGAGGTGTGTTGAGTTGCAGCCTAGGCAGCGGGTTTGCTGTGTTGGAGCAGATTTGACTGACCCCTTGCATCACCTGGGAGCATGGTGCAGTGCTTGGGGGCCCAGATGGGGGAACAGCCCGCTCTTTGGCAGCAGAACGAGCTGCTTGGCTTGATGGCGCCTGAATCGGCGGGGGATGGCGAAACCGATCACCAGCCAGATCATCAGCCCAACCCCGCGCCAACAGTTGAAGCTTCAGCTCCAGCACCAGCACCAGCTCCAGGTGCACAGCCACTGGCAGCACCAAAACTTGAATTGCCCTCCTTGGCTCCCCGCCAACTGAGCCAGGCGAAGGCGATACCGGAGGTCCTACTGGTCATCGACACCGAAACCACGGGCCTCGATCCCAGCCATGGCCAGTGCATTGAAGTCGGTGCTGTCCTGTTCCACGTGGCCAGTCGCTCGGTGTTAACCCAGGTCTCTTTCCTGGTTCCCGTCTCTCGCAATCCAGCCCAGCATGTCAACGGCATTGCGGCTGAGGTCACCCAGCTTCCCCAGCCCTGGCAGGCAGGCCTGACCTTTTTTGACGCGATGCTGCATCAGGCGGATGCGGTGCTTGCCCACAACGTGGCCTTTGATCGCCAGTGGTTTGGCATCGACCCCTTGCCCTCCATCAAGAAGCCATGGATTTGTTCGATGGCCGATATCCCATGGCCAGCCGAGCGTCACCTGCGCGCAACCCCTTCGGTGCGGGATTTGGCCCTGGCCTACGGCGTGCCGGTCTGGGCAGCCCATCGCGCCCTGACCGATTGCATTTATTTGGTTCAGGTTTTTGAGCGTTGCGTTGATTTCGAGGAGTTGTTGGCTGCGGCCCAGGAACCCCGTCAACTGTTTCGCGCCAAGCTGTCCTATGCGGAGCGCCACCGTGCCAAAGAGGCAGGCTTTCGATGGAATGACCCTGTCCCAGGGGCGTGGAGCCGCCGACTGAGTGATCGTGAAGCCTTGGCCCTGCCATTCCCCGTGCTCCCCGTTGAGGCGGCCTAGGTGTGTCGTTCCACCTGGGCTTCAACAGACCCGGGCAGGGTGTTGAGCTGGTGCAGGCAAGGTCCGCCCCCAAGGGCCATGGATCACGGAAGTGCTGCTTCTTGAAATAGCATGCCGAAAAGAAATGCAACAATCAATCTGTCCGCTAATACAACCTTCGCTGGCTACAGATTGTTGATGGACAATCGCAGAATTGTTGGCAAAGCATTGCGTTGGACCCTGGGTCCCATGGCATCCTATGGACGTTATCTGTTCTACGCCCAGAAGGCATTAAGGAAGCAAGCAAAAAGACCAAACACCTTCGCAAAGCTGGTGCGGCTCCTCAGGCAAGAAGGCCTCAAGGGAATCGTTAGAAGAGTACTCATTGTTATCGATACTAAGGCCCTTAGCCCTGAATCAAAAATAGTTCTTGATGACTACAAGGATCCCTATGTGGAATATAAAATTATTTCTTTTTATGTCGATCAGAAGCTTGATGCTGAGGCGGGCTTGATCGCAGATGATCTATCTATTTGTATACATTTCCACGTTTGGACCCCGGCAATTCCTTCGTCTTTATTCGCACGACTTTCTCGGATCCCATCCGCATTCGATTTGTATATCACAGCTCCCCATGGGATCCAGGAGGAGTTGCTCAGGAGTCAGCTGGAAGAACTTGTGCCACGGGCCAAAAAAACCTTCATTAAAAAGACATCCGACCACGTCCAAATCCATGGCCTGGTGGCCATGGTTGGAGCTTTTGGGGCATCGATAGGCAAGTATGCGATCGTTGGACATTTCAGCTGCGCTGAGCTACCAGAAGGCACCATTCAGGAACAATTAGGGAATGATACAGCCCTTGATCACTTGCTGGGCCCGACTGATGCATGTGGCGGAAGAATAGCCTTTTTCCTTAGGGAACTACAAACCCGAGCGAAATTAATCATTGCCGAGAAAGATTTGCATGCGAAACCTGATCCTGAGCATGATCGGATTACCAGGGGCATCGTTTCTGACTTGACCCGCCACTGCCATGGATTTGATCTTGAAGATTTTCCCGAGCTTGACTGGGCAGAGAAGGGAATGTTTTGGGCCAGAACGGAGTGCATTAAAGATCTTTTGGCTATCCCTATGGCCTTGGATGGAGAACCAGAAAGGATGCATTGCAAGGCATCCCAGCTCAATAAGGCCCTCAGTTGTGCGCTGTTGCTTTTCGCCATTCCCCATCAGGGAAAAATACTTCGCATCATCAAAGGAGATTCTCTTAGGGATTACAGATACTTCGAAAGTCAAACGGATTATCGGGGATTAATAGTCCATGATGATATCAAAGTTCTTAGCTACTATTTGCCTCAGTTTCACCCAATTCCGGAGAACGACCAATGGCATGGTCAAGGATTTACAGAGTGGACCAAGGTGAGTTCGTCGACACCGCTTTTCCAAGGACATTACCAACAGCATATTCCTCACCCAGATATTGGCTATTACAAACTTGAGTCTCCTGAGATGCTCCATCATCAGGCTGGGATGATGCAAAAGGCAGGAGTCTTTGGTCAGATCTTTTATCATTACTGGTTTAGTGGAAAACTGATTTTAGAAGAGCCAGCTCGCATGCTCTTGGCAAACCCAGATATTCCCATGCCGTTCTGTTTTTGCTGGGCGAATGAGAATTGGACTCGCCGATGGGATGGCAATGCCAATGACATACTCTTGGCTCAATTGTACTCTAAGAATGATGCAATTGCTTTTATTAAATACCTCTTGCCCTTCTTCAAGGATGACCGGTATATCAAGGTTGACCAACGACCAGTCCTGTTCATTTATCGGCCTTCATGTATAGCGAATATTGCTGCCTACCTTGATGCTTGGAGGACCGAATGCCAAGCCGTAGGTTTGGCCGCTCCCTACCTCGTGGCCGTGCTGACCCGTGGAGCCACCAGTCCGGTGGAGTTCGGAATGGATGCAGGTGCAGAGCGCGTTCTTCATGACTGGACCCAGGGTGCGGTTCAGGAGATCAACCATCGCCTGACCACCTACGAAGATATTGAAGGCAGCATCCTGCCCTACAAGGATGTATCCAAGTACTATATGGATAGGAATGAGTCGATGATATTCGATTACTTTCAATCCATTGTTCCCATGTGGGACAATAGTTCGAGGTATGGTAAAAGTGCTCATATTGTCCATGGAAGTACCCCTGAATTGTTTCAGATATGGCTCGAAAAGTTGATAACCCAGAGTTCCCATAGGTTGCCAAGTGATCGCCGTTTTATCCTTGTCAATGCTTGGAATGAGTGGTCAGAAGGCGCCCATCTTGAGCCGGATTCGCAATACGGATATGGCTATTTAAATTCTGTCGGTCGTGCATTGTCGGGCCTTCCCTATGCAAATACCAAGGATTCACATTCTAGCTGTCTTGCTAGTCTGCGAATCCATATTCTTTTTGGGCGGGAGCTGCTTGACCAGCTTAACAAGGATCCTGGGCTCGCTAGGCGCTGTTTCTTCGGTCTCTTTCAATCACGACTCGGTCCCAATATGTTTGTCTCGCCCGAGCAGCAGTTGGGTGACAAGCAAGAAGGGGTCTTTAAGCTAGGTTGTATTGATGATGCCGATCTTGTCGTTGAGTTTCGAAGGGCAGCAGTCTTTTCTTCCCAGCTACTGGAGATGCTGGTTGAAAAAGTTCTCAGCAACGATGAATCGGTCGTTATCCCCAATGCCTATGGGCTAGACGAAGCGCTTATTATTCCAGCTTCTAATGGGGCGGTGCAAGACATTGAAGCCAATAAATCCCCTGTAGTACTTTATTCTAGATGCGGGAGAGATCTTCGCAGGCCGCGGGTCATAATGCAAACAAATGCCCTATGTTTTCTTACCCAGCCAAATACTCGTCTGGGTTTCGATCTGCCGGTGGTCACTGTCATCATGCGCATCCACAAAGATGGGGATCTAGGCCTATTGGAAAACGCCTTGGGATGCCTTGTCGCAATGCAAGATTGTATCTGCTTGCCATTGATAGCTGCGCAAGATCTTACTGCAGAACAGCTAGATTTGCTGAGTCTAATTGTTAATCGTTTTCCCTGGTATAAGCATTATCCGCCCCGCATTGATTGCTACACCAGCTCTCCAGGGCGGGCGGATTTGCGATCGAAGATGCTTAATGAGTCTCTTCAGGGGATCTCTACGAAATATGTTGCGTTCCTTGATTATGATGATCTCTTGATGCCATTTGCGTACAGTTTGCTTCTGGGTAAAATTCGAGCAACTGGTAGGGCTATTGCTTTTGCAAGGGTGTACCAGTCTTCCTATGATACAAGAAGAAGGCTGATCATTGGTCGGGCCAAGACATTTGAATATGGTTGTAGCTATGGTGATTTCCTTGGTCAGAATTGTATCCCTCTCCATAGTTTTGTTATGGATGCTGAAGCAATATATTTAGATCAAATTGTTTGGTATGACGATCAAAAATTTATGGAAGATTATTTCTTGACTCTTCAGATTTTCGCTGAAGATAATGCTGACTGGCTAGGTTTGCGCGATAATATTTATATTGGAGACTATCTTCATTCCACTGATCGCTCCCATACCCTTGCTATTCTTGACGAGAAGAAGCGTGACGCAGTGCACCGAGATAAAGAATACTTGTGTTGCTTGCGGCATGTTCAGAACATGCAAGTGAAACAAAAGGAGGCGTTCAGCTCCAGGAAATGGATCATGTCATAAGAATGTTTTGGGCTTCACAGTCTTGAGCGCCTTAAAAGATTCCTCATGATCAATCCCTGATAGCTCGCTGGCAGTAACCGCACCGGGATCCGCAGCATTGCCATCAGCGCGACCCTTGGCCAAGAGAGTGAACCAGAATGACCACAACCCACCAGAAAGCGAAGTTCCATCGCCATATAGGCAAGTCCATTCCGTCTGGCTAGGTGGTCGGGCCCAATACGTACCCGCACTAAGGGTTTATCGAGATTGCCGAGCACACAACCTTGTCGTAGCAGTCGAAGCCAGAGTTCATAATCTTCAAAGCCTGGACAATCGCGGTAACTTCCTGCAGTTAGCACATCATCTCGCCTCAGAATCACTGCCGGGTGATTGAGCGGATTACGCCAGAAGCTGTGGCGGCGAATCGCTGCTGTTCCCACAGGTACAGCACGTTCGCTAACTGGATCTAGAGGGTTGTCAATAAATTCCAGCACTGGAGTACTTAAGGCGACCAATTCAGGTCGTGCAATCATCGCTGCCACCTGCAGCGCACAGCGACCGGGCATGGAAAGATCGTCGGCATCTGCGCGAAGCACAAGCTTCTCGGTGCACTGCTTTAGTCCCCTGGCTAGAGCAGGACCAACACCCTCCCCCCCAGGCCCAACCAAAAGCTTGATTGGTAAACAGGTTGAGCCAAAAACAGCCACTAGAGCTGCCGGCGGTTCTCCATCGCAACTCACCACCACCTCGGATGCCAACAAGCTTTGGTTTTCTAGGCTTTTCAGTGCTGCTTCTACCTGGGCCGGTGGCTCCCATGGAGCCACCGGCATTAGCACGCTGTATCGGGTTTGCGTCTCCACTAGTACTTGCCTGGGAGCGGCGCCACTAACCCAGCCCAAATTGCATTGCAATTCTCCCAGCGTTGTGGTTCGAACAGAAGCCATAGCCAGGGTTTGACCAGCATTTTTAACAGCTCCTTAAACCTGAGATCCGGAGGTACATAGGGTTGTAAGCAAAGCCAACGAAGATTACGCAGTCCATAAAAATGGCGTTTTGGACTATAGAGCTGGAGTCCCATCCATCGACAGAGACCATTTGGATGGAGTGCTCCGAATTGTTGCTTGAGCATAATTTCAGCATGTTGTACGAATTCAAATCCCCGGACTTGCGCTCTGAAGCACCAAGCGTGATCCACGAAATCAATACAAAGGCCTTCATGAAGGACTCCTAAGTCATGCCAATCGGAACTCCGAAATGTTGTGCCAGAACTAATTAATAATCGGATCTGCTGGAAGACTTGTTGCGATCGCTGGCGGCGACCGTGGTGCACTTGTCGCTGGGCGTCCCAGATGCTGGGTCCAACCACCATTCGCCTTTGAGGATAGGCTTCCCATGGCTCTTTTAAACGACAAATTTGATCGATAGGAATACGGCTATCTTGATCCAACAAGGTGATCCAACTTGCCCCTGCCCGCTGTGCCCAGTCGATACCCCGATTGAACCCGCCTGCAACCCCACCTCGATTCCGATTGACCACAACTTGAATCGGCTTTAATCTTTTCGCAGGTGCTCCAGTATTCTCAAAATTATTGTCAACCAAAACTGTCAAAAAGTCATGGTTTTCCAATTCCAGAAGGTAATCCACCAAGTCTGGAGTTAGCTCCCCGTAGAGGGGAATGACAACCGCATGGCTGTGATACTCAGGCCGCAACACCTAGTCGGTCTCCGCCGTAGCCGCCACGACGTCTCACCTGAGCACACCAGGGCAGATGGTCCAGATACCAGTCCACCGTGGCCCCCAGACCCTGCTCAAAATTGTGGCGCGGCTGCCACCCCAACTCCGTGCTGATCCGGGTGGGATCAATCGCATAGCGCCGGTCGTGGCCTGGCCGGTCGGTCACCGGCGTGATCAGCCGGGCATGGGGAGCCCCACTGGGTAGCCGCTGATCGAGCACAGCACAGATCGCCTCCACCACCTGCTTATTAGACCGTTCCCCATGGCCGCCCACGCAGTAGCTGCGGCCCATTTGGCCCTGGGTGGCTGCAAGCAGCAGGGCATCCACGTGATCTTCCACATAGAGCCAATCACGCACGTTGGCCCCATCGCCGTAAAGCGGTATGGGCTCGCCGGCCACCGCCTTGAGGATCACCACCGGGACCAACTTCTCGGGGAACTGCCAGGGGCCGTAGTTGTTGGAGCAATTGGTGAGCACCACCGGCAGGCCATAGGTGTGGTGCCAGGCGTTCACCAGGTGGTCGCTGGCGGCCTTGCTGGCCGAATAGGGAGAACGGGGGTCGTAGGGGGTGGTTTCTAAAAAGCGGCCCGTTTCGCCCAGGGAACCGAACACCTCATCGGTACTGATGTGGTGCAAGCGAAAACCCTCGCGCCGTTCACCAGCCAAGTCATCCCAATGGGCCCGTACCGCCTGGAGGAGATTGAAGGTGCCGCTTACATTGCTCTCAATGAAGGCCCCTGGGCCATCGATTGAGCGGTCCACATGGCTTTCAGCGGCCAGGTGCATCACCAGATCGGCATTAGCCTCGCGCACCGCTTCTTCCGTTGCCTCTGCATGGGCCAAATCCACCCGCAGGAATTGATGGCGGCTCTGTCCGTCGGTCGTTTGGCCCGCCGTGCCCAACTCAGTTAGCACCTGCTCAATGCCGGTGAGGTCGCTGGCGTAGCCGTACTTGTCGAGGTTGAAGATGGTGGCCGTGGTTTCTGCCAACAGGCGACGCACTACGGCGCCTCCGATGAACCCCGCGCCGCCGGTCACAAGGACTCGGTTAATCCCAGAAGAGAGCTGGATGCTCATCAGGGCAGCATGACTTCAAGCAGGATACTTGCGCCTCCAGGCTGGTTCGCGGCATGGTTCGATTGCTTGACGGCAACCATCCGCTCCATGTCCTTGCCCGTAGAAGGACCATCGACGTCGGGCTTGCTGGTGCGACCGCTTATGGGGGAAGAGTTACCAGAGGGTCCCGGTGAAAGACAACACCATCCGCTGCTTCGTCGGTACGGTCACAAATTGGCTCGAAGCCTTGGCGACATCCCCTGCTTGTGGTTCTCAGAGAAGAGGTCGGCCCAAAAGAATCCTGTTGCAGCAAGAGCAATGATGTTGTCTTCCAATAGGATTAAAATGGGCGATTTTTTCCAAGTTGCACGTCCGACGTCATTCCTTTGGAGACAAGGCTCCTTTTCAGCCCTATAATCCTACAAAACTCGCTTCCGCCTTTAGGGGCGATCGATGCTTGAGGTTAAGGCCCATCCTCAAAAGCCCTGCGCCTCTCCCTCTTGCCATGAACACAAGCAACCTCGGATTCAAGGCTCTCTTGTCAGCCGTTGTTTTTACAGCAGCTGTTACAGCAGCCATGCCAACGTTTGGCCAAGCGACTGTGCAGACGAAAAAAGCTGCGGGTCCAACCATCTGTTTCCTGTCACTCCGGGGAGGTGCAAGATACAATGGCCCTTGCGGTCTTTCTGTGAAAACCGATGGAACCCGTATTTGGTATTCCGTCGATATGCTTAATTTTGGTACAACCTTTGTGCGTCAGGGTGAAGGCCTTTATGCTAACGAAATCAATGGTGGCAGCTATAAGGCGATTCCCGTTGATCGCGGCGGCTCTTTGATTATTAATTGGAACTACAACAACCTTGTGATCTCTAGGGATTGTGGCTCGGCTGGCTGCAAGCTTCCCTTGCAAGGCGTGCCTGGTCGTCAGGTATCGTCAATCATGGATTCGTTTTTTGTGACTGAGACACAAAAATAATTCTCTTGATGGTTTTTGCCTTGCCCTTAGTCTTTCTGGGCTGATGTGACTGTTCGTTGTCTAATACTATCAACTGATCTGATCTCTTTATGAGGTCAAATGTGATGGTTTTATTGACTTACGAATGCCAAGTTTGGGCTCTTTACAAGTCGTTCAGGCGCTCTGATTAATTTCGGCCGCTACTTAGGATTATGGTTGACTAATGGCTTGATGTCCCCGGGGTTGATGTTGATTCCCTGCCTTTGCTTGAAAGGAGTGGCTGGCAATTATCTGGCTCCCCGGCTGTAGTGCATGCAGTCATGCTCTTACCGAGCTGTTTGTGCATCTAATTTTGGAGTTGACTCCTTGTTCCAAGCCATCTCACAGCATCGATACACGTACGGATCAGGACCGATCTGCCCGTTCTCTCGTCTCCCCTGTGGCTGCTAATGGTGGGAGCTAAAAAATATGCCGCTCCTGAGAACAGAAGCGGCTCATTGCCGGAATTCCCGGCGAGACTCAATCGGAGCGACAGGATTTGAACCTGCGATCCCCACTACCCCAAAGTGGTTGATAATCGCTGAGATAGTCTGTGGGGACTAAGACTTGGTTGATTCTGGTTGTTTGGGTGGACCATTAGTGGACCGTTGGCGCCTTTCATGTGCGCCGTTTGGATGGTCTCCGGTAAGACCATCCCCAATGGCTGGGAGGGGGATGATGGTGAGGGAAGAAGGCGGGGTAATGTTCCCCGTGCTCGGGGCCAGGCAGTGGGCGCTAGAGAGTTGATTCAGTGGTTTCGGCTATAACCCGTTGAGTGCAAAAGTTCCCATGCTGCAATCCTGTTGTGGTGCATTACTGTTAAACTAACTGCTCTCACTGATTCCCTTGGGGCCTTCTGTGAGTTTGATCGTGGGTGGTTGGAAGAAGTTTACATTCAAGCCTCCCGGAAGCAGTGATGGTGGCCTTAAGGCAGGCCTGTCTTTCCAAAAATCGCAAAAAGAGCAGTCCACTGCCAAAACCAAAACCCGTTGCTGAACCCTTAGGAGATCCAGGCGATGACGAAAAGCACCCCCGCCTAAAGTGAGCGCTACGCCCAGGCCCTGCTCTGGGCTGCCCAACTGCACCGCAACCAGTCCCGCAAGGGAAAAACGGTGCCCTACATCTCCCACCTGATTGCTGTGAGCGGCCTGGTCGAGGAGGACGGAGGTACAGAAGATCAACCAATCGCCGCCCTGCTGCATGACGCGATTGAGGATGCTGATCAGAGCTATGCCTCCATCGCTGAGCACTTTGGGGAGGCGGTGGCCGGCATCGTGCGCGATCGCACTGACACCACAGAGGGGTTAACTGGCGCAGCCAAAGGTGCGAAAGAGCCGTTCTATGGCCGCCTTGGAGCACAAGAGCGAAGGCTCCCTGCGGGTGACGGCCGCCGACAAGGCCCACAATGCCCGCGACATGGTGCTCGATGCCCGAAGGGATGCCCGCAGCTGGGAGCGCTTCAATGCCGGGCTTGATGGGACCGCCTGGTATCTACTGCGGATCCACCAGAGCCTCAGCCACCGCTTGCCAGGCAGCCGCTCCAATGAACTGCTGGGGGAATCGGTGAGAGAAATCCTCGCCAGTGATGCCTACCAGGACCTTGTTCCTCTTGGGATCGTGCCAGCGGTTTGGGCAGCGGGATACCTAGAGCGACAGGAGATGGCCTTGGCGAGTGGTAGGAGGCCAGGGATCCTTCATTCCGACCAGGGTTGTCAATTCACCTCTGCCGACTTCGTGGGCAGGCTGTAGGCAGAAGACATCAAGATCAACTGGTCTGGCAGAGGGAGATGCTAAGACAACATCCTGGTGGCAAGGCTTTGGCGAACGCTTAAGTACGTAGCCTCAGGCTTCTCGGAAAAGCCGAGTAGAGGTTTATTTGCGTGCCTACAGTGATGGCTGGGACGCGGAAATTAGCCTGGCTTGATTCTTATGGAGGTATGGCCAGGTAAGACCCCACAGTTCTCTGGGGGGTAAAACTCCCCATGAGGTCTACAGTTGTATTGAAACCCGTTCCTCCCGCCCTGGGTTAACGATGTCAGGGGGCATGACTGTCCAATAAAAGACACCCACCCCAATCTATGAACTTGTTGAGACTGGAGTTTGGGTTAGATTTTTGTGGATAGATGGTAGGCATTCAAGTATTGGGTGCGGCGCTGGGCCGTCTGGAATGCTCTAGATATCCACTGAATCAGGGTTGAACGGCTGTTCAGATTTTGGGCAATCAGTCAAGATTGCGCCGTAGTTGCTTGGCGTATCTACAGCACTCGAAAGCTGGTTCCACGCTGATAGTTAATTGAGAGAAGCTTTGGCAAGGAAAGCGAAGGAGCTGCTTTAGCAGAAATCCGATCACTTTGTTTGCTTTGGCATCGATCAAACCTTTTGTTGGCTTAATCATGAACAAACTTCAGTTTAAAGGTGAGTGGCACGAGCTCAAAGGCAGTCTCCGGAAGAAATTCGCCGACCTCACTGATAACGACCTGGATTATGCTGAGGGACAGACGGAAGAATTGCTTGGTCATCTACAGAAGAAGCTCGGCAAAAGCCAAGAAGAGCTTGTTCAGTTGATAAACACCCCGTAGATACTTTCTAATGCTTAACTACGCCATCACGTTTTTTATCATCGCGATTGTCGCTGCTTTCCTCGGATTTAGTGGCATCGCCGGATCTGCTGCGGGCATCGCCCAGGTCTTATTTTTCGTCTTTCTCGTCATTGCCGTGATCTCATTCCTCACCGGCCGGCGCGGCGGCGGCGTTCTTTGACCACCTGAGTGAACGGAAACGTTCTGAACAGGTTTTGGTAACCATCGTTTTTTGTTAAACCTCTAGTTCTCTTTGCAATCATCATCATGAATCGACAAGTTCGTTTTCTGCGTCAACTGGGCGCCGCCTGTCTTGGATTGGCCTTCAGTCTGGCGGTGTTGGTCCTCACGCCCGCCTTGGCTGGTCAGGTCCAGGCCTCAGAGGGTTTCAGCTTCGCTGCCAAGCCTTTGCCCCTGGCAGCCACTGCCGGCCGTGTCAAGGCTGGCGCCAAGGACATTGAGGGAAAAACCCAAGAATCAATTGGCAAAGTCACCGGTGACAAGGGAGATCGCATCGCCGGCAAGGCGAAGCAGACGGAGGCCAAAGTTCGCAATGGCGTCGAAAATGTCAAGGACAAGGCAGGAATGGGCTGAGATGCCAAAGGGTTGGGCCGCAGGGATAGCAGCGGCCCAACTTGACCGGTTTCGGAGCTACTCGCTCGAACACAGGCGCATTGGTTCGAGGAAATGGCGTGGTTGGATTGATTAGGGACTAACAGGGCGTCGGCTATTTCGGCCTTATAGGATCTTGCCGTCTTGTATTTGCACGATGCGACGCGTTCGCTCGGCAATCTTGTTGTCGTGGGTCACCAGAACAATGGTTAGACCTTCGCTGAACAAGTGGGCCAACAGATCCATGACGGCCTCTCCGGTCTGGGAATCGAGGGCGCCGGTGGGTTCATCCGCTAGTAGGAGATCTGGCTGATTAACGAGGGCGCGGGCGATGGCCACCCGTTGTTGCTGGCCGCCGGAGAGTTGGTTGGGCCTATTGCCCATGCGATCAGCAAGGCCCATCTGTTCCAAGATCACCTCGGCCCGCTGCCGCCGCTCAAGGCGGGTGTAACCGGCGTACACCATGGGGAGCATGACGTTCTCCAGGGCGGTCAGGCGAGAGAGCAGGTTGAACTGCTGGAACACGAAGCCGATTTGGAAGTTGCGTAGGTCGGTGAGCTGGTTCTCCGAGAGTTTTGTGATGTCTCTGGCGTCAAAGTAATAGTGCCCGGAGCTTGGCCGATCGAGGCAGCCGATGATGTTCATCAGGGTGGATTTACCCGAGCCCGAGGCTCCCATGATGGCCGTGTACTCTCCCCGCAAAATGGTGAGATCGATGTCCTTGAGGATAGGCACAACCACTTCGCCCATTGCGTAGGTCTTGTTGATGCCCTGGAGATCGATCATGGCCTAATCAGTCCTCAAGGCGGTGATTGGGTCGAGCTGGGCCGCCTTATTGGCGGGGTAGGCCCCAAAGAAGACGCCAATCACCAGGGCAAAAGCCAGAGACATCACCACTGCATCAAGGGCTACGCCCGCCGACCAGCCCAACACCACGTTGATGACCAGCGATAGCACCACTCCCAGAGTTACGCCAAGAACACCACCAATCAACGACAACACGATCGCCTCGATCAGGAACTGGCGCATGATGTCGCTTGAGCGCGCACCGATGGCCCGACGGATCCCAATCTCCCTGGTGCGTTCAGTGACTGACACCAGCATGATGTTCATAATGCCGATCCCTCCAACTACCAGGGAAATCGCAGCTGATCCACCCAACAGTGATGTGAAGATATTGGCTACCGAATCTGAAGCACTCACCAGGTCGGCTTGGTTTCTGATGATGAAGTCGTCCGGTCTTGGTGGAGAAATCTTGTGACGGAGTCGCAGCAAATTGGTGATTTGGTATTGGGCTGCTTCCATCTCTGAGGCCTTGGTGGCCGATATGGAAATGCTGTCCAGAGAGATGCCTGTGATCCCGTTGATCCCCACGATGCGACTTGCCATTGTCGTCAGGGGAATCAGCACCTGATCGTCCTGATCGCGGAAGGAGGTCACCCCTTTGAACTCAAGGGTGCCGATCACCTTGAAGCCTTCACCTCGGATACGAATGGTCTGGTCTAGTGCACTGTTGGGAGTGAGGCCCAGGTTGTCCACCACGGTCTGACCGATGAGTGCAACCCGGTCGGCACGATCCACTTCTGCCTGGTTAAAGAAACGGCCCGTGAGGGGGAGAAAATCGCGCACCTCCTTGTATTCGGGTGTAGTCCCCACAATGGATGTGTTGGTGTTTAACTCCCCCAAGACCACTTGGGAGCGGAGGTTGAGCACGGGGGCGACATTGGCGACGGATGCACTGGATTGGGCAATCGCCTTGGCGTCATCCCAAACCAGCGTGGTGGCTGAACCAGCTCCGAGGGAGGCGGGACTGCTCGTGACAGCCGCACCGGTTTGCACAAAGATCAAGTTCGATCCCAGGGATTTGAGCTGGCGTTCGGTCTGGATCTGGGCTCCGCGGCCAATGGTGACCATGGTGATCACCGCCCCGATGCCGATGATCACCCCGAGCATGGTGAGGGCCGAGCGCAGTCGATTCGAAGTCAGCGACGACCAGGCAAGGGCGATCGTTTCCAGCAGGTCGCTCCAGCTCGCGCTTTCGCGGTTTCGCCTCCGGCCTGGAAGGCGGGTAGGAGTGGATCGGGATTGGAGATCGGCCATGGCAGTCCTTTTCCTTTAACGGGGAGGACGTCCCGCACCGCCCGACTGGGTGAAGGGGGAGGATTTCACTGGTTTTCCATTGGGTTTGCGGGCGCCAGGGAAGGTGATGAAGACCCGCTCTCCCTGCTGCAGTCCAGCGAGCACCTCACTCATGGTGCCGACGGTGGCTCCAACTCGAATGGGGTGGAATTTGGGTTTGCTTCCCTTGTCTAGTAGGTAGACGCCCGTGCCTTCCTTCTGGCTCACGATGGCTGTGGTCGGGATCAGCAGGGCATTGAGGTGACGCCCCACCATGAAGTTGGCGGTGATGTTCATGCCCGAGCGCAGCCTGGGCAGATCGGCGGCGTCGATGGTGATGCGCACCGTGAAGCTGGTGACGTTTTGGACAACCACCGATTCGGGAGCAATCAGACGCACCCTTCCATGGGCTAGCCAATGGGGATAGGCATCGACTTGGATTTCGACCGGTTGGCCCCGGTAAATGGAGGGGGCATCGGTCTCTGAAACATTGGCGACCGCCTCCAGTGGACTGGCCAGCGACAGGATCGACGATGAGGTGGCTGAACTGGTAGCGCTAGCAGAGGTTGTGGGGGTGACAAAGGCGCCAACATTTGCATATTTCTGGGTGATCACACCGCTAAACGGGGCCCTGATCACGGTGTCATTCAATTGGGCCTGGGCTGTTTCGAGATCGCCGCGGGATTGCTCAATCTGGCCGCGCAGGGCTTGGATGTGTGCTCGCAAAGCGAAATAAACGCTTTGGCTAGTGCTGAAGTCGTTGCGGCTCAGGGCACCGGATTTGTAGAGCGGTTGATTAAAGCGGTAGGTGTCACCCACCGATTTGATCTGGGCTTCAGCCTCCTGCAAATTTGCCTTTGATGCTGCCAAATTGCCGCGGGCCCGCCGCAGGGGGCCGAGCAGATTGCTGTTATCCATGCGGGCCAGAATCTGACCCTTTGTCACCAGGTCTCCCTGGTCCACCAGCAAGGTGACCAACCGACCGGACGCCTTGGGGCTGATGTTCACCGGGGTCAGGGGCTGGATTGTTCCGGCGGCGGACACCTGGATCACCACATCTTTTCGCTGCACGAGCTCGGTTTGGGCTTCTAGAAGTTCCTGCTGAGAACGTTTGTGGGCGAGTTGCCAAACGATCCCGCCTGCTACGAGCAAAATGCCGCCGGCTATGACACTGAGCAGAATCCAGCGACGCTGACCAGGGGGGATCGAGGCAAGATCCATATCAGGTCAAGCTCCATTCTGGGCGTTGACTTTTTTGGCCCTGTCTGACGCGATAGCCAATCTCATCGCAGCCAGCTCGCTGTGTTCCCATGCTGAACGGGAAACATGGACCCGACGGTCCAGGCGCAACAGGATCCAAGGTGATGCCTGTAAGCCAGTCGGACACTTCAGCAGCTTGTGGTCATTTCTACCTCGATTTTCAATCTAAAGAGTGGTTTCTAAACTCCAAACTCTATATTCCAGTGAGTTCTATTTTTGTTTGATGTCATTCCCTAAAGGCTTACTCAAGTGCCTGCTTGCAGCTTCCTTTCTCTCACCTCCACTTTTTGTTGCTTCAACGAAGGCTGAAACGGAAAGCCCCATCCGCTGGGTTACTGGTGGGGCTGTTTGGTCTACTCCCCAAGAAGCAATCAACACCTTCCTCACAACCGGTGAAATTACAGACCGTGGCCTTCAGGATGGCTTGAAACGCTCGGGCTGGAACGCTGATGTAGTTAGAGCCGGTTTAAACAAGTCCTACAACATTAATTTTCTACGGCTTAGCAACTTTCTTTATTCACCGGCTGGTGAGATTTACCTGACTGAGCAAACGCGCAGTTACGTTCCCTACTGGACCTTGCGAACCTGGGCAATAGAGGCCTTGCGTTCTGCAATCATCCTCGATGCCGCCGATGGTTCAATCTCTGCAGCTGGAATTATCAGTCAATTGCCAGTCGATTTTCGAATCGACGATTCGACTCCTTTTGACGGGAAGCAAAATGTAGCCGCTCAGTCTAATTGCAAAAATGAAGCACAGTGCACATCACTGTTCTCTTGGTTTGTCTTTCTTCCTGCCGATCTGGCCTCTCGATCGATGAGCTAATGACTTCTCTCTGAAAGGGCTGATGGATCCCACTTCATGTTTGCTGAGCATTTTGGGGTCTGGGCACACCTGTTTTGCGCCTTTTTTGAGCTCGATCACGATGACTTGTCTTGGGGCATCTAGTGATGGCTTATCAGCCTCTTCGCTTACCGCCCCAAACCCGATGCAATCTCTCCTGCATGCTTCTGCCATCACTCTGGTCGGCCTCGTGGGTGCGAGTCTCCTGAACCCCAATGCCTCCGTGCAAATCGCCCAGGCCCAAACCCAAAGGGTTGTCAGCAGCCCAACTGCCGGGGTGATTTGTGACCCAATTGGGCCCACCTGCTATGACCGTCAGGGAGCATCGGTGCGTTTTACCCAAGCCTATTTCGGCAATAACGCGGCTAACAGGCTTAGGGCCAAACTGCGCACAAGTGGTGTGGGCAACGATGTTGTGCTCAGCAACGGTACCCTCTGTGATTTCAGGGCCGCCACCTGCTGGAGCGATGGTTGGCGCAAGGGCCAAGCGGCGACCCAGATCAGTCAAGAACTCTTTGGATGGACGCCATTATTTAGCACTGGTTATGTCAATGGCCTGCAGGGACTGGAGACTCCAAAAGCGGGAGTTGTCTGTGACCAGAGCACCAAGACCTGCTACGACCAGACCGGTCTATCGATGGGGCTGACTCGGGAATACTTCGGGGCCTATGCCGAACAGACAGCCCTGCGCAACCTGACAGGCCAAATGCCGCAGCAACAGTTCCGCCTCAGCAATGGCAGCTCCTGTGACGTGAGTGTGCGCACCTGTTGGGGTGAGGTGGGGACCAGGCAACAGGTGAATGCAGCCCTCACTAACCAACTCTTTAGCGGCGGTGGGATTGGTAGCAACCAATCGACCAGTTACCAAAGCAGCAGCACCGTGACCCGGCAGGCCCAATGCACTATCAGCCGCTGGTTCCAAACGCTGTTTCGGGGCAACTGCGAATTACGCGAAACAACCAACAACCTGGGACGCCTCTTGGAAGTGAATCTCCAGGATGGATCCCGTTACAGCATCAGCCGGCCACAGACCGGTAATTTTGAACTCACCGATCCCATGGGAAAAATCTGGCCGTTACAGGTTCGCGACCAGGGCCAAACGGTGAGCTTCAGCTGGTCGGATCGGATCCTCATTGTGAATGACCAAGGCACCATCAATTCTGGATTCAGCCTGGGAGACCTGATCAACAGGATGATGGGCCAATAGGCATTCAGGTGCTGAACCAAGTAAGAACCATACGCAAGGGAAAGGATGAGCAGATTCAAAGCCTGCGGATTTTTTGAGCATGCTGTGTCCTTCTTTACCCCCTACAGCAGCCAAGATCGCTGGTCTTCAGGCCACGGTTGTCTTGCTACTGCTCTTGTTGAGGTAGTCCAAGCTGCTATGGATCAAGATGGCTCTGCTAGGCAGCCAGGTGGCCTTGGTTATTTGGGCTGGTTTGCTAGCCACGACAGGCGTGCTCACAGCCGTGTCTGCAGGTTCGATCATCTATGGACTGAGCCAGATAAGGTCGAAAACAGGAGCAGCCTGAGCCGCAAAATGTCTGAGGTAAGTCAATTTCGTGAAAAGTCATTAGCCGACTGCCGTGAGAAGGTCAGAGAAGAGTTAATACCCCGGATGATGGTTTCAGAAGCGGTGAACCCGCTGTGGTGATCCAGCATGTATTGGCTTTTGTGATCATGCTGCCATTCCATCGCAGTCAACCCCGAACTGATGTGAAAACCATGCAGGAGTTGGTCGCTGGATTTGAGGCACGTGGTGTGAAAGTTGTCAGTGATCACCTGCGATGTAGTGAGGTAACTCTTGATGGACTCTATGTACGGGGGAGCCGAGAAGTGGTGATTTGCCAGCGGGGTGATCAAAGTATGACCTTGCGGCATGAGGGCTGGCACCTGGTCCAAACTGTTTGCCTTAATGGCACACCATGGCTGATGACCGATGAAATCGAGAAACGCCTAACAAACCAAGATCGAAAGGAAATGATTGCTTTCGTGAAACAGGAGAATTGGTCAAGGGAAGCAGAAGCTAGGGTGATGGCGCAATTAGCCCCAAAGTCCTTTTTTGATGCAATCGATTGTGCCTGTTCGTACCGTCTTTTGGTTAGGGACTAAGACGTCGCTTTTGGGAAGCTGTCCGATTTTCTCCGCCATGACACGACTTATGCATGATCCAAACCAGCAGTCCTATGGCGACTGCAAAGTTGAACAGATCTCGCTTTCTTTTGCTTGTTGATCTGAATGAATTGGCGAAAAGCAATGGTATTAATTGCCACGATTTTGCTGGATTTATGGTGCGCACTCCTTATGAGCATCCTGAAGGGCTACAAGCTTTGAATAGTAATCAAACACTATCATGCCTCGCATTATTCGCTCGCTATCCTCTTTTTTTAGCATCTCAGCGATGGCCCTGGTCTTCGCCACCTCCGCGATTGCCCAAAACATTACTGAGCAACAGATGCGGGCAGCTAATCTGGCGCGGATGCAAGCCGAACTGATCAATGGAGGCTTGGCGAAATACTCCACTGCAGACTGCATGCACCAAGGAGGAGGTGGAAGCGGTATTGGAACCAGTTTCTGTTTAGTCTCAACTACTCCCCAGGGTTATCGATTTCGCTTCCTTGGTGGTGCTCCCGGCTGGGCTGCCAGGAAGGGAAGCGCAACAGTTGAGACCGTCATTCTTGTATCAGCAGATGGCAAAAATTTGCAAGTTGAATACAATGGACCAGTTAGGATTCAGTAGTTGAAAGCGGACTCGCTAACGGTTGATACGCTGGTGCCAACATGATTTCAGATAATCCTGCTGAGTTCGCAATTGTAAAGAGTCAATGTCGGGGCGCTTTGATAGTAACCAAAGCAAAAATCTTGTAGTCCACGTGTGTCCGCAGGAACTTGGCATGTCTTGAAATTGTGGTTCAGGAAATGGACTCCTGGTAATGACAATGGCCACCAATTTGCATTGGATCAAAATTTCGTCAATTAATATCCCGTACCATTCAATCAGATGAGCTACTCCAGTGGCATGGTTGAAGACAGATACAAGGCAGATATGGGGTATATCAACAGCTGCGTGCTTTGTACGGTGCTTCTGCAGCCACTCCAATGATCAGGAGCTTCTCCTGGTGATGTGATCGGTACATAAATCGCATCGACTCTGCGGAACCCGACCTCCATCGATGGAAAAGTTTCCAGCATGGATGTATTGCAGTTGAGCATGCGCGTACTCCTGGTTTATCCACGGTTCCCCAAAACCTTTTGGAGCTTTGATCGGGCTGTGGAACTGATGGGTCATCGGGTTCTACTACCACCCCTTGGCCTGATCACCGTTGCCGCACTCCTGCCGCAGCACTGGGACTTTCAACTTGTGGATTGCAATGTCCGCGAGGTGAGCGAGGACGAGTGGGCGTGGGCTGACCTAGCCATCCTTTCCGCAATGATCGTGCAAAAGAAGGATTTGGCATACCAGATCGGACTTGCCAAGCAGCACAAATGTCAGGTAGCGGTGGGTGGTCCATTCCCAACGTCCACGCCACAGGCAGAAGAGCTAAAAGCAGTCGATTATCTGGTCTTGGATGAAGGTGAAATCACTCTGCCAATGCTGGTGGATGCGATCAACAAAGGGGCAAAGAGCGGGCAATTTCGAGCAGAGGGAGAGAAGCCAGACATCAGCACATCCCCAATCCCTCGGTTTGATCTTCTAGATCGCAATGCTTATGCCATGATGGCAGTGCAATTTTCACGTGGCTGCCCCTTTCAATGTGAGTTTTGCGACATCATCGTTCTCTATGGACGCAAACCTCGCACAAAAACACCGGGCCAGCTAATCCGAGAGCTTGAGGTCCTCAATAAATTGAACTGGAAAGGAGAGGTCTTTCTTGTCGATGACAACTTTATAGGCAATAAGCGAAATGTAAAACTGCTCCTCAGCGAGCTTACTATTTGGCAATCACGACACTTCCATCCTTTCTCCTTCACAACCGAAGCATCAATCGATCTAGCAAGTGACGAAGAGCTGATGGATCAGATGGTCGACAGCGGTTTTAATCGCGTTTTTCTAGGTATCGAAACACCAGATACGACAAGTCTGACCGGTGCCGGCAAGCATCAGAACACAAGAACTCCACTTCTTGAAGCGGTGGATGCCATCAGTGGCAAAGGACTACTTGTCATGGCAGGCTTTATTCTTGGCTTCGACGGTGAACGCTCTGGTGCTGGACAACGGATTGTTGATTTTGTCAACCAAAGCAGCATTCCCGTTGCGATGCTTGGAATCCTTCAGGCTCTACCGAATACTGCCCTTTGGAATCGACTGGATGCGGAGAAGCGATTACTAAACCTTGACACCAAATTTGAGGCAGGAATCCAGACCAACCTACTTAACTTTTTACCCAGTAGACCCATGGAAGACATTGCTAGTGAGTTCATTGAAGCTTTTGATCTGCTTTATGAGCCAAGCAACTACTTAACGCGTATTCATCGCTACGCCACTCTTCTGGGTCGGCAACGAAATAAGCGCAGAATGAGTTTCAATTCATTTCTAGCTCATCTGCATCGACCCAACGCGCTTGTTGGTGTTCTGACCCTTTTCTGGAATCAGGGTGTGCGCCGCAGTAGCCGGTGGCTGTTTTGGCGTTATCTGATCGATACCGTTCTAAAGAGGCCCCAGATACTTGACCAATACCTATGGATGTGTGTCCTGAATGAGCATTTTCTTGAATATCGCTCTGTGGTCCGCGAGGAGGTCACCAGCCAGTTGAACTGGAGTCGGGCCCACACACGTGAGCTGGTCAGCGCATGAGGGCATCGGGGAGTGAATAGATGGGCCTAGGTTGATCATTTGCCTACATGGATTCCCCGAATTGTGTCGAGTAGACCGAAGGTGTTCAGTAACCAGATGACGACAGCGATCACTACAGAACCGTTGAGAATCCTGCTGATTTGGCGATCCATAGGGATGTAGTTGTTAACTAGCCAAAGAAGTACACCCACAACGATCAGGGTGACAACAAGGGAGATTAGATCCATTTGTGTACTCGACTATTTCGATGAGTTGAGCAGTTTAAGCATTAAGCAAGTTGAGATTTGGACGCTAGCGTCCGTTGGCAAGCCAAGGGAAACCCTTAACACCCGAAACCCTCTACTTGCAAATCCAAGACCCGATTACAGGCATGGCATCACTGCAACCATGATGGGCGATATCAGTCCTGGCAAGCTTTAGGCCGACTTTACCTGATATCTTGCGCACATCTGCCTAATTTATCGTCCAGCTTTACCTCCCAACAGATTTTCCCCATGGATCTTTTTTCATCCTTAAATCAGCCTACGGATTTGAACAAGCAAGCTCCTCGCTTGAAGCTTCAGTCAAAAGCCATGGTTTTGGGCTTTTAGCAATACATGACCTTGGCAAAATCCTTCGCTTTAAAGGAATAGAATTTGATGAAGAATGCCGTATTTTTGAAGTGTGCAATCCAAAGCAGGCGGCTCGGCTTTTGGGCATTCATATGAAGCTCAGTATGGCTCTTCCTTGTCGTATCAGTGTTTACACAGAGCAGAACTAGACCCACATTGGAATGATCCGCCCAGAAGGCATGCTTGAAGCCCTTTCTGATGATACGGAACTCAAATCAGTGGCGACAGAAGTTGAGTGCTCGATGATCGAAATCATTCAAAAGCAGCCGGGTCGCTACCTCGCACACCCGTTTGATGTGCAGTGCTGCGCAGGCCGGCTTAAAAGGGCGTCGAACACTATTTCTTAATTATCTTAATGCCCCACCCACTGCCGTTTACATGAGTGGAATGGTTTTCGTTCCTTCTCTGATCCTGCAGTCATAAGCACCATCCTCCGTACCCAAAACCCTGTCCCAGAAGGTGAAATAGAGACCAAAATGCTTGTTCTGTTGGTCATGATGGACAGAATGATGGGCTGGACCGATAAACCAACGTCCTAGCCAGTGATGGGGAAACCGAATCGGGAGCTGCTCCAAACCAAGGTGATTGACTACAGCCCAAATTGTCATCGTTGTGAGCACAGCTAAAATGGTACCAAAATGGAGAGGGATAAGGCACACAACGCCGACCAGAAAAATGGCATGTGCCATGGATTCAACGGGCTCAAAAGCGAATGAAGTCCATGGCGATGGCTGACGAGATCTGTGATGACCCTGGTGGGCCCAGCGGTAAAAGCTGGGGTGATGAAAGAGGCGGTGGGTTATGTAAAAGAAGCTATCCTGAAAAATAAGTACCAAGATGTAACTCCCCCCGATGTACCACCAGCCATAGGTGCCAAGCTGACCATAGATTCTTGTATGGCCATTCTGATGGAGCTCAATAGCAGCTGCCATCGTCATTGCGAAGATAGCTGCAGAGACAACCGATAACCGAACATCCTGGGAGACATCTTTATCCAGTTGGCTAGATCCGCTACAGACAAGTAGCCAGGCTAAACCCGCCACAATCAGATAACGGAAAAGAATAATTACGAATAAACAAAGTGCATAAAATGGAAACGAATAAAGCCCTACTCCAAAGAGAAGGGCCGATACACTAATTTCTGCCAATTGCAAGTAGATGCCCATCGCAGCTTAACCAAACCATAGTCAGAACAGCTAAAGCCAATGAACCATCGCTTCGATGAGGAGCACATTCACGGTTCTTTGCCCACCTATAGGTTTTTATCAGCTAGCGCAGTTGGCATTCCAGCGTTCCTGAAGGGTCTTGATTTGATTAGTCTCCCCTGAGCGTTGGGCGGCCTGGATACCCATCTGGGTCTGGTTGCAATCCGCCTGACGAACCAACTGGGCCCTTTGGATTTTGAGATCTTGTATCTGGCTAATCAACTGTTGACGCTCCAGCGACCGTTGCGCGGAATTAACTCGGCTAGCTTGCTCTGCATCAAATGCCTTAAGTTGGAGGGTAAAGATTGCTTCTTGCTTGCGCAATCGTTCAGCTTCCTCACTGCGATCCTGTAGGGCCTTGGCTTGGATGGTCTTTTGATCCAGAGCCCGTTGTTGTTGAGTGATCTGATCACGTTGACGAATCACCACAAGGGAGCCAATTCCAACCGTTGCAACTACTACTACGGTCAGCATAATTTGTGTTTCACGACGCATGGTGAGAAAGTCTCAAGTTTAGGATTTAATTGCATTTTGTAGTAGTCATTTCCTTTGAATGCTATCTAGGGATAAGTTGCTGAAACCGTGTCAAAGGCTCTATTCCATTTTTGATGCTCCTTGCTAGCGCTTTCTTGGGATGAAAGCGCTAGACGAGGAACAGTGCTGATCTATCAATCAGGCGTCTTTATGACTTTTGTGCTCGGGTTTGTGCAGGTCGGCCAAGGTATCCATGGCGGAACCCTGTACCTGCTTGCTTGCTCCTTTGACCTTGTCACCAAGGTTTCCCGTCAGATCGCCAGAGGCCGACTGAAGACGACCTTCCGCGGTCTTTAACTTCGCATCGATTTTTTCACTCATGACTACCATCGGGATTGGAAGGTACGAACCAGGGCTGATGCCTGGCATCGAAAGCTCCAAAGCTGGAGCTGGTCTTAACAGTGAAGTCAGGGCATCGATCAGGCTTTTCATCGCTTTAACGGCAACGGAACGGCACTGGGTGTCGTATTCCTTTCCTATTGAGATCCGCAGTTCCTGGAGACCCATGGTCGTGGATTCCCTCCATCCTTGATGCAGTTTTGGCCGCTTCTGCGGCCTTGCTTCAATCTTGGTGATCAATCAAGAGTGTTTGCTTTCGGAGTACTTAATAGCTCGTTTTGTTGCACCGGTTTCAGGAGTCGTGGGTGGATTTGTCAGGTCCAGGCGATCACCCGTAGGAGCTAAGGCCGTGGCGTCGCCGGTTCGATCACCCTTCGGCTTCGACACTGGATTGACTGCCATGCTGGTGGCCATCAGACTTTTGTAAGGCACCGCTTGCCGCGGAGCTGCCTGGACAGGAGCCCCTATCCAAAGGCTCAGAAGCACGCTGACCAGGGCCAGCAGGGAAAAGAAGCGTTGAATCATTGCGAAGGTGTCGAGTTGGATGCAGAGACCAGCATTGGCCAGGATTTGTAGATGGGTTTCTGCTGGTGTGAACAGGCCTGGGATCACCTATCTATTCTTGATTCTGTTTTAGACATGTTTCTATAAACTGAAGTGCTTTTGGCACTCGGATGCTCCTATCCCTAAGCTTTCATGGGTGGGCCAAAACATTGGAAAATGATCAGAAGCAGATCTGCGGCGAAATGCTTTTTGTCTTTGAATAATATTGCTAACAAAAAGCCAGTACCTTCTCGAGCTTTTGCTCCGCAACCGGCGTATATTCCTCTTAAGGTTTCAGTCTAATAAAATCATGGTAAACAATTGAAATCTCTTCCATACGCAGCTCATGTGGAACCTTTCAATGGCACCTGCTATTGCAATGTTGGCAATTTCTTCGGTGTTCCTTTGTCCTGTTTTCGCTGAGAGTGTTCCCATGAATCGGGAGAATCTTTGCCCTAGGTGGCTTTGATAAATTTAATGATAATAGCACAATGTTTAACCTAGCGAAGCACACATTGTTGCCAAACGAATGTCGGGCTTGCCAGAGTGGATGGACCAATTCTGGTTGTTTTTATTGTAGAAAAAAGTGGAATTAGACACAATTACTTACCTTGGAGTCAATGGCGGCCTAGGGTGCCGAAGGCATGGTTCTAGATGTCAGCGATGTCCGCTCACGCCACGAGGTTGCCGAGCAGATCTCTGTCCAGATTGGAATGCTAGACGCGCTGGTCAACAATGCCGGCTTCGGGGAAGTCGGTTCGTTCGAGAACTTTCCCTGGAGCGAGCCCGAACGATTTACAAAGTCAATGTTTCCGGCTGATGGGGCTCACCCAGCAGTTGTTGCTTGCCATGCGAGAGCGCGGTCCCATCGTCAATATTTAGTTAAATACTTGTCGCTGGGTTTCTCCGGGATGGGGTTGGTATGGGGCCTGTCCGCTGACGTGGACCCCAGAAACTGAACCAGTTCTTATGAGAGCTTCCCTTTCGGCCAAAATTGGCCAGGAGAAGCCCCATGAAACGCAAACGTCACAGTCCCGAACAGATCATCCGCAAGCTCCGCACCGCGGAGCAACTGCTTAATCAAG
>CALRWB020000001.1:0-245117 GCA_943371815.1 Chitinophaga pinensis | reverse complement strand
ACCTCGATGTGATCCGCTGTGCCGACTGGATCATTGATCTTGGTCCTGATGGGGGTGATAAGGGAGGAGAGATCGTGGTTGTAGGAACGCCTGAAACGGTGGCAGAGCATCCGACCAGTCATACGGGCAGATACCTCAAGCAAGTGCTGAAGCAGCATCCGCCAGAGGTTTTGGCAAGTTGAGTGGTGGCTTAGTGGTGGTTTTAAAAGGGTAGGGGTAGGACTGGGAGTGGCTTGGATGGTGGCTTGATTGGGGGTTGGATTGAGACCAAGCACCCATTAGTTTTTCTGGTGCTTAGAAATAAGACCCATCAGGAAAGGACGGGTCTCAATGCCCTAATGCGCCAATGCAGGGACTTGGTTTGACTCGTTCATCTGCAGCAGTAGGCGCAGTTCAGCAGGCAATTGACGGGCAAAGGGAATGCGGGGCATATCGAGTTCTTTCATCGACTCAGATTCGCCGTATAGCTCTAGGTATTGGTCGTATTTTTCCCAGGATTGGCGACTGAAACCCTCACTCTTCATGCGCAGATCCCCGGTCGAAGTAATTGCTGATTAAGGCAGTCGTGAGTCATACCCGCAACTCCAGATAGGGCGCTCCAGCAGCAAGGCACCACCGATCAAGCTGCTCACCGAAGCGCTCGAATGGTGGGAACTGAGTTCGTTGCCAGATTTGCCTATACGTTGAGGTTATCGATGAATGCGAAAACTGCCATGCCATTTCCCAGGACTTTGCTAACCCTTAAACCCCAAGCGACCGGGCAGGTTGGGGTTTGATGCAGTATTCGCATCAGCCTCCTAAGGCCAGACCATCTCCTTGATGTCGATCAAAAAATGTATTAACAATAACACTTTAATAAATCTACAAGAAAATAGGTTCTTTTAAATAAATTTTAACCTTTGACAAGACCTTTTCATGTCACAGTTTTAGGTGAAATTTTTTTGGATCATGGAAAGAAAGTTTTCGAAGTTTCAAGGCGCATTCAAAAGAGTCGTTGGTTGCGCATCCAAATCATTCCATAACATTGGCGCCGTGGGCGCTGCTTCAATCGCATGCATAGTTTCAGTGGCATGCATCGCGCCATCAAAGGCACAGGAATATAACAGAGTCCCGGCCTCCGACAATGCACAATATAGCCAATGCATTAGCTCTGTCAATTCAAATTACGAAGGTGGCAGCTTGATGAGTCCCTATGCTGGGCAAACAAAAGCAGCGGCGTGGTGTACTTGTGCATGGAACGAAACTTCTGATGATTTCCGTGGAAATCTAGGCGCATTTGCAGAAACACCCAGGGGAAAATCAATGATGAAAGTATGTGATGCTTACGCTCAATGGGGAGTTTAATTGTATTGATCATGCAGTTTGTATCACCAAGCATGCGGTAATGATCACTTTCCCAGACTCATTGCCATTACCGACTAGATCATTGATCTGGGTCCTGATGGGGACGATTAGGGTAGCTAGATTTTGGTGGTGCGGGCAAAGAGGTAAGTCGGAAACCCGCTATAGACGGCAGGAGATGACTAAACCTGGACATTGAAAGAGTTATGGTAATTATTAATATCGTAATAGTTAATGCAAGCAATATGTTCATCAAGGTCTTCATAGGCTTATGGCTTTATCATTTATTCACCCGTAGAGGCGAGATCTTGGAATCTTGTGGTCTTCTTTTGCCAAACAATAGGTTTATTGGAAGGAGGCTTCCTCGGTAATTGCTTAACCGCAGCATCAATTCTTGTGCCAGCACATCCAGGCAGTCAGATAAAATAAGATTAGTTGGCAATAGCATAAGACTTTTTTCTCATTGTCAAATTAACCTGCTTGTAAATTCTGCTATATTTGTTGAGAACTACTCGGGATCCCTCAAGATTGGTCTCAGCCATGGATTAATAGCATCAGGCTGCTACAAGGGTACTCAATTTCTTTGCCAACCCTTTAGATCCTTCAGCAATTCCTCCCTGATTTGCATCACCAACAAATGCTGAAGGTCTTTTTATCCCTATTGACCTTCCGCACTTCTACTGGCTACTAGCATCGGTGACTCTCTATCGGGCATCCGATCAAATCAGGTGGCACCTACATGAGGGGCGGCAGAAGATCTGTCTGGGTAGCATAGGGAGTTCTTTGATGGGCGTCGTGGTTATGGATGGGGGTGACTTCGGGAGAGGAGTGCCATCCAATTAGTATTGAAAGAGTAAGATAAAACTCAACTAACGTGGCAGAGGCTTGCTTAATGATGAATCAGAGAAATACCATGGGAAGGTTAATCCTGGTGCTTATTGGGTGCATTTTCATGGAGACGAATGCTCCGGTGCAGGCTGAAGAATTTAGCAAGGTCGAGACATTCAATTGTGGGAGGTTGGGTGCGGTGACATTGAGTTCAACATCGAAGCCAATCATGGCAGCAGGACATGTTGCCTACCGAGCCAGAATTACCATTTCAAGCCGAAATATTAAGCAGGCAGGTATTCTCCACAACTCGATGGGTGGCAACGATAGGACATTTACTAGGAAAGCAACAGACAATTTTCGCTCGGTAGATGATACAAGCTTCTCTAATCCAGTGATGATGAATATTCTTGGCAAGGGATACTTGTACGGGAAAGAACGGCAGCAGATTAAAGTCGTCACCCTTAAGGAAGCTTATAGCTGCATACCCAGCCGATAGTCTTATGGATAACGATCCCCTCGGCCAGCAGCGTAAACGTTTTTCCATTGTTACCTTTTCCCTGCGAGGGGGCTTGTTGGAGGATTTCGCTGTTCGCAATCGTCGTCTTAATGGCTTTGTAGTTCCTGTATTCTTTATTCAGCTTTCTAGGATTTGCTTCTAGGCTGTTGGGTAGTATAAGTGTTTATTTAGAGGCTCTTCTTGGTTAAGCCCCTGATTTTGTATGCTCAGGAAGACCATCGGATCTGATGATCTGTTCAGTGATGTGAGGCAATTTAGCTTCATGTCTGCCCCTATTGCTGCCTGATTTGTTCATCACTGATTAGAAAAGAAGCCTGCCGGTTTTCCGATGGGCCTCAGCATTCTGCATCTCCATCTTCACGGCTTGTTCCGGGGCAGCGATCTGGAGTTGGGTCGAGACTCTGATACCGGGGGGCAAACAACCTATGTTTTGGAGTTGGTTCGAGCCCTTGCGTCGTCGTCCTTGGTCGATCGGGTGGAGGTGTTAACACGTCAAATATTCGATAAGCGGATCTCGGTGGACTATGGCCAACCTACGGAGTTGATTGGCTCGGGTGCGTTGATTCGTCGGATACCTTTCGGGCCCAGACGTTATGTACGAAAGGAGCACCTCTGGCCCTATCTCGATCATTTAGCCGATCGACTCTGCCGCCAATTGCAGGCCCAATCCCGGCTGCCAAACTGGATCCATGCCCACTATGCAGATGCGGGCTATGTGGGATCTCTTGTGGCACGCAGATTGGGTTTACCGCTCGTGTTTACCGGTCATTCTTTAGGGCGTGAAAAACGTCGACGTTTGTTAGCTGCTGGACTCGATTCCCAGCAAATTGACGATCAGTATTCCCTGTCTACCCGAATTGCTGCTGAGGAGCAGGCCCTATGCCAGGCCCGTTTCGTGGTTACCAGTACCCAGCATGAACTTGAATGCCAGTATGCGCGGTACAACAATTTCAGTCCAGAGCTAGCCACAGTGATTTCTCCTGGCGTCGATTCGGCTCTATTTCATCCTTTTGTTGCGTCAACGGAGTCCGGAGCCCACCCCCTGGTGGGTTCTTTTTTGCGGGACCCCGAGCGACCGCCCCTGTTGGCGATTTGCCGTGCAGACCACCGTAAGAATATTCCAGCTTTACTTGAGGTTTTTGCCCGGTCTGATCAGTTGCGTGACAAGCACAATCTCGTTCTGGTACTGGGTTGTCGTCATGATTTACGTCAACTCGAAAAACCACCTCGGGAGGTTCTACTTCAGCTCTTTGAGTTAATCGATCGCTACGATCTTTACGGCTTGGTTGCCTATCCCAAGCACCACACCCGAGATCAAATTCCATCGCTGTATCGATGGGCTGCCCGGTTGGGGGGCGTGTTTGTGAATCCTGCGCTCACCGAGCCCTTTGGGCTCACCCTGCTGGAATCTGCTGCCTGTGGTTTGCCTGTGGTGGCTACCGATGACGGCGGTCCCAAAGACATTCTCGAGCACTGCAATAACGGTTTACTTGCCGACGTCTCTGACCTTGGGGCCCTTCAGGCTGCCATTGAGCAGAGCCTTAGCAACGCCAAGCGCTGGCAGGGTTGGCGTGAGAATGGTCTCAAGGCGGTTAGGGCTAACTACAGCTGGTCGGCGCATGTGAGCCGGTATTTAGCGATGACTACCCGGGCCCTATCCCCTAAAGAGCTGGTTCCGGACCATCCAGACCCGTGTAGTTCCTATTGGCGTCAGGCATCCAGTAGCTGATATCGTTTTGCCAGAAAATGCGACCAGCTAGCTGGTTGGTTGTGAGTTTTGTGCCCGCCATGGCGGTGATCAATTGGGCCATTTCAAGACCAGATAGATCGGTTTTGATGTCCGTGCCCGCCAGCATGAGTAATCCTGGCAACTGGGTCAGGGTGGAGGGTTGGCCCAGTTTCTTGAAGACCTCGGCTAGCACAAGCTTCTGGCGCGCCATGCGGCCGAGATCACCCATTTCGTCGTGGCGAAAGCGGAGGAATCCTTCCAATTGATCACCCTTGAGGCGCTGCATGCCGGGGTAGAGATCGATGTAGAGGCCCTGGCTGTTGTCGGTGTAAACCATGCGCTTGGGTACATCCACATCGACGCCCCCCAGGGCGTCGCCGAGGCGTTTAACGGCCTGAAGGTCGATGCGCACGTAGCGATCGACTGGTGCATCCAGCAGCCTGCTTAGCTCCTGTTTCACCGTGTCGATTCCCCCGTAGTTGTAAAGGGCGTTGGCTTTCAAGACGCCGTACTGCTGCGATTCCACGAAGGTGTCCCGGGGAACCTGGGTGAGCAGGGTTTTGCCGTTCTTGATCCGAACGGTGAACATCACATCCGTATTGCCAGCGACCTTATCGGTGCCCATGACCAGGATGCGTCGTTCCCCTAACCCAAAGGGATTAACCAGGGATCCAAACGATTGGGGACCCTTGAGGAGGGCTGCTAGTGCCGTGCCGGCCAGGTGGGGAAGCGGACCGGCCAGACCCCAGCCGACGGCAATTCCGACAACAAAGGGGACCAGGGAGCGGCCCTTTTGTCTGGTGGGCCCGGTGGGACCGCCCCCTTTTGGTTTGCGTCGTTCTCGGCTGGAGTCCCTTTCCCTTTCGGTTGGTCGTCGCTCTTGGTTTTGCCTGTTGTCCCGTCTTTGGCGGCGCTGCTCGAGATCGCCTACCAGGCCATTGGGGATGGGAGCTCTGTTGACTTTGGCCCCGGTGCGGGTCTCGTTTCGCGTGCGGCGCGGACGGGGTTGGGCCTGGCTCATGGCGCTGCTTGCTGGGCGCACCATAGGGGGCAGATCCTTGGCGCACCAGGGGGGCTGGCTGTTTTTTGTTGGTTTTGGTTCGGCAATCAGGGTTGGGCTCTCACCTGGATCTGGGCTGCTGCGTCATCGGCCTTACGGCGAGCCTCTGACTCCGTGGCCCCCTGGGCCAGAACGACTCCCATGCGCCGGTAAGGCCTTGCAGCGGGTTTGCCAAACAGCATCACCTGCGTATCCGGCTCATGCAGGGCAGAAGCAACACCTTCAAACACCACAGTGTCTGCGGTGTCTGAGGCCAGAATCACCCGGCTGGCGGCGGGTCCCAACGAGCGGATCGAAGGAATGGGTAACCCCAGCACAGCCCTGAGGTGGAGGTCAAACTCACTCAGGTTTTGGCCCATCAGGGTCACCAAGCCGGTGTCGTGGGGGCGCGGCGAGAGCTCGGAGAACACCACCTCCAGATCATCGGGATCGCCGCCTGGGGCACCGCACAGGAAAAATTCCACCCCAAACAGCCCTGCTCCCCCAAGGTTGGATGTCACGGCTTTGGCCATGGCCTGGGCGGTTGCCAGTTGGTGGGCCCCTACCGCCGCGGGTTGCCAGCTGCACTGGTAGTCGCCCCGTTCCTGGATGTGGCCAATGGGCGGGCAAAACAGCGTGGCCCCGTCCCATTGCTTCACGGTGAGCAGGGTGATCTCCAGCTCAAAGTGCAGAAATTCCTCCACGATCACCCGGGTGCCTTCGCCCCGGGCCCCGGCCATGGCGGCCTCCCAGGCCGCAGCAATGCCCTCGGGTCCTTTCACCACACTCTGGCCCTTGCCGGAGGAGCTCATCACCGGTTTGACCACCACCGGCCAGCCCAAAGGGGCAGCGACGGCGGCGAGTTCGGCCGCACTTTCGGCATAGGCAAAGCGCGCCGTGCGAAGTCCTAGGTTCTGGGCGGCGAGATCCCGGATCCGATCCCGGTTCATGGTGACCGCGGTGGCCCGGGCCGTTGGAATCACGGTGATGCCCTCGGATTCCAGCTCGGCGAGGGCATCGACGGCCAGGGCTTCAATCTCTGGAATCACCACATCCGGCCGGTGCTGGCGCACCACGGCCTTGAGGGCTTCGGCGTCGCCCATGGCAACCACTTCGGCCACGTCAGCGACCTGCATGGCAGGCGCGCCCGCGTAGCGATCCACGGCGATCACCCGGCAGCCAAGCCGCTGGGCCGCAATGGCCACCTCCTTGCCCAGCTCGCCGCTGCCCAGCAACATCACCGTGGCTGGAAACGATTTAGCGTGGGAGCTCGACATGGATGGAAGGGCAGCGGTGGTGGGTTTTGGTTTTCAATCCCTCTTGGGCTTCAGCACCGCAGGTGACGCGGCCAATGGGCTGTTGTTTGGTTGGGATATCGCCGAGATGCAGAAGTGGGCCCTGATTTATTTAGGCTTGTCTTCGATGGCATTTGTGGTGGTCTGGGTGGTGGGCTATTTCCGCCGGGCCAGCTGATTAGCTCTCGTTGAGCAGGGTCAGCTGGCACACCGGGGACTCTTCGCTGACAAAACCGTAGGCCTCAAAGACATCGGGATCGGGATGGATGATGTGCTGGCCATCGCTATGGCGCTCGAGGCTGAAGCCTTCAGCGGCCATGCGTCGCATCAGACCAGCGGCCTCCTCAAAGCGGGCTGCCATCGCCTCCAGGCTGGCGCAATCCGATGTCAGACCGGTTTCCTTCCAGGTGAAGTAGGCCATGCCTAGGGGAGCAGCAGTAATCCCATCATTACCAGCAGCAGGCTGGCGGTCCAAAAGCTGATCACCACCTGCTGTTCGGCCATGCCGCCCAGCTCGAAATGGTGGTGCAGGGGGGCCATGCGAAACACCCGTTTGCCGACCCCATCAGGACCTTTGGTGGCCTTAAACACCCACACCTGCAAGATCACCGACAGCGATTCAGCTAGAAAAACCCCTCCCATGATCAAAAGAGGCCACAGGCTGTTCGAGAGCAGGGCAACGGCACTGAGGGCTGCGCCCATGGCAAGGGAGCCGGTGTCTCCCATGAACAGGCGGGCGGGGTGGCGGTTGTGGGCCAAAAAGCCCAGCCAGCATCCAGCCATCGCCAGACAAAAGGCTGCCAAGGCCGGGTCGCCCTGGTTGCCCCGCAGCATCAATTGAAGGCCCAGGCCGGTGAAGACCACGGAGCCACAGCCCGCAGCAAGACCGTCGAGGCCATCGGTGAGGTTGGTGGCATTGCTTTCGGCCAGAAAGACAAACAAACCCAGCGGCCAGATCAACACCCCCAGGGGCAACACCCAGCCAAGGGCCAGGGCCACATCGCCTGCTTCTGTGGCCCCCATCCAGCCGCCGGCGGCGGCCCAGATCAAAAACAGCAGGGCGGCCCCAGCTTGCAGGGCTAATTTTCCCTTTGGGGTAAGGCCGGTATTGGTCCGTTTGGTGAGGCTGCGCCAATCGTCCACGGCGCCAATGGCCATGTAGGCGAGGGTGATCGCTGCCACCGCCAGCAGCCGGGGATCGGAGGGGGTGATCAGGCCGCCGATCAACACCCCCACCGGAACGACCAGGAGGCCGCCCATGGTGGGAGTGCCGGCCTTGCTTTGGTGGGCTTTGGGCCCTTCTTCGCGGATCACCTGGCCCAGCTTGAGAGCCCGTAACTTCGGCACGCCCCAGGCGGTCACGCCCCAGCTGATCAGGGCCGCCACCACCAGGGGCAGGGTGAGCATGGAGTTGGCCACAAGGCCATCGCTCATCAGGCAGGCGCCGAGCAGCAAAAAGCCCAGCAAGGCCGCGCTTCGACGGCTAGTGCTGGGCCAGGGGAGTGGAATGGGGGACTTCAAGGATTTTCGGGGAGCGTCAGTCTTCCCAGTTGTCTTCCTGTTGCTCGTCGTCTTTGTTGTAGTCCTCTTTTTCGCCCATCAGTGCGGAGAGCTCTTCCTCTTCAACCGTGCTGACGTCGGTGCTCGCGGTTTCTTCGTCGGCTACCAAGCGCCCGCTGCTTTCCAGCCAGCTGAGCAGGTCAGGTTCATCCCGCAGGGGCAGCACGGGGGCGTGCTCACCACGGCTGTAGCGGGTCAACGAGGGGTTGATGGTGTCGAGGCGACTGGTGCCGCTGGTTGCGAGCTTGCTCATGCGGTCAAAATCGCTGCAGGCTATGCCTGGTAAACCAATCCACCACCATACCCAATGGCCTTAGGCCCATCCCCCCGCTTCCTGCGATCCGTGCTGCCGCTCTGGCTTTTGGCCCTGGCCGTCAGTGCGGCCCTGGTGGCAAGTGGCCAGCATTGGCCCCAGACCCTGGCGGTTCAGCCGGCCCTGGTTTGGGGGCTGGTGTTGGTGCCGCCGGGATTGATGGCCCTTTGGCTGCTTGTTCACTGGCGGACCCCCGGCGAGGGAGAATCGCTGCATTGAGCGCAGGAGTCGCGTTGATGGGTCGGGCGAAGAAGGCGGTATTGGCCTATTCAGGCGGGGTCGACACCAGCGTCTGCATTCCCTATCTGATGCAGGAATGGGGCGTGGAGGAGGTGATTACCTTCGCGGCCGATCTGGGCCAGGGCGATGAGCTGGAGCCGATTCGTCAGAAGGCCCTCGACTCCGGTGCTAGCCAGTCGATCGTGGGCGATCTGATTGAACCCTTCATCACCGAATTCGCGTTTCCAGCCATTCGGGCCAATGCCCTTTACGAGGGCCGCTACCCCCTCTCCACGGCGCTCGCTCGCCCCCTGATTGCCCGCCGTCTGGTCGAAATTGCCCGGGAGGTGGGTGCTGATGCCGTAGCCCACGGTTGTACGGGCAAGGGCAACGACCAGGTGCGCTTTGACGTGGCCATTGGCGCTTTGGCCCCGGATCTCAAGGTGCTCACCCCAGCCCGGGAGTGGGGCATGAGCCGGGAGGAAACCATTGCCTACGGCGAGCGCTGTGGCATCCCATCACCGGTCAGTAAAAAGTCGCCCTATTCCATCGATCTCAACCTGCTGGGCCGCTCGATTGAGGCTGGCCCCCTCGAGGATCCCAATGTGGAGCCCCCCGAGGAGATCTATGCCATGACCTGCTCGGTGGAGGCTGCTCCGGACGCTCCCCAGACCGTTGAGATCGCTTTTGAGCAGGGCAACCCCGTCAGCATTGATGGGGTGCGGCTTGATCCCGTGAGCCTGATTCGCCAAGCCAACGCCCTGGCCGGTGGCCATGGATTTGGCCGACTCGACATGGTCGAAAACCGGGTCGTTGGCATCAAGAGCCGGGAGATCTACGAAACCCCTGGCCTGCTGTTGTTGATTAAGGCCCACCAGGAACTGGAAAGCCTCACCCTGGCGGCGGATGTGCAGCGCTACAAGCGCCAGATTGAGATGAGCTGGGCCGACCTGGTGTACCAGGGCCTCTGGTACGGCCCTCTCAAGGAAGCCCTTGATGGCTTTATCGATCGCACCCAGCAGACCGTCAATGGCACCGTGCGCGTGAAACTCCATAAAGGCAATGCCACGGTGGTCGGTCGCAGCAGCAGCACCCACAGCCTCTACGTGCCCGATATGGCCACCTATGGCTCCGACGACCAGTTCGACCACAGGGCGGCCGAGGGTTTTATCTATGTGTGGGGTCTGCCCACTCGCCTTTGGGCCGCCGCGAGACGCCGCCCTTAGGAGGCCCGCCCTTAGGCAGCATCGTTGAGCCCAAAGGCGTGGCGGATGACCTGGCCGAATCGGGGGCGTTTCCCGCTCCTTGGGTTGACTGGCGGCAGCAGTTCAGCTGCTCTGAAGTCGCTGCGGCTCGTTTGCAGGTGCCGCACCTGATGGCGTAGGGCTTGGTTTTCAGCGAGCAGGGGCTGGAGCCGCTGCTGAAACTTGCGCTCAAAGATCTCTGGAATGTCCTCGAGCAGCGCGTTCAGGCTGGTGAGCTCGGCAAGGGCCGAGGCCAGCTCCCTCTCCATGGCCCTGAGTTCGCGAGGGTTTGGGGATTCAGGTGGACCTTCAGGCGCTGGGGGTCGCTGATCGTTGGCCCAAACAAAAACCGAAGCAGCCGCTGAGGGCCACTTCGGTTCGGGGACTGGGTGTTGCTCCGACTCCATGGCCGGACCATACAGATTGGGATTGGGCATGACAAGCCCAAATCAAAGCTCGGCATGCCCGACTATCCGCCGGTTCAAACAGCAGCCGTGACCTCTTCGGTGCTGGCGGCTGGGGCCATGGGGGCTGCTTCGCTAGGGGTGCCAGGGATGGCCCGGGGGGCGGGCATGGGGCCGTCCTGCTTGATGGTGAGGTAGCGGATCACGTCCTCGGAGAGGCGCATGGCCCGCTCCATCGGGGCGACCTGTTGGCCATCGCCATCGTGGTTGAGCTGCACGTAGATGCCTTCGCGGTGCTTCGCGATCGAATAGGCCAGACGGCGCTTACCGCGCATTTGGCAATCCAACACCACACCACCGGACTCGGTCACGAGATCGCGGTACTTGGTGACATGGGTTTCCACCTCTTCCTCCGGAATGTCCGGACGAAGGATGTACATGGTTTCGTAATAGGACTGCGTCATGGTCGCCTGTCGGGGAAGCCTTTAGGGGGCAGGGGCCAGCGAGCGAAAGGCCCACCAGCGACGAATCGACAAACCTATCGCAGCAGGTGCTGCCTAGTTCAGCTGCATGCGCACCGCTTCGGACACCGTGGGGATGTCGGCTTCCTTGCCCCTCAGGCTTTCCACCACCCCAAAGCCCACCAACACCAGAATTCCGAGGAACACCGTGTTGCTAAGGGTTCTGCCAGCGAAGTTGCCGCCGTTGAGTCGCAGCACCCCAAAGGCAAGGTTGATCAGCACGAGCACGATGTCCACCAAAATTGCCTGCAGCACGCTGTAGCGGATGAAGTAGGGCACCCGGGTGTTGCGGACCACTGCCAGGAAGAGCACCAGGAAGAGCACCAGGCTCCCAAAGGGCACCAACTGCTGCACCATCACCACGGGTAGGGCAGGTAGCTGCAGCCAGGTCAGGATTGGGAATAGGCCAAAGAGTGCTTGGCCGAAGGGAATGCCGTCACTCCAAGGGAGCAGATAGGCGGCTGCAGCCAGCAGCCGTTGCCAGATCGGAGGCCCTTGCATCGCGCCAGTGCTGCTCATTGTTTGCTCAGGCTAGGGCTGCCTCCACGGCGGTCCGCATGGCGTCGGTGGGCACGGTTTCCAGGCCGCTCCACAGCCGCAGGGCCGCAGCCCCCTGCTGCACCAGCATCTCCAGGCCGTCCTGGGTGGGGCAGCCGCGTTGGGCAGCCTGCCGCAGCAGCTGGGTGGGTCTGGGCGTGTAGATCAGGTCGTAGACCGTGGCCCCTGGCTGCAGCTGGTCGAGCTGGGCCGGATTCAGGGGGCAGGCTAGGGCGCCTGTCGGGTCCGAAGCCCCCGCCGGCGAGGCGCTGGCCATGCCAATCGGGGTTGTGTTCACCACCAAATCGGCCTGGGCTAAGGCCGTAGGCCCCGCGGCCCCATGGGCTGAAGCGGTCTCGGTGGCGCTGTCCAGTTCGCTCCAGGCCAGGGGGCTGAGTTGGGGTGCCCAGGGGCCGCAGGTCTGGGCGAAGGCTGCGAGGGCTTCGGGGCGCCGGGCGGCCACGGTGATGGCCCCAAAGCCCAGCTCCACCAGGCCCGCCACTACGGCCCGGGCACTGCCGCCGCAGCCCAGCACCAGGGCCCGCTTGCCCTGCCATGGTCCATGGCGCAGGGGGGCCATGAAGCCTTCCACATCGGTGTTGGTGCCCATCCAGCCACCCCCATCCAGGGGCACCAGGGTGTTGACGGCGCCCACCCGTTGGGCCAGGGGACTGCGTTCCCGGCAGAGCTCTGCCACCGCCTGCTTGTGGGGAATGGTCACGCTGAGGCCCCGGCAGCCCATGGCCTCCAGGCCGCGCACCACCGTGGCCAGATCCTCAGCTGGGGCAGGTAGGGCGAGGTAGGCCCACTCCAACCCCAGCTCGGCCAAAGCGGCGTTGTGCATGGCCGGCGAGAGGGAGTGGCGCACGGGATCGCCCAGAACCCCCACCAGGACAGTGCGGCCGGAAATCGGAAGGGACATTGGTGGGGTGGCGGGGGGTGGACCGTCAGGTCCTGTTCGGGAACCACACCTCGCCTGGGCAGGGGCCAGCTGCTGAAGATGCAGTCATTCCGATTCGTTCACCGTAAGGAGGTGGGAACCCATGGGCAAGGTCGTCGGTATTGACCTCGGCACAACCAACAGCTGCGTTGCAGTGATGGAAGGTGGTAAACCCACCGTGATTGCCAACGCTGAAGGGTTCCGTACGACCCCCTCGGTGGTGGCCTACACCAAGAACCAGGACCAACTCGTTGGTCAGATCGCCAAGCGTCAGGCGGTCATGAATACCGAAAACACGTTCTATTCGGTGAAGCGGTTCATTGGCCGTCGGGTCGATGAAGTCACCGAAGAGTCGAAGGAAGTCAGCTACGGCGTAGAGAAGTCTGGCGCCAATGTGAAGGTGAAATGCCCGGTGCTGGGCAAGCAATTTGCGCCTGAGGAAGTGAGTGCCCAGGTGCTCCGCAAGCTGGCCGAAGACGCCGGCAAGTACCTCGGCGAAGCGGTCACCCAGGCGGTGATCACCGTTCCCGCCTACTTCAACGACTCCCAGCGCCAAGCCACCAAGGATGCCGGCAAAATCGCAGGCCTTGAGGTGCTGCGGATCATCAACGAGCCCACGGCGGCTGCGTTGGCCTACGGCCTCGATAAGAAGAGCAATGAGCGCATCCTGGTCTTCGATCTCGGCGGCGGCACCTTCGACGTCTCCGTGCTTGAGGTGGGTGATGGGGTGTTTGAGGTGCTCTCCACCTCCGGTGATACCCACCTGGGGGGCGACGACTTCGACAAGGTGATCGTCGACTACCTCGCCGACAGCTTCAAGGCCAACGAAGGCATTGATCTACGCCAGGACAAGCAGGCCCTGCAGCGCCTCACCGAGGCTGCGGAAAAAGCCAAGATCGAGCTCTCCAGCGCCACCCAAAGCGAGATCAACCTGCCGTTCATCACGGCAACGCCTGAGGGTCCGAAGCACCTCGATCTCACCCTCACCCGGGCCAAGTTTGAGGAGCTGGCCTCCAAGCTCATCGATCGCTGCCGCGTGCCGGTGGAGCAGGCCCTCAAGGACGCCAAGCTCTCCTCCAGCGAGCTCGATGAGATCGTGATGGTTGGCGGCTCCACCCGCATCCCGGCCGTGCTCGAGCTGGTGAAGCGCACCACCGGTAAGGAACCCAACCAAACGGTGAACCCCGACGAGGTGGTGGCCGTGGGTGCGGCCATCCAGGGCGGCGTGCTCGCCGGTGAGGTGAAGGACATCCTGCTGCTGGACGTCACCCCCCTCTCCCTGGGTGTGGAGACCCTCGGTGGCGTGATGACCAAGATGATCACCCGCAACACCACCATTCCCACCAAGAAGGGTGAGGTGTATTCCACGGCGGTGGATGGCCAGACCAACGTGGAAATCCACGTGCTTCAAGGTGAGCGCGAGATGGCTAGCGACAACAAGTCGCTTGGAACCTTCCGCCTGGATGGCATTCCCCCCTCACCCCGGGGCGTGCCCCAGATCGAGGTGACCTTCGATATCGACGCCAACGGCATCCTCAGCGTGACGGCTAAGGACAAGGGCAGCGGCAAGGAGCAAAGCATCTCCATCACCGGTGCCTCCACCCTGAGTGACAACGAGGTGGACAAGATGGTGAAGGACGCCGAGGCCAATGCCGCGGTTGACAAGGAAAAGCGTGAGCGCATCGACCTGAAGAACCAGGCGGAAACGCTCGTCTACCAAGCCGACAAGCAACTCGCTGAGCTGGGCGACAAGGTGGGCGCCGAAGACAAGGCCAAGGTGGAGTCTTCCTCCACCAAGCTCAAGGAGGCCATCGAGAAGGACGATTTCGACACCATGAAATCGGAGCTCGAAACCCTGCAGCAAGCGCTCTATGCCGCTGGTGCAGCGGTGTATCAGCAGGCCGCCGGTGCCGAGGGCGCGGCAGCCCCTGGGGGCAATGGCGCCAACGCCGATGCCAGCAGCAGCTCGAGCGACGATGTCATCGACGCCGAGTTCACCGAAAGCAAGTAAGACGGGACCCACGAAGGAGCCAACCCGTCTGGGTTCTTCCGGATATCTGGGTCCATCCCATCGAGCTCCCCACCTGGGGGGCTTTTTTATGGCTTGGTCTGCTTTGGAGAGGATGGGGAACCCAACGGTCGGATGATGCGCAGTTCCGGTGCGATTGGTGATCTTGACAATCCCTAGGTGTGAAAGCCGAAGGCGCCTTACGCGTTGATCGTTTCGGCCACCCATTCTGCGCTGGCTGGTGCCAACAAAACCCCATTGCGGTAGTGCCCACTGGCCATGATCAGGCCAGGTTCTAGCTGCTCAAGCAGGGGCGCTGGCCGCTGGCTTGGCCGGGGCCGATGGCCTTGCCATTGCCGCACCATCGTTGCGCCACGGAGCCAGTCGAGGTCGGCGTTGCCCCAATCCCGCAGCACTGCCAGGGCTTCGGGGCAGGCCTCGGTTCCGGGTTCCAGGGTGGCCCCGAGCCAGAGGCGCTTGCCGCCCTGCAGGTCGGGCCTTGGCACCAGGTTGACTCCGCGCCAGACAGCGGCGCCTGGCCACTGCCAATGGGGTTGTTCAGCCAACTCCAGTTCCAGGGCTTGGCCCAGGACTGGCTCCATCGGCAGCGCATGGCCCAGGGGTTCGATCAGCTCTGCGCTCCGCACCCCGGCGCTCAGCACAACCCAAGGGCTGTCGAGCCATTCACCACCACTGCATTGCACCCGCCATTGGCCGTTGTGCCGTTCCACGGCCACGGCTTCGTCGGCATGGCTGACCAGCCCGCACCTTTCGGCATCGGCGCGTAGGGCTGCCATGACCATGGCGGGATCGAGCTGGCCATCGGCAGGGGAATAGAGGCCGCCGAGGGCTGCTTTCGGCCCGTGGGGCTGCAGGTTTTGGAGCTTGGCTGGGTCCCAGAGTTCAAGGGAGAAGCCTTTGGCTTGGCGTTCTTGGCAGAGCCTCCCTTGCCGCTCGAGCTCTTGGCCATCACTGGCGAGAAGAAGCAGACCTTGGCGGTAGGAGATCGGATGGCCGACGGCTTGGAGGTCTTGGAGCCACTCCTTCCAAAGCCCCAGGCTGCGCTGCCGGAGCCGCCAGCCCCTTCCGTGGGATCGGTGGAAAACCTGACCCATCAACACCCCCAAGGCAGCCCAGCTGCCTGAGTCGGCGGTGGGTGGGCCGTTGAGGCAGGGATCGAGTAGGCGCACGGCGTGGCCTTGGCCTTGCAACAGCCAGGCAGTCGCAAGGCCCACAACCCCAGCACCCACCACCAGAACCTGCTGGGGATGGGACGCTCTTCGTTGGTGGGCCTGGCTCAGGGATCAGGCCTGCTTGAGATCGGCTTGCACCTTGTCAGGCAGCACCTGGGCATAGCGGCCAAAGCCACTCGCTACTTGGATATAGGCCTTGCGCAACTTGTCGCCGTCCTGGAGCTTGGCGGCTTCGTCCAATTGGGCCATTGCCGTTTTGAGGTTTTGGGCCAACGTGGTCGCTTCCGGGCGATCGGCCGGCAAGAGGCGTTGGTTGATGTAGCTCATTTGACGGCCCACTTCCTGCATGGGGCCGTGGATCAAGTTGGCGGTGAAGACCCAGTTGCGCTCATTCACGAGCTCGGCCAGTTCAGGAAGCCGATCTCGGGCAGCGAGGAAGCCTTTGGCTTGGCGCTCAATCTGGGCCATGTCCACATCGCTGATGGTTGGTGGCTTCCGGGCTTGGCCGCCATCACAGGCAGCTAATCCAAAGCAGAGCAGGGTTGCTACACCCACCAGGGCCAGTCGCCGCAGTTGTTGGATTAGCCAAGGGATCAGCGTCGAAGCCATTGAAATCACCGGAAGCTCGGATCGTCGGGAAACTGTATCCGCAGAGCTAAGCCCCTAGCCAGGGCTGTAGCTGGTTGAAACTTCATCGATCAAACCGATCGGATGGCTGACGCTCTAGTGATGAGCCAGGCTGCTCATAAGTTGTTCAAATAAATTGTTGGAATAAGTTGTTCAAATAAGTGTCGTAGACCCTGGCTGCCTGGCTTTGGTTTTCAGCCTCAGGGGGATAACCTAATTGCTATGTACTAATTTTTTAGAGTTTACCTAGATTAATTTGAGCAGGCTGGAGCTGTTGTCCACGGCCCAAACTCCCTGCCCTGGCGTTAGATTGAGATTGTCGAAGCGTGCGATTAATTCATCTGCGGCATTAAATTGCGTATCTCCATTGCCTAAATAAAAGTATGTTGCTTTGACATTGGCATCGTAAGAGACCAGGTATTGGGAACCTCCTTTCACCTGTATCTTGTCTCCATTGGCACTGGAAAAGTCTTTAATGATTGCGTAGTCATTGGTACCCTGAGAAGAGGTATTTCCGTCATTGTAGAAAACCCCTCGCGAGTCTGCTAGTACGAAGATATCGGCCCCTGCAAGGCCAGTTAGGGTATCGATTTGGCGCAATCCTAAGTTTGTTCCTGTTCTTGTAATTCCGGAAATCGTGTCGTTTCCGTTTCCTCCTGTAATGGCATCATTGCCATTTGTGCCCCAGAGAGTTTGCCCAGCTACTGGAGTTACTGAGGTGTCAAGAATGGAGATAAAAGCGGTATTGGCAACTTGGACGGTGCGAGCGGTATCTGTAAAGATTTTAATTTGGAAACTTTCAGTGTTCTCCGTTTTAAGATCGTTGGCGATCGCAAGACTGAAGGCAAGGGTGCCGTTGTTGATGGTGCCGGTGCCAGTTGTCGTTGCAGAAGCAAAGTCTGCGGAGTTGATGCCAGTACCAGAGACAGCCCAGTAGAGGGTGGTGCCGTTGGCAACGTTGGTTGTGGTGACAGAGGCGTTGATGCGTTGCCCCTCGTTGTAGGAGGTGCCGTTGGTTGCGATGGAATAGGAGGGAACGCTTGGGGTTGCTCCGCCTCCATTGCTTAGATTTTTGATCGCAACTGTGAGGTCGAGTTGGTCGCCAGTTACAGTTTTGCCCGAGAGGGCTGCGTTGGCCGTGCCATCAAGTAAGGCAGCTTTGATTTGGGCCGCTGTGGCGGTGGGAAACATTGTTGCCAAGAGTGCTGCAGCACCGGTGACGTGGGGCGTTGCCATCGAGGTACCGCTGTAAGTTCCATAGGTACCGTTTAGAAGTGTGGAGTAAATCCCACTGCCTGGAGCCCCTAGATCAACCCAGCTTGAGCCATAGTTTGAGTATCCAGCTAGCCCCCCGGTTGATGTGAGAGCAGCAACGGAAATGACATTGTTTTGGGTAAAGGCCGCTGGATAGCTTTCAGTGCTGATGCCGCTGTTGCCAGCTGCTGCTACGAATAGAATGCCTGCATTGTCAGCTCTGGTAATGGCGTTGCTGAGAAGTGTGTTGGCTCCACCGCCCCCCCATGAATTATTGGTTGCAAGGAAATTGGCGGTACTATTGCCACCGCGCGTTTTCAAATCTGTAAAATAGTCTGTGGCCTTAATTGCATTTGAAGTAGTTCCGCTTCCACTGGGATCCGTAAAGCGGATCCCAGCCATTTGGATTTGATAGTTGACACCGGCAACGCCAATGCTGTTGTTGCCCATCGCGCCAATTGTTCCTGACACGTGAGTGCCATGGCCATTTAAATCTAATGGGTCATTATCGTTGTCTGCAAAGTCCCAGCCAATGAGGTCATCGATATAGCCATTTTTATCACTGTCGATCCCGTCTTCCCAGCCAGAGCTGTTATTGAGCAGGTCTCCCGCATCGATGTAGCCATTCCCATTGTAATCGTTTAGGCGGAGTGTGACATTGTTGACGCCGTTCCAATTTTTCTTGTCGTTGAGGTCCCAAAAGGTGATGAGCCCGTCTGAATCACTGTCAAAAATTGATTTATACCAGGACAGGCCCTTGATCTCAGCCTGATTCAGAAAGATATTTTTGTAGAGGTCCGGATGGGTGTAGTCGATGCCAGAATCCACAATTCCGACAACATTTTTGATAGAACCTTTGCTGGTATTCCAGGCCTGATCAGCTTTGATTCCTGCGCCACTGCTGCTCAAGCCCCAAAGGCTTCCTAAGCCAGGATCGTTGGGAGTGAATTGTATCGACACTCTTTCATTCTCCCCGGCATAAACGACGCCAGTTTGTTTGCTGTATTCGGTAACAAGATCCCTTGCAGTCGTTGTTTTAGGCACTCCTAGGACGTCTATTGGCCCTTCCCCACTCGCCTTCATTGGCTCGGTGAGGATTGTTTCGATGAGCTCGCCACCAAGTTCGTTGCGGACTTCGACTTGACGAGCCCTTGGGGTTCCAGGTGCCCACTGAATCAAGACTTGATCAGAACCACGCCCTGCGAGGGATGGGTCAGGTCTATCAAGGAACTCGGCTAACGCTTTTTTTTGCTGGCCTTTCTGCGCTGGGTCGGCCATGGTCGTTGCGGGCGATACGGGGGGCGATGCACCCACGGGCCATTTTGGCAGCGTGGGCATGCAAGTGGATTGCATTGACGGTATCCCAAACTGCTTAATGCGTGTTTCTTTGTTTCCGTATCGGTTTTGAGTGAGGGGTCGCGGGCATGGGCTGGATTCAGCCAGCGGTGATCAGCCATGCTGAGATCGATTGTGCTGCTTCCATGAGCTCCCCCACAGCGATCCTGCAGATGATCTGCCCAGATCAGCCCGGGCTGGTGCGGGAGCTCTCGGGTTGGGTGGCATCCAACGGCGGCAACATCGTGCACGCCGATCACCACAGTGACCAGGGCGCTGGATTGTTCCTCAGCCGGATTGAGTGGGAGTTGGAGGGTTTTGGCTTGCCCCGGGAGGCGATTTGCCCCACGGCCCATGCCCTGGCCGAGCGCTTGAAGGGTCAATACAAGGTCAACTTCTCGGATTTCCGCCCGCCGGTGGCGATTTTTGTCAGCAAGCAGGACCACTGTCTCCTCGATCTGCTTTGGCGCACCCGTACCGGGGAGCTGCCGATGCAGGTGCCCTTGGTGATTTCCAATCACCCAGACCTTGCTTCGATGGTCCAGGAGTTTGGGGCCCTCTTTGAGCATGTGCCGGTGGATCCTGCGCGCAAAGAGCTGGCTGAGGCCCGCCATTTGGAGCTTTTGACCCACCACGGCATTGAGCTGGTCGTGCTGGCCAAATACATGCAAGTGCTCACGCCGTCGTTTTTGACGGCCTTTGATCCCCCCGATGCCTTCCATCGGGTGATCAACATCCACCACTCCTTTCTGCCGGCCTTCACCGGTGCCAAGCCCTACCACCGGGCCTGGGATCGGGGCGTGAAATTGATTGGGGCTACGGCCCACTATGTGAGTGAGGAACTGGATGGTGGTCCGATCATTGCCCAGGAAACCGTGCGGGTGGGTCACCGCGATGAGGTGGCCGATTTAATTCGCAAGGGCCGCGACACCGAGCGCCTGGCCCTGGCCCGGGCCGTGCGGTTACACCTCAGGCGCCAGGTGATGGTCTACGGCAGTCGCACGGCTGTCTTTGACTAGAACTGTTTTTGATTAGTCCGGTTTTTGCCGGGCTCCCGCGTCTAGCCCAGGGCTTCACTTTGGTGTTTGGCCAAGGTGCTTTTGGGTAGGGGACCTTCCAGGTGTTCCCAAGGCAGCACCCTGTTGGACTCCCAGCTCGCGTGCACCACCTCCTCCCACGCGGGTAAGTCGACACCCTCGCGATAGGCCTTCTTCCAGCCTCCAAGGGATTCATGGCTGCCCCTGGCGGCCGCGATCACCGGTGCCAAGCGGCGATCACTGCGGGACAGCAGCGCCTGGATCACGCTCCAGCCATAGCTTTCCGGCCGGAATTCAATGCCCTTGGGCTTCAGCCGTTTGGCCAAAAGCTTCAAGCGTTTTTCGGCTTCCGGCCGCACCCCCTGCCATTGGAAGGGCGTGTGGGCCTTGGGCACAAAGGTGCTCACCCCCAGGGACAGGCGGAGGCCCGGGGTGGCTTTTTTGAGGGCCAGCAGCAGGTCGGCGGTGGACTCCACATCGGTCTCTTCTTCGGTGGGGAGGCCGACCATGCCATAGAGCTTCAGCCCGGTCAGTCCCCCTTCTTTGGCGTAGCGAGCTGCCGCATAGATCTCCTCGGTGCTCAGTTTTTTGTTCACCACCTGGCGCATCCGTTCACTGCCGCTTTCGATGGCGATCGTCAGCGATTTGCTGCCCCGTTTGGCCAGGATCTGAGCCAGTTCAGGCGTCACGGTGGAGGCCCGCACCGAACTCACGCTCACCCGGGTGCCGTCAAACCGGTCGTTGTTGAGCCACTGGAGAAGATCGGAAAATTGGGGATGTTGGGTGACCGAGGCACCGAGCAGGCCAAGCCGTTGGGTAGCGGTTAGCCCTTTCTCCACGGCAGGGATCAGGCCGTCATCCAACGATGGGGTGCGAAAGGGCAGGGTGAGGTAACTCGCCAAGCAGAAACGGCACAGCTCCGGGCAGCTGCGCACCACCTCCACCATGTGGATGGAGGGCCAGGCGGCCTCGGGCGTGATCACGGTGGAGTGGCTAAGGGTATGGCCCCGCCAGGTTTGTTTGGCCACCGTGGCCGGGATGCCGGCCTCCTTGGGCTCGACCGCCAGCAGTTGGCCATCGGAGCTGTAGCGGGGGGCATAGAGCGATGGCACATACACCCCCGGCACCTGGGCCAGGCGCCGCAGGCGTTCTAGGCGCGGCGCCGTGCGGTGCTCTTGCAGGGCATCGAGGAAGGCCGGCAGCAACAGCTCGCCATCCCCCAGCAGCACCACATCCAAAAAGGGGGCCAGGGGTTCGGGGTTGGCGGTGAGCACCGGTCCCCCGCCAAACACGATCGGGTCGTGGTCGCCGCGCTCGCTGGCCCAGATGGGGATGCGCTGCTGCTCGAGCAGGTCCAGCAGCACGGGGCCATCGAGCTCCCAGCTCAGGGAGAGGCCAAACAGGTCGAGATTGGGGCCCCGGCCGCGCCCGCCACCATGGGGGGGATCGCCCTGGTCGGTGAACAGGCGGCGCACATCCACATCGGAGCGCTGGGCCAGAGTGGCCCACACCACCTGGTAGCCCAGGCTGGTGATCCCCACCGTGTAGGTGCTGGGAAAGGCCAGCACGGCCCGGAGGGCTCCCGCCTGGGGGGCGGCGGGCTCAAACAGCAGGGTCTCCTGGTTCAGTTAGACACTCGCCAACACCTTGGCCCCATCTTCGGCGCTCACTACCCGGCCCGCGTCCTCGAAGCCCTCGAGCTGGTCGAAGTTGAGGTAGCGGTAAAGCTCGGCGCCATGGGGGTCGATCTTTTCAGCGGCAATCGCCAGGTATTGCTCCTTGGTGGGGATGCCGCCCACCTGGGCGCAAACGGCGGCCAGCTCGGCGCTACCCAGGTACACCTGGGCGCCATTGCCCAGGCGGTTGTTGAAGTTGCGGGTGCTGGTGGAGAACACGGTGGTGTTGTCCTCCACCCGGGCCTGGTTGCCCATGCAGAGCGAACAGCCGGGCATCTCCATGCGGCTGCCCGCCGCTTCGAAAATGGCGTAATAGCCCTCCTGTTGCAGCATCTCCTCATCCATGCGGGTGGGGGGGCAGACCCACAGGCGGGCAGCATTTTGGCCCTGGCCTTCCAGCACCTTGGCGGCGGCGCGGTAGTGGCCGATGTTGGTCATGCAGGAGCCGATGAACACCTCATCCACCTTGTTGCCGGCCACCTCTGACAGCAGCTTGACGTTGTCGGGATCGTTGGGGCAGGCCAGGATCGGTTCGGTGATCGCGTCGAGGTTGATCGCGATCACGGCGGCGTACTCCGCATCGGCATCGGCCTCCAGCAGCTCCGGATTGGCGAGCCAGGCCTCCATGGCCTTGATGCGGCGGGCCAGGGTGCGGGGGTCGCTGTAGCCGCGGGCAATCATGTTTTTGAGCAGCGCCACATTGCTGCGCAGGTATTCGGCCACCGTGGCCACCGAGAGCTTGATCGTGCTGCCGGCGCAGGAGCGTTCGGCGGTGGCATCGGTGAGCTCAAAGGCCTGCTCGAGCTTGAGATCGGGCAGCCCCTCGATCTCCATGATTCGGCCGGAAAACACATTTTTCTTGCCGGCCTTCTCCACCGTGAGCAGGCCCTGCTGGATCGCCACGTAGGGAATCGCGTTCACCACATCCCGCAGGGTGACGCCCGGTTGGAGGGAGCCCGTGAACTTCACCAGCACCGATTCGGGCATGTCCAGGGGCATGGCGCCGATGGCGGCGGCAAAGGCCACCAGCCCCGAGCCAGCGGGGAAGGAGATGCCCAAGGGGAAGCGGGTGTGGCTGTCGCCACCGGTGCCCACGGTGTCTGGGAGGAGCATCCGGTTGAGCCAGCTGTGGATGATGCCGTCGCCGGGGCGCAGGGCCACGCCGCCCCTGGAACTCATGAAGTCGGGCAGTTCGGCGTGGGTTTTGAGGTCGACGGGTTTGGGATAGGCGGCGGTGTGGCAAAAGCTCTGCATCACCAGATCGGCGGAGAAGCCCAGGCACGCCAGCTCCTTCATCTCGTCGCGGGTCATGGGCCCGGTGGTGTCCTGGGAGCCCACGGTGGTCATCAGCGGTTCGCAGCTGGTGCCGGGGCGCACGCCGTCCAGGCCACAGGCCTTGCCCACCATCTTTTGGGCCAGGGTGAAGCCCTTGCCCGACTCGGCGGGGGTGCTGGGGCGGATGAACAGCTCACTGGCGCCCAGCCCCAGCTGGGCGCGCACCTTGTCGGTGAGGGAGCGGCCAATCAGCAGGGGGATGCGGCCACCGGCCCGCACCTCATCGGTGATGGTGCTGGGCTTGAGTTCAAAGCGGGCCACGATCTCACCAGCTCCCGCTTCGCCGGATGCCCGCTCCACCGTGCCGGCAAAGGGTCGAATCGTGATCACATCTCCCGATTGGAGGGCGCTCACATCGCACTCAATCGGCAGGGCGCCGGAATCTTCGGCGGTGTTGAAAAAGATGGGCGCGATTTTGCCGCCGATCACCACGCCGCCACTGCGCTTGTTCGGCACGTGGGGGATGTCGGTGCCGGTGTGCCAGAGCACCGAGTTGATGGCGGATTTGCGGGAGCTGCCGGTGCCCACCACATCGCCCACGTAGGCCACGGGATGGCCCTTGGTTTTGAGCTCGGCGATCAGCTCCAGCCCGCCGGGCATGCGGGTTTCCAGCATCGCCGTGGCGTGCAGGGGGATGTCGGGTCGGGTGGTGGCGTGGGTGGCGGGGGAGAGGTCATCGGTGTTGGTTTCGCCTTCCACCTTGAACACCGTCACCGTGATCTCGGCGGGTAACTCGGGCTTCGCGGTGAACCATTCGCCGGCAGCCCAGCTCTGCACTACTTGCTGGGCGAAGGGGTTGGTTTCGGCCAGGGCCAGTACGTCGTTGTAGGCGTCGTACACCAACAGGGTGCGGCTCAGGCCGGTGGCAGCCTCGCTGGCGATGGCCGGATCGGCGCTCTCCAGCAGCTCGATCAGGGCGCCCACGTTGTAGCCGCCAATCATGGTGGCCAGTAGCTTCACCGCCTCGATGGGGCCCAGCAAGGGGCTGGTGGCACTGCCCTTGGCCACGCCGGCTAACCAGCCAGCTTTCACATAGGCCGCCTCATCGACCCCGGGGGGGATGCGCTCCGAGAGCAGGTGCAGCAGAAAGCGTTCTTCGCCAGCGGGGGGCTGCTCCAGCAGTTCCGTGAGGGCCTGGGCTTGCCCGGCGCTGAGGGGCAGGGCGGGAACCCCCAGGGCCTCTCGCTCCAGGGCCGCTTCGCGGTAGCTGGCAAGAAAAGCGGCTGCAGACATGGCCATAGACAGCAGGGTGGGCCCCGCAGTGCGGACGTTGAATCCATTCTTCTTTGTCGCCAAGCATCCCTTTGGTGTGTATGGCTGCAAAAGCCCCCCAAGGGGGCCCGTTGCGCCTGCTGATTAGGGTGGAATTGCACTTGAGCAGCAGCACCGCTAGCCCCAGGCCATGAATTCCGCCACGTCCGATCTCCATGTGGTGGAAACCCGGCCCCTGGTGGCGCCCGCCCTGTTGCACCGCGAACTGCCGCTCAGTGATCGCTCAGCCGCCACCGTGCAGCAGGCCCGCCAGCGCATTCAGGCGATCCTGCATGGCCAGGATTTGCGCCTGCTGGTGATCGTGGGCCCCTGCTCCGTCCACGACGTGGAGGCGGCCAAGGAGTACGCCACGGCGATCGCCCAATGCCAGGCCCTCTATGGGGAGGAGCTGGAAGTGGTGATGCGGGTCTACTTCGAGAAGCCCCGCACCACCGTGGGCTGGAAGGGGTTGATCAACGATCCCCATCTCGATGGCAGCTACGACATCAACACCGGTCTGCGCCTGGCCCGGGGCCTGTTGCTGCACCTGGCGGAGTTGGGATTGCCAGCGGCCACTGAGCTGCTCGATCCCGTGGTGCCCCAATACATCGCCGATTTGATCAGCTGGACCGCCATTGGCGCCCGCACCACCGAGAGCCAAACCCACCGGGAAATGGCCTCGGGCCTCTCGATGCCGATTGGCTTCAAGAACGGCACCGATGGCAGTGCAATCACAGCCATCAATGCCATGGAAGCCGCTGCACGGCCCCATCATTTCCTGGGCATCAATGGCGAGGGCCAGGCGGCCATCGTGACCACCACGGGCAATCCCGATGGCCACCTGGTGCTGCGGGGCGGCAAGGGTGGCACCAACTACCACCCTGAAGCGGTGGCCGAGGCGGCGGCCCAATTGGCCAAGGCTGGGTTGCCAGGGCGTCTGATGGTGGATTGCAGCCATGGCAATTCCAACAAGGACTACCGCCGCCAGGCGGACGTGGCAAAGCAGGTGGCCGAGCAACTCCGTTCCGGCTCCACCCATTTGATGGGCGTGATGCTGGAAAGCCATCTGGTGGCTGGTAACCAGGCCATCCAGGCCGATCGTTCCCAGCTCACCTATGGCCAGAGCGTCACCGACGCCTGCATTGATCTGGCCACCACCGCCGCCGTGCTGGAGCAGTTGGCTAGGGCGGTGCGCGATGCCCGGGCAGTCTCCATTTAGGAGCTCTGCATTGGGGACCCTGCTCTTAGGACCCGGAACTCCAGAGCTGCCAGAGCCATCCGGTGGTGATTGGCACAGTCAAGTTATCGATACCGAGGAGCGCCACTTGCTCGAGGGCGGTGGCGATGGCGGCCGTGGCGAGCAGGGCCAGCAGGGAAGGGCTGGCTAGGCCTTGGCCGTGGGCCAGATGCTGGACAAGCAGCAGGGCCCCCAGGCTTCCCGCCGCCATGGCCCCGGTGCCCACCACGGATTTGCGTTGCCCCATCACCTCCCAACTGGGCGACCTCACCAGGGGGCCGATGAATCCGGCGAGGCCATCACCCAGGGCCATCACCAGCACGCCAGCGGCCACCACCGCAGGTTGCTGCGGCCAATCCAGGGCCAAGAGGGCCGTAATGGAGGCCCCGTAGGCCACGGTGCCGTAGCTGGTTCGGCCCACATCCTCAACCGCAGGCAGGATGCGCAGCCGGTGGTTGAGCGCCGCCAACAGGGTGATGGTGCCGGCGGCGGGGATGGCCACGAGCCGATCAATGCCGCAGCCCCAGGCGATTAGCACCACCACTCCCGTGCCGATGTGCACGAGCTTGCGGCTCCATTCCCGTTGGCCGTTCCAGCGTTTGCGCACCTGGATGGCCAATCCAGCCAAAAGGAGCAGCCACGCGGCCACAGCCGCAGCGCCCAGAAGTTGTTGGGGCCACCAGGCCATCGGCATGGCAATCCCCGCTTGTTTAAGCGGCCTGTTGGACGTTGCTCATGAGGCGCAGTTTCATGATGGCCTTGGATTCGAGCTGCCGCACCCTCTCGCGGGACACGTTGATGAGACGGCCGATCTCGGCGAGGGTCAGGGGCTCTGCGCCTTCAAGACCAAAGCGCAGCTTGATGATCTTTTGCTCCCGCTCGTTGAGTTGGGCCATCCAGGCGCCCAGGTGTTCCTTCTGCAAGTGCCGGTCCATCGAGTCCATGTGCTCGCTGCTGGCCGGATCAGCAATCAACTCGCCCAGGGTGCTGCGGTCTTCGTCGCCGCGGGCGTGGGCATCCAGGGATGCGCAGGGGGCACTTTGGGTGATGAGCTCTTCCAGCTCTTCAGGCTGCATGTCCATGGCGTGGGACAGCTCTAGCCGGTTGGGTTGGCGGCCCAGGCGGTGGGATAACTCGCGGCTGATGCGACGCATCTTCGACAGCTTTTCGCTGATGTGAATGGGCAGGCGAATGGTGCGAGCGCTGTTGTCGATGGCCCGGGTCATGCCTTGGCGAATCCACCAATAGGCATAGGTCGAAAACTTGTAGCCCATGGCGGGATCAAATTTGTCGACAGCCCGCTCCAGGCCAATGGCACCTTCTTGAACCAGGTCGAGTAATTCCAGCCCTTGGTTTTGATACTTCTTGGCCACGCTGACAACGAGGCGTAGGTTGGCGGCCATCATGCGGTCCCGGGCCCGTTGGGCCATGCGCAGTTGGCGTTTCTGTTTAGGGGTGCGCTCTGCAGCGTCGACCTCCAACAAACGTTTGCCGGCTTGCACATGGTGGGCAAGCTCAATTTCTTCGGCCGCTGTCAGTAGGGGCACCCGTCCAATGGTGCTCAAATACCAGCCGATTGAATCGGCGCTAAGGCGACCCCCCTGCCGTGGCCCTGTTGGCTTGGCTGAAGGCTTTGTTGATGGTTTTGAACAAGTATCAAAAGCCATCAATGATGGTTCCTGTTTCTTGACCCTTGGTAAACCAGGGTCAGAAACGGAATGCAAAGGCGTCCCCACACCCCAGCTCCGAATTGATTTGTTTTTAATGTAGCACTACACCTAGGAATGGAAGGTTATGAATTGGAAGACTTCCTGCATCGCTATCGGTGTCAGCCGATGCAACAGATTGACTGGCTGAGTGTTGGCCTCGGATAAGTCTTCAGGTTTGGGGCATTAGGCCGCCCCGCCATCGCTTGATCAGAGCCTGTTGGACAAGCTGGTTTTCCCCTTCAAATTGTTGTTGGTGGAAGCTGCCATCGGAGGCCATATGCCAGGCGCCGGTGTCGTTGAGATAGAGGTTGAGGAGCTCTTCCAGTTGGCTTCTTAGCTTTGGGTCATTGATTGGGGCCACGGCTTCGACGCGTCGATCCAGGTTGCGGGCCATCCAATCGGCGCTGCCGATGAACAGCTCAGGGTTGCCGCCATTGGCGAACCAGAACAGGCGCGAATGTTCGAGGAATTGGCCAATCACGCTGACCACTTGGATGTGGTCGCTAATGCCTTCGATGCCTGGGCGCAGGCTGCACATCCCGCGAACGATCAGTTCGATATGTACGCCGGCCTGGGAGGCTTCGTAGAGCAGGGCAATGAGGCTCGGGTCTGTGAGGGCGTTCATCTTGGCCCTGATGTGGCCCCCCTCGCCCGCTTGGGCATGGGAGATTTCCCGGCGGATCAGGTCTTGCATGCGGCTGCGCAGGGTGACCGGTGCCACCAGCAATTTGCGGAAGCTCTGTTGCTTCGAAAATCCGGTGAGGTAATTGAACAGCTCCACCAGGTCGGCGCCGAAGTCTGGGTTGGCGGTCAGCAGGCCCAGGTCGGTGTAGAGCCGTGAGGTTTTGGAGTTGTAGTTGCCAGTGCCGATATGCACGTAGCTGTTGAGCCGCTCCTTTTCCTTGCGCACCACCAACAGGATCTTCGTGTGGGTTTTCAGACCCAGAACGCCGTAGACCACATGGACGCCGGAACTTTCCAGTTGCTTCGCCCACTGGATGTTGTTGTCTTCATCAAAGCGGGCCTTGAGCTCCACCAGGGCCATCACTTGCTTGCCGTTTTCGGCTGCCCGAATCAGGGCCGCCACGATCGGCGAATTGCTGGAGGTGCGATATAGCGTCATCTTGATGGCGAGCACCGCTGGGTCGTCCGCCGCTTGGTTGAGGAATTCCTCAACGGTGGTGGAGAACAGGTCGAAGGGGTGCTGCAGGAGCACGTCGCCCCGGCGGATCACCGAGAAGATGCTTTCGAATTCCTCGGTTTTGAGGGAGCCATCTTCCAGCTTGCTTTTTTGGGCGCGGGCTAGGGCGGGGGGGGTGCGGCCTTTGTGGGGCTTGGCCTTGAGCTTGGGCACGGGTAGGGCCATCAACTCCATCAGGTCGTCCAGACCGAGGGGGCCATTGATGCGGTACACGTCTTCCGGTTCCACCGTCATGCCCTCCATCAGCACCTGCATCACCGACTCGGGCATTTCGTTGGCGACTTCGAGCCGCACCACTTCGCCGCCCCGGCGGCGTTTGCGCAGTCCCTCCTCCAGGGCCTCCATGAGGTCATCGGCCTCTAGTTCGCGGAGCTCGAGATCCGCATCGCGGGTCACGCGGAAGAAGTAATGGCCCTCCACCTCCATGCCTGGGAAGAGAAGGCCCAGGTTGAAGGCCACCACCTGTTCCAGGGGCACGGCGGTGAAGATCGGTGGGGGTTGGCTGTCGCTGAGGTCGGATGGGATTTTGACGAACCGCGGCAGGATTTTTTGTGGCACCTTGACCCGGGCGAATTCTTGCTGGCCCGTTTCTGGATCGCGAATAAGGGCCGCCACATTGAGGCTGAGGTTGCTGACAAACGGGAAGGGGTGGGATGGATCCACCGCCAGGGGGGTCAGCACCGGAAAGATTGCCGAGCGGAAGTAATCGTTGACCCAGGCGCGCTGCTTGTCGTTGAGGTTGGCGTAGTCGGTCAGGTTGACGCCGTATTCGGCGAGGTGGGTTTTGAGCGAGTGGCGGTAATGCTGCTGCTGCATGTCCAGCAGCTTGGGCAAGGCGGCCTGGATGGCCTCAATTTGTTGTTGGGGTGTATGACCGTCGTCGCTGAGGGTGGTGATGCCGGCATCCACTTGGGACTTCAGGGAGGCCACCCTCACCATGAAGAATTCATCGAGGTTGTTGCTGAAGATGGCGCTGAACTTCGCCTGCTCCAGCAAGGGGGTGTGTTCGTTGAGCGCTTGCGCCAGGACCCGGTAGTTGAAGGCGATCCAGCTCAACTCCCGGTTGATATAGAGCTCGGGATCCACGAGCGGTGCAGCGTTGGCATCGGCCATAAAGGTGAAGGTAGCAACCTCAGCCTTCGGTCTTTGGTGTTGGGGGTACTTGACCGGGCAGGCCGCCCGCCACCAAAACGGCAACGCCTGCGAGCAGGCTGATGCCGAGCCAAAAGGGGCTACTGCTGCCGATGGTGTCGTAGGCGAGGCCCGCCACGGGGGGGCCGATGAAGCTGCCGGCGCTTTGCAAGCCCTGCAGGCTGCCCAGGGCTGCCCCTTGGCCGCTGTCATCGAGGCGCCGGGAGACGAGGCTGCGCAGGCATGGGGTCACCAAGCCGGTGCCGAGGGCCAGGATGGCCACGGCACCGAACACCACGGTTTGGGCATTGGCCTTGGTGGCGAGGGTGACCAGCAGGCACCCGGTGATCACAAAGCCGAGGCCCGCCAGGGTGAGCCGCCATTCGCCAAAGCGTTTGACCAGGGGGCCAATCAGGGCGCCCTGCACCACGGTGGCCACCACCCCCACCACCAAAAAGGCACTGGCGGCCAGGCCTGGACCCCAGTCGAAGACCTGCTTGAAATAGAGCACCAGCACGGCGGTGAAGCCGTTGAAGGCCATAAAGAAGAGGAAAAACGCCAGGCAGAGCCGCCGTACCTGGGGGTTGGAGAACACCTTGGCCAGTTGGCTTAAGGGCTGCAGTTCCCGCTTGCGGGGCAGGCTGATGCGGGCCTCGATCGGATGGGTTTCGGGCAGGAGCACCAGCACCAGCACCAGGTTGATGGCGGCGATTGCTGCCGCCACGACCAGGGGCAGGGTCACATTGATGCTGCCGAGCAGGCCACCGAGGGCTGGCCCCAGGATGAAACCCAGGCCAAAGGCCACGCCAATGAGGCCAAAGGCTTTGGCCCGCTTTTCCGGTGGTGAGATATCGGCCAGTACGGCCCCGGCGGTGGCGGCGGTGCCACCGCTCATGCCATCGATCAACCGTGCCGTAAACAGCAGCGCCAGGGGAATCGTGCTCCCTGCGGCCCAGGGGATCGCTTGCCAGTCGATCGCCACGGTGATCGCAAACAGGCTCAGGCCCAGCAACGATCCAGCCACACACCAGGAAATCACCGGCTTGCGGCCATAGCGATCACTGAGGGCGCCAATCAGCGGGGTGAAGGCAAATTGGGCGATGGCGTAGCTGCCGGCCAGGAGCCCCAGGGTGCGGCCGTTGCTGGTGAAGCTCGCCAGCAGAAAGGGCAGCAGCGGGAAGACGATGCTCTCCCCGAGCCGGTCATTGAGCAGGGTGAGAAAAGCGCACAGGTAGGTGGAGGGGCGCGGGGTGCTCAAGGTGCGCTCACCTGGGGGCAGGGGTTGGGGCCAAACATGCCGGTGAGTTTTTGGGTGCCCGTGGCATAGATCTGCTGGGCTTGGCTGGGATTGCCGCTGGCGCCCTGGAGCTTGGCCGCAAATTGCTGGCAGGCCTGTTGCTGCTCTGGGTTGGCTGGGGCAGCGGTTACGGGCGTGGTGGCTGGAACAACAGCTTTTGGGGTGGCTACCGGGGCGGCCACTGGAGCAACTCCAGGGGCAGCAGCTGTGGGTGCCGGGATATCGGTGCAGGGGTTTTCACCAAACGTCTCCACCAGCTTCAGCACACCCTGTTGGTACACATATTGGGCTTGTTGGGGGTTGCCACTAACGGCCTGCAGCTTGCCCGCAAACTGTTGGCAGGCCTGGCGTTCCTGATAGCGGCGGACCAGGGGGCCGGCTTGGGCTTGGGGGATTTCCAGGGCGCTGGCGAGAACAAGCGCTAAGAGTGCAGGCGATCCGAGCCTGCCCGGGATAGTTGTGCGGATGGCCATCGTTATGTCTCAAGTTCTCTCACGTTATGGGGTAGGGCTTTCGTAGCCGAGCTGGATGGGAGATCTTCCATGCTGGGGTTTTAGCGGGAGCCATAGGGCCATGGGATCGTCCGAACTCAGCCACCTCAATTCCAAAGGCGAGGTGCACATGGTTGAGGTGGGAGATCGGCCCGTGACCCAGCGTCAGGCAGTGGCCGAAGGGTTCATCACGATGCAGCCGGAGGTGTTGGCGATGGTGATCCAGGGTCAGGCCGCGAAGGGGGATGTGCTCGCCGTGGCTCGGGTGGCGGCGATTCAGGCCGCTAAGCGCACGTGGGAGCTGATACCGCTGTGCCATCCCATTGCCCTAACGGGCCTTGATGTGGCGATCGCCCCTGGAGAGGAGGGGGGGCGTCTGCGGATTGAAGTAACCGCTCGCACCAACGGCAGCACGGGGGTGGAAATGGAAGCGCTCACCGCCGTGCAGGTGGGTCTGCTGACCATTTACGACATGGTGAAGGCTCTGGATCCGGCCATGTCGATGGGCCCGGTGCGCCTGCTTCGCAAAAGTGGAGGTCGCAACGGTGATTGGCAGAGTGATGGCTGAGCCTTTTGCTGCGGAAGGTTTGCCTCTCGACGAGGCCCGCAGCCGAATCCTGGCGGCGCTTGAACCTTGCCTTGATCAGGAGGTCGTGCCGCTGGTCAAAGGCTTGGGCCGGGTGAGTGCCGAGCCCGTGGTTTCCCAGGCCGCTGTGCCTGGATTTCGGGCTTCGATCATGGATGGCTACGCCATTGCAGGCGATGCCATGCCGACCATCGGTGAGCGTTGGCAGCTGGTTGGTGTGTCCTCCGCGGGGGAACCGTTTGCCGGTTCGCTGGGTGCAGGAGAGGCCATTCGGATCATGACCGGGGCCATGGTTCCCGATGGCAGTGGCCGCGTTTTACCCCAGGAGCTCATCAAAAGCCAGGGTGCGGGAGACATTCACCTGCAGCGCGACTGCGGTGCGAACCCGTGGATTCGCCAGCCCACGGAGGAAGCAGCCCCTGGGCAGGTGCTTTTGGCTGCTGGCCAGCGGCTGGGCCCCGCTGATTTAGGCCGGTTGGCGAGCTGCGGGGTGGAATCGCTTGCGGTTACCCCGCAACCTCGGATTGGCTTGCTGATCAGTGGTGATGAATTGCTTCCCGCTGGGGCCGAGAGGGCAGCTGGGCAGATCTGGGAGAGCAACAGTGCCCTGCTGGAAGCCTTGCTACAGCGCCTGGGTTATGCAGTTTCTGCCAAGCGGGTGGTGGGCGATCAACCTGAACCGTTGCGCCTGGCTTTGCTGGAGCTTGCTCAAAGCTGTGATGTGGTGGTGAGCACGGGCGGCGTGTCGGCTGGCGACAGCGACTGGATCCGCGGACTCGTGGCGGAGCTGGGTGAGGTGTGTTTCTGGAAACTGTTTCTCAAGCCAGGGCGACCCTTTGCCTGGGGCCGGATTGGGAGAACACCATTTTTTGGTCTGCCAGGAAACCCAGTGGCGGCAGCGATCACAGCGTTGCAGCTGCTGTGGCCCGCCTTGCAACACCTGGAGGGAGCAGAGCCCCAGCTCTTGCCGCGCCTGCGGGTGGCCTTGGAGAACGATCTCAAGCGGGGGGCTGGTCGCCCTGAATTGGCTCGGGCCGAGCTGGTGGTTGCCCCCGAGGGCCAGCTGTTGGCTCGTGTGAGCGGCTCCCAGGCGTCCTCACGAATTGGATCACTTCAAGGCGCCGACCTGCTGTTGGAGATTCCGGCCGCCATGGGTTTTGTGGAAGCTGGAACTGAATTGTGGGCTCAGTTGTTGCGACTGCCCATCTTCTAAGCAACGCTCACCACGGGGTGTTTCCTTCGATCCAGGTTCCAACGCCTCCACACCACTCGCGTTTCCAGAAGGGCGCGTCGTGCTTGAGGGCTTCAAGGAGTTCTTGGCAACATCGTTGGGCGGGCCCGCGGCGATCTGCCGCGACGGCCACCAGCACAATGGCTTCACCTGGGGCAATCAGGCCTACCCGGTGGTGCACCAGCACGGCCTGAACGGCGTGGGACTCCGCGTTGGACATAGCCAGCTGTTCGAGATGGGCTTCGGTCATCCCGGGGTAATGCTCCAGTTCCAAATGCTCCAAAGCCTTCCCGCGGGCGTTGGTGCCGCGGACGCGACCCACAAAGGTGCATTCAGCCGCTGGCAGGGTGCCGTAGTGCAACGCCAGTTGTTGTTGCCACCGTTCAAGCGCATTCAGCGGCTTCAAGGATTCGCTCTGCAGCACGACCTGAATCCATCCCCAAGGTTTGGCCATGGCTCCTATCAACCGCCACTGATCGGGGGCATGAAGGCCACCTCGTCACCCCGGTGTAGGGGCTGGTTGGCGGCTGCAAAGTGTTGGTTGACGGCAATGCGGATGGTGGTTGGCATCGGCCCCTGGCCCAAACCTAAGAAGCTCCAAAGATCGGCCGGTGTGCTGCTCTGATCACAGGCCATAGGCCATATCCGCTCACTCCAGCCGGCTTGCTCCCGCAAAGAAGCAAACAGCCGCACGGTGAGACCCTCTGAGCAATCCTCGGAGTTGCTCATCAGCATTGGATTGCCGCTTTGGCCCGTTCCACAATGGTTACAGCTGAGCTTGCCGAGTGGGTCTAGGAATTGCCCTGTTGACGGTATCCGATACCCGCACCCTTGATGACGACAATTCCGGGGCGGCTGTGACGTTGCGATTAGAGGCCGCTGGACACCACCTGGTGGCACGCGCGCTGGTGCCCGATGATCGCTATTGCATCCGGGCCGCGGTGAGCAACTGGATTGCCGATCCTGTGGTACAGGTTGTGATCAGTTCAGGGGGTACGGGTTTGACAGGCCGTGATGGAACTCCCGAAGCGATCGCCCCATTACTTGACAAGACCATTGAGGGTTTTGGAGAGTTATTTCGGGTGCTGTCCTTTGAGACCATTGGTACCAGCTCGTTACAAAGTCGCGCCCTGGCTGGCGTGGCGAATGGAACGGTAATTTTTGTATTGCCGGGATCGCTTGATGCTGTCGAAACGGCTTGGGATCGGCTGATTTGTGCCCAGCTGGACGAGCACACCAAGCCTTGCAATTTGGTGCAGTTGCTGCCACGCCTGAGAGAATAATGAAGGCGTTGGTGTCAATTCGGCAGGCGATTCATTCTCAACGGCAAAGGGGCAGGGCTTATCAGCCGGCATTTCGAACGTCCCATCTTTTGATCACTTGGCTGGGAGCCCTCCTGGCCGTTGCCTTGCTTGGTTTAATCAGTGTCTGGAGCGGCCACGTCCTACTGGTTGCTCCCTTCGGTGCATCGTCGGTGCTGCTATTTGGATATCCGAGTAGTCCACTCGCCCAGCCCCGCAACATTGTGCTCGGCAATGGAATTGGCGGTGGTTTGGCGGTTGCCCTTGTCGCTGTCTTTGGGCAGGGCCCGTTTGTGCTTGCCTTGGCAGTGGGCCTGACCATTCTTATGGGCCAATACTTTCGCTGCCTCCACCCTCCTGCTGGAGGTCTCGCTTTTCTCGGCGTGTATCTCGGCGTGCAGCTTCCATTTGTTTTGTTTCCAGTGCTGACTGGATCCTTATTATTGGTTGCTTTGGCCTATGCCTTTAGCCGATGGGTTCCAGGATCCCTTCCCTATCCTTATCACTGGCTGTAAGAGCCAAGATTGATGACCCTTTTGGTGCTAGCAGCATTAGGTCTGGTCGCATTTTTGTATGCCTCCGTTGGCCATGCAGGGGCGTCTGGTTATCTTGCTGTTCTGGCGCTGGCTGGATTTTCGGGATCGGTCATTAAGCCTATTGCCTTGATTTTGAACGTGGCTGTTGCTTCGGTTGGCTCTTGGCAGTTCATTCGGGCAGGCTATCTTCGCTGGCGCACATTTTGGCCGCTTGTTGTTCTCTCTGTGCCCGCTGCCTATCTCGGTGGCTCCTTGATGCTTCCAATACTTTGGTTTAATCGACTTGTTGGTCTTGTCTTGGTTGTTTCGAGCATCCGCCTTTTGAGAGATCCCCATGATGCCCAGTCTTTACGTGAACCCAATAGCTCTTTCTTGCTGTTAACGGGAGGTGGGTTAGGTCTGCTGGCTGGCCTCACTGGTACCGGTGGCGGTGTCTTTCTGACTCCTCTGCTGTTGTTTCGCAGATGGTGCACGACCAAGCAGGCTGCTGCCTGTTCGGTGGTGTTTATTCTGCTCAATTCTTTAGCTGGACTGTCTGGCTATGTCATTGCCCGAGGCGGTCTACTGGCGGGTGCATTCGACCCCCTTGAGCCGATGATGGCACTCTCAGTGCCAGTGGTTTTTGCTGCAGGCGCCTTGGGTGCCCGCGTTGGCAGCCACCATTGGCCGGGGGCGCTACTAAGGCGCCTGTTGGCGATTGTTCTTTTACTTGCAGCAACGAAGTTGCTTGCTCTGCACGGTTAAAGGGGCACGACGAGTGGATTGCTAACCGCCCAAATAGGCCATTTCTGCAGGGGATCGAACGGCAGCATTCGAATGGGCTTGTCCCCTCTCTTCGCTATAGCGATCATGGCGATTGAGCCATAGCCCTGAGATGGCTTGCCGCAACGCCAGATGATCGGGTTCGCGGTTTAGGTAGGGCTTGAGATCGGTGCCCTCGGCGGCAAACAGGCAGCGATAGGCCATGCCATCGGCGGTGACGCGCAGGCGATTGCAGTCGCCGCAGAACGGCTCGGTTATGGAAGCCACCACGGCTAGGTAGCCCACCCCATCGCGGTAGCGCCAGCGGCTGGCGGTGGCATGGCTGGATCGCCCGAGGGGTTCGAGGGGCCATTGCTGGCTGATCCTTTCAACCATTTCTGCGGCAGGCACCACATCATTTGGACTCCAGCCATTGCGGGTGCCCACATCCATGGCCTCAATCAGGCGGAGTTCCAACCCTTTGCTACGAGCAAGGGCCGCTAGGGGAACCAGCTGATCGTCGTTCCGCCCCCGTTGCATCACCGCATTGAGCTTGAGGGAGCCAGCTTTTGGATTAAACCCCGCTTCCACGGCATGGTCGATGGCGGAGAGCACTCGCTCCAGGACCACCGTTCCCTGGGCTGAGGTTTGACCGCCCATCCGTGCGACGCTGGCGCCATCGGTTCCATCCAGGCTGAGCGTGAGCCTGTCTAGGCCCGCTTGGCGCAGCCGTAGGGCCCGCTCGGCCGTGAGTAAAACACCGTTGCTGGTGAGGGCAATCTCTGAAAGGCCCACGTTGCGCAAGGGCTGCAGCGCCGCAACCAAGCTTTCGAGGCCGGGATGGAGTAGGGGTTCACCACCGGTGAGGCGCAGGCTGGTGGCGCCAAGGTCAAGGGCCGCTGAAACGATGGCCAGCCTTTCGGCCTGATTCAGCAGACCCACTGGCTCCTGGGTGTCTGGCACGCAATAAGGGCAGGCCAAGTTGCAGCGCGCCGTGAGGGATAGTCGCAGAACGCCCAGGGGCCGCGCCAGTTGATCCCTAACCGGACTTTGCCTCTCGCCCATGGGTCCAGGTTATGGCTTGAGGGCCTGGAGTTCGGCCTGGGAATTGATGTTGAGGAGCTGGTCGGTGGGTAGGGGCACGCTCCGATAGGGCACCGCGGCCAACCACCCCTTCAGGCTTCTATTGCCCACGCCAAGGGATTGGCAAAGCGTTTGGCGCAGATGGGCCGATGGGGGGTAGAGGCCAAGCAGGGGCTGGAGTTGGCTGCCATCGCTAGCCAAGGTGATCGTTTGGGGCTCGGCTTCGGCCTCAGCAAGCAGCGTCTGTAAACCCGTGGCCTCCAGGTTCGGTAGATCCACCGGAGCGATGAACAGGTAGTCGTCGGGGTGGGCAGCCATTAAGCGCTCCAGGGCAAGGAGTGGGCCCTCCAAGGGTGCAGGTTCGTCTTGGAGCTGCACACTCCAGCGGTTGATCAGGCCCCAGGCTTCCCCGAGCAGCAGGTGGTCTGGATGGCCGCTGATCAGGGTGATTGGAGCCCCCACCGTGGCGAGGAGGTCCAGGGTGCGCTCCAGCCAGAGCTGCCCTGCGGGGTTTGTGAGAAGAGCTTTGTCGCAGCCCATGCGCCTGCTTTGGCCGCCGCTCAGCAGACAGCAGCGCAAGGGTCCTGGTAATCCGTTCTTGATCAATGGGGTTCCGCTTGGCCCTCGGGTTTGGCCTGGATCGAACCAAACTCCCTCAGCCTGGTCTGCCTGCAGTTCCCGTAGCGACGGCTGCCGGCCAAGTCCACAGCCCTCCTTAGGGTCCCTCCGATTCCTTGATGGCTCCATGGCGCTGCCTCCCCACACCACCACCCTGCTCGACGCCAAGCGCCACAGCGGACTCAGCTTCTCTGACCTTGCCGCCCGGCTGGGCCAGGACGAGGTGTGGGTGGCCAGCTTGCTCTACGGCCAGGCCACGGCCTCGGCTGACCAGGCCCTTGCGGTGCTCGAGGCCCTCCAGATCGCCGAGCCGGAGCGGCCTGCCCTACTGGCTGCCCTCACCATCTTTCCCGTGAAGGGAGCCCTCGATCCGGTGATCCCCACGGATCCGCTGCTCTACCGCTTTTACGAGATCCTTCAGGTCTATGGCCTGCCGCTCAAGGACGTGATCCAGGAGCAGTTTGGCGATGGGATCATGTCAGCGATCGACTTCAGCCTGACGGTTGCCAAACAGGAGGACCCGAAGGGCGATCGGGTGGTGGTAACCATGAATGGCAAGTTTTTGCCCTACCGCAAGTGGTGACGGGGCTCAGGTTTCTGGTTCCAAAAGTGCAAACTCAGCCAGGGCCCGCGGCAGGTTGCGGTGCTCGTGGCCCGGATGGCTGAGCTTCACCAGGGCGAAGCGCTGCAATTCGTCCAGTTCCGCCCAGCAGCCGGTGGGCATCTCAAGGCCCAACTGGGCGCAGGAGGCGGTTAGCACCTCAGGCACCCGCACGTCTTGCTGCCAGGTTTCCCCGCTGGCTCGGGGTAGTTCCTTGGCTTTGCCCGCGCTGAGGGAGGTGGTGCGTTCCAGTAGCTGCTGGCGCAACGCCTCGATGGCTGCGGGGTCGTCGGGCCAGGACAGCAGGCGGCTGCGCTCGCTGTCGCCCAGCTCGCTCCAGTGCTGCAGCTTGAGTTTCACGCCGGCCAGATCGAGCTTGCGCCGCACGGCCATCGGAATGCAGCGCAGGTCGGCGGTGAAGTCGGCCTCGAAGTCGAAGCAGGTGCTGGCCAGGGGAGAGTTCAGGGGAGGTGACGCCACTAGCACCATTTCAGCTGAAGTAGCAACGGCCACAAGCACCGGCTGCCCTGGCTTGATCCAATGGCGCCATGGCCCATGACCCCGCCCGCCCAGCCGCCCAGGCCCAATGCCCCTACTGCGGAGTGGGCTGTGGCTTGGAGCTGAAGCAGCCCCTAGAGCCAGGGGGCCATTGGATTGCCCGGGGTGATCGCCACCATCCCTCCTCCCTTGGCCAGGTCTGTGTCAAAGGGGCCACGGTGGGCGAAACCCTGGACCACCACCGCCTCACAACGCCCCTCTGGCGTTCAAGCACCGATCAAGCCTTTGAGCCCATTAGTTGGGAGCGGGCCTTCTCAATGTTGGTGGAGCAGATTCAGGCAACGTTGGCCTCAAAGGGTCCCCAGGCTTTGGCGATTTACGGCTCGGGGCAATTCTTGTCTGAGGATTATTACGTTGCTAACAAGTTGCTGAAGGGTGCCCTTGGTAGTAACAATTTTGATGCGAACTCCAGGCTGTGCATGAGTTCGGCGGTATCCGGCTATGCCAGGAGCTTGGGCTCCGATGGTCCGCCCTGCTGCTACGACGATATTGATCTGGCCGACCTTGTTTTTTTAATAGGAACTAACACCGCGGAATGCCACCCGGTTTTATTTCAGCGCCTGTTGAAGCGCAAGCGCAAACAAGGAGATGCCCTTCGCCTTGTGGTTGTCGACCCGCGGGCCACGGCAACCAGTGATGCGGCCGATCTGCATCTTGCGATTCATCCCGGCACCGACCTCGCCCTTCTCTGTGGTGTGGGCCATTTGCTGTTGAGCGATGGCGGGATTGACCAAGCTTTTGTGGACGCCCATACCGAGGGCTTTGAAGAGCTCAGGGCCCTTTGGCGTGATTGGACACCGCAACGGGTCAGTGCCCTGTGCGGGATCTCAACAGAGCAGCTGGTTCAACTTGCCGATTGGTGGATGGCCAGTGCCCAGGTGCTCAGCCTCTGGTCCATGGGTGTCAACCAAAGCCGGGAAGGAACGGCCACGGTTTCTGGAATCATCAACCTGCACCTCGCTACCGGCCAGATTGGTCGTGCCGGCGCCGGTCCGTTTTCCCTAACGGGTCAACCCAATGCCATGGGTGGTCGCGAGGTGGGGGGCCTGTCCCAGCTGTTGCCTGGCTATCGCGCGGTGACCAACCCCGAGCATCGGGCCGCCGTTGAACAGCACTGGGGCTTTCCAACTGGATCGATCAGTGACACCCCTGGCTTGGCCGTGGGTCAGCAGATCGATGCCATGGAACGGGGCGATTTGGATCTCTGGTGGGTGGCTGCCACCAATCCCCTGGTGAGCATGCCGTCGCTGGATCGGGTGCGGGCTGCGGCAGCCCGTTGCCCTCTGGTGGTTTTGACAGACGCCTATGCGGGCACCGAAACGGAATCGGTGGCCCACTTGCTGTTGCCGGCCGCCCAATGGAGCGAAAAGCAGGGGGTGATGGTGAACTCGGAGCGGCGGGTAACCCTGTGCCAGGCCTTTCGTGAACCCCCTGGAGAAGCCCGGGCCGATTGGGCCATTTTTGCGGAGCTTGGTCGGCGGCTTGGCTTTGAGGAGCAGTTTGCCTATGGATCGTCCGCCGAGGTGTATGCCGAATTCGCCGACCTCACCGGCGGTAGGGTTTGTGATGTGAGCGGCTTAAGCCATCAGTTGCTTCAAAGCCATGGACCCCAGCAATGGCCGTTCCCAGCAGGTACTGAAGCTGGGGGTGGGGTGGCACGGCTCTACACAGACCACGCTTTCCCAACAGCGACAGGCCGCGCCCGCTTGCTTGCCGAAGCACCGCTTGGTTTGGCAGAGCCACCCTGTGAGCGGTATCCCCTTGTTTTAACCGTGGGGCGCTACCTGGGGCATTGGCACACCATGACCCGCACCGCCCAGGTGAAGCGCTTGGTTAAGCAGCATCCCGAGGCCTTGCTTGAGGTCCACCCCTTGGATGTCCGCAGGCACGGCCTTCAGGATGGCCAATGGGCTGAAGTGCGCTCGCGCCGGGCCAGCATTCAGGCGAGGGTCTTGGAAACCGAGCGGATTCGTGAGGGCACGGTGTTCCTTCCCATGCATTGGGGAGCAAGCCAGGCCACACCGTGCGAAGCCAACAGACTCATGCATGAAGAGGCTTGCGTGCATTCCAAGCAGCCGGAATTGAAAGCTAGTGCGGTGACAATTCTTCCGGCTTGATGAAGCTAACGAGCTGATTCAATTCATTTTTTGGCTGGATGAGATGCAATGGCTTGAATGGTTTCGCAAAAATTCAATAAAAAACCCCCAGTTTTCTGGGGGCCAATGAGGTCTCTGCGTGATCCGTTTGTCTTCTTACCCTGATCCGAAGATCAGAAGCGGAAGGTGGTTTGGATCACGCCGCCAAGACCATCGAATGTGGTTCCATTGGTTCTGTTACCCGAACCACCGCCTGTGATAGCAGAACGGGTATTGGCAATACCAGTGCCGTAGAATAGGGTGGGGGTAATCGAGATTTTGTCGGACACCTGGAAGCGGTAGAACCACTCAATCAGCCAAGGAGAATCCTGGGTGAGTGAGTTAGAGAAGGCTGGCTGACCGAAGGCGACACCGGCAGCATTGCCCTTGAAGAAGGCATTATCCCACTGGAAACCCGCAAACCAGTTCGCCGAATTGATCGGGCCAGATCCAGCTCTTAGAGCTGTAGTTGTGCCCGTGGATGCACCATCGACCCAGTTGTAGCCGTAGCCAGCACTAATCGAGGGGAACCAGCCGGTCTTAATGGGCTGCCAGTAGGCGTTAAGGGAGATGGCATTGGAGGTTTGATTGGTCAGCAGGCCTGCCCCAGCTAAACCATTGCCATCACGCACACTTGATCCTGCCGTGCCGTAGCGGTAGGCAATTGCGGCCCCCCAGTTCGAGGCGGCGTAGCCAACCTGTGTTAACCAGTTAATTCCCGAATCGGAGTTGAAGACGCCGTAGCTGCTATCGGCACCGGAGCCACCATTCCTATTGGTTGGGCCTTGGGTGCCGTCTCCAGCAAGGCCGTTGTTACCCGCAACAACGTAGTTGGAGTTGATGAGCCAAGCAGGTTTGCCTTTGGCCACTTTTTGCTTCCACTGGAAGCCAAAGCCTTGGCCGGTGGCTTTGTTGTAGGTGCCTGGGGAGCCAGCGGTGGTGAAGAAGTCGAGAACGTTGGCGCTGTAGGCCGTGGGGATCCAGCTGATTTCGGTGTTACGAACCAGGGCGCCGGCTGTCAGTTTGATCGACTTATCCTTGCCAACGGGGAAGGTGTAGTAGAGGCGATCAATGAAGACGCCGTCGTTGCTTGCGACAGCTTTGTCGAGAAAGAAGGGCTGGGAAGCACTACCGAAGGGCAGGGCCGAGAAATTGCCGGCACGCAGGCGGGTTTTCAGCAAATCCTGGCCTGTGTAGCTGGTATCAAAACTCAGCTTTACATCATAGTTAAAGGTGGTATTACCCTGGCGTTGAAGGTTTTGTTGTCCAGCGCTGTTTACACCCGTATTCGAGGTGTACCCAGGAATCCCGCCCAGGATGAAGTTAACTTCACCTTTCAGTTTGGTGGTGGTGGAGAACTGCTGGGCTTCCAGCTTGCCTACTTTTTTGTCGAGGCCGTCTACGCGGCCTTTGAGGGTGGCGAGCTCGGCTTTGAACTCATTCATCAGCCGCTGCAGATCATCGGTGACCTCGGTTACGCGGTCGAGGCATGCATTCAGCAGTGCGGCGGCTTCGTATCGGGTCATCGCATTTCCGCCTTTGAAGCTACCATCTGGGTAGCCAGCCACGCAGCCATACTTTTCGACCAAGTTGCTCAGAGCTTGGTAGGCCCAATCGGTGGACTTGACATCAGAAAATTGCGAGACGTTGGTCACCTGGTTCCTGGATTCCCAAGCCCTAAAGGTGTCTATGTTTTGTTGGTTCATGTACTCATTCACAGCGTTATTGCCGCTCAGAGAAGCGAGTTCTTGGGCTGGCGCTGCCAGTGGCGCAATGAGGCTAGTCGTTGCAATGGCAATAAACTTTTTGGATGCTTTCATCGGTCCTCACACCGTGAATGATTAAATTCGCGGGATCAGAAAAAAAGCCCCTAGGGCCTAACAGCGTATGCTCATTAGGCTTGGGTTATGGAAACATTAGGAATAGGTTAACCGCTGTTTCATCTGCTACAAAATGCAGCTTTTCTGCCGCAGCCGATGGGTTGATTAGCTTTCGTCGTGGGCGAAGCGGCGATAGAGAAAGTCGAGGGCATGGTTGCGCAACTGGCCGTAGCGTTCATCGGCTTGAATCACTTCATAGCTGCGGGGCCTCCCGAAGGGCACTTCCATAATTTCCCCGATGGTTGCTGCAGGGCCGTTGGTCATCATCACAACCCGGTCTGCAAGGAAGAGGGCCTCGTCGATATCGTGGGTAATCATGAGAACGGTTGGTTTCCGTTCTGCCCAAATCGTGAGAAGTTCCTCTTGAAGCTCTTCTTTGGTAATGGCATCGAGGGCCCCAAAGGGTTCATCCAGCACCAAAACCGCTGGTTGGACGGCCAGGGCCCTTGCGATCGCGACCCTCTGGCGCATGCCGCCTGATAGCTGGGGCGGCTTTTTATGGCGAGCTTCGAGTAATCCAACTAATTCGAGATGGTGTTCGACCACCTGGGCCCCTTCCTTGTCCGACAATTCTGGTCGGGCAGCCTTGACGGCAAGGGCTACATTTTGGGTGACCGTTTGCCATGGCAAGAGGGAATAGTTTTGAAACACCACCATTCGATCCGGGCCCGGTGATTCAATGGCGGCCCCTTGCATGGTGACGCTTCCACTTGTGGGGTGAAGGAAGCCTGACACCATATTGAGCAGCGTTGATTTGCCGCAACCTGAATGGCCAATCACGCAAACGAATTCACCGCGACTCACCGTTAGGTTGATGTTGCGTAGGGCCTCAAATTCACCCGTGCGGCTCTTAAAGACCTGCCCTATTCCTTCAAACTGGAGGAAGGGCCTCTCCTGTCCCGACGACAGTGGGGTGATTGGTGGTGTCAGTTGGTTGGTTTCTGGCATTGGCCTGGCTCAGGCGGTGGGAATCAAAACGGGTTGTTCGCTCGATGCTGCAGGCAGCTCCGCCCGATCCATGGGCGGGAGAGATCCCTGAAGTTGTTTTTTGAGGTATGGGATGGGTTCGTTCGCGTTGAAGGAAATGCCATCGGCCAGGGCAAAGGTGGAACGCGGTGCAGGCAAGGCTTGGAAGCCAGCTACGACGAGAGCTTGATCGCAGATGTCTGGGCGGTAGGTCAGCGCGAGAAGTTCTTGCCGGTTGGTTGGGAATGGGCACCAACCCCAGCGGCTGAACTGGGTGAGGAACCAGGTGCCTTCAGAACGATTGGGAATGTGGGCCCGATCGGTATGGAACTGGTTGAAGCGCAGCAGTTCAGGGCTTGCATCCCCCAGGCCGGTTTTGAACTGCCGTGTCAAGGCAATGGCAGAACGGGTTCCGAGCCATTGGGGTTGGCTTAATATCCGGGTCATTTCATCGCGCTGGTTGCTGTTGTCACAGCGTGCAGCTGCCTGCATGAGGCCACTGCAAATGGCGACCAGGGCCTCGGGATTAGCAGCGGCCCATGCTTCCGATGTGGTGAGCACTTTTTCGGGATGTCCGCTCCAGATGTCGAGGTCGGTGGCCAGCACATACCCTTGCCGATCTTCTATGGCTTCGGCCACCCGATAGCGGCCAGCACAAAATGCATCGATGGCTCCGGTGCGCAACGCTCCAACCATGGTTAGGGGTGAGAGCATCGTGAAGGCAATGTGATCTTCAACATTGAGCCCGCCAGCCGTCAACCAGTGACGCAGCAACAGCTCGGCTATGCCGTGATGTTGAGGGATGCCAATGGAGAAGGACTTGTCCCTGGCTTGAATCCACTCCACCAAGCTCGCGCGATCCTCAATCCCCAGATCCAAAAGATGGCGCGCTAGGCAAAGGGCGTTGCCATTTCGGCTGACGGTCATCGGTGTGATGGCTGCCCAGGGGGTTTGTTTTTGGCCGGGCTGGTTACCCAGTCCCAAGTTCAGTTGCAAAGGGGTGGTGGCTGAGGTGATGGCCATGTCCAAGCCACCGTCAACCAAGCGTTCCTCGAGTCGACGCCAGTCGGCGAAGGATACGGGGACGACTTGTACGACAGCAGGATCAAACAACTGGCTATCGATCGCCATCGCCAGTGGAGCAACATCGAGGCCTGGGAGGTAACCCAATCGCACAACTTTCACTGTGCGGCTTGGAGCGGTGGGCATGGTTGCGGCCACTGCGCTGCGACGTTGCCGTGTCCGCCGTTGTTGCTGTAAAAAACCAATCAGTTCAATCCGTAACTGGTAATAATCTGGATGTTCCATTACCTCGAGCCGTTGCCGGGGGCGAGGTAGGTTCACGTTGAGAATTTGACCAATTTCAGCTTCCGGTCCATTGGTGAGCATGGCCACCCGATCGGAGAGAAGCAGCGCCTCGTCGACGTCATGGGTCACCATCACGGTGGTGACGCCCGCCTCCTGGCAGATCTGCATCAACTGCTGTTGCAGGTTCCCGCGGGTTAGGGCATCCAGGGCTCCGAAGGGTTCGTCGAGCAGCAGCAGGCGGGGCTGGATGGCAAGTGCTCTGGCAATGGCGACCCGTTGCTTCATGCCCCCAGACAATTCACGGGGAAATTTGTCGGCTGCTGCGCTGAGGCCCACCGTCTTCAATTGCTTGTCAACCAGCTCTCTGCGTTCATCGCTGGAGAGATCACGCAGTACGTTCGTTACAGCTAGCTCGATATTTTGCCGAACTGTTTGCCATGGCAAGAGTGAATAGTTTTGAAACACCACCATCCTGTCGGGTCCAGGGGCGGTAATTTCGCGGCCGTCCATCAAGATCCCACCTTTTGTGGCCACGGTCAGACCTGCTAGTAGATTAAGCAAGGTTGATTTTCCGCAACCAGAATGCCCAATTAGTGATACAAATTCTCCTTCCTTAATCTCAAGGAAAATATTTTTGAGCGCTACGTATTGACCTCCATCTTGCAATGCAAAGGATTGGCTGACATTGTCAATGGTGACCATTGAAGTCATCTCAACGGCCTCCGCCACTAATGCGATCTCCCACCATGCCCACCAGGCGATCAAGGATCAGGCCAACAACACCCACATAGAAGATGGCCAGGATGATTTGACTTGTGCTGGAGTCTCCCCCGGCGTTGTAGGCATCCCAGATGAAGAAGCCAATTCCGCCATCGGCCTTCAGCATCTCAGCCGCCACAATGGCAAGCCAGGCCAGGCCCACGGAGATTCGCAGTCCAGTAAACACGTAAGGGGCTGTAGCAGGCAAGAGGATGTCGCACAGATAACTGCGTTTGCGCAACCGCAGAACCCGAGCCACATTGGTGTAGTCCTGGGGTATTTCGCGGATTCCCACGGCCGTGTTGATGATAATTGGCCAAATTGCTGTGATAAAGATGACGAAGATCGCGGCCGAATCAGCCTGCTGGAGTAGGAGCAGGGAGATCGGTAGCCAAGCGAGGGGCGGCACCGTGCGCAGGACCTGAATCAGCGGATCAAAGCCCCGCCGCAGGAATTCATTCAGGCCAATGGCAAGACCCGCTGCAATGCCTACGATCGCCGCCAGGCTATAGCCGACGACGACCCGTTGAAGGGAGATTAAAATCTGAAGCCCCAATCCCTTTGCCGTGCCGCCATCGTCATAGAAGGGTTGGCTGATGTATGGAGTCCAGGTTTGGGTGATTACTTGGATGGGCCCGGGGAAGCCATCCGGATTGGGGAGGCACAGGAGCTGCCAGAGGGCCAAGGTAAGGCCGATGCAAACCACTGGTGCCTTGATTTGACGAGCTAAGGGCGAATGCAGCCATGGAATTCTTGATCGCCTTTGCTTACGGCTTTTGGCGAGGGCGGTGGTCATAAAAGGAGCTCGGTTTCAAGGGAAGAAAGAAAGGAGACCCCCATAGGATCTCCTTAGGATCTGCATCAGCGAGGTGCGCCTTTACTTCATTGCCTTGATCTTTTGGCTGTTGAGGTAGGCCTTGGGATTGTTGGGATCAAACTTGATCCCATCAAAGAAGGTTTCAACGCCCCTCGAATCGCTGGAGGGAATGTCGGTGTAGCCGTTGGCTTTTGCGGCAGTCCGCCACAGATCCGATCTGTTCACTTTGTCGACGAGTGCCTTGGTGTTGGTGCTTGAGGGCAAATAACCCCAGCGGATGTCTTCTGTGATGAACCAGGCATCGTGGCTCTTATAGGGGAAGGAGGCGTTGCTGGCCCAGAACTTCATCTTGTAGCGGCTGTTTTTAACCACCTTGCCTGTGCCGTAGTCAATGGTGCCCTGGAGACGGGGCAGCAGATCATTAACACTGGCCTTGACGTATTTGTCTTGGGCAAGCAGTTTGGCCAACTCAGGAGTGTTGGCTGGGTTGTCGGCCCATTTCTGGGCCTGCTGCACGGCCATCAACAGCCTGAGAGCAGCGTTGGGGTTTTTCTTCACCCAATCAGCCCGCATGGCAAAGGCTTTTTCAGGGTGGTCTCGCCAGAGCTCACCGGTGATGAGAGCCGTGTATCCCAGTTTCTTGTTCACGAGGCGCTCGTTCCATGGCTCACCCACGCAGAAGGTATCCATGGTTCCCGATTGCATGTTTGCAACCATTTGGGGCGGGGGAATCACCACCAGGCTGGCGTCTTTGTTGGGGTTGACTCCGTTGGCGGCCAGCCAATAGCGCATCCACAGATCGTGGGTACCGCCCGGGAACGTCACAGCAGCCTTGAACTTGTCTCCAGTGGCATTCTTCTTGGCCACGGTTTTGACTAGCCCAGGGGCCTTAACGGTGAGCTTATCGCTCAAGAATTCATTGGATACGGAGATGGCTTGCCCGTTCAAATTCAGCCTGGCCAAGAGGTTCATTGGCACCGGCTTTTTGCTTTTGCTGATTGCCCCAGTGGTCAGCTGGTAGGCCATCGGGCTGAGCAGGTGTGCCCCATCAATCCCTCCACCGGAGCTCCCGAGTTCGAGGTTGTCGCGGGTGACCGCCCAGGAGGTTTGCTTTTTGAGCTCAACCCCGGTCATGCCTTGCTTGGCGAAGAAGCCCTTCTCTTTGGCAACAATCAGCGGAGCGGCATCGGTTAGGGCAATGAAGCCCAGGGTGGCCGAGGTGGTTTCCGGCTTGCCTGGTGCAGCGTGGGCGGCGTTGGTGGTTAGCAGGCTGGCAAGTCCACCCACCTGGAAAGCAAGCACCGCTGTTGTGGTGGCTGTGCGAAGCAGAAATTGGCGGCGTGATGTGTTTGTCATTGGTTAAAACTCCGGTTCGGGGCACGAAATAGCCGTCGATCCCTATTGGGTCAGCGGTGCGGAATTTGGGTTGCCTGTTTGATGCCAGCGCAATCACCGGTCATTGAGGGCCTTTTGATCCCCCTCAATGAAATGCGCTGGCGCAAAAGCTCACCAACTTGCTTAGAACACCACACGGCCCGAGCCGGCTCCCGTCGCAGTTGCTACAGATCCGCCATTTGCTGCCGTAGCCGTTCGCCGCTGCGGGCCTGCAGCAGCGCCCGGCTTTGCTCCAGTGCCGCTGGGAGCGAGGGGCTGGCACCGGCTTGCCAGAGGTAGGCGGCCACGTTCCAGGCGAGTCCTTCCGCCAGAGGTCCCTCCCCGGCCAATGCGGCCAGGGCCTGGTTTTGCCAGGTTTCAAGGCAGATCCAAGCCACTTCGTCTGCCTGGATGCCATGGTCGCGGGGGTGCATCAAGATCCGCTCCACATCACCGTTGTGCACTCTGGCCGTAATCCCTGCCCGGGTTGTGGGGAGGTCGGTTGATCCTTCCAACCCTTTAACGGTGAGTACGTCGGTTTCGCCAAAGGCGCTAAGGGCTTCCCAGGCCCGCTTTTCCGTGGGGGGGTGCACAAAGCCGCTGATCAGTAGATGGTCCCCTTCATGCGGGGTCCACAGCAGCTCCAAGCTGGCCACGGGCGGTCGCTTACCGATTGCGTCGCGAATGGGAAGAAGGGTTTCGGCTGCCGGAAAGTGATCGGGTTGGTGGGTGAGGGCAAGACCAAAGTTGTTGAGCCGCTCCTGGATGGTTATCAGGCTGAGGCCGCACCAGCCAATGCCGAGGGACCCAAATAGCTCGACGAGGGTCACTCCGTATTTCACGGGCATGGGTTTGCCGCCGTGCAGCACCACGGGCAGCCCGGTGGAGGCCAGCACGAGAGCCACAAGGGGAACCAAGGGTGCAGTTCGTGACCTGCCGTCGTAGGGAACGCAGAAACAGAGGGCCTTTCGGCCTTGGGTTTTCAGCTTCGGCCCATGGTGCCGATAGCTATCCAGCATCCCGGTGAGCTCGATCGGGGCGGGCCTGCGAATCCTGTGCGCAATCAGGAAGGCCCCCATTTGGGCATCACTCGCTGCCCCGGTGAGCATGAGGTCCAGGGCTTCGCAGGCCTCGGCTCGATCGAGGCCCGTGCTCGTGTGTTCTCCGCTGCCCACTTTGGCGATCAGTAGGCGAAATCGTTCCTGGCCCCCACTGAGTTGGCTGGCAGGCCGTTGTGCCAACCCTCCGTTAATTGGTAGTGATGGCGACATTGCGGAGGTGGTCGCTCCGGGACGATCCACTGATCTTCCCTTACGGCCAGCTGAAGCCTTGTGACAATGGAAACCCTTGCCAAGCTCAGCAAGATTGAACAGGCCAAGGCAGAGCTTTGTGGCTTGGATCTGGCTCCTCGCTTGGCTGAGTTGGCCAGCCAGGGCTGGGAATCGCTGGATGAGGCCACCCTCACCATCCGGCTGAAATGGCTGGGCATCTTCTTTCGCCCTGTCACGCCTGGGCGCTTCATGGTGCGCATGAGGTTGCCGAATGGGGTGATCCGCGCCGATCAATTGGAGGTGCTTGCCGAGGCGGTGGACCGTTGTGGGGTGGATGGTTCCGCCGACATCACTACGCGCCAAAATCTGCAACTGCGCGGGCTGCTGCTCGAGGACATGGCACCGTTCATGCGTGCCATTGAGGCGGTGGGCCTCACCAGCCGCCAATCGGGCCACGACAACGTCCGCAACATCACCGGCAATCCCCTCGCAGGGATTGACCCTGAGGAAATCGTGGACACCCGGCCCCTGGTGGCAGCGATTCAGGCCGCGCTACTCGGACCCGATGGCCCCCGCAACCTGCCGCGCAAGTTCAACGTGGCCGTGGGTGGGGCCCCGGACAGTTTCCTATTGCACAACGATCTGGCCTTTCTCCCCGCGTTTCGGGAGGGTGAGCTGGGCTTCACGGTGATGGTGGGAGGTTTCTTCTCGGCCCAGCGCAATGAATTGGCCGTGCCCCTGGGCCTATGGGTGGCTCCAGAGCAACTTCCTGCCTTCACCTTGGCGGTGTTGGCCCACTTTGGGCGCCATGGCAATCGGGTGGCGCGCAACAAAAGTCGTCTGATGTATCTGATTGATCAGTTGGGCCTTGAGGCCTATCGGGGGGCGGTGGTTGGGGAATTGGAGGCCATCGGTGGTGAGGCCTTCCCCCACGACGGTATTCACCTGGTGCACCGTGCTCCCCGTTCCGGTGTCGGTGTCCATGCCCAGGGCCAATTGGGTTTCCACTGGGTTGGACTCAGCGTGCCGACGGGCCGCTTGGATGCCGCCGCGATGGCGGAACTGGCCCGCCTCTCCCGCTCCTATGGCGATGGGGAGTTGCGGCTGACCGAAGCGCAAAACGTGTTGATCACCAACGTGCCGACCGATCGATTGGAGGCGTTGTTGGCTGAGCCCTTACTGGCCCGATTCCGGCCGAATCCGGGAGCCTTGGAAGCGGAGGCCGTGAGCTGCACCGGGAATCGTTATTGCAGCTTTGCCCTGATTCCCACCAAGACCACCGCCCAAGCGGTGGTGGAAGAGCTCGAAAAGCGCTTGGAGCTTCCCCATGCCGTGCGAACCCATTGGACCGGCTGTCCCAATGCCTGCGGCCAGCCCTATATGGGTGAGATTGGCCTGATGGGGGCCAAGGCCCGCCACGATGGCGAAATGGTTGAGGCTGCCAAGATTTTCCTTGGCGGTTCGATGGGTTCCGATCCCAAGCTGGCTGAGTTGCACGACAAAGGTGTCCCCCTAACCCAATTGGCCAATGTGCTGGAAGACCTTTTGGTCGAGCGCTTTGGCGCCCGGAGGAAGGTCGCTGAGGCCTGAATCGGCGCAAAGAGGTCCTTCATTGGACCCAGTGCTCCCTAGGTCGCCAGCGCGTTTCGTGCCAAGTCTGTCCATTTCCACCTCACCTGCGATCTCTGTCAATCTGGCAAGAGATGCAGGCGTTGGATTGTTCTCCAACTTTCCTGATCCCTCCCAAGGGTGCGGTTTAGCAGACGTTGGCAGCAACGAACGCTGGCACCAACTGCAGGGGCTGAGGAGGCAGACCTTGCCGATTGGCCCTTGGCTTGGGGCCATCGAGAGCGGAGCACTGCCCCTGGAGGCGGATCTCTTGGCCGCCCTGGCCACGCGGGTGGACCGCCCAGGGGCTGAGCGGTTGCTGGCGATCGGTGTGGAGGCAGAAGCGGATTGGTTTTGGCCGAGTCTGGGGCGGGAATTGCTTGGCGTAGCTGGCACCGTCCAGGGGGTTTGGCTGGAGCCTTTGCTGGCTTGCGCTGGACTGATTTCCCCTCACCAGCACTTGGCCTGGGCCCAGGTTCTGGGCTGCTTCCAGGATCCCCGGGTGGCGGATCAGCTGCGCCGGCTTGGGGATGGGTATGGCTGGAAGCAACCCAGCTTGTTGCCGTTGCTCGGCCATCAGCGGCAAGCCCAGGATGGAGCCCTCTTGCTTGATCTGGCGCTTCAACCCGTGCCGTTGGCGGTGCGGCAGGCTGCTTTGGAGGGGCTTGCGGTGGGTTTGGCGGCATGGCCTGTCGCTCCCCTGCGGGCCGGTCTTGTGGCCTTGGCCCAAGATCTCCATGGGTCCCTGGCAGCGAAAGCAGTGGATCTTTTGGCCCGCTTGCCCCAAGGTCAGCCCGCGTTGCGGCGGTTGGGCCGACTTGCTCTCGATACCGAAGTGGCCCAACGCATACACCGCCGGCTTTCTCCTTCTCCCCTGGTGCTCGTGGTGCATGGGCGCCGCGGCGGGGTGATTCCTGATGAGGTGAGGGCTCTTGCAAGCGCCGTTGAGCAGCGCAGGGGAGCGCCAGTGGTGCTTCAGGCCCTCACGGCGGAGCCTCCCCAGACCAGCGCAGGTTTTTTGAATGCCGCCCAACGGGCGCAGATGGTCACCTTGGTGCCCTTGTTGCTTGTGCCTGGGGGCCATGTGCGGGTCGATTTAAATGCCATCTCCTGGGATTGGCGTTGTCGCTTGGCGTCACAACAAGGCGTGGCTCTGCAGGGTGTGTCCCTGCAGCGGCGGTCTTTTTTGGGGGCCTGGCCGGCTTGGCAACAGGTGTTGGCGGCCCAATTGCGCCATGTCGCTGGCGGTAGGCCCTGCTGCTGGTTGCACCATCCCTTAGACGGTGAGCTGGCCCATCGCTATGTGGCCCACTTGAGTCAAGTGCTTGGTTACCCGGGGGTGTCCGCTCCATACAGTGCAGCCATGGATCAACTAGGCCCTGTCGCCGCCAACTCGACTGTGGTGCAGCCGCTCACCTTGGCGGCGAACCGCCTTACAGAATCGCTTGAGGCCAGCGTGATGCGGCAGCCAGAGAACGGGTACGACGGGCGGCTTCAGTTGCTGCCACCCCTGCTTCAGCAGCTTGAGGTTCGCGAGTTTCTGCTCACCAGCTTGGAGGCCCTGCCATGACGGCTACTGACGCCGCGATGGCTAACCCTTCGGGCCTGGAGAACCCATTGGGCACGCAGATCCCATTGGGCACGGAGATCCCATTGGGCAAGGTGTATTTGGTGGGGGCGGGCCCCGGTGATCCCGAGCTGCTCACCTTGAAAGCCCATCGGCTGCTGCTGCAGTGCGATGCCCTCGTCTACGACTCCCTCGTGCCCCAGCAGCTGCTCGATCTGGTGGGCGAGGGCTGCGAACTCCATTTTGTGGGCAAGCGCCGGGGCCACCATTCGGTGCCCCAGCCCAGCACCAATGCGGTGTTGGTGGAGCTGGCCAGGCGCCACCGGTGCATCGTGCGCCTCAAAGGCGGTGATCCCTTTTTGTTTGGCCGCGGCGGCGAAGAAGCGGCCCATCTGGCCCGCCATGGGGTGAGGGCGGAGGTGGTGCCTGGGGTGACGGCTGGCATCGCCGCCCCCGCCTATGTGGGCATCCCCGTGACCCATCGCAAGGCCGGATCCAGCGTCACCTTTGTGACCGGCCACGAGGAAATCGACAAGGCTCGCCCCGGGGTGGATTGGCGGGGCCTGGCCCAAAGCAGCGACGGTCTTGTCATCTACATGGGCTTGCACAATCTGCGGCGCATCGCCGAAGAGTTGGTGGCTGGGGGCTTGTCCGTGGCGACGCCGGCGGCGGTGATTCAGCAGGGCACGGTGAAGGGCCAACGCCATCTCGTGTGCGCCCTCGGGGAACTCGCCGAACGGGCCGAAGCGGAGGCCTTTGCATCTCCTTCGATCGTGGTGGTGGGCCAGATGGTGGCGGAGCGGGTTGGGGGCGTGGCACCGGAGCCCGCCGATGTGGAGATGCCCATTCCCTTTTGAGCTTTTGAGCAAAGCGGTCGCGCCGGCTCAAAGCGGTATCGCAGGGGCACGCAATCTGCAGGTCAATTGCTGAACTGGCCTGCGAATCAGGCTATTTCGTAGCTCTTGCAACCCTTCTTGCTTCGGTGGCTCGGTTCACTGGGATCATTACTCGGGCGTCTTGCTTGCGCCAGTTCCTATGTCGTCTTCCGCCCCTGGGGCCGCCATCGGCCGCTCTCCGATGTTTGAGCTGATTCCCTACGAGAAGTTTCGCGATACCCCCGCCGTTCGCTTCTTCGACATCACGGTTGCTGAATCCAATGCCCGGGATCTGGTGATCCACTCAGGCCCAGCCATCAGTCCGCCGGATGAGGAGAAGACCGGCGCTTGGCAGTTCTATTTGCACCCCCACCAGGAAGACAACCTGCTGGCCCTTGGTGGGGGTCGCACCTTCTATCTGGTCAACTTGGGCTGGAATTACCCGTATCACATTGTTCGCCTCGAAACCGGAGGCGACATCCTGCGCATCCCCCCTGGCACCTTCCACCGGTCGGTGTCTGACCCCGACGGCTCCGTGGTGCTCAACCAGGCCGTTCGCGATCCAGGGGCCAGCGTGGTGCGGGAATTTCGGGTCTACAACAGCCGCCGGATCCCCCGGCTGTTTGCTACCACCTTCAAGACCGCGCCCTTGCCCAAGCTGCATGGGGTGAGCTGGTAGCTAGCCCAGGCGCATATCCACGGTGCAGGCCCCTGGGCGCGCCCCGCGCCAGGGACTGGGCTCTGGAGAGTTGGCGCTGGTGGGATCGCTGGTCGTCGCCGAGGGCTCCCCAGCCTGGCACTCAAATCCTGTGGCTTCGTTGGGCAGGGTCCATTGGGTGATGGCCTGGCCCTGGTGGCGATCGATCAGCTGGAGATCCAGGGGAAGGTGGTTGGCGATGCAGGGGTGGAGGCAGGGATAGAGGGCTTCCTGGCGATAGCGCACGGCTACGGGCTGGTGATCGCCGAGCATCAGCGGCCGGCCATTGAGCACAAGGCCATAGCGCTTTCGGAATGCCCCAGTGCTGATCACCTCAAAGCGGCGCAGGGAGCTATCCACAAAGCGGCTGGTGCTGCCGCCTTCCACGGGGGTGTCACACAGCAGCGGCCAGGGTTCGAGGGCGCGGCGAATCTCCAGGGTTGCGGTTGCGTCGGTGGGATCGCTCCAGCCCAGCAGCGTTGGGAAGCGCCACTGCCAGATGGCCTGGAAGATCGGGCGTTCCAGCGGAAAGCCAGCCCGCTCGAGCTCGTCGAGCACCTGGTCTAAATCAAGCCACAACTGGCTGGGGAGGAGCCATTGGTCGTGCAACGTCTCACCAAAAGGCTTGAGGGCAGGGGGCCTGTTGGTGGGATCCAGCAGGTGCACGGCCAGGGCCCGCCAGAGCAGGGCTACGGCGGAGGCCCACTGGTGCTTTGGAAAGGTTTCCAGGGCCCGAAATTCGATCAGCCCCTGGCAGCCGGCTGCCCAGGCTGGGTTCCAGAACTTGTCGAGGCTGACCTCACTGCGGTGGGTGTTACCGCTCTTGTCGGCATGGAGATGGCGCAGGGTTTCGCTGATGGCGATGCGTTGATCGCCGGCGGGCAAGCCTTCGAGCACGCCATGGGCCAGCTCCAAATCCAGCCAAGCGGCACTGCCCTCATCGGGCCGGGGTGCCTGGGAGGCGGGTCCTACGGAGTTGCCCGAAAACAGGTAGGCCAGGCTTGGGTGGTGTTGCCAGTAGCGCAGGATCCCCACCAGCCAGGCCGGCCGGCCGAAGAAGGGGTTCTCCTCCAGGCTGGGGCCGCCCCAGAGCAGGTGGTTGCCACCGCCGCTGCCTTCGGTGCGTTCCCCCTGTTGCTTCCAGGAGCGAAGGCCCACGGTCTCTCCCGCTGCTTCCAAGGCCTGCATCCAGCCGGCGTAGTCCGCCCAGCTGTGGCAAACGGGAAGGTTCACTTCCAGCACGCCGGGGTCGGCGGTAAGCCCCAGCACCTGCCAGGCCCCATCAATGTCGAGGGGAAGCACCCCACTGAGATCTGGCTGGCTCCAGGCTGCCGAAACCTGGGCAATCACGCCCAACAAGGTTTCCAGAGGTTGGCGGGCCAGGGGCGGCAGAAACAGACTCCAGTCCTCTGGCCCCAGCTCCAGGGTGAGCACCTGCCGCAGCACCCCCTCGGGGAAGTGGGCCAGGGGTAGGCGCAGGCCGGCGGGCCCGGGGGCGCCGATGAGCTCCCGCAGGGGTTCCGTTAGGGGCCAGTCCGCCGCCTGCCAGCCCAGCGGTTGGCTTGGGCTGGCTTCGTCGTGGTGGCAGAGCGGTGCGGCCCACACCTGCCGTGCAGGATCAAGGGGATCGCGCAGGGGCAGGGGCCGGAGCGGGCAGCCCAAGCCTGCGCCGATGGCGGCCAGCAGTCCCGGGGCTTCGCCGGCAGTGGGGGCGCGCCGGGCCGTTGGGCCCTGGGGGGTTGAATCGTGCTGGGGCCAGCGCACGATGGGGGTTCCATCGGTTCCGGTGATCAGCCGCAGGGCCCAGCGGGGATTGACTTCGCCGTCGTAGCGCTTGCCCGGGCAATAGATCAGGGTGCTGCCGGGCCAGACCCGTTGCTCGAGCTCCCGGCCAAGGGCTTTGGCGTAACCCAGTTTGGTGGGGCCATCGGCCGCCACGCTCCACTCGGCCCCCTCTGGGTGCACGGGCACGTAGGTCGGTTCGCCGCCAAAGGTGAGGCGGATACCGGCTTCGCTGAGCCGTTGCTCCAGCTGGGTGGCCGTGGCTTGGTTAACGCCATTGGCTTTTTTGACTCCACTGGCTGTTTTGGCGGCAGTGGCTGTTTTGGCGGCAGTGGTTCCGCCGTTGGGGCTGGTCATGGTTGGTTAGCTCCCAGGGATGAGCTGGTGGGAGGTGGCGCTGAGGACCTCGGCTTCGATGGTCCACTTGAACGTGCTTTCCACCCCTGGCGGCCCGGAAAAGCTGCCCGTGATGGCCGCGGTGAGATCGGATTTCGATGAGGTAGCAATTGGGATGTAGCGCTCGTCCACGGCTCCCTTGCCGCTGGCATCGAACCCGCGCCAGCCGGCACCCTGGAGATACACCTCGGTCCAGGCGTGCAGGTCGTAGCGCTCGGGTTTGGGCTCCACCAGGTGGTAACCACTCACAAAGCGAGCTGGCAGGCCGACGCAGCGGCAGCACTCGATCATCAGCATGGCGAGATCCCGGCACGAACCCACCCGCTCCTTGAGGGTGCGGCTGGCCGGCCAGGCGGGGCCGATGTGGCGTTGGGTGTATTTGACCCGGTCTTGGATGATTTCGATCAGCTGTTGCAGAAAGGTGAGGCTGCGCTGATCACTGCCCATTAGGGCTTCTTGGGCAAGATCCACGGCGGCAGCGTCGTGCTGACCGTTGGGCAGCCAGCCCTGCAAGTTGCTCATCAGATCGGGATTCAGTCGACCAATCGAGATCGGGAGGCGGGCCATCTCCTCATCGAGGCAGGCCTCCATCAGGGGGGCCGTAAAGGTTTCCACCTCGGAGTTGGCCACCACCTCAAACAGCTCGGTTTCACCCAGGAACCGGGCCCGGGTGATGGTGTCGCCGCCGGCGGCGATCAGATCGAACAGCTGGCTTGGATCGGGGCTCACCTGCAGGCGGTAGTCGATCAGCCGCTGGAAGCCATGGGGCCGGGGCCGCAGGCAAAAGCGGTGCGGCCCCAGCAGTACCGGCTCGCTGTAGCGATAGGTGAAGGTGTGGCTTACGCGGGCACGCATGGAAGCTCTGCGCTGGATGGGGCTTTGGTGGCAGCGATGTTGGCAGCGATGAAGTAGCGCTGTTCGATGAGTTCATGCAGCCGGTTGAAATCGCTCTGCAAGTCGTCGATCGATTCGTGCAAACCACTGTTGATCAGGGTGTCGATGCTGGTGTAACTCCAGCGGGCCAGGGTGAGGCCGCTCTGGCACTCGATCTGGTCGGGGTCTCCAGGCACCGATTCGCCTTTGACGATCTTCAAGGTTTCGTGGATGCGCTCCAGGCAGTACCGCACCGAGCGGGGAAAGATTGGATTGAGCAGGAGGAAGGCCGCCACGGCCTTGGGCTCGATCGCCTGTTGGCGCGACTGGCGGAACATTTGATAGGCCCCGGCGCTGCGCAGCAGGGAGATCCACTGCAGTTCATCCAGCACTCCGCCCACTTCATCGGGGGATGGCAGCAGCAGAAAGTACTTCACATCGAGGATACGGCTGGTTTTATCCGCCCGCTCCAGCAGGCGGCCTAGCCGGCTGAATTGCCAGGAGAGGTCCCGACTCAAGGTGGCGTCGGTGATCCCGTAGAAGAGTTGGCAGGCGCGGCGAATATCCCGCAATTGTTCTTGGCCGGGCTGGTTCCAGAAGGTGTCGTTCTCGACCAAGGTCCAATAGATGTCGTTGAGGTGCTCCCACATCTCGGTGGTGATCACTTCGCGAATCTGGCGCGCGTTTTCGCGGGCAAAGGCGATGCAATTGATGATGCTGTTGGGGTTGTCCTCATTGCGAACCAAAAAGGTCACCACGTCTTGGGGGGTGGCCGACGGGTGAAGCTCGTCGAACAATTCGCGATCACCGCTGGCCTCGATCAGGGGCAGCCAGGGTTCGGCGCTGCCGGGGGGGCAGTCGAGGGCCATCGCTTCGCTCACCTCAACAAAGCGGGAAATGTTCTCCGCCCGCTCCACGTAGCGGTTGATCCAGTAGAGGGATTCGGCAACCCGGCTCAGCATGGCACCACCTCCCGACTCGGGGCATCATCAACAATCCAGGTGTCTTTGCAGCCACCTCCCTGGGAGGAATTCACGACCAGTGATCCCCGGCGCAGGGCGACCCGGGTTAGGCCCCCAGGGCTGACCCAAGCCCCCTTGCCCCTCAGCACATAGGGGCGGAGATCCACGTGGCAGGGGTAGAGCTCCCCTTGGCTGAGGGAGGGCACGGTGGAGAGCTCCAGGGTGGGTTGGGCGATGTAGTTGCGGGGGTTGGCCTTGATCTTGTCGGCGAATTCGGCGATCTCTGCGCTGCTGGCATGGGGGCCGATCAACATGCCGTAGCCCCCGGCTTCGGCCACCGCTTTCACCACGAGTTCGCCCAGGTGGGCCAGCACGTAGGCCTGGTCCTCGGGCTGGGCGCAGAGGTAGGTGGGCACGTTCTCGATGATCGGTTCTTCGCCGAGGTAGTAGCGGATCATGTCCGGCACATAGGCGTAGATCAGCTTGTCGTCGGCTACGCCGGTGCCGGGGGCATTGGCAATGGCCACCCGCCCAGCGCGGTAAGCCTCCATCAAGCCCCGCACCCCCAGCATCGAATCGCTGCGGAATAGGGCCGGATCGAGGAAGTCGTCGTCGATGCGGCGGTAGATCACGTCGACGGGTTCCAGGCCACTGGTGCTGCGCATCCAGACCCGATCGTCTTGGCAGACCAGATCACGACCCTCCACCAGCTGGATCCCCATTTGTTGGGCGAGGTAGCTGTGCTCGAAATAGGCGCTGTTGAACACCCCCGGCGTGAGTAGCACCACCTTCGGACTGTCAGTCCAGGGGGCCAACTCCCGCAGGGTTTGCAGCAGGTGGGACGGATAGTCGTCGATGGGTTGCACCGTGCGCCCGGCAAACAGGCTCGGGAACATCCGCTTCATGACGCGGCGGTTCTCGAGGAAATAGGCCACCCCCGAAGGGCAGCGGAGGTTGTCTTCGAGCACCCTCCAGGCCCCTTGGCCATCCCGCACCAAATCCAGTCCGGAGATGTGGCACCACTTGCCCAGGGGGGGCTTGAAACCCTGCATTTGGGGCCGCCAGCCCTGGGAGGTTTCGATGTCTTCGCGGGGTATGACCCCGTCATTAAGAATCTTTTGGTCGCCGTAGATGTCGCCAAGGAAGCGATCAATGGCTTCGAGGCGTTGGATCAGGCCGCGCTCGAGGCGCTGCCAATCGGCCATGCCAATCAGCCGGGGCAGGGGATCAAAGGGCAGGATCCGCTCCACGCCCTTGTTGCCCGAATCGTTGAGACGAAACGTGGCCCCCAGGCGCTTCAGCAAGATGCCGGCCGCCGCATGGTTGCGATTCAGTTCATCCAGGCCCAGTTGGCCCAGGGACGAGACAAGGGGCTGCAGACTGCTGCGTGGCTCATCGTTGGCTGCGAAATATTCGTCGTAGCCCCGATTGGGCTTGTACTCGGTGAACATTCCCAGCTCTTGTGCTGGAGTGATCTTGCCCAGCGCACCAGCCCTCTCCCGGTCATGGTTGCTACGAAAGCGTGAGCTGGTTGTGATGGCAGTTGGTTGCGTTCGGTGGCGAATCTGCTGGGGTTTGGTTAGAAGGGTGGCTGGCTTTTTCCGATTTCCTGCGAACTGATTTTATGAAAGTTCCTTTCATCCGGACTTCCTTTGCTACTGCCCTGGCCGTGACCGCCGCAGTGACGGCGGGAGCCCAGTCAGCGGGGGCCCAAACCTGTCAGTTCTTGGCCCCTGTGGGTGGGGATGGCACCACCAATATCGTCACCAAGACCATTAGCCCTGGCACCCCGTTGCCCTTCAGCCGCCCCAACTGGAACACCGATTTCTTTGTAACGGCGCCCTACAGCAGCTACAAGTTTTTCTTCACCGCCAATTCGTCGGTGAGTGCCACCTACCCGGTGGAGGGCTTTCTGAAGTTCACCGATGGCACCAGCTTTCAGGTGATCAACGAGCCCTCCTTTGCACCGCCCACGGGCACGGGTCGCCAATGGGGCCCTTTTCCCACCTACCCCGGCAAGCAGGTTTCCCAGGTGAATTTCAAGATCGGAGCTTCGGCTGATCAGGCAGCCACCGGTTTCACCTACCGGATCTCCGTGCAGGGCTGCAACTAAAGCAGGCCCCACCACAAGGCCTCGGCTTCTGGGGCGATCGGTAGGGCCGTTGGGCCCAGATGGCTGATCGCCCGGCAGCCCAGGCTGTTGATCAACAGGGCACCAGGGCAGCCGATCAGGGCCTTGACGTCGATGGGTTGCTCCTGGGCAAACCCCAAAACCAAGGCCCGTTGCCGCATGATCCCGGGCAGGCAGCCGCTGCCGAGGGGCGGGGTGATCCAGCCCGATCCCGAGCGCACCATCAGGTTGGCGGTGGTGCCACAGCTGAGCTCTCCGTTGCTGCTTGGCAGTAGGGCGTCATCGGCCCCCGCGGCTTGCGCCTGGCGGCGGGCCTGAATCGATGGCCCATAGGCAAAGGTTTTGCACTGGCTCAGCACACTGGTGGCGCAGCGCCTTTCGGTGGGGCTCACGATCACCCGCACCGGGGCGAAGGTGGGCTTGTGGGGGCTGAGTTGCAGCCAAAAGCGGTGGGCACGGCTTGCCTCCTCGGATTTGCTTGACGTTTCTGCGTTGCTTGATGACTCTCCATCTGCTTTCGGGATGGCGATTCCCCTGCCGCTACTCCCCCGGCTCCAATTCAGCCTGAGGGCGCCGGTGGTGATCCCGCTGCGGCTGATGGCCGCTTGAATCAGGGGCGCCACGGTTGCCTCGTCTGGCGGCCTGGCAAAGCCGAGTAGGGCGGAGGAGTGATGCCAACGCCCCAGGTGCTCGACCAGCAAGCGGGGTTGGCCATCGAGGATCAACACGGTTTCAAACAAGCCGTCTGCGAGCAGCAGGCCCCGCTCGTTGACCGGGAGCGTTAGCTCGTCTGGGGAGCCCCACTGGCCCTGGGGGCCCTGATCGTTGATCCAGGCGATCGCCACCGCATCGCTCATGCCAACGCCTCCAACAGGGGTTGGAGTTTCCAGCCCATCTCCTCGGCTTCGGCGGCGGGATCGGAATCGGTCACTATGCCGCAGCCGGCGTGGACCCGCAGCCGTTGGTCCTTGATCAGCACGGAGCGGATCAGGATGTTGCTATCGAAGTTCCCATTGGCGCCCATCCAAAACAGGGAGCCGCAATAGGGGCCGCGGGGTACAGGTTCCAGCTCCGCCAGGCGCTGGCAGGCCCGAATCTTGGGCGCCCCCGTGATCGAGCCCCCTGGCCAGGTGGCCCGCAACAGATCCACCACTCCTTGGCCTGGTTGCAGCACCCCTTCCACCACCGAGGTGAGGTGGTGCACCTGCCGGTAGCTCTCCAATCCCACCAGCTGGGGCACGTGAATCGATCCGCTTTGGCAGACCCGGCCCAGGTCATTGCGCAGCAGATCAACGATCATCACGTTTTCAGCCCGGTCTTTGGGGCTGGTGACCAGCTGGGCGGCTTCTGCCGCATCGGCTTCGGGGTTCTGGTGGCGGGGCCGGGTGCCCTTGATCGGCCTCGTTTCCACCAGGCCTTGGCCATCCACCTTCAGAAACCGTTCTGGCGAGCTGGACAGCACGGCTTCCCCGTTGGCAGTCCCTGCGGCGATAGCAAGGCCGCCAAAGGGGGCAGGGCAGGTGTGACGCAGCCGCAGGTAGAGGCCCAGGGCATCGGGGGCGGCGGGGGTGCTGGCTTCGCAGCAGGCGGTGAGGTTTGCCTGGAAGACATCGCCTTGGTCGATCCAACGGCGGATCTGGGCCACCTGCTCGGCAAACCGCCTGGAGCTCGTGTGCCAGGTCCAGGCGTCGAGGGGAATGGCCCCATCTCTAGGAGTTGCCGTACGAGGAGTTGCTGACAGAGGGGTTGCCGTACCAGGCCCAGCCTGGGGTGCCGCCATGGCTGTGATCAAGCCAGCCATCTCTTCCAATCGATGGGGTGTGCAGCCTTCCAGCCAAAGGGTTTGGCTTTGGTGGTCGATCACCACGATCGGGTCGAACCGGGCCGCCCAAAGCACGGCCATGTCGCTGGTGCCCCAATGGGGGGCAGGTTCCACCCAAGCCCCTGCCTCATAGGCCAACCAGCCCATCCATTGCCCGCCGCTGGCCTCGATGGTGGCCATGGCCGCAAACGGATCGCTCGCGCCTGGGGTGCCGGGTAGGCCACGGCACACCTGTTGCTCCAGGGGATGGACGCCGATCCGGCTCCGCCGGCCCAGGCCGGAGCCATCGCCATCGAGCCAAACCAGCCCTTCGGCGCCGAAGTGGTGGGCCAGCTGCTGCACCAGAAGGGCTGGTTCACACCAGGGCAGGGGGCGCTGGATGGGGCTTGGCTTGCTCAACGAGTTTCCCAGATCAATGGCTTGGCATGGTCAATGGCTGGACAGTGCTCCACTGGCGAGTTCGGGGTGGCCCGCTTCGATCAGCGCGGCATCGCGGATGCGGCAGCTGTCGCAGATCCCACAGGCCTGATCGCCGCCGCTGTAGCAACTCCAGGTGGCGTCGATGGGCACACCCAACCGCAGGGCCTCTTTCACAATGTCTGTTTTGCTCCAAAGCACCAGGGGCGCCCACAGCTGGGCCCCGTGGCCCTCGCGACCGCTTTTGCTGGCCAGATCGGCCAGGTTTTGGAAGGCCGTGAGGTAGTCGGGGCGGCAGTCGGGGTAACCGGAATAGTCGACGGCATTGACGCCGAGCACCAGTTTGGTAGCGCCCCGGGCTTCCGCCAGGCTCAGGCCTAGGGCGATGAACACCGTGTTGCGCCCAGGCACATAGGTGCTGGGAATCACGCCGCTTTGGATGCCGCCCGTGGGCACGGCGATGGCTTGGTCTGTGAGGGCAGAGCCCCCCCAGCTGGCCAGGTTGACGGCGATGGTGTGGTGCTCGGCCAGCTGCAGGGCATGGGCAACGGCCTCTGCCGCGAGCAGTTCCCGCCGGTGCCTCTGGCCGTAATCAAAGGAGAGGCCAATCACGGCATAACCCGCCTCCACCGCCAGGGCTGCGGCCGTGGCTGAATCCAGCCCGCCGGACAGCAGGGCAATGGCGGTGGGTTTGCCTGGGGTCTGGGCTGCAGGCTGGGCTGGGGGCTGGGGTGGGGACGTCAGCAAGGGACTGGCAGTTGCCGGATCAATGGCAAAAGGCTGCCAGATCACCGTCAAGATGGGACGTCACTGTTGGTTTGGCTGTGAGAGTGCGTTTGAGGGTCTTCCCTGGCCTTGCCGTTGCCGCCCTGGCGGCTCCCCTGGCTGCAGTCTTAGGCGCCATCTTGGGTCTGTCTGGGGCCCGGGCCATTCCGCGCCTGGATCTCCAACCTTTCCCCCCAGCGGCTCCTGGGGAAACCCGTTGGGTGATTCAGCTGCCCGGCCTGCTTCCCTCCTCCAGCGATCAGGCCATCTCCGGCAACCCCCGCGATTGGCGGGTGCAGGTGATCGTGGGCCAGCTGGCCAAGGTTGACTGCAACATGCACAGCTTTTCTGGCCAGCTCCGAATGGAGAAGGGCACGGCCGATCCGGTTGTTCCCTATCTGCGGGTGAGCGACATAGGTCCGATGGCCTCCACCCGCATGGCTTGCCCCGCCGGGGAGCCCTTGCAACAGAAGTTTGTGGCGATGGCGGGGCGGCCGTTTGTGGTGCCTTACAACGTCAGTCGGCCGATCGTGGTGTATGCCCCGAAGCCCCTTGAAGTGCGCTGGCGGCTCTGGAAGGCCGAGACCCAAGAGCGTCCTGCGGGCAGGTTTTAATCGGGCGCTTGAACGATCCCTTGGGGTGCTTGTGGTGGCGACCCTCAGCGTACCCCGAGCCATTTGTGGCTTTGCAGGCTGAGTCGCCATTGGGGCTGCTGACGCACAAAATCGATCGCCAGGCTTTGGCCTTCGGCGCTCTGCCAGCCTGGTTGCAAGAGCAGCTCGGGGCCTGATCCGGTTTTGGTGTTGTCTTTCCGGGTTTGCAGGTTTTCGGTTTGCTGGGCTTTGGCCTGCTGGGCGGCGGTGGCCATGGCTTCTGCGAAGGCCAGATCGCTGGGGTTGTGAACGATCACCTTGAGTTCGTCACAGGCCGCCAGCAGCTCCTGGCAGGGCGGGCGATGGGGTTTGGGGGAGAGGGTGATCCAAGCAAACTGGCCGCTCAGGGCATCGACGCCACTGGTTTCCAGGTGCAGGGGCAGGGGTTCACCTTGGCGATTGAGCACCTGGGACTTGAGGGTGGCGCAGAGGCTGTCGAGGTTGTGGTGCAGGGGTTCGCCACCGGTGATCACCACAAAGGCTGCCCCGGTTTGGGCGGCGCCGTGGGCGGCCGCGGCGATCGCGGTCAAAGACTGGCTTGGGTGCGCTTGCTCGGGCCAGGAGTGTTTGGTGTCGCACCAGCTGCAGCCCACCCGGCAGCCCCCCAGGCGAATGAAAAAGGCACTGCGGCCCGCATGCAGCCCTTCCCCTTGCAGGGAATGGAAGGTTTCTACGACAGGCAGGGCTTCAGCCACCGGCGGGTTTTTCCTATGGGCAGGGCAGCCGTTGTTGGGCGGCTTCGGCCAAACCCCGGAAGAGGGGGTGGGGCTTGCCAGGCCTGGAGAGGAATTCTGGGTGGTATTGGCAGGCTGTGAAGAAGGGGTGATCCTTTAATTCGATCAGTTCCACCAGGCGGCCATCGGGGGAGGTGCCGCTGATCTCGTAGCCCGATTCCAGAAACAGTGTGCGGTAGGCGTTGTTGAACTCGTAGCGGTGCCGGTGCCGTTCGTACACCACCTCCTCGGCATAGAGGCGCTGCCCGATGGTGCCTGGGGTGAGCCGGCAGGGGTAGACGCCCAGGCGCATGGTGCCGCCCAGGTCGACCACATCCTGTTGCTCGGGCAGCAGGTGAATCACGGGATGGGCCGTTGCGGAATCGAGCTCGGCACTGGTGGCGCCCTCCAGTCCCGCCAGATTGCGGGCCCACTCGATCACGGCGCACTGCATGCCCAGGCACAGGCCCAAAAAGGGCACCCGCTGCTCCCGGGCCCAGCGGATGGCTGCCACCTTGCCATCCACGCCCCGGTTGCCAAAGCCGCCGGGCACCACTACCGCATCCATGCCCGCGAGCAGGGTTTCCGCGCCCTGGGTTTCGATTTGCTCGGCGCAGATCCAGTGCAGGTCGAGGGAGGCATCCACATCCAGGCAGGCATGGCGCAGGGCTTCCACCACCGAGAGGTAGGCATCGTTGAGCTGCACGTACTTGCCCACAAGGGCCACCTTCACGGCCGGGCCGGGGTTTCTGAGCTTGGTCACCAACTTCTCCCAATTCACCATGTCGCTGGGGTGGTTGGGGAGGTTGAGCACATCCAGCACCTCATGGCAGAGGTGGGCATGCTCCATGGCAAGGGGAACCGCGTAGATGCTGTCGGCATCGAGGGCTTCGATCACCGCCTTGGTGGGGACCCCGCAGAAACCGCCGATCTTGCCTTTGAGGTCATCACTGATGGGCCGATCGCTGCGACACACCAAGACATCGGGCTGGATGCCGATGGAGCGCAGCTCCTTGACCGAGTGTTGGGTGGGCTTGGTTTTCAACTCCCCTGAGGTGCCAATAAAGGGCAGCAGGGTCACGTGCACATAGGCCAGATCCTGGCGGCCCACATCGCCGCGAAATTCCCGGATCGCCTCCAGAAATGGCAGGGATTCGATGTCGCCCACGGTGCCACCAATCTCGGTGATCACCACATCGGCATTGCTATTGGCCGCCACGCGCTTGATGCGTTCGCGGATTTCGCCGGTGATGTGGGGAATCACCTGAACGGTGCCGCCGTTGTAATCGCCCCGGCGCTCCTTGTTGATTACCGATTGGTAAATCGATCCAGTGGTCACGCTGTTGAGGCGTGACATGGCGGTATCGGTAAACCGTTCGTAGTGGCCCAGGTCGAGGTCGGTTTCAGCCCCGTCTTCGGTGACGAAGACTTCGCCGTGTTGGTACGGGCTCATTGTGCCCGGGTCCACGTTGATGTAAGGATCCAGTTTTAAGATCGAGACGCTATATCCCCGCGATTTCAGAAGCCTTCCCAAGCTGGCCGCCACGATGCCTTTGCCGATGCTGGAGACCACACCGCCGGTGACAAAGACAAATTTGGTCATGGGATATCGGCTGATTCTTCAATCTACCGATACCGACCACGGTCTCTTCAGGCCTGAACTTCAGCTTCCCCTTCGGCCGTACTTCAGGCTTCCAGCAGGCTGCGCAGCATCCAGGCAGTTTTTTCGTGGATCTGCAGCCGCTGGGTGAGCAGATCGGCGGTGGGCTGGTCGTTGGCTTCGTTCACCAGGGTGAACAGGCTGCGGGCGGTCCGGGCGACGGCTTCATGGCCCATCACCAGCTCCCGCACCATCGCCAGGGCACTGGGCACGCCTTGGGTTTCCTGGATCGAGGCCAGGGCAGCGAAGTTGGCTCCGCCAAAGGGGGCCGGGCAGCCCAGGGCCCGGATGCGTTCGGCGATCACATCGAGGGCGGTCCAGAGCTCGGTGTACTGGTCCATGAACATCAAATGGAGCGTGTTGAACATTGGTCCAGTCACGTTCCAGTGGAAGCCGTGGGTTTTGCCGTAGAGCACGTAGCTATCAGCCAGCACTCTCCCTAGGCCGGCGGCGATCTCCTGGCGCTGGGATTTCGAGATGCCGATGTCGATGGTGCTGATCTCGCCGCTGCCGATCTCGAGGTTGTTGGCCATGGTTGGTGTGGGGATGGAGGGGGTTCGGGCAGGATTGCGGGGATGGGTGGCGCCAGGGTTAGGTCTTGGGGAGGGGATTAGGCCCCTTCTTCTTCCCAGGTGCTGGCCACATGCAGCTCGTCGAGTTGCTTGGTGGCTACGCCCCCTGGGGCGCCGGTCATCAGGCAGCGGGCCTGCTGGGTTTTTGGGAAGGCGATGGTGTCGCGGATCGAGTCTTCTCCGGCGAGCAACATCACCATCCGGTCGATGCCGAAGGCCAGGCCGCCGTGGGGAGGGGCGCCCATATCCAGGGCATCCAGCAGGAAGCCGAACTGTTGATTCGCTTCCCCTAATGGCAGTCCAATGGTTTGGAGCACCTGGCGCTGCAGATCCGAGTTGTGGATGCGCAGGGAGCCGCCGCCCAGTTCCAGGCCGTTAAGCACCAGGTCGTAGGCCTGGGCGCGGGCGGTGGGCAGGGTGGCGGCCCATTGGCGGGGGTCGTCGCCCAGGTCGGCCGTGTTGGGGGCGCAGAAGGGATGGTGCAGGGCCTCGAGTCGGTTGTCTTCGGCGTTGAACTCGAACATCGGGAAATCCACCACCCACAGGAAGTTCCAGGTGCTGTTCTCCCTGTCGGGAGACACCAGATTCAGCTCGCGGGCCAGGTATTGGCGCACCCGATCCAGGGCCTTGTTCACCGTGGCCGTGTCGCCGGCGCCAAATAGCAGCAGGGTGCCCGGTTGGGCCCCGGTGCGCTCCAGCAGTTCGGCCTTGATCGCCTCCGAGAGGTTGTCTTTGATGGCGCCGATGGTGTCGATCTCACCGCCCTCCCGCACCCGAATGAAAGCCAGCCCCCCCGCACCAGCGGCCTGGGCCTCGCTGAACACATCGCCGCCGGGCTTGATCCGCACGTTGCTGATCGCCTCATTGCCGCCGGCCACGGCGATGCACTTCACCGAGCCCCCCGAGGCCACCGCCCCGGAGAACACCTTGAAGCCCATGTCTTTGACCAGGTCGCTCACGGTGGTGAGCTCCATGCCGTAGCGGGTGTCGGGGCGATCGGTGCCGAAGCGATCCATGGCCTCATGCCAGGTGAGGCGTGGGAAGGGCCTGGGTAGATCAATCCCTTTGACGGCCTTCCAAATGCTGGCGATCAGGGTTTCGTTGAGCTCGAGGATCTGTTCTTGATCCATGAAGCTCATCTCGATGTCCAGCTGGGTGAATTCAGGCTGGCGATCGGCCCTGAGGTCTTCATCGCGGAAGCAGCGGGCCACCTGGTAATAGCGCTCGATGCCGCCCACCATCAGCAGCTGCTTGAACAGCTGGGGCGATTGGGGCAGGGCAAACCATTCGCCGCCGCACACCCGCGACGGCACCAGGTAGTCACGGGCGCCCTCCGGGGTGGAGCGGGTGAGGACGGGGGTTTCCACCTCGATGAAGCCCTGGTCCTCCAGGTGGCGGCGGGCGGCCTGGATGGTTTGGGCCCGCAGCCGCAGGTTGCCGTTCATGCGCTCGCGGCGCAGATCCAAATAGCGGTGGCGCAGGCGCAGCTCTTCGCGCACCTGTTCGTCGTCGTGCACCGATACCTGGAAGGGCAGGTTGCCGCGCACGCTGTTGAGCACCGTGATGGCGCTGGCAAGGACTTCGATGTGGCCCGTGGCCAGGCGGTCGTTGATCGATTCGGCGGGACGGTTGCGCACCGTGCCCTCCACCTGGAGCACCGTTTCGTTGCGCAGGTGTTCAGCGACGGCGAAGGCTTCAGCGCTCAGGTCGGGGTCCACCGTGATCTGCACGCTGCCGCTGCGGTCGCGCAGGTCGATAAAAATCACCCCACCGTGGTCCCGGCGCCGGTCCACCCAGCCGCAGAGCTGCACCGGTTGGCCGTTGGATTCACTGCGCAGATCACCGCACCCGTGGCTGCGCATGGAACACCCTGTAAGTCTGCAGGGATTTTCCCATGCGAACCCACTGGATCTGGGCACCGCAGCCCCAGACCGAAGCCTGAGGTCCCAGCCCTAGCCCCGCCGGTAGAAGGGGCGCTTCACCACCACGGCCGGCTCCGATTTGCTGCGGATTTGTACGGCCAGCTCCGTACCCAGTTTGGCGGCGGCAGGGGGCACATAGGCCAGGGCAATCGCTTCCCCCAGGCTGGGCGACCAGGTGCCACTGGTCACCTCCCCCACCACCTGGTCGTTGTGCAGCACGGGGTAGCCATGGCGGGCGATGGCGCGGCCCTGGAGCTTGAGCCCCACCAGCCGTTTGCCCACGCCCTCGGCGGTTTGGCGCTCGAGCACCTCGCGGCCGATGAAGGGCTTGGGCATCTCCAGGTGCACCAGCCAGCCCAGCCCGGCTTCTAGGGGGGTGGTGCTGGCATCCATGTCCTGGCCATAGAGGTGCATGGCGGCTTCCAGCCGCAGGGTGTCCCGGGCCCCCAGCCCGCAGGGGGTCACCCCTGCACCCAGGAGTTGTTGCCAGAGGGCCAGGCCTGCGGCGCGATCCAGCAGCAGCTCGCAGCCGTCCTCACCGGTGTAGCCGGTACGTCCCACAAACGCCTGGGCCCCAGCGGCGGCCCCTTGGGCCGTGCCGTTGAGGCTCAGATCGCGGTGGCCAAAGCGGGGTAACCCGCTGAGCCTTGCGCCGCTGAGGGCTTCCAGCCTGGCCATGGCTTCGGGCCCCTGCAGCGCCAGCAACACGCCATCGCCCTTGCGATCGGCGACCGTGATGCCGGCCGGTTCGAGCTGGTTGCGCAGCCAGGCGGTGTCTGCGTCAGCGCAGGCCGCATTGATCACCAGCAGCAGTTCGGCTTGGCCATCCCTATGGCCCCGGTCGTAGACGATCAGATCGTCGCGGATGCCCCCGGCTGCGTTGAGGAGCACCGTGTAGCAGGCCTCCCCAGGGCCGATGCGGAACAGATCGCTGGGCACCAGGTCTTGGAGGGCATCCTTGGGACCAGCACCCCGCAGGGTGATCACCCCCATGTGGGAGATATCGAACACGCCGCAACTGCTGCGCACGGCGTTGTGTTCCGCGACCAGGCCTGCAAATTGCCCGGCCATCTCCCAGCCGGCAAAGGGCACCATTCGCCCGCCGGAGGCTTGGGCGGCTTCAAACAGGGCGGTTTGCTTGAGGGGCCCCGTAGAGGGATCGGCCAAGGGGCAGGGCAGGCGTCTTGGGCTGAATCCTATGGAGACGGGCCGATGGATTGGGCCTTCAATTTTGGGCGGGATTCGGGGAAAACCCTAAGTTTTCAGGGATGTTGCTGCAGATGCGCTGCGCTTTTGCCCAATTGCAGCGATCCACACCATGGGGGTGGCCAGGGGCGTTGTAAGAAGGAAGATCACAATTCTTTTATCGGAGCCGCCTCTATTGGTCGCAACCCTCGCAATCACCCCCCCCATTGAGTTGATGGCGGCCCAGGTCGACTGTGAAGTGCTCACCTTGCCTACCGGCGCCAAGGTTTTTTCCCGGGGTGCCCCCGCGGATGCGATCTACGCCGTTCGTCGCGGCATCGTTGAGGTGGTGGGCGAAGGCGGCGAGAAGCTTTGCTATCGCCCAGGCGAATTCTTCAGCTACCAAGACATCGTCTGGTTTGTGGGCACCTATCGCAATGAGGCGTTTGCCCGCACCCCCGTGGAAGTGCTGCGCCTGGAGCGGCTGCGCTTTTTGAACCTGCTCCACAACCATCCGACCCTGGCGGTGTTGTTGATCAGCCAGCAACATGAGCGGCTGAGGGAGCAGCGCACCAGCGGCACCTGCTGCTACTGAGTAGGGCTGCTCCAGGTTGCTTTTTAGGGAGTTGGCTCAGGCCGTCAGGGCGCGCTCGACATAGGCAGGAATGGCGTTGAAGGCTCCTTGCTGCCAGCGGGGCGACCAAATCTCACAGCCACTGGCCACGGCCGCGGCGCGCTCGCTGTTTGGCTCGAGGTAACGACGGCCGTCAGTGGCGGCGAACGTCCAACTCCACCAGCCACTGGGGTACATGGGCACCCAGCCGTAGAGGGGATCGGCATGGCCAAACACCTCCCGGATCAGACGCACGGTGTCGATGTGGACCTGGCGGAAGGCCTCTGGGGATTCACTTTGGGTGCCGAAGACGCCGCCCGGTTTGAGGATGCGGTGGCAGTTCTCAAAGAAGGCGCGGTTAAACAGGCCTTCAGCGGGTCCGGCGGGATCGGAGCCATCCACGAGCACCACGTCGTAGCTGGCATCCGCGGCGGCGGCGGCCCAGGCGATGCCGTCGCCCACGGTGAGATGGAAGCGGGGATCGTTCCAGCAGCCACCGCCAATCGAGGGCAGGTACTGCTGGCTCCACTCCACCACCAGGCCGTCGATCTCGACCATGTCGAGGTGCTCGACCCCTGGGTGCCTGAGGCACTCGCGGGCGGTGCCGCCGTCGCCGCCGCCGATGACGAGCACCCGAGCCAGGCTTTCGGCGCCGCAGAGGGCGGGGTGAACGATGGCTTCGTGGTAGTGCCGTTCCTGGCGCTCGGCGGTCATCCAGCAGCCATCCAGCAGCAGCCCTTTGCCGTAGCGGACGCTGTCGATGATCGTCACCTTCTGGAAGGGGGAGTCCTGTTCGGCGATCACCGTGCCCTCGAGGCCGTAGCGCACGCCATCGAAGGTTTCATCGATCCAGCCCATCGCCCTTGGGGTCACTCCCTCCAGCTAAGCGCTTCGAGGGTGTAGCGCCCAAGACATTGCCCTGGCAGGCTCAAGCCATGGCAGCTGGGCGACCCATTGGTGATCTGCGGGTGTCCGCCGCCGTGCTGATCCCAGCGGCTGAGTTGCAGTGGCGATTTTCCAGGTCTTCCGGGCCAGGGGGCCAGAACGTCAACAAGGTGGAGACCGCCGTCGAGCTGGGTTTTGATTTGGAAGGCTCCAGTGCCATCGGTCCGTTCCAAAAACAGCGGCTGCTGGAGCGGCTGGGATCCCGGTGCGCGGCTGGTTGCCTGCGCGTTGCGGTCTCCGAGCATCGCTCCCAGTACCAGAACCGCCAGCTCGCTATGCAGCGCCTGGGAGATCTACTGCGCGAGGGGTTGAAGCCGCCCCCGAAGCTGCGCAAGCCCACCAAGCCCACCCAGGGGGCGGTGAAGCGGCGTGTGGAGGCTAAGAAGCAACGGGGTCAGGTTAAGCAGGCCCGCCAACGTCGTCGGGCCATGGAGGATTAATGGGACGACCCAGGCGGACCTAAAGAGGAGCGAAAATAAGCGTCAAGCCAGTGAATCAGGGAAATAAATAGGGACATCTCTACTGGCGTACCCAGTGATTCAATTTCCATTCTTATTGAATTGCCACTGGTTATTCAATCGCAACCTTAACTCTGCATACTGAACTCTGCACAAAAGCAAGGGAGCGAGGATCCGAATCTCCTTCTTGCGTGTGCCCTGGGATACCACTAGATGAGACCTTGGGCACACGTTGTTTGCGGGAAATGTCGCTGTGTGCGGCAAAGATTATGTGATACATTTATCGGCTACGCCAAGAAGCTGTGGATGGGTTGCGACCTGAATTAGCGGCTCGAGAAAAAGTGCTTATCGGTTCAGAAGAGTGGTGCCATTGGCCCAATGCAGGTCTCCATGCCATCCGTGCCAGGGTTGACTCAGGCGCCAAGACCTCAAGTATTCACGCGATCAATATTTCGACGTTCCAGCGTGGTGGCAAGGATTGGGTTCGCTTTGGGGTGCCGCCTTTTCAGGAGAACAAAAGAATTGTGCTTTACCATGAGTCAGAGATTCTGGACTATCGTAGGATAAGAAGTAGTAGTGGAGCGACCGAGTCTCGGTGTGTCATAAGAGAGCTCATTTCCATTGGAAATTATAGATTTGAGATTGAAATTACCCTTGCGAATCGGGATGCAATGGGCTATCGCATGCTGCTTGGCCGCGAAGCGATTGTGGATCGCTTCGTCGTCGACCCATCGGAGTCATTTCTGCATGGAAATTATGACCGAGAGGAGTTAAAAAAGCTTTATTGTCTGCCTTCGCGAGGATCCACGGGCTTAAATCTGGGTATCTTGGCTAGCAATCCAAAGCTTTACAGTAATCGGCGTCTGATCGAGGCTGGGGAAGAGCGCGGCCACAAAATGCGCTTTTTAAGTGTCAAAGACTGTTATATGCGACTTGATCCTCTTCGGCCCCAAATCCATGGCCGAGGTGGCGATGCAGTCGAGGGCTTGGATGCAATTATTCCTCGGCTACGCCCGAGCGTTACTTTTTATGGCTGTGCCCTGGTGAGGCAATTTAGTGCCTTGGGCGTCCCATCCCTGAATAGCTCTGATTCCATTGCGGCTTCTCGTGACAAGCTATTTGCCTCTCAGTTGTTTATACGTAATGGCTTGAGCATGCCAGTCACTGGTTTTGCCCACTCTCCGCTGGATACGAAAGAGCTGATTAACATGGTTGGTGGTGCCCCTTTGATCGTTAAGCTTTTAGTGGGCACTAAGGGTCAGGGCGTGATATTAGCTGAGACAAATAAGGCGGCGGAAGGAGTTATCAATGCGATGAAAAGCTTGAATGCAAATTTATTGGTTCAAGAATTTATCGGGGAGGCCAATGGTAGTGATCTTCGCTGTTTTGTCGTTGGCGGAAAAGTAGTGGCGGCCATTGAAAGAAGGGCGGCTAAAGGTGAGTACAGGGCAAACTTGCACCAAGGGGGTGTGGCAAGAAAAGTTCGACTTGATTCTGGCGAGCGCAAGCTTGCTATTGCAGCGTCGAGGGCATTGGGGCTCACTGTATCTGGCGTAGATATCATCCGATCTAATCGTGGGCCTTTGTTGCTTGAGGTCAATTCAAGCCCCGGTCTTGAGGGTATCGAAAAGGCAACTGGAAAAAATGTTGCAGGGTCAATTATTGAGGAGTTGGAGCGCCAGCTGGGTTGGAATGTGGCGACAAAGCATTCGCCATCCAGGCTCGACATAGGGCTGGAAAGCTAGGTGCTAGAGCTCGCTAACGGCTGGGTGGGTCGCTGGCTTCCTCTTTAATCTGGGCCTTGGCCTGCTGCCAGAGACCTTCCAGATCGCGGATGCTTTGGCCCTTCAGGTCGCCACCGAGGGCGGCTTCCACCCGGGAAAAGCGATCGAGGAAGCGGTGGTTGGTGCCATCGAGGCCTGTTTCGGGGCAGATCTGGCACCAGCGGGCCACATTCACCAGGGTGAACAGCAGATCCCCCAACTCCTCCTGGGCATGGGCCCGATCGCCCGTGGCTTGGGCTTCATCGACCGCCTCCTTGAGCTCCTCGAGCTCTTCGTGCACTTTCCCCCACACCCCATCGAGGTCGTCCCACTCGAAGCCCGCGGCGGCGGCTTTTTGGGAGATCGTCATGGCCCCGGCCAGGGCGCCCTGGCCGCGCAGCTTGCGGCTGAGTTGCTCCGATAGCGGACTGGCGGATGGGGTCGCTGGTTGGGTTTCGGTTTCACCAGAGCGACCTGTTTTCTGTCGCTGCTCTTCGGCCTTGATGGCTTCCCAGTTTTGCTTTACCGCGGCCACGTCTTTGGCTTCGCCTCCGGCAAAGACATGGGGGTGGCGGCGGACCAGCTTGCTACTGATGGTGCGGCTGATGGAATCCAGATCAAAGCGGCCCTGCTCCTGGGCGATTTGGGCGTGGAGCACCACTTGGAGCAGCAGGTCACCGAGTTCTTCCTCCAGGTGGCCATCGTCGCCGTGGCGAATGGCATCGGCCACTTCATGGGCCTCTTCGATCACGTAGGGCACCAGGGAGGCATGGGTTTGTTCGCGGTCCCAGGGGCAGCCCGTTTGGGGATCCCGCAGCCGAGCTACCACCGCGACGAGCTCGCTAAGGGCTTCCAGGCTGGCGGTAGAAGCGGCGCCTTGGCAACCGTGATCTTTAGGTGCGCCCATGGTGTTGCGAAACAGGCTGGGCTCACCTTCTCACTTTGGCGCTCTCCGCATGGAGGTCACCCTTTTGGCTTGGGTTTGCGACGACCCCTGGGCCTGAAGCGGCGAAGCATCCGGGGCAGGCGCGGCATGGGATCACCGTCTTGCACCAGGTGGAGCCAGCTGCTGGCCTCAATGCCCACGGCCGCGCTGAGGATCACGGGAGCGTGCTGGTGCCAGAGCTGGATGGCATGGCGCAGAACGGCCTGGGGAGGGGGAGCTCCCATCGGTTGGAGGCAGGCGCTCATCAGCAAGACCATCGCGGCCAGGTAGGCCAAGCGCAAGCTGCTGCCTAGCAGGGGGCTATGGGAGAAGAGCGAACGGTGGCTCAGGGTCCGGCGGTAGGGCCACCAGAGCAGATTCAAGGCCCCCCAACGGCGGGTGGCATTGGAGCGGGTGTCCAAATCGGGGGAGAGGAGAAGCCCGCCGATGAGAAAGCCCAGTCCGCCACCAATGGCGCCACTGGGCCCCAGCCAGGGCCACCAGAGCAGGGCAAAAGGCAGGCCCAGGACCCAGGTGGCGCGGTCGTGGTGACGGCCGCTAGCCATTCACTTTGGCCAGGAGGCGCTCGGCGAGGGGGCCGGTTGGTCGCAGGCGCTGGCCTGTGCCATCCCCGGGGCGCCAGCGGCGGTTGATCCAGTAGTACTGCTCGGCGTAGGCGTTGATCCAGGGCTCTTGCCAGCGGCCCAGGGCCCCAGCCCGGTCTTCGAGGTCTGTGGCGGCATTGGTGGGGTGGAGGGGTTTGCCGCAGATCAAACGAAAGCGCCCATCGTCTTCGCGCACATGGGCGACGGGAAAGAGGGGGCAGGCTGCTTTTTGGGAGAGGGCAAGGGGGCCTGGAGCCATAGGGGTGTTGATGCCCAAAAAGTCAACCGATAGGGCCCGACGTCCTTTGTATAAATCAGTCATCATCACCAAACCTGCACCCTGACGTAGTTTCAGCAGCATCGCTTTGGCATCCCGTTGGGAGATCCAATGGCATTGACTATTGCTGCTGCGTGCAGCATTTAAGATTGAATCGGTATAGGGATTGCGGGCGGGCCGATAGATCACTGAAAGGTTGTCAAGATGTTGACTTAGCCAGCGCAGGGCGATATCCCAGCAACCCAAATGGAGCGAAGCCACAATGAAGCCTTGGCTTTCTTTACGGCAGCGAAACAGTTCTTCGAGGCCGTCACCCTCAACCTGAATGAGCTCCGCCCCAATGGGCTGAATGATCGATTCCAGGCAGGAGAGAAAAAAACTGTCCAGGGATTGGGCTGCCAACCGTTGGCATTGGCCCGTCGTGAGCTGGTCCCCGTAGACCCGTTGCAGATTGGCGGCGGCGGTTTGGATGCGCTTGGTTAAAATTGGTTCAGCAACGGCTCGGGCTATCCGAACGCCTCTCCGCATGGTGGGGTGGGTTCGTCCCTTGAGGCCCGCTACCAGCAACCGGGTGAGCCAGGCCTCGCCGTGCCATTTCAGCTTCTGAAGCCAATCGGGTTGTTTGGTGGAACGCCTTAGGGCCATCGAAGCGTGGTGTAGGTTTCGGTTTCGCCCGATTAGCTCAGCGGTAGAGCGCCTGCCTTACAAGCAGGATGTCGCTGGTTCGAAACCGGCATCGGGCATCACCTTTCCTTCTCAGCCTTCAGGGTCCTTGTCAGCCCTCGGGAAAGAGCAGGCCGGCCAGTTCGTCGGCATCGACGTCGTAGACCCGGGCCAGGCTGGTTTCGATGGCGCTGGTTACCTCGCCAGGTAGGAAACGCATGGCATTAAGGGCATCATCGGCGATGTCATCGGTCAGCAGGGTTTCGCCCCCCAGCTTTTCGTCATTGATCACCGCCATCACCCAGCTCTGATAGGCGTACACCAGATCAGAGAACTCGAGGTCGGGGTCGTTGAAATCGAGGGCCATGGCGGCCTGCTCCTGTGGGGTGTATCAGTAGTTTGCCGGGTGGATAGCGCTGCTGCACCCCGCTTGGTCAGGATGGCTCTCTTTGGCGGCGGTAGCAATGGCCCAATCTCCTGTGGGGTCGATGGATTCGACGCCTTTGATTGTTCCTCCTTTGGTTGTCCCGCCCTTGGATCCCAGCCGCCTGCAGGCCACCCTGTTTGATTTCGCCATCGCCGAATTGGTACGGCAGCACAGGGAGAGCTTTCAGCCCCTCTGGAGCGCCGAGGCCTGGGCCAAATATCTGATTTGGCTGGCCCTCAATTGCGGTTGCTCCAGCGATCAAGAGGGACTGCAAGCCTTTGCCACGGCCCTGGGCCCCGTGATGACCGGGCGAATGCGACGGGTGTTTTTTGAGAGGGAGCTGGAGGACCTGGATCTCCACGTGATGGCCGATCCCGCCGAACAGCAGGTTTTGGTGATGCCGATGGGGCCGGCCCTGGGAGCAATGGATCCGGTTGGGGTGGCCCAGGCGCTCAAGCGGGTGGGGCTGATGGATCGGATACCCACCGATCCAAGGGCTTGGCAGCAACGCGATGCGGTGGTGGCGATTCCCTGGGATCAGTGAGGAAACAACCGTTTGGCTACTCGTCTTGCTCCCAGGTTTTGATGGCCCAAAGTAGCTCGCCCATATCCCAGCCCAAGTTGTCGAAGTTGCGGATGGCCAAGCTGTCGCTGGAGTCAACCAGGGACTGGGCAAAGCCCTTGACGATGGCCGCTGGGGGGAGATCGAGTCCGATGGATTGGGCGATTTCGGCTAGCCCTGCGGCTGTGGTGACTCCTCGAAGCTGGGTATGGAGGTCTTCGTTTTCGCGAATGGCCTGTAGAAAGGCTTCTACCACAATCATTGAGAACAATTAAAATTCACCCTACCCGCCCCTGGCCGCCGATTCCAGGTGTTCCTGGGCACACCAAGGGGGCTGCCCCGGACACATTGAGGGGTCGACCCGTCAGCCCAAGATAAATCCATAACAAAGTTAATTTTTGAAAAAGCGTCCCACTGCTTTTCAAATGAGTCCCCGTCGCCGTCGTCTGCGGTTGCTGCGCAGAGTGGCTTTGTTTTCTTTGGCCGTTTGTGGAGCCAAGGTTCTTGTCCATTACTCTGGGCTAGAACTTTTTAGTGTTAATCCACTGTTTGCGGCCATGGTCGCATCAACATTTTTTTTGGTCAGCTTTTTACTCAGTGGCGTCTTAACTGACTACAAGGAGGCTGAAAAAATCCCCGGTTTAATTGCTTCTTCGATTGAAACGCTCTATCTGGAAATCCGCGGGATTCTGCTCCATCATCCCGGGGTCACGATTGATGCTGAGGCCCGTTCAGTCGTCAGGTTTGGGCGGGTCTTGCATTCCTGGCTGATTGAAAGAGTCAGCATCGAAGAAGTTTACTCTTGTTATCGGAGTACCCATGGCCAGGTCGTTCGGGCTTCCACCTACCTCTCGTCATCCACCTTGCAGGGACGCTTGATGGGCGAAATGTCTACGCTCTTATCACAGGTTAATCGTGTTCAGGTGATTCGTGAGACCAACTTCGTGCCGCTTGTGAACTGGATGGCGGATATAGCGGCTCTATTTCTCTGCGGAGGCCTTGTTTTTCAACGATCAACCTCGTTGGTTGAATCGAGTTTCTTCCTGTTTGTTCTTACTTTTTTGCTGGTCTTTTTGAAGAGGCTTATTGATGATATTGACAATCCTTTTTGTTGGGGCAATCCCAATTCTGCTGAAGATGTCTCCCTCGCCCTTCTCGAGCAGGCCTTAAGGCGTCTGGAGAATGAGCTCCCTGTTGACGATTCTAGTCTAGAGAAAGGCGCTGCCAGGGTTGCCTAGGGCTCTTGGGGATCCATCGGTGGAGCCCTTTGAGACCATGGGTTCCAAGCCCTGAGCTCCCCCTGTGACCGACCTGGCCAAGACCTACGACCCCGCCGGCACCGAGAGCCGCTGGCAGCAGGCCTGGGAACAGAGCGGAGCCTTCCACCCCGACCCGACTGCGGAGGGTGAACCCTTTTCCGTGGTGATCCCACCCCCCAACGTGACCGGCAGCCTGCACATGGGCCATGCCTTCAACACGGCCCTGATCGACACGATCGTGCGCTTCCAGCGCCTGCGCGGCAAGAACGTGCTTTGCCTGCCTGGCACCGACCATGCGTCGATTGCCGTTCAGACCATTCTTGAGAGGCAGCTCAAGGCCGAGGGCAAGACCAAAGACGATTTGGGCCGGGCTGCCTTCCTGGACAAAGCTTGGCAGTGGAAGGCCGATAGCGGCGGCACGATCGTCGGCCAGCTGCGCCGTTTGGGCTACTCGGTGGATTGGCAGCGGGAGCGGTTCACCCTGGATGCCGGCTGCAGTGAGGCCGTGGTTGAGGCCTTTGTGCGCCTGCACGAGCAGGGTCTGATTTACCGGGGGGAATACCTGGTCAACTGGTGCCCCGCTTCTGGCTCGGCGGTGAGCGACCTGGAGGTGGAGATGAGGGAGGTGGACGGCCACCTTTGGCATTTCCGCTATCCCCTCAGCACCCCCAGCGCGGATGGCCGCACCCACCTCGAGGTGGCCACCACCCGCCCGGAAACCCTGCTGGGGGATACGGGCGTGGCGGTGAACCCGGGTGATCCCCGCTATGCCCAATTGGTGGGCAAGAGCCTGACGCTGCCGCTGGTGGGCCGGGAGATTCCGATCGTGGCGGATGCCCATGTGGATGCCGACTTCGGCACGGGCTGCGTCAAGGTGACCCCCGCCCACGATCCGAACGATTTCGCCATTGGCCAGCGCCACCAGCTGCCCCTGATCACGGTGATGGCGAAGGACGGCACCATGAACGAAGCGGCTGGCCGGTTCCAGGGCTTGGATCGCTTTGAGGCCCGCAAGGCCGTGGTGGCGGCGATGGAGGCTGAGGGCTTTCTGGTCAAGGTGGAGCCCTATCGCCACAGCGTGCCTTTCTCCGATCGGGGCAAGGTGCCGGTGGAGCCCCTGCTCTCCACCCAGTGGTTTGTCAAAACCGAGCCTTTGGCTGCCCGCTGCCGGGAGGCCCTGGAGCAGCAAGACCCACGCTTTGTGCCGGAGCGCTGGAGCAAGGTCTACCGCGATTGGCTCACCGACATTCGCGACTGGTGCATCAGCCGCCAGCTCTGGTGGGGCCACCGCATCCCGGCCTGGTTTGTGGTGAGCGAAACCGGTGGCGAGATCACCGACACCACCCCCTATGTGGTGGCCCGCAATGGGGCCGAAGCCCACGCCAAGGCCGAAGCCCAGTTCGGTGCTGGCTCTGGCCAGTCGGCAGACGGCCAGCCCCTGGTGATTGAGCAGGACCCGGACGCCCTCGACACCTGGTTTTCCAGTGGCCTCTGGCCCTTCTCCACCCTGGGCTGGCCAGACGATCAGGCCGCCGATCTGCAGCGCTGGTATCCGACCAGCGTGCTGGTGACGGGCTTCGACATCATCTTTTTTTGGGTGGCCCGGATGACGATGATGGCCGGCGCCTTAATGGCTGGGCGGGAAGGCTCTGGAACCCCTTGGATTCCATTTCAAGACGTCTACATCCACGGCCTGGTGCGGGATGAGAACAACCGCAAGATGAGCAAATCGGCGGGCAATGGCATTGATCCGCTGCTGTTGATCGAGCGCTACGGCGCCGACGCCCTGCGCTTTGCCCTGGTGCGGGAGGTGGCTGGAGCCGGCCAGGACATCCGCCTCGACTACGACCGCGAATCGGACACCTCGGCCACGGTGGAGGGCTCCCGCAACTTTGCCAACAAGCTCTGGAACGCCACCCGCTTCGCCCTGATGAACCTGGGCGGCGAGACCCCCGCCAGCCTGGGTGAACCTGACCCCGAGGCCCTGCAGCTGGCCGACCGCTGGATCCTGTCGCGCCTGGCCCGGGTGAACGGTGAAACCGCCGAGCGCTACGGCTCCTATGGCCTGGGCGAGGCGGCCAAGGGCCTCTATGAGTTCGCCTGGAATGAGGTGTGCGACTGGACGATCGAGTTGCTCAAGCGGCGCCTGAATCCCGGTGAGAACCCGAGCCCTGAAGCCCTGGCTGACCAGCGGGTGGCCCGCCAGGTGTTGGCCAAGGTGCTGGGCGCCCTACTGGTGATGCTGCATCCGCTCATGCCCCACTTGAGCGAAGAGCTTTGGCACGGCCTCACCACCGAGCCCGACACCACCTTTCTGGCGTTGCAGAGCTGGCCCATCCTGGATGGGGCGGCCCTCGACGACCAACTGGAGGCTCAGTTCGCCGAGCTGATCGAGGCCATTCGGGTGGTGCGCAACCTGCGGGCCGTGGCCGGTCTCAAGCCGGCCCAACCCGTGCCCGTGCAGTTCGTCACCGGCCGCGGCGATCTGGCAGCGCTGTTGCTGCAAGCCACCGCCGACATCACCGCCCTCACCCGCGCTGAAAGCGTCACGGTGCTCTCCACCGCTGAACCTGGCCAGCGCTGCCTGGCCGGCGTGAGCGGCGAGCTCCAGGTGCTGTTGCCCATTGAGGGCCTGGTGGATCTCGAGGCGCTCAAGGGTCGCCTGGAGAAGGATTTGGGGAAGGCGGAGAAAGAGATGGCTGGTCTGTCAGGGCGCTTGGCCAATCCCAACTTCGCCAGCAAAGCTCCCCCGGAGGTGGTGGTGGAATGCCAGGCCAACTTGGCGGAGGCCCAAGCCCAGGCTGCTTTGGCCCGTAAGCGTTTGGCGGATCTGGGCTAGACCCGTTCCGTCGGCTTCGCCATCCATGGATCTCCATCCTTCGCTCTGGCTGGAGCAGGTGCTGCCTGCCCTGCGCTCACCCCTTGGCATCGCGGCGTTTGTGCCCCTCTATGCCCTCTGGGTCACCCTGCTGTTGCCGGGGGTGTGGGCATCGATGGTGGCCGGGGCCCTCTATGGCACCTGGGGGGGCAGCTTTCTGGTGTTTTTGGGGGCCTGTTTGGGGGCCGAGGCCGCCTTCCTCTTGGGTCGCACCTGGCTTCGGGATTGGGCGCGCCGGCGGCTGCTGGCCTTCCCCAAGCTCCAGGCCATCGAGCAAGGTGTCAGCCGGGAGGGCTTGAAGCTGGTGCTGCTCACCCGGCTCTCACCAGCGTTCCCCTTCAGCCTGCTCAACTTCGCCTATGGCCTCAGCGAGGTGAGCCTGAGGGATTACACCCTTGGCCTGATCGGCATCATCCCGGGCACCATTTTGTTTTGTGGCCTTGGCGCCTTGGCCGGCGATGTGGCCCGCTTTGGCGAGGTGCTCTCGGGTCAGGCGGACCCAGCAACCTGGGCCCTGCGGGTGGTGGGCTTGCTGGCCACCGTGGGGTCGGTATGGCTGGTTGGCAGGGCGGCCCAGCGATCGATCAAGGGCGGGGAGCTGGATTGAGCGGCCCCAAGCTGATCAGGATGCCGTTTTGATGGCCCACGATGGCTGGGAGATAGCCCATGGCTACGGCTGTCACCGCCACCAAGCTGCCGGAGCCAATCAGCCAGCGCCGTCGCCTCGAACGTCCCTGGAGGGGGCGATTAAAGGTTCCTCGATTAGTTTGCTAAGGCTAGATGTGCAGTGTCGTTGGATACAGCCATGGGTGACCTGGGGAACAGCAGGGTGTTGCTTGGATATCAATTTGACTGCCTTATCTTAGGCCTAATCTTTTCTTAAAGCTGCGCGTCGAAGTGGGGGGCAGTTTGATCTCTGACAAATGAGGACGCATCAGTGCTCGATTTAAGATTTCTAGCAGCGCGCCGCGCTAGTTTGTTGGAATCGTTATTCCCATCACCGGCTGTTTCCCTGCCGGCCAGAATCGATCTCTCCCCTGTTGCCGCCGCTCAAGGCGCCGCACCCACTGAGCAGTTTCAGACGGAGATTTCCGCATTTGCCAAGGCGGGCTCCAAGTCCTTCATTATCTCCTCCGGAGGTGGCATCACCCTGCAGGTGACTGACGTTTCCAGTTCCTCTGTGGGAGCGCCGCTGAGGACTTCCCTCGGGGATTACACCAGCCAGGCGGTGGCCACCTCCGGCACCCTGGTGGCAGTCGCCCTCTCCCCCATCGCCTACGGCACGTCCGCGGGCAAGGGTCTGGTGCGTTTCTTCAGGATCGATGAAACAGGCAGTCTCACCCTGGTTAAGGATGTGGAGGTCGGTTACGGGCCTGACAGCATCGCCTTTAGTCCGGATGGCTCACAGCTGGTGGTCGCCAACGAGGGTGAGCCGATCGCGAACTATGCGATCGATCGCCCCGGCAGCATCGGCATCATTGACATCAATGCTGAAGCAGGCAGTCCGAGATTCATCGGTTTTACAGGCAGTCAGACATTCAGTTATACGGACATCGGCTTCGCCGGGGTGACCCTCCCGAGTGGAACCCGCATCTCTGGGGTCGCTGGCACTACCCAGATTACCGACCTTGAGCCCGAGTTCGTTTCAATTCAGGGCAACTTTGCCTATGTAACCCTGCAAGAGAACAACTCGGTAGCCAAGGTCAACCTCACGACCAAGACGATCGAGAGGGTCTTTTCTCTCGGCACAGTTGATTACAACTCCCTGGTGGTGGATCTCACTGATCGGGATACCGACACCGGCAGCACCAGCCTGATCAAGCCCCTTTTGGCCCAGGCCTACGAGGGCCTGCGCATGGCCGATGGCATCGCTGCCTTCAACACAGGTGGCACGGATTACATCATCACTGCCAACGAAGGGGACGGCCGCGAGTACGGCAACTACACCGATGAGGCCCGCGGCAGCGGCAACGCTGCCCGCTCCAAGCGCCTCACCGATGACGCCAGGGTCGGCAGCTCGAATCGCTTCACCACCTTCGGTGGCCGCAGCGTCAGCATCTTCAATGCCACCACGGGCGCCCTGGTGTGGGACAGCGGCAACACCTTGGAAACGATTGCCATCGCCGCCGGTGTGTACGACGACACCCGCAGCGACGACAAGGGCGTTGAGCCCGAAGGGGTGGTCGTCAAGGTGCTGAACGGCCGCACCTACGCGATCGTCAGTTTGGAGCGCACCACCAAGTCGATGCTGGCGGTGTTCGACATCACCAACCCTGCGGCAGTCAGCTTCGTGACCAGCACCGTGCTGGAGGGCAGCCTTTCACCTGAGGGCCTGTTGGTGATCGATGCCAAGGACAGCCCCACCAAGAGCGATCTGCTGGTGGTCTCCAATGAGGTGTCGAACACCCTGAATTTCCTTGATCTCGGGGCCTTGATCGCCGCGCCCCCGGTGGCGGGCGCCGGCACGTTCACCCCCACCATGCTCAAGGATGTGGCGGGTGGCCCCGTTCTGACGATCAACAGCCTGATTACCAACGGGGAGTTCAGCAACGGAACCGCTCCCGGCGGCGTCTATGTGCCCCCGGGCATTTTCGATGGCCAGGGCGCGTACTCCAATGGAGACGGCACCTACACCCTGCTCGTCAACCACGAGACAGGTGCTACGGCGGCCTACCCGTACAGCGTTGAAGGCTTGAATCCTTCCGTAGCCGGTTCCCGCATCAGTCGCTTCATTGTCGACATCGATGCCGACGACAATGCGGCCAACGGCTTTCAATCGCGCATTGTCAGCGGCGGCCTGGCCTATGACAAGGTGATCAGTACTGATAAGAATGGCTTCGATCGCTTCTGCTCCGCCAACTATGAGGCGGCTAATCGATTTGGTACTGGCCGTGGTTTCGTAAATGGGACCTATCTCACCGGTGAGGAGGTGTTCGGCTCTGGTGGTGGTGCCTTCTATGCCCTTGATACGGCCAACAGCGACCTCTACGAGGTGAAAGCCTTCGGCAAGGGCACCTGGGAATCCGCCACCCAGATCGACACCGGCAGCACCAACACGGTCGCGGTGCTCCTGTTCGATGACGCCAAGGCTCCTCTGTACCTTTGGGTTGGTCAAAAGACCGCTGGTGGGTACCTGGAGCGCAACGGCCTTGCAGAAGCCAATGGTTCGCTATACACCTTCGTGCCCAACGCCTTGGCTGAAACCGGTGTCGATGCCACCGCCGGCCCCGATTCGGATGATCTCAAGGCCCTGGCCCTCGGGGCCCCTCTTGCTGGCAGGTGGGTGAAAATCGACAAGACGGTTGGTACGAGCTATGCCGACCTCACCGACGTCCAGCTCCGGGAACGGGCTGTTGCTCTCGGTGCTCTGCAGCTCAGCCGCATTGAGGATGGGGAGGTGAACCCCAATAATGGTCAGCAGGCGGCCTTCGTCTCTACGGGTACAACCGATTTCACCAACGGTGATCTCTACGGCAACGTCTACACCTTGGACTTTGCTAGTACCTTCGCCGCGGACGGAAATCTGTCCACCAGCCGTGCCAGCAATCTGAGGATCATCTACGACGCCGACCGCCTTCCCGATCCCAGAAACGGTCTGCGCAACCCCGACAACCTCACGTGGAGCCCCGATGGTTCCCTCTACCTTCAGGAGGACCGGGCTAACGGGGGTGGCCTTGATATCACCAAAGGTAACTTCGGCACCCAGGAAGCCTCGATCTGGAGGCTGAACCCCAGCGGCCGCGTCGATCCTGTTACGGGGGTTCCCTCGGAGCGCTGGGCCCAGATTGACCGCACTGCGGTCCCTAGCATCTATGGCCAAAGCCAGCCCCCTTTCACCAACCCCGACACCAACGGGGTTGGCAATTGGGAGTCGTCTGGGATTATCGACGTCTCGGCGATCTACGGCGCCGCGGCTGGCAGTTACTTTTTGGCCAACGTCCAGGCCCACAGCCTCACTAATGGCAACCTCAATGGCTTCGGCTATCTGGTGGAAGGCGGCCAGATCGACCTGATCCAGCAAACCGGGCGTATGGCCCTGGTCTGATCTTTCCGGATCAGGTTCAGCGGCCCCATCGGCCCCTCCCTAGGGAGGGGCCCTTTTTTATGGCAACCGCCAATCGCGGATCGCCGCAATCAGCACAAACCAGGCGAGTCGCAGGCGGGCTGCGGGTCCTGAAAGGGCAGCGAGCTCCGCGTATTTGGCTCGGCCGCAGTCCGTTTTGATCCAGCGGTGGGCGGCCAGTTCGGGAGCTTCCATGGGGCCATCGTGGCGTGCCGTGGCCCTACGGTGCCTAATGATGGTGGTAGGGGCTGGTGGTCCCAACGACCAATCCGGTGTGAGGCATCGATGCCCCCTGACTTGGCCAGTCGGATCGCTGAACACCTGGCCCTGGTGGGTCTGGCTTTGGCGATTGGCTTATTGCTCGCCATCCCCCTTGGGGTGCTGGCTGCCCGCAGGCCCCTTTTGGCCAGGATTGCCCTGGGAACGGCCAGTGCGCTTCAGACCATCCCTTCGCTGGCCCTGTTTGGCGTTCTGCTCACTGTGCCGCTTTTGGGGGGTGTCGGCCCAGCTCCTGCCGTTGTGGCCCTGGGTGTTTACGCCCTGTTGCCCTTGCTGCGCACCATGGTGATCGGCCTGCAGGGTGTGCCGGCCGGCCTCTCCCAGGCAGGCCTGGCCCTGGGGCTGACCCGCCGCCAAGTGCTCTGGTCGATCGAATTCCCCTTGGCCTGGCCCGTGATTCTCACGGGCATTCGTCTGGCCACGGTGAGCAGTGTGGGCCTGGCCACCGTCGCGGCGGCGATTGGGGCCGGCGGCCTTGGCGTCTTTATCTTCCGCGGCATCGCCACGGTGGACCATGGCCTAATCCTGGCGGGGGCTCTGCCGGCGGCAGCCCTGGCCCTGCTGCTGGATGGCTTGTTGGGTCTGGACTTGGGTCAGGGGCTCGGTCGTTTGCGGGGGTGGTTGACCAGCCATCGCTGGCGGCGACGGTCGGTGATGGCCTCGCTGTTGGGGGGCTTGGTGTTGGGGGCCTCGCTGTTGGGGGCCCTGTTGCTCGGCCCGCAGCAGTCCCAGACTGTGGTCACGATCGGTTCCAAGAATTTCACCGAACAGGTGCTTTTGGGGGAACTCTTGGCCCAGCAGATCGAGCGCATGACGCCTCTCAAGGTGAAGCGGCAATTTGATCTCGGCGGTACGTTTGTGCTCCACGATGCGGTGCGCCGTGGCCAGGTGGATGGCTATGTCGAGTACACCGGCACCGCTTGGACCGCGATCCTTAAGCGGCCTCCGATCAGTGATGCTGAGCGGGTCTGGAAGGAAACCGCCAAGCGGTATCAAAGCCAGTTCGGTCTGAGAGTTTTTCCCTCGCTCGGGTTCGATAACAGCTTTGCAATTCTGGTGCGCAGCGCCGATGCCCAGCGGCACCATCTCCAGGCGATCAGCGACCTGCTGCCCTTGGCCCCAACCTGGCGGGCGGGCTTTGGTTTTGAGTTTCTGAATCGTCAGGATGGGTACCGCGGTTTATCCCGTCGCTATGGCTTGGTATTTCGAACGCCGCCGCGGGAAATGGACCTGGGCTTGACCTATCGGGCCTTGGCAGATGGCCAGGTGGATGTGATTGCGGGCAATGCCACGGACGGACAGATTGCAGCCCTCAACTTCACCCAGCTTGTTGATGATCGGCGCTATTTCCCCCCCTACCAGGCGGTGCCCGTTTTTAACAACGCGAGCCTGCGGCGCCATCCCCAGCTGGTGGGGGTGCTCCAGACCCTTGCTGGGACTTTGGATGCAACCACGATGCGAGAACTCAATCGCCAGGTGGACCTGGAGCACCGCCAGCCCGCTGAGGTGGTGAGACAGTATTTGCTGCGATCAGGCTCCCCAAAGGGAGTAGATCAGCCCGCATCGAGCAGGTCCCTTAGCCCCGCTTCATCCAGCACCGCCACCCCCAGCTCCTGGGCCTTGGCGAGCTTGCTGCCGGCTTCATCGCCGGCCACCAGATAGCTGGTTTTTTTGCTGACCGAGCCACTCACCTTGCCCCCGGCGGCTTCGATCAAACCCTGGGCGTCCCTGCGGCTCAAATTTGGCAAGGTTCCTGTGATCACAAAGGTTTGGCCCGTAAGAGCTCCCGTTCCATCGCCGCCCAGGCCCGCCCCAGCCCGTTCGGCCTCGCTGGCGGCTAAGGCCAAGCCCAGGCTGTTCAGCTGGTTCACGAGTCCTTGGTTGGCCGGGGTGGCAAACCACTGCTGCAGGGATTGGGCGATTTCAGGGCCAATGCCAAACACCGCTGTGACGCTCTCCGGGCTTTCGGTGGCGGCCACGGCTAGAGCTGCGGCGCTGGCAAATGCTTTGGCCAGGGCTTTGGCATTGACTTCGCCCACGTGGTGGATGCCCAGGCCATAGAGCTGCCGGTGCCAGCTCTGCTGCTTGGAGGCTTCCAGGGCCGCCATCAATTTGATGGCCGAGGTGTCGCCCATGCGCTCCAGGCTGGAGAGCAGGGCCCCATCCAGGCGGTAGAGATCGGCGATGGAGCCCACCAGGCCCCGATCCACCAGCTGTTCAATCAATTTGCTGCCCAGGCCGTCGATATCCAGGGCCCCCTTGCCCACCCAGTGGCGCAGGGTGCCCCGCAGGATCGCCGGACAGCTGCTATTCACGCAACGGGTTGCGGCTTCCCCTTGCTCGCGCACGAGCTCCGAGCCGCATTCTGGGCAGCGGCTGGGCAACGCCAGGCGTTCGGCGCCGGCAGGCCGCAAGGCTGTTAAGACCCGCACCACCTCGGGGATGATCTCGCCGGCCTTGCGCACCACAATGGTGTCGCCGCAGCAGAGGTCGAGTTCGGCTAGCCGATCGGCGTTGTGCAAGGTGGCCCGGCCCACCGTGGTGCCGGCCAGGGGGATGGGCTCAAATTCGGCCACAGGCGTCACCACCCCCGTGCGGCCCACCTGGCAGCTGAGGCGCAGCAGTTTGCTGGGGGCTTCCTCTGCGGCGTATTTCAGGGCGATCGCCCAGCGGGGAGCCTTCTGGGTGAAGCCTGCGGTGTCCTGCAGGCGCAGGTCGTTGAGTTTCACCACCACGCCGTCGGTGGCGTAGGGCAGTTGCCTGCGGCCTCCATCCCATTGGGCAAAGAAGGTTTCGATGGCGGCCAGGCCTTCGCCCAGCTGGGCGTTGGGGTTCACCTTGAACCCTGCCGCTTTGAGCCACTCCAGCGCTTCCCATTGGCTGGCAGGCCCTCCCGGCCCGGCGGGTAGATGCAGGGTGTAGGCGAAGAAATCCAGGCGCCTGGAGGCCACCACCTTGGGGTCGAGTTGGCGCAGGGTGCCTGCGCAGGCGTTGCGGGGGTTGGCAAACGGGGCTTCGCCCTTGGTGGCCCGGTCAGCGTTGATTGCCGCAAAGGTGGCGTCGGGAATGAACGCCTCACCGCGCACCTCCACCCACTCCGGGGGGTTGTCGAGCTGGAGACGCAGCGGCACCGCCCCAATCGTGCGCACGTTGGCGGTGATCTCCTCCCCCCGTTCCCCATCGCCGCGGGTGGCGGCCCGCACCAATAGCCCGTGCTCGTAGCTCAGGGCGAGGGCGTTGCCATCGATCTTGAGTTCGGCGACTAATGCCAGGGGGGGCAGGGGTTCAGCGTCTGCCGGAGGGCGATCGAGGGCGTTCAAAAGCCGGCGGTACCAGCTCTCCAGCTCGTCCAGGCTGAAGGCGTTGTCGAGGCTGAGCAGGCCAATACGGTGGGCCACGTTGGTGAACCCCTCTGCCGGGCTGCCCCCCACCCGCTGGGTGGGGCTATCGGGAGTCACCAGCTCAGGGTTGGCTGCTTCGAGTTCCAGCAACTCCCGGTACAGCCGGTCGTACACCGGATCTTCCATCTCGGGAGCATCCAGCACGTAGTACGCGTGGGCGGCCCTGGTGAGCAGCCGCCGCAGCTCCCTGAGCCGTTCGTTGGCGGACGCCATGGGGAAACCCAGTTGCGTCTGCATCACCAAGATCGACTCAGGCGGCGGCCAATTTGGTGATGCGCTCGACGCGCCACTGTTCTTCCACTTTCACGAAAGTGAAATCCAGGGGCAGCTCTTCGGTGCCATCGGATTTGAGCTTCACCGTGAGCATGATGAGCTTGTCTTCCATCCTGGGCCTGCCGGATTTCAGGTTGCGGTACTTGTTCAGCTGCAGCCCAGCCAGGAAGCGGATGAACTGTTGACGGTTGACGTGGGACCGGTAGTTCTTGGTGGTGAGCAGGTAGGCCCCATCCACTTGGCCGCTCGCCACCTGGGTGAAGAACTGCTTGATCAGGGGGTTAATGCCCCGGGCGCTGAGCACCAGCTTCAACGCCGAGATCGTCCAGTACAGGAGCAGGGCCCCGGCGCCGGCCATCAGGGCCTTTGTGCCGATTTCGCGGGTCAGACCCCAATCCATTGCGGTTGCTGCTGCTCTGTGAGCTTCGGAGTCTGACTGACCACGTTCGCGAATTGGGGCTTGTCTGCAAAGGCCGCCACAATGCGCCGATCCGCTGGCTTGCCCCCATCGTGCCCTTGGAGCCCCTGCTGCCCCTGTTTCACCGTTTGGATCGGGAGCATTTCGATGGCACCCTGGCGCCTGGGGGCATCGCCAGGGTGGAGGTGCGCTGGAGTGATGGCCGCATGCGCCGTACGGCGGGGTTGTACCGCAGCGGGCGCTACCCGGATGGGCGCGATCTTTGCGAAATCGTGTTGTCGCGCCCCCTGCTGGAACCCCTGCCCAGGGAGGCCACCCTCAGCACCCTCTGCCACGAAATGATCCATGCCTGGCTCGATCGGGTAGTGAAAGTCAAGGAGGTGCATGGCCCCCAATTCCGGGCCCGCATGGCCACCATCAACGCCAGCCAAAGCAGTTTTGCGGTGAGCCTGCGCCACCGCTATCCGGTGCCGGCCAATGCCAGCCGCTGGCTTGCCCGCTGCCCCACCTGCGGGATCTCAGCGTCCTATCAACGGCGCATGAAAGGGTTGGCCTGCAAGGTCTGTTGTGATCGTTTCCATGGCGGCCGCTGGAACGCCAGTTGCCTATTGGAGTTTGAGCAGGCGGCTTAGGCTCGGATCCACGTGAAGGGCAAGCGGATCAAGGCCGATGGGTGTGTTCCTTTGGACCCTGGAATTCGGTGGCTTCTCCATTGCCCTGGTGGGCATGGCTCGGGAGCAATGGTTGGCAGCGCAGCGCCGATTGGCGACCCAGCGTCGATAGGTTTGGGAGATGGGCGAATCCTGGCCTGAGTACGACAACCCACCCCGCGAGCGCATGCGGCGCGGCCCTGATCCCCTGGAGCAGGGCATTGATCGCCTGGTGAACGCAGGGCGCCAGCTGGTGGATGGGGTGTCCGGGGCCCGCCCGGGATCACGCACCGCTCCCAGAGGTGCGCAACGGGGGGGAGAAGACCGCAGGCCAGGGCTGGATCGGTTGGGCCGTTGGGTGGAGGACAAGCTCGATTGGATCCTCGATGAGAACGAGGATTGGCGCGAACCGTGGCAGGAGCCTGCGCCGCGGGAACCTGTTCAAGGGGGGATCGTTCAACCGGAACCTATCCAGCGGGAACCTGTCGAGCGGGAACTGATCCAGCAGCAACCTCCCAGGGGTGTGCAGAGGCCTGAAACGCCTCGTCGTCGCCCACTGGAGGCGATCTCGCGCCGGGGTCGGCGTGAAGACAGTGGCGCCAACCAAGAAGACTGGCCCGACGACGCCAGCTTTTCAATCCCCCGTTGGCAGCGGCAGCCAGCATCGCCCCAATCTTCAGCCTCCCAGTCGCCCATGGTTGAGGCCCCGGGCCCTCAGGCTTCAGGTACCGGTCGCCCCTTGCCCCGTTCCACCCGACGACGCAGGGCCTAGCCAGGTTTCCAGCGTTGGTGAAAAAACCTCACGGATCACCGTGAGCTCTTTGCCGCCGCGAAAAAAGCGGTAGTGGCGGCTCCAGAACGGTCCTGGAGAGCCAAATCGCTCAGCCAGCCACGGGGCATCCACCTGGGCGAGTCCATCCACCTCGCGAAACAACTCGGCCCGCTTGCTGGTGAGGCTGCGCCAGATGGGTTGATCTTTTTGGCGCAGGTGGTCCTCCGCCTGGGCTTGGTTCCACCAACTTTCGGCCCAGGCCAAGGTTTGCTCGCCGCAGCGCAGCCACACCTGGCGGCGAAGCAAGGGGGGCTCCAGTTCGGAGATTTCTTCAGGGGGAGGGCTCGCTACGCCGCCTGAGCCCTCCGGGCAGAAGCTGGAATCGGGCCCCATGGCAATCAATTCGATTTCTACGGGAAGGCCGGTGAGGCTTTCGAGGTGGCGGGTTGGGCTGCCATCTCCCAGGAGCAGTAGGCGCCAGGGGCCCCGTAGGCCATTGCCGGCCTGGCCTTGCAAGACATCGGCTTTGCTGGCTTGCCAACAGGGCTGGGGCGATTGGATGGGGCCGGCCGTCACCTGTACGCCTACGCCAAAAAAGAGTTAGGCCAAGCCTAGAAACCCTATGGTGCTTCCAGGCGATCGGAGCGGCGTTTTGGCTTGGAAGCGCCCCCTGCGCTGGCCTTTGATCCAAAAGCCATCGCCCGGTGGTTTGGCCGATGTTGTTGTTGCCAATTTTCACCGCCGCTATACGGGCGTTTCGGCCACCATTCAGGCCCTTGTGCCATGCCAACGCCAGAGTGTTCGGATTGGTCTTTGGGATTGGGGTGGCCTGTCGCTACCTGCCCAGTTCAGCTGGATCGATCTGCTGAGCCATGGTTGGGATCGGCCCCTGCGAGGCCGCTTCCGCATTTGGCATGCCCGGCGCGATCTCGAGATCGTCATGGGCTTGGTCCTCAAGCATGGTTTGCGTCAGCCCTGGAAGGTGGTATTTACCTCGGCAGCCCCTAAACCACCTGGGCTGTGGCTGAAATGCTTGCTTGGAGCCTGTGATGGGGTGATTGCCACTTCCGAACGTTCGGCCGCGTTTCTGCCGAGATGCACCACCGTTATCCACCATGGAGTGGATACCCACTTCTATGGCCCCGGTGAGGCGACGGGGCCTGGGTCATCAGTCCTGTTGGCCTGTGGTGTGCCGAAGAATTCTTATTTAATCGGCGCTTTTGGTCGGATTAGGCCCAGCAAAGGCACTGACTTGCTGGTCAATGCTTTGGTTGAGGTGTTGCCTGATTATCCACTGTTCTCGGCTTTTTTTACAGGCCTATGCAAGCCGGGGGAACAAGCCTATCTTGAATCTATGCAGGCGACGATAAAGAAGGCTGGCCTGGAATTAAGAATTAAGTTCTTGGGCGACCTTGACCGCGAAGCAGTAAGGAAGCTCTATCAGCAGGCGACTCTTTGTGTGGCAGCATCGAGGCGTGAGGGGTTTGGATTAACACCTCTTGAGGCCATGGCATCGGGTTGTGCAGTGCTCACATCTGGGGCAGGTGTTTGGCCCATGGTGGTTGATTCGGTTGTTGGTCGTCGTTTTGAAACGGGCCGATTGGATGATTTGATTGAAAAACTGCGCACGCTCCTGGCTGATCCTGGGCAGTTGTTGGAGATGGGATGCAAGGGCAGAGAGCGAGTTGAATCAAAGCATTCTTTGGATCAAGAGGCTGATGCCATCAATCGCCTCTATCTGGATTTAGGAGGGGCTGGCATCACCCCATGAAAGAGCTGCAAAGGCTTTACTGTGACATCACTGAACTTTATGCCGGCTCCCTGGGGCGCGGCGGCTTTTATGGCATCGCGCGGGTTGTAGCTGAACTTGCACTTGAGCTTGATGCAATGGTTCCCGATACCCACTATGTGGTTTATTCGGCTTTATTCAATCGGTTTTTTTGTGTCAAGCTGCAGCGTCAGCAGCTGCTTTCTGGGCGCCCGGCGAGCTTTGGTTTCAATGTTGATCGGGTTGTCTTCGCCTTCGATCAGCAATGCAGTCGCTGGTTGGAGTTGTTGCCTGAAGGGCTTACATCTTTGTTTAAAGCTGGCTTGCGTTGGATGTCGATACGCCTGAAAAAGGGGCCATTGATGCAACTAGACCCAGGTCTTGTCTTTTCAGCGGCCAGGCCAAAATTCATCTGCCGCTATCCCAGAGCGCTTCAAAAGCAACAGCTGGAACTTGCCAGTTTGGTCCATGATTTTTTCCCCCTACTCGATAGCTACGATCGACCTGGGCAAGCTTTTGTGGATGCCTTTGCAGCTGATAATCGCTTGGTGCTGGAGACGTCTGCTGTTGTTATTGCAAACTCCTATTTCACCAGGGATTGCTTGCTTCAGCTCCAGGAAGCGGGCCGCTTACCCTTGCCTCGCAAGTTAGCTGTTGCCCAACTTGCCCATGAATGCCGATCTCCAGAATCTTTGCCAGCTGATTACAAGGCAGATCTAGATACCTGTCTTTGGGCAAAAGATGCCTCTCCCTTTCTCCTGGCAGTGGGTTGTCGACCGGGGCGCAAAAATCTTCAGTGTGTTTTGGAGGCTCTTTTGCTGGTGCAGCAGTGGAATGGGTTGGCAGGTGCTACCCCCGCCATGCCCAGGCTTGTCTTGGCTGGGGCGCTTCGGAGTTCGGTTAGGCGTTTCATCGATCAACCGAGATTTGCACTGATCCGCTCCGCTATTCAACTTGTGGCCAGTCCTAGCCAGGCTGAATTGATTCACTTGTATCAACAAGCCAGGGCAACTGTGTTGCCGAGTTTTAGTGAGGGTTGGGGCTTGCCTGCCTCTGAATCGCTGTGGCTTGGAACACCCGTCTTGGCTTCAGACACACCAGTGATGCGAGAAGTTTGCGGCAATCTTGGCCTGTATTTTTCCCCCGATAAGCCCGAAGAGCTGGCTCGATCCATCAGTCAGATTTGCAGTGACCAAGCCTTTTATTGCTTGTTGCAAGGCTCGATAGCTACAGCAAGGCCGACCCTGCGTCGGTGGGGGGATACGGCTAGGGATATTTGTAGCGCTCTGTGACCCGATGACGATTTCCCTGGCCATTGTGAAGCAGAAGTACTCTGCATTTGGTGGTGCTGAAAAGGTGATCAGTGCCGCTGTTGAGGCCTTTGCGCAGAGCGCAGACGTCAAGGTAACCATCCTTGCCAGATCCTGGACCGATGGCACCCTTGGCACTTTCCCCCGTTGTGAGGTAGTGCGCTGCAACCCACCCTATGTTGGGAGATCATGGCGTGAGCGTTCCTTTGTCTGGTCCGTGTCCAGACGATTGAAGCATTATGATCTTGTTCAGGCCCATGATCCTTTGCCTGGAGCCCATATTTATCGTGCTGGATCTGGTTTGCATCAGCAGTGGTTAAAGCAGATGACCCGTGATGTATCAGTCAAGGAACGTCAGGAGATTTTTGCAGCCAAAAGAAATCGTCTCACGATCCAATTTGAACGGTCGATGTTTGAGCATCCTGCCCTTCGGGCTGTGATAGCCAATTCGGCAATGGTTGTGGCTGATATTGCTGAACTCTACCCAGATTTTGATCAATCACGTGTTCATCTTATTTGGAATGGTGTTAACCATGCCAAATTCTCGCCTGAGTTGCGGTTGAGTAGGCGCGCCCGCAATCGCCAGGCCCTCCAACTTGGAGCTCAGGAGAGGGCTTTGTTGGTCTTGGGTTCTGGATGGCACCGCAAGGGGGTTGAAACCGCCCTTCGAGCGTTGACGAAGCTTCCCTCCAATGTTTGTCTCTTGGTAGCAGGCAAGGAATCGCGGCCAGGTCGCTATCAGCAATTAGCCCGTGATCTTGGTATTGCCGATTCGCGGCTTCGATGGATTGGACCCACAAATGATCCGTTGAACCTCTATGCAGCAGCGGATGTCTTTCTCGTACCATCCTTGTATGATCAAATGCCAAATGCTTCCTTGGAAGCAATGGCATGTGGGTTGCCGTTGGTCGTGAGCTCTACCTCAGGCACCCGTGATTTGATTCATGATGGTCAACAGGGTTTTGTTAGGGATTGGTGGGAGCCGGATGACTGGATCGATCCCATAGTTGAATGCTTGGCTTCTGCAGAGTCCATGGGCGTCCGAGCCCAACAGGCTGTGCTTCCTTTCAGCTTTGAACGTATGATTAGAGAATGGCGCCATCTGTATGGCACCTTGTTAGAGCCGGGTTGAATTTTCACCACCCTCCGCCTGTTGATGCCTTACTCCATCGTTCATACGGAATCATCTGTTGGCTGGGGAGGACAGGAAATCCGTGTGTTGCGAGAATCGAAGGCATTTTTGGAGAGGGGCCATCAGGTTACGGTGCTTGCACCAGCGAATGCAGAGATTTCTCATCGGGCTGCAGATTTTGGAGTTCCCATTGTTCAAGTTCCAATTTTCCATCGAAATCTTCAAGCATTAAGGTCGTTAAGAAAAGCAATTAAATCCCTTCGTCCAGATATTGTTAATACCCATAGCTCCACGGATAGCTGGCTTGTGGCTGTCGTTTGTCTCTCCCTTCGCCGTGCGCCGAAGGTGGTTAGGACCCGCCACATTTGTGCCCAACCTAGCCGTAGTTTGATAACGCGCTGGCTCTACCGAAGGGCTGCCCAAAAGGTTGTTACGACGGGTGAGGCGATTCGTTCTCAGATTCTGCAACTAGGACTTCCAGCCGACCATGTGGTTTCGATCCCTACGGGAATTGATCCGGAGATCTATGCCCCAGGCCCAAGGTCCGAGGCCAAAATGCGTCTTGGTCTGTCTGGATTAACGGTGATTGGGGTCGTCGCCACGATTCGATCCTGGAAGGGCCATCGCATTTTGATAGAGGCACTGAAGCACCTTCCTTCCAGTCACTATCGATTGGTTTTTGTTGGTGATGGTCCGATTCGTATGGCGATTGAGGAGGAGTCTCGATTGGCTGGTCTAGCAGACCTCATTTTGTTTGCTGGACATCAAAATAATGTTTTGCCGTGGCTCCGTGCCATGGATGTCTTTGTTTTGCCGTCCTATGCCAATGAGGGTATCTCCCAGGCTTTGGTGCAGGCGATGATGGCTGGAATCCCTGTCGTTACAACCACAGCAGGAGCTATTACAGAGGTTGCTAGGGATCATCAGACTGCCCTTGTTGTGGAGCCAAGTAATCCCCAAGCCCTGCGTGTCGCGATTACTTCCCTATTGGATAATCCTGCATTAGGTAGCCATCTCGCAGCAGGTGCGAGGGAGTTGGTGCTGCGTCGCCATAGCGAAGCTGTCATGGTCGAAAAGATGGATGGGGTCTTCCGCAGCCTGTTGCCTACTGCAGGCGAGGGTTGATGGTGATGGCGAGTGGAATTACAGCGATTTTAATCGCTAAAAATGCTGCTAAAACGATTGCCGATACTCTTGCCTCATTGGATTTTTGTGAAAAAGTTGTTGTGCTTGAATCCGGTAGTACGGATGAAACTGTGCGCATTGCCTTGTCTCTGGGTGCCCAGGTTGTTGAAACGGATTGGCAGGGATTTGGCATTCAAAAGCAGCGCGCAGTACATTGTGTATCGACAGAATGGGCCCTCTCGATTGATTGCGATGAGGTTGTATCCCAGGAATTAAGGGAGGAGATCTTGCAGGCTCTGAAGCATCCTCGCCATAGTGTTTATCGGATGCCTCGTCTAAACCATCTCTGTAGGAGGCCCGTGCGTTGTTCGGGTTGGTATCCAGACTATGTGGATCGCCTCTTTCGCATCGGTCATGCGCAGTTTAGTGATTCGTTGGTTCATGAATCACTGGTTTTTTCCTGTTCTTTTGGCACTCTTTGTTCGCCTTTGCTTCACTACAGTTACGATGATTTTGATTCGGCTATTGATAAATTAAACCGCTATTCTTCTTTGGCGGCAGTGTCTTTGAGGAGGCGTGGTCGTGGGGTTGGCCGTTTGACACCGCCTCTGCGTATGTTTTATCGGTTCTTTTATGCCTATGTGCTTCGGGGAGGATGTCTTGGGGGCCTTGATGGCTTTTCCGCTTCGCTTTTGCAAGCCGTAGAGGTTTATTTTAAGTATTGCAAGGCTCTCGGGGATGCTCGCGATACCATGCCCTGATTCAGCTAATCATGGGCCTGAATTGGTGAAGTTTTTAGTTTCTGGCTTGTGCTCAGCCTCGCTGTTTGAGCTATCCTCCGGCGGTGATGGAGATGCGTCGTTGGAGTCCGCCCCGCTCGATGATGGCGCTTTCTCCGTAGGTGCTTCGCAGCAGCCAGCCACTGGTACCAATGGCTTCGCCAATGTTCACGTTGGCTGAGGTTCCGTCCCATTGAATAATGGCTGCCCCACGGGTTCCGGCTCCTTGAATAATGCCGAGTAACTGGGGCAGAAGTATTTTATTTCCTGCTACTGCCCCGATGGTTGTTTGGGTTGATGATCTGGGTTGTTCGACGGCTTGCAACGTTCCATTCAGGGGTACTTTGAGCAGATCCGATGCTCTGGTCTCCGAGGGGGGAAGCTTGGCCAATTCCTCGATCCATTCTTCGTCTGGGGGAGATGGTGGAACCGAACTGCTTGTGGGTTGGTCGACGTTGATTGTCTGGTTGTTCTGGTTTCCTTGCTGGCTTCCCCTAAGGCTATCTTCTCGTAATTGACCCAGTAGGCGCAGATTGTGTGCTTGTACTAGTGAGCGTTGCTGCTCGGTAGCTAGGTGGATGAGGGCAAGCAAGAGGGCAGCTGCGCTGGCGATTCCGAGCGTCAACCATAGTTTTCTACTTGTTGAGCCTGGATTGATGGTCTGTTGTGTGTTGTTGTTTGCGGCCGGGGTTCCGTGGGACTGGAAATTTAGAATCTCTACGTCTGTAAATGCTTTTGCGTTTGTCGATGGATGATCGTCCGCTTGCTGTTGATCAAAAACTTTATTGAGGACTTGGTCTGCTTTCAATTCCCAGAAGTGGCGGGATAGACCGGGGTGCCGACGTGTTTCCCTTGATTTGTAAACCTCCTGAACTTGCATGGGTTGGTGGATTGTCGCCTTCAGCTCAGGGTATCGTTTGTTTTGCTGGCTGGGGAGGTTCGCCGTTGTTGAATTTCAATCCAGAGCAGCAAGGCTGCCGCATCGGCTTGGCTCACCCCAGGAATTCGACCTGCTTGCCCCAGGGTTGTGGGTTGAATGGTGCCCAGCTTTTCTCTGGCTTCTTTGGATAGTGTTGTAATTGCAGCATAGTCAACATTGGCTGGCAGCTTGCGGTTCCCTTGCTTCTTTATGCGTTCAATTTGAAGCAGTTGGCGAGCAAGATAACCACTGTACTTGATATCAATCTCTACTCCCTCGCGTACTTCCTGAGGTAAATGGATTTGGCAGAGTCCGTGGCGAATTAAGTCGTTACTATGCAACCCTGGTCTACGCAGCAGGTCTGCCAGCGTTATCGATCCTTTGATTGGTGCTTGTGTTTCCCTGGCGACCAATTCTGCCGCTGGATCACTCTCTTTAAGTCTAGTGGATTCCAGTCGCTTTTTTTCTGCTTCGATCTGTTGCTGTTTCGTACAGTAGATCATCCATCGTCTTTCATCAATCAGCCCCAGTTGCCGGCCCAAGGGTGTTAGCCGCCTATCGGCATTGTCTCCCCTGAGCAGCAACCTGTATTCGCTTCGGCTGGTGAGAACCCTGTAGGGCTCTCTGAGGTCTTTGGTCACGAGGTCATCGATCATCGTCCCGATGTAACTATCTTCTCGGGAAAAGTGAACGGGGTCTTTCCCTTGGATCAGCCGTGCTGCATTGAGGCCAGCCACCAATCCTTGGGCGGCTGCTTCCTCATAGCCTGTGGTGCCGTTGAGTTGGCCTGCAGAAAATAGACCTGACACCCGTTTGGTTTCGAGGGAGGGTTTTAGCTGTGTGGCCGGCAAGTAATCGTAGTCAACGGCGTAGGCGGGCCTCAGCATGACGCAATGTTCTAGTCCTGGTAGGGTGCGCAGGAGTTCCAGCTGTAGTCGCTCTGGCAGCCCAGTTGAAAATCCCTGGACGTAGATTTCTGGGGTATCTCGTCCTTCAGGCTCTAGAAAAATCTGGTGACTGTGCTTGTCACTAAAGCGGACAATCTTGTCTTCGATTGATGGACAATATCGCGGGCCAGCGCTATCAACAAAGCCTCCATAAATTGGTGTTAGGTGTAGGTTTTCTTTGATGAGCTGGTGGGTAGCCTCGGTGGTGCGGGTGATGTGGCATGCCATCTGGTCACCGCTCACCCAGGCTGTTGGATCAAAGGAGAAAAAGCGGTCTGCTGCATCACTGGGTTGTTCCTCAAGTTTGTCGAGGGCAATGCTGCGGCGATCCACCCTGGCTGGGGTGCCGGTTTTTAGGCGCCCTGTGGTCAACCCAAGGTCGCGTAGGGATTCAGTCAATCCTTCTGCTGATTGCTCTCCTGCCCGTCCGGCTGCCATGGACTGGGATCCCACCCAGATCTTTCCTCCTAGGAAGGTGCCAGCGGTGAGGACCACCGCTTGTGCTCCATAGGTGCTGCCGAAATAGGTTCGGATTCCTGTGACCTTTGTCCTGTTTCGATCGGAGCTTGGGTCGCTCGGGTCCCCCACGACTTCAAGGCCTGTGACCATCGCCTCCCGCAAGGCAAGGTTGGGGGTGTGTTGCAGCAGTTGCAACATCTGGCGGGCGTACTGCCGTTTATCGGTTTGGGCCCTGAGGGCCCAAACCGCAGGTCCTCGGCTGGCATTGAGGATGCGTTTCTGCAATGCCGTGGCGTCTGCCAGCCGACCAATCACCCCGCCGAGGGCATCCACCTCGTGGACCAATTGGCTCTTTGCTGGGCCTCCAACGGCAGGATTGCACGGTTGCCACGCGATGCGATCGATATTGAGGGTGAAAAGAGCTGTTGACAGGCCCAGGCGGGCTGCGGTGATCGCTGCCTCGCAGCCTGCGTGGCCGCCACCGACAACGATCACCTCGAAGGATTCAACGAAGCCTGCATCACTACCCATCTCCGTAATCTATCCCGGCCGTCTGCGTTGGTCCATGGGGCCGATCGTGGTGCATCCAGGCTTGTGTTTTTTATTCTTGCCTTTATTTTGATAGTGTAGGGTGAGGGTTTTTGGGGGTCATTTGTGACAGGCAAACTTGCAAGACTGTTGTCCGCACCACAGGGCCTTCCTGCGCTTGTCTTCTTATTTTTTGCATCCATACTTTTCCTGCCCGATGCCTATGATGTCTTTGGGGCTTTACTTGTGGTCTGTTGTTTGGCCGCAATTTTTATTGCGCGACCTCGTATTTTTAATGGGCTAGATTGGATTTTCGTGGGCTCACTTTTCTGTTACCCACTCTTGATGCTCCCCTCGGCTTTCGCTATGGGTGCAAACTATTCCTATTTTGATTATCCAATTCGGGTTTTATTATTTATCCCTATCGTGATGGGGCTGCGAACCAAGGCAGATCCTTTGCTTGTTTCGAGGGGATTTTTCCTTGGCGGTAGTGTGGGTGGTTTGGGGGGCGCTTGTTTCTCCGCCTATTCGTTGCTTTCCCACCCAGGTGTGAGGGTTGGTGACCCGATTACCAACCCCATACCTTTTGGTCAAATTGCGGCTACGCTTTCACTCATTGCCTTTGTCTCCATCTTCCATTGCTCTCGTAGGTGGGAGAGACTGCTATCAGTGCTTGGCTTTTTAGGTGGCATCGTTACTCTCTATGCGTCAGGCTCATCGGGTGCCCTTTTAGGCTTTGGCTTCGGCTTGCTTGTCGTCTTGGTGTTTGTTTCCAGGAAGCGGCTTACGCGCGCTATTTGGCTCGGAGTTGCAATGCTCTTGGGGGTTGCATTTTGTATCGTTGCCCCAGTGCTGCTATTCAAGTTTCACCAGTTGGGCGCTGATCTTGATGCCTATGCTTCTGGAGCCGGGATGGGTACCTCCCAGGGCCAGCGGTTGATTCTCTGGGGTATCAGTCTTCGAGAGATTGTTCACTCTCCATGGTTTGGCGTTGGCCCCGGACATTTTAGGGATGCACTGCTGCGATTCTGTGCTGATGCCAACTGTCCTATTGGTTTCTTGGGTTTTAATCATGTGCACAGCCAATACTTTGATAGCGCTTTGAATGCAGGGCTTATTGGTCTTTTTGGTTTGCTCCTTTCCCTTGTCTCTCCTGTAGTACTTTTTTACAGGCAAATTGCTTTTTCAACTAGTCCTGCTCAAGGCGCCTCCATTACTGGATTGGCAGTTGTCGTTGCAGCGATGGTTTCGATGGTTTCGCAACCACTCTATGCCCACAATATTTCGGTCATTTTTTATGTCTTTACCATCAGTATCTGTTGGTTTTTAGCCTTGTCAACGCCTCGTGTGGGTGCATAGGCTTGGGAATGCCAACAGTAAGATTAGGACTGCCCAAATAAGTTCGAGTAGTTCTGCTTGCTTTCTTTATGGTTTTTGCTATAGCGAAAGCTATTGTGGTTATAGTCTGCACGCTGTGGCCCTAATCACTTTAAATCTAAAACGATAGACCACTCCTGAGAATCTGTAGTCTTGCTGTGGCCCGCCCCGCCAGTGCGAGGATCACGATGAATCACGCCTGATGACGAAGTTGACTTTAAAGCACTTTAAAAAGGGTCCACCATGGTCCAACGTAGCGAACATAGAGGTTGATCATCCGCCGGCCTGTATTAAAATGATTACTTGCTTTGGGCTTGGGTCCAAGCTTTCATGTTCGCAACGTTAAGCCTGCCCCTCTTTATGCCAACAGCCAATATAATTTTAGTTTTTCATGGCTCCGTTAAGTGCTTGTCAGGCTGTATCGCGTGAGTATCACTTGGAGCGATCTTTGAAAAAGTCTATATTCTATTTTAGGGAGGTTGGGGCTGGGCTTGACTCTGGCATGACGATTCAAGTCGTCAATGACTACGGCCATTTATCCTTAATGGGTAATGATGTCTTTGTGCCGGTTTATCCAATTTTCAACTCGGATGTAGTTTGTCGTTTTGAGCCCGTCTTGTTTAAATTTTCTAATAGTAGGATTCGGCTTTTCTGTCTTCATATTTGGCTCATATTTTACATCCTTAGGTCCAATGGGAAAAGGTGTGTGCTTCTCCTGAGAGAAAGGAAGCACCTTGTTTTCGCCCTGATTATTAGGTTTCTTCTGGGTGTAACAGTTGTTAGTGAGTTGCATGAGGGGGGGATTCCGTTGGCAGTCGCGATGTCTTTTAGGCGAAGGTTCCAATGGTTTCTTGATTCGGTGGATGGTGTAGTTTTCACTAATTATTCTCAAGTACACTTTCTTGAGAGTCGTGGGTATGGAATCCCGCGAAACCACATCGTTTTGCCAAATGGCGTAGATACACGATATTTTCAGTGTGCCCAGCCGGCGCCTCCTGAATCTGCCCAGGTTATACTAACTTATACTGGGCAATTTACCCCATGGAAAAATATTCCACTGCTCTTTGAGTCCCTCCAGTACTTGCCAGAGCACTTTCGGCTTAGGATCGCTGGGGGCAAAGTTCAGGGAGGCTCGAAGGCCTACATAGATGGGCTTGTGAAGCAGTTCCATGTCGATGGTCGTGTGGATTACTTGGGGTTTGTGGCTCCAGACCAAATTGTTGAAAATGTTCTCAGCGGGTCCTCGGTTCTTCTTTTGCCGCTAGGCCCTTCAGATATTGCGCAATTTGCAACTTGCCCAATGAAGTTGGTTGAATACATGGCAACCCCAATGCCAATTGTAGCGATCGACGCGCCATCCGTTATTTCGCTTTCTGGTAGTGATACGGTTTATTTGTCAAGGATGAATGCGCCCGATTTTGCAGATGCAATATTGACTGCTGTTTTGGATCGACCTTGTGCTCGGGAGGAGAGAATTGTAAGGGCGAATACTCGTGCTGTTCAGTATGATCATAGGGAAAGGGCCCGTCGATATGATGATTGGCTTTCTTCTCTCTTTTCTCAAACCTGATTAATGCCAATGGGTTCTGATCTCATCGGCAAGATAGCCCCACAGGCTTGGCCTTAGGGGATTTCGCAAGATTGTGTGGATTGGGTGTCGCCATGGGCGAAGGACTTCACTGGGTTTCGGGTTGCCGTGAAACTTCAAAATTGTGCAGGCTTCAAGCTGGCGTCTGGCCTTGTTTGGATCTCGTTTGTTTAGTTTTCTAAGGTTTTTATAGGAACATACAGTGTCTTCTGGCCAGTAGCCAAGCTCTTCCCTGTTCAGGGCGCGAAAGATGAAATTCTGATCTCCTGGAAAGTTTTCGTCCCGGTGCCGGTCGCCACACCACGCGTCCCACACATCTTGGGTGTCCCTGTTGGGTTTGCACCACATCACGGACGAATTAAGGATCGGGTAATTCCAGTCACGTACTCCGGTGAGATGTTGGTGATGGTTCTTGCCGATTTCAATCAGTTTGGAGAGGCTGCTTCTGATGACCAGTGTGTTGTCGAGGAACAGGAAGGGTTCGGTCCCTGTAAGGGCTTGGTCGAATAATCGGAGTTTTCCAAAATATCCTTGTAAAGACCCTGCCTTGAGATCTCTTACCTCTATGGTCTGATTGGGGTTAGGGGTAGGCTTGAAACGTTCTTGAGCTGGCTTGTCGGTATAGATAATGAAGCGATGATCGTCAGGTAGGTGCCTGGCAACCATGTTGGCGAGCCGTGTTGTCCAGACATCCGGATAGCGATTGCCCAGCTGCACCGTGACCACTTGGAGGGGATGGGCTTTCATTGGTGAATGGTGTCTAGGGAGCGGCTAAATTCCGGAATCTGGTGAATTGGGGTTCGAACAATAATTTCACGGTCCCCACGGGTCCGTTCCGGTGCTTGGTGACAATCACCTCCGTGATTCCGCGATCAGGAGTTTCAGGGTTGTAGTACTCATCCCTGTAAATCATCAGCACGAGGTCGGCGTCCTGTTCGATTGATCCCGATTCCCTCAGATCACTGAGCATGGGCCGCTTGTTGGTGCGGGATTCGACGCCGCGGCTCAGTTGGGAAAGGGCCATCACGGGCACGTTGAGTTCTCGGGCCATGCCCTTGAGTCCCCTGGTGATTCTGGAAAGTTCCTGGACCCGGTTATCCGGCGTTGTGCCTTCCATCAGTTGGAGGTAGTCGATCACAATCAGCCCCAGCTCCTTGCCTTGTTCGGCCATCAGCCGGCGGCAGAGGGAGCGCATTTCTAGGACTCCTGAGTTGGGCTTGTCATCGATGAAGAGCGGCAGTTGGCCCAGGGTGTTGATGCCTTGTCCGAGCAATGGCCATTCCTCCTGCTGCAGCCTGCCCGTCCGGAGCCGGCCACTCTCAATCCCCACTTCCATGGAGAGGAGGCGGTAGGTGAGCTGTTCCTTGCTCATCTCCAGGCTGAAGACACATACCGGCAGTTGGTGGAGCTGGGCCACGTTCTTGGCAATGTTCAGCACGATCGATGTTTTGCCCATGGCCGGGCGGCCAGCCACAATGATCAGGTCACTTCGCTGCAGTCCCTGGGTGATGGCATCGAGGTCATAGAAATTGCAGGGAATGCCTGCCACGGCTGTGCCAAGTGACCGGCTTTCGATTTCATTGAAGGTGCTGGTCAGGATTTCTGCGGTGGGCGTCAGGCCCACGCTTGGTTTTTCCTGGCTGATCGCGAAAATCTTTTGTTCTGCCTCATCCAGCACCTGTTCCATCGGCTTCGCTTGATCGAAGCCGAGTTGAATCACCTCATTGCCGGATCTGATTAGCTGCCGCCGCAGGTACTTGTCCATCACCAGCCGTGCTACCTGGTCGATGGCTGCGGTGGAGAGGGTGCGTTCGACCAATTCCATGAGCCGGCCGCTGCCCCCCACCTTCTCCAGCTGACCGGTATCGGCCAGCCAAGCGCACATGGCGGTGAGATCGGTGGGCTTGCCTTGGCTATGCAGCATCAAGGCGGTGCGATAGATCTCCCGATGGGCTCCGAGGTAAAAGGCGTCCGGCTGCAGGACATCTGCGACCCGACCGATGGCATCAGGGTCGAGCAGGATGCCTCCGAGTACGGCCTCTTCAGCCTCCAGGTTTTGGGGCGGGACCGAATCCGGTAGGGCCTCAAACGACGCTTCGTCTCGCCGAGAACGTTGGTTAGAGCGCTGGTTTGAGGGGCTCTCGAATGGCTCGTCCTGGGGGCTGGTCGCGCTCACCATGGCTTCGGGGTGGTCATGGTGAGCGGGACAACCCCATCCCAACGGGAGTCGGTCAGTTTGATGTCATGCAGGAGGGCTCGCTTTGGAATGGGGTCCCCTTTTCCAGCTGGCGTTCTTAGTGGCTGGTGACTTCAAGGTTGATCTCTGCGGTCACCTCTGGATGCAGTTTGACCTGAACCTTGTAGGAGCCGGTGCGGTGAATTTCGGGAACCGTGATGTTGCGGCGATCCACCTCTTTCTTCGTGGCAGCTTCAATGGCTTCGGCCACGTCGCCGTTGGTGACTGTGCCGAACAGAACGTCATCGCCACCGGTTTGCTTCTTCACGGTGAAGCGGCCAATGGTGTCGAGGGCGGTGCGGAAGTCCACGGCTTCCTGCTTAAGGGCTGCTTGCCGTTCGGCTTCCTTGGCCCGGCGTGCTTCCACTTGGCGCAGAACGGCCGACGTGACGGCCTGGGCCTTGCCTGTGGGGAGCAGGAAGTTACGGGCGTAACCAGGGGCCACATCGACGAGGTCACCGTCCTTGCCCAGGCTGAGAACGTCTTCGTTGAGGACGACTTGTACGCGCTTCGCCATGGCTTGAGGGGGGACGACGTCGAAAGGGATCTAAAAGGATGGGTGGGGCGCCGAATCAGGGCACCCATTTCACAACCGATCTGCAACCATACGCCACAGCGAGGGAGGCTTAAACCCTGGCGCGTTTTGGGCGGCGACGGGTGTTGGGGTTGGCTGCGGCCGGCAGGCGCACCTGGGTAGCCAGACCCAGGGCATGCATCAGGCGGATGTGTTGCCAGGTGAGGTCGATCTGGTGGCCAAAGCCGTGGCGGGCGGAGTGGGGGTAGGCGTGGTGGTTGTTGTGCCAGCCCTCGCCGAAGGTCAGGGCTGCAACCCAGGCGTTATTGCGGGAACTGTCGCCGCTGTTGTGGGGCGCATCACCCCAGTAATGGGTTGCTGAATTCACCAGCCAGGTGCAGTGGTAAACGAGCACCAGGCGCAGGGGGATGCCCCAGAGCACCAGGGCCCAGCCGCCGGCTCCCGTCACCGTTCCAATCCAGAACAGTAATCCGGCCAAAGGCACCTGCAGGACTAAGAAGTTGTTGTTCAGCCAGCGGTAGTAAGGATCCTTGGCGAGGTCGCCGGTGAGCTGGGGCACCGCCGCCATGGCGGGGATGTCTTCAAACATCCAGGCCATGTGGGACCACCAGAGTCCCTTGAGGCTGCTGTGGTGATCAACATCCGTATCGGAAAACTTGTGATGGTGGCGATGGAGGCCTACCCAGTCGAGGGGGCCGTGCTGGCAGCTGATCGCGCCACAGGTGGCGAAAAACCGCTCCAGCCAATGGGGAACCCGGAAGGATCGATGGCTCAGAAGCCGGTGATAGCCGATGGTCACGCCCAGGCAGGCGGTGAGCCAATAGAGCACCAGGAAGGTGACAACGGCCTGCCAGCTCCAGAACTGGGGCAACAGGGCAACCAGGGCAAGACCATGGATGGCGGCCATGAAGCCAATGGTTCCCCAACGGGTGCTCTTGGGGCCTGGATGGACCGGGCCGCTGCCGGCGGGGTTGTGATGCAGGGCCTCGGCCCGAAGTTTGCCGCGTTCGCCGCCGTTGATGAAGGCAGGGCGGCGGGTGCCAGCACTGGCTTGCCGCGCTGGATTGGCAGGGCGCGATGCCGAGGGTGGCCTGGCGCGGAGGGGGGCTGTAGCGGCCATAGCGGACCGATTTCTGATTGATCGATAGAATGGTAGCAATACGGATGCTGATCAAGTGGGATACCGGGAAGAACTCGCATCGGGTCGCGTTGCGTTCGCCCATCTGATCAGGGTTTGGCATGAGCGCAATGGCTGGAGCCATCGGGTTTTGCCTGCCCTGGCCGAGGCCCTTGACGTAGGCCGTGTGCACAACTCCCAGCTCTCCATGTTGCGCAATGGCAAGCTCGCTGCGCCGGGTCCTGAGGTTTTTTTGGCCCTTGGGCGGATCAATCAGCTGCTGGCTTTTGAGGTCCGGGCGGGTTCAGTTAGTGACGGGTTGCGGCGAAGGCTGGCCAGTCAGCCCGAGTTGATAGCGGCCCTTGAGGCTTCCGCCCAGCCAGTCCAAGACGACGGCTCCCCCGTGCTCGGCCCCGGAGAACTGATGGAGGTGTTTGTGGGCATGCGCCTACCTCCGGCAGCATTTGATTTACGGATTGCCGATGGGGAGGCTGGATGCTTGAGCGCCGCCCTGGCAATGGTGTTCACGGCGGGTCGGCCTTGGCGGCTGTGCAGGGATCAGGTGCTTGGCGCCTATCCGCCAGAGAAGCGCCAGCGGCGTGAGCGCTTTGCCGCTGTGATGGCGGGCCAGGCGGATTACTCCGGTGCTGAATTGGATAGCGAATTGCCCGACCTTCGGCGCACCTTGGCGGCCCTTGGTGCTGCAGGAGAGGGTGAGTTGGAAGCTGATCAGTTTCTCGATCTGCTGCGGCAGAAGGCCCGGCTGTTGGGCCAGGCCAGTGATTCCACCCGGCAGGACGATTTGGCTGCGGCGATTCGCCAGGAGCTGGGCCGGCCGTTCAACAGCAATTGAAAGGGCAGCAGGCCCAGGCAGCTAGGCCCCAGCCTTGTAGCTGGCCACCCTTACTTTTTTGGCCAAGCCCAGGGCCCGCAGCACCTTGATGTGCTGCCAGGTGATGTCGAACTCAAACCAGCGCAGGCCGTGGCGAGCCGAATGGGGGAAGGCATGGTGGTTGTTGTGCCAGCCTTCGCCAAAGGCCAGGAGCCCCACCCACCAGCAATTGCGGGAGAGGTCTGGGGAGTCGAAATTGCGGTAGCCCACGGCATGGGTGGCCGAATTCACCAGCCAGGTCACGTGATACACAATTACCAGGCGCAACGGGATGGCCCAGAGCACCAGGCCCAGGCCGCCGCCATGCACCCCGGCCGCCTCTCCATACCAGTAGAGACCCAAGGCTAGGGGCAGCTGAACCAGCAGGAACCAACGATCCAACCAGCGATAGAAGGGATCTTTCTGGAGATCTCCGGTCAGCCGGCCCACGTGTTGGAGGGCAGGAATGTCATGGAGCATCCAGCCGCTATGGGCCCACCACAGGCCGCGCCCGGCATCGTGGTGGTCGTTGGATTGGTCTGAAAACTTGTGGTGATGGCGGTGCAGCCCCACCCACTCGATCGGTCCGCTTTGGCAGGCCAGGGCCCCCATCAGCACCAAGATCCGTTCTACCCACTTGGGGGCGACAAAGCTGCGGTGGGTGACGAGGCGGTGCAGCCCCAGGGTGACGCCCAACACCGTGATCCAGTAGAGAACCGCCAGGGCCACCACCGCTTGCCAGCTCCAAAAGCGGGGCAACAGGGCAAACACCGCGCCCACATGCATCACGAGCATGAAGCTGGTGGTGCCTAATTTGAACTTGCGCTGCCGGGGCGGAAGCGGGGTTCTGTACTCCTGGACGGCATCCCGCATGCGGGACTCCTGGTCTGCATTGGGCCGATCGACCCGCAACAGTTGGGCCTGTAGGTCGGACGCGGGGCTTTTGGAGCTCAAAACCAAGGCTTCCTCCGGTGGCGCGTTCGCCAAGGTCGATGCCTCGGGCCAGCACGCAATAACGTCAAAATCTAGGCCGCGCTGTGCCGCCCCCGCCTGAAGGGCAGCATGGGGCTAGATGGGCTGCCTCGCCATGACCATTTCTGCCTGGGCGGCTGATCAGGTGGCCGTTGCCACAGAGCGGATTCAGCCCCTGGCCGCGGGGCATACGGCCCAGGTGCGCCATCGGCTATCGCGGGTGCTGGACGCCTTTGCGGCGGAACGGTTGGGCACCCAACACTTCGCCTCGGTGAGTGGCTACGGCCACGGGGATCACGGCCGCGAGGTTTTGGATCGCGTGTTTGCCAGGGTTCTCCAGGCCGAGGCGGCCGCGGTGCGGCTCCAATTTGTGAGCGGCACCCATGCCATCGCTTCGGCCCTGTTTGGGGTGCTGCGCCCCGGTGATCGGCTGTTGGCGATTACCGGGCGTCCTTACGACACCTTGGAGGAAGTGATTGGCATCCGGGGCAGCGGCCAGGGGTCGCTGGCCGACTTTGGCGTCGCCTATGCCGAGCTGCCCCTCGATGCCCAGGGGCTCGTGGATCGTCCTGCGCTCCAGGAGGCCCTGGCCCAGCCCACCCGCATGGTGTTGATCCAGCGCAGCTGTGGCTACAGCTGGCGGCCCTCGCTGGGGGTTGATGAGATTGGGGAGCTCTGCGAGCTCGTCAAAGCCATCCAGCCCGGGTGCGTGTGCTTTGTCGACAACTGCTACGGGGAGTTGGTGCAGGCCCAGGAGCCCACGGCGGTGGGCGCTGATCTGATTGCAGGATCCCTGATCAAAAACCTGGGCGGCACCATTGCGCCAACGGGCGGCTATGTGGCGGGCCGGGCCGATTTGGTCGAGATGGCCTGCTGCCGGCTCACGGCCCCTGGCATTGGCTCGGAGGGGGGCACGGGTTTTGATCTGCACCGGTTGCTCTTCCAAGGGCTGTTTTTGGCGCCCCAGATGGTGGCCGAAGCCCTGATCAGCGCGGAGTTGCTGGCCGAGGTGTTTGCCAATTTGGGTTTTGCGGTGCATCCCCAGGCCGGTGCGGTGCGCAGTGATGTGATTCAGGCCATTCGCTTGGGGGCCCCTGAGCCCTTGAAGGCCGTGTGCCGGGCGTTTCAAGCGGCGTCTCCCGTGGGGGCCTATCTCGATCCCGTGCCTGCACCGATGCCTGGCTATGCCAGTGACTTGGTGATGGCTGGGGGTACCTTCATCGACGGCAGCACCAGTGAATTTTCAGCCGATGCCCCCCTGCGGGAGCCCTACGTGCTCTATGCCCAAGGCGGCACCCACCACGCCCATGCGGAGCTGGCCCTTGGGCGGGCGCTGGTGGTCTTGGCCGAAATGGGAGCAGTTCAGGCAAACTGAACGCACCCAGTGGCTGGCCGATGGCGTCCAATTTCCCTAGCGACTGCCGCTACGCCGATAGCCATGAATACGTGCGGCCTGAGGCCGGCCGGCTGCGGTTGGGCCTGAGTGCCTTTGCCGTTGATCAGCTCGGTGACATCGTTTTTGTGGAGTTGCCCGAGGTGGGATCAAAGCTCACCGCTGGCCAGAGCTTTGGCAGTGTCGAATCGGTGAAAGCGGTGGAAGATCTGCTGTCCCCGATCACAGGGGTTGTCGAGGCCAGGAATGAGTCGGTGTTGGCGAGTCCCGAAGAACTGCAAAACGACCCCTATGGGGAAGGTTGGTTGTTGGTGATTCAACCCAGCGATCTAGGCGAGCTGGACGGCTTGATGGATGCGGAGCGCTATGGCGCCAAAGTGCAAGGCGCTTGATGCCAGAAGCTCTCCCAACCTTTGAGGCCCGTCACCTTGGGCCTTCCCAGGATGACCAGCGTCAGATGCTGGCGGAGGTGGGTGCGTCCAGCCTCGAGGACTTGGCCAGTCAAATTGTGCCGGCTGAGATCTTGCTTCCCCCTGGAGAGGCGCTGGCCGGCTTGCCCGAGCCCTGCGGGGAAGCCCAGGCCCTGGCCGAATTAGCCCAGATTGCGGCCCAAAACCAGGTGGTGCGCAGCCTGATTGGCCAGGGCTATTACGCCACGGCCACCCCGGCGGTGATCCAGCGGCATGTGTTCGAAAACCCTGCCTGGTACACCGCCTACACCCCATACCAGGCTGAAATTGCCCAGGGCCGGCTGGAGGCCATGCTCAATTTTCAAACCCTGATCAGCGAGCTGACCGGACTGCCGATTGCCAATGCGTCCCTGCTCGATGAGGCCACGGCAGCGGCTGAGGCGATGGCCCTGGCCCGGTCGTCTTGTAAGCGGCCCCAGGCCCATCGTTTTTTGGTGGATCGGGCTGTTTTCCCCCAAACCCTGGCGGTGCTCCAGACCCGCGCCGAGCCCCTGGGGATTGCGCTGGAGTTGATCGATGTCCAGGCGTTGGCGGCCTCAGGGACTGCCGCCAAAGCTTTTGCTGGGGATGTTTTTGGGCTGTTGTTGCAGCTGCCGGGAGCTGGGGGCGGTGTGTGGGATCCGTCATCCCTACTAGCTGCGGCCCGGGCAGCTGGGGTGATCACAGCTGTGGCGATCGATCCATTGGCCCAGGTGTTGCTCCAGCCGGTGGGGGGGCTGGGGGCGGATATCGCCGTGGGCAGCACCCAGCGCTTTGGGGTGCCCATGGGTTTTGGGGGTCCCCACGCGGCGTTCTTTGCCACCACCGAAGCCTTTAAGCGCCAGATTCCCGGCCGCCTGGTGGGTCGGTCCCTCGATGCGGAAGGTCAGGGCGCCCTGCGCTTGGCCCTCCAGACCCGCGAGCAGCACATTCGCCGCGACAAGGCCACCAGCAACATCTGTACGGCCCAGGTGCTCCTGGCTGTGATGGCTGGCTTCTATGCCGTTCACCACGGCCCCGATGGTTTGAGAGCCATCGCCGAGCGGTTGCTGGCCCTGCGCTGCGCCTTGGCCGCGGGACTGGGGGTTTTGGGCCTGGCGGTGGAGCCAGGACCTGGATTTGACACTCTCTGCCTGCCCACGGCCCATCCAGGCGAGCTCGTGGCCAGGGCCTTGGCCGGTGGTTTCAATCTCCGCCCAGGGGACGCGGCCGTGGGCATCAGCCTCGACGAGCTGAGTTGCCTCGAGGAGCTGCATGGCCTATTGGCGGCCTTGGCCGGTGGTCCCGATCAGGCTGCCCAGGCCCAAGCTGCCTGCAGCGAGGCTTGGCACCAGGTGAGCCTGGATGAGGTCTGGTCGGAGTTGCCGCTGCGCCAGGGGCCATGGCTGGGCCAGGCCGTGTTTCACCAGTACCGCAGTGAAACTGAACTCCTGCGCTACATCCAACGGCTGGTCAGCAAGGACCTCTCCTTGGTGCACGGCATGATCCCGCTGGGCAGCTGCACGATGAAGCTGAACGCGGCGGCGGAACTGGCACCCGTGAGTTGGCCAGCCTTTAGCCAGTTGCATCCCTTTGCCCCCCCGGCTCAGGCTGCTGGTTACCAGCAGTTGGCGGCTGATTTGGAGGGTTGGCTTGCGGCGATTACCGGCTTTGCAGCCGTGTCGCTCCAGCCCAATGCGGGCTCCCAAGGGGAATACGCCGGGCTTTTGGCGATTCGGGCCTGGCATCACAGCCGCAATCAGGCGCACCGTCGGGTTTGCCTGATCCCCACCAGTGCCCATGGCACCAACCCCGCCAGTGCGGTGATGGCCGGCATGCAGGTCGTGCCGGTTGCCTGTGATGGGGACGGCAACATCGATTGGGCTGATCTCGAAGCCCAGGCCCAGGCCCATGCGGAGCATCTGGCCGCCTTGATGGTCACCTATCCCTCCACCCACGGGGTGTTTGAGGCCGGAATCACCCGAATTTGCGCCCTGGTGCACGGCCATGGCGGCCAGGTCTATCTCGATGGGGCCAACCTCAATGCCCAAGTTGGCCTGTGCAAGCCAGGTCTGTATGGCGCTGATGTGTGCCACCTCAACCTGCACAAGACCTTCTGTATTCCCCATGGCGGTGGCGGTCCGGGGGTCGGACCGATCGCGGTGGCTGAGCACCTGGTGCCTTTCTTGCCGGGATCGGTTGGTGATCCCCTGGGAGATGGGGCGGGCCAGGTGTCGGCGGCCCCCTTGGGCAGCGCCAGCATCCTGCCGATCAGTTGGATGTACATCCGCATGATGGGTGGCAGGGGGTTGCGGACGGCCAGCCAGGTGGCCTTGCTGGCGGCCAACGTGATTGCCGAGCGCCTCGATCCCCATTTTCCGGTCCTGTTTCGCGGAGCCCATGGCCGGGTGGCCCACGAGTGCATCCTTGATTTGCGGCCGTTGAAGCGGGCCGTGGGGCTGGAGGTCGATGACCTGGCCAAACGGCTGATGGATTTTGGTTTCCATGCCCCCACTGTCAGTTGGCCTGTGGCGGGCACGGTGATGGTGGAGCCCACGGAGAGTGAGTCGTTGGCGGAGATTGATCGCTTTTGTGCAGCGATGGTGGCGATTCGGGCCGAGGCGGCTGCAATCGAGGCAGGGGAGCTGGATTCTTTCGACAACCCGCTGAAACGCGCTCCCCATACCCTTGCCGCAGTGACCGCCGATCAATGGGATCGGGCTTATAGCCGTAGCCAGGCCGCATTCCCGGCCGGTGATGGTCAAAGAAGCAACAAGTTTTGGCCTGCAGTTGCGCGCATTGACAATGCTTACGGCGATCGCAATCTGGTGTGCACGTGTCCCTCAGTTGAGGAACTGGCCCAGCAAACCCTTGCCCAGGCTGCCAATTAGGCAGTTTATGGCCCAGAATGGAGTGAGATTGAAATAAGCAAAGTCCAAAAGTTTTGCTTCGGACCTTGCTTTTTTGATCCAAATTGCTTCAAAGGTGTCCATCGGCTATTGCTTTTGGCACCATTCCAGCAGCTTCGCCATTCATCGTTTGGGGATCATGAACGGCACCAACAACGGCTCTGGCAGCAAGGGTTCTGCTACCAAAGGGTCTGCCACCAAGGGTTCTGACCAATCCATCAGGACCACGTCCACCGTTCGGGTCGAAGGCACCAATGTGGTGCGGGTGCCCTTTGGCGTCCGCCAATCGCGCCGGGTGAGGCCCCAGCGCCCGGACCATTGGGCCACCCTGGTGCTGCCATTCCACGCCGGCGGTCAGCCCACCCCCCCACCGCAGGCGGCCTAGGGCTTGGCGCTGCTTAGGCGGCCAGCAGGGCTGGCGGGCAATAGGGAATGAAGTTCGCCTTGCGGGTTTGGCAGATCGGACAAATCCAGGAGTCCGGAATGGATTCAAAGGGAGTGCCGGCGGCAATGCCTGAATCCGGATCCCCCTTGGTGGGGTCGTAAATCATCGAGCAAACCTTGCAAATCCAGAGCCCCGGGGTGGCGGTGGCGGCATCGCCAGCGCTGCCTTTGCCCTGGAGGGCCTCAAGGGCGACGCCGTAGCGATCGGCGTGGTGGTGCTCAATGGGCGCAAGAAAGCTGAAGTTGCTGGCGGCCTTGCGGAAGATTCCCGCGTGGGTCTTGGATTCGGAGATTTGCTCCTGGAATTCGGCGCTGGCCCCGCCATCACAATCGCGCTCGGCCTGGGCCGCGAAGTCCGGATACATCGTTGTGTATTCGTAGGTCTCCCCCTCGATCGCCAGCTCCAGACAGCGGCTCAAGATGGCGGCTTTCTCTGCTTCAGAGAGAGCTTCCGGATCGCTGATCACCAAGTCAGGGTGCATGAGGCGGAAGTGGGCAAAGGCGTGCTCCGTTTCCTGGTTGGCCGTGTCCTTGAACAGGCGTGCAAGGTCCTTGTTGCCCAGCTGTTGGGCGACGGCAGCAAAAAACAGATATTTGCGGTTGGCCATGCTTTCCCCGCCAAACGCGGCTTCGAGGTTGGCGGCGGTGCTGGGCTTGGAGAGGTCCATGGCAGGGCTGGTTGGGGCGGGCAGCCCGGAAACTATAGGCTAAGTCGGAGTGGGTATGAGTTAGTAGCTGGCGCCGCTGCGCCGCTGGTGCACGGCGGTGGCACCGCTGGCATCCAGTACCCCGCCAGCTTCCACCTGGGCATAGATCAGCCAGTGGTCGCCGCACTCCATGCGCTGCTTCACCGTGCACTCCAGCCAGGCCAGGGCTTCGGGAAGGATTGGTTGACCCCTCGGGGTCGACTCCAGGTCCAGGCCGGCGAAGCGATCGGCCCCTGGGGCAAACGGTTGGAGGAATTGTTTCATTGCCCCGGTTTCTCGGCCTGCCGCCAGCACGTTGAGGGCGAAGCCATCGCCAATATGCAGAAGCGCTTCCACGGCCCGATCTTTGGCCACCGCCACGGTGAGGCCGGGTGGGACAAAGCTGGCCTGGCTGACCCAGCTGGCCACCATGGCGCCATTGAGGCGGGATTGAGGCTCTCCTTTGCAGGTGGTGAGCACGCAGAGGGAGCCCAAAACGCGGCCCAGGGCCTGAATCGCAGGGTTGCTGCGGCTTTCACTCAGGCCGCCCCCCGCACTGCGGCGCTGTTGTTTGCGCTGCTCTGCCAGCAGGCTGCGGCCCAGGGCGGTGCCGGTTTCCTCAATGGTTTTGAGGGTGCTGGCATCCGGGCTGAACTTCACCTTGATCGGCTCAAAGGCAAAGCGGAAGCCGCCATCGCGCAATTTGCTCTCGAGCAGGTCGAGGGCTTCACCGCTCCAGCCAAAGCTGCCAAACACGCCCACTGGCTTGCTGCGATCCCCTTCCGCCAGCAGGGTGCCCAAGGCTGAAACGATCGGCGTGGGGGCATGGCCCCCCAGGGTTGGCGATCCAATCAAGATGGCATCGCAACTGCGAATGGCGTTGAGCAATTGCTCGGCGCCGCTGAATTCGCAGTTGATGCTCTCCACCCGCACGCCGGTGCGTGACACGCCCTGGGCCAGGCCATCGGCAATGGCGGCGGTGTTGCCGTAGGCGCTGGCAAACAGCAACGCCACGGAGAGTTTCGAGCGCTGTGGGCCTTCGCCCCAGCGGCGGTAATCATTGAGCAGGCTGCGCCAGCTGTCGGCGATGGCCGGACCATGGCCCGGTGCGATGGTGCGGATGTCGAGATCCTCGAGCCGCTCCACCACCGTTTCCACCTGCCGTGCCATCGGGGCCATCAGGCAGTCGTAGAAGAAACGACGGTCTTCTTCGGTGCTGCTGCGGTTGGCTTCGGCGAAGGCTTCGCTGCAGAGGTGGGCGGAGAAAAACTTGCCGCTCATCAAGAGGCCCGTGCTCTCCTCAAAGGCCATCAGGCCCCCAGGCCAGCGGGGGGTTGGGGTGGGCAAGAGGGTGATCCTGTGGTGATCGCCTAGCTGGCGGCTCACCTCCTGCTTCACCACATCGAGGGGCGGCAGGGGGGGCTGCAAGGGGGGCACCGGTGGGGTTGGGGCTTCGCTCGCCTCGCTCGCCCCGTTGGGTTCGCTGCCAGGGGGGGCGGGTTTGCGCTGGCTCCAAAGCTCGCCGAGCAGCTTGGCTCCGGTATTGGAGGCCACCAGCATCAGAGCTGGCCAATGGCTGGCGAGGTGGCGCAGCATCGCCACCCGGTTTGGATTGACATGGCCCACCACCACCTTTAGAGCTGCAGTGGCGGGTACGAGTGCTTTGAGTTGATCGAGAAAGGGTGCCGCAAACGATTCACCCGGCGGAAACAGCAGCACCGGTGGCACGGCTTGACCGGTTGGCGTGATCCCTTCGCTGAAAAGAAAGCTGTTGGCGCTGGTGCCCCGCTCAAGGCCGTACTCCACTTCGAAGCGCAGGCGCTTGGGGCTGAGGCAGCGCAGGCAGCTCAGACCTGGTTCGATCGGGAGCACAACAACCTGGCGCCCTCGGCAGGGATTGTCTAGGGCTTCGGGGGCGAAAGCGGCCATGCATTTTGAATGCCTATGGTCAAGATCAACGCTGCAAAGGCAGGTTGTCTAGGCATAGGTGTCATCATAATCAAACCGCATACGCGGAACTGAGTACATTGGTAATTCGAGCTTCTCTCGACTATAGCCTAAATTTAAGCTACTTGGATTCAAGGCTTTCAGAAGATTCTGGTAAATATAAATTAAATACTAACCTATCGCTTTCTCGAAGGTGGATGACTTAGTGCTTGATAGTTTAATTAACTTAAAATGATTAAAAGGAGCGATTAGGGCCTGGGCTGGGAATTGTAAATAAAGTATTGGAACTGTTAAGGGTGTCGCTGCCGATAGAAGTTGGGCTTGCAACTGAAATTCCAGAATTGAGCTCAGTTAGCATGACTTTGGATATTGGATTTGGAAGCGGTTGCGGAAGGGTGACGATTGGGTCTGGAAGTGGTGTTGGAAAGCCAGGGATGGATTGATTGAAGCTTGCTCCACTATTAGTAACTTTTGCTGAATTTTGCATGTAGCGCAACTGGGCGTTGGCGATGGTAGGGATCAAGCTGGTGAACAGAAAAAGGCCAAATAGAAATCTGGACATAATAAAAAATCATATTTTGCATCATCGGCTACATCTGTTTGCGTCGCATCCCCATTTTTGGGGATTAGGGCTGTCGTCGCAGATGGATTTCATCCAGCCCGGGTTGCGAGTAAAGGCAAGTTGTAGGGGGATCCCGGTAATCAGACTATTTTGGGTCACCAAAGTGGCAAAAATTTGCCATTAGCTTATTTATGGCCCATGGAAGATGGGCTGTGGTTGATTAAATGACTCAATAAATTGGATTGACTCGGATAAGTACTTGCCGGTATTGGAGCCTTTAGGCGTCTTTAAAATGCGCCGTTAATGCCAGGGCTCGGGGTTGTAAATAAAATGCTAGAGCTGTTAAGAGTGCCGCTGCCAATTGTGGTTGGAGAGGCAATTGGAATTCCGTTGTTAACGTCTATCAGTTTGTCGCTGGCTGTTGAATTTGGAATTGGAGTATCAGTTCTAAGGATCGATCCAAAGCCAGGAGTGGTAATACTGGGCAGACCGGATGTTGGACTACTTGTGGTTAAGGCAAATTTGGATTTGGGTTGGGCTTGGGTGATTACAGGGGTGAAAATGGCTGCTAGCGCAAGTAAAAATATTATTTTAGACATTTGGAGCCAAAATTTTTGAATCTTATTTTATCACCTATCCTCCTAAAGTCAACACAGAAGCAAGGGTTAGGGGCGACCGCTGGCGCTGGTAGACGGTTTGGGATTTTGGCTCCAGCCCCGATGCCCGTTCCCGGGGAATTTGGAGATCGATGCCTGGGGGAATCAGTAGTGGTTGCCTACCTTGCGGTGGTGTACTGCGGTGCATGACTCGGTGTCGGAGACTTTGCCCTGCTCCACTTCCGCATAGATGATCCAGTGGTCGGGACCTTCTAGTCGCTGAACCACGCGGCAGCCGAGGAAGGCCAGGGCATCGCCAAGGACGGGCCCACCCCTGGCAGCGCCATCGAGGGTGGTCACCCCTGCGAAACGGTCGGCGCCGGGGGGGAAGCGCTTGAGGAAATGGCGCATCAGATCTTGGTGGTTGTCTTCCCGCAGGATGTTCAGCACGAAGCAATCATCCACTTGCATCAGGGCCTCAATGGCCCTGTCTTTGGCGACGGCCACGGTGATGCCAGGGGGATTGAAGCTGGCCTGACTGACCCAGCTGGCCACCATGGCGCTGCTGCGGGTGCCGTCGTCGTCGGTTTGGCGCGCCGTCACCACATACAGCCCGCCGGATAGGCGCCCGAGGGCCCGATCGAGATCGCCATCGAGGGCCTTCATCGCGGCAATGGTTTTGGCTTTGGTCAGCAATTGGCCCAGGTCGGTGCCGGCTTCGTCGCAGCGTTGGTAGTCGCTGCCTGCGGGGACTTGGCGAATGCGGAGCGGTTCAAAGGCTTCTTTCTGACCCAGGCCGCGCAGTTGGGAGGCCACGGTGTCGATCGGTTCGTCATTGCCGCCAAAGGCGTCGTAGCAAGCCACCCATTGCTTGGGCTTGAGGGCGGCGAGCAAGGTGCCAACGGACGCTTGCATGTCGGCATCGGCCTTGGCCGGCCAGGTGGGCACCACCACGGCATCGGCCTCGCCAATCAAGGCGCTGAGTTCCTGGGCATCGGTGGCCCGCAGATCCACCAACTGCACCTGGGCACCGGCCTTGCTGATGCCACGGGCGATGGCCTGGCTGAGGCGATCGCAGAATCCGTATTGGCTCACATAGCAAACGGCTGCGTAGCTCTCGCCTTTGCTGCGATCACTGCTCCAGGTTCGGTAGTCCTCCACCCACAGGCCCAGGTGATGGCGCAGCAGGGGGCCGTGGCCCACGGCAATCGTGTTGATCTCAGGTAGGCCCTCCATGCGTTTGAGGGCCTGGAGCACGCTGCGGGCGTTCGGACCCATCAAACAGTCGTAGTAGAAGCGGTAGTCCGGGGCGATGGCCCCCGGATCGCTGTCAAACAGCTCATCGGAGCAGTAGTGGAGGCCGAAGGCGTCACAGGTGTAGAGGATGCCGGTGCCGTGGTCGAAGGAAAAGATGGTGTCGGGCCAGTGGAGATTGGGCGCGCTTAGAAACTCAAAGCGGTGGTCGACGCCGCTGGCTGGGTTGTCGCCTAGCTCGAGGGTGTCGCCGCTTTTCACTGCCCGCGATTGGAAGGGCCGGTGCACCTGGTTCTCCAGGAACTGGATGGCCACCTTGGAACCCACGATCACGATGGCCGGGTTCAGGTCGATCAGATGGCCAATCAACCCCGAGTGGTCGGGTTCGGTGTGGGAAACGATCAAATAATCGATCGCCAGCGGGTCGATCTGGCTTTGCAGCAGCGGTAGCCAGCTGCTTTCAAATTTGAGATGGCTGGTGTCGATCAGGGCTGTCTTGGCGCCCCTGATCAAAAAGGCGTTGTAGGTGGTGCCGTTGCGCAGGCCAAATTCGATGTCGAAGCGGCTGCGGTCCCAGTCGAGCGAGCGGATGGTGGTGGTGTCGGTGGCAATCGACTCGCACTGCAAGCTCAGGCGCGGGCTTGGGGGCTGCGGGTTTGGGTTGGCGCTGGCCATGGCACCCCTTCATGGACCCCGACTGTAGGTAGGACCTGCGCCGGATTGGCACAAAAAAGCCCGGCTGCATGGCCGGGCTCGGACTCTCGTGTCTCAGCTTTTCAGGCTTCTGGATCGGCCTTGAGGGTTGCTCAGCCTTCGACCTGCACCTGGACGGTGGTGAGGGTTTGGGCTTTGGCGGCGCTCACCGTGAGGAGGCCGTCGCGGTAGTGGGCCTCGATGGCATCGCGGTTGATGCCAGCGGGGAAGCGGAAGCTGCGGCTCCAGGTGCCGTAGCGGAACTCACTGAGCAGGGGGCTGGAGTCGCCGGGGGCGGGTTCGGCCTGGGGGTTGGGGCGTTCGGCACTGATCACCAGGGAGCGATCGGTGGCTTTGACATCGATGCTGGATTTGTCGACGCCGGGCAGCTCGAGGGCAATGGTGTAAGCCTCGGCTGTTTCCCGCACTTCGGCGCTGGGCACGCGCTCTGCCGTTTGCAATTGCTGCTCGAGTTTGCGGAACAGATCCGACTGCAGTTGATCGAAAGAGGATTGGCGCAGGGTCAGCATGGTGAGATCTCCGGTTGGAATCTGCGGGAGTCACCCGCCACGCCAATGTGCTCCGGCGGATGGGTGCCGGGCAGGGCGAGAACCGACCGTTTTAGTACGGCCCTTACGGCCGAGTGCGGTTGCTACGACAGGGGTGGGGTGAGAACCGAAGGGTCGGTGCTTGGCCCCTAAAGCGACCTACAACCAGCACCAGCTGCTGAAGCAGGCGGCCTGGCCCCAGGCTTGGCACGCCGGACCGAGGAGGGCCCAGAGGCGGGCGTTGTTGATCTGGAAACGGCGGCCTCGGCTGTCGATGCGGATGCCGCGGTAGCCGCTCAAGGCCGCTTGTTGTTGGGCCGTGGCTAGGGCGGTTTGGCGGCTGCTGCGTTCAGCGGGCTCAGCGGTGAGCTGGGAGGGCATGCCCACCATCTCGGCCCAGCTGCGGCCCCAGAGGGTGAGGGCGGCCCGATTGGCATAGATGAGCCGGGGCCCGTCGCCTTGATCGAGGGGGCTGCCGTCGTGGGCTAGCACCACAAGCGGGGCGGCAAAGAGGGCCTGGGCCCATTGCTGGTCGCTGGCATCGCCAGGCAGTCCGGTGACCAGAGGCTGCCCAAAGCCTGCCCGGTAGCAGCCGATGAGTTGGGCTGCGATCGCTTGCGCTTCGTCAGTGAGCCAGGGCGGGGTCCCCATCAACTGGGGCTGTCGTCGTCATTGCCTTCGCCGTTGCAAGCGCCCATGGCCTTGGCCATGGCCAGGGTGGCCATCAGCTGGCCGTGGCCCTTGAGCTGGTCAAGAAAGCGGCCATTGGCCTCGGGGAAGCGCCCGTCTTCGGCGAGGGGGATCGGGCCGGCCGCATCGAGGCCCGTATCGCCCTCCATGGCTGGCGTGATCACCACCAACTCCGGATCGAGGGCTGCGCCATAGCGCCACCACCGGTTCGGATCCTTGATGGCGGCATGAACCGGTTGGGGGGGCTCTGGGGCGTCCGGTAGGGCGCCTTGTTTGGCGGCAGCCTTCTTGGCCAGGGCTTGCTTCGCCAGGGCCTTGCGGCGGCGTACGGCGAGATCGGCCAGCAGTTGGGCCCTGGTGCGGCCCCGCATCTGGAACAGCACGAAGGGGTCTTCGCTGAAGCGATCGCCCATCAGGTAGTAGACGGCGCTGATGTGCTTGCAGGGGTTGGCCTTATCCGGGCAGCTGCATTCGCTGCGCACCTCTTGCAACTTGAACGGAAACAGCCGTTTGCCGCTGGCGGCGAAGGCCCGTTCGATGTCTTGGGGCATCACCCCCGCCAGCAGTTGGGCCGACCAACGGGCCTTTTGGGTCAGCGCCTCAAGCACGTAGCCCCAGTCATCGTCGTTGAGCACATCGAGCCAGAGCTTCACCTTGTAGGGATCGGGGTCGGTGCCCTGCACCCGGGCATGCACCCGGCGCCCTTCAAACCGAATCGAGGTGACGTTTCCGGAACGGGCGTATTCCCAGGCGCGTTCGAGCCGTTTTTTGAAGTGGTAGCCATTGATGAGCTCCATCCACTGCTCAACCCACCAGGGCTGCTGGCCCAGGCCCTGGTCGCCCAATTGGGTGGTGATGGGGTTGGAGAGGCTGTTCATGGAAAGGGGGAGCCAACGCGCTCGATGTGATCCTTGAGTCCCTGGTGCCGCAGCGATTCCCAGTGGGTCACATCGAACTGATAGGGGGTGGGCAGCTGGTCGAGGGCCTCCAGCAGCTGCCCACTGCAATCGTCTGATGCACTGAAGGCTAGATCGATGTCGGAGCCGCGCCAGTGGCGGCCCATGGCCCGGGAGCCGTAGAGCTTGACCCAGCGGATCTGGGGAAAGTGGCCAAGACATCCGAGGATGTCGCTCACCGTGCGCTCCGGCAGGCCGTGGCTGGTGGGGGTCATGGCTGTCCTTCCTTCCTCTCTTCCTGGTTGTCCTGGCGCTCTTGCAGGCTCTGGCGTAGCCATTGCAATTCCTGCCAGTAGTGCAGGCAAATCAATTCGGCGGCCTGGTTTGCCCGGGCTTGGTCGTAGGTGTGGGCCATCAGGTTGCGCTGCTCGAGCATGTCGATCCAGAGCTGGCCGTTTTCGATCAGGCCTGTGGCAAAGGCCTGTTTGAGCACCTCCCGCGGCAGTTTGACGTCGAGGCCATTCCAGGCCAGGAGATCCTTGAGGGTTTTCCAACTGAGTTCGAAACTGAATTCGTAGGCCTTGATCAGGGCAATCACGATCAGCTCGTTGGCCGGGTCGCGCCGATGTTCGGCAATGGCTGCCTGGAGCTGGCCCAGGGCCTTCTGCAGGTTGGCGAAGCGCTGCTGCCAGCGGATGTCTGAAGAGCTGGCTGGATTGGTCGCCATGGCCTAGTCCTCCTCGAGGGCGACCAGGTCGCGCAATTGGCCCACGTCCAGGCCGCCGAGCCACTCCTCTCCGGAGCCCACGATTTCAGCAGCGAGCTTGGATTTTTCGCGGATCATGCGATCGATCTTTTCTTCAACCGAACCGCTGGTGATGAATTTGTGCACCATCACCCGGTTTTGTTGGCCAATTCGGTAGGCCCGGTCGGTGGCCTGGTTTTCCACGGCGGGATTCCACCAGCGATCGATGTGGAACACATGGCTGGCCCGGGTGAGGTTGAGGCCCACGCCACCGGCCTTGAGCGACAGCAGGAACAGCTGGGGGCCGCGGGGGTCATCCTGGAAGCGATCGACCATCGCCTGGCGCTCGTTTTTGCTGGTGCTGCCATAGAGGAACGGCACCTCTTGGCGCCACTTGCGCTCCAAGTAGGCCTTCAGCAGGTGGCCCCATTCGGCGAATTGGGTGAACAGCAGGGCCCGATCGCCCGCCTCGATCACCTCTTCGAGAATTTCCTCGAGCCGCTGCACCTTGGCGCTGCGGCTGGCAAAGCCGGTGGTGCTATGGGCGGCAGCGTCGGCCTCTTCCTTGAGGGCGAGGGCGGGATGGTTGCAGATTTGCTTGAGCTTGGTGAGCAAGGCCAGCACCTGGCCATGCTTTTGACCGAGGGGCGCGCGGGCAATGGCATCGAGGCTGGCTTCGACCGTCTTGTTGTAGAGCTTTTTCTGCTCGGGGCTGAGGCCCACCCATTCGCTTAACTCCACCTTTTCGGGCAGGTCGGAAATGATCGATTTGTCGGTTTTGAGACGTCGCAGGATGAAGGGCCCCACCCGGGCTTTGAGGTCGCGCAGGGAGGCCATATCGCCATAGCGCTCAATGGGCAGGCGATAGCGCTGGCGAAAGAACGGTTCATCGCCCAGCACCTTGGGATTGAGGAAATCCATCAGGGCCCAGAGCTCGCTGACGCGGTTCTCCACCGGGGTGCCGGTGAGGGCAATGCGAAAACGGCTGAGCTTGCCGGGCCGGGCCAGATCCCTCGCGGCCATGGATTGCTTGGCAGTGGGGGTCTTGATGGCCTGGGCTTCATCAATCACCACCCCCTGCCAATCCATGCTTTCGAGCAGCTCGCTATCGCGCTGGAGCAGGCCGTAGCTGGTGAGCATCAGATCCACGCCTTTTAGGGCTTTTTTGAGTGCTTCTGGGCTGGAGGGTCGCCTCGGGCCGTAGTGCTCGCGCACGCCGAGTTCGGGGGTGAAGCCCGCCGCTTCCCGTTTCCAGTTGGTGAGGACGGAGGTGGGCGCCACCAACAACACCGGCCGTTTGAGTTCGTCTTCGGCCTTGAGGTGCTGCAGGAAGGCCAACAGTTGGATGGTTTTGCCCAGGCCCATGTCATCGGCCAGGCAGGCCCCCTGATCAAAGCGGTGCAGGAAGGCCAGCCAGCCCAGGCCCCGCTCCTGGTAGGGCCGCAATTGGCCGGAAAAGCCCTCGGGTGCGGGTAGGGGGTCGGGGGCTTTTTGCTGGTGGTACTGCTCCAGCACGGCCTGGAGGCGGGGGCCGCCTTCAAAGCGGTGCACCGGCAGGCGCATCAGGGTGTCGCCATCGGTGGCGGTGAGCCGCAGGGCGTCATCGAGGCTGAGGCCCGGTTTGGCGCTGCAGAAGCGCTCGGCATTTTTGAGGTCGGCGGGCCGCAGTTCGATCCAGGCCCCTTTGTGTTGCACCAGGGGGCTGCGCTTGGCCGAGAGCCGCTCGAGGTCCTTGAGGCTCAAGGTGACGCCGCCGATCATGAACTCCCACTTCCAATCCAGGCTTTCGCCGAGGGTGAAACCGCGGGATTTGGTGGGCAGTTCGGCTTCGATGGCCAGGCCCAGGCGACTGGCCAGGCCGCCGCTGAGGCTGGGGGGCAGCACCACGCCCACGCCCACATCGCGAAGGTGGCTGGCGGCGGTGCGCACCAGCACAAAGGCCTCGGCCGGGGTGAGTTGCATGGCCTCCGGGGTGGAGGCATCAATCCCCCGGGCAATCGGTTCAAACACCGTGAGAGCCCGGCCCATGCCCTCGAGAAACAGTTCACTGGGGATGGCGACGGCCACCTCACCCATTTGCAGGCCCCGATCGCCCACCGCCCAGACGGCACTGGCAGGCACCCGCAGGCTGGGATCGGCTTCGGCCTGCAGGCCAAAGCGCAACTCCCAGAGCTCTTCGCCTTCAAGCGGGGTGAACAGTTCGAGATAGGCCCTGGCGGGGGCCACCTTGCCGGCCACCGCTTCGCGCCAATGGTGGGTGGCGATGGCAAGACGCTCGTTGTCTTCTTCGCTGAGGCTGAGGCTGCCATCGCCCTTGCCCAGGGCCTTTTGCCAGGCCGCCAGGAGGGGATCGAGGCCGTCATTCGACGGCTGATAACTGGCCCGGAGCTGGCCATCGAGCAGGGCCTCCAGCAGGCTTGCGACCCGTAGGCGGCCGCTCCCGGGCCGGCGGCAGGCCAGCGATGGATCCCCTGTGAGGCCCGCCGCCAGGGCACAGGTGGCCACCTGGGGCAGGCCGGTGGCCAGCTCTTCCAGACGGCGCCTGTCGTCTTCCCGGTTGAGCAGCGGTAGCCAGCGGGCCTTGCCAGCTTCGATTTGGGGCAGCCAGCGGCCCCGGGCAATCAGGCTCAGGGCCCAGCGCTGCAGGTGCGTCCACCAGCGCAGGTCATCGGCCATCTCGGGATGGTCGCCGGCCAGGGGCAGCCCACTCAGCCATTCAGCGGCACTGGCCGGATCGAGGGCCCAGCCATCCACTTGCCAGGGCCACCATTCCGGTTCCTTGGGGATGGGTTCACCGGCTTGCAGGGGCAAGCCGGTCCACTGGCCAGCTTGTTTGGTTTTGCCCTTGGCGGCCTGGTGGCGGCTCGGCAAACTCAGGGTGGCCCTAGCAGGCCTGAGGGCCTCCGACCACAGGTGGTTGTCGTCCAACCAGGTGGCGAGGTCGTCCTCGTTGAGGGCGAGCGGGTGTTCGGGGGCTTCGTGCTGCGGTGAGGCGGGAGTGGCAACGCGCCAGGTGTCAGCCCATAAAAAAAGCCTGCCTCCCGAGCCTTCGGGGGGAAACAGCCAGGTGGCATGCAACAGGCTCATGAAGCCGGCGTCAGGGCCGTGGTGCGGGGAGGAGGCGTGGGGCCAGGTGCTGCAGGGAATGCAGTGCCAAAGCACTGCCAATGAGCGGCAACCAGAGCGGCAACCAAAACGGCAGCCACCCGCGGATCAACACCATCATCACTGTTAACGGGTTCTGGGCCAGGTCACCGGCCCAGCCTGGGGGCAGTTCGCTGGCTGCCCCCAGGCTGCGGATCCCGCAGACGGCCCCCACCAATCCCGCTTGCAGGTGGCCGTCGTCGGGATCCACCCGCTGCAGGTGGAATGCCAAAAGGCCATAGAAAAAACCGCAGCCACCGGAGCGCAGGGCTGGCTCCAGACCAGCAGCGAACGTTCCCGATGCCAGCCAGGTCCAGCCCGCTTGGAGGCCCAGGGCCGTGACGCCAGCGGTGAGGGCCCAGCTGATCGATTGCAACCGCATCTCGGGGCTGGTCAGGGCCAGCGAGGCCTGTGCTGGGCGATCATGCCCTTTCCAGGGTTGTTTTGCCGCATCGGGCCATGGCTGCTGACTTTTCTTCGACAAACCAGCCGGCCCCTTGCTCCGCAGCTCGGCCCCGCAGTGGCGCCGAGATTCGAGCGGCCTTTCTGCGCTTCTACGAGGAGCGGGGCCACCAGACCATGGCCAGTGCTTCGCTGGTGCCCGACGACCCCACGGTGCTGCTCACCATTGCCGGCATGTTGCCTTTTAAGCCGGTGTTCCTGGGGCAGGTGGAACGGCCCGCTCCCCGGGCCACCAGCTCCCAGAAGTGCATCCGCACCAACGACATCGAGAACGTGGGCCGCACGGCGCGGCACCACACGTTCTTTGAGATGCTCGGCAACTTTTCCTTCGGCGATTACTTCAAGGAGCAGGCCATCCAATGGGCCTGGGAGCTGAGCACGGGTGTCTTTGGTTTGAGCCCCCAAAACCTGGTGGTGAGTGTCTTCCGCGACGACGACGAGGCCGAGCTGATTTGGCGCGACACCGTGGGGGTGAACCCCAAGCGGATCATTCGGATGGATGAGGCCGACAACTTCTGGGCCTCGGGGCCCACGGGCCCCTGTGGTCCCTGTTCGGAGATCTATTACGACTTCAAGCCGGAACTGGGCGATGACGGCATTGATCTGGAGGACGACAGCCGTTTTATCGAGTTCTACAACCTCGTGTTCATGCAGTACAACCGCGACGCCGGGGGCAACCTCACGCCGCTGGCGAACCGCAACATCGATACCGGCATGGGCCTCGAGCGGATGGCCCAGATCCTTCAGGCCGTACCCAACAACTACGAGACCGATCTCATCTATCCGCTGATTGAAGCGGCTGGTGGCATGGCCGGGGTCGATTACCAGGTGCTCGACGACAAGGGCAAGACGTCGCTGAAAGTGATTGGTGACCACAGCCGGGCCATCACCCAGCTGATTGGCGATGGTGTGACCGCCAGCAACCTGGGTCGCGGTTACATCCTGAGGCGGCTGTTGCGGCGGGTGGTGCGCCATGGCCGGCTCCTGGGCATCGACAAGCCGTTTTTGCCGGCCATGGGCGAGGCGTCGATTGTCTTGATGGCTTCGGCCTATCCCCAGTTGCTGGAGCGCCGCGGCGTCATCCTGGCCGAGCTGGAGCGCGAGGAAGCGCGCTTCCTGGAAACCCTGGAGCGGGGTGAAAAGTTGTTGGCCGATGTGCTGGCAGCTAAGCCAGCCCAAATTTCAGGCGAGCAGGCCTTCGAGCTCTACGACACCTACGGCTTCCCCTTGGAACTCACCGAAGAGATCGCCGAGGAGCATGGACTGTCGGTGGATCTGGCTGGATTTCAAGCGGCGATGGAGGCCCAGCGGCAGCGGGCCAAGGCCTCGGCCGTGAGCATCGATCTCACCCTGCAGGGGGCGATTGAGCAGATGGCATCGGAGCTTGGGGCCACGGCTTTTAAGGGCTATGGGTCGCTTGAGCACCCCAGCTGCGTGCTGGCCCTGGTGGTGAATGGGGAGCCGGCGGAGCGGGCGGAGGCTGGCGATCGGGTGCAGGTGGTGCTGGATTCCACCCCCTTTTACGGGGAGGGTGGCGGCCAGGTGGGTGATCGGGGCGTGCTCTCTGGGGCTGGCACCGGCGCGCAAGGCGATGGGCTGCTTGTTGAGATCGCCTCGGTGAGCCGCAACCGCAGTGTGTTTGTGCACAACGGCCGGGTGGAGCGCGGCAGCCTGGCGGTGGGAGACGTGCTCCAGGCCCAGGTGGACCGGGCTTGCCGGCGAAGGGTCCAGGCAAACCACACCGCAACCCACCTGCTCCAAGCGGCCCTCAAGCAGGTGGTGGATTCCGGGATTGGCCAGGCGGGCTCGCTGGTGGATTTTGATCGTTTGCGCTTTGACTTCCACTGCCCCCGGGCGGTGACGGCCGCAGAGATCGGGCAGGTTGAAGTCTTGATCAATGGCTGGATCGGCGATGCCCATGCCCTGGAGGTTCAGGAGATGGGGATCGACCAGGCCAAGGCTGCTGGTGCCGTGGCGATGTTTGGCGAGAAGTACGCCGAGGTGGTGCGGGTGGTGGATGTGCCGGGCGTTTCGATGGAGCTCTGCGGCGGCACCCATGTGGCCAACACCGCTGAGATCGGCCTCTTCAAGATCATTGGCGAATCAGGGGTGGCGGCTGGCATTCGCCGCATTGAGGCGGTGGCAGGACCCGCCGTGCTCGCCTATCTCAATGAGCGCGATGCGGTGGTGAAGGTGCTGGGCGAGCGTTTCAAGGCCCAGCCCTCAGAAATCCTGGATCGCGTCAGTGCCCTGCAGGACGAACTCAAGGCCGCCAGCAAGGCCCTGGCCTCCGCCCGGGAAGATTTGGCTTTGGCGAAATCTGCGGCATTTGCTTCCCAGGCCGAGTCGATTGGCTCTGGTGAAGGTGCCTTTGCGCTGTTGGTGGCTCGCCTGGATGGGGTGGACGGTGGGGCCCTCCAGGGTGCGGCCCAGCAACTTGCGGATCAGTTGGGCGCTGGGGCGGCGGTGGTGCTGGGTGGCCTGCCCGACCCCGCTGATTTGGCGAAGGTGATCCTGGTGGCGGCTTTCGGCAAGGCGGTGATTGCCAAGGGCCTCAAGGCCGGGACGTTCATCGGTGGGGTGGCGAAGGCCTGTGGAGGAGGAGGTGGTGGCCGCCCCAATCTGGCCCAGGCGGGTGGGCGCGATGGGGCAGCCCTCGATGCGGCGCTCTACGCTGCAAACCAAAGCTTGAAAGTGTCGCTTGCGTCAGCGATCCCTGGGGGCGCCGGTGATTGAGAGTTGGTTGATGTGTTGTTTTGGTTTAGGGCTTAGGCATGCTTTCAATCAAATGCTGGCTTGGGCAATGGTTTCAATTCGAGTAACGTCAGGCAACTTCTCATCGTTCCATGGCGATTACCCCCCGGGCATCCACAAGGTTTTTGCATCTCCTGGAGACTCGATTCGAAAGTGCCTTGTGGAGATTGCGATTGATCGCAATCTTGCCTGTCGTTATGACAGCAATTAGTAGTTTTGCAACCTTTATTCTCGGCACAAAGGAAACCCTGTATTCGCTGAATTTGATGGTGCATGGGGCGAGCTCTGACAAGCAATATGTTGCAAAAGTGCTCGGTGGTTTCGTGGGTGGGGTTGATTTGTATCTGGTCGGTATTGCCCTGCTAATCTTCAGCTATGGAACCTATGAGCTGCTGATCTCTGCGATTGATACTGCCCGGGATGGGGAAGAGGGTCTTGGCCGGTTTACGGGGGTCCTTGATGTGGCCAATCTTGATGATCTGAAGGAGAAGCTTGTCAAGGTGCTTGTTGTTGCCTTGTTGGTCTTTGCCTTTAAATCAATGATTGCCCTGCCGATCACTGATGGAATGAGCTTGGTCTATTACAGTTTGGCTCTGTTGTTACTTTCTTTGTGTGCTTTCTTGATGGGGAAGTTGGGCCATGGCAAATCCTGAGACCTGCCAGCCTGGCTCTTCCGATAGAGCGGTTCCCAAGGAGTAGGGCCGATGGATAATCTGCTAAGGCTGTTCTTTTGGCTGCTGATCGTAGCCGCTGCTTTTGGAGTTCGTGGCGCTGCAAGGTATTGGAAGCTGCCCAAGCCCCCTTTTAAAATTGTAATTTTTTGTTCCGTAGCTTGGGTTATTTTTAATAGCCTTGCCTTTGCTGGGGGAGCGAGGCATTTCAGTGCTGTCGACGAGGTGTTGCTTGCCTACGCGGGCCTTCGTTATTTGCTTTGGCTAACCGTTGAGATTCCGCCGCGGTTTGGGCTTTTTAAACCCCTTCCGAATGTCCTAAGAGACCTATTATTTTGGCTGGTATTTGGAATCATATTTGTTGTTGTCTTGAAGGTCCATGGAGGTTTGGATCTTGCCGGACTCCTCACCACGTCTGCGGTGTTGACTGCGGTTTTGGGTCTGGCTTTGCAAGAGCCTCTCAAGGATTTCTTTGGTGGCATTGAAATCCAGATTGATCCTCCCTTTCGCAGGGGCGATTGGATTGAGGTTGGTGACATTCCGGGGGGCGTTGTTGATGGCATGAATTTGATGGATACAAGATTACGCATGGCAGATAACTCCTTATTGTCTTTTCCCAATGGCAAGATTACGGATGAGAGAGTAAGGGTTTTCCCTTTTGGATCACCCGTGGGAAATGGTTTTAGTGTTTCACTTGATTATCAGTTTCCCCCTGGCCAGGCCATTGAGTTTTTGAGGTCTACTTTGCGCAGCAATATAAAAGTTTTGCGGGATCCTGCCCCCCAGGTTTGGCTTGCAAGCTATGACGATTTTTCAATTCGCTATGACATTATTGTTTTTCAAGAAGAAGTAGCTACTGATGCAAGAAATTCTCTGAAAAGTGCTCTTCTTTCGCAGATCTGGTATGCCCTTGAGCGCGAAGGTCGTAGCTTTCCCTATCCAGTCATGGAGCTTTCCCGCTGGCAGCCTTTGCCGGTTCCGAATGACCCTGCTTTGTTGCTAGCGGAAGACAAGCTCACTCATCTTAGGAATGGCTGGCTGTTTAAGGAGCTTGACAATCAGCAACTGGAATTATTGGTTCCTGAAGTTCGCTTTGTAAGGTTTGGGCCTGGAGATGTCATTCTGAATCAGGGAGATGAAGGCTCTACGCTTTATCAGGTGATCCGTGGTCAGATTGAGGTTCTAGTCAGTTCTGCTGGCAAACCCTTTGTTTCGGTGGCTGTGGTCGGCGAGGGCACCATTCTCGGTGAAATGTCGTTGCTCACGGATGAGCCAAGAAGCGCTTCGTTGCGTGCAGTCCGTGAGTGCATGCTCTTGGAGGTCGAACGGCGTGATCTACAGCCCATCTTCCAAGCTCATCCCGAGCTGCTTGAACAGCTAGCCGCGATCGTGGCTGATCGACGGGCTGCTTTAGAAAAGTTGTCTTCTGACCAGGCCGAAACGCGGGAGCAGGGTATTTTGGCGATGATGCGTAAGCTGTTTGCCTAGCCCTGCAGACCTGACTTAGGTTTGCAGATCTGGTTCATCCCTGGAGAGCTGGTTTATCCCTGCAGATAGGTGGTTTGCCTGAGACTGGTTTCCAGGTGGTCCATCAGCCTGCGGGCATCGCTGATTTTTAGGTCACCCCGTTGGATCGCGGCTTCGCTGGCGACCCGGAGGCGTTCCAGCAGGAGCTCGGGGTTGTGTTCCATCGCTTCAAGCACCTCTGCGTTGGTGTTGCCCCGCACCACGTGGTCCAGTTGGTAGCCGCCTTCTTGGGTGAGCCGAATGTGTACGGCGTTGGTGGTGCCAAACAGGTTGTGGAGGTTGCCCATCACTTCTTGGTAGGCCCCGCCGAGAAACATGCCAACCCAATAAGGCTCTCCGGGTTGAAGGGGATGGAGTTCTAAGAGGGGCTTGGCCTGGCCCTGGCCAATGAAACGGGCAAGTTTTCCGTCGGAATCGCAGGTGAGATCAGCAAAGTGGCCCAGTTGATTGGGCTCTTCATCCAACCGGTGGATGGGCATCACGGGAAAGAGCTGCTCGATCGCCCAGGTGTCGGGGGCGGAGCGAAACACCGAGAGATTGGCGTAATAGGTGCTGGCTAGGGCAGCGCCCAAGCCCTTGAGTTCCTCGGCGATGGGGCCCGTGGCCGGTAGCCGCGCCACGATCGCTTCGGCGCAGGCCCAGGTGAGTTGTTCGGCCACAGCCCGGTCCGGGAGGCTGAGGTAGCCCAAGCGGAAGGCGGAGAGGGCGTCGTCCTTGAACTTGATGGCGTCGTTCCAGGCTTCCTGCAGGGCTTCGCTGGTGCGGCCTAGTGGGTTGGTGTCGCCGTTGGTGCCATCGCCCAGGGCCGTAATGCCGGCCAACGTTTCACGCAGGTTGCGAACGATCAGGGGTTCGCTCGCGCGGGTTGGGGGAATGGCACTGGGCACCGAGCTGCTGCCCAGCACATCAAACACCAAGACCGAAAAGTGGCTGGCGATGGAGCGGCCGCTTTCGCTCACCAGGGTTGGCACGGTGATGCCATTGGGTTCACAACATTCCCGCACCGTGGCGACCACATCGTTGGCGTAGTTCTGGAGGGAGTAGTTGGTGGAGGCTGCCGTGGCCGTGCGGCTGCCGTCGTAATCGATGCCCAGGCCGCCGCCCACATCCAAGTAGCCCATGGGCGCGCCGAGTTGGGCTAGTTGGACATAGATCTGGCCCGCTTCCTGGAGGGCATCTTTCAACACCGCGATGTCGTTGATTTGGCTGCCCACGTGGAAGTGGAGCAGGCGTAGATCGCCCAGCAGATCCGCCTCGCGCAGGGCCTCTACTGTGGCGAGAACATCGGGAATCGACAGGCCGAATTTGGCCTTGTCACCCACCGAGCTGCCCCAGCGCCCGGTGCTGCGCGCGGAGAGCTTGGCGCGGATGCCAATGAAGGGGGCTGCCCCAAGGTCGCGGCTGGCCCGGATGATGCGTTCCACCTCATCGGCTTGCTCGATCACTACCACCGGTTGGCGGCCGAGGCGGCGGGCCAGGATTGCGGTTTCGATGTAGCGCTGGTCTTTGTAGCCATTGCAGATCAAAAGGGCTGCCGGGTCATCGATCAGCGAGAGGGCAATCAGCAATTCGGCTTTGCTGCCAGCTTCGAGGCCGAAGTGCCAGCGCTTGCCGCTCTCCACCAGCTCTTCCACCACGTGGCGCTGCTGGTTGCATTTCACCGGGAACACCCCCTGGTACTTGCCGCTGTAGCCGTAGTGCTCCATGGCCCGCCCAAAGGCCCCATGCAGGCGCTCGAGCCGGTCTTCGAGGATGTCGTCGAAACGGAGCAGGAGCGGTAGGCCGAGGTTGCGCCCCTGCAGGCCCTGCACCAACTCCACCAGGTCGAGGCCGGCGGCCTGTTTCCCCTGGGGGTGCACAACCACGTGGCCGCCCCCGTTCACCGTGAAATAGGGATCGCCCCAGCGGTCCAATCCGTAGAGGGCCGCGCTGTCGGCCACGCTCCAGGAGCCCCGGGTGGTGGGTTGGGCGAGCACCATCGGGCCTGGCTGGAAGAAGGGCGAATCTAAGGAAGCCTGGCCTGTTAGCTGCCGGCTGTGCTTGCCAACCGGTAGGGCCGCCGCTGACGATGATGGAGTCGAACTGTCTGTTGTTTTTTCTTCATGGCTGCTGAACGCTCGTTTATTGCCATCAAGCCCGACGGTGTTCAGCGCGGTTTGGTGGGAGAAATCCTCGGCCGGTTTGAGCGCAAGGGTTTCAAGCTCGTGGGCCTCAAGCAGCTGACCCCCAGCAGGGAGCTCGCCGAAAACCACTACGGCGTGCACCGCGAGCGTCCCTTCTTTGCCGGCTTGGTGGAGTTCATCACCAGTGGCCCCGTGGTGGCGATGGTGTGGGAAGGGGATGGCGTGATTGCCAGCGCCCGCAAGCTGATTGGTGCCACCAAGCCCCTGGAAGCTGAACCCGGCACGATCCGTGGTGATTTGGCGGTGAACATCGGCCGCAACGTGATCCACGGCTCCGATGCCCCTGAAACGGCCGAGTTCGAGATCGGCCTCTGGTTCCAGCCCTCCGAGCTGAGCGATTGGGCCCCTGCCGACCAGGCCTGGCGCAGCGAAGGCTGAGTCGCTACGGCCCTAGCCTGCGCAAAACCTGGTCCAGCGAAAGGCGCTGAGCCATCGTTCCGCCTCCCCAACGGGGAGGCTTTTTTGTGGGTTGTTCACCTGTGGATGGTTCACCGTGATGGCATCGGCCACCAGCTCGGCGGTGATGGCGGCAAGCAGCACCCCATTGCGGTGGTGGCCGCAGGCCAGCCATAGCCCGGGGATCGGCCCTGGCCCGAGCAAGGGTCCTTCGTCGGGGGTGCAGGGCCGAAAGCCCCACCAGCGCTCCATGGGGGGCCAGTGGCTTGCCTCGGGCAACAGGGCGGCGATGCCGGCTTGCAACTGGCGTTGGCCGTCGGGGGTGAGGCCCTCGGCAAAGCCCGCGTGGGCCTCACTGGTGGCCCCGACCACCAGGAGCCCGTCCTCCCGGGGCACCAGGTAGGTGCCGGGGCCAAAGATCACCCGTTGGAGGGCCTGCCTGGGCCCTTGCAGGGAGAGCATCTGGCCCTTCACCGGCTTGATGGGCAGCTCGGGCAACAGTTGGCTGCTCCAGGCGCCACAGGTGAGCACGGCCCGTTGGCAGTCGAGCAGGTGCTCCTCGCCCTCCGCCGTTTGCAGCCGCACGCCGCTGAGGGCGCCATCGGCGGCGCGCTGCAGGGATTGCACCTCGGTGCCCTCTTGGAATTGCACCCCCAGGGCGGTGCAGGCCCGTTCCAGGGCGCGCATCAATTGCCGCCGGTTGTCGATTTGGCCGTCCTGAGCAAACAGCAGCCCGGCCGTCCAGGTCGGACCAATGCCGGGCACCTCCCGCTCCAGGCCCATCCGATCGAGCCGATCGCCAAAGCCGGCGGTGGGATAGGCATCCCGATCGGCTGCTGAGGCGAAGGGCACAACGATGCCGCAGGCCCTGAGGCCGCAGCTCAAACCGCTGTCGGCTTCGATCTGGGCCACCCAGGCGGGGATCCGCTCCAGGCTGCGCTGCCCCAGATGCAGCAGGTTGCCGCTGAGACCTTCCGCGTGGGGGGCGAGCATGCCGGCGGCCACAAACCCGGCGGCTTCATTGCGGCGCCGGCTGAGCACCGTCACCGCTGCGCCGTGTCGCGCCAGCTGGTGGGCGATGGCCAGGCCCATCAGCCCGCCACCCAGGATGAAGACAGGTTGGGTGGCTGTTGCCGCCATGGCCCGGGGTGATTGCTGCGTCACTGTCTCAGTGTTTCAGCCCGGGAGACGCCGTTTCAGCCCAGGAAGCGCTGTTTCGATGAAGAGAAGCGGGCCCTTGTCCATAGGATCAGGCCACGCAACGGCGATTGGAGATTTCAAATGGCGGGCGCAGCAGCAGCTCAGGCGGCATGGGAGGCCGTGATTGGCCTGGAAACCCACGTGCAGCTGGGCACCGACAGCAAGATTTTTACCAACGCATCCACCACCTTCGGGGACCAGCCCAACACCCACATCGACCCGGTGGTCTGTGGCTTGCCGGGCACCTTGCCGGTGCTGAATCAAAAGGTGCTCGAGTACGCGGTGAAGGCGGCCATGGCCTTGAACTTGACGATTGCTGCACACAGCAAGTTCGACCGCAAGCAGTACTTCTATCCCGACCTTCCCAAGAACTACCAGATCTCCCAGTTCGACGAACCGATCGCCGAGGACGGCTGGATTGAGGTGGAGGTTGCTGAAAAAGGCAAGGACACCTACCTCAAAATTATTGGCATTGAGCGGCTCCACATGGAGGAGGACGCCGGCAAGCTTGTGCATGCCGGCAGCGATCGCCTGGCTGGCTCTACCCACTCACTGGTGGATTACAACCGCGCGGGCGTGGCCTTGGCAGAGATCGTGTCCAAACCTGATTTGCGCACCGGCCGTGAGGCGGCTGAGTACGCCTCGGAGATCCGCCGGATCATGCGGTATCTGGGCGTGAGCGACGGAAACATGCAGGAGGGCTCCCTCCGCTGCGACGTGAACATCTCCGTTCGCCGGGGCCCCGATGCCCCCTTCGGCACCAAGGTGGAGATCAAGAACATGAACTCCTTCTCGGCCATCCAGAAGGCGTGCGACTACGAAATCCAGCGCCAAATCAAGGCCTATGAGGCCGGCGAACCGATTGTGCAAGAAACCCGCCTCTGGGATGAGGGCAAGCAGCTCACCAAGAGCATGCGCAGCAAGGAGGGCGCCAGCGATTACCGCTATTTCCCCGATCCCGATTTGGGCCCGATTGAAGTGAGCGAGGAGCAGCGGGAGGGCTGGCGCGCCCAGCTGCCCGAGCTGCCCGCCGCCAAGCGCCACCGCTATGCCGATGAGCTGGGCCTTTCGATCTACGACGCCCGGGTGCTCACCGATGAGCGGGCCATGGCCGAGTATTTCGAAGCCGCCATCGCCGCCGGCGCTGATGCCAAGGCTGCGGCCAACTGGGTGCAGGGCGACATCGCCGCCTATGTGAATGCCAACAGGCTTTCGATCGCAGACTTGCCCTTCAAGCCCACCCAGCTCGCCGAGATGGTGCAGCTGATTGAAGGCGGCAAGATCAGCGGCAAGATCGCCAAGGAGATCCTGCCCGAGCTGCTGGAGCAGGGCGGATCACCCGCCGCGATCGTGGAGGCCAAGGGCCTGGGCATGATCAGCGATCCTGCCGCGATCACCGCCATCGTGGAGGCGTTGCTTGCTGCCCATCCCGAGGAGGTGGAAGCCTTCCGGGGCGGCAAAACCAAGCTGCAGGGCTTCTTCGTGGGCCAGCTGATGAAGCAGACCGGGGGCAAGGCCGACCCCAAATTGGCCAACCAGATCCTGATCCAGAAGCTCAACGGCTGAGGATGGCCGGCCCCAGTCGGTGACGGGCGAGAGATGCCCTTGGAGAGGGAGTACAGGGCGTCGCTGTCGCCGTCGTTCAGCCCGATCGAAGTGGATGTTGAGGTGTTCCGCCATCACATATTGGAGAGCACAATGAAGTTGCTTTTATCCCCCCTCAGCGATGCTCAATGGATCTGGAGCCTTGGTCTTCAGAGCCGAGAGTGATTTCGTAAGTCTGGGTGATGAATATGTGGGTGACGAACATGGTCTGCTACACCAATATCCTCGATGACGGCTTGCTCAATTTTAACAAGGAACTTCGTGATTGAACCGTGACGATGCGCAGCCGGAGCTCCTCTGTCTTTATTGAATGAATCTTCAACTGTTCTCTTTATTCTATGCAGGTGGCCTCGTTTTCCCGGTTTGTCAGAATTTCTTTTTTATCCGATCAGCTCGCAGCAGATGGACGTTTACTCTTTCAACATGTGGCGATTCGGGCGCAGGCGTTGGTCTCGCTAAGGCCATCACTGGCCATCAGCCCTTGCCTATGCTCGTCGCAGTCCACCGCTAAACCTGGCTGCACAACTTCTCCTGGCCGGCCTCGAACACCAGCGTGAATTATCAGCGCCACCAGCGTGTGATGGCCAGACGCTCCAGTTCGCTGCTGAAGCGCGAGCATCGAAGTCTTATAAAGATCCCTCTTCAAATAGCTTTATCAGTCACCAGCCCTGTTCAAATCTGCGCCCTCTACCTATCGACCTGATTGGCGCCGCTCCGCCCATTCAGTCTGATTGACAAGGGAAGGCTTTCGCAGGCTCACCTTGATCGGATGGATGTCATGGTCGTCGGCAATTGCCGGGTTCGTCTTGTGGCCACTGATCGCTTCCATGGCGACCCTGGTCTTTAACTCGGGGCTGTGGGTTCGGCGCTTACTCATTGGCGTGTGAGCCCCCTTTCAGGGCGGTGCTCTACCTGAGAGGTTAGCGATGGGGGCCGTCCAGAAAAATCCAGTCCATCTCAGATAAGGGGGGCGATCAGATTCTGAATATTTGCTCCTCAGCTTTAAACTATTTTTCAACTTTCTATTGATATGGCATGAGCGGCCAACCGGCAGATTGCCTTCCAGCTCTGGCTGGTTGCCTCTCGGAGAAACGGGCTGGGGGAACTCCGGTTTTTGCGCTTCAAATCGGTGCTATGGATGGTGTCCAGTTTGATCCGCTCCACCGGCTGATTCGCTTGCATGGCTGGCATGCTTTGTTGGTTGAGCCTTTGCCAGATTCATTTGCTGCTCTGAAATTAAATTACGCTGATGTGTCCGGGATTGTATTCGCTAATTGTGCGATCGGGGAGGTTTCTGGCTCGAGGCTACTCTACTATGTTCCCCGTGATGTTGTCGAAGCTGAGGGTCTTCCGGCTTGGGTCTTGGGTATTTCCTCGCTCTCAAAAGATCACATTGAGTCTCAAGAGGTGTTCTTCAATGGCTCCGGATTCTTTGGGTTGATGCGGTATGTTAAGGCAGTTAGCGTGGAGGTTCTGACGCTAAAGATGCTGCTTGAGGCCTATGGATCGCCTTGCGTGGATGTGCTTCAAATTGATGCAGAGGGATTTGATTATAAAGTTCTGCGGCAATGGGACTTTTCTGTTGCGGTCCCATCAATTGTGAACTTTGAGCACGCGCGTCTGACGGCTGAGGAAAAGGCTCTCTCGGTTGAGTTATTGCTCTCCCAAGGGTATGTGTTATTCCGGCGAGGACTTGATGTTACCGGATTTCGTTCTGAGATGCTTCGAGTTTGATCACTGATATCCGACAGATTAGCGGCCCCAATTGCTTTATTCCTATGGCATCATTTTAACGGAGGGTCAGTCTTCGCCCCGGTGCAGTGGCGGTTCTTAGCAAATCTGCTTAGCCTGAGGTCATCAAGCATCTGTTTTGGCATGTCTGGAGATGTTTTTGGTCGCGAAATCATCCAGCCTGGTTCTCCGCTGGTGCAAGCGCCTGGTCTGCCCCCAGAGTGGGTCAGTTGGGTTGAGGTGAATCTTGGCAGGAACCCACTGTGTGGATCCAACTTGTTGCTAACTCTCTTGGACCGGGGTTTTAGTCCGCTGGCTTCCCTAGAGGCTATTGGAGATGTTCCTGTAGAGGTGGAAGAGGGCTCCAGTTCCATCTGCACCGTTCCGATTTGTGTACTGATTGCTTCGTATCGCGACCCGGACTGTGGTCCCACGTTGGTTGATCTCTTCCGTCAAGCTCGATGGCCTGAGCGAGTCAGTGTCGCGGTACTCAGCCAGGAGGAAACCGAAGACAAGCTCACTCTTCCCCCTGAGCTGAAGCCCTATCTTTCACAGATCACCATTCGTAGGCTGAAGGCAAGCGGCAGTAAGGGCGTTTGCTGGGCGCGTCACCACGGTCAGCAGTTGTTGCGGCTCGAGCCCTTCTCCCTCCAGCTTGATAGCCACATGCGCTTTGAGCCTGGGTGGGATTTGTTGCTCCTTGCGACTTGGCTCCATTGCCAGGATCCCCGAGCTTTGTTGACCACTTATCCCGCTGGGTATACCCCGGGTGGGGCGCGTGAAGAAGGGATCTTTCATGGCATGGCAGCGAAGCTTTTTGATCCGAATGGCATTCTGCTGATGGCTGGAAGCCCACGCTTCGGTCCGGAGGATAAAGCTCCTGAGCGGCCCATTGCTGGTGCATTCATTAGTGCTAATTTCTTGTTTGGGCCCTCCTCCTTTGTTCGGGAAGTTCCCTATGATCCCAATCTATACTTCTTCGGCGAAGAAATAAGTCTTTCCGTCCGCCTCTGGACCCATGGTTTCAATATTTATCATCCGAATAGAGTTGTTGTTTATCATGACTGGGATCGCGGTCGCCGTACCACGCATTTTAGTGATCATAAGGATTGGTCTTCTGTAGACGGTGAAGCAAAGATTAGGGTTCGCGCTTTGTTGGGCGTGCCTGCGTTAGAGGGCGATCCTTCACAGATTGAGTTTGGTCCCTATGGACTGGGGGAGCAGCGCTCGCTGGCAGAGTATGAGAAGTGGAGCGGAATCTCCTTTGCGAGACAAATGATCGCTGATTCAGCTCTAAAGGGTATCTTTCCGCAGCCTTTACGCTCGGCCTATAGCGCTTCGTCGCGAGTTCTCCTTGCTGATGAATCCTTCATGGTGATTGATGACTTTTTGCCTGAAGATCAATACAGGTCGCTGCGTGAGTTTTTGGTCAGTGCCGACTACAAGCACATCAATAGCAGCGGCATCATCTCAAGGGCTTGGCATTTGCAGGATCGTTTCCCACTGCGAAGCGAAACTAGTTGGATCCAGATGGTTGATAACCCTCCGGAGCCCAAGCCGGCCTGGGTTCTGCCCACTGGTCAGCCAATCGATGGTTTCATGCAGGCTGTTGAGGCTTTTCAGGCTGACAGTGTTCCCTGGATTGGACAGCGTGGTGTGGCTTGGGATCAGTTTTCGGCGACGTCATGGATTTACCCTCCTGGGACAGGCCTGGCAATGCATACCGATGGTTCTAATGTATATAGTGGGGCCTATGTTTATTTCTTGAATGACTCGTGGCGATCTCATTGGGGCGGGTTGTTGTTGGTCATGGATCGAGTTGTTAATCAACATGTGGCTACGCATGAGTCCACTCAAGATGGGATGCGCTGGTACCGGCGCCGCTGGTTGCATGAAAACCGGCTCGAGGAGCTGATGCTTGAGGCCGGGGGGATTGGCCGTGTTGTTTTTCCAAAGGCTAACCGTATCGTGTTTCTAGCTAACAACGCACACCACATGGTTACCCGAATCAATGAAGAGGCTGGTGATTGTGTCCGACTTTCTCTCGCGGGTTTCTTCAGTGCCCGTCGCGTGAAATGAATGATTTTATGTTGACCTCCTTTCTGTACTAGCTGTGTGACTCAGACCCCCTCCAGTGTTTTTTTGTCATCTCAATGAGGATCGGCTGCAAATTATCCGGTGTTCCCCGGTTGTCGATAAGTCGATCAGCGAGCGCGCGTTTCCGCTCTAGGGGCCACTGGGCGGCGATGCGTGCGCGTGCTTCGGCTTCACTGAGCTGATCGCGACCTTGGAGACGTTGCAGTTGTTGGGCTTCGTCGCAGTCCACCAGCCACACTTCACTGCAGATGGATTCTGTACCGGTTTCGAACAGCAGCGGAATCACCACCACCACGGTGGGCTCCGCCGCCAGCCGCTCCAGTTCGGCAGAGATGCGCTCGCTTACAAGTGGGTGCACCAGCTGCTCCAGCCAGCGCCGTTCCTTTGCCTTGGCGAAAATGATCCGGCCTAAGGCTGCGCGATTGATCTTGACTGGGACATCGCTGTCGCGCACCGCATCGCCGTAGCGGGTCAGCACCGCCACGGCGCCTGCGCTCCCCGGTGCTAGAGCCTGGCGGGCGAACAGATCGGCGTCGATCACAGGAAGTCCACCCGTCGCCAGCAGCTGCCCCACCGTGCTTTTGCCGGTGGCAATGCCCCCTGTTAGGCCGATGCGCCGTTGGGACCCTTGCCATCGGGAGCCTGGCCAGTGGGGCGACTCAGCCATGGGGTGTGGTCTGGGGGGCAGCCGTTATCCGATGCTCAGGTTCGCAGCATGTGCGCCCTGTGACCCATCCCTGGCTTCCAATTTCCGGTGGGGTGAGCGCCCCCGAGGGGTTCCTCGCCGCTGGCATCACGGCAGGGCTTAAGGCTTCGGGTAAGCCGGATTTGGCGTTGATCGTGGCTCCAGAAGGTGCCGTCTGCGCCGGCACGTTCACCACCTCGGTGGTGCGGGCCGCCTGCGTGGATCTCTGTGCCGAGCGGCTGCAATCCAGGGGCGGCCGGGCCCGGGCGGTGCTCACCAATTCCGGCCAGGCCAATGCCTGCACGGGCGATCGGGGCCTGATCGACAGCCTGCGGGCCACCCAGGCCGTGGCCGACTTACTGGGGCTGGCGGCCGAGGAGGTGCTGATTTGCTCCACCGGCGTGATTGGTGTGCCCATCCCCATGGACACCCTGATTGGCGGGTTGGATCCGTTGGTGGCATCCCTCAGCCCCGCAGGGGGGCAGGCGGCTGCCACCGCCATCCTCACCACGGATTTGGTCGACAAACAAATCGCCCTGGAAGCGGATCTGGGTGGCCGCCGGGTGCGGATCGGCGGCATGGCCAAGGGCTCGGGAATGATCCACCCGAATATGGCCACGATGCTGGGTTACTTGAGCTGTGATGCCGGTGTGCCAGCTGATCTATGGCAGGCCATGGTGCGGCGGGCCGTGCAGCGCTCCTTCAATGCGATCACGGTGGACGGCGACACCAGCACCAACGACTGCTACCTGGCCTTTGCAGCCGGCGAGCCCCTGGCCCCCGAGCACTTTGAAGCGTTGGAGGCGGGCCTGACGGCGGTGTCGCAACACCTGGCCAAGGCGATCGCCCGCGATGGCGAGGGAGCCACCTGCCTGATCGAGGTGCAGGTGGAGGGCGCAATCGGCGATGCCGAAGCGATCAGCATCGCCCGCACCATCTGCGGCTCGTCCCTGGTGAAATGCGCCATCCATGGCTGCGATCCCAACTGGGGCAGGATTGTGGCGGCGGCGGGCCGGGCGGGGGTGGCCTTTGATCCAGAAGCCGTGGCCCTTTGGCTCGGTGGTTTTCAGTTGATGCAGGGCGGCCAACCCCTGGCCTTTGATCGGGCCGGCGCATCCAGCTACCTGCGGGGGCGTCAGGCCGGGGCCTATCTCCAAAACGACACCGTGGCCATTCGCCTGGCGGTGGGCGATGGGCCGGGCCATGGCCGGGCCTGGGGGTGTGATCTCTCGGATCAATACATCCGCATTAACGCCGATTACACGACGTAGCCTCCAGGGCGATGGCCAAATCCCAACCCAAGCCTCTGGCCCAGCCTCGGCCCGGCGCCAAGATCCAGTCGATCCCCAAGTCCCCTTGGCAGGGCCCCTTGGTGGCTGGGCTGGGCTTTGCCTTGGGGTATGGGATCACCCAGCGACTGCTGAGCATGCAGCTGCCCACCTTTGTGAACTTGGGCCAGGGTTTTGAGCTCCGAGCCTTTCCCGGTACGGCGTTGCAAAGTCTCAGGTTGAAGTTTGGAACCGAGGCGCAGTCGATTCGCGGTGACCTGGAACTCCAGCAGCTGGAACAACAGTCCAAGGCCGCAGAAACCAGTGGTGAGCCTTCCTCGGCCCCCTTGGATGGGGCGGAGCCCGGTTCACAGAGCGAGCCAAACTCCGCCAACCTGGAGGGACTGGACGGCCAGGCCCCGCCAGCTCCCCAGCTCCCGCCGCCTGCGTCTCCGCGCCCTTCTACCGCCTCCCAGTTCTGATGCCTGCGCCCCAAATCCTTGTTCAGGCTGTCCTTCAGAGACTCGGTGTTCGGGTGGGCAGCGGTTTGGCCGATGCAGCCGCCCAGCTCTCACTCTTGGCCCAAGATGCGCCGGAAAAGTTTGTCCAGGAGATCCAGCTCTTTTGGGAGGAAGTGGAGCTCGAAGTTGACCGGCTGGAGCATGGCGACGACGGCAGCGTGGTCGCTGTGGTGACGACCCATCCGGCAGCGCCAGAGGGTGTCCAAACAACGGCTGACCCCCAAGCCCAAATCGATGCGCTGCGGGCCAAGGTGGCCTCCATCGTTAGCCGCCTGGATCAAGCTTCCCAGACTTCCCAGTCGTCTCCCCCGTTCCAGTCGTCGTGATGGTGGGGCACTTGGCTGCTCGGCGGCCCCTGCGCATTTGGTGGGTGGCAGCGGCGCTGGTGGTCGGCCTTTGGTTGGACGGCCAAGCTTGGACCTACCCCAGGGGTGTGACTCCTGAGCGGCAAGCCCGACGGCGGAGCCGCAGGGCCCGCTGGATCACACGCCAATGTCTGGTCTTGGGCTCGGCCTTCATCAAGCTGGGCCAGTTGCTCTCAGCCCGGCCCGATGTGCTGCCGGCTGAATTGGTGGAGGAGCTGGCGCACTTGCAAGACCAGGTGCCAGCCTTCGGTTTCGACGTGGTGCAAGGGCTGCTCGAGCGGGAACTGGGTGACCGTTGCGCTGAGATTGTCGACCTGGAGGAAACGCCTCTCGGTGCCGCCAGCTTGGCCCAGGTGCACCGCGCCAGCCTGCGCAGCGGCAGGCAAGTGGTGCTCAAGGTGCAACGCCCTGGCCTGGAGCGGGTGTTTCGTGCCGATTTGGAGGTGATGCAGCAGCTCGCCGCCGTGGTCCAGCGCCATCCCCGTTGGGGCCGCGGCCGGGATTGGATCGGCATTGCCCAGGAGTGCCGCCGGGTGCTCCTGCGGGAGCTGGATTTCAGGCTGGAGGCTGAACATGCCGCCCGCTTTCGTCAGCAATTTTTGGATGATCCCGGCATCCGGGTGCCTGGGGTGATTTGGGAATTGAGCTCGCGGCGGGTGCTCTGCCTGGATTACCTACCGGGGATCAAGATCACCGATCGCCCAGCCCTGATTGAGGCGGGGATTAACCCAGCCTTGGTGGCCGAAAAGGGTGCGGCGAGCTACCTCCAGCAACTGGTGCGGTTTGGCTTTTTCCATGCCGATCCCCACCCCGGCAACCTCGCCGTCGCCGCTGATGGGGCCCTCATCTACTACGACTTCGGGATGATGGGGCAGCTGTCCAGCCGGTTGCGGGGTCGCCTTGGGGCCATGGTGCGGGCGGCCGCGTCCCGCGATGCCAGTGGTTTGGTCGAGGAGTTGCAGGCCGCCGGGGTGATCGCCCCAGGCGTCGAGCTTGGGCCTGTGCGGCGTCTGGTGCGGGTGATGCTCAACGAGGCGCTGACCCCCCCCTTCTCCTCCAACGTGCTCGAGAAGCTGTCAGGCGACCTCTACGACCTGGTTTACGGCCAGCCGTTTCGCCTGCCCCCTGAACTCATCTTTGTGATGCGGGCCCTCTCCACCTTTGAAGGGGTCGGCCGCACCTTGGATCCCGGCTTTAGCCTGGTGGCGATAGCCCGCCCTTACCTGCTGCCTCTTATGACATCCAGTGGTGGCGGTGCCAACGATCTGCTCAACGAACTCTCTCGCCAGGCTGCGGAAGTGGGTAGCCGGGCCCTGGGTATCCCCAAGCGCCTGGATGAAAGCCTGGCCCGCATTGAACAGGGGGATTTGCAGGTGCAGATTCGCGCCGGGGAAACCGATCGCCTGCTGAGGCGGATGGCCATTAGCCAGCAAAGTGCCGGTCAATCGGTGCTCCTGGGTGCCCTCGCCATCGCAGCGGCCCTGTTGGCGGCCAGCAGTAGGCCAGCCCTTGTGGCCATTCCGCTGGTGGCCACCTTGCCGGTGGGCTTGAGCTGGTTAAAACTCCAAGCCAAGCTCAAGCGCGATAGCCGGCTGGATCAAGTAGGGGCCCAGAAGCCTTAGCAGGTTCAAAGGCCCTAGGCCTTGCCGCGGGGCCCCCGGTCTTCGGCGCCGGCGTAGATCGCCTGGCTACCCAGCTCGTCTTCGATGCGGAGCAGCTGGTTGTATTTCGCCACCCGGTCGGAGCGGCTCAAGGAGCCGGTCTTGATTTGGCCAGCCCTGGTGGCAACAGCCAGATCGGCAATGGTGGTGTCTTCGGTTTCGCCGGAACGGTGGCTGATCACGCTGGTATAGCCGGCGCGGCCCGCCAGATCAATCGCCTGGAGGGTTTCGGTCAGCGATCCGATCTGGTTGACCTTGATCAGGATCGAGTTGGCCACGCCCAGGTCAATGCCCCGTTGCAGCCGGGTCGTGTTGGTGACGAACAGGTCGTCGCCCACCAGCTGCACGGTCGCACCCAGTTTTTGGGTGAGCAGGGCCCAGCCATCCCAGTCGTCTTCGGCAACGCCGTCCTCGATCGACACGATCGGGAAGCGGCTCACCAGTTGGGCGAGTTGGTCCACCATCTCGGCACTGGTGTAGCTGCCCCCACCAAAGCTGTAGCGGCCGTCTTTGAAGAACTCGGTGCTGGCGACATCGAGGGCCAGGGAGATCTGGTCGCCCGCCCGGTAGCCCGCTTTCTCGATCGCTTGAATCAGCAGTTCGCCGGCGGCGTCGTTGCTGGCGAGGTTGGGGGCAAAGCCGCCTTCGTCGCCCACCGAAGTGGACAGGCCCTGGTCGTGGAGCAGGCCCTTGAGGGTGTGGAACACTTCGGCGCCCATCCGCAGGGCTTCGCGGAAGCTGTTGGCGCCATGGGGCACCAGCATGAATTCCTGGAAATCCATGTTGTTGGAGGCGTGGGCGCCGCCATTGATGACGTTCATCAAGGGCACCGGCAGCAGGTTGGCCATGGGCCCACCGAGGTAGCGGTAGAGCGGCAGGCCCACGCCATTGGCGGCTGCCCGGGCGGTGGCCAGGCTCACGGCGAGCACCGCATTGGCCCCCAGGCTCGACTTGTTATCACTGCCATCGAGCTCGGCCATGGCACCATCCACGGCTCCCTGGTCGAGGGAACTCAAGCCGCAAAGCGCCGGGGCAATGCGTTCTTCGATGTTGTTGACGGCCTGGGTGACGCCCTTGCCGAAGTAGCGACTACCACCGTCGCGCAGTTCGTGGGCTTCGTGGGCGCCGGTGCTGGCGCCGCTGGGCACGATCGCCCGTCCGCTGGCCCCACCTTCGAGCAACACCTCGGCTTCCACGGTGGGGGTCCCGCGGGAATCGAGCACCTCCCTGGCCACAACGGTGTCAATTACAAGGTCGAGGGAATCGAACACGAAGGGGCGCCATCTAGTTGTCTTGGCGGGGATCCTATGGGGCACCCCCGCCCTCCCCGTTGTGCCAACGGGCACCGCTAGCGCACTGGCTGACCACAATGGGCCCACGATCTTGCCCCTCTCCCCCTCCCATGCGATTGCTGCACACCATGCTCCGGGTGGGAGATCTGGAGCGCTCCCTCACCTTCTACACGGAGGTGTTGGGGATGCGCTTGTTGCGCCGCAAGGACTATCCCGACGGCCGGTTCACCTTGGCCTTTGTGGGCTACGGCGACGAGGGCACCACCACGGTGCTGGAGCTCACCCACAACTGGGATACCAGCAGCTACGAGATCGGCACGGGCTATGGCCACATTGCCCTTGGCGTCGATGACATCCAGGCCACCTGTGAGGCGATGGCGGCCAAAGGTGGTCGGGTGGTGCGTCCCCCGGGGGCGATGAAGCACGGCACCACGGTGATTGCCTTTGTGGAGGATCCTGATGGCTACAAGGTGGAATTGATTCAACTGGCTTCCCGCTCTTGAGGTTGGACAGCGATGGTTTTTGAGCAACCAGCCCGGGGCACTCCCTCAGCAAGCCTCACCAGTAACCCAGAGCATTTCAGCGAGGATGCTTGGGAGCTCCTGTTGGCCTCCCAGGACACAGCCCGCCGTTGGCGCCATGGGGCCATGGATGTGGAGCACCTGTTGCAAACGTTCCTCGGGGATCGTCGTTTTGGCCCCTGGGTTCAGTCCTTACCCATCGATACCGATCGGTTCCTGGATCGGTTGGAGGCCTTTTGCGTGGACCAGCCCCCAACCACCAGTCGCGAGCTCTATATCGGTGATGCCCTGGAAGATCTGCTGGAGGATGCGGATCGACGCCGCGCAGCCTGGGGATCCCGGTTGCTCGATATTCCCCACCTGCTGGTGGCGTTGCTCGATGAACCCAGGATTGGTGCAGCCCTGTTGCAAGGCGAGGGTTTGACCGAGGCGGCCTTGCTCCAGGCCGTGCGCCGACCTGCCCAACCCCAGCCCTCTCCCAAACCCCAGGCCCCTGCCATGGCGGCGGCGCCGAGCCCACCCCCGAGTTCAACCCAAAGTCCAACGCCCACCCCACCGGCTGTCAGGGGCCCATCTTTGGGACCCTCCAGGGGGTCGTCCAGCGAACAGGAACCGTTTCGCTTGGAACCGGAGCCCGAGCCCGAAGGCTCTTTGAGCACCTACGGCCGCGATCTCACCGCTGCGGCCAGGGCCGGGGAGCTGGATCCCGTGGTGGGGCGTGATCAGGAGATTCGCCTGCTGATTCAGGTGCTCTCGCGCCGCAGCAAAAACAATCCGGTGCTGATCGGTGAGCCGGGGGTGGGAAAAACGGCTGTGGCTGAGCTGTTGGCCCAGCGGATGGTGGCCGGCGAAGTGCCCGATTCCCTCAAGGGTTTGCGGCTGGTGGCTTTGGATCTGGGCGCTCTGGTGGCAGGGGCCAAATTTCGCGGCCAATTCGAGGAGCGCCTGCGGGGTGTGCTGCAGGAGGTGCGGGAATCCGAGACCGGCGTGGTGCTGTTTATCGATGAACTCCACACCGTGGTGAACAGCGAGCGTTCTGGAGCTGATGCCAGCAGCGTGCTCAAGCCGGCCCTGGCCCGGGGAGATCTGCGCTGCATTGGTGCCACCACCCCTGAGGATTACCGCCGCACGGTGGAAAAGGATCCCGCCCTGGAGCGTCGCTTCCAGCAGGTGCTGATCAAGGAGCCTGGCCCCGATACCAGTGTCGAAATCCTGAGGGGCCTGAAGGAGCGTTACGAGTTGCACCATGGCGTGGCAATTACCGACCAGGCCCTGGTGGCGGCGGCTCGCCTGGCGGATCGCTACATCACCGATCGCTGCCTGCCCGATTCCGCCATTGATCTGGTGGACCAGGCCGCGGCGAATCTGCGCATGGAGGCCACCTCCAAGCCCCAGCGGATTGAAACGGCAGAAGCCGATCTGCGCCGGGTGGAATTGGCGCTGCTATCGGCGGAAGCGGCCCCTGAAAGCGAACGGGTGCAACTCCAGGAGCAGCGCCGTCAGGCCACCGACGCCTTGCACCAGTTGCAGGCCCGCTGGCAGGTGGAGCGGGACCGCTTGGCTGAGTTGCGGAGTTTGCTGCAGCAGGACGAAGACCTGCGCCATGCCATCGCGGAGGCTGAGCGGGAGGGCGATCTAGAGCAGGCGGCCCAACTCCAATACGACCAGTTGCATGGTCTGCAGGAGCGGCGCGACGCCCTGGAGGCGGAGCTGCGCGCTGATGAGCAAAGCCGTGAATCCCTGCTGCGGGAGCAGGTGGAGGCTGGTGATATCGCCGATGTGGTCGCCCGCTGGACGGGCATTCCCGTGCAGCGGCTGTTGGCGGGTGAGCGGCAAAAGCTGCTGGAGCTCGAAGTCCGGCTCGCTGAGCGGGTGATTGGCCAGCCGGAAGCGGTGGCTGCCGTGGCCGCTGCGATTCGGCGGGCTAGGGCAGGGATGCAGTCGCCGCGCCGCCCTGTGGGTTCCTTCTTGTTTTTGGGTCCTACGGGAGTCGGCAAAACCGAGTTGGCGAAGGCCTTGGCCGGTTCCCTGTTTGACGAGGACGATGCCCTGGTGCGCCTCGACATGAGCGAATACATGGAGCGCAATGCCGTGGCCCGGTTGGTGGGGGCACCGCCCGGCTATGTGGGCTACGAGGAGGGCGGCCAGCTCACCGAGGCGGTGCGGCGCCGGCCCTATGCCGTCGTGCTGCTCGATGAGGTGGAGAAGGCCCACCCCGAGGTGTTCAACCTGCTGCTCCAGGTGCTTGATGACGGCCGACTCACCGATTCCCAAGGCCGCACGGTGGATTTCCGCCACACCGTGGTGATCATGACCAGCAACCTGGCCAGCCGGGCCATCCTCGACAAGGCGCGCGCCGCCCAAGGAAACCCGGATACGGCCCCAGCGGCCGATGTGGCCGAGCAGGTTTTGGATCAGGCCATCGAGCGGGCCCTGGCATCCCATTTCCGGCCCGAATTCCTCAACCGCATCGATGAGGTGATTCGCTTCCGGCCCCTAGAGCCAGCCGATCTCCAGCGGATTGTCCGCTTGCAACTGGCCGAGTTGGGTGGGCTTTTGGCCGAACAACATCTGGTCCTTGAGGTGGATGAGGCGGTGGTGCAGTCCCTGGTGGAACAGGGTTACGAGCCGGAATACGGGGCCCGGCCCCTGCGCCGGGTGGTGCGCAGACAAATTGAAAACCCCCTGGCCACCGAGCTCCTGGCCGAGCACTTCAGTGGCGCCAGAGGGGTGAGGGTTGAGCTGGCCGAGCCGCTCCGCTTTGTTCCCGTTCTTTGAGCGGGTAACGACGTCCGGTAGGGTGTTCGTTTGCAGGTGCGCGGACGCCCCGTGCGCGAGCGCTAGTGGACACCGATCTCCCTTCTGGAGGCCCATCCGACGGGTCCCCATCCGACGAGCCAGTTCCCCAATCCCAGGCCCAGCTGGGCTTTGCGGCCGCCACGCTGGCGGAATTGCGCAAAGTGGTTTGGCCGAGCCGCCAGCAACTCTTTAGTGAGTCGGTGGCTGTGATCCTGATGGTGACCCTCTCGGCCGCGGCCATTGCCGCCGTTGATCGTTTCTACCGCTGGGGTGCCGCCCAGGTGTTCCGCTGAGTCTTTCCTTTCTGTGAGCCCCGTGTCCGAGACCCCAACCGACCTTTCCCTGGACTCTGCGGAAGTGCTGGATCTAGCTGCCGCCGCTGGGGATTCCCCTTTGGGGGATGGTGCTGTCCCCTTGGCGGATCCGGTCGCTGCCGCAGCCGAAGCAGGGGAGAAGCGCCAGGTGGCCCGCTGGTATGCCGTTCAGGTGGCATCCAGCTGTGAGAAGAAGGTGAAGGCCACCTTGGAACAGCGGGCCGTGACCCTGGGCGTGGATAGCAAGATTTTGGACATCGAGATCCCCCAGACCCCTGGGGTGAAACTCAAGAAAGATGGATCCCGCCAATCCACCGAAGAGAAGGTCTTTCCCGGCTACGTGCTGGTGCGGATGGTTCTCGACGAGGACACCATGATGGCGGTGCGCAGCACCCCCAACGTCATCAACTTTGTGGGCGCTGAGGAGCGTCGGGCCACGGCCAAGGCCCGCGGCCACATCAAGCCCCGCCCCCTGAGCCGCCAGGAGGTGGACCGCATCTTTAAGCGGGCCGCCGAGAAGAAGGCCGTCGTGAAGGTCGACCTCGCCGAAGGTGATCAGATCATGGTGACCGCTGGACCCTTTAAGGATTTCCAGGGCGAAGTGATCGAAGTCTCCGGCGAACGCAACAAGCTCAAGGCCTTGCTTTCAATCTTTGGCCGGGAAACCCCGGTCGAATTGGAGTTTTCCCAGATCAGCAAACAGAGCTAGGCCAGGGCCCAGCGGCCGTCTCCCTGCGGAGGGCGGCCGTTTTTTGAACGTTCCTTCTTCAAGGGACGATCCGCAGTCCCGCCCAGTAGCCCGAGACGATGGCCAAGAAAGTCGTTGCTGTTATCAAGCTGGCCCTCAATGCCGGCAAAGCCAACCCCGCACCTCCCGTGGGCCCTGCCCTCGGTCAGCACGGGGTCAATATCATGGCGTTCTGCAAGGAGTACAACGCTCGGACGCAGGACAAGGCTGGCTATGTGATTCCGGTGGAGATTTCGGTCTTTGAAGACCGCAGCTTCACCTTCATCACCAAAACCCCTCCCGCTTCCGTGCTGATTTCCAAAGCAGCCGGTATCGAGAAGGGTGCCGCCACCTCCGCCAAGGGATCTGTTGGCGCCATCAGCCGCGCCCAGCTCGAGGAGATCGCCAAGACCAAGCTGCCCGATCTCAACTGCTCAAGCATTGATTCGGCCATGCGCATCATCGAAGGCACCGCCCGCAACATGGGCGTCGCCGTTAACGATTGAGTTCATTTCCTGTCCACCCCGCAGGGGGAGATCACAACGGCCCTGAACCGGCCCTTCCCTGATCGCTCGTACCCCATTCCTAACCATGCCAAAACTTTCCAAGCGTTTCTCTGCCCTGGTCAACAAGGTTGAAGACCGCGTCTATGCCCCAACCGAGGCCATTGAGCTGGTCAAGGCCAACGCCAACGCCAAGTTCGATGAAACGATCGAGGCCCACGTGCGTCTCGGCATTGATCCGAAGTACACCGACCAGCAACTGCGCACGACCGTGGCCCTTCCCCACGGCACAGGCCAGGCCATCCGCATCGCCGTGATCGCCCGCGGTGAAGCCGTTGCCGCCGCAAAAGCTGCCGGTGCCGACCTCGCCGGTGACGACGACCTGGTGGATCAGATCGCCAAGGGTGAGATGGAATTCGATCTCCTGATTGCCACCCCCGACATGATGCCCAAGGTGGCCAAGTTGGGTCGCGTGCTCGGCCCCCGCGGTTTGATGCCGAACCCCAAGGCCGGCACGGTGACCACCGACTTGGCTGGGGCCATCAACGAATTCAAGGCCGGCAAACTGGAATTCCGGGCCGATCGCACCGGAATCGTCCACGTGCGTTTCGGCAAAGCCAGCTTCGATGAAGCCAAGCTGCTGGACAACCTGAAGGCCCTTCAAGAAACCATCGACCGCAACAAACCCAGTGGTGCCAAGGGGCGTTACTGGAGGAGTCTGTATGTGACCTCCACCATGGGTCCGTCGGTGCAGGTTGATTTCTCTGCCCTGCAAGACCTCAAGCAGGAGGCCTGATCCAGGCTCAGTACGCCAGGGTTTGCCACCGTGGTGTAACTTGGTTAACTGGCTAACCCCAGAAGGGCACGCGCCCAACCCAAGACAGCAGGTTGGCTCAGTGATCCGGTCTCCGGACCTCCGAGTCCATAAGTCCTGCCGAGGTCCACGCGACAGGTTTTAGCTCCCTTGGCGTCCCTAACGGATGGCCGATCGGGTGCGGAGCATGCAGCGGCCTCGAAGCACGGTCGAAGGCTGTCCCCCGGGACTGTCCAAAAGACTGGGTTTGTTGGGGCCGCGTTCCCGGCTTGTTCCCCCGATCCGTTCCAAACCTATGGGCCGCACGCTGGAGAACAAGCAACAGATCGTCGAAGAGCTCAAAGGGCTTCTCGGCGAGGCCGAAATGGCACTGGTTCTTGATTTCAAGGGCCTTTCCATCAAGGAAATGACTGATCTGCGGAACCGTCTGCAGGCCAGCAACGGTGTGTGCAAGGTGACCAAAAACACCTTGATGCGCCGGGCCATTGATGGCAACAGTGCCTGGGCGAATCTCGATTCCCTGCTCACCGGTACCAACGCTTTCGTCCTGGTTAAGGGCGATGTCGGTGGTGCGGTGAAAGCCGTGCAGTCTTTCCAGAAGGACACGAAGAAATCGGAAGTCAAGGGTGGCCTTTTCGAAGGCCAACTCCTGTCCCAATCCGATATCAAGGCTATCGGGGATCTGCCTTCCAAGGAGGTGCTCATGGCGCAGATCGCAGGTGCGATCAATGCCGTGGCTACCAAGCTGGCCGTGGGCATCAACGAGGTTCCGTCCGGTCTTGCCCGGGCTCTCAAGCAGCACGCCGAAGGCGGTGCTAACTGATCGCTCTAAGCGATTTCGAGCTCCCTCGATCCGACTGTCTCCCAACAGATCTGTTGCTGATTCCCAACCATGTCTGCTACTACCGACCAAATTCTCGAGTCACTGAAGACTCTCTCCCTGCTTGAAGCTTCCGAGCTTGTTAAGCAGATCGAAGAGGCCTTTGGTGTGTCCGCTGCTGCCTCTGCTGGCGTGATGATGGCGGCTGCCCCTGCGGCTGCCGCTGAAGCCGTCGAAGAGAAGACCGAATTCGATGTCATCCTCGATGGCTTCGACCCTACGGCCAAGATCAAGGTGCTGAAGGCTGTCCGCGAGGCCACTGGCCTCGGCCTGGGCGAAGCCAAGGCTCTTGTGGAAGCTGCTCCCACCCCCATCAAGGAAAGCATCGCCAAAGGCGAAGCCGAAGCCATCAAGAAGGCCGTGGAAGAAGTGGGCGGCAAGGTCTCCATCAAATGATGGCCCTGGCCAGGCTTTGGCCTGGCTGCCTCCCTTTCAAGTCAGCCGGTTCCTGCGGGGACCGGCTTTTTTGATGGCAAATAAAAAAGCCCCGCCAAAGGCAGGGCTTGAGAGTTAGAACGGTTTTTGGGAGTCTGTCCTCGTTTCGACCCCAGAAAGTCGTTCTGCACTCCTCACACATATAGACCCTAAGGGTGGGGTAAGGCATTGGGGAGGGAGTGCGGGCCTGTCTTGCAACTGTCACTCTTGATAGGGAATGACCTGGAGGGCAATGATTTCACCGGGTTGCAGGCGCCCAGATTGGGTGGGGCTGGTTTGCCAGGCGCCGCCTTGGGTGGGGACTTGCTGGACCGGTGGTGGTGGTAGGGGTGTGGTGCCCCAGCTGGCTGCCTTAGAGATGGGCAGCCAGGCACCAGCCCCGATGGATAGGGCGCCGACAAGTCTGTAGACGAAAGCTCGGTATGGTCTTACTCGGTAAGTTCGGGGGGTGCAGGGTTCGGTGGTTCCGGCCATGGTTCCGGCTCAAGTTCCAGCTGGGCTTAGGGGATTGCAGTGTTATCTAACGAACCTGGGGAGGTTGTCCAGTGGCCGCTGAGCCGGTGAGGGTTGTGGCAGCGGCCTGTGATGGTGCTTGCAGTGGCAATCCGGGCCCGGGGGGGTGGGGTGCGTTGCTGCGCTTCGAAGATGGCTCGGTGCACGAGTTTGGTGGGGCCGATCCAGCGACCACCAACAACCGTATGGAGCTCACGGCAGCGCTCGCCCTCTTGGAGGCTCTTAAGGCCTTGCCGCGCCATCCCGATTTAGCCATTCGTACCGACAGCAAATATCTGATCGATGGCTTCAGCAAGTGGATTCAGGGTTGGAAACGCAAGGGCTGGCGTACCGCTTCCGGCAGTCCAGTGCTGAACCGCGATCTCTGGGAGCTGCTCGATCAAGCCCGCTTGAGTGGCGTGCCCCTTATCCACGTGAAAGGCCATAGCGGTGATCCGGATAACGACCGTTGTGATGTGATTGCGGTGGCCTTCTCCAAGGGCCAGATGCCGGCCCTGGCGGCAGGGGGCGTTGGTTCCATCTCTCCGCTTGTTGATCTGGCTCCGCTTGCGCCGGCTCCCGGGGCTGATTTGGCCCCCGCTTCCCTGCAGCAGTTGCTCACCCGCCTCGAGCTGGCCGATCGGCTAGCGGAGCGCGACTATGGCTTGAGCCTGGTGGAACTGGCCCAGCTGGTGGAGATGCCCTTGAAGCAACTGGAGGGCAAAACCGAGGCCTGGACTTGGCGGGATTGGCTGGTGCAGCCCGCCGAAGGGGGGCGCTGGCGTTTGGCCCGTGCCGCGGGAGGATTGGGGCTAAGGGAGTAGGTCGGCGAGATGGCCAACAGCGCGCGTTCAACCGGCATGCTCTACGAGCGTTTTGTGGGCCCCCTCCTGGCCTCCGATGGGGGCGCCGATGCGGAGCAGCTCAGCCAGATCACCCTCACCGCCTTGGGCCAGGCCTCCTTGCGGCGGGGCTGGCCCCTGGTGAGTGGTTCCCTCGCGGGGCTGGCGGCGGAGTTGCAACGGCCCGATCCCCGCCTGGAGCTAACCCTGTTTGGCTGTCGGTTCAGCAATCCGGTGGGCTTGGCAGCTGGGTTCGATAAAAACGCCGTGGCGGCAGGGATTTGGCATTGTTTTGGTTTTGGCTTTGCCGAGCTGGGCACGGTCACTTGGCACGCCCAGGCGGGTAATCCCAAGCCCCGGTTGTTTCGCTTAGCGGCCGAGCGGGCAGCGCTCAACCGGATGGGCTTCAACAACACCGGTGCCCAGGAGGTCAAGCGCACCTTGGAGCGCCAGCACTTGCCGCCCCCCGGCCAACGGCCGGCGGTGCTTGGCATCAACCTTGGCAAATCCAAGATCACCAGCCTGGACCTCGCCCCAGACGACTACGCCTCATCGCTCGAGCTCTTGGCCCCCCTGGCCGATTATGCGGTGATCAATGTGAGTTCGCCGAACACTCCCGGGCTGAGGGATCTGCAGGAGGAGGTGCTGCTACGTCGGTTGGTGGAGCGCCTGCGGCGGCTCACGGCTTGCCCACCCCTGCTGGTGAAGATCGCCCCCGATCTCGAAGATGACGCCATTGACGCGATTGCGCGGATGGCCTACGAGGAGGGGCTTGCTGGGGTGATTGCGGTGAATACCAGCATCAATCGATTCGGTTTGGAGAACCGCCGCATGGCTCAAACGGGCGGCACCTTGGCCCAGGAGGCCGGGGGCCTCAGTGGCGCCCCCCTGCGCGGCAGGGCCCTGGAAGTGCTGCGCCGCTTGCGTGCCACGGCTGGTCCCGCCCTGCCCTTGATCGGGGTGGGCGGCATTGATTCGCCCCAGAGCGCCTGGGAGCGGATCACGGCGGGGGCTTCCTTGGTGCAGCTCTACACCGGGTGGATCTACCAGGGCCCGGTTTTAGTCCCCCAGATCCTCGAAGGTTTCAGTCGTCAACTGGACCGCCATGGGCTTGCCCACCTCGGCGAGGCTGTGGGCTCTGGATTGCCATGGCGGGATTAAGAGTTGCCGTGAGGGGCTCCTTGCGATGACTGGCGCGATCAATCTTGAGGACATTCCTGTCCTGATTCAGGAACGGCTTCGCCAGGTTCGGCGCCAACTCTTTCCGCCGCGTCTACGCCTTGAGATTGACGATCAAGGGCTAAGTGCCCAAGTCGTAACCGGGGGCAAGACCCCCCAGCCCCCTCCTGGGGAGGTGCCCTTGCCGGTTGGGATTTGCCGTCAAGGGATCCCCCAGAACAGGGCCGCCTTGGGGGATTTCATCGGTGATTGGTTGCTGGAGCAGGGGCTGGTTGCTTCCCAGGTCGAGGCGGTTTTGCCCGTGGCTGCTTGCCAGTGGCGGGTTGTGACCTGGCCCTTTGATGCCCATCCCGACGACCCCCTCCAGGCCCTGCGCCAGCTCGAGGTTGATCTGGGTGAGTCCCTGCGCCTCGAGCAATCGTGCTTGGGTTGGCAGCCGCTGCCGCCTGGCCCGGGAGCCCAGGCGCGCGCCTTGCTGGTGGCCGCCCCCAAGGCCGTGGTGGAGGCTTGGCAGGAGGTGTTCGCGGTGGCCGGGGTGAGCTTGCAGCGCCTCATCCCGGCCCAGGTGCACCAGTGGCGGGCTCTCCAACCGCTGTGGTCCGATGCCACCACGCCCGAGCATTGGTTCCTTGAGTTGGGCGCCGAGCGCAGCCGGTTGTGGTTGGTGGTGGATGGGGTTCCTGAGGCGGATTGGCCTATGCCCGCCTGCCCACCTGGGGCCGGCCTCGATCCAGCCTGGACCGAGGCCTTGACCCGTTGCCAGTTGTTTTGGCGCCAGCAGGCTGGGTCCCACCTGCAGCAGGACCCGCCTGCCGCCCAGCGCTGGTACTGGTATCACCGGTGTGGCGGGTCTGAATCCGATGGGGCCGAGCTTTGGGAGCAGCCTTTGGCGGCCCTGGTGCAGCCCTGGCCCCTGGAGCGGGTGGCGCTATCCGATCGGGTGCCTGCCTGGGATACCGCTAACAGCGGGATGGATCTGCTCCAGGAAACCAGGGGTGACCAGCCCGGCCAGGCCGCCCCGGCTGCGGATTGGCGGCCACCCCTGCGCCGGGGTGCCGCCATCGGCGCCGCCTTGGTGGCGGCAATGGGATTGGTGGCTGGTGGTTTGGTGGCGATTCAGGTGGGCAACCAGGCCGAGATTGACCGTTTGTTGCCGTTGCAGGCCTTGGCGGATGGCTTGCAGGCCAGGCTTCAAGGCGAGCGGCGGCGGCTGCGCCTGCTGCAGCGGGGCAACCAGGCCCTGGCCGATGGCCTGGTGGCGGTGCGATCGGGTTCGGCCTTGCTGGAGGACGTGCGCCGCCGCACCCCGGCCGGGGTGCAACTCACGGAGGTGAAGGTGGATCCGGCCTTGCTCCAGCTCAAGGGCAGGGCCAACGATCCCCAGGCCTTTGCCCGGATCAATGCCCTGCAGTTGGCCCTGCAGGCGTCGCCGTTGTTCCAGCCCCAAGGTGTGCAGTTGGTCAAGGCCAGCCGTGACGAGGGCCCGTCGGCCTCTGGAGCAGGAGCAGGAGCGCGTTCGCGCCAACCGGTGCTGTTTGAGCTCACGGCAGCGTTTGCGGACCGCCCAGCCCTGTTGGATGGGGAGCAGTTGCGGGCGTTGGGAGCCGATGGCATGGCCCAGCGCCTGCTGTTGCTCCAACGGGCGGGGGTGCGGCCATGACCCTCCTGGAACGGACAGCTTTTTGGCTGCCCCTGTCGCTGGGCGGACTGGTGGCGGCTTTGGTGGGGGGCGGATTGGTGGCACCCCAATGGCAGCAATGGCAACAGGGACAAGCTCGATTAGCGACCCTGCGGGCCAGCGAGGCCCAGGTGCCCCTTCTCAGGCGCCAGTTGGCGGTTCAATGGGAGCAGCAGGCCACGGCGGAGCACCAGCAGGAGCTCCTGGTGCGATTGATTGGGGGCACGGGCGACCTGGCCACCGTGCTGGCCCAGGTGGATCGGGTGGCGGGGCTGACGGGCGTGCAGCTGGATCTTTACGAACCCCAGGGAGCTCCTGCCGAACCAACGGCCAAAGCTGGGGCAGGGGCCCAGGCGAAACCCGCGCCACCACCGCCAGATCCCCTGGCGGTGGAAGGCCTGGAGCGGCAAACCGTGTTGCTCGCCGCCAAGGGCAGCTTCCCCCAGGTGTTGGACTTTTTGCGACGGATGGAGCGGTTGAATCTGTTAGTGGTCCAGAGCGATCTGCAACTCGCGCTTGAGGAGCTCAAAGATGACGTTCCTGCAACGCCGGCTCCCGTAGCGGCTCCCCCCGGCCCGCAAGGCGCCCAGCCCATCCAGAGCAAGCAGCCCTCGCTGCCCAGGGGGCCAGCCAAGGTGGTGCTCAAGCTGAATGTGTCCCTCTATGGCCGGGCGCTGCGGCCAGCTCCAGCTCCGAAGAGCACTCTGGCTGCGCCGGGTTAGCAGCGATACCATCCGCCCATCCAGGTGGGTTTGTGGTGCAACGCGTTTCAGGGTGGTCCCACCGGCTTCTCGTCGCGGCCACGGCCACGGTCTCTACGGCCAAGGTCTCCACGGCCACGGTTTTCACTCTTACGGTCGCCACTTTCACTGTCGCCACTGTTGCTGGGGTTGGGGTTGGGGTGGCTGGTGGCCCCTCATGGGCCCAGGGCCATGGGGCAACCCCGCCGTCGGTGCCCAGGGCAGAGGGTTCATCTGGCGCCGGTCAGAGTGCCGGACTGATCCAATTGGCGGTGCGGCGGTTGCCCGATGGGGTGGAGTTGGTGATCAGCGGTACGGGAGCGGCCCCCCAGCTGCGCCAGAGCGTCGATGGCAGCCGCTGGCAGGGGCAGATTCTCACCAGCCAACCCGGTGCTTTGCGCTTTGGAGCCCAACGGTTGTCGATGCCGGAATTGGGGATGCAACTGGTGAGCCTGCAGGGCTCAGGCAGCTCTTATCAGCTCGAGATTCAGGCCGCCAATGGCCTGCCGTTGCGGCGGCCCACGGTGAGTGCCGATGGCCAGAATTTGATCCTCACCTTTGCAGCGCCTGCCCAGGTGGTGCAGCAGAGTGCCCGACTCGACCTCAGCCAACCGGGCAGCGTTCCCCTCGCCGGAGAGGTGCCCGCCCTAAGGCCCAGGGCCGTGGCGCCTCCCCTGGGGGACATGGCCGTGGGGTCGATGCTGTTGCGTAATCCGTCGTTGGTGCAGGTGAAGGGTCCCCGGGTCACCTTGACCCTGAAAAATGCCCCCGCCAAGGATGCCTTGATGGCGTTGGCCCAGATCGGCGGCTACGGCTTTGTGTATGTGGGTGGCGAGGGGAGTGCCGGTTCGGGCACGGCGGCGGTGGGGGCCAATGCCCAAGGAATTGCCGGTTCTGGGGCGGGCAGTCGGCTGGTCACGATCTCCTTTCGGAACGAAACCTATGCCCGGGCCCTGAATTCGGTGTTGCTGGCTTCGGGCTTGCAGGGGAGGGTGGATGGCAATCTGATCATGGCCGGCCCCAGCATTGCGGGCAGAAGCTTCGCTCCCCAGCTCTCCAAGGTGTATCGCCTCAACCAGGTGTCGCCGAATTCAGCCGCTGATTACCTCGCCAATTTGGGGGCCACGGTCTCGAAGATCAACACCATCACCACCTCCGTTACCCAGGGTGTTGCCCAGGCAGCGGCGGTGTCATCGGCGCCGAGTTCCCAAACCACCCAGTCCACAGAACAGACCACGGTGGAATCCTTCGGGGCCAAACAGGGTCCCTTGCTGGGCCTGCAGGCCACCACCGATCCCCGGCTGGGCACAGTCACCTTGATTGGCGATGCTCCGCTGATTGCGGTGGCTGAGCACTACTTGCGGCAGCTGGATCTCAGGCAACGCCAAGTGGCGCTGTCGGTGAAAATTCTCGATGTGAATCTTGACAATGACACGACCATCGCCAATAGCTTTGCTTTTAAATTTGGCAATAACTTTATTGTGAATGATTCGGGCAAATTCTTGGGGTCTTTTGGGAATGGTTACCCCAGTGGAACCACGCCGGCCATTGTCCAGCCCAGTGAGGGGCAATTTATTGATTATTTGAGGGCGCAAATCGTTTCTACAAATACGAAATTACTTGCTTCTCCAACCCTCATTCTTTCGGAGAATTCCGAGGAGATTGCCGGTGGGGCTGAGGTGGCTGCTGCCACCGGTGCTGGTGGTGCAGGGGGTGCAAGCAGTGCCCTCTCTGCTGCTTCGATCGGGCGACCCCGGGCCAACGAATCATTTGTAACGGTGGGCACCAATGAGGTCACCGCCTATACCTCTAACCAGGCCACGGGAAGCAATACGGGCGGCGTCATCACCTGCACGCCAAGTTTTGGGGTGGCCGGGCTCACCCTTGGGGCTCGGGCATCAAAAATTGATGACAATGGCTTTGTGACGTTTACTCTTTCGCCGGCCATATCTGCCGTGACTTCAACTCAAAATGTGAATGGCTGCGGATCGATCAAAATCCTCAGTGTGCGCCGTTTGGATACGGGAACGGTGCGGGTTCGTGACGGCCAAACCCTCATCCTCACCGGGGTTATTTCTGATCAGGATGTTGCCACGGTGACCAAATGGCCGATCCTGGGCGACATCCCCTTGGTGGGCCAGTTCTTTCGCTCCTCGGGGCGGAATCGCAGTAAGCGTGAGCTCGTGATCATGGTGACCCCCAAGGTGATCAACGATGAATCCGGTGGGGTGTATGGCTATGGGTACCAGCCAGCGTCCATGCCAGCTCGCCAGTGGTTGGGCCAGGGCGCTCAATAGCGAGGGTCCCAGTCCCCTAAAGACCTATCGGGAGCAGGGCCTTCGCCGCCATGGGGCCGAGCAGCTTCACAACCGCGGCTGCGGCCCCCAGGAGCTGGCTGCCCATGCCGTTGGCGCTCGCCTCCTTGGCGGCTGGTTTGGTGAGGTTGGCGGCGGCGTCCCGCAATTGCTTGGCGATCGGGGCTTCGCCCTGTTGGTCGTAGAGCGTGGCGGCAAAGCGAAAATCATTGGCGGCGAGGTCGTCTTTGCCCTGCTGGCTGCGGCTGATACCCCGCGCCACCCAGCTCACGGCGGCCTCGGGTTGCCGGCGGATGGCTTCGTTAAACCAGCGCTCCGCTTCTGGTGCTTCGCCGGCTTGGTGGGCCTGCACGCCGGCATTGTGCAGTTGGCCGTAGCTCAACTGGGCGTTGACAATGCCCTTGGCCCGTTGCCAGTGGGTGTTGGCGAGGGCGCTCCGATCGAGCAGGGTGCCGGTGAGGTCGGCTTGGCGAAGATCACTGCCCGCGAGCAGGGCGCCGCGTAGATCGGCGCCGCGTAGGGAGGCTCCCGTCAAGCTGGTGAATTGCAGATTCGCGCCGTTCAGGTTCGCCCCATCCAGTTGGGCTTGGCTGAGATTGGCCCGCTGGAGTTGGGCGCCGCGCAGATCAGCATTGCGCAGATTGGCCAGCACCAGATCCACATCGCTGAGCTGGCAGCCCCTGCAGCGGCCTGTCTCGAGCAGCCGCACCAAGGGGTCAGGCCCTGCCCAGGCTGCCGCCATGGGCAGTAGGGCTAAGACAACTGGCAGCGCCATTCGGCTTGGCCATGCCATCAATCTGAGCCTGGGGCCGAGCCTGAGCATGGCCGTTTTTTAACGCCTCGGGGCTGCCCTGGCGACTGGACTGGCCAAAGGGCGTGTTCGTAGCCTGCTGGGATGGTTGCTGCTGGTATTCCTGAGTGCCACGGCGGCAACGTGGCGGCGGCGGCCCAGCGCTTGGGCTGTAGGCCCGCCGACGTCCTTGATGCCAGTGCTTCGCTGGTGCCCTTTGCCCCCTCCGGGCGCATGGCTGTTGCCTTAATGGTCGCCGCCTTCGGGTCGGCCCGGCGGGTCTATCCCGACCGGGGCTACGCAGGCTTTTGTGCGGCGGCTGCCCGTCTGCATGGTCTGCCCACCGGCGCGGTACTGGCTGGTAATGGCGCCTCAGAGCTGTTGACCTGGGCCGCCCGGGACGCGGCAGCGGCGGGGCAAAGCGTGGTCTTTCAGCCCGGTTTTGCCGATTACGGCCGGGCCCTGCGCTGCTGGGGTGGGGCCGTGCTTCCCCAGTCCCTGGAGCTGGAATGGTCGGCCGACTTCCCCCAGCCCTTGCCGGCGCCGGCAAGGGGGGAGGTTTTGTGGATCACCAATCCCCACAATCCCACCGGTCGCCTCTGGAGTAGCACTTCGCTTGGGCCCCTGCTTGAGCGCTATCGGCTGGTGATCTGCGATGAGGCCTTTTTGCCGCTGGTGCCTGGTGGGGAAGCCCAGTCGCTGATTCCCTGGCTCAGTAGCTATCCCAACTTGATCGTGATTCGCAGCCTCACCAAGCTCTACGGGGTGGCGGGTTTGCGTTTGGGCTACGCCTTGGCGAGTCCGGAGCGGCTCAAGCGCTGGGCGAGCTGGCGGGATCCCTGGCCGGTGAATGGCCTGGCGGCGAGCTTGGGGGAAGGGGTTTTGGCCAACCCCCAGCGCTATGGCCGCTGGTGCGGCCGGGCCCAGGCCTGGGTTGCCGTGGAAGGGGCTTGGCTGGCTGGGCAGTTGGCCCGCTTGCCCGGTTTGGTGCCGATGCCCTCGGCGGCCAACTACCTCCTGATCCGCTCCAGCCAATCCCTGCAGCCCCTGAGGGAAGCCTTAGAGCAGCGTCACCGCATCCTGCTGAGGGATTGCCGTTCTTTCCCCGAACTTGGCGAGCGTTGGTTGCGCTTGGGCTATCTATCGCGCCGCAACAATCGCCGCCTGGTGGCGGCTATGGCCGAGGAAGGGGGGCGGCTTGGGTTGTCTTAGGGAGCTGAGCCCTGGGGCACAAGTTGCTCCAACAGTTGGGCCAGCCGTTGGTCGGCCTTGGTGTGGCCGAGTTGACGCATGCCGGCTCCCATCGCCACGAGGGGATCGGCTGGGGGGGCGGCTCCGCGCAGCCGGGGGCCAAGCAGGCGCCACAGGGTGCGCCCAAGGCCTGGTGCTTCCGGGCCGTGTTGGTGCACGATGACCGCCGCACCCAGGGCTGCTGCAGCTGCGGCGTTGGCCTCCTGGTGTTGGTCGGCGGCTGCGGGATAGGGCACCAGGATCGCTGGGGTGCCGCAGACGGCAAGTTCACTCAAGCTGCCGGCTCCGGAGCGGCTGATGACCAGGTCGGCCCGTTGCAGCAGCGCTGGGATCTCGTCTGAGAAGGGGCGTTCCACCACCCCTGCAAGCGTGGTTTGGCCGGCTTGTGGGTCGTTGCTGCCGGTGAGATGCACCACCCGTACCCCATGGGCCACCAGAGACTGGAATAGGGGCCGCACCATGCGGTTGAGGCCCACGGCCCCCTGACTTCCGCCCATCACCACCAGGAGGGGCCCATGGCCCTTTGGCACCCATGGGGGCAGGGTGGTTGGGTTCAAAAACTCTCGCCGCACCGGGGTGCCCGTCACCACGGGCCTGCAACCTCGAAGCCGCTGGGCAGCCTGGGGTAGGCCGATCGCCAGGCGGGTGCAATGGCGGCCCAGGAGCCTGGTGACCTTGCCTGGCATGGCGTTGCTTTCATGCAGCACCACAGGCACGCCGCACCAGCGCGCTGCCAAAATCGCCGGGGCAGCGATATAGCCGCCGGTGCTGAACACCACGGTGATGCCTTCGCGGCGAATCAGCTGGCGAACGGCTTGGATGGCCTGGAGCAGTTGGAGCAGGCTGAGCAGTTGGCGTGCGCCCTTGCCCTGCAGACCGCCGCAGCGCACGGTGTGGAGGGGATAGCTCTTGGGTACCAGCTGCCGCTCGAGTCGATCGGGCACGCCCAGCCATTGCACCTGCCAGGTCTCTGGCATGGCGTTAGCCACGGCTAGGGCCGGAAAGAGGTGCCCGCCGGTTCCGCTTGCAGCAATCAAGAGCCGGGGCATCGGCAAAGCCTGGGGGCCGGCCTAACTTAAAAGCCGTTTCGGCAGGCTCGATGCCGCTTTTTCGCTGGGGTTCCCGGTTCCGTTTGCGGACATGGGCGATGGCCGTGCTGGCTTTGGGAGCTTCTGGTTTGCTGCCATCTACCTGGGTTGCGGAAGCTGCAGCGGCCAAGGCGCCCACCGCTCTCCAGTTGCAGGCCCTGGAGAGTGCCTTCAACGGCAGTGGGGAACTCTCAGGAGTTTTGGAGGCTGGCCCTGGTCTCGACCCCAGCTTGGTGGGCCTGCGCCGTCGCAGCCTGTTAAAGGATTTCCCCGATGCCAAATGGCTGGTGAGTCCCGGTGCACCGCTCAAAGATGGCACCGCCACCACCCAGATCAAGGTGGTCGGCACTCGCAAGGATGGACCCCATACCTATTCCTTTGAGGCCGTGCAGCTGCTGGCGCTTGGCAGTGAGGGCGGTCGGATTAACAGCCAAAGGGTGATCAAGGAGCAATCTTTACTGCACACGGCCAATGTTCTTTTGCCCGTCAGCTTGGTCATCCCTGATGCGGTTCTCACGGGCCAGCGCTACGACGTAGATGTGTTGTTTGACGATCCGCTCGATGGGGCGGTTGTGGCTGGAGGGCTGTCGGCCCTCACCGACGCCCAGGTGGACAACCTGACTAGCCCCGATCTGCAGCTCGGCGCTTTGGGTGGTGGTGGTCTGTTCAAATCCGTGCTCGCCCCGCTCACGCCTGGCTATCAAACCTGGGCTGTGCTGCTGGTGCACCCGAAGGGGATCGTGACGGCCACCAAGCGGGTGCGCGTGGTGGCGGATAAGGCGGGGATTAATCCCTAGGGCAGCCGCCTTGGCCCCAAGGGCGCTGATTCAGTCAGATCTGGTCACATCTACACCGGGATTCAGAAGCATTTCAGCCTGAGGCGGCCGAGAAGATGGATCCATCACCTCCTAGCCCTCTTTTCGAATCATCCATGGGTTTATCCAACTCCAAAACCCTTGCTGCCCTCAGCTTCGCCATGCTGCTGATTGGACCCGTGCTCACGGGATCAGCCGCGTTAGCCGAACCGGTCCCGGCCCCCTTGCCTGGCCAGGGCAGCGAACAGGTCCAAAAACTCAAGAGCCAGCGGCTCAAGGCCTTCACAGCGATGGGCCCGACCCAGCGCCATGGGTTTTTTCAGGCCCAACGCAGTTTGGAAGAGCGTTTTTACCGCCAGCGCCTGGGCCAGCTCACCCAGAGTGAGCGGTGCCTCGATCGGGCCCCTGGCCAGAGTGCCGTCGACACCTGCCTCCAAAGCGCCCAGCAAGCCCGCCGGGACTTGCGCCACCAGGAAATCGCGGAGTGGCAAGCCCTCAACCAGCGCTTTGGCCTACCTACCCCCCAAGGGCCTGGGAGCAAGCAGAAGGGTTGGGGCGAGCAGCCCAAACCAGGCTTCTGAACGAGCCAATCAAGAAGGGCCCTACTAAAAAGGGCCCCGTCTGGGGCCCCGGTCAATCGTTCCCTTCGCAAGGGTGGGCTGAACGAGCCGTTGGCTCAGGCCTCATCGAGGGCCGCCACGCCGGGCAGCACCTTGCCTTCCAGCAGCTCCAGGCTGGCGCCGCCGCCGGTGGAGATGTGGCTCATCTTGTCGGCCACGCCCACCTTCTCCACCGCAGCCACGGAGTCACCACCCCCAATGATGGTGCAGCAGCCCTTGGCGCTGAGGTCGGCGAGGGTGTGGGCGATGCCGTTGGTGCCTGCAGCGAAGGCGTCGAACTCGAACACGCCCATGGGGCCGTTCCAGATCACGGTCTTGCAGTCGGCCAGGGCGTCCTGGAAGGCCTTGATTGAATCGGGGCCAATATCGAGACCCATCCAGCCATCGGGGATGGCGTCGATCGCGGTGGTTTGGCTGTTGGCATCAGGAGCGAAGTTGTCGGCCAGCACCACGTCGGTGGGCAGCAGTAGCTGAACGCCCTTGGCGGCGGCTTTGGCTTCGAGTTCCTTCGCTAGCTCCAGCTTGTCTTCTTCGACCAGGCTCTTGCCCACGGCCAGGCCCCGGGCTTTGTAGAAAGTGAAAATCATGCCGCCGCCGATCAGCACCTTGTCGCACTTGTCGATCAGGGCTTCGAGCACGCCGATCTTGGAGCTCACCTTCGAGCCGCCCACGATCGCGGCCAGGGGGCGCTTGGGCTCATCGATGGCGCCCTGCAGGTACTGCAGTTCCTTCTCCATCAGGTAGCCGGCCACGCTGGGGCTCAAGTACTTGGTCACGCCTTCGGTGGAGGCATGGGCCCGGTGGGCGGCGCCAAAGGCGTCGTTCACATACATATCCGCCAATGCGGCGAGTTGTTTGGCAAAGCCTTCGTCGTTCTTTTCCTCTTCTGCGAAGAAGCGCACGTTTTCAAGCAGCACCACAGCGCCTTCGGCCATGGCGGCCACCTTGGCTTCGGCATCGGGGCCGATGCAGCTATCGGTCTTCTCCACCGGTTTGCCTAGCAGGTCTCCCAGGCGGGCTGCCACGGGGTTGAGCCGCATGGATTCATTAACTTCGCCCTTGGGCCGGCCGAAGTGGGCCGCCAAAATCACCTTGGCGCCATGGCCGGTGAGGTGGTTGATGGTGGGCAGGGCGGCCCGGATCCGGGTGTCGTCGGTAATGGCACCGGTGTCGTTGAGCGGTACGTTGAAGTCGACCCGAACTAGCACCCGCTTGCCGCGGAGTTCATCAGCCGACAGGCTGGCCAGGGATCGCTTCGCCATGGGGTTGCGCTCGAGCTAAAGGAGCGGCGAGGTTAGCCCCCGGCCTTCGGATACCCCCCAAGTTTTGCGACTGGCCGGATTCCCAAGCCCTACCCACACTGGGTTCGTTGCCCAGTCAGGGACAAGTCCTAACCCCCGTTGCACGCCATGTTTGCCAGCGTTCTTTTCCCCATCGATCGCAGCCGCCAGGCGCGGGAAACGGCGGCAGTGGCGTTGCAGCTGGTGCAACAACACAACAGTCAGTTGGTGCTCTTATCGGTGGTCGAACCCGATCAAGATGATTCAGCCGAGGTGGCCCGGCTGCTTCAGGAGGCCAAGGCCAGCTTTGAACAGGCTGGTGTGGTCTGTCAGGTGATCGAGCGGGAGGGCAAGCCCGCTTTTGTGATTGGAGATGTGGCCGATGAAATCAATGCGGATGTCATCGTGATGGGCACGCGCGGCATCACCCTGGAGAACGATCACGAGAGCACGGCGGCCCGGGTGATCCAATTGGCGCCCTGCCCGGTGTTGGTGGTGCCTTAATGAATCTCCCTGAGCTGCCGCTCCAACTTCGCGTCAATGCGCCGGCAATTCAGTGGTACCCAGGCCACATTGCCAAGGCTGAGCGTTCTCTCAGCGGCAATCTCGCCAAGGTGGATTTGGTGATTGAGGTGCGCGATGCCCGCATCCCTTTGGCCACGGGCCATCCCCGCTTGCAGCGCTGGATCCAGGGCAAGCAGCACTTGCTGGTGATCAACCGCCTCGACATGGTCCCGGTTCCTGTGCGCGCCGCGTGGGACGCCTGGTTCCGCTCCCAGGGCCAGACCCCCTGGTGGTGCGATGCCAAGACAGGCACGGGGGTGAAGCAACTCCAGCAGGCCGCCATTCGGGCCGGAAGTGCCCTCAATGAACGGCGCAGGGGGCGGGGGATGAAGCCCCGGCCAGTGCGGGCCTTGATGCTGGGCTTCCCCAATGTGGGGAAGTCGGCACTGATCAATCGCTTGGTGCGCCAGAAGGTGGTGGACAGCGCCCGCCGGGCTGGGGTTACCCGCAGCCTGCGCTGGGTGCGACTGGGCCAGGACCTCGACCTGCTCGATGCCCCAGGGGTGCTGCCGCCTCGGCTGGACGACCAGCAGGCGGCCCTGCGCCTGGCCCTCTGCGATGACATCGGCCAGGCGGCCTATGACACCGAAGCGGCAGCCCTGGCCTTTGTGCAGCTGCTGGTGTTGCTGGAAGGGGTGGCCCAATCGGGGGTTCCGGTGGGCCTGTTGGAAAAGCGCTACGGCGTGGCTTTGGGCTCCCTGCCTGGGGGCGGCCCCGACCGGGAGAGCTGGCTGTTGGCGGCGGCTGAGCGCCATACCAGCGGCGACACCCTGCGCATGGCCTCCAAGCTCCTCGACGACTATCGCCGCTCCGCGCTGGGGGCCATTGCCCTCGAATTTCCGACCACCCAGGTTCCGGCACCAGCCCCGGCCCCCGCTAGTCAAGAAGAAGCGGCGGCGTCATGACGACGTTTGGCGAAGGAGAGGGGGAGCTGCTGACCCTCCACTACCCCAAGCCCCTGCCGATGCGGCTCGATCGCTGGCTGGTGGTCCAGCGGCCTGAGCAGAGCCGGGCCCGAATTCAGAAGTTCATCGATGCCGGTTACGTCCGGGTGAATGGGGTGACGGGCCGCGCTAAGACCCCCCTGCGCCCTGGCGATGAGGTGCAGCTTTGGATGCCCCCTCCCGAGCCCCTGCCCTATCTGCTCGCCGAAGACATCCCCTTGGATGTGCTGTTTGAAGACGGGCATCTGATCGTGCTCAACAAGCCCGCCGGCCTCACGGTGCACCCGGCCCCCGGCAACAAGGACGGCACCTTGGTGAATGCGTTGCTGCACCACTGCCCCGATTTGCCAGGCATCGGTGGGGAGATGCGCCCCGGCATCGTCCATCGCCTCGATAAGGACACCACCGGTTGCATCGTGGTGGCCAAAAGCCAGGAAGCCCTGGTGAAGCTGCAGGTGCAAATCCAGAAGCGCATCGCTTCCCGCCAGTACCTGGCGGTGATCCATGGGGTGCCCAAGGCCGAGGAGGGCACGGTGATGGGCGCCATTGGCCGCCATCCCAGCGATCGCAAGAAATACGCGGTGGTGAGTGAGGGAGGCCGCCAGGCCTGCACCCACTGGAAGCTCGTGGAGCGGCTCGGTGATTACTCCCTGCTGCGCTTCAAGCTCGACACGGGGCGCACCCACCAGATCCGGGTGCACTGCGCCCACATTGGCCATCCGATTGTGGGGGATGTCACCTACAGCCGCTGCCGCAAATTGCCGCTGGAGCTGCCAGGCCAGGCCCTGCATGCCGTGCACTTGGGGCTCAACCATCCGATCAGCGGTGAGCGCCTCGTGTTTGAGGCGCCCTTGCCGGAGGTGTTCGACAAGTTGCTGGCTGTGCTCCGGCGCCGCCTGCAAACTGGTGCCGTCATATCTCCTGGGCCCCTTGCCATGGCAGAGCAAAATCTGCACGCCTTCATTGCTGCGGTGCGAAAGGATCCGGCTTTGCAGGAGCAGCTCTCCACCACGGCCGCGGCTGATGCCGATGAGGTGGCGGCGATCGCCCGGGCCTCTGGCTTTGAATTGGGCCCGAAAGACCTGGTGAGCCACGCCGACGGCGCCCTGGTGGAATACCAAGACGAGGATTACTTCATGAAGCCCAGCTGGTGGGAACTGGCCGGCTGAGCCAGGCCAGATCTGGTAGGGCTAGTTCAGGGCTGGCAATCTCGGGCAAGCGTCCACCAAGGTTTTGGTGATGGCGACCTTCGGGTGGCTCAGCAGTTCGGAGCCGGGGCCCTCTTCCACAATTTTGCCGCCCTCCAGCACGATCACCCGGTGGCAAAAACCACTGGCCACCGAGAGGTCGTGGGTCACAAACAGCATCCCCAGGCCGAGTTGGTGTTGCAGCTGCCCCAACAGGGCCAGGACATCGGCCTGCACTTCGGCATCGAGCATGCTCACGCTTTCATCGCAGAGCAGCACCTGGGGCTCAAGGATGAGGGCCCGGGCGATGGCCACCCGTTGCTGTTGGCCGCCCGAGAGCTGGCGGGGTAGGCGCTGTTCAAAGGCTTCCGGCGGCTCCAGGCCCACGGCGCCCAACCAGTGGCGGGCCCGTTGGCGGGCTTGGCTGCGGCTCGCCAGGCCATGGATGAGCAGGGGGTCGGCGATGGCATCGCCCACGGTCATTTGGGGGTTGAGGCAGGCCAGGGGGTCTTGAAACACCATCTGGATCCGCCGGCGTTCCTGGCGGAGGGCGGATCCTTTGAGGCGGCGTAAATCCTGGCCTTCGAGCCGCACGCTGCCGCCCCGCACTGGCGTGAGGCCCATCAGGGCGCGGCACAGGGTGCTTTTGCCGCAGCCGGAAGCCCCCACGAGTCCGATGGTTTCGCCCCGCTGCAACCGCAAGCTCACCCCATCCACCGCCGGCAGCCAGCGCCGCTGCCAGGGAAGGGAGGGCAGCGGATGCCAGCACCGCAACGCTTCAATCTCCAAGAGCACAGGAGCTGCGGACGGCGCCTGGCTTTGGGCGCCTTCCCGCGCCCGTGCCTTGGCAACTAGCCGTTGGGCGAGGCCGGATTGGGGGGCGGTGAGGAGCTGGTGGGAGCTGGCCTGCTCGATCCGTTTCCCTTGGTCGAGCACGGCGATTTGATCGCACCAGTGGCCTGCCATGGCCAGGTCGTGGCTGATCAGCAGCAGGGCGCTGCCGGCTTCCGTGCAGAGCTGCCGCAGTTCAGCCATAACTTGGCCGGCCACGGCCACATCCAGGCTGGTGGTGGGTTCATCGGCGATCACCAGATCGGGCTCGAGGGCCATGGCCAGGGCGATGGCCAGCCGTTGACGCATCCCCCCGCTGAATTCATGGGGGTAGCTGCTGTAGCGGGTTGGGCTGATCCCCACGCGCTCCAGGAGCTCGTTAGCCCGGGCCTGAATGCGCTTGTGGCGCCAGCTCGAGCGATGGGCCTCGAGGGTGTCGGCCAGATGGTCACCAATGGTGAGCAGGGGGTTGAGGCGGGTCATGGGGTCCTGGAACACCAGGCCCACCGCTTCCCCCCGCAGGCGTCTGAGGGCCGGGCGTTTCAGTTGCCTCGGGTCTTGGCCGGCCAGTTCCAGCTGCCCGGTGCAGCGGCTGCCTTCAGGTAATAGCTGCAGCACGGCGCGGGCGACGGTGCTCTTGCCGCAACCGGAAGGGCCCACCAAGGCCAGCCGCTCTCCGGCCGTGAGGCTCAGATCCAGGCCGTCCAGGGTGGGAAGCGCAGCCCCGGGGTAGTGCACCACCAGGTTGTTGATCGTGAGCACGGGCCTGGTCATCGCCCCAGCTTGGATCCGCAGACCAGCACATCCGTGGTTTTGTGTTGGCGGCTGCATACCATTGAAAAAGTCCGCAGACTGGGATGCTCAGGGCCATCCACCATCTGGAGCTTCCACAGCTGGATCAGCAGCTGGAACCAGTTGCCCAGCTCAGGCGCCCGATTCAGGCGCCCGCGGATTACGGGGTGCCCTTGCCCGAGTGGCTGCAGCGCTGCATCGAGCATGCTCCCCCGGGTTCCGGTAACAGCTGCCCCACCGATGGGGAAGCGCTGCTGGCCGCAGCGTTCGATTTTGCCTACCAACTCCACGAGGGTCAGTTTCGGGCCACCGGTGAGCCCTACATCATTCATCCGATCGCGGTGGCGGATCTGCTGCGCGATATCGGCGCGAGTCCGGGGGTGATTGCGGCGGGCTTCCTCCACGACGTTGTCGAAGACACCGACGTCATCCCCGAGGAAATTGAGCAGCATTTTGGGGCGGAGGTGCGGGCTCTCGTGGAGGGCGTCACCAAGCTCGGCGGTATTCATTTTACGAACCACACCGAAGCCCAGGCGGAAAACCTGCGGCGCATGTTCCTGGCTATGGCCAGTGACATCCGGGTGGTGCTGGTCAAGCTGGCGGACAGGCTCCACAACATGCGCACCCTGGGGGCCCTCAAGCCAGAAAAGCAGCAGCGCATTGCCCGCGAAACCCGGGAGATCTACGCCCCCCTAGCCAATCGCCTTGGGATTGGTCGGCTCAAGTGGGAACTCGAGGATCTGGCCTTCAAGATCCTCGAGCCCGAGGCCTTTCGGGATGTGCAGCAGCAGGTGGCCACCAAGCGCAGTGAGCGCGAGGAGCGGTTGGGTGTCACGGTGCAGTTGCTGCGGGATCGCCTCGCTGCCGTGGGCCTCGACGGCGTGGAGGTGAGTGGCCGGCCGAAGCACCTCTATGGCATCTGGAGCAAGATGCAACGCCAGCAGAAGGCCTTCCACGAGATCTTCGACGTGGCCGCCCTGCGGATTCTTTGCCCGAATCTGGAGAGTTGTTATCGGGCCCTGGCGGTGGTGCATGACACCTTCCGTCCCATCCCTGGCCGTTTTAAGGACTACATCGGCCTACCCAAGCCGAATGGCTACCAGTCGCTGCATACGGCGGTGATCGGCCGCCACCGGCCCATTGAGGTGCAGATCCGCACCGCCGACATGCACCAGATGGCGGAGTACGGCATTGCCGCCCACTGGAAATACAAGGAAGGCGGCTCCCCCGCCAGTGCCGGCGATACTGAGCGCTTCAACTGGCTGCGCCAGCTGGTGGATTGGCAGAAAGATGACGGGGGCCAGGACAGCAGCGATTATCTCGCCTCGATCAAGGAAGACCTCTTTGATGAGGAGGTGTTTGTGTTCACCCCCAACGGCGATGTGGTGGGCCTGCGGAAGGGATCCACAGCCGTGGATTTCGCTTACCGGATCCATTCCGAGATCGGCAACCACTGCCAAGGGGTGCGGATCAATGATCGGCTTTGCCCCCTCGCGACTCCCCTCCAGAACGGCGATTTCGTGCAGGTGATCACGGCCAAGGCGGCCCATCCCAGCCTTGATTGGCTGAACTTCGTGGCCACCCCCACGGCCCGTAATCGCGTCCGCCAGTGGTACAAGCGCAGCCACCGCGACGAGAACATCAGCCGCGGCACCGAGATGCTCGAGCGCGAGTTGGGCCGCGATGGCTTTGATGCCCTGCTCCATGGGGAGGCGATGGCCAAGGTGGCCAAGCGCTGCAACCTGGTCGGCACCGAAGACCTGCTCGCGTCCCTTGGCTTTGGTGGCGTCACCCTGCAACAGGTGATCAACCGCCTGCGGGAAGAGATCCGCCTGGCCACCGAAGCGGCTGCCCCGGTGCTGAGCAATGAGCAGGTGGCAGCGGGGGTGGGCACGGCCCATGCCGACCATTCACCCCCCCTGGCCCCCGGCGGCGCGAGTCCGATCCGGGGTTTAGAGGGGTTGGATTACCGCCTCGGCGGTTGCTGTAGCCCCTTGCCCGGCGAGGGGATTGTGGGGGCGGTGGCCCTGGGCAACCACGGCATCACGATCCACCGCCAGGACTGCGCCAACGTGGCCCAAGTGCCTGCGGAGCGGCGGTTGCTGGTGGATTGGAATCCCGCTTCAACGGCCCAAAACCGCCGCTACCCCGTGCAGCTGAGGATTGAGGTGTTGGATCGGGTCGGCGTTCTCAAAGACATCTTGATGCGCCTCTCCGACCACCGCATCAACGTCAGCGACGCCCGGGTGCGCACCGCCGCAGGCAAGCCGGCCCGGATTGATCTGCGTGTGGAACTCGACAGCGCCAGCCAGCTCACCAACACCTTGAACCAAATCCGCTCGATGGCCGATGTGCTCGACATCTGCCGGATGGGGATTGGTTGAACCCCCTTTGGATGGGTTGGTTGTCAGCCCAGTGCCCTTCGCTACAGCTTGGCCTGGGTTCTGTGATTACAACGGCACCACCCTTCGCGAGCCGAGCCATGACCGCCGAGCAAGCGGCCCAACTGATCGACAATACCCTCGACCTGGTCCACCAGCGCCTCCAAGACCTCCAGGCCCAATCGCTACCTGCTGAGCAGAGGGCCCTGGCGGCGGAATTTCGGGAATGGCGCCACCCCAGTGGTGGCCATATCGATCTGATGGTGTTTCCTGGCCTGGCCAGCTAACCGCTGAAATGGGGTGATGGTTTCCTCCATCAGCTCCGGCCAAGACCAAGGCTTCGACACCATGGCGGCCATTGCCACGGCAGTGGCGCCTGGAGAGGGCAGTGTGGCCATCGTGCGGATCTCCGGGCCCGACGCCGAGCCCATTGGACGCCACTTGTTTGTTGCTCCAGGTCGCCAGAGCTGGGAGAGCCATCGGGTGCTCTACGGCCACGTGGTGGATCCCGGAACCCAGCAGCGGGTCGATGAGGCGTTGCTGTTGTTGATGCGGGCCCCCCGCAGCTTCACCCGGGAAACCGTGGTGGAGCTCCACTGCCATGGTGGCTTGGTTGCTGTGCAGAGGGTGCTGGAGCTGGTGCTGGCGGCGGGGGCGAGACGGGCCTTGCCAGGGGAATTCACCCAGCGGGCTTTCCTCAACGGGCGCCTGGATCTCACCCGGGCAGAAGCCATCAGCGAGATGGTGTGTTCCCGCAGCCGCCGGGCTGCCCAGCTGGCCATGGCTGGCATGGATGGGGGGTTGCAGCAGCAAATCAGCGCCCTGCGGGAGCGCTTGCTGGATCAGTTGGCCGAACTGGAGGCCCGGGTTGATTTCGAGGAGGATCTGCCGCCCCTCGATGGCCAGGCCGTGGTGGCGGAATTGACTGCCGTCATGGGCGCCTTGGATCATTTGGTGCTGCAGGCCCGCCAGGGCGAGTTGCTGCGCGAAGGCCTGCGGGTGGCGATTGTGGGGCGCCCCAACGTGGGCAAATCCAGCCTCCTCAATCTGCTCAGCCAGAGGCAGCGGGCCATCGTGACCGATTGTCCCGGAACCACCCGCGATCTGCTCGAGAGCCAGTTGGTGCTGGAAGGCGTACCCCTCACCCTGCTTGATACCGCAGGCATCCGCCCCACCGACGACCGGGTCGAGCAACTGGGCATTGAACGCAGCATGGAGGCCCTCGCCAGTGCCGATCTGGTGCTGCTGTTGTTTGATCTCACCGCCGGTTGGACCGCGGCAGACCAGGCCCTGCGCGACCTGGTGCCCGAGGGGGCTGCCCTGGTGGTGGCGGGCAACAAGCTCGACCAATGGGTGGAATCGAAGCACTCTGCACAAGCCAACGACCCGGCCGATGGCCGATTTAGTGCCCTTACGGGCGAGGGGCGCGATGCTTTGGTTGCCCTGTTGCTGGAGCGGTGTGGCGCAGGCCCGCTGGAGGGGCTGCAAGTGGCCCTCAATGTCCGTCAGCGCGATCTGGCGGCCGCAGCGGCGGCCAGCTTGCGGCGCTGCCTTGAGGCGGCCGAGCAGCAGTTGCCTTGGGATTTTTGGACCATTGATCTGCGCTCGGCCGTCCAGAGCCTCGGGGAAATCACCGGTGAAGAGGTGAGCGAGGCGGTGCTCGATCGTGTGTTTTCCCGCTTCTGCATCGGCAAATAGAACCCCCGGGGCTATAAGGCCCAGAGGTTTCTGGCTTGTCCCTCCGTGCGCGTCCTTGTCGACCGTTCCCCTGCTGTGTTGATGGCCCTGGCCCTGGCGACGCAGGCATCGGCACTGATATCGGCAGTAATACCGGCGGCGCGGGCCCAGACGACCCCATCAACCCTGGGTTGCCAGGCCCCCCAGCTCGGTGGGTATGTGGTGGCGGGCCAGGGGCGCAAGGGCGCGATCCCCCTGGCGGAATTGGCCCAGGAGCGCTGGCTGCCCAATGGCCGCATTGAAGGGGTGCGCTTTAGCCGCCAGGGCAAACTGTTTGAGGAGCAGCGTTACCTCGCGAGCTATGCCGTGATGCCGGGCTGTTGGGTGGCGGTCCAGCGGGCTGATCGCTCCGGGCTGATGTCGGCCCAGGTGGCCCTCGATGGGGCAGGGAGGCCCAAGGTTGGGATTAGCACCACCGCCGGGGTGGTGTTCACCTCCCAATACCTTCCCCAGCCCGAACGCCCCTGCAGCCTCAGCCAATTGGATGGTTTGGTGATCAGCCAGCAGCAGGGCTTCACGTTTGAGCCAGGCCCAACCCAGGCCGGCCTGTCCCAGTCAGGCACTTGGCAGCCCAACGCCGTGATCCAGCGCGAACACTGGAGTGGCGGCAAGGTGAGCGGCCAGGCCGTGTCCAGCTATGGCGGCAAACGCCAGCAGGCGCCCTACACCGGCAGCCTGAACCTGGAGGGCCACTGCCTGGGCCGGTTGCGGGAGGTGGATGGCTTGGGGGGGGTCTACAACTACCGGGTTGTGCTGCTCGCTTCGGGGGCCGGCTACCTCTACATCCAGAGCGATCCCGGTGATCTCACCGTGGGCTACCTGGCCCACCAACGACCTTGATCCAACCCGCTTGCGCTGCTGCGCTGATCGCCAACCCCGCCCTTGAGCCCTCCCTGCGGACCTGGCTCAGCGAAGATGTGGGCCGCGGCGATCTCACGGCTCCAGCCTTGGTTGGGGTCTGTGGAACTGGCTCGTGGATTGCCAAGCAAGCCGGCATTCTTTGCGGGGGTGTGCTGGTGGAACCGCTGTTTCAGCTGCTGGATCCGGCCGTGACGGTCCAGCTATTGGTGGCCGATGGGGATGCGGTGGTGGCGGGCCAAACGCTCCTGCGCCTCGACGGCCCAGCGGCGGCTTTGGTGGCGGGGGAACGCACCGCCCTCAACTTGGCGATGCGGCTATCCGGGATCGCTACCGCCACGGCCCTCTTGGTGGCTGAGCTGGAGGGCTCGGGGGTGGCCCTGGCCGACACCCGCAAAACCACGCCTGGTTTGAGGTTGCTGGAGAAATATGCCGGGCGCTGCGGGGGCGGGCGAAACCACCGCATGGGCCTCGATGACGCGGCCATGCTCAAGGAAAATCACTTGGCCTGGTCGGGGGGCGTGGCCACTGCGGTGGCGGCAGTTCGGCTTCAGGCCCCGTGGCCGGCGCGGGTGATTGTGGAGGCCGAAACCGCTGCCGAGGCGCTGGCGGCGGTGGAAGCCGGCGCCGATGGAGTACTCCTGGATGAATTCAGCCCGGCGGCGTTGGCGGCGCTGGTACCCCAGTTGCGGGCGGAGGCCGGCCGCCTTGGCCGGGTTGTGGTCCTGGAGGCTTCAGGGGTTCAGCCCGATCAGCTCAAGGCCTATGCAGCAACCGGCATTGATCTGATTTCCACCAGTGCTCCGATCACCCGTAGCCCCTGGCTGGATTTGAGCATGCGCTTTGATCCGCTCCCTTGAGTTTGCCCTGGGCGGATGCCCCTGGGGCGGCGCGGGATGATCGGAGGAATTTTCTGCCGCTGCTGCGGTTTTCGGCCCCATGCTCCGCATCGCCCAAACCTTGCACAGCCAGCTGTTGGCGGCCATGGAGCGGGCCTTCCCCGAGGCGGCTGCCCAGGCCTCCGGCAAACCCCTCGACCCCCAGCTCGCGGCAGCCAGCAAGCCGGAATTTGGTGATTTCCAGGCCAATGGGGCCCTACCCCTGGCCAAGCCCCTAGGCCAGGCCCCGCGCCAGATCGCTGCGGCGATCGTGGAGCAGCTGGCGGTTGATCCCGGCTTTGTCGAGCTCTGCGAAGCCCCCCAGATCGCTGGCCCTGGCTTTATCAACCTCACCCTGCGCCCTGAGCTGCTGGCGGCTGAAGTGCAGGCTCGCCTCGGGGATCCCCGGCTGGGTGTGCCCATGGTCAGTGGGGCCAGCGCTAGCGCCTCCGGTGGCGGGGATGCTGGGACGCCGGTGATCGTCGATTTTTCTAGCCCCAACATTGCTAAAGAGATGCATGTGGGGCACTTGCGCTCCACGATCATTGGCGACTCCCTGGCGCGGGTGCTCGAGTTCCGCGGCCACCCGGTGCTCCGGCTCAACCACGTGGGCGATTGGGGGACCCAGTTCGGGATGCTGATCACCCACCTCAAGCAGGTGGCTCCCCAGGTGTTGGAGACAGCCGATGCGGTGGATCTGGGCGATCTCGTGGCCTTCTATCGCCAGGCCAAGCAGCGCTTCGACGGGGACGAAGTGTTCCAAACCACCTCCCGCCAGGAGGTCGTGAAGTTGCAGGGGGGCGATCCGATCAGCCGCAAGGCCTGGCAGCTGCTCTGTGATCAGTCGCGCCGCGAATTCCAGACCATCTACGACCGCCTAGACATTCGTCTTACAGAGCGCGGCGAATCCTTCTACAACCCCTACCTCGAAGCCGTCGTTACAGGCCTGGATGCCTCCGGCTTGCTCGTGGTGGATGGGGGGGCCCGCTGCGTGTTCCTTGAGGGTGTGAGCGGCAAAGACGGCAAGCCCCTGCCGGTGATCGTGCAGAAAACAGATGGGGGTTTCAATTACGCCACCACCGATCTGGCGGCGATTCGTTATCGCTTTGCGGCCCCTCCGGATGGGGATGGGGCCCGCCGGGTCATCTATGTGACCGATTCAGGCCAGGCCAACCATTTCGCTGGGGTGTTCCAGGTGGCCCGGCGGGCCGGCTGGATACCGGCTGATGGCCGCCTGGAGCATGTGCCGTTTGGGCTGGTGCAGGGAGAGGACGGCAAGAAGCTCAAGACCCGCTCGGGTGACACGGTGCGGCTCAAGGATTTGCTGGATGAGGCTGTGGAGCGCTCCAAAGCTGACCTCTGCCGGCGCCTGCAGGAGGAGGAGCGCAGCGAAGACGAGGGCTTCATCGAGCAGGTGGCCACCACCGTAGGCTTGGCTGCGGTGAAGTACGCCGACCTCAGCCAGAACCGGAGCACCAACTACCAGTTCAGCTTTGATCGGATGCTGGCCCTCCAGGGCAATACGGCCCCCTATCTCCTCTATGCGGTGGTGCGCATTGCGGGGATTGCCCGCAAGGGGGGGGATATGCGGGCCGCCGCAGCCGCCCTCCATTTCAGTGAGCCCCAGGAGTGGGCACTGGTGCGTGAGTTGCTCAAGCTCGATGCGGTGATTGCCGAAGTCGAGGAGGAGTTGCTTCCCAATCGTCTCTGTAGCTATCTCTTTGAGCTCAGCCAGGTGTTCAACCGCTTCTACGACCAGGTGCCGGTGCTCAAAGCCGATGCGGCTGCGCGACCTGCCCGCCTGGCCCTCTGCCGCCTGACGGCGGACACCCTCAAGCTGGGCCTGGGGCTGCTCGGCATTGCCACCCTCGAGAGAATGTGAGGGAGATTCCGGTGCCCTTGACCTCTTCGCGGTTGCCGCTGCCCCCGCCCTCTCCACTCCCGGCCCGTCCAGAGGTGGAGGGCCTTCAGGCCTATAGCGCCCCCCTGGAGGGGCGCCGGGGGCTGTTGCGTCTGGATTTCAATGAGAACACCGTGGGCCCCAGCCCCAAGGTGGTGGAGGCCATTCGAGCCATCCCACCCGATCACTACGCCATCTATCCCGAGTACGACGGCCTCCGGGAGGCGGTGGTCGCCAACCTGGACCTGCCCCTGCAGCGCGAGCAGATTGGCCTGTTCAACGGTGTGGATGCGGCTTTGCATGCCGTGTTCCACGCCTATGGCGCCAGCGGTGATCGCCTGCTGACCACCAGTCCCACCTTTGGCTACTACACCCCCTGCGCCCAGATGCAGGGGATGGCGATCGAGGCGATCCCGTACGCGCTGCCCGATTTCGACTTTCCCTTGGAGGCGCTCACGGCCGCGCTGCTGCGGCCCGGGGTGGCTCCGCCCAAGCTGCTGCTGCTCTGCAACCCCAACAACCCCACCGGCACGCGCCTCGCTCCGGAGTTGGTCTTGGAGCTGGTCGCCGCCGCCCCCCAAACCCTTGTGGTGATCGATGAGCTCTATGAGGCGTTCACGGGCGACAGCGTGCTGCCGCTGTCAGACTTTGCGGTCACGCCCAATCTGGTGGTGCTGCGTTCGCTGGCCAAAACCGCCGGGTTGGCTGGCCTGCGCATGGGCTTTGCCATCGGCGCCGCGCCAGTGATTGATCGCATCAGCCGGGTCACCGGTCCCTATGACATCAATAGCTTTGCGGTGACGGCGGCCCTGGCGGCTTTGGCTGATCAGCCCTATGTGGATGACTATGTCCAGCAGGTGCGGCAGGCCAGGGATTGGCTGGTGCAGCAATTCACGGCTGCGGGCGTCAGACACCATGCGGCCGGCGGGAACTACCTGTTGCTCTGGCCCCAGCAAGGCCCGGCGGTGGTGGAAGTCAGGTTGCGCGACGCTGGAATCCTGGTGCGCTCCATGGATGGCAAGCCATTGATTTCGGGGTCCTTGCGGGTCAGCATCGGCACCCTTAAGCAGATGCAACGCTTCTGGGCGGCCTACGCCGCCATCGAGCACCCCACGACCTAGTGCCTCACTGGCTCAGCGCATCACCTCGATCACCATGGTGTCGCTGAGCTTGCCGGGCAGGCTGATTTGGCGGCCCGTGCGTTTGACAGGTGTACCAGCCATGGCTTTGAGGAAAGGCTCCACGCTGGATTGATCGCAATCTTTGGGTGTCTTGCCGCTGACGTATTGCACCGGGATCACCAGCCTGGGTTGGAGATCGCGCACCACTTCGGCGGCTTCGCTGCCGTCGTAGACCTTCCCGCCGCCGCCCACACCAATGATCAAGACGTCGGGGCGACCGAGCATCACCCGATCAGCGGGGCTGAGCCGGGCGGCCGTGCCCCCCAGGTGGGCAAAATCCAGGCCTCCCTGCTTCCAGCGCCAGAGGGTGGCTTGACCAAACCTGCGCCCGCCAATCCGGTCGTGGGGGCCAGAGATCCCATCAATCTTCAAGCCGGCGATTTTGTAGGACCCTGGGTTGACCAGGAGCTGGCCACTGGCCACGTTGGCGCCTTCGTCGGGTAGGCGGCTGCTAGCCAAAATCACGGTGGCTTTGACCCGGGGTTCGGCGAGGCCTGCCGCGCAGGCCACCGCTTTGAAGGGATTCACGAGCACGCTGGCCCCACCGCCCTGGATCAGGAGGGCGCTGTGGCCATAGTTGGTGATGCTCACACCACCGCCGGCATAGGCAGCTGCTGTCAGGGCTGTCGGTGCCATGGCTGTGGCCAACCCCAGGACTCCCCAACCCAGACGAGCTTTCAGGCCTTTGGTGGCAGCACGAGCCATCGGTTCCAGGGCCCCGTTTGGGCACAGAGATGGCGCGAAGCTAGCAGCGGTCGATGGGTTGATTAGCTGCTGGCCTGGCGCAGGAAGTTGGCCAGCAGCTTGTGGCCGTCTTGGGTGAGCACGCTTTCCGGGTGAAATTGCACGCCTTGCAGGTGCGGATAGTCGCGGTGGCGCAGGCCCATGACCGTGTCGTCATCGAGCCAGGCGGTGATTTCAAGGCAGTCGGGAAGGCTTGCGCGTTCGGCGATCAGGCTGTGGTAGCGGGTGGCCGTGAGTGGGTTGGCCAACCCCTCAAACACGCCTTGGTTCCCGTGGAACACCGGGGAGGTTTTGCCATGCATCAGTTGCTTGGCGCGAACCACAGTGCCGCCATACACCTGGGCAAGCGACTGGTGCCCCAGACACACCCCGAGGGTTGGAATGCGGGGACTGAGTTCGCGCAGGACCTCTAAGCAAACCCCGGATTGATTGGGATCACCTGGGCCAGGGGAGATCAGGATCGCGGCGGGATTGAGTTCGCGGATCTGCTCGATGCTCAGGGCGTCGTTGCGCTCCACCCGCAGGTCGGAGGCGAGGGGATAGTCGCCTGCCAGTTCGCCCAGGTATTGCACCAGGTTGAAAGTGAAGCTGTCGTAGTTATCAAGAACCAGGAGCATGGGTGCTTAGAAGCCAAGCCGGGCCAGCAGGGGAGGCACCAACAGCAGTAGGGCAATCATCAGGGAGGACAACGCAGCCACGAGCACGGCGGCTGCAGCACAGTCCTTGGCGATGCGGGCCAGGGGGTGGAACTGACGACCAATGGCGAGGTCGACAACGGCTTCCGTGGCGGTGTTGAGCAGTTCCAGCACCAAAACTGCCGCCACGGTGAGCACCAGCAGCGCCAACCGTTCAGGGCTTAATCCCAGCCAAAGCCCCATCAGAAAGACAACCAGTCCGGTGAAGACATGGATGCGGAAATTGCGTTGGCTGGCGATGCTGTAAGCCAGGCCTTGGGCAGCGTACCGAAAACTTGTAGGCAGATCACCAGCCACTTTCCAGGCCCCCACGCGCAGCCGCCGACCGCGTCGGTGCCCGCCGTCGGGGGTGTCTTGGGGTAGCCCAGGGTTGGCGCTGAGCAAGGGAGGATCTTGGGGTTTGATGGGGTCCGAGCAAGTCACCCTAACGCCACTGTCCATCTCATTTCGCGCCAGCGAGCAGCTGGGCTTGCCTGGCCAGCATGGCTTGGAGGCTGGCGTCATCGGGGTGGTCCCAGCCCAGGAGATGCAGGAGCCCATGGCTGGCTAGGAACATCAGTTCTTGGGCCAGGCTGTGGCCATGGTCCGATGCCTGACGCGCGGCGGTTTCCAGGGAGATCACGATGTCTCCTAGCTCGAGGGCTTGCGCTCCCTGGTCGCTGTTGTCATCGCCGAAATCTGGGGGCAGCGGCATGGGGGCGAAGGGGGTGCCGTCGTTGTCGTCGATGGTTTCCTGGGCAGCGAAGGCCAGCACATCGGTGGGGCCTTGCTTTTGGCGCCAATCCCGATTGAGCTCGGCGATCTCGGCATCGCTTACCAGGCTCAAGCCGAGGCAGTAGGCCTCCGCTTGGAGGGGGGCTGGGAGTTCGGCCTGCAGCTGGCTGAGCCAGTGGCCGATCAGGTCTGCCCAGGCTCCACTGCCGGCCAAGGGGGCTACCAGGGCTTTTGCATCAGCCAAGCCCAAGGGATCAGCCAAGCCCACGGCGTCAGCCAAGAGGTTTCGGGGCAGGTCGTCACCGGTTTGGAAGGCCAGATCCAGATCGATGCTGCCCGCTGGAATGCTCATCGGATGGCAGGGCCCATGGGGAGGATGCGGTTAGGGAGTGGGCGGCAGGCCGGGGCGGCCAAGCCAGGCAATCAGCACCAGAAAGGCCGTGAGCCCCACCGCAGTCAACCCGAAGTGCAGCAGGCTTTGACTGCCTTTGCGCACCATGTTGCGCATGGCCAATTTCACAAAGCTGTCCGAGGAGGCCATTAGCTCTCAGCTCCCATACCCACCTCCACACCCTGGCGCAGCAGCGCCTGGATGAAGGGATCGAGGTCGCCATCCATCACCCCTTGCACATCGGTGGTTTCGTGGCTGGTGCGCAGGTCTTTCACCATTTGGTAGGGGTGGAAGACGTAGTTGCGGATCTGGTTTCCCCAGGCTGCTTCGACGATGTCACCGCGGATGTCGGCGATCTCGGCGGCCCGTTGCTCCTGGGCAATCACGAGCAATTTGGCCATCAGGAGGGCCATGGCCTTTTCCTTGTTTTGCAGCTGGGATCGCTCTTGGGTGCAGCGAACCGCCAGGCCGGTGGGGATGTGCAGGATCCGCACGGCCGTTTCCACTTTGTTGACGTTCTGGCCGCCGGCGCCACCGGAGCGGGACGTGGTGATTTCCAGGTCTTTTTCGGGAATGTCGAGCTTGACCTCCTCATCGAGTTTGGGCATGACTTCAAGGCCCGCAAAGCTGGTTTGTCGCTTGTCGTTGGCGTTGAACGGGGAGATCCGCACCAGGCGGTGGGTGCCCTTTTCATTACGCAGGTAGCCGTAGGCGTAGCGACCATCAATTTCCAGGGTGCAGCTTTTGATGCCGGCCTCTTCCCCCTCGGAGAGTTCGGCCACCGACACCTTCATGCCGTGGTCTTCGGCCCAACGCGTGTACATCCGCATCAGCATCAGGGCCCAGTCCTGGGCATCGGTGCCGCCGGCCCCGGCATTGATCGAAATCACAGCCCCCTCCTTGTCATAGATGCCAGACAGCAGGCGTTCCAGCTCCCAGCGATCCAGGTCGGATTTGAGGGTTTGCAGCGCCCCATTGGCTTCTTCGAGGAGCTCGATGTCCGGCTCCAGGTCGTAGAGCTCGAGGGTGGCCACCCCATCGGCAATGGCTGCTTTCCAGGTGTCCAACTGTTCGAGTTGGGCCTTCACCTCGTCGAGTTGGCGCATTTGCTTTTGCGCCGCCAGTTGGTCATCCCAGAAATCGGGCTGGGATGCCAGTTGTTCGAGGTCTTGCTGGCGGGCTTTCAGGGCCGGTACGTCAAAGACAGTCCTGGGCATGGCCCAGGCGGTCGGTGAGCTCGGAAAGATCGCGCTTGAAGTCGGTGAGATCCAGCACCTGGCAGAAGCGTGGGTAGAAGCGTTGCCAAGACCGTATCAGTGGGGTCGTCGCTTCTAGGATCGACCCACCGGATTGGGAGCCTGAATGGCGGCCAACGTTGAGATCTACACCTGGCGGGCCTGCCCGTTTTGCATCCGCGCCAAGGGACTGCTGGATCGCAAGGGCGTGGCCTACACCGAATACGCCATCGATGGCGATGGGGCTGCCCGGGAGGCTATGGCGGCCAAGAGTGGCGGGAGCAGAAGCGTGCCCCAGATTTTTATCGACGGCCAGCACGTGGGCGGCTGTGATGACATCCATGCGCTGGAGCGGAGGGGCGAGCTCGATCCCCTACTGGGAGCCTGACTTTGGCCACACCGGCACCCGGGACCAACTCCCAGTTGTTTGTGATCGATCCGCTGCCGCGGCTCAATCCAGCCAAAGATTCCAGCGTGGCCCTCATGCAGGCGGCCCAGCGGGCTGGTCAGCAGATTTGGGTCTGCACCCTCCAAGACCTATCCGCGGCTGAGCGGCCGGGAGCTCCGTTGGCTGGCCACGGTGGCAGGGTGCGGGCCCAGCCCGTCACCCTGGCCCCCATGGAGTGCAGCCCAGCCGGCTGGCAGGTACCTGAGCCCTGGTTTGTGCTCGGGGAGCCCCAGCAGCTGCCCCTCGATGCCTTCCCCTGGGTGTGGATGCGCAAGGACCCCCCGGTTGATGAGGCCTACCTCTATGCCACCCATCTGTTGGAGTTGGCGGAGCGCCATGGGGTGCGGGTGTTGAACCGGCCTGCCTCGCTTCGGGCCTGGAACGAAAAGCTGGGCGCCCTGCGTTGGAGCCATTTGATGGCCCCCACCCTGGTGAGCAGCCAGGTGGATCAGCTCGCCGCCTTTGCCGCAGCCCATGGCGATGTGGTGCTCAAACCCCTGGGCGGCCGGGCCGGGCAAGGGGTGGTGCGCTCCCACGGCGGGGCCCCGGGCCTGCGGGCCCTGCTCGAACTGGTCACCGACCAGCAGTGCCTGCCCGTGATGACCCAGGCCTTCCTCCCTGGCGTGACAGCCGGAGACAAGCGGATCTTGTTGGTGGATGGAGAGCCCCTGGGGGCGGTGAATCGCAAGCCGATGGCGGGGGAATTCCGCAGCAATCTCGCCGTGGGTGGGGCCCCTGAGGCCACGGGCCTCACGGATGCAGAACGGCAGATTTGTGCGGCCCTGGCGCCGGCCCTGCAGGCAGAGGGCTTGTTTTTTGTGGGCATCGATGTGATCGATGGCCGCCTCAGCGAAATCAACGTCACTAGCCCCACCGGGGTGCGGGAGGTGGAGCGCCTCGGCGGGATTCCCCTTGCCGATCAGACCATCGAGCGGTTGCTGGCCAGCTGATTTGGCAGGTTCAGCTGTTGTTGCAGGACCCCCAGCTTGAGGGCCACTTCCTGCAGTTCCCGCTCCACCGTGGATCCCCGCACCAGCCCTGCGCCGGCCGTGAGTTCCAGTTGGCTGCCGCGCAGGGTGCCGCTGCGAATGGCGACCCGCAGGTCGGCGTCGCCGGCGCTATCAATCCAGCCAATCGGCGCGGCGTAGTGGCCGCGTTCAAACGGTTCGAGGCTGCGCAGCCAGCCCATGGCCTCTCTGCGGGGCAAGCCCGCCACGGCGGGGGTGGGGTGCAGGGCGGCCGCAATCGCGAGGGGTTGTTCCCCCTGAAGATGGGCGGTGATCGGCGTGTGCAGATGGACCAGTTGCCCGTGGCGGGCCAGGCGGGGATGCCTGGGGCGGCACGGGTTGAGGCCTGCCCGGCGCAACACCGCGGTGATGGTGTCGACGACCAAGTCGTGCTCGTGGCGATCTTTGACCGATTGCAGTAGCTCAGAGGCCCCGGGGCCCCAGGGGGTGGTGCCGGCAAGGGCATCACTGCGCAACTGGTTTTGTCGCACGGTGAGCAGCCGTTCGGGCGACGCGCCGATCAGGGCGGAGCCCGCTTCCCGTTGCCAGAGGAAACGGCAGCTGCCGCTTTGGTGCTTGCGCAACGGGGCCAGCAGATCCAACGGGTCGATGGCGCGATCCAGGCTCAGGTCCTGGCGCACCGCCAGCACCAGTTTTTGCAGATCCCCCTGGTTCACCAGGTTCATGGCCTGCTCGACGGCCGAGCGGTAGCCATGCTCCCAGGGGGTGCCATGGCGGAGCTGGGCAGTTGCGCGGAGCGGGGTGGTTGCGCGGAGCTGGGCAGTGGGCGGCATGTCCTGCCATACAGCCTTTAGGGCTTGGGCTTTCTCCCAGAGTTCCTCCGCCAGGCTGCGGGTTGTCACGTCGCCCCCCAAGGGTCGTTGCAGCCGCAGCCAGCAGTGCACCCCCTGGTGGCTCAATTGCCAGCGGGGCAGCACCGCTTGCACCCCGGGGATGGCGCCGGGGGATTGCTCAAGGGCAGCATCAAAGAAGCCAAAGGCCAGCAGCACCCTGGGCCGAGCCAGGGGCGGACAGCTTTGCCGGGTGGCGAGGCGGCTCAGGCTGGCGCTGGCAAAGCGTTGGGCCAGCTCAAAGCGGCGCGGGCCACTGAGTTCCAGGCTGTTGCAGCGGCCACTGGCGGCCAGGCAAAGCCCTGGGGCCCCATCCCAGAGGAAGCGAAATCCATTTCCCTGGCTGCCCTTTCCCTGGCAGCCAGCGCTTGGATCGAGATGGGGCAACAGCACCATCGGGTCGCCCCCAGCCAGGGGCATGGCCAGGCTCAAGACGCCATCGTCCTCAAGCTGGCGAGCGCAGTCGCTCGCTACAGCTAGCAATTCGGTGAAGGAATGGGGGGCCTGCACCAGGAAGGGCCTTGGGCCGAGGCAAAGAGCTGCTCAAATGTATGGGTCTTCTCCTCCTTGCCGCTGGCGGCACCCATGGCTGAGCCCGAGGTCGTCGCAAGCCGTTACGCCACCAAAGGTGATCGCCGCCAGCTCTGGAAGGCCGCGATCAAGTGGCCGATGTATGCCGTGGCGGTGATGCCAGTGCTGGTGGCTGCGGGCTGGCAGCTGGCGCAGAGCCAGGCCTTGCGCTGGGATCAGCTGCTGGTTTTTTTGTTGGCGGCGATCCTGCTACTGGCCTGGGAAAATCTGGCCAACGACGTCTTTGATGCCGATACGGGCGTTGATGTGCTCGGCAAGCCCCACTCGGTGGTGAACCTCACGGGTCGCCGCGACCGGGTCGCGGCTTGGGCCCATGGTTGTCTGGTGTTGGGCCTGGGACTGATGGCCCTGGTGGCCTGGCGCAGTTCCCCGGCGGTTTTGGCGTTGGTTTTGGCCTGTTGCGGCCTGGGTTATCTCTACCAGGGCCCACCGTTCCGCCTGGGGTATCGGGGGTTGGGTGAGCCCCTGTGTTGGCTGGCCTTTGGGCCCCTCGCCACGGCGGCGGGATTGCTCGCCTTAGCCCCTGCGGTCATCGGCGGAGACCAGGAGCCATGGGCCCAGATCCCTTGGCGCCAGGCCATCGAGCTGGGCAGTGGCCCGGCCCTGGCCACCACCTTGGTGTTGTTTTGCTCCCATTTCCACCAGGTGCATGAGGATGCTGCCCACGGCAAGCGTTCGCCGGTGGTGCGGCTGGGCACCGGCACCGCGGCCCGCCTTGTGCCCTGGATGATCGCCCTCACCCTGGCGTTTGAGTGGGCCCCGGTGCTGGCTGGGCATTGGCCCCTAACGGCTTTGCTTGGTGTGATTGGCTTGCCGCCTGGGCGGGCCTTGATTGCCCTGCTCCGCGACCACCACCGTGAACCGGATCGGATCGCTGGCAGCAAATTTTTGGCCCTGCGGTTTCAAGCCCTCAATGGCCTGGGCCTGGCGGTGGGCCTGGCCCTGGGACCCCTGCTAGGGCCCTGGGTTGGCAGGCCAGGCTGAAGGTGGTGGGGGAGCCGCTGTTGCGTCTTGCCTGGCGCCCTTTCCAGTTCCATCTGCCCCAGGCCATGGTGACGGCCCACGGGGCCTTAGCCCAGCGCTGCGGCTGGTTGCTGCGCCTCGAAGCTGCCGATGGCCGGCTGGGCTGGGGGGAGGCGTTAGCCCTGGAGCCGGAACAGGCGGCGATGGCAGGGGGGCTGGCCAGTGGGCTGGCCGGGGAGATTCAAGCTGTGCCTCCTTGCCTAAGTCGCCCCCAGATCGAAGCCGCGATCGCTGCCGCCCCCAAGCCCCTGGCCTTTGCCCTGGGGGCGGCCTTGGCTGAACTGGATGGTTTGGGTCGCCCTGGGAGTGGGGGGTGGTTGCAGGCTCCGGCTTCGGCGTGGTTGCTGCCGGCTGGGGAGCGAGCTTTGGAGGAGCTGGAGCGGGTGCTGGCATCAGGGCCGCCGCCCCCGGCCCTCAAGTGGAAGGTGGCCGCTTTGCCCGCCCGCCAGGAGCTGGAGTTGCTGGAGCTGCTGTTCCAGCGGCTGCCTGCTGGGGCGTCGCTGCGGCTCGATGCCAATGGCGGCTGGGATCGGGCAACAGCCGCAGTCTGGGCGGATCGCTTGGTGAGCGAACCCCGGCTCGAGTGGCTGGAGCAACCGCTTCAGCCCCTGGATCAGGAGGGTTTGGCGGCCCTGGCGGCCAGGGTGCCCGTGGCCCTGGATGAATCGCTGCGGGCCTGCCCTGCGCTGGCGGCAAGCTGGCCAGGGTGGCAAGTGCGTCGCCCGCTTTTGGAGGGCGACCCCAGGCCGCTTCTCGCCGCCTTCGAGGCGGGGCAGTCCCATTGGATGGTGAGCACGGCCTTGGAAACGGGGATTGGCCGGCGCTGGGTGCACCATTTGGCGGCCCTCCAGGCCCTCGGCCCCACGCCCACGGCCCCGGGCTTGGCGCCAGGCTGGTGTCCCCGGGGCGACCTGTTTAGCGCCGATCCCCAGCTGGTTTGGCAGGCGGCCGCATGACTCGTCCTGGGCAGTCCCTCCGCGACATCTCCACCCTGGAAGCGGCTTGGCGGCGCAGGCAGCTGGTGGTGCTGGCGCCGCCCGAGCAAACCCAGTTGGCCCAAACCCTGCTCAAGCCAGAGCTGCGCGCTGAGCTGGAAGCCGCCTGGGGCCCTGGGGTGGTGGTGGGCAGTGGCGGCAGCACCGGCGGTCGGCGCTGGTGCCTGCAGCCTCTGAGCCATTTGGAAGCCTCGGCTGCTGCGACGGCGGAGTGGTTGGGCCTGGAAGGACTGGATCCTGCCGCATGCCTCCATCTCAATCCACTGCCGTTGCACCATGTGAGCGGTTTGCTTCCCCTGGTGCGTTCCCACCAATGGGGAGCGCGGCACCAGCTGGTGCCGTCCGGGTTGCTCCGGGAGCCCGAAGCCCTGGTGGAGGCGGTGGTGGTGACCGACCAACCGGTGCTGATCTCGCTGGTGCCCACCCAGTTGGCTCGCCTGATGGCGGTGCCGCAGGCCCGGGCCTGGCTGCGCCAATTGGCGGTGGTGTGGGTGGGAGGGGCTGCTTTGCCGGAGGCGCTGGCAGATCAGGCCCGCTCGGCCGGGATTCGGCTGGCGCCTTGCTATGGCGCCACGGAAACGGCGGCGATGGTGAGTGCGCTGCCCCCTGGCCAATTTTTGGCTGGGGCCAGCGGTTGCGGCCAGCCGTTGGCGGATGTGCGGCTTCGCGTTGATCTCCTGAGCCAGGCCGTGGAGGTGCTTACAACCCGCTTGAGCCCAGGCTGGATCGGCGCCTGCGGGGCCCTGGAGCCTTTACCCCGCACGCCCGATGGTTGGTGGCGCAGCGGCGATGGTGGTCGGATTGGGTCTACGGGTTTGGAGATCTTCGGGCGACTCGATGGGGCGATCCAGAGTGGCGGTGAAACGGTGTTTCCCGAGCAGTTGGAGCAGCGCCTGCGGGCCCTGGCCCAGACCGAGGGCTGGCCTTTGCAGGAGCTGCTGCTGCTTCCAGTGGCGGAGCCAGGCTGGGGTGAGCGGCTGACGGCTTTGGTGCGCCCGGCCGAGAACGCGAATGGACAGCCAGCGAATGGAGAGGCCCTCATCACGATGCTCCAGGCCGCGGTTGCGGCCTGGCCACCACCTGAGCGACCGAGGCAATGGCTGCTCTGTGAGTCGTTGGCTCCCTCGCCCCAGGGCAAATGGCAGCGCAGCCAATGGCAGCGGTGGTTGCAATCGCTAGAAGTAGATCAGAGCCCAGAGTGTTAAGAGGGGACCGACCGAGGTCGAGGTCGAAGGCGAGGTCGTTGGGGCGCGATGGGTCCAAACCCATGGGGATCGGTGTCATGGGACAGGGTTAATTCCGCCCAGGTTGGAGGCTTCCAGCCAGCGATTGATGGCCGTTGGGAGGGCGCAGCGCCTGCGGCTTGGATTTTCAATGGCCAGGTGGCGCGTGAGGCCTAGGGCCACAACTTGTTCGGCGCTTTTGAAGTTGTAGCGCACCTCAAAGCAGCCCAGATCGAGACGCCCAGGCTCAAGCTGAATCGTGATGGGATCGCCACACACCAATGGGCGGAGGTAGTCGGCGCTGCAGTGCACGATCGGCAAGGCCACCTCCAGCTTGGAGCCCGGGCTGGGGAACACCTCGGCGGCTGTGATGCCAAAGCGCTCTAAGCTCTCTTCGTAGGCTTCGTGGCACCAGCGCAGCAGTTCGGCGAAATTCACGACACCGGCGGCGTCAGTGTCGCCGAAACGCACGCTCCGGTGCAGCTCAAGCCAGGTCCAAGGATCCATGTTTTGCATGCTGTCATGGCTTTGTGCTTGCTGGTTCAGGGGCACTGCCATACGGTGCGGCAGTGAATCTCTGAGTTGCTGATAGCACGATGGCCAGCCCCCTTGCCTACGAGCAGCCCAGCTTGAACAAGGCCTGGCAGGCCGTTCTTTTGCATGTGCCCACCATGGCGCTGATTTGGCTGGTGAGTGCTGTGCTCTCGGCTGTGGGCTATGGGGTGTCGCTCGCGATCTCACTGATTGGGGCCGGTTTGGCTGGTCAGGGGGCACCGTCCGATGCCATTGCAGGAGCCATTGCGCTGCTATCTCAGCTGGGTCAACTTCCCTTTGCAATCCTGGCCAGCTTGGTGGGCGTTTTGTTCATCGCCGTGCCGGCACTGTATTACGCAGGTGGTGAAATAATTACCACTTCCGATGCATTTCAGGCGCTTCTAAGGCGCCCCTGGCGTTATTTCTTGGCGGGCCTATTGTTTTCAGTTGTTGCAGCCATAGGCTTTTTGCTTTGCGTCCTGCCTGGCATCGCTGTTTCGTTGGTTGCGCCTGTCTTCGTGAACCTGATCTTCAATACAGATCGCCCCATTGGTGAGGCCTTCTCCGCGTCATTCCAGGCGGTGTATCGATCTCCCCAAGGGCTCACGTTTGTGGGCATTCAGCTGCTGACTTGGATTGTTGTGGTGCTCTTTTCCCTGTGCACCTGTGGCCTGGGAGCTTTGCTGGCTGTGCCTATCGCCAATTTTTATATCCAAAATGCTGCCTATCATCGCGGCGTGATTTCCTGAAGGTTCTGCTCTGAACACTTAGCCGGAAGGGAATGCTTCCAGGCCCAGGGAAACGTGCAATACCAGCCGGACGCCCCAATAGATTAGGAGTGCGGCGCTGAAGACTACCAGGTGCCAGGCTTTTAGCCCCCTGGGGTACAGCTGGCGCCGCCGCAGAGCATCCACCGACCACAGGATCAGGCCAGCGGCCAGCACCGGTCCAAACGCGTGGAGAGCCAGGGATTCCCCCAGCTCACCCCGGAGCGCAGCGGCCGTGGAGCGGGTGAGGAAGCAGGTGGGGCAGGGGATCCCGGTGAGGGCCCGCAGGGGGCAGCTCAGCCCTGGAACATGGGGTTGCCAGCCCTTGAGCCAGAGGTAGCCCGTCAGGGTGGCCGGTATCAAGTAACCGGCTTGCTGGAGCCTGGGGAGAAAGCGATTCAGCGGTCTTCCGGCTCTGAGATCAACCGATTTAGCGATCGACTGAGCCCATGATGACGTCGATCGAGCCCAGAATCGCCATGATATCGGCCACCTTGTGGCCCTTAAGGATGTGGGGCAGGATCTGCAGGTTGTTGGAATCGGCTGCGCGGATCTTGAAGCGCCAGGGCGTGACGTCATCGTTGCCCTGGATGAACACCCCGATTTCTCCTTTGCCTGATTCGAGGCGGGTGTAGAGCTCGCCCGAGGGGATCTTGAAGGTGGGAGCCACCTTCTTGGCCACGTATTGATAATCGAAGCCAAACCACTCGCTGCCTTTGCCCTCGGCCATGCGACGGGCTTCGAGGTTTTCCGTAGCCCCACCAGGAATCATGGTGCAGGCCTGACGCAAGATCTTGAGCGATTCGCGCATCTCTTGGATCCGCACCCGGTAGCGGGCAAAGACATCGCCCTCCGTTTCGGAAGCTACGGCCCAATCGAAGTCGTCGTAGCACTCGTAGTGGTCGATTTTGCGCAGGTCCCAGGGCACCCCGGAAGCCCGCAACATGGGGCCAGAGAGGCTCCAGTTGACGGCTTGCTCTTTGGAAATGGTGCCCAATCCTTCGATGCGCTTTCGGAAGATGGGGTTATTGGTGATCAGCTTTTCGTATTCGTCGATCTTGGGGCCAAACCAATCGCAGAAATCGAGGCATTTCTCCAGCCAGCCATAGGGCAGATCTGCTGCCACGCCACCAATGCGGAAGTAGTTGTTATTGATCAGGCGCTGACCGGTGGCTGCTTCCCACAGGTCGTAGATCATTTCCCGCTCTCGGAAGATGTAAAAGAACGGGGTCTGGGCGCCCACATCTGCCAGGAAGGGGCCAAGCCAGAGCAGGTGGTTAGCGATGCGATTGAGCTCGAGCATCAGCACGCGGATGTAGCTGGCCCGCTTCGGCACCGGCACATCGGCCAGTCGCTCTGGCGCATTCACCACGATGGCTTCGTAGAACATGCCAGCCGCATAGTCCATGCGGCTCACGTAGGGCACGAACATGATGTTCGTGCGGTTCTCGGCGATTTTCTCCATGCCGCGGTGGAGATAGCCGATCACGGGCTCGCAATCCACCACGTCTTCGCCGTCGAGGGTCACCACCAGCCTCAGCACCCCGTGCATCGAGGGGTGATGGGGCCCGAAGTTGATCAGCATCGGCTCCGTGCGCGTCTCCAGCTGCGTCATGGGGCCGTTGTGTGCAGTGCAATGCCGAGATCTTAGGAAGGAAGCCATGGCAGAGACCATTTTCGACCATGTGCCGGTGTTGGCGGAGCAGGTGCTGGCCTCCTTCGCTGATCTTTCAGGCCTTCTGGCCCTGCAGCCTGATGGCGAAGCGGTGCTGCTGGATTGCACCCTGGGCGCCGGTGGCCACAGCGCTTTGCTGCTCGAGGCCCACCCTGGTTTGCGGCTGATCGGCCTCGATCAAGATCCCGCGGCCCGGCTGGCGGCGGCCGAGCGGCTGGCCCCCTTTGGCGATCGGGTCACGATTCTGGCCAGCAATTTTGCCGACTACGCCCCTCCAGCCTCTGGCGTGCTGCCACTGGTGGCCGTGATGGCCGATTTAGGGGTGAGTAGCCCCCAGTTGGATGGGGCCGAGCGGGGCTTCAGTTTTCGAGCTGATGGCCCCTTGGATATGCGGATGAACCCCGAGCAAGGCGAAACGGCCGCCGAGCTGATTACCCGGCTCGAGGAATCCGATCTCGCCGATCTGATTTATGCCTATGGCGAGGAGCGGTTGTCGCGGCGGATCGCCCGCAAGATCAAGGAGCAAGGCCCTTGGGGCGGCCCAGGCAAGGGAACGGCGGCATTGGCCTATGTGGTGGCCGGTTGCTATCCCCCCAAGGCCCGACGCGGCCGCATCCATCCCGCCACCCGCAGTTTCCAAGCCCTGCGCATTGCGGTCAACAACGAACTTGGGGCGCTCGACCAGCTGTTGCAGCGGGCCCCCGATTGGTTGGTGCCTGGGGGGTTGTTCGGGGTAATCAGCTTCCATTCCCTGGAGGATCGCCGCGTCAAAACGGCCTTTGCCTCCGATGGGCGCCTGCAGCGGGTGACCCGTAAACCCCTGGTGGCATCGGAAGCGGAAGAGGCGGCCAACCCCAGGAGCCGCAGTGCCAAATGGCGGGTGGCCAGGCGCCGGGAGTCCTAGGCCCTCAGTGCGTGAACCGCCTCACGGACCGTGGCGATCGCAAGGGCGATCTCGGCCGGGCTGGTGGCGCGCCCCAGGCCAAAGCGAACCGATGCGGCGGCCTCTTGCCGGGTTCGTCCCAGGGCGGCCAGCACCGGGGATGGGCTGCCCTGGCTGCAGGCTGAGCCGCTGCTCACCGCCAGCTGAGGCCGCAGCCGTTGATGCAGTTGGGTGCCATCGACCCCGGCCACCGTGATGTTCAGGTTGTGGGGCAGGCAGGCTTGGGGGTCGCCATTGCGTTCCAGGCCGCCCAGGGCGGCGAGGCCTGACCAGAGCTGGTCGCGGAGGCCCCCTAGCCTCAGGGCCCGGGCCTCGCGGTCGGCCATGGCGTGCTCTAAGGCAGCCCCGAGCCCCACCACCAGGGGCACGGGCAGGGTGCCGGCCCGAAGGCCGTCTTGCTGGTTGCCGCCATGGAGTTGGGGGGCTAGGGGCACGCCGGGGCGCACCAGCAGGGCACCGATGCCCTTGGGGCCATAGAGCTTGTGGCCGCTAATGCTGAGAAGATCGATCTCCAGATCCGCCATCGAGAGGGGAATGTGGCCTGCTCCCTGGGCTGCGTCGCAGTGGAGCAGCACCCCCTGGGCCTTGCACAGGGCGGCGATGGCTTGCAACGGAGCCACCACACCAATTTCGTTGTTGGCGGCCATCACCGAGAGCAGCAGCACGTCGGGGCCCAGGGCTTGTTCGAGCTGCTTCAGGTTCACCTGGCCCTTGGGACCGATCGGCAGCAGGGTGAGCGGAAAGCCGTGGCGCTCCAGATAGGCCAGGGGATCCAAGACCGCCCGATGCTCACTCACCACGCTCACCAAGCGCCGCCGGGGCGGGGCTTGGGACGGACCGGCCCCAGCCAGGAGAGCGGCTTCGCACACCCCTTTGAGGGCCAGGTTGTTGGCTTCGGTGGCCCCACTGGTAAAGATCACCATCTCGGGGCTGGCTCCCAGGGCCCGGGCCACCTGGCCCCGGGCCATCGCTATGGCCGCCGCCGCCTCCAGGGCAGGCCGGTAGAGGCGGCTGGCGGGGTTGGCGAACTGTTCGGTCCACCAGGGCGCCATGGCGGCCATCACCGCGGGATCGCAGGGGGTGGTGGCGTGGTGGTCGAGGTAGGCGAGCATGGCCCCATGCTGACAACCCTGCGAAAGCCCCTGGGGGGGATCCTCGTGCTGGCTGCTTTGCTCCAGCCAGCCTGGGCGGGCATTCCGATGACGTCCAATCCTGACGAGGCGCGACCGGCGGATTTGATGGTGATCTGGCAGCGGCCCGTGGCCTACGGCACCCGTTTGGTTGGTGTGTATGCCGTCAAGGCCGATCCCAACAACCCGGACCTGGTTCAGATCAAGGTCTGGGATGAGCTGCCCAATGACATGAAAGTGATCAGCGAAACGATCCGCTGCAGCCCTTCCGCGCCGATGCGGGTAACCAGTGAAGGAGGAAATCTGATTGTGCGCGAGCTCAATCCCGGTGGCCCGATTCACCCTGGTAACCGGATGAATCACCTGGTCTGGTGGGCTGCCTGTGTCCCCAAACAGGCAGGAAAGGATCCAGCCACCTTGGGGCCTTTGGCCCGTCAATTGGGCTTGAGCGGAACCCTTCGGGAATCCGAGCAAATCCTGCCTGGACGCTCCCGCTAACAGCGTTCACACTGGCTGCCATGAACCCAGATTCCCCCCCCGATCTCGCCACCGATCTCGCCCTAGATCCGGCTGCAGAGCCCTTGCCTGAACAGCTGTCTCAACAGCTGCCTGAGCTGCCCTGCGAGCCCCAACCGCCGGCCCGGATTTTGTTGGTCGACGACGAGCCCGGTTTGCGAACGGCGGTGAAGGCCTACCTCGAAGACGAAGGTTTTCAGGTGACCACCGCAGGCGATGGCGAAGAGGGCTGGATCCAGGCCCAGGAGTTGTTGCCGGATGTGGTCATCACCGACGTGATGATGCCCCGCTGCGATGGCTATGGCTTGCTGAAGCTGCTGCGGGCCGACGAACGGCTGGGGGGCATTCCGGTGATCTTCCTAACCGCCAAGGGGATGACAGCCGATCGCATCAGTGGTTTCCAGGCCGGTGCCGACGACTACATCCCCAAGCCGTTTGACCCGGATGAATTGGTGGCCCGTGTGCACAACGTGGTCCGTCGCCAGGAGCGGTTGCTGGCGGAAGCTGCCCGTTTTGCCGATGCCGACATCGGCCAGATGGCCAAGCAGATCACCGAGATCCGCTCCCTGCTGGCCACCGGCGGCGGCAAAAAGCCAGCCCCAGCTCCAGAGCATGTGTTTACGCCCAGGGAGGGCTCCGTGCTGCAGCTGGTGGCGGAGGGAATGATGAACAAGGAAATTGCCCGCCGCCTGGAAACCTCGATCCGCAATGTGGAGAAGTACGTGAGCCGGCTGTTTATCAAAACCGGCACCGCCAGCCGCACCGAATTGGTGCGCTACGCCCTCGAGCACGGGCTTGTCGACTGAGCCTGCCGCGGCGCTCGGGCTGCCCGCGGCAGGTTGGTTGCCGGCGGCCCTGAATCGGGGCCATCGCTATCGCGATCGGGTTGGGGCCTGGAATTGTCTTGAAGCTGGCAATGGGATTGCGGGTTTTTATGCCGCCAGGTATGGCCACTCGGCCTTGGCGGTGTGGCGGGAGCGGCTCGCCGCCGGGGAGATCTGGTGCAATGGTCAGAAGCTCTGGGCCGATGGTCGGCTCCAAGCCGGGGATCAGCTCGTGTGGCATCGGCCCCCCTGGCAGGAGGCGGCCGTGCCGGGGCTGCCTAGCCCCCTGTTCGATGACGGCGACTTGGTGGTGATCAACAAGCCCAGCGGCCTGCCCGTCTTGCCGGCGGGGGGCTTTCTCGAGCACACCCTGCTCACCCAGCTGCAGCAGCGCCATCAGAACGACCCCCGCGGTATTCCCAGGCCGGTGCATCGCCTGGGCCGTTTCACTTCGGGGTTGTTGGTGTGCGCGCGTCAGTCCCAGAGCCGGGCCTGGCTGAGCGCCCAGCTGCGGGAGAGCACGGAATCCTTTGGGCAAGCCAGCGCAGCCCAGGCCGAGCCTGTTGCTGGGCCAGCGAAAGGCTGCCGCAAGCTCTATCGGGCTCTGCTGGCTTTGCCTGCCCTTGGCTCTGCTTTAGCCCAAGCGGAAGCTGCGCTGTTGAGGGGCGAGGGGCTGGCGATCACCACGGGGATTGGCCGGCAGCCCCACCCGTGCTTAGGCCAGCTGTGGTGTGCGGCGGAGCCGGGGGATCCTTTGGCCTTGGCCTCCTGCAGCTGGGTGAGGTTGCTGGAGCGCCGGTCCGACGGCTGGCTGGTGGAGGTGGCGATCGCCAGCGGCCGGCCCCATCAGATCCGGATCCACATGGCCGCCGCCGGGGCCCCGCTCTTGGGGGACCCGCTCTATGCCGTTGGCGGCATGGGCCGCCCCGGGGCCCTGCCAGGCGATGGGGGCTACCAGCTGCAGGCCTTCCGCCTCGAGCTGGTGCTGCCTGCGGGCGGCCAGTTGCTGGTGGAGGCGCCCAAGATTGGGCCCCTGGTAGCGGCTGGTGAGGCTTAAGGCTGCAAACCTAACGAGCTGCCCCTAGGAACAGGGCCAACGCCAGAGCGGAAAAGCTCCAGGCTGCGGCGGTCCAAAGGCGGCGCCAGAAGCGGATCGACTGGCTCAGGTCGTCTTCGGTGCCCCGGCGCACCACAAACAGGCCGCTTTCGCTGGGTGCTTGTAGGCGGATCATGCCGTCGGCATCACTGCATTCGGCCAGCACGAAAACCATGCCGCTGGCACTGAAAATCGCTTCCTTCCGGAGCACTCCCAGGCTGCGGGTTGTGGGGCTGTTGGCGCCCTGGGGAGGATCCACGTGGTTAAACACGGGTTCCAGTTCCAGATCCGCTCCATCGGGGATCACGGAAACGGTTTGAGCTCCCTGGCGAAGATGAAAGGGACAGCGGCGCTCCAGGGTCGAAAGGATTTCGTTTCTCTGTTCCCATCTGATCTCTTTGTGGGTTCGCCCTTCGCTGTCGGTGGTGATTGTTTCTGTTTGCACTTCCAGCTGGTGGGTGACCGTCTGGCTAAAAGCCACGCAGGGCTCTCTGCTCCAGGGAGCCAGCAAGGGCTCATCGCAGACAATTTCCGCTGAAAGCTTCACCCGTTCCCGAAAGGAGCCCGGGCCGAGTTGCGCGGCGACGGCGGCCTGCAGCCCGTGGAGCTCGGCAATGCTGCTGCTGCGGGCATCCAAAAGCAGGACCAGCTTCCGAACCTGATGGCGTCTGGCCAGGCCGCAACCGATGGCGGCGATCGAGGCGATGAGCCCGGTGATGAACAGTTCCAAGGTGATCGCGCCCTAGGTCTTCTCGAACGCCAGCAGCCTGGAGAAATAGAAGGGGGCCTTGTTGAGGCTGCGGCGCACCGGCTTGAAGCCGGCTTCTGCGGCGGCGGCCACGATGCCCGCTTCCTTGAGGGTGTAGGCCCGGGTGGTCTTGCTGGGGCCGGGGAAGAGTTCGCCGATCTTTTTGAGCACCGCTAGCAGCGGCGTGTAAGGGGCAAAGCTCACGATCAAGTGGTTTTCTGCCATCGCTGCCAGGTGGCGCACCATGTCCTCGGCGGGCTGCTGGGGGTAGTGGATAAACACATCCAGGCAGATCACGGTGTCGTAGCGGCCGCGGAGGCTCTCCAGATCGGAGGCCAGGAAGCTGATTTGACCAGGTTTGACACCCGTCTCAGCGGCCCGGCGCTCAGCCTCCTGCACCATCGCGGCCGACAGGTCGGAGGCGGAGATGGAGCTGGCTCCCAGCTGGGCCAGGGGCAGGGTCAGGCTGCCCACTCCGCAACCGGCGTCACAGAAGCTGCGCTGCTGCAGGTTTCCCTGCTCCTGCAGCCAGACCAGCACGTTGTCCACCGTTTTTTGGTGGCCGATGCGGATGTTCCGCTGCACTTTGTTGACATCTTCGGAGTCGCTGTAGATGCGGTTCCAGCGGTCGAAACCGGTGGTTTCGAAGTAGGTCTTGACCTCGGCTTTTTCGGCTGCTGTTTTGGCGGCGGTGGGCATCGAGCGCGGCAATAGGCCTCGGAATGGGCCGAATCCTAGGAAGTGCCGGTGGCGGCAGGCTCAGACCCTCCCGGGGTCATCAGTTTTCATGGAATAGCGCAACCCCACCGCAGCTGCAGCCTGGTTTGTGATCTGGTTTATGGCGTTTCGCTGCTGGCCTCCAGCACCTTCAGATCGCGCCGCACGTCGGCCAGGGGGCGGTCGATCCACGGCCAGAAGTCCCAGTGGAAATCGCGGATCGGGCCGGTTGTGGCTGCACCGCGCTGCAGCGCCTGGGCGAAGGCCGGAGCATCGAGCTGATCCTTCAGTTTTGGAGCCACGCTTCCCGCCAAGGGATCGGCGATGCCCATCTGGAACTGCAACAGCGCCGGCAGGCCGATCAGCAGGGCGTGGTCGGGGAAGAGGCCCATCGTGAAGCCCAGCACCTGCAGTTCGCCGTCGGGATCGGTGGCATAGCCGCCGATCACATGGTGCACGTCGTGGATGGCCACATAGGCGTAAGGAAGGCCCGTGCGACTGCCGGGGAAGGGAAAGCCGTTGTGCTGGTAGTAGGCGTGGAGGCCCGCCCCCAGGCTGCCGGCCGTGGCCGCGCCCAAGGCGGCGTAGCGAAGCTCGTGCTTGCGATCGATCCCCACCCCCAGCATCGGCAGGATGAAGCGTGCGTAGCCCTGCACGACCCCGTCGTTGTTAAGCGACCGAAAGGTCCGTCGGTACATGTCTGCGAAGGCCTTGAGCACATGCCCGCGGCACACCTCCTCCAGATCGGCTATTACGCCAGGCTCCACCTGGAGCTCCGCGGCGATGCTCTGCAGCAGCTTCACCTTCGCCGCATCCAGGCGCGGCTCTAGAAACGCCAGGAGCGTGAGCAGCTGCATCACCTGCTGTCGTTGGCGGTGGGTGAGCACCAGGCCGCTCAACCCTGGCGGTACCGAGGGCAGGCAATTCTCCGGCCAGGGCTGGCCTAGCAGCGCCGGAAAAAGGCTCTGCAGCAGAGCCTGCTCACGGGCAGTGGCCTGCTCTTGCCCCTCGGCTGTGACCAGGGCCTCACAGGAGTTGGCCACTGCCTGAACCGCCGCTGCGGAGAGGGTTTCCAGATCGTGAAAGGCCATCCTCGAGCTGCCCTGCTGGCGCTCAGTTTGCCCTGCTGGGCCTCAGCCTTCAATCCGATTCCAGTGCAAGGTTTCCCCTGCGGATCTCCAGCGCAGACCCTCGTTCAGCGGCAGGTTCAGCAGCAGCTCGGCGGTGCTGCGCTGATCTCCCAGCACTCTTCTGGGCGTGATCGTGGCCGCGGCGATCGCCTGCTCGGGTGGCACGCCCCATTGCGCCAGGCGGCGCACCCCCTCCAGCAGCGGCAGGGTGACTCCGGCCAGGGTGCCGTCCGCCAGCCGGCAGGTGCCGTTGCTCACCAGCAGGGTGCGTTCATCCCAGCGGTGCTGCCCCTCCCCTAGTCCGTAGGGAGCGAGGGCATCACTCACCAGCACTACCTGCTCGGGGGCGAGCTTTTGGAGCAGCACCGCCATCGATGGGGCCACATGCACCCCATCGGCAATCAGGCCCATCGCCACATCGCCTTGCAGCACGGCTGCCGCAATTGCCCCTGGCTCCCGCCGATGCAAATCGGGCATGGCATTGAAGGTGTGGGTGAGCATGCCCACGCCCGCAGCAAAGGCCCCGTTGGCCTGGGCTTCCGTGGCGGCGCTGTGGCCCAGGCTGACCACAATTCCCTGCTCCCGGAGGGCCGCAATCACCCCGTCAGATCCCGGCAGCTCCGGGGCCAGGGTGACCAGGTCGATCTCGGCTTCAAAGCCGCCAATCCGCTCAGTGAGGGCTGCCAGGCTGGGGGCACAGAGGTGCTCCTGGGGGTGGGCGCCGCGCCGACTGGGCTCCAGGAAAGGGCCCTCCAAATGGGCGCCCAGCAGCTGGGCCCGGCCGGCCTGATGCTGCTCCCGCGCCTCAGCAAGCACGGCCAGCGACTGGCGCAGGGGGGCCACGGCGCAGGTCACCAGGGTGGGGCAGATCGCTTCCACCCCATCCCGCCAGAGCAGCTCGAGCAGCTCCAGCAGCCGCGGCAGATCGCTAGAGCTGAGTTCCGGGAAGGCCAGGCCCAGGCCACCGTTGATCTGCAGATCCACCCCCCCTGGACTGAGCCAATCCCCCTGCCAGTCGATTCCGGCGGCAGCGCCCCCTGGGGCAATGGGCTCGATGGCCTCAATTTGGTTGGAGCGATCCAGGCCCACCCGCCAGCGTCGCTTGGCCCCATGGCTGCAGCTTTTGGCCTGGGGCAGACGAACGTTGGTCAGCCAGCGCATGGGCCCGGTCGGGAGAGAATGTCAGTCTCGCCGCCTTTGCCACCGTTACCGCCCATGGTTGCTGCTTCCGGATCTGGATCCCCATGGCAGGCAACTCCCGTGCTGGCTAACGCCGTTGTGGCAGTGATCATGGGCAGTGATTCCGACCTCCCCACCATGCAGCCTGCTGTGCAGATGCTGGAACGCTTTGGCGTGGCTGCGGAGGTGCGGGTGCTCTCGGCCCATCGCACCCCCTTGGAGATGGTTGACTTCGCCCAGCAAGCTTCTGCCCGGGGCTTGAAAGTGGTGATTGCAGGTGCCGGCGGCGCCGCCCACCTGCCGGGGATGGTGGCCTCACTGACCACCCTGCCTGTGATTGGGGTGCCCGTGCAGACCCGGGCCCTGTCAGGGGTGGATTCCCTCCATTCGATTGTGCAGATGCCCGCCGGCATTCCCGTGGCCACCGTGGCCATCGGCAATGGGGCCAATGCGGGCCTGCTGGCCGTTCAAATCCTGGCGATTGGCGACCCTGGCTTGGCCAAAGCCCTGGAGGCTTACCGCTCCGAGCTGCACGGCCAAGTCCGCGCCAAGGATGAACGCCTTCAGGCCCTGGGCGCCCAGGCCTATGGGGAGCAGATGGGCTGATGTTGGAACGGCTGGTGTTACCTCCCTGGCTCAAGGCAGGTCTGGCCCTGCCCCTGTTGGTGCTCAACCTGTGGGTGCTGCGCCAATTGCTCTTGCCCCTGGCACCGTTCCCGGCGCTGTTTGTGGGGGCTGCGCTGATTGCTTTTTTGTTGGATATTCCCAGCCGCTGGCTGACGACCAGGGGGCTCCCCCGCTTGTTGGCCTATGGCTTGGTGCTGGGGGCGAGCCTGGGCCTGATCGCTCTGGCAGGTGTTTGGTTGGTGCCGCGCCTGGTGGAGCAGCTCGGGGAACTGATCAATGCGCTGCCCAGTTGGCTGGCGGATGGGGAATCGCTATTGGGGCGTTTGCAGGATTGGGCCGGTTCCCGGGGTTTGCCCACGGATTTCGGAGACATCAGCAGTGAGTTGATCAAGCGCACCAGCCAGCTGGCCAGCCAGCTCAGCCAAAGGCTGTTGGGTCTTTTGGGGGCCACCTTGGGCCTCACCGTGAACACGGTGATCGTGCTGGTGCTGGCGGTGTTTTTGCTCTTGGGCGGCGAGCCCATCGCCGCCGGGCTGATCCAATGGCTCTCGCCTGGGGTGCGCCCCTTGGTGGCGAGCACCTTGAACCGCACCTTTCGGGGCTATTTCGCCGGCCAGGTTCTCTTGGCGGGCATCCTCAGCGGGGCCCAGATCGTGGTGTTCACCCTGCTGGCCATTCCCTACGGGGTGCTGTTTGCCGTGGCGATTGGCTTCACCACCCTGATTCCCTATGCCAGCGCCGTCACGATCGTGGTGGTGAGTGCCCTGTTGGCCCTCGATGACCCCAGCACCGGCATCGAGGTGCTCGTGGCGGCGATTTCCGTGGGCCAGGTGGTGGATCAGGTGATCCAGCCCCGGTTGATGGGCAGCATCGTGGGCCTCCAGCCGGCCTGGCTGTTGATCAGCCTGCCGCTGGGGGCCAGGCTTGGCAGCCTGCTGGGTTTGGGCGATCTGCTCGGGTTGCTGTTGGCGGTGCCGGTGGCCAGCTGCGCCAAAACCTTCCTGGATGCCTGGGGCGACCAACTGCGCTTGAGTGAGCAACAGCGCTTGGGCGAGCAACTAGGCCGCCCCAACCCAGAAAGTTCAAGCGGCCATTAGGCCTTGGCTCTCGAGGTGGCCGATCACCTGGGCCACGCAGGCTTCCAGGCTCTGGCTGCCGGTATCAACCCTGAGTTCCGGGTTCTCGGGGGCCTCATAGGGGCTGGAGATGCCGGTGAAATCCTTGATGGCTCCGGCCCGGGCTTTGGCATAGAGGCCCTTGGTGTCGCGCTCTTCACAGACGCCGAGGTCCGCGGCGCAGTGGATTTCGATGAAGTCGCCGGCTTCGACCAGGGCCCGGGCCTTGTCGCGGTCGACCTTGAACGGCGAGACAAACGCCGTGAGCACCATGATGCCGGCATCGAGGAACAGCTTGCTCACTTCGCCAATCCGGCGGATGTTTTCTTCCCGGTCGGCATCGGAGAAGCCCAGGTCTTTGCACAGACCGTGGCGGACGTTGTCGCCATCCAGCACGTAGCAGGCCAGACCCCGTTCAAACAGGGCCCCATTGACGGCGTTGGCCAGGGTGCTTTTGCCCGCACCCGATAGGCCGGTGAACCACAGGATCGCGCTGCGGTGCCCCCGTTGCTGGGCCCTGGCCGGGCGATCCACCGAGGCGGCATGCCAGGCGATGTTGGTGGATTGGCCCACCGTGGTGGTTGGGGGGGTGGCGCTCATGACGGACAACGGCTGCCGCTGGGGGCATGGAATTGCTAGCCATTCTCCCCGCCAGCTCCCAGCTCTGGCTCCCAGCTCCTAGCCGCCGGCTTGCTTGGGCCGGTAGCCCGCCTTCTCCAGCGCCTCCAAGGCGGGGGCCACCTGGTCGCCCTGGAGCTCAATCACCCCGTCTTTCAGGGTGCCGCCGGTGCCTGCCGCGGCCTTGAGTTGCTTGAGCAGGGCCTTGGCTTCGGCTTCACCGCACTCCAGGCCTGTGATGGCGGTCACCAATTTGCCGCCCTTGCCGGCCTTGGTGCGCTGCACCCGTACGCGCTGTTGGGCCTTGGCTTGGGGCTCGGCTGCGGGTCCGCTGGGCCTCTGCAAGCTGGCGCTCGAACTGGCCATCGCGCTGAATTCCTGCCAGCCACCCTTGGGCATTGCCTTGGTTGGAGATCTCGGGTTCTTACCCTGGCATCAACCAAGCCGCAGCGCCGCCGGTGACCAGCACGATTCCTTCCAACTCTGCGGCAAGCGATCCGTTGGCCCTGGATCCTTTGCTCCTGGATCCTGCAACCCTGCAGCCTTCGGCGCGCCCCTCGAGTGCCGGCCGCTTTGGGCAGTTTGGGGGGCAGTACGTTCCGGAAACCCTGATGCCGGCCCTGGCGGAGCTCGAGGTGGCGGCAGCGGAGGCTTGGCAGGATCCGGCCTTCACCGATCGCCTCAACCACCTGCTGCACAACTATGTGGGCCGCCCTACCCCCCTCTACGAGGCCGAGCGGCTCACCGCCCATTACGCCCGGCCCGAGGGTGGCCCCCGCATCTGGCTGAAGCGCGAGGACCTCAACCACACCGGTGCCCACAAGATCAACAACGCCCTCGGCCAGGCCCTGTTGGCCCTGCGCATGGGCAAAAAGCGGATCATTGCCGAAACCGGCGCTGGCCAGCACGGGGTGGCCACGGCCACCGTGTGCGCCCGTTTCGGCCTGGACTGCGTGATCTACATGGGCGCAGAAGACATGCGCCGCCAGGCCCTCAACGTCTTTCGGATGCGTTTGCTCGGAGCCTCGGTGCAGCCGGTGACGGCGGGCAGCGCCACCCTCAAGGACGCCACCAGTGAGGCCATTCGCGATTGGGTGACCAACGTGGAAAGCACCCACTACATCCTGGGCTCCGTGGCCGGCCCCCATCCCTACCCCATGCTGGTGCGGGATTTTCACGCCGTGATTGGCGAGGAAGCCAAACGCCAGTGTGCGGAGTCCTTTGGGCGCTTGCCCGATGTGCTGGTGGCCTGTGTGGGCGGCGGCTCCAATGCCATGGGGCTGTTTCACCCGTTTGTGCAAGACACCTCGGTGCGGCTGTTGGGCGTGGAAGCCGCGGGAGAGGGCGTGGCCTCGGGACGCCATGCCGCCACCATCACCGAAGGCAGGGTGGGGGTGCTCCATGGCGCCATGAGCCTGCTCCTGCAAGACAACGAGGGCCAGGTGCAGGAGGCCCATTCGATCAGTGCGGGCCTGGATTACCCCGGCGTCGGCCCTGAGCACAGCTATCTGCGCGAGATCGGCCGGGCCGAGTACGTGGCCGTCACCGACCAGCAGGCCCTAGATGCCCTGCGCTTGGTGAGTGAGCTCGAAGGCATCATTCCCGCCCTGGAAACTGCCCATGCCTTTGCAGCCCTCGACAGTCTCTGCCCCACCCTTGCCCCCGGCACGGAGCTGGTGCTCAACCTCTCGGGCCGCGGCGATAAGGATGTGAACACCGTGGCCGATCGCCTGGGAAGTGCCCTCTAGGGGCGTTTGGGCCGTCAGGAGGGGTTGGGCCATGGAGAACTGGTTAGGCCAACAGGCGCTCCAGCACCCCCGCCACTGACCGAACGGCCGCATGGGCCGTGGCGTAGGCCATCCGCATGGGGCCGATGAGGGCCACCTGCCCTAGGCCCCCATCACCGGTGCGGTAATCGGCTTGCACCACGGAGCAGTCCCGGAGGGCGGCGTGGGGATGCTCGGCCCCAATCCAAATGCCGCCCTGTTGCAGCACCTGCTGGGGGGCGTCTTCCACGAGTTCCACCAGGGGGCGCAGGGTGGCCGTTTGGCTGAATTCCGGTTGACCCAGCAGGCCGGCCAGGCCTGTGGCGACGGCGCCTCCAGCGGCGGCCTGGCCCGCTTCTTGGTGGCTCTGCAGGGCCTGGCGCACCAACCTGCCGCTGCGGTTGAGCTGGGGGGGCAGGGCGTTCCAATCAATCTGGCCGCCCTGGCCCAGTTGCAGTTGGTTGCCTGCCCAGCGCTCGAGGGCCGGCAATTCGTCGCTGGCTTGGGCGGGTAGCCGCAGGTTGAGGCTGGTGGTTGCTGCCGAGCCAGCCACCAGGAAGATCAACAGCCGTTCGCCGCTGGGCACTAGGCGCAGGGCGTGTAGGTGGGTTTGGGAGCGTTCAGGCCGGGTGATCAGGCTGAGTAACCCGGTGAGATCCGCCAGCCGGCGGCTGAGGTGAAGCAGCAGGTCGTCGAGGGCAGCCCATTGAAGGCTGAGACCGGTCAATTCCCGATCCAGTTGCAGGGCCGCGGCTCCTGGGGCCGGCAGGAGCTGATCCACGTAAAGGCGGTAGCCCTGCTGGCTGGGGATACGGCCGGCGGAGGCGTGGGGCTGGGTCAGCAGGCCCTTCTGTTCCAGGGCTCCCATGGCGGACCGCACCGTGGCGGGGCTAGTGGGTAGGCCAAAACGCCTTACCAACGTTTGGCTGCCTACGGGCTCCATGGTGTCCACGTAGTGGCGGACCGCCAACTGCAGCACATCCCGCTGGCGGTTGGAGAGTGGACGGGGAGCGAGGCTCTGCAAGGGGCGAGGCTCGGGCTGGGGATGGATGGACTCTTGAGCTGATCGTACGAATGCAGCCGCCGCACCGACGCCGCGCCAACGCGGCATCAATGCCGCAGCCCTTCTCCTAGTAGCGCGGCACGCTGCGGTCCACGTCCACGCTCCAGGCATCAATGCCGCCCTGGACGTTCAACACGCTGCCATAGCTGTGCTCCTCGATCAGCCAGCAGGCGAAATGCCAGCTGCGCACCCCCGCATGGCACAGCACGGCGATGGGTCGATCCCGGTCCAATTGGGCATCGATGCTCGCCATCCATTCGCCCGAGCGGCTGAGGGGGAGATGAACCACGGGGTAGGGCAGCCTGGCCAGTTCCAGTTCCTGGTCTTCCCGCACATCCACTAGCTGGATGGATTCCCCTTGGGTCAGGCGTGCGTGCAGATCCCGGGCTCGGATCGTCTCAGGGGTGGCCATGGCGGGCAAACGCAGGGGTAAGGGTCAAGATGGGACCCATCCTGCGTTGGGCGCATGAAGGCCCGCCCCTTCCTGGCGGTTGTGCTTGCGGTGGCGTTGTCGCTGCTCAGCCTCGGCATCGGGGGGTGGTCGTTTGTGTTGCAACACTCCCCACTGCAATTGCAAAACCAGGCCCTGGTGGTGCCGGCCGCCGCTCGGTTTGTGCCCCGGCTGACGCCCCTGAGCCTCTATTGGCTGGCCGATCCCGAGCAGCCCGTTGTGTACGCCCGGGCGGTGGCCCCGTCGCGCCAGCGCCGCCTGGCGGCCGATACGGTCGCCCGCCTGCGCGATGGAGCCTTTGCTGCTGCAGGCATCGACTACGCCAGGGAATTAGCCAGTTGGATTGGTCCGGAAACCAGCCTGGCCCTGATTTCCGAAGGCCCCGGTGATGCGCCCCAGGGCTGGTTGTTGGCCCTGCGTAGCCGCAATGGCGATGGGGCCCGTCGCTTTCTGCAGCGCTTTTGGCAAACTCGCAGCCTCTCAGGTACCGACCTGCAGATCAGCACCTACCGCGGCATGGGCCTGATCAGCGGCCGCGCTGCCCTTGTGGGGGCTGGTGAGGTTTCCGTTCCCCTGGCCACAGCCCTGATTAACGACGACCTGGTGTTGATTGCCTCGGGCCGATCGGTGTTGCAGCAGGCCCTCGATGTGTCCCAAATCGATGACCTCAACCAGGCGGCAAGCCCCCAGTTTCTCCAGGGTTTGCAGCGCCTTGGCCAAGGTTCCGCCCTGCTGACCGCCAGGCCCGAGGCCCTGATCGAATGGTTTGGCCTGCCTGCAGATCGGCTGGTTGCAGGGGGGCTCAAGGATGTGATGGCGGCCCTGCGGCCCGAGCAACGCACCCTGGCGGCGGAGGCCTGGTTCCAGCAGGCGGAAGGCAGCCTCCCCTGGCGGCCCCTGGCCGATCAAAGCCGCAATGGGGCCCTGCTGGCGGCCGTCCATGGGGAGGCGGACAGCCTGGCCTTGCTGCAAAATCCGGCGGCTTGGCCTGAGGCCTTGCAAGGGCTGTTCCAAAGCGTGTTGGCCGGGGCTGGCTCCAGTCCGATTCCCGCCCTGGTGGCGGCGGCGGATGCCGGACCCTTGCTCTGGTCGGATAGCGCGACGGGCTGGTTGATCGGTACGGGGCTGGCCCAGCCAGCACCGGAAGCCTTGGATCCGGCCCTTGCAGCCCAAGGTCTGTTGAGTGCGCCATTAACCGTTGAAGGGGCCCCACCCTTGCGGGTTTGGACCCACCTGGAGGCGGGCCATAAGCCGAAGGCGTCGTCTTCAGATGCGTCCCCAAATGCCCCTGCGGCGCAGCCCTTGCAAGCGAGCCTAGAAGCCGCCCGCTCCACGGAAGGCACCATCGCTTGGTGGGGCCAAAACCTGGAGGTTTTGAAGCGGCAGCAGGAGTCCCGCCAGGTCCCCAAGCAGCGCCAAGCCCAGCTCGCTGCCCTGGAGATGGCCAAGGCCCCCCTCCAATGGGCCCTCGGCCCAGTCAAGGCCCAAGAGCTGCTGCAGCGTTGGACCACCTGGCGCCTGCTATCAGGCCTGGCAGGTCAACCTTTGGCGGCCTCCGTCGATGGGTTGGTGGTTGGTTTGGAGAGCGAGGCCCATGGGGTGCACCTCAAGGCCCGGTTGAGTTTTGGTTGAGCTGCTGCTGCTACGCCACGGCATTGCCGAGGAGCGGTGCCCGGAGCGCGGGGATGGGGAAAGGGCCCTAACGGCCGTTGGCCGCAGCCGTACCAGGGCCGTGGCTGAGCGGCTGGTACTGCTCGGCCTGGGCTGTGATCATTTGGTGACCAGCCCCCTGGTGCGCGCCCGCCAAACGGCGGAGATTGCGATTGCTGCCGGCCTCCTGGCCGAGGGATCACCCTCCTTGGGGGTTGATGCCGCCCTGGCGCCAGGAGGCCATGCGTTGCCCCTGGTGGCGGAGTTTCAGCGGGCCGCTTCGGTCCATACCCGGCTTCAGCGCCTCGCGTTGGTGGGCCATGAGCCGGATTTGGGGGCCTTGGCGGCCCAGCTGATCGGTGCGCCCGAGGGAGCGATTGCCCTTAAAAAGGCGGGCATTGCCCTGCTGCTGCTGGGGCCTGGGTGGGGCCAGTTGAAGCTGCTGATGGCTCCCCGGCAACTTCTCGGCGGCCAGTAGCGGCATCCAGTAGCGGCAGCGTGGGCTACGGCACGGGGAAGGCCGCCAGCCCTAGGTTCAAGCCCATTGCTCCGCGCGGGGAAGCCCCAAGGCATGGCCAGTTCAGCAGTAGGGTCCGCAGCTCCCGTGTTTCGCCCCGGCCTGGAGGGGGTTCCGGCGACCCAGTCGGCGATCTGCGATATCGATGGCCTCCAGGGCAAGCTCACTTACCGCGGCTACGAGGTGGGAAGCCTCGCCACCAGTAGCAGCTTCCTGGAAACGGCCTATTTGTTGATCTGGGGCGAGTTGCCCACCGCAGCCGAGCTGCAGGCCTTTGAAAGTGAGGTGCAAATGCACCGGCGGGTCAGCTTTCGCATTCGCGACATGATGAAAAGCTTCCCCTCGGGGGGCCATCCCATGGATGCCTTGCAGGCCAGTGCCGCCTCCCTGGGGTTGTTCTATTCCCGGCGGGCCCTGGATAGCCCCGATTACATCGTGGCGGCGGTGGTGCGGTTGATCGCCAAGATCCCCACGATGGTGGCGGCGTTCCAGCTGATTCGCAAAGGCCAGGACCCCATCCAGCCCCGGGATGATCTCGCCTATGCCGCCAACTTTCTGTATATGCTCACGGAACGGGAGCCCGATCCCTTGGCTGCCCGCATCTTTGATGCCTGCCTGATCCTTCACGCCGAGCACAGCCTCAACGCCAGTACCTTCAGTGCCCGCGTCACCGCAAGTACCCTCACCGACCCCTATGCGGTGGTGGCATCAGCCGTGGGAACCCTGGCGGGTCCTTTACACGGCGGAGCCAACGAAGACGTGCTCGAGATGCTCGAGCAGATCGGCAGTGAAGATCAGGTGGAGCCCTGGCTGGATCGGGCCATCGCTGAAAAACGCAAGATCATGGGTTTCGGCCACCGGGAGTACAAGGTGAAGGATCCCCGGGCCGTGATTCTGCAAAAGCTGGCCGAAGAGTTGTTTGACCAATTTGGCCACGACCCCCTCTACGACTTGGCCAGAAAACTGGAAAGCGTTGCGGCAGATCGCCTGGGACCGAAGGGCATTTATCCCAATGTCGACTTCTATTCCGGTCTTGTCTACCGCAAGCTCGGCATCCCGGAAGACCTCTTTACCCCCCTCTTTGCGATTGCCCGCACCGCCGGCTGGCTGGCCCACTGGAAGGAGCAGCTCGGTGCCAACCGCATCTACCGGCCTACCCAGATCTACACAGGCCACGCCGAAAGGCAGTGGGTTCCCCAAGGGGCCCGCTAAGTTGACCCCATCTAAGCGGTCGTCATGGTGACCAACCTGGCTCTGGCGCAGGTCGCGCAAGTGGGTCTTGATTTGGAGGGTAGTTTTGAGCTGGCCATGCGGAGCCTCGGGCTAGGCCCAGGGGCCGCACACCTGCTCTGGCTCCCCTTGCCGATGGTGCTGGTGCTCGTGGCAGCTGTGGTTGGCGTGTTGGTCAACGTGTGGCTTGAGCGCAAGATCTCTGCAGCCGTTCAGCAGCGCATTGGCCCGGAGTACGCCGGCGCCTTAGGGGTGCTGCAGCCCATGGCCGATGGCATGAAGCTGTTGTTCAAGGAAGATGTCATCCCAGCGCGGGCCGATGGCCTGTTGTTCACCCTCGGCCCCGTGCTGGTGCTAGTGCCCGTCATCCTGAGCTGGTTGGTGGTGCCCTTTGGCCAAAACCTGCTGATCAGCAATGTGGGGATCGGCATTTTCCTCTGGATTGCCCTGAGCAGTATCCAGCCGATTGGTTTGCTAATGAGCGGCTACGCCTCCAACAACAAGTACTCCTTGTTGGGTGGTTTGCGGGCAGCAGCCCAGTCGATCAGTTACGAAATTCCTTTGGCCTTGGCGGTTCTCGCCGTGGTGATGATGAGCAACTCGCTCAGCACCGTCGACATCGTCAACCAGCAAAGCGGGGCCGGCATTCTCAGCTGGAACATCTGGCGGCAGCCGGTGGGGTTTGTGATCTTCTGGATCTGTGCGCTTGCCGAGTGCGAACGCCTCCCCTTCGACTTGCCAGAGGCGGAGGAAGAGCTCGTGGCTGGCTACCAGACCGAATATTCCGGGATGAAGTTTGCCCTCTTCTATCTGGGCAGCTACATCAACCTGGTGCTCTCGGCCCTGCTGGTTTCGGTGCTCTATCTGGGGGGCTGGGGTTTCCCGGTTCCCGTGGAATGGCTGGCGGGCTGGCTTGGCCAATCGGTGGATGCGCCCTTGGTGCAGGTGATCACAGCCTCTGTGGGCATCGTGATGACCGTGCTCAAGGCCTATCTGCTGGTCTTCTTTGCCATCCTGTTGCGCTGGACCGTGCCCCGGGTGCGGATTGACCAGTTGCTGGATTTGGGCTGGAAGTTTCTGCTTCCCATTGCCCTGGTCAATCTCCTGGTCACGGCTTCTTTGAAGCTGGCCTTCCCCATGGCTTTCGGCGGCTAACGCTGGCACCAGTCATCATGGGCTTGGCTTGCCGCTGCTGTCCCGTTCCCTTGCTCCGCTCCACGCCCTCTCCCCTTTCAATCCATGTTCGGGTTCCTTAAGAAAGTCGGCGACTACACCAGTGATGCGGTGGGAGCGGCCAAGTACCTCGCCCAGGGCTTGGGGGTCACCTTTGATCACCTGCGCCGCCGGCCGATCACGGTTCAGTACCCCTACGAAAAGCTGATTCCTTCCGAGCGCTACCGGGGGCGGATCCACTACGAATTCGATAAGTGCATCGCCTGTGAGGTGTGTGTGCGGGTGTGCCCGATCAATCTGCCGGTGGTGGATTGGGTGATGAACAAGGCCACCAAGAAGAAGGAGTTGAGGAATTACTCCATCGATTTCGGGGTGTGCATCTTCTGTGGCAACTGTGTGGAGTACTGCCCCACCAACTGCCTCTCGATGACAGAGGAGTACGAACTGGCAGCCTTTGATCGCCACAGCCTCAATTTTGACAATGTGGCCTTGGGTCGTCTCCCCACCAGCGTGACCAGCGACCCCGCCGTTGTCGCCTTGAAGGAGCTGGTTTACTTGCCTAAGGGTGTCATGGATCCCCATGGCGTCGATCCCACCGCCCCCCGGGCCGGCAAGCTCCCAGAGGAGGTGCTTGCAACCTTGCCTCAAACAACCCAGGTGACCCCGACAACCGAGGTGACCCCGTCATGACCATCGCCTCCACCACCCAGCTGATTTGTTTTGTGGTCCTTGCGGCCACCCTGGTGTTGGGTTCCTTGGGCGTGGTGCTCCTGCCCAACATCGTGTATTCCGCGTTCCTCCTAGGGGGAGTGTTCCTCTCGGTGGCGGGGCTCTACCTGATGCTCAACGCCAGTTTTGTGGCGGCGGCCCAGGTGTTGGTCTATGTGGGTGCGGTGAATGTGTTGATTCTGTTCGCGATCATGCTCGTGAACAAGAAGGAAAACCTTGAGGCCATCCCCGGTTTGGCCCTGCGCCGGGTGCTCTCTGGCGCGGTGTGTGCGGGCTTGTTCGCCCTGCTGATTCGGGTGGCCTTCATCACGCCGTGGCCCCTGCCGGGTCCCGAGCCTGTAGGAGAAGATGCCACGATTCGCATTGGCGAACATCTCTTCAGTGATTACCTGCTGCCCTTTGAGTTGGCATCTGTTTTGCTTTTGATTGCCATGATTGGCGCCATTGTGTTGGCCCGCCGGGATGTCATTTCCAGCGATATCGCCACGGGAGATCCCGTTGATCAAGGCCTCATTGAGAAGGAGCGCACGCCCTTGCTGCTCGATCGGACGACCCGGTAAGGGTCTCCCTAACGATCCGTTGGGTATTCTCCCGAACCCTTTCCTTTCCCACCCCTTTCTGTCCTCACCCCGCTTCTCTTTCCAATAGCTCCCCCCTCGCTCCGATGGACCCCAGCATCTCCTCCTCCATTCCCCTCGAGGCCTACCTGGCTTTGGCCGCGGTGCTCTTCTGCACAGGTGTTTGGGGGTTGATCAACAGCCGTAATGCGGTGAGGGTCTTGATGAGTATTGAGCTCATGCTGAATGCCGTGAACATCAACTTGATGGCCTTCTCCAACTACCTCGATGGTCAGTTGATCCGGGGCCAGGTATTCACGATCTTTGTGATCACCGTGGCTGCTGCGGAGGCGGCTGTGGGCCTGGCGATCCTTCTTTCGCTTTACCGCAATCGGGAAACGGTAGATATGGAGCGCTTCAACCTGCTTCGTTGGTAGCCGGCCTGTCCCATGCTGCTTGAGCGGGTCTGGTTGATTGTGCGCTCTGGTAGCCAGGCGGCCCAGCGCCAGGCCAAGCGCTGTGCCGAGGATCTACGCACCCAGGGATCCCATGTGGTGATGGCCCAAAGCGGCCTTTACGCGAACCCATTTCCCGGCCTGCTGGCCACCGAGGACGGGCTCCCCGATCTGGCCTTGGTGCTGGGGGGGGATGGCACGGTGCTCGGGGCGGCCCGCCACCTTGCTCCGCTTGGGGTGCCGATCCTCAGCTTCAATGTGGGCGGCCACCTGGGCTTTTTGACCCATGAGCGCCAACTGCTCAAACTCAGCGGAGATGAGGAGTGCCTTTGGGATCGGCTCCGGGATGATCGCTTCGCCATGGAGCGGCGCATGATGCTCCAGGCCCATGTGGAACGGGGTAGGACCTATGGATCTGAAGGTGGTTCAGGCGGTCCCCAGGAGGACCTGGAGGAGACCCATCTCGCCCTCAACGATTTTTATTTCCGCCCCTGCCTCGATGAGGTGTCACCCACCTGCGTTCTCGAGTTGGAGATTGATGGCGAGGTGGTGGATCAATACCGCGGTGACGGCCTGATCATCGCCACCCCCACCGGTTCCACGGGCTATGCCATGGCAGCAGGTGGGCCGATCCTCCATCCCGGCATTGAGGCGATTGTGGTCAACCCGATTTGCCCGATGAGCCTTTCGAGCCGAGCCGTCGTGGTGCCGCCGCGTTCCCAGCTCTCCGTGTGGCCCCTGGGTGAAACCAGTCGCCGGGTGAAGCTCTGGAAGGACGGGGCCCACGCCACCCAACTGGAACCTGGGGATCGGTGCATGGTGCAACGCAGCTCCCATCCCGCCCTCCAGGTGGTGCTGGAACAAAGTCCCTCCTATTACCGCACCTTGACGCGCAAACTGCATTGGGCCGGAAGCCTTGTGGCTGCAGAGCCCTCCCCCAACTAAGCGCCATGGCCCTCGAGATTGAACGGCGCTTCCTGGTCCAGGGGGAGGAGTGGCGGGAGGCGATCCGTTGGCAGGCCCAACTGCAGCAGGGCTATCTGGTGAGTGGGCCCCAGGGTTTCACCGTGCGGGTGCGAACGGCCAAGACCGCTGCCCAGCTCGCGGAGGGCGAGTCAGCCAAGCAGGAGGCGTGGCTCACGCTTAAAACGGCAGGCTCGGCCAATGGTTTGGTGCGCCAGGAGTTTGAGTATCCGATTCCCCTGGAGGATGCCCGCGCCCTGCTGGATCTGGCTCCGAGCCAACTCAGCAAATGGCGCTACGGCCTCAATTGGCCAGGTGGCGACTGGGTACTGGATGTGTTTTCGGGCAGCAATTCCCCCTTGGTGGTGGCCGAGGTGGAGTTGCAGGATCCGGACCAGCCTGTGCCGATTCCGGCCTGTTGCGTGCTCGAACTCACGGGTCAGGCGGCCCTCAGCAATGCGGCCTTGGCCCATCACCCCCTCGACCATTGGCCGGAGCACCAGCGCCAGCAACTGCTTCTAGGCTCCCCGGACTGGGTGGATGCCTAGGGACGGGGGGCCTACGACCTAGGTGCCTAGGGATGGTTGGTGTCGATGGCGCAGCAGTTGAAGCCATCCCGGCAAATCTTGCCGTGGTCCATGGCCCAATTCAGTAAACCCACCCGATTTTTGGCACCCGTTTTGGTGAAGATGTTGCTCACGTGGTTATCCACGGTGCGCTTGCTGATCGTGAGGACCTGGGCAATCTCCTGGTTGGTGAGGCCCTGGGCCACCAGCTCAACAATCTCGGTCTCCCGCTCTGAGATGGTCGGCTCCCGGCTGTCGTCCACGCGATCCATGCCCCAAGCTGCAGGCTTGGGACCACTGTAGGCAGGGCTTTGCCGCATGATGGGGCTTGCTCAACAAGGGTTGGCTTGCTGCTCCAACAGGCCTTGGCCAGCGGACAGTTGGCTATCACAGCGGAAGTCACGCCGCCCCGCGGGGGGGATCCCAGCCGAACCTTGGCGGCAGCCAAGGCCCTGAAGGGTTGGGTCCATGCCGTCAACGTGACCGATGGCAGCCGAGCAGTGATGCGGATGAGCAGCCTGGCAATGTGCCGCTTGCTGCTCGATCGCGGGATCGAGCCGGTGCTTCAGCTGGCCTGTCGCGATCGCAACCGGATTGCCCTCCAGGCGGATCTGCTTGGGGCCCACGCCCTGGGTTTGCCCAATGTGCTTTGCCTCACCGGCGATCCCGTGCGCGCTGGCGATCAACCGGGGGCCAGGCCCGTGAATGAACTGGAGGCTGTGCGGTTGTTGCAGCTGGTGGCCCAGCTCAACGCGGGCATTGATCCGGTGGCAGGCGAGCTGCCCGATGGCGCCACGGCCCTGTTTGCCGGTGCGGCTGCCGATCCCCAGTCGCCCAGTTGGAGTGGCCTCAAAAGCCGGGTGGCCCGCAAGCAAGCCGCCGGAGCGCGCTTTCTTCAAACCCAGATGGTTACCGATCGCTCGGCGCTGGAACGGTTCGTGGGAGAGATCGCTGGACCCTTAGGGATCCCGGTGCTGGCTGGGGTCTTCCTGTTGAAGTCGGCGAAAAATGCGGCCTTCATCAACCGGGTGGTGCCCGGCGCCAACATCCCCCAGGCCGTGATCGATCGCTTGGCGGGGGCGGCGAACCCGGCTGAAGAGGGGGTTGCCATTGCGGCAGAACAGGTTGCCAGCTACCTGGAGCTCGCCCAGGGGGTCCACTTGATGGCAATCAAGGCAGAAGAGCGGATCCCCGAGATCCTGCGTATGGCGGGGCTCAGTCCTTTGGCGGGCGTCAGTTTGTGCCCGTAAGGGCCAAGTCGGTGCCGAGAAGTTCGGCCATGGCCTTCTGTTGGGCTGACGGGGCGACCACATCCTGGCGGCGCACATCGGTGATCAGCCAATCCAGGGCCGCTTCCTGGAGGTCAAAGTGGTCGCCGTTGCGGTCGACGCAGTAGCGGCCAAACACCAACTTCTCCACCAGGCGCACACTTGCGCCGATACGGGAATAGTCAAAGATGATCGAGTTGTCGATTGTGGCGTCTTCGCAGATGTGGCAATTGGGGCCGATCATGGCAGGGCCAATGATGGTGGCTCCGTCTTCGATCCTGGTCATGCCTCCCACGTAAATGGGCCCGGTCACGTTGATTTGATCCCAGTTGGCGGCCACATTCAGGCCCGCATAGATGCCTGGGCGCACTTCCTTGCCAGGAATTTTGACTTGGCGCACCTGGCCCTGCAGCACGCTGCGAATCGCTTGCCAGTAGTCGGGCACCTTGCCGATGTCCACCCACTCAAATTCCATCGGCAGGGCATAGAAGGGGGCTCCGGCGGCCACGAGCTTGGGGAAGAGGTCGGAGCCGATATCAAACGCTTGGTCGCTGGGAACGAAATCCAGTACCTCCGGTTCAAAAATGTAGATGCCTGTGTTGATCATGTCGCTGGCGGCCTCATCCACCTCCGGCTTCTCCTGGAAGGAGCGCACGCGGCCGTCCCCGTCGGTCACCACGACGCCGTAGCTGCTTACCTGGTCGCGGGGGACCCGTTTGGTGATCAGGCTTGCTAAAGCCCCTTTGGCTTTATGGCGCTTCACCGCTTCGGTGAGGTCGAGGTCGACCAGGGCGTCTCCGCAGAGCACCACGAAGGTGTCATCAAAGAAGTGCTGGAAGTTTTGAATTTTTTTGAGTCCGCCGGCAGAACCCATGGCGTCACCGATCAGTTCGCCGTCTTCGATACGGCCTTCAAAGCTGTACGCAATTTCGACTCCGAAACGCTGACCATCGCGGAAGTAATTCTCGATCTCCTCAGCCAGGTGGGAGACGTTCACCATGATTTCGGTAAAGCCATGCTCCCGCAGTAGCTCCAGCAGAAACTCCATCACGGGTTTCTGGAGGATTGGGATCATCGGCTTGGGGATCGTGTGCGTGATGGGACGTACACGGGTACCTTTGCCAGCCGCCAAGATCATCGCCTTCATTGGCGTTTGCTCACGTCGGTCGCAGCCCCCACCTTAGTCATGCGCTTAGGCCGCAAGCGATGCAAGAGCCGGCAGCAGAGCCGGCCTGAGGGCCAATTGCACGCTTTCACCCGCATCCAGCAGGCGTTTGAGGCTCAAGGGCCCAAACAAGCCGCCCGTTTGGTTGAGTTCCACCTTGCCTTGGTGGCAGAGGAACAGCAGGGCCCAGAAGACGCCGACACGGTCGGCATCCAATTCCGCGGCGGCACCCTTGGCTTCCACACAAGCGGACCAGGCCTCTACCAACTCCTCGAAGCCAGCCCATTGCACGGCTTGGGGCCATTGCAAGAGGAATTGACTCAGGGCCGCTGTGGTTTCGGGAAGTTTTTCCCGGTGGGCGAGGGCTGCCACCTGTTCAATCGCGGCCCGTTCGCTATAGCGCTTGGGGCGATGGCGGGTGCGGATTTTGCCTTCGTCGTCTTCGATCCGCTCGGCAATGTCTTCCAGTTGACGGATCAGCTCCCCCAGGGTGACCGGGCGCTGCAGCGGCGGCGGGGCGACGGGGCGGCGCCAGAGATGCCGTTCCGGTCTGCGGGGGATCTCGAGGCCGGGGTTGATCAGCCAGCCCTGGCCGTCGTCGTCGAAATCAAAGCCGAAGCTCTCGTCCTCGATGGGCTCGGCGGGGAACGTGGCTGCTTCAAGCACTTCGGCCTTCAGGCCCACCAGCACCGAGGCGGCGAGAAAGGCTTCACTGGTTTCGGCTAGGTCTTGTTCATAGCTGCCACCGGCTGCTGCCACCAGCCTGGGCACCTCAATCCGTTGGCGTAATTGGTCGAGAAAGCCATCGACCACGGCAATCACATCCACATCCCAGGGGTCGAGTTCTCCCCGTACGGCTGAGTCCTGCAGCAGCCGTATGGCCAGCCTGGCGCCTCCTTCTGCCACCGGTGTTGTGTCGCCCCTTGGGAGTCGGTCTACCAACGCTACCGGTATTGGTTGATGTCCACCAGAGCCACTAGCCGAATGAAGGAGCCTTGAGTGGGGCTTGGCGGATCAGGCTGGAGCCGGCGGGTGCAGTCAACACTTTCATCGCACTTTCATCCCGGGCCACAAGGGCTTCCATCGAGGCCCGGTAGGTGTCGGTGAGGAGGCGGGGGTAGAGGCCAATGCCGATGATGGGCACCAGTAGACAGCCCACGATGTAAATCTCCCGGGGCTCAGCATCGACGAGTTGGGTGTGGGACGCCAGCTCCACGTTTTCCTTGCCGTAAAAGATTTCTCGCAGCATCGAGAGGAGATACACCGGGGTGAGGATGACGCCAATCGCCGCCATGCCGTCGATCACGATGCGAAAGGGCAGGGTGTAGGCGTCGTCGGTGGCGAAGCCCACAAAGATCATCAACTCGGAGACAAAGCCACTCATCCCAGGTAGGGCGAGCGATGCCAGTGAACAGATGGTCCAGAGGGCAAACATTTTGCGCATTTTTTGCCCCACACCCCCCATCTCATCGAGCTGGAGGGTGTGGGTGCGGTCGTAGGTGGCACCCACCAAGAAAAACAGGCTGGCTCCAATCAGTCCATGGCTGATCATTTGGAGCATGGCGCCACTGCTGCCCAGGGCACTAAAGCTGCCAATGCCGATCAACACAAACCCCATATGGCTGATGGAGCTGTAAGCAATTTTGCGTTTGAGGTTGCGTTGGGCGAAGGATGTGAGCGCGGCATAAATGATGTTCACAACCCCTAGCACCACCAACAGGGGTGCGAACTGGGCGTGGGCATCGGGCAGGATCTGACAGTTGAAGCGCAGCAGGGCGTAGCCCCCCATCTTCAGCAGAATCCCTGCTAGCAACATGTGAACCGGGGCGGTTGCCTCCCCGTGGGCATCCGGCAGCCAGGTGTGCAGGGGCACGATCGGTAGCTTCACCCCAAAGGCGATGAGCAGACCTGCGTAACAGAGCAGCTGGAACCCCGCTGGGAAGCCCTTAGCCATGAGGGCCGAATACTCAAATGTGGGGATCCCCCCGCCGTAGAAGGCCATGGCCAGCCCCGCCAGCAGGATGAACAGCGAGCTGCCTGCGGTGTAGAGGATGAACTTGGTGGCGGCGTACTGGCGCTTTTTGCCCCCCCAGATGGCCAGCAGGAGATACACGGGCAGCAGTTCCAGCTCCCAGGCCAGGAAGAACAGCAGCATGTCCTGAACGGCGAAGACGGCGATTTGGCCGCCATCCATGGCCAGCAGCAGGAAGAAAAACAGCTTGGGTTTGAAGGTGACCGGCCAGGCCGCCAACACCGCCAAAGCGGTGATGAAGCTGGTGAGAAGGATCAGGGGCATCGAGATTCCATCCGCCCCCACAGACCAGGCCAGGCCAATATCGGGAAGCCACTCCACCCGCTCCACCAACTGCAAGCCCGGGTCGCTGGGGTCGTAGCCGTTGAGGTAGCCGCCCACCGTCAGCAGGAAGGTGATCAAAGCCACCGCGAGGGCATACCAGCGCACCTGTTTGCCTTGGCCCTCATCTGGGATGAGGGGAATCAGCAGGGCCGCTGCGATGGGGAAGAGGATTGACGCGCTAAGCCAGGGGAACGGCACGAACCAAATTTCACCTTTGGCCGGAGTGTAGAAATGCTGTTCCTGGTTGCACTCTGCCGGTGCTGGATGTCACACAGTCCCTTGCAAGACAGGAGTCCGAAAAGGAGGGGGAAATCAGGGGGCAGCCCTAGCCAAAGGCGCCAAACAGAACCACTAGGGCGATCACGCCGCCAAACACGATCAGGGCATAGAACTGGGCCCGGCCGGTTTCGAAGTACTTGAGGCCTTCGCCGCTGCCCAGGGTGACCAGGCCCGTGAGGTTGACCACCCCATCCACCACCTTGGAATCCACTTCCAGCACTTGCTTGGCCAGCTTGCGACTGCCCTGAACGAAGAGCTTGTCGTTGATTGCGTCCAGGTACCACTTGTTGGCTAGGAAGCGGTTCACGGCCGGGAAGCGGCCAGCCACCACGGTGCCCAGATCAATCTTGTGGAGAAGGTAGGCGATGACCGCCAGGGTGATGCCCGCCACGGAGATGGCCACGGAGGAGCCAGCCAGCGGCAGGAATTCAGCCCAGGAAAAGTGGCCGGCCATCTCGGCCGCTTCCTCGGGATTGAGCAAGGCGGCGAAGCGGCTATGCCAAGGGGTTCCAAGTAGCCCGATCAACATGGAAGGAACGGCCAGCACCGCCAGGGGCAGGGCCATCTGCCAGCCCGATTCGTGGGGATGGGCCCCATGGCTGTGGGTTGAATCGTCATGGGATTCGGCCACCTTGCCGGCGGCGGCCATCAGCTCGGCTTGCACGTCCTTGTTGCCGCCTCGGAAGCTCCCTTCAAAGGTGAGGAAGTACAGCCGGAACATGTAGAAGGCCGTCATCCCGGCGGTGAGGAATCCGGCAACCCAAAGGATGGGAAAGCTGCCGAAGGCCTGGCCCAGGATTTCGTCCTTGCTCCAGAAACCGGCCAGGGGCGGGATGCCACTGATCGCTAGGCAGCCGATCAAGAAGGTGGTGCTCGTGATGGGCATGAATTTTCTGAGCCCACCCATCAATCGCATGTCCTGGGCGAGCACGGGTTCATGGCCCACCACCTCCTCCATGGCGTGGATGACTGAGCCTGAACACAGGAACAGCATCGCCTTGAAGAAGGCGTGGGTCACCAGATGGAACATGCCGGCGATGGGGGCACCGCAGCCCATGGCCAGCATCATGTAACCCAATTGGGAGACGGTGCTGTAGGCCAGGCCCTTTTTGAGATCCATCTGGGTGAGGGCAATCGAGGCACCCAAGAACAGGGTGATCGTGCCGACCACGGCAATCACGGTTTGCACCTCCGGGAATGGCACATAAACCGGTTGGAGGCGGGCCACCAGGAACACCCCGGCCGCCACCATCGTGGCGGCGTGGATCAGGGCTGAAATCGGCGTGGGCCCCTCCATGGCATCGGGCAGCCAAACGTGGAGCGGAAACTGGGCCGATTTCGCCATCGGACCCATGAACACCAGGAGGCAGAGGGTAATGGCAGCCCAGCCGGGCACGCTGCCGCCGGCGATGGCCTCCTGCAGGCGACTGCCAATGTCCTCAAAGCCGAAGCTGCCCGTTGCCCAGAACAGGCCAAGGATTCCCAACAGCAGACCAAAGTCGCCAACTCTGTTGACAACAAAGGCTTTCTGGGCTGCATTGGCGGCCCCATCACGGTCATACCAAAAGCCCACCAGCAGGTAGGAGCACATCCCCACCAGCTCCCAAAACACGTAGATCTCGAGCAGGTTTGGGCTGATCACCAGGCCCAGCATCGAGCTGCTGAACAGGGCGAGATAGGTGAAAAAGCGCACATAGCCCTTGTCGTGGGCCATGTATCCATCGGAATACACCATCACCAACACGGCAATGGTGGTGACCAGGGCGAGCATCACGGCGGCCAGGGCATCCACCCGGAAGCCCATCTGCAGGTTGAAGGTGCCCGCGCTAGCCCAGTTGAATAACAGTTCTGTGGTGCCTGCTCCGGCTAGTTGCTCGGCCAGCACGGCGTAGCTCAATACCGCTGCCGCTCCCACGCAACTCAGGAGGAAGACAGCAACGGGTTTGCGCAGCCGATTGACGGTGCGGTTGAAGCTGATCAGCCCGAGCCCAACCAAGCAGGCGCCTGCCAGCGGTAGAACCGGGATGAGCCAGGCGATTTCAGCGGCGGAAGGCATGCTGCGGCGCGGCCGGTTTTCAGCGAGTGTAGGCAGCTTGAAGCGTTAGCCCAACCAATGGCCCAGGCCCGTGCGGGAAAAGGCCGTGGCTCCCAAGCCAATGAAGCGGTGGGCCCACCAGAACACGCCCACGGCAATGGCAATGCCCAGCTGGGATGGCCTGAGGAATTCCCCTAAAGGCAGGGGTTGGCGGCCATCGATGACGGCCCGGAAAGGAACAATCGAGGTGGTCGCCTTGAGCTCCTCAAACGCCGCTCCAAAGCGGTTGGCCAGCCGCCGATCCCCGTTCCATACCGCAAACGCGTGGTGGGCGATGAGCCCCAGACACGTGAAGACCATGAAACTGCTGCCAATCCAGAGCAGGTGGGTGGCACACCAAAGAACCTGGCCCACGGCCTGGGGATGGCGGCTGATTCGGATGATCCCCGTGGCATAGAGGCGAACCTGGGGTTTGAGCACCGCTGGGATTTCCAACAGGTTGTAGGTGGCCGGATAAAGGAAGAGGAAGCTGATCGCCGTTCCGATCCAAACCAGAGGGATGATCCAAGGCTGGTCTTGGAGGTTCCAAAGACGGACGCCGTCGTAGCGGTGGGCCAGGAAATAGCCGATCACCACCACCGCCGAAGGGATGCTCACCGCCGCAAACAGCAGCCGCCAAGCCCGCTCGCCGATTCGTTCAGCCCCCCAGGCCCTGAGCGAGGCTCCACCGCTATGAATCACGGCAAAGGCAAGCAAAAGCCCAAGCATCACCAGGCTGCTGTGGTGCAGGCTGCCCCCGTGAAGGCTGACCTGGGGCAGGTTTGTGGGCGATCCAGCGCTGGCAATCAAAGGCAAGTTGGGAGTTGTAAACCTCAGGATTCTCGCCACCGGGAAGGCCCCCTAGAGTTTTGGCCTGCGTGGCACCGATGGCAGATCTGCCTTTTACCCTCGATCAGCTGCGCATCCTGCGGGCGATTGCCAGCGAGGGCAGTTTTAAGAAGGCAGCGGACAGCTTGTATGTGACCCAGCCGGCGGTGAGTCTGCAAATCCAGAATCTGGAGAAGCAGCTCAATGTGTCGCTGTTTGATCGCGGAGGCCGCAAGGCCCAGCTCACCGAGGCCGGCCACCTTCTGCTGAGTTACTGCGATCGCATCCTGAGTCAGTGCCAGGAGGCTTGTCGGGCCCTCGATGACCTACACAATCTCAAAGGCGGATCCTTGGTGGTGGGTGCCAGCCAAACCACGGGCACCTATTTGATGCCCCGGATGATTGGCCTGTTCCGCCAGAAGTACCCGGATGTGGCGGTGCAACTCCAGGTTCACAGCACCCGGCGCACGGGCTGGAGTGTGGCCAATGGCCAGATCGATTTGGCGATCATTGGGGGCGAGCTGCCCACGGAGCTCAATGATTTGCTCCAGGTGGTGCCCTATGCCAGCGATGAGTTGGCACTGGTGCTCCCTACCAAGCATGCGCTGGCCCGCCTGCCCGAGCTCACCAAGGACGACCTGTACAGGCTTGGCTTTGTCTGCCTCGATGCCCAGTCCACCACCCGCAAGATGGTGGACCAACTGCTGGCCCGCTCCGGTCTGGATGTGGGGCGTCTCAAGATCGAAATGGAACTCAATTCCTTTGAGGCGATTAAAAATGCCGTGCAATCTGGCTTGGGGGCAGCGTTCCTGCCGGTTGTCTCGATTGAGCGCGAATTGGCGGCCGGCACCTTGTATCGCCCCCAGGTGGCTGATCTGCTGGTGCGGCGTCAGCTCAAGCTGATCACCCATCCGGCCCGCTACTGCTCCCGGGCTTCCGATGCCTTCCGCAAGGAGGTGTTGCCGGTCTTCGCCAGCCCCGATAGCCCCCTGCGGCGTCCGCTGCAAACGCCCCAAGGGGAGCCCTTGGCACTGGCGGGACCCTGACCCTGAACTAGGGGTTACGGCCCTAGAACTGATCGGCCTCTGGGGTCACACCAGCGGCATCGTCGGCGATGCCTTTGGTGATGAATTTGTTTTCGCGGGTCTCCGTTTGGTACACACAGCGCACCTCGGGCTTGTCTTTGACAGAGCCGATATAGGCAAAGGTGTTCATGCGTTGTTTGCACTGGCGCATTTGGTCGGCCGTGATAGCCCCCTCCTTCTGCAGCACGCTCCAGTTTTCCCGGCGGATCACACAGCCTGGCTTGAGTGAGGGCTGGGTCACGAAGCTGCTACTGGGGTTCATGGTTGTGTACACCTGAACGTCCATGACGAAGGCGCTGGCTCCCCACTGTTTGCAAAACTCGGGATCAGCCACTGCCATGTCGAGCTGCTGGCTACTGGCGATGTTGCCCTGGTCACCTTGGGTGTTGCTCGAAAGGCTGGTACCGATGCCAATGCCTACCACCAGCACCCCTGCCAGCACGGCAATTGTGGCCACATTGAATTGAAAGGGACCAGGGCCGTCGCCTTTGCCACCCCCGGGGCCACCACCCGGGCCATTCTTTTGCCAGCCACCATTGCCGCCCCGATCGCGACCGGCCGATCGGGAGGGGTCTTGGCGGGGATCGTTGTAACGCCCCTCTCGCCCATAGGGCTCCTCGTAGCGTTCACTGCCGTAGGAGCGATTTTGATCGCGTGGATCATCCCCGTTGGCGCGATAGCGGGGGCGGGTCACAGGGTTTCTGGGCTGCGGGGAAGCCCCATCGAGTAGTTCAGAACCCGGGCATCAGGGTTGTAGCGCAGCTCCCCGGCCTGAAGCAGCTGGCGGATTAGGCCCTCCAGTTCGGAACCAATGCGCCTGAGGTTGTACTCGCTCAGCTCGGCCCCGGCTTGGGCCCGCACCAGTTCGGCAAAGCGTTCTTGAACCTTGGTGAGTACCGGGGCATCCCAAAGGAATTCGTTGTCGGGATCCACATCCAGGGTCAGCTGGTCACTGGATGGCACCAGGTTTCCCTCCTCCACACAGGCGGTGAACAGCCGCACATGGCGGGTCGTCGACTTCAGCAGGGTCTCGACTGGACGTGTGTCGGCCATGGGCTGGCAGTTGGGGCACCCGATTCCCCAACTTTAGGCAAGCGTGGCCTTTAAGGTTGACCTCACCATTGGTTGGTTCGTAATGCGTGTCGTCATCGCCGGTGCTGGTCTTGCCGGCTTGTCATGCGCCAAATATCTCTGTGATGCGGGCCACACCCCGGTGGTGGTGGAAGCCCGGGATGTGCTAGGCGGCAAGGTGGCTGCCTGGCAAGACGAGGATGGCGATTGGTACGAAACCGGCCTCCACATTTTCTTTGGCGCCTATCGCAACATGCGCCAACTGTTTAAAGAATTGGATATTGAGGATCGTCTTCAGTGGAAATCCCACTCGATGATCTTTAATCAGAAGGAAGCCCCTGGTACCTATAGCCGTTTCGACTTTCCGGATTTGCCAGCCCCGCTCAATGGGGTGGCAGCGATTTTGGGGAACAATGACATGCTCACCTGGCCCGAGAAAATTGCCTTTGGCCTGGGTTTAGTGCCGGCGATGTTGCGCGGCCAAGAGTATGTGGAGGAATGCGATCAGTATTCCTGGAGTGAATGGCTCCGCCTGCATAACATCCCTGATCGGGTGAATGATGAAGTGTTCTTGGCGATGAGTAAGGCGCTGAATTTCATTAATCCCGAAGAAATTTCCAGCACTGTTCTGCTTACAGCGCTCAACCGCTTTCTCCAGGAGGGCGATGGCTCCAAGATGGCTTTTCTTGACGGTAACCCGCCCGAAAGGCTTTGCGAGCCAATCGTGGAGTACATCCGCGCCCGCGGGGGCGAGGTGCACCTGGATTCCCCCCTGCGGGAAATCCAGCTCCATGAAGATGGCAGCGTGAAGGCTTTCCACATCGGTGGCATCAAGGGACAAGAGCCGCGCACCCTTGAGGCAGATGCCTATGTGAGTGCCATGCCGGTGGATCCCTTCAAGTTGTTGGTGCCAGAAGCTTGGAAGCAGCTGCCCTATTTCCAGAAGCTCGATTGCCTGAATGGGGTGCCTGTCATTAACATTCACCTTTGGTTTGATCGCAAGCTCACCGACATTGATCACCTGCTGTTTAGCCGCAGTGACTTGTTGAGCGTTTACGCGGACATGAGCAATACCTGTCGGGAGTATGAAGACCCAAGCCGTTCCATGTTGGAACTGGTGTTTGCGCCGGCCAAGGATTGGATTGGCCGTTCTGATGACGACATCATCGCGGCCACCATGGAGGAATTGAAACGTCTCTTCCCGATGCACTTCACCGGTGACAACCAGGCGACTTTGCGTAAGTCGAAGGTGGTGAAAACCCCTCTCTCGGTCTACAAGACTGTGCCGGGCTGCCAGTTGCTGCGCCCCGATCAGGCCTCGCCGATCCCTAATTTCTTCCTGGCTGGTTGCTATACGATGCAGCGCTATCTCGCCTCGATGGAGGGGGCTGTGCTCAGCGGCAAGCAATGTGCGGCCGCAATTGATGGCAGTGTGGCCGCTGAGTCATCAGATGCCCCGGCCATGGCAACGGTTTGAAACCGGCGCTTCCCGCGACGTTGTTCACCGATGTGCCTACGGCTGATACACCGCTTCCCAGCTTGGAGCAGGCCTACGAGGCCTGCCGTGCCGAAACGGCTGAATGGGCGAAAACCTTTTATTTGGGCACGTTGTTGATGCCCCCGGCTAAGCGGCGGGCTATTTGGGCGATTTACGTCTGGTGTCGCCGCACCGATGAGCTGATGGATAGCCCTGAGGCCCAGTCCAGGCCTGTGGCAGAACTTGCGGCCAGGCTGGATTGCTGGGAGCAGCGCACCCGTGATCTGTTTGCTGGGGTCGTACGCGATGGACTGGATCTGGTGATGCGCGACACGATTGAGCATTTCCCCCAGCCGCTGCATGCCTACCTCGACATGATTGAAGGCCAGCGGATGGACCTTCAGCAGCATCGCTACGCCAGTTTCGAAGATTTGGAGCTCTACTGCTACCGAGTTGCTGGAACCGTGGGATTGATGACCCAGGAGGTCATGGGGCTGGATGCGGCCTACACCACGGCCCCCTGGAGTGATCGTCCGGATACGTCCCAAGCGGCAGTGGCGCTCGGGATTGCCAACCAGCTCACCAATATCCTGAGGGATGTGGGTGAAGATCGCGCCCGGGGTAGAATCTATCTCCCCTTGGAAGATCTTCGGCAGTTTAATTATTCTGAATCAGAATTGTTGTCGGGGGTTCTCAATGACAACTGGCGAGCCTTGATGAAATTTCAGCTCGATCGTGCAAGGCAATGGTTTGCCCGATCGGAGGCCGGAGTGCGTTGGTTGGCACCTGATGCTCGTTGGCCCGTTTGGGCCTCCCTCCGCTTGTATCGGGGAATTCTTGATGTGATAGAGCAGCACAATTACGACGTTTTCAATAAAAGAGCCTTTGTGCCAAAGGCAGGCAAATTAATGGATTTGCCCTTCAGCTACTTGGTTTCCCAGGTTCGCTGATTTTTAAGTTTGCCGATCAGTCAGTTTGGCGATCAGCCAGTTTGCCGATCAGTATCAGTCGGGGTTACGGGTTTCGCCCCGCCAACCCATTGCAACAGGATTGGGTTCACCTGTTCCGGGCCTTCGTCCTGGGGGCAATGGCCTAGCCCGTCCAGCACTTGAAGTTCCCGAATGCAGGGGAAGGCGTTGGCCCAGCGCCTGGCTTCGTTTGGATCTTCCCAGGGGTCTTCTGCACCCCACAGCAGGCGCACGGGTACGGCCAGATCGACCAGCAACTCCGGGGCCAGATGGTCGCTGAACAGGTTCACAAACCCCCGGAAGCTCTCGGTGGCGCCTGGGTCGGTACTGGGTCGGTGCAAGAGGCCAATGAGTTCGTCATCGATGTGGGCGCCGCTGGGGTAGGCCTTCCGTAAGACCCGGCGGATGAAGGCCGGTTGGGCGAGGAGTCGAAACAGGGGTGCTATCACCCAGCGTTGACGCACCAGTTGCTTCAGGAGTGGGCGGCTAACCCGCTCGAGGCCAGGCAATTCGGCAGCCCGTTTGTCATCGAGGGTGCGCTGGGCACAGTCGATCAAAATCACTTGATTCGGCGGGCTGCCCTCTTGAACAAGCAGGCGAGCCGCGGTGAGGGCCACCATGCCGCCAATCGAATTGCCGATGAGATGCAGTTCCTGGTGTCGTGCCTGGAGCTCGCTGGTAGTGGCGTTGCCAAGGCCAAACAGACTGATGGCCGCATCGGCTACTTGCCGGGCCCAAAGATCGAAGCAGTACAGAACCGCACCCTGTTGGGTCGGCTCGTCCACCAACCTGGAACGCGGCTTGTCGCTGGCCCCAAAGCCGAGCAAATCGATGGCGAGGACATCGGCTTTGGCAGCCAGCTCTGGCATGGTGTGCCGCCAATGGCCTACCGAAGCTCCAAATCCATGGATCAGGAGCACCTTGACGGGATTGGCGGGATCACCGGAACGCAGAAGATTGATCCTGTGACCCTGCCAAATCCAGCTCAACAGAGTGGGGGCAAAAGACTGGTTCAGACCGCTGTTTTTTGGTTGTCGAGCAGGCCCTTGAGCTTGGCCAGTTCACCAGCCCAGCGGGGATCGGGGGCTCCAGTTTCAATGCTGTCGGAATGAACCACTTTGTTGACCGCTTTGCGGGCTGCAGTGGGGGTGGCCCCATGGCTGCCAGAGCCACCCTTGCCAGCGCTGCCGCTACTGGAGTCGCGGCGCTCCGAAACCTCGATGCGGAGGCTGTTGCCGCCGAACTCCTTGCCGTTGAGCTGTTCGATCACCGCATCGGCCATGGTTTGGCTGTCCACGTTGGCGAAGCCGAAACCGCGGCACGCGCCCGTGTCCCGGTCGTTGACGGCCTTGAAGCGAACACCTTCGCCCACGCCAGTGAACAGAGCCTCGAGCTCTTTGGCTTCAAAGGTCTGCGGCAAGTTGCCGACGTAGAGGCGAATGCTCATGGAAAGAAGGGGGAAAGACTGTCTGTCTTGAAGGTGAGGGATGACCTCTGGCGTCAAGCCATTGCACTAGTGAGTTAATCACGGCGCCTGCTCTGCTAATTCCCAACTCCTTCGGCGCTGATTGCGTCTCTTTTTTCCGTTTCTTTTCTCCTCCTCAGTTCGAGCCAGCGTTTGGCGCAGGCCCACACCTGGGCCATTCCCTCGGGGGAGGGTTCAGGGTCTGGGGGGAGCCGCCCGAAGGCCCGCTCCAGGGTGAGGTGATGGAGCAAGTCACCCAGCTGGCGGCTTGGCTTTAAAGCGAGATATTGCTGCAGGTCCTTGCCGTCGACGGGAGGACGGGGGTGAAATAGGGGATCGGCTGGATCGCGCCAACGCACTAGGGCGTTCCGGGCCGAGGCTTCGGGCCAGAACAGCAGTAGGGCAGGGAGGTCGGCCTCCAATTCTTGGTGCAAAGCCAGTTGGTCGCTTTCGCTGAGCTGCCCGCTGGGGCCTGCGGCCTGCCAATGGCGCAGGGCATGGCAGCGCTGCTGCAGACGCCGACTGCTGCGCAGCCCATCCAGGGCTTGCCTCCCAAAGAGGGCAGCCAGGCGGGCCAGGGGCAGGGCCCAACCCAGCTCTTCATTGCCCAGGCCCCTGGACCAGGCGTTTTGCTCTGAGAGCCCATCCAGGCTGGCCTGGGCGCCAGGGTCGGAGCTCCAGGGATTGAGTAGCCCCATGGCTTGGCAGGCCTGCAGCCCGCGGTGACCCTCGGGGGCTGCCGCCAATTTCTCGAGTTCAGCGAGCACCCTTTCTCCTGCCACACAGCCAACTAAAGAGGCGTGGCGCTCGATCCAGCCTTGACTTTGGGGCTCCAGTTCAAAGCCCAGTTCTGTGGAGAGCCTCAGCCCCCGAAGCAGCCGCAGGGGATCGGCCACCAAATTGGCCTCCTGCACCGCTACCAGCTGGCGCTTTTGCAGGTGATCCAGGCCTCCGGTGGGATCTACCAAGCTTGCTTCCCCTTCCAGGGGTAGGGCGATCGCATTCACCGTGAAATCCCGCCGGCCCAAATCCGCTTCCAGGCTCCCTCCCTCTTGGGCGGCCAAGTCAAGGGTCCAGCCTTGAATCACCAGCCGGGCAATGCCGTGGCTCGCATCCAGCACCACGCAGGTGCCGCCCCAGCGGCGTGCGGCCTCCTTGGCAAAGCCAATCGCATCACCGGGTACCACCAGGTCCAGGTCGGGGCACGGCCCAAGCCGGTTGAGCAGGGCATCCCGCACGGCCCCTCCCACCAAGGCGGTGCCCTGGGGAAAGGTCCCGGGGCGGAGGGGCCACCCCCCAGGATTGAGGCGTTCCAGCAGTTCGACCGCCAGAATGGGGGTCTGGTGTAGCTGCGGCGGCATGTGCATCTGCGTGGATTGCCACTGGGTCGACCGGTGTCAGGCCTACCACGCGGTAGAGAGCCAGCATGGTGTGGACCATCTCACCGCTGGGCCCGATTTCAGCCCCAGCGAGCCAAGAATTCACGTGCAGGTGCAAGATCTACCGGCAGGTGGGGTGGGCGTGGAATGGGATGTGCGCGCTTGCGCCAGCTTTCTTGCCGAGCCTGGCCGCTGGCAGCGCCTGAGGCCAGGGGTGGTGGTGCCGTCATGAGAGCCCAGCCATGAGTTTGGTGTTGGCCTTGCACAGTTCCAGTGAAGTGCTTGGCGTTGGGGTGGCCTCTCTGGATGGCCAGGCTGGGGGTGATGGTTCGGGGGTGGGCCGCAGCCAGGCGTTCCCCCTGGGCCGTTCCCTGTCCAACCAGATCTTCCATGCGGTGGAAGCGGTGTTGCCTGCAGAGCAGTGGCCGCAGATTGCCCGTTTGGCGGTGGCCCTGGGCCCAGGGGGATTTACGGGCACCCGGTTGACGGTGGTGATGGCCCGCACCCTGGCCGAGCAGCTTGGGGTTCCCCTCGATGGGGTGGGTAGTTTTCTGTTGATCGCCCGGCGGTTGCAGCTGCAGGAGCCCACCTGGTTGGTCCAGACCTTGCCGCGCCGCGGGGTGGTGGCCGGTTGCTATGGCCCGAGGGCCCAAGGCTTTCATCTTGGCGCCTGGGGTGGCATGGAGGAATTGGCGTCCCCCAAGCTCTACGCGAGCGTTGCGGAGTTGCCGGCCGGGCCCCAGCAGGCCGCGATTCCGGAGCTGCCTGCCGATGTGGACCAGTTGTTGCACTTGGCCTGCCAGGCGGCCTCTGCGGGCATCGTGGCCCCCTGGCAGCCGGTGTTGCCCCTCTATCCCACCTCCCCGGTGGGGGAGGCCTGAAGGCCGTGGGTCCTCCCCGCCGTGATTCCCAACGCCGCCGCCCAAGGCGCAAAAGCCCGTTGAAGCGGATGGCGCTGATGGCCGGTGCCGCCGGTTTGCTTTGGCTGTCCCGGGGCTGGTGGTGGCCGGCTCCCCCGCCGCCCCAGATGATCCTGGTGCTGGGGGGTGATGTGGCCCGGGAGCAGAGGGGGGCTGAGTTGGCCCAGAAGGATGGCTTGCCCGTGGTGGTGACCGGGGGCAGTAATCCCGAGTACGCCCGGTGGCTATTCCAGCAGCGGGAAGGCCTGCCTGCCCACCAGGTGCAACTCGATTACCGGGCCCATGACACCCTCACCAATTTCACCTCCCTGGTGGATGAGCTGCATCGGGCCCGCATTCGCCATGCCCTCCTTGTGACCAGTAGTGACCACATGGCGAGGGCCCTGCTGGTGGGTCGAATCGTTGCCGGCAGTCGCGGCATCCAGCTCACCCCGGTGCCTGTGCCCTGCGGTGACCGTTGCCTCCAGGAGAGCCAGGGAAAGGTGTGGGGCGATGGCGTCCGGGCCGTGCTGTGGGTCCTCACCGGCCGCGACATCCGCAGTTGGATAGGGGTCAGCTGACGTCCTGATCGGGGCCTGATTGGAGGAGGGCTTGAGCGGATTGGGGCCTGATCAGGCCCTGATCCAGCAGGGCATTGATTTGCTGTTGGCAGGCCTCGGTGGCCAGGTCCAGATCGGGTCGCTTGCGCGAGGCGGGCGGCGGGATGGGGGTGCCAATGCGGATTTGAATCGGAACCAACCGGATGCCGCCCTTGCCAGGGCCCAGGGCCCGATGGCTATTGATGATGGCCACCGGCAACAGGGGGGCCCCGGACCTGGCCGCCAGGAGGGCCGCGCCGGCTTGGGGATTGTTGACCCGGCCATTCCCTTGGCGGGTGCCGTCGATGAACACGCCGATGGCCCAGCCCTCGAGCAGCCGATCGGTGGCGGTGCGGATGGCCTCCCGATCGCTGGCGCCCCTGGCGACGGGGTAGGCGCCACAGGCCCGGATAATCGCCCCCAGCAGTGGAACTTTGAACAGTTCGGCTTTGGCCATGAAGGCCACAGGGCGCCCCAGGGCATGGCCTAGCAGGGGTGGATCGAGGTGGGATCCGTGGTTCGCCACCACCACGACAGCGCCATCCATGGGCACGTTGCGATTGCCCCAGGTGCGGCCCCGAAACAGCAACCGGTATACCGGAAAGACCAGGAGGTAGCTGATCAACCGGTAGGTGAGGCTGGGCTTGGGGCTGCTGATCAGGGCGGGGGGCTCAGCTCGCTTGCGCCGCCGCAGGGCCCGCTTCATCGCGGCAACAGGGTGGTTCATTGGCCGAGGTCACCGGCATTGGCCACCTGGGCCGTGGCGACGCCCTCGCAACTGCGTTTGATCAAGCTGCTCAGCACGGCGCCCGGGCCGATCTCCACGGCGGTGTCAATTCCCAGGGCCGTGAACTGCTCCATGGTTTCGCGCCAACGGACCCCCTTGGTCATTTGCTGGATCAAACGGGTCTTGAGGGCCTCGCCGCTGGTGGCGGGGGTGGGATCGGTGTTGCTCAGCACCGGAACCTGGGCATCGGCAAAGGGCACCGCCTCGAGCTCCTGGGCAAAGGCCTGGGCGGCTTCGGCCATGAAGGGGGAGTGGAAGGCTCCGCTCACCGCCAAGGGGATGGCGCGTTTACAGGTGAGTTGGTTGGCCGCGGCGGCGACGGCTTCCGGGCTGCCGGAAAGCACCACCTGGGCGCTGCTGTTGTCGTTGGCAATCACCACGCCTTCTGTGGCCCCCACGACCTGCTCCAGTTGGCTGCGATCAAAGCCCATGACAGCGGTCATGGCCCCACCCCCCGCGGCGGCCATCAAGCTGCTGCGCTTCTGCATCAACGCCAGGCCCGTGGGGAAATCGAATACTCCGGCCACATGGAGTGCCACCAATTCACCGAGGCTGTGACCGGCCACGAGCGCGGGTATGCGGCCCTGGGCTTGCAGCTGGGTGGCCAGCAGGCTTTCGATCAGAAACAGGGCGGGCTGGGTGTTGCGCGTGTCGTTGAGGTCGCTGAGCTCACCAGTGGCCTGGCCCTGGCAAATGGCGAGCAGGTCCCGGCCGAGCAGATCGGATGCTTGGCGAAAGCCCTCGAGCGCCCCAGGGAGATCGAGGAGGCCATCGGCCATGCCCACCTTCTGCGAACCCTGGCCAGGAAACACCCAGGCAATCCCCATGGAGCTGTTGCTGTAACGGTCGGCAGGAGATTAGGGCCCGCTCCAGCGCAGCAGCGCACCACCCCAGCTCAGGCCGGCGCCAAAGCCACTGCTCGCCAAGAGGTGGCCCGGTTGCACCCGGCCATCCTTCACCGCCTCATCCAGCATCAGCGGAATCGTGGCTGCTGAGGTGTTGCCGTAGTGGGCCAGATTGCTGAGAACTTGATCTTGGGGCATGGAAAAGCGCTGGGCTACCGCATCGAGGATGCGCTGGTTGGCCTGGTGCAACAGCAGCCAATCGAGTTGCTCGGGCAAGGTGCCGGTGGCGTCCAGCAACTCGGCCAGGATTGCCGGCACTTCCCGCACCGCGAACTTGTAGACCTCCTGGCCGTTCATTTGGATCGGAGCAAAGCCCCCCTTTTGGGCAGAGAGCCCATCCAAGAGGGGTTCATGGGTGTTGGTTTGGGCCAGGGTGAGGCAGCCGTTGCGGCTGCCATCGGAGCGCATGCGAAAGCCCAAGAGTCCAGTTTCAGGGGCTGGGCAGGCTTCCACAGCCACGGCTCCGGCGCCATCGCCGAACAGCACGCAGGTGCTGCGGTCGTCCCAGTTGACCCAGCGGCTCAGCTGGTCGGCGCCAATCACCAGGGCCCGGCGCATGGCTCCGGTGGCCAGGTATTGGTTGGCTGTGATCAGGGCAAAGAGAAAGCCGCTGCAGGCCGCCGTGAGATCGAAGGCCACGGCCTTGGTGGCCCCAAGCGCCCCTTGAATGCGGGGCGCTGTGCCGAAGAGGTCGTCGGGGCTGGAGGTGGCCAGCAGGATCAGATCCAGATCCTCAGCCCGCCAGCCGGCGTGATCGAGGGCTGCCTGGCCAGCGCGGGTGGCCAGGGTGGTGAGGGATTCCTCGGGGCCCGCAACCCGGCGGGCGCCAATGCCGGTGCGGGTGCGGATCCATTCGTCGTTGGTCTCAACCCGGCTGCCCAGCTGGGTGTTGCTAATGCTGGCGGTTGGAACGGCACTGCCGCTGCCCACCAAGGCCATCCCCCAAGGGAGCAGGCCAGGTGCTGGTTGTGCAACGCCGCTAAGCGACACGGGAGCGGGCCAGAAGTGGGCTCAGTCAACCACAGGTGCGCTTGCGCTGAGGGCATGCAGGTTGGCCATGACCCCATGGTTGGCTGCGGAGTGGGCCAAGCGTAGGGCGCTGAGCACGGAGAGAGCCTTGCTGCTGCCATGGCCGATCACGCAAACCCCATCAACGCCCAGCAGGAGGGCACCGCCGTGTTCGGCGTGGTCGAGGCGCTTTTTAATCCGGCGCAGGTTGTTGATCAAGAAGGCCGAGCCCACCTTGCCGCGCCTGCCCCGGGGCAATTCTTCCTTGATCACATCCAGCAAGACGCTGCCCACCGATTCGAGGAATTTCAGCAGTACGTTTCCGGTGAAGCCGTCACAGACCACCACGTCGAACTCGCCCGAGAGCACGTCACGACCTTCGCAGTTACCCGCAAAGACAAAGCGCTGCTCTTCGGCCAGCAAGGGGAAGGTCTTGAGGCAGAGCTCATTGCCTTTGCATTCCTCCTCGCCAATATTGACCAGGCCGATGCGGGGTTGCTTCACCTGGAGCACATCGCGGCTGTAGATGTTTCCGAGCAGGGCCCACTGGTGCAGATAGGTGGCTTTGCAGTCCATGTTGGCGCCCACATCCAGCACGAGCACCTGCTGTTCGGGATCCCGGGTGGGAAAGATGGCGCCAATGGCCGGGCGATCAATGCCCTTGAGCCGTCCCAGCCGGAAGATGGCTGAGGCCATCACGGCCCCGGAATTACCGGCCGAGTAGACGGCCGTGGCCTGGCCTCCTTTGACCAGGTCCATGGCCATGTTGATGCTGGCGTCGCGCTTTTTGCGCACCACCGTGGCTTCCTCATCCATCCCCACCGACGGACCGCTGGAGATGATTTGGATCAGGTTGCGCTCGAGGGCCGTAGCGAGCTCCTCCTGGAGCCCCATGGCGGCGACTGCCTTGTTCAGGGCAGTTTCTTCAGCAACAAAGCGCACCCGCAAGGGGAGTAACTCCACCGCGCGCAGGCAGCCCTCAAGGATCGGACCTGGGGCGAAATCGCCGCCCATGCCATCAACGGCCACCCAAAGGCGGCTGGCGTCCTTGATGGAGTCGCCGTCTCCACTGCCTTTCTGCAGGCGGCGCAGGGGATCAAAGACCAGGGGTTGCAGTACGGCGCCTGCCATTGAGCCTGCGCCGGAAACGGCGGCTCCCGCCACCGATCCCGCCCCTGAGACGGCAGCGCCGGCCACGGACCCGGCAACCCCAGCAACCGATCCAGCCACTCCAGCAACGGATCCGGCCATGCTGCCGGCGGTGTTTGCTGCAGAAGTGGCCGTATCCACCAGGCTGGTGACGGCGGCATTGCGCCGGTACCAAATCACCAACCGTCGGATGGCCCGGCTGGGTTTAGCCCGCTTGGGGCTGGCAGGGGTGAATTCAGGCTCCTTCGGAGACAACGGCGTCAACGATGCGTTGGAACAGGTAGCCAGTGCCTCGAGCCGTGAGGATCAGCTCGGGATTGGCAGGATCGTCTTCCAGTTTGGAGCGAAGTCGGGAGATATGCACATCCACCACCCGGGTATCGACATGGCGCTCGGGGGTGTAGCCCCACACATCCTTGAGGATTTCCCCGCGGCTGAAGGGCTCTCCGGAGCGGCTGACCAGCAGTTCCAGCAGGCTGAATTCCATGCCAGTGAGCCGAATGCGCTCGTCGCCGCTAAACACCTGTCGCTTGTTGGTGTCGATGCGGAGGTCCCCCACCTGGATCACGCCTGAATTGGGGATGCCAGCCATCGAGTCCTTGTCCACCCGCCGCAGCACGCAGCGGATGCGGGCCTCGAGTTCCTTGGGGCTGAAGGGTTTGACGACATAGTCGTCGGCGCCCAGCTCCAGGCCGGTGATGCGGTCGGCCACATCACCAAGGGCGGTGAGCATCACGATCGGCACGTCCGATTCCTTGCGCAGCTCCTGGCAAACGCCGTAGCCATCCAACTTGGGCATCATCACGTCGAGCACCACCAAGTCGGGGTTGATGCTCTGAAACAGCTCCAGGGCTTCAACCCCGTCGCAGGCGGTGACCACCTTGTAGCCAATCATGGACAGCCGGGTTTCCAGAATCCTGCGGATGCTGGCCTCGTCGTCGACAACAAGGATGGTTTCTTTTGCGGGGGCGGAAGCCGTCATCGCCGCAGCCCTGCTGCTACATCGGATCAGACCACTGAAATGTCTTGAGGGGCAAACAGTTCACCGAACGCCACCTTTCTTCATAGAACGGGGGCCGTCTTCCCGATTCCCTTCGCCAAGCCCAACTCCTTTTGGCTAAAGCAAGTTCCGTTTTTGTTTGCACCAGTTGCGGGGCCCAGACCCGTCAATTTTTTGGAAAATGTTCTAGCTGTGGCAGCTGGAACAGCCTGGTGGAACAGCTGCAGACGGCCGCACCAGCGGCCGATAGCCGGCGGCGGCGACCCGTGCCCAACCCGGCCGAGGCAGGGGTGGGGAAGCCGAAGCGCTCGGAGCCGATTCAATCGGTGGGGGAGCGGCCCTTGCAGCGCCTGGCCACGGGCTACGGCGAATTTGACCGGGTCTTGGGTGGGGGGCTAGTTCCGGGCTCTTTGGTGTTGCTGGGCGGGGATCCCGGCATCGGTAAATCCACCTTGCTGCTTCAGAGCTGCCGCTCCATGGCTGGGCGCACCTCGGTGCTCTACGTGAGTGCGGAGGAATCGGCCCAGCAGGTGAAGTTGCGCTGGCGCCGGCTGGCTGATGGTCCCGGAGCAGAGGTCCCCGGAGCTGATGGGGCTGGCGCAGAAGGGCAGAACCAGGGGGCTGACTTTCAGCTGTTGGCCGAAACCGACCTGGAATTGGTCTTGCAGGAACTCGAAGCCCTGAGGCCAGCGGTGGCCATCATCGACAGCATCCAGGCCCTGCACGACGCCGAGCTTGGCAGTGCCCCGGGCTCCGTGGCCCAAGTGCGGGACTGTGCCGCCGCCCTGGCCCGGATTGCCAAACGCCAGAACACCGCCCTCCTGCTTGTGGGCCATGTGACCAAGGAGGGCATGCTGGCCGGCCCCAAGGTGTTGGAGCATTTGGTGGATGCGGTGCTCACCTTTGAGGGGGATCGCTTTGCCAGCCACCGCCTGCTGCGGGCAGCTAAAAATCGTTTTGGGGCCACCCACGAGTTGGGGGTGTTCGAAATGCGGGATCGGGGCCTGGCGGAGGTCACCAACCCCAGCGAGTTGTTCCTCGGTGGCGATGAGCCCAGCGCCGGCACGGCCACGATCGTGGCCTGCGAGGGCACCCGGCCCCTGGTGGTGGAGTTGCAATCGCTGGTCAGCACCACCAGCTACGCCAGCCCGCGGCGTACCGCTACGGGCATTGGCACCAATCGGTTGCATCAGATCCTGGCGGTGCTGGAAAAGCACCTGGGCCTGCCCCTCTCCCGCTTCGATTGCTACTTGGCGGTGGCAGGCGGGCTGGAGGTGGAGGAGCCGGCAGCAGACCTGGGGGTGGCTGCGGCGGTGGTGGCCAGCTACCGCGACCTCACCATGCCGCCAGGCACGGTGCTGGTGGGGGAATTGGGTTTGGGAGGCCAGTTGCGCCCGGTAGGCCAACTGGAATTGCGCCTGGGCGAAGCTGCCCGGCTGGGCTTTACCCGGGCCGTGGTCCCCAAGGGCAGTGGCCTGGCCAAGGTGGCCGCAGGCTTGGGGCTTCAGCTCCTGGAGGCCAGCACCGTGGCGGCCGCCCTGGTGGCGGCCCTTGGGGTGAATCCCGCAGGCGATCGGATGTAGGGCCGTTAGAAGTACACGTCGACCGCACCGCGGCCACTGGTTTTGAGCCAGTTTTGGGCTTCGATGTAGTTGTTCGGTGCCAGACGAATGGCCTTGCCCCAGAAATCGGCCGCCTGGTCGAAGCAGCGGTCCGCTTCATCGGCCTCACCTTTCTCTTCGGCAATCGAGCCGAGGTGATGGTGAATCACGGCGATGTTGTTGAGGGCCTGGGGCATCTTGCTGTTGAGCTCCAGGGCTTGGGTGTATTGGTCGAGGGCCTTCTGGTGTTCGCCATTGCTGGCGTACACCAGGGCCATGTTGTAAAGGATGAAAGCCCGGTCGTTGGGGTCGTCCTCAAGCTTCAGCGCTTCTTCATAGTTCTCAAGGGCTTCGGCGTACTCGCCATCGGCCTGGGCGCTCATGCCGTCGCGGTAATAGGCAAACGCTTCCTTGGCGCGCCGGTTGGTGGGCAGCACCTTGAGGATCAGGTCGGCCATCACCGTGAAGCTCTTGTCGATGAAGTTGTCGTTGCGTTGGGAGCGGGGCACCGGCGGTAGGCAGAGCGATGGGGCCCATCCTCGCTGATCTGCCTAGCCTGCGCTTAGTTTTTGACCATTGGCTTGCCCGTGCTCGAGCCCCTTCTGCTGGAGATCGAGGGCATGAAGTGTGGCGGCTGCGTGCGGGCCGTCGAAAAGCGCCTGCTGGAGCAGTCAGGGGTGCAGCAAGCCAGCGTGAATTTGCTCACCCGAACCGCCTGGGTGCAGCTCGACCCAGAGCTGGTACTTGCCGAGCAAGGGAATGTCTTACCGCGACTCAAGCAGGCCCTGGCCACCTTGGGCTATCAGGTCACCCTGCGCGAGGCAGGCCAGGAGGTGGCCTCTCGCCGGGAGTTGCTCCAGCAGCGGCATTGGTGGCAGCAATGGAGCCAACTGGTGGTGGCCTTGGCTTTGCTACTGGTTTCGGTGCTCGGCCATTTGGCCCTGGAAGGGGCGATTCCGCCACCGGCAGCCACCCTGCTGGCGGATGTGCGCTTCCACGCCCTGGTGGCCACGGTGGTGCTGCTGGGCCCGGGGCGCCCGATCCTGGTGCGAGGGGCGCGGTCGGTCTGGGCTGGGGTGCCCACCATGGACACCTTGGTGGGCCTGGGGGTGATGAGCGCCTACTTGGCCAGCCTGGTGGCCTTCCTGTGGCCCGAAACAGGCTGGCCCTGCTTTTTCAATGAGCCGGTGCTGTTGCTCGGTTTTGTGCTGTTGGGCCGATTTTTAGAAGATCGGGCCAGGTTTCGCACCGGTCGCGCCCTGGAGCAGCTGGCGGCCCTGCAACCGGATACGGCCCTGCTGCTGATGGATGGGGGTCCGCCGCGCCAGGTGCGGGTGGGGGGCCTGCGGCCTGGGGATCGGGTGCAGTTGCTGCCCGGGGATCGGGTACCCGTGGATGGGGTGGTATTGGCCGGGGCCTCCGCGGTGGACGTGTCGGGCCTCACCGGAGAACCCCTCCCCCTGCAGGCCGAAGCGGGCATGGAATTGGCGGCGGGCAGCCTCAATTTGGAAGCCCCGCTGGAGTTTGAGGTGCGGCGCTCAGGCGGCGACAGCGCCATTGCCCGGATCATCCATCTGGTGGAGCAGGCCCAGGCCCGTAAGGCTCCGATTCAGCGGTTGGTGGATCGGGTGGCGGGGCGCTTCACGCTGTTTGTTTTGGCCTTGGCCAGTGCCACGTTTGTCTTCTGGTGGCAATGGGGAGCGCGCCTCTGGCCCCAGGTATTGGTGCGTCAGGTTGCCCATGAGATGGGCCCCATGGCCCATGGGGTGCTCGGAGCCAGTGCCGATACCCCTCTTGCTTTGGCCCTGCAATTGGCCATTTCGGTGTTGGTTGTGGCCTGTCCCTGTGCCTTGGGCTTGGCCACGCCCACGGCCATGACCGTGGGTTCGGGGCTGGCGGCCCGTTCCGGTCTGCTGTTCCGGGGCGGCGATGCGATTGAGGCGGCCTCCCGCTTGGGCGCGGTGCTGTTCGATAAAACCGGCACCCTCACCGTGGGCAGGCCCCTGGTGACAGCGGTGCAGCCGTTTGGGGCCACGGCAGCTGAGCGGGTGGTGCAGCTGGCCGCCAGCCTCGAGGCCAGTACCCGCCATCCCTTGGCCTATGCGATCCAGCAGGAGGCCCTTCGCCTGGAGCTGCCGCTCCTAGCGGCCACTGAGTCCCGCACGCTGGCGGGTGAAGGGGTGGAAGGGCTTGTGGCTGGGGAGCGTTATCGGGTGGGCCGCTTGGCCTGGGTGCAGGCCATTGACGACCACGAAGCGATGGAATGCCAGACCAGGCTTGAGCTCCAAGGCGCCACGGTGCTGGCGATTGCGGGGCCGGATGGCTTGATGGGTTTGGTGGCTGTTCAAGATGCGCCCCGCCCCGATGCCCAGCGGGTGCTGGGCGAGCTGCGGGCTATGGGATTAGAGCTTGGATTGCTCAGTGGCGATCGTCGCCAGCCGGTGGAACGGCTTGGTGCCCTGTTGGGCTTGCGTAACGGGGAATTGGCCTGGGAACTGCGCCCCGATCAAAAGCTGGAGCGCATTGGCGCCTTCCCCCATCGCGGAACCTTGGCGATGGTGGGCGATGGCATCAACGATGCCCCTGCTTTGGCCGCGGCCGATCTCGGTATTGCCGTGGGTACGGGCACCCAGATCGCCCAAGACACAGCCGATCTGGTGGTACTTGGTGACCGTTTGGACGGGGTGCTGATGGCGCTGCGCCTCGCCCGGCGCACCATGGCCAAGGTGCGCCAAAACCTGGCCTGGGCCTTTGGTTACAACCTGATCGTGTTGCCGATCGCGGCGGGGGTGTTGTTGCCGGGCTTTGGGGTGCTGCTGACGCCGCCCTACGCGGCCCTGTTGATGGCTTTGAGTTCGATCACGGTGGTGCTGAATGCCTTGTTGCTGCAGGATGGCCCCCATCAGCAGGGATAAAACCAGGTGCCAAGCGGCCGGTTTGTGGTGCTCGAGGGCATTGATGGCTGCGGCAAAACCACCCAGCTGCAGGCGTTGCGTGATTGGTTGCCCAGCAGTGGCTTGATGGCCCCAAGCGCCGCCCTGCTGGTGACCCGCGAACCGGGGGGAACCGCCTTGGGCCAGGCCCTCAGACAGTTGCTGCTCCATCCCCCCGGCGAGGCGGCCCCGGGACCCACGGCTGAATTGCTGCTCTACGCGGCGGATCGGGCCCAGCATGTGGAGCAGACCATTCGTCCGGCCTTGGAGCGGGGCGACTGGGTGCTCAGCGATCGCTTTGCCGGCTCCACCGCGGCCTATCAGGGCCATGGCCGCGGCCTGTCGATGGCGCTGATCGGCCAGCTGGAAGCCATCGCCACCGGTGGGTTGGCGGCCGATCTCACCCTCTGGCTGGATGTGCCGCTGGCGGAATCGATGCGCCGCCGGGGAGATCGACCCGCCGACCGAATTGAGGCCAGTGGCCAGGCCTTTCTGCAGCGGGTGGCCGATGGCTTTGCGGCCCTTGCTGCCCAGCGGGCCTGGCACCGGGTGGATGCCAGCCAATCCCCAGACCAGGTGCGTGGGGCTTGTCGGGCTGTGGTGCAGCAGCAGCTGGGCGGCTTGCCCGGCCCCGGCCGATGAGTGGTTTGTTTGCCGATCTGGTCGGCCAAAACCAGGTGGTGGCCCTGCTGGATGCGGCGCTCCAGCACCAGCGGCTGGCCCCGGCCTATTTGTTTGCCGGCCCCAATGGGGTGGGCCGGCGCCGGGCGGCCCTGCGCTTTTTGGAGGGGGTGCTGGCCGGTCCAACCGGTTCGCCAGCCATTCGCCGCCGGCTGGAGGAGGGCAACCATCCCGATCTGCTTTGGGTGGAGCCCACCTATTCGGAGAAGGGCCAGCTGGTGCCGGCTTCGAAAGCTGCCGAGCTGGGGGTGAGCCGCCGGGCCGCCCCCCAACTGCGGTTGGAACAGATTCGCGAGGTGTCGCGTTTTCTGGCCCGTCGGGCGGTGGAGGCCCCGGGCTGTTTGGTGGTGCTGGAGGGGGCTGAGGCCATGGCGGAAGGGGCTGCCAATGCCCTACTGAAAACCCTGGAAGAACCTGGCGATGGCCTGTTGATCTTGCTCACGGCGGCCCCAGAGCAGCTGCTCAGCACGATTCGCTCCCGCTGCCAGCAGATTCCCTTTGCCCGCCTGGCCCCGGCCTTGATGCTGGAGGTGTTGGCGGGCTGTGGGGCCCCTGGCTCCGAGCCTGGGGATGGCGATCCGGTTGAGCTGGTGGAGCTTGCGGCGGGTTCACCAGGCGCGCTGCTGGCCCATCGCCAGCAGTGGCAAACCCTGCCCGAAGGGATGGCCGATCGCCTGCGGGGCTTGGCCCGGGGGCTACCTGAACCCCTGGAAGCCTTGGAATTGGCCCGGGATCTGTGCGAAGCGCTGGATGGGGAGCAGCAGCTTTGGCTTTTGGATTGGTGGCAACTGGTGCTGTGGCGCCAAGCTCCTGGCCCGGCTCAAGGGTCGGTGCTGCGCCGCCTGGAACAACTGCGCAGCCACCTCAAGGCCTACGTTCAGCCTCGACTGGCGTGGGAAGTGGCGTTGTTGGAGCTGGCACGGTCGAGCCATTAGGAAGCTCTAGGCAGTAGCCCGCCCCATAGACCGTTTTGATGAAGCGCGGTTTGCGGGGATCGGGCTCGAGTTTGGTGCGCAAATGCCGCACGTGGACCCGGATCGTTTCGATGTCGTCGTCGGGTTCGTAGCCCCACACCTCTTTGAGGATCAGCGAGGGCGCCACGGTTTGGCCGTGGCGCTGGAGCAGGCAATGCAGCAGCTCGAATTCCAGGTGGGTGAGCCGCACGGCGGCATCGAACCAGATCGCCTCAAAGCGCTCGGGTACCAGGGTGAGGCAGCCATAGCTGAGGATTTCGTTGTGCTTGGTGGAGAGAGGGGCCCGGTCGCTGCGGCGTAGGAGCGCCTTGACCCGCACCATCAGCTCCTCGAGGTCGAAGGGTTTGGTGAGGTAGTCATCGGCGCCGGAGTTGAAGCCACTCACCTTGTCCTTGGTGCCACCGAGGGCCGTGAGCATGAGGATGGGGATCTTGGCGGTGCGCTCTTCGCGGCGGAGCCGCTGGCACAGGGTGATGCCATCCACCTTGGGAAGCATCAGATCCAGCAAGATGAGATCGGGGCAGTATTGAAAGGCCAGGGCCTGGCCCTTGATGCCGTCATCGGCGCGATGCACATCAAAGCCGCCATGCTCAAGGTGGCCAGCCACAAGCTCGCGCATGTCGCTGTCGTCTTCGATCAGCAGGATGCAGGGCTTCATCGCACCACTTTGGCTGAAATGCGGCAGGGCAACAGGGGGGTGGCAAACAATTCACTACCCATCTTCTCGGCTGATCCGGCCGCTCCCTGCGCTGAAAACCCATTGCCCCCAGCCCCAATGGGGCTGCCCAGTCCCATTGGGGCCTGCCGGCCAAGGCGCCTTTCGGTTGCATGTCAGTGATGCCAAGGGCTGGGGGCTTGTTAGGGCCCTAGCGGAGGCAATCGGGCCCTAACTGGATCTTCAGCTTCTCTTTAGGGTTGATTGTTGTGATTGTTGCCAAAAAAAACCGCACCCAGGCATGGATGCGGTTTCTTAGGGCTGAACAAAGCTCCCCGGGCGGGATTCGAACCTGCGACCAATCGATTAACAGTCGATCGCTCTACCGCTGAGCTACCGAGGAATGCAGCTACCGGCGAACCGGTCTGAAGAACTTAACCTTCGGCCCGGCCGCTCTGCAAGGGGGCCAGCTGCCTGGCGAGTTGCTGGTTGAGTTGCCCAGCAAGGGCGTTGCCGCTCTGCCAGGGCCCCATGTGGCCCTGCTCCATCAGGGCAGCACCATCACAGCGCTGCAGTTCCTCGAGCCTGTGGGTGATCCAGAGGGCGGTGAGCGGTTGCTTGGCGCGGTGGCTGAGTAGGTGAACCAGCTCCAGGGCGTCGGTTTGGCTGGCGGGATCCAGTAGGGCTGTCGGCTCATCCAGGAGCAGCAGGCTGGCCTCGCTGGCCAGGGCCCCTGCAATCGCCAGCCGCTGTTTTTGACCACCACTGAGGGTGTGGATCGGCCGCTGGGCCAGGCCCGAAAGGCCCACCTGCTCCAGGGCGCCAGGGATGCGATCGCTGCGTTGGCCGGCGCTGAGGCCTTCGGGCAGGGCGAGCAATAATTCACTGCTGCAACTGGGAAGCAGCAGCTGGTGATCGGGGTTTTGAAAAACCAGGGCTGCCTTGAGGGGCGTTTGGACCTGGCCAGAGCGGGGTGTCAGAAGCCCAGCGATCAGGCGCAGCAGGGTGCTTTTGCCACTGCCATTGCTGCCCACCAGCATCCAGAGCCCGGGGCTTGGAATCTGGAAGCTGCAATGGGAGAGTGCGATTCGGCCATTGGGCCAGGCGAAGCTGAGCCGTTCCACCGTGAGCGAAGCCGGGGCAGCCACCTAGCTCTCGAAGCTGAAACCAGGACGCTTGCTGCCCGCGCCCATGGCCGACTTTTCGTAAATCTGTACGGCGACCACCTCGCTCGTGAGCAGGCTGATTTGCTTGTCCTCCTCCTTCTCGCAGGTGAGCTCCAGCAGCTTGGGGCCGCCGTGCTCGAGGGCGCTTTTCACGGTGGCGTAGAGCGCCTGGGCGTCGGCCAGTTCCTTGCGCTGCACCGCAACGGGCATGGGGCTGAGCTTGAGCGAGAGCTCGATGACGTACATGGTGATGGGGGGTGCGACCAAAGAAGCGGCCTGGGACCCCACTTTGGCGAATCACCCACAGAAGCGCCGCTTCGGGAGCGCTGCTGCTGAGTACTTCTGCTCAGCAGGTGGTGCGGGTGTCGCAGATTGAACGCTGGCCCCCTACGCTCAGCTTGTAACGCTTCATGAAGGCCCTTTCTCATGACGATCGCTGTAGGGCGCGCGCCAGCAGCACGGGGATGGTTTGACGTCCTCGATGACTGGCTCAAGCGCGACCGCTTCGTTTTTGTCGGTTGGTCTGGTCTGCTCCTCTTCCCTACGGCCTACCTGGCCCTGGGCGGTTGGCTCACCGGCACCACCTTTGTCACCTCCTGGTACACCCACGGCATTGCATCCAGCTACCTGGAAGGCTGCAACTTCCTCACCGCTGCGGTGAGCACCCCGGCCGATGCCATGGGCCACAGCCTCCTCCTCCTCTGGGGACCTGAGGCCCAAGGCGACTTCGTGCGCTGGTGCCAGCTCGGTGGCCTTTGGCCCTTTGTCGCCCTGCACGGTGCCTTCTCCCTGATCGGCTTCATGCTCCGTCAGTTCGAGATTGCCCGTCTAGTCGGCATCCGCCCCTACAACGCCATCGCCTTCTCAGGACCCATTGCGGTGTTCGTCAGTGTTTTCCTGATGTACCCCTTGGGCCAAAGCAGCTGGTTCTTTGCCCCCAGCTTTGGGGTGGCAGCGATTTTCCGTTTCCTGCTTTTCCTGCAGGGCTTCCACAACTGGACCCTCAACCCCTTCCACATGATGGGCGTGGCCGGCATCCTCGGCGGCGCTTTGCTCTGCGCCATCCACGGCGCCACCGTGGAGAACACCCTCTTTGAGGACAGCGACCAGGCCAACACCTTCAAAGCGTTTGAGCCCACCCAGGAAGAGGAGACCTATTCGATGGTCACCGCCAACCGCTTCTGGAGCCAAATCTTTGGCATCGCCTTCTCCAACAAGCGCTGGCTTCACTTCTTCATGTTGTTTGTGCCGGTGATGGGTCTGTGGACCAGCAGCATCGGCATCATTGGTTTGGCCCTCAACCTCCGGGCCTATGACTTCGTCAGCCAGGAAATCCGCGCCGCAGAAGATCCCGAATTCGAGACCTTCTACACCAAGAACATCCTGCTGAATGAAGGCCTGCGTGCCTGGATGGCACCGGCTGACCAGCCGCACGAAAACTTCATCTTCCCAGAAGAGGTCCTACCCCG